>JAWKQD010000006.1:0-178312 GCA_041390285.1 Thermodesulfobacteriota bacterium | reverse complement strand
TCGTTACCAAAATCGTGGAGTGATCGGGTAAAAGGGAATTGATAAATGAATCGCGCTGCTAAAATAAGAATTAAGCTGAAATCGTTCGATCACAGACTGCTCGACAGATCTTCGGTCGAAATCGTGGACACCGCAAAGAGGACGGGCGCACGGGTCGCAGGACCTGTGCCGCTTCCGACCCACATAAGCCGCTACTGCGTGCTTAGGTCGCCGCATGTCGACAAGAATTCGAGGGAGCATTTCGAGGTCAGGACGCACAAAAGGGTCGTGGATATACTCGAACCCACGCAACAGACAATCGACGCACTTATGAAACTTGACCTTGCTTCGGGTGTTGAAGTCGAGATAAAACTAACAGGATCTTGATAATGATAGAAGGAATTCTAGGCAAGAAAATCGGGATGACCGAATATTTTCTGGATAACGGAAACGCTGTAGTCGCTACGGTTATCGAGGCGGGACCGTGTTTCGTCATCCAGAAAAAGACCACCGAGAAGGACGGCTACGAGGCTGTGCAGATCGGATTCCTCGAAGTCAAGCCGCAGAGGGTGAATAAGCCCATGCTGGGACACTTCAAAAAGGCCGGCGTGGCTCCGTTAAGGCACATTGCCGAATTCGCCGCGGGGGGAGATGAGTATAATCCCGGCGACGAAATCAAGGCCGACGTGTTCGAAGAGGGCGAGATCGTGGATGTCGTCGGGACCAGCAAAGGTAAGGGTTTTGCCGGCGTCATGAAAAGACACCACTTCAGCGGCCAGCCAGCCTCGCACGGAGGCATGGCGCACAGGAGAGCGGGCGGTATAGGCTCCGCGACATATCCTGCGAGGGTCTGGAAAGGACAGCGCATGGCCGGACATTTGGGTAACGAGAGGGTGACGATGCAGGGGCTTACGGTGTTCAAGGTGGACGCCGAGCGGAATCTCATCGTAATCAAGGGATCGGTGCCCGGGCCGAACGGCGGACTCGTAACAATTAAGAGAACCAGTAAAGGGGGCAGAACAAGTGCCGCAGCTTGAAATTTTTAACATCGAGAAGGGCAAGGTCGGGACGTTTGACCTAGACCCTGCAATATTCGAAGCCCCTGTAAAAAAGCACCTTATGCACGCTGTCGTTAACTGGCAGCTTGCCAAAAAAAGGGCCGGAACCGCGTCCACCAAAACGAGGGGCGAGGTCAGCGGCGGCGGCAAAAAGCCGTGGAAGCAGAAGCACCTGGGCAGGGCGCGTCAGGGAAGCATCAGGGCCGCTCAGTGGCGCCACGGTGCGATAATCTTCGGGCCGAAGCCGAAGGACTGGTCTTTTTCCATCAACAAAAAGACCAGGAAGCAGGCTTTGATAAGCGCGCTTTCCTTTAAATTCGGCGAAGGTGTTCTTTTCGGCCTCAACGGATTTGAGCTCCCGTCCATAAAGACGAAGCAGGTAGCTGATTTTGTAAAGAAGTTTGAGTTCAAGTCGGCTCTTATAATCATTGGCGGAGAGAATGAGAATCTTCTCAAATCCTCCAGAAATATACCGAACGTGAAGGTAGTAAGGGTGGAAGGGCTTAACGTATACGACATCCTGAAGTACGACGCTCTCGTCATGACGCAGGATTCACTCGAAAGAGCTCAGGAGGTCCTGAAGAATTGAAAGACCCAAGACAGATAATAAAGCATCCGCTTGTTACCGAAAAATCCTCTGACGCAAGGGAGAAGAACTGGTACGTGTTCTCCGTGGACAAGAGGTGCAACAAGCGGGAAATAAAGGATGCGGTGGAAAAGATTTTCAAGGTTAAGGTGGGGAAGGTAAGGACGCTCGTAACGACCGGGAAGGCTGTGAAGAGATTCGGCCGCGTTTCCGGAAAGAGGTCTTCCATAAAGAAGGCCTATGTCGAGCTCAGGGAAGGCGTAATAGAGCTATTCGAGGGAGTTTAAAAGATGGGTATTAAGAAATTTCGTCCGACAAGCCCGGGCACGAGGTTCAGATCCGGCTCTGATTACTCGGACATAACGACAGACAAGCCCTATAAACCGCTCACTTCTCCGGTAAAGAAAACCGGCGGAAGGAACTCGCAGGGAAGGGTCACGAGCTTTCAGAGGGGCGGCGGCAACAAGCGCCTTTACAGGCTCATAGACTTTAAGAGAAACAAGACCGGCGTTCCCGGAAAGGTTGTCTCCATAGAGTACGATCCGAACCGCTCGTCGAGGATAGCCCTTGTTTCCTATGCCGACGGAGAAAAGAGATACATACTCGCTCCGGAGGGAGTAGGCGTTGGAAGCAGCATAATGTCGGGCCCGGATGTGGAAGTGACGCTTGGAAACGCGCTTCCCTTGAAGAATATTCCGGTGGGTACCGTCGTTCATAATATAGAGCTCAAGCCGGGTGCCGGCGGCAAGATGGTGCGTGCGGCCGGAGCCTCGGCGCAGATAGCGGCCAAGGACGGAGATTACGCCCAGATAAAGCTGACCTCGGGAGAGATAAGGCTTGTTCATCTCGACTGCATGGCGACGGTGGGCAGGATAGGGAACAGCGAGCACGAGCTTATATCGTACGGCAAGGCGGGAAGAAAGAGGCACATCGGCAAGCGTCCGCACGTAAGGGGCGTTGCGATGAACCCCGTAGACCATCCGCACGGCGGTGGTGAGGGCAAGGCGGCCAAGGGTAACCCGCATCCCGTATCTCCCTGGGGCTGGATAACGATTGGATATAAAACCAGAAAGAACAAGAGAACCGATAAATTTATCGTCAAGCGCAGAAGAATCGGTTACGGAATGGATTAAGGAGTATTTATGCCTAGATCAAGCAAAAAAGGACCTTTTATCAGCAGCCGGCTTATGGAAAAAGTAGAGGCCGAAAAGGCTGCCGGAGGCACAAAGATTATAAGGACATGGTCCAGGGGGTCGATGGTAATCCCCGATATGATAGGTTTGACGTTCGCCGTTTATAACGGCAGGAAGTTCATACCCGTCTACGTTACGGAGCACATGGTCGGGCACAAGCTTGGTGAGTTTTCCCCGACGAGGACGTTCACCGGGCACGCGGGCGACAAGAAGGCTAAAGTTACGAAAGGCAAAAAATAGCGAGAAGGATTGATCATGGTTTCACAGGCCGTAAAGAAATATTACAGATCTTCACCTAAAAAACTTGGTCCGGTGCTGGGGCTTATCCGGGGGTCGGGAGTCGAAAACGCATTCACTCTTTTGTCCTCGCTGAATAAGCGTTCCGCTCCCGATATCGCGAAGCTCTTGAAGTCGGCTGTCGCGAACGCCGCGGAGAAAGGACATGGCGATACGGATTCACTTTACATAAAGGAAGCCTACGCTTCGAAGGGACCTACGCTCAAGAGGATAAGGGCCAGGGCCAGGGGAAGGGCGGCTTCGAGGAAAAAGAGAATGAGCCACATAACAATAGTGCTTGAAGAGAGGGGGCTATAAATTGGGTCAGAAAGTATGCCCTGTAGGGCTTAGACTGGGAATCACCAAAACGTGGGACTCCAAGTGGTACGCGGAGAAGGGCAGGTACAGGAGCCTTCTTCACGAGGACCTCAAGATCAGGAAGCTGATAAAAAAGGAGTTCTATCAGGCGGCGATATCGAAGATCGAGCTCGAAAGGGCGGCCTCCGAAAGGGTGAGGATAATCATTAACGCAGCCCGTCCCGGCATGATCATAGGAAGGAAGGGGCAGGAGATAGAGTCTCTCAGGCAGAGGCTGTCGAAGATGACCGGAAAGGACATATACCTCGACATCCGCGAAGTGAAGCGCCCCGAGATAGACGCGCAGCTCGTGGCCGAGAACGTTGCGCTTCAGATAGAGCGCCGCGTTGCCTACAGGCGTGCGATGAAAAGGGGTATATCGTCGGCTCTCAGGCTCGGAGCACTGGGCATAAAGGTAATGGTTTCGGGAAGGCTCGGCGGGGCGGAAATCGCCAGGAAGGAATGGTACCGCGAAGGCAGGGTGCCGCTGGCGACGCTGAGGGCCGATATAGATTACGGCTTTACCGAGGCGAAAACGACGTATGGAATAATCGGAATAAAAGTTTGGATATTCAAAGGCGAAATACTGGAAAGAAAACACAAACAGGTTCTTTAGGTGATATAAATGCTGCAACCGGCACGTACGAAATACAGAAAATTACATAAGGGCAGGATCAGGGGAAAGGCTAACAAAGGGGCTTCCATGGCCTTTGGCGAATACGGCCTTCAGGCTACGGAATCGGGGAAGCTGACTTCCCGCCAGATAGAGGCCGCCCGTATCGCCATTACCCGTCACGTAAGAAGGGGCGCCAAGCTCTGGATAAGGGTGTTCCCCCACAAGCCGATAACGAAAAAGCCGGCTGAAACGAGGATGGGTAAAGGAAAGGGCGACGTGGACAGCTACGTCGCACCGGTAAAGAGGGCACGATGATTTACGAGATAAGCGGTATTAACATGGAACTCGTAAAGGAAGCCTTCAGGCTTGCTTCGCACAAGCTGCCTATAAAGACTAGGGTAGTAGCCCGTAACGAGGGGGACATACTGGGATGAAAGCAAGCGACATAAGAGCGCTCAGCGACAGCGAGCTTGAAAAGAAGAGGGTTGAGCTGACCGAGGAGATTTTCAACCTCAGGATTCAGATCAGCACCCAGCAGACGACCAACGTAACGAGGATCAGGACGCTCAAAAGAGAGCTCGCCCGTCTCCTGACGATAAAAAAGGAAAAGGAACTCACCACAGGGAGAAGTTAATTTAATGCCTAGAGGGAAATATAAGTCCAAGATCGGGACCGTCGTCAGTGACAAGATGAACAAGACAGTCGTCGTCGATGTCATACAGATGAAGATGGACCCGAGGTACAAAAAGGCAGTAAAGAGAAACACCAAGTTCAAGGCCCACGACGAAAACGAGACGTGCAAGGTCGGGGACAAGGTGCTCATAATCGAAACGAGACCCGTCAGCAAGACGAAGAGGTGGAGGGTCAGCAGGATTATTGAGCGTGCGATACAACTCGACATCGAGCCTGAGGCCGATCCGGCAGCGGCAGGGGGTGAGCAGCAGTGATAATGTCGTCTACATATCTGGATTCAGCCGATAACACCGGCGCAAAGAGACTTTACTGTATTAAAGTGCTGGGCGGCACGCGAAGGAAGTATGCGAGGCTCGGCGACGTGGTCGTCGTATCTGTAAAAGAGGCCATCCCGAGCTCTAAGGTGGACAAGGGCACTGTGCACAGGGCAGTGATTGTCCGCACCAGAAAAGAGCAGAGAAGGGTGGACGGCTCTTACGTCAGGTTCGACAACAACGCGGCCGTTCTTATAAACAAGGAAAACGAGCCCGTGGGAACCCGCGTGTTCGGGCCGATAGCGAGGAACTCAGGACGAAAGGATTTATGAAAATTATCTCCCTTGCCCCCGAGGTGGTGTGAAATGGCTTTAACGGAAAAGAAAAACAGTCCTCATAAAAAGAAGTTCAATATAAAGTCCGGCGATACGGTATACGTAACGGCGGGCAAGGAAAAGGGCAAGACCGGGAAGGTTATAAAGGTTCTTAAGAAAAGGGACGGCGCGCTCGTGGAGAAGCTCAACATAGTAAAACGCCACGAGAAGCAGTCTCAGAAGAACCCGACGGGCGGCATCGTAGAGAAGGAAGCGCCAATACATGTTTCCAATCTGATGCTGATCGACAGCGTCGAGAGAAAGCCTGTCCGTATCGGACGCAAGGTGCTCTCGAGCGGTGAGAAAGTAAGGTATAGCAAAAAGAGCGGAGAGGAGATCAGGAAATAATGGCTCCCAGGTTAAAAGAATTGTATCAGGAGAAGGTCGTTCCTGCGTTAAACGAGAAGTTTGCCTACAAAAAACCCGATGCAGGTTCCGGGTATCGAGAAGATCGTTATTAACATGGGTCTCGGAAGGATGAGCGACGCGGGGAAGGACAAGAAGGTTATAGAAGAGGCCGTGGACGAGCTCGGACGCATAACCGGACAGAGGCCGGTCGTCAGGGCCGCGAAGAAGTCCATTGCGGGCTTTAAGCTGAGAGAAGGTCTTCCGATCGGCGTTTCGGTCACCCTTCGCGGGAACAGGATGTACGAATTTCTGGACAGGCTCGTGAATCTCGCCCTTCCGAGGGTGAGGGACTTTCGCGGGGTCTCGGGAAAGGCCTTTGATGGGCGAGGCAACTATACGCTTGGCCTTAGGGAGCAGGTGATCTTCCCGGAGATCGATTACAGCAAGATTCAGCACGTAAAGGGTATGAACATAAGCATAGTGACTACGGCAGAGACGGATGCCGAGGCCAAGAGCCTCCTTCAGGAATTCGGAATGCCGTTTACAACAAATTAGGAGACAGAGCCAGATGACACGCAAAGCGCTAATGGAAAAATCTATGAGGGAGCCCAAGTTTAAAGTGAGGCAGAGAAACCGCTGCCCCCTCTGTGGAAGGCCGCGCTCCTATATAAGGCACTTCGATATGTGCAGGATATGCTTCAGGGACCTTTCTAGCCACGGCAAGATACCCGGCGTTAGAAAGTCGAGCTGGTAGGCGGTATTCAACGATGATTGGATTAATTTTTCAGATTATTACAGGGAGCGAAAAGATATGACAGACCCGATAGCCGACATGCTTACGAGAATCAGGAACGCCTTGATTGCGGGTCATAAGACTGCTACTATACCGAGCTCGGTCATAAAGGTCGAGCTTGCGAGGATCTTAAAAGAGCAGGGATATATAGGCGACTACAAGGTCGAAGGGGAAGGTGTTGGCAAGGTCATCACGATAACGCTTGCCTACGCCGAAGGGAAAACGAGTGTTATAAAAGAAATCCAGAGAATCAGCAAGCCGAGCAGAAGGGTATACGTCGGCAAGAGCGAGATTCCCCGTATAAAGGGCGGACTCGGAACATGCATACTTTCGACCTCCAAGGGCATTCTGACAGGTTCGGAAGCCAGGAAGCAGGGAGTGGGCGGGGAGCTTATCTGTTCTATATTGTGAGGGAGCATTAATGTCTCGAATTGGAAGAAAACCTATAAAAGTACCGAGCGGGGTCAAGGTTGGCCTCAATAACGGCGTTGTCGAGGTCGAGGGCGGAAAGGGGAAGCTCTCCTGGGATATCCCCTCTGGCATAAACGCCAAGCTCGAAGAAGAAAACCTTTTAATAGAAAGGGATAACGACGAGAAGAAGGTAAAGGCGCTTCATGGGCTCGCAAGGTCCATCATCGCCAATATGGTGACGGGCGTCAGCGACGGCTTTTCCCGTACCCTCGAAATCGTCGGTGTCGGATACAGGGCCGAGGCCATGGGCAGCAGCCAGATAAAGTTCAACCTCGGATATTCGAATCCTGTCGAATTCACCATTCCCGATGGCATATCGGCGGAATTCGAGGAAAGGGGCACAATGCTCATCTTAAAGGGCATCGACAAGCAGGTCCTCGGACAGACGGCGGCCCGTATAAGGGAGCTCAGGCCGCCCGATGCTTACAAGGGTAAGGGAATAAGGTATTCGACTGAAAAACTGAAACTGAAGCCCGGAAAGGCGGGAGCTAAGGGATGACGACAAGATTAAGCAGAAAGATAAAGAAGGATATAAGGCATACGAGGGTAAGAAGGAAGATTTCCGGAAGCCCGGAAAAGCCGAGGCTCGCGGTCTTCAAGTCCTCGTCGCACATTTACGGACAGATTATAGACGACCTGAATTCGGTAACCATCGTTTCGGCGTCCTCCCTCACCCCTGAGATCAGGGATGTTCTGGGGAAGGAAAAAATGAAGAAAACGGATGCTGCCAAGGTCGTCGGCAAGGCACTGGCCGAAAAAGCGGTGGCAAAGGGTATAACCAAGGTTTCGTTTGACCGCGGCGGTTATCCCTACCACGGAAGGGTGAAGGCGTTTGCCGATGCTGCACGCGAAGCGGGACTCGAGTTTTAACAAAAAAGAATTCTAAAGGATTTAAGTCTGGAGGCGTACTTGCAAAAAGAAAAGATCGACGCAACCGAGTATGAGCTCAAAGAGAAAGTGGTCCATATCCGAAGAGTTGCCAAGGTTACCAAGGGCGGAAAGAGGTTTCACTTCACGGCGCTTGCGGTAGTAGGCAATTCCGACGGTATCATAGGGGCGGGCCTCGGCAAATCGAACGAGGTTCCCGACGCCATCAGAAAGGCGATGGAAAAGGCCAAGAAGAATCTTATAAGAGTGCCGAGAAAGGGAAGCACCATACCCCATGAGGTGGTGGGCGAGCACGTATCGAGCAGGGTCATGTTGAGGCCGGCATCGCCTGGTACCGGTGTTATCGCCGGAGGCGCGGTAAGGGCTGTCGTAGAGCTTTCGGGAATTCATGACATACTCTCGAAGGTCGTAGGCTCGACCAATCCCCTTAACGTCGTAAAGGCTGCGATTAATGGACTTGCTCTCCTCAGGATGCCGCAGGAAGTGGCCGGTATCAGAGGCAAGGATGTAAAGGAACTCGATCTCCCGAAGTCTTATTTGAATTGAGTTTTTGAGCGATATTCCGAAAAACCCCGCCACGGGCTGCCGTGCGGGCTAACAAAAAATTCATACACGAGGTCTGAAACAGATGCTTAACAGTTTATCTCCCCAGCCGGGTTCGAAAAAACAGAGAAAAAGAGTGGGCAGAGGGCCGGGGAGTACGGGAAAGACAAGCGGAAAGGGGCACAAGGGCCAGAAAGCAAGGTCCGGCGGGAAGGTTTCGCCGTGGTTCGAGGGCGGACAGACGGCTCTTAAGCTGAGGTCCCCAAAGCGCGGATTCACGAGCAGGAACAAGGAAAAGTTCGACCTCGTCAAAGTGTCCGACCTTAATAGATTCAACGACGGTGATGTTATAACGGACGTCGAGCTCAAGGGCGCCGGCCTCACGAAGGGGAAGAACCCTGTGAAGGTGCTTGCAAATGGTGAGCTCGAAAAGAAGTTGACCGTTAAGGCAACCGCTTTCAGCAAGGCCGCTATAAAAAAGATCGAAGATAAGGGCGGTAAGGCAGATATTATATGAATAGAAATATAGGTGCTATTCCTAGAATACCTGAGCTTAACAAACGCCTTTTATTCACAGCGCTCATGCTGATCATATACAGGCTCGGGGTATTCGTCCCCTGCCGGGTATCGATCCCGAGCAGATCGTAAAGCTCTTCGAAGAGACGAGGGGCACGATCTTTGACATACTGAATATGTTCTCCGGAGGCGCGCTCGAGCGTGCGTCCGTTTTTGCGCTCGGCGTAATGCCGTACATTACCTCCTCGATTATCATGTCCCTTCTCGTAAAGGCGTTTCCGTCGCTGGAAGCCATGCAGAAGGAAGGGGAAGCCGGCAGGAGAAAAATAAACCAGTACTCCCGTTACGGAACGGTTCTTATATGTATAGTGCAGGGCTTCATGCTTGCCGTAACCCTCGAAGGGGGCATGGGGACCGGATCCGCGGTTGTAAAGGAAGCGGGTTGGACGTTCAGGATTATGACGGTTCTTACGCTGACGGCGGGCTCGCTCTTCGTCATGTGGATTGGTGAACAGATTACAGAGCGCGGTATCGGAAACGGTATATCGCTCATCATCGCGGCTTCGATTCTCGTCGGCATACCGGGGGCGCTCTGGAATATAGTAAGGCTCATAAGCACCGGTGAGATGACCGTTTTCGGCGTCGTCCTCATCTTCCTGCTCCTGGTTGCTATAGTGGCGTTCATAGTATTCGTCGAGAGGTCTTACCGGAAGATACCCGTACAGTATCCGAGAAGGGTGGTCGGAAGGAAGGTATATGGGGGGCAGTCCTCTCACCTTCCGCTGAAGACGAACACAGCGGGCGTTATACCCCCGATCTTCGCTTCTTCGCTTCTTATATTCCCGGCGACGGTTCTCACGTTCGTGAATGTTCCGTTCCTCCGGGATATGTCCGATTTGTTATTCGACAATTTGCTAGTGTATAATATTATATTTGCAGCATTAATTATTTTCTTCGCCTATTTCTATACGGCGATCATTTACAACCCGGACGATCTTGCTGAAAACCTCAGGAAGAATGGTGGCTTCATACCGGGGATAAGGCCGGGGAAAAAGACCTCTGAGTATATAGACAGGATACTTGGGCGAATAACGTTCATAGGCGCCGTGTATGTGGCGTTCGTGTGCGTTATACCATCGTTTCTGCAGCGTGAGCCGTTTAATCTGCCTTTCTACTTTGGCGGGACCTCACTCCTGATCGTGGTAGGTGTCACACTCGACTTCGTTCAGCAGGTGGAATCGTTCCTAATCACTCACAGTTACGAGGGATTTGTAAGAAAGCGCGGGATGAAAGGCCCCAGAAGATACAATATTTAATGGCGGTGTTTATATAATGCGACTTATTTTGTTCGGACCTCCTGGGGCCGGAAAAGGGACTCAGGCGGCCAAGATTACTGAAAAATATACTACGGCACACATTTCGACGGGAGACATGCTGAGGGCGGCGGTCAAGAACGGCACAGAGCTTGGACAGCTCGCGAAGTCGTACATGGACAAGGGGGAGCTCGTTCCCGATGGTGTTGTAATTGGCATAATAAAGGACAGAATCGCAGAGGACGACGCGAAGAGCGGATTTATGCTTGACGGCTTTCCGCGAACCGTACCCCAGGCCGAAGCGCTCAGCGAGATGCTTAATTCGACCGGGGCGTCGATAGACGCGGTCGTTTCCATTGAGGTAAACGACGAAGAGATCGTCAAAAGGATACTCGAGCGGCAGAAGATAGAAGGAAGAGAGGACGATACGGAAGACGTCGTAAGGAACAGGCTCAAGGTCTACCGAAATCAGACGGAGCCTTTGAAATCCTACTACGCCGAAGAAGGGGTGCTGCACGAAGTGGACGGCATGGGGAGCATCGACGACGTATTTACGAAAATCGATTCGGTGCTGGCGGATTTGAGGGCATGATTTATTTGAAGAATAAAGAAGAAATACAAAAAATGCGCAGCGCGGCGCAGCTCGTCGTGGAAGCGCTCAGGAAGATGCGCGAGAACGTGGTCCCCGGAGTAACGACTTGGGATCTCGACCGCATGGCGGAGGATCTCGCGGTCAGCAAGGGAGCCAAGCCGGCATTCAAGGGTTATTCGAGCTATCCGGCATCTGTCTGCTTTGCCGTAAACAGCGAGGTAGTACACGGTATACCTTCGAAGAAGAACGTACTCAAAGAAGGTGACATAGTCGGCCTCGACTTCGGGGTTATTCTGGATGGTTTTTATGGAGATTCGGCTATTACCGTGCCGGTGGGTAACATATCCCCGGAAGCGGAGAAGCTTCTTAAGGTGACGGAAGAGTCTCTGATGAGGGGTATAAAGGAAGCCCGCCCGGAAAACAGGCTATACGATATATCGGCAGCGATACAGGACTACGTAGAGGGAGAAGGGTTCTCCATCGTGAGGTCCTTTGTAGGGCACGGCATCGGTAAAAATCTTCACGAAGATCCGCAGGTGCCCAACTTCGTTCCCGAGAACGGAAGCAACGGAAGGGGCATGAAGCTAAAGCCGGGAATGGTTATGGCTATAGAGCCGATGGTGAATGTCGGCAGGCCGGACGTAAAGATACTCAAGGACGGCTGGACGGCGGTCACAGTGGACGGCACTCTATCGGCTCATTTCGAGCACACGGTCGCCGTAACGGAGGACGGACCGCTGGTGCTGACACAATAAAACTTATGGCTAAAGAAGAGAGAATAGAATTCGAAGGTACAGTGATCGAGGCGTTGCCCAATGCGATGTTCCGAGTGGAGATCGACGGCGGGCATGAAATATTGGCGTACGTTTCCGGCAAGATGAGGACGCGTTTTATACGAATCCTCCCCGGGGACAAGGTAAAGCTCGAGCTTTCCCCGTACGACCTTTCGAAGGGCAGGATCACGTACAGATTGAGAAAATGATATTTCGGGGTGAAGACCGTGAAAGTTAGAGCATCAGTAAAAAAGATTTGCGATAAATGCAGGGTAATCAAAAGAAAAGGTGTTATAAGGATTATCTGCGTAAACAAGAGACACAAACAGAAGCAAGGGTAGGAGAGAAGAAATATGCCCAGAATAGCAGGCGTAGACATACCGCTCAATAAAAGGATAGAAATCGGACTTACCTATATTTACGGTATAGGCAGGAAGTTCTCGAAAGATATCCTGAAGGAAGCCGAGATAGACGTGAACACACACTCCAAGGACCTCACGGACCAGGAAGTGGCCACCATCAGGGACATAATCGAGAACAAGTATCTCGTAGAGGGCGAGCTCCGAAAGGAAGTGCAGGGCAACATCAGGCGTCTCATCGAGATCGGCTGTTATAGGGGCATAAGGCATAGGCTCGGCCTTCCGACCAGGGGTCAGAAGACAAGGGCCAACGCGAGGACCAGAAAGGGACCGCGCGGTACCGCAATAGCTAAAAAGAAGAAGGCCGGTAAATAATCGGTTACGGAGATAATAGATGGCTGTAAAAAAAGGCGGCAAGAGAAAGGTAAAGAAATTTGTAGAACAGGGCGTGGTTAACATCCAGGCTACTTTCAACAATACCATCATTACCATAAGCGACACGGCGGGAAACGTGGTCGCGTGGTCGAGCGGCGGAGCAAAGGGCTTCAAGGGCACCCGTAAAGGGACCCCGTTCGCTGCGCAGATCGCGGCCGAGGACGCGGCCAAGAAGGCGGCGTCGGTCGGTATGAGAAGCGTGTCTGTTTATGTAAAGGGCCCCGGCCCGGGAAGGGAGCCGGCTGTCAGGTCGCTCCAGGCCTCAGGTCTCAAGATTACATTTATCAGGGACATCACTCCTATACCGCATAACGGATGCAGGCCGCCGGGAAAGAGGAGGGTCTGATTCATGTCTTTTGGAAACACTCGAGTCTTAGTAGAGGAACTCAAGGAGGTTACGCTGTAATATGGGAAGATATACTGGGCCAACAGACAGGCTTTCCAGAAGGGAAGGAGTAAACCTCTTCCTAAAGGGTGAGCGTAGTTACAACGGCAAAACGGCTATAGAAAAAAGGCCCGAGCAGGTACCGGGAGAGCACGGAAAGTTCCGCAGTAAGTTTTCCGAGTTCGGGGTCCGGCTCAGAGAGAAGCAGAAAGTAAAGAGAATGTACGGGCTTCGTGAAAAGCAGTTCAAGAGCTATTTCCAGAAAGCTGCCCGTTTGAAAGGCGTAACCGGCTCCATTCTCATTGCGATGCTCGAAAGAAGACTCGACAACGTTATCTACCGCCTTTGCATGGGGAGCTCGAGGAGCGACGCGAGGCAGATAGTGAGCCACAATCACGTGCTCGTAAACGGCGAGTCCGTAAACATCCCGTCCTACCAGGTTAAGCCCGGGGACAAGATCGAAATCAGGGAAAAGAGCAAAAAGCTGCAGAGGATTGCCCAGGCGCTGGAGTTCACATCGAGAAGGGGCGTTCCTGAATGGCTCGAGCTCGACGAAGAGAATTTGAAGGGGACCGTAGTCAGGAACCCCGAGCGCGAGGACATAACGTTCCCGATAGAAGAGCAGCTCATAGTCGAGTTCTATTCGAGGGTATAAAAATCGAGAAGATAACGAAGATAATAAAAAGGCGTTTCCAAAAGGCGTATGGATCTCATCTTCATATAATGGAGGGAGTATGGTGAAGGATTTTCAAAAAAACTGGCAAGACCTAATCAAACCGAAAAGAATTGAGAAGGACGAAAGAACCGCTTCACATACATACGCAAAATTCGTGTGCGAGCCTTTGGAACGCGGATACGGTGTTACGCTGGGAAATGCACTCAGGAGAGTTCTGCTCTCTTCGATCCAGGGACCGGCGGTTACGTCGATTAAAATCGACGGAGTGCTGCACGAGTTCTCGTCCGTACCCGGCGTGAAAGAAGACGTCACCGAGATCATCCTTAACATTAAAGGCATGGACCTTAAGATGCATACCTACGAGCCGCAGACGATTCGCGTAAGCGCTCAGGGTGAAACGGACATCAAGGCCGGAGACGTCACTACCGGACATAACGTGGAAATACTTAACCCGAACCATCATATAGCGACCCTTTCCGAGGGAGCCAAGCTCGAAATGGAAATGAAGGTCGAGATGGGGCGGGGATACGAACCCGTGGAAAGAAGGGGCGAGATTCAGAGCACGATAGGGGTTATCCCGATCGACGCGCTTTTTTCGCCTGTCAGAAAGGTGAACTATACCGTCACGAACTCGAGGGTCGGGCGAAGGACGGACTTTCAGAAGCTTACTATAGAGATATGGACCAACGGCACCATGCTTCCCGAGGATGCGCTTGCGTATGCAGCAAAGATCGTGAAGCATCAGCTTACGGTGTTCATCAACTTTGACGAAGCAGAGGTCGATGAGGTACTGGAGACCGACGATAAGCAGGAGATAAAGGGTACGGAAGAGATACTGTTCAACACCATCGAGGAGATGGATCTTTCGGCGCGTTCGCTCAACTGTCTCAGGAAGGCGGGCGTCGAGTACGCAGGCGATCTCATCCAGAAATCCGAAGAGGATCTCCTTAACCTCGAGAATTTCGGGAAGCGTTCGCTTTACGAAATCAAGGAGAGGCTGACGGAGATGGGGCTTGGGCTCGGACTCAAGATAGACCAGGATGTTTTCGAAAACGAAAAAGCAAAGAAAAGCGGCGAAAAGACGGCGCTTCAGTAATTGTTTGAAACAGAACCGGAGAATTTGCGATGAGACATAAAAGAATCGGGCGTAAGCTTGGGGTTACGACAAAGCACAGAAAGGCCATGTTCAGAAACATGGTCACGGACTTTTTTCGCTTCGACAAGATAAAGACCACCGACACCAGGGCCAAGGAACTGAGGAGAATCGCAGAAAAGCTGATAACCCTCGCCAAGGACGGAAGCCTTCACAAGAGAAGGCAGGCCGCGGCCTACATTCGTGACAACGAGGTCTTAAAGAAGCTTTTCGACGAAATAGCCCCGAAGTTCAAGGACCGCCCGGGCGGATACACGAGGATTACGAAACTCGGGTTCCGGAGAGGCGACAGCAGCCCGGTATCCATAATCGAGCTCGTCGAAGAAGATTACAAGCCGAAAAAGAAGAAGGCCAAGGCCGCACCGAAGAAGAAGGAAACGCAGGCATCCGAGACGGAGGCCACTGCAAAGGCCAAGAGCAGCAAGAAAGAATCCGCAGAGGATCTGGGGCTCATAGAAGAGGAGAAGGCGGCGGAGGCATCCGCGGCTGAAGCCGAGACCCCGGCAGCGGCGGAGGCTCAGCCGGAAGAGGCGGCAGCTCCCGAAACTGAAGCGACGGCTGCTCCGGAAGCGGAAACCCCGGCTGCGGAAGCTGCACCTGAAGAAACGGCCGAAGCTCCTGAAGCGCCGGCCGAAGAGGCTACGGCTCCGGAGGCTGCATCAGAGCCTGCGGAAGAGGCGGCGCCCGAAGCGGAGGCTGCTCCTGAAGAAGCGCCCGAGGCCGAAGGGGAAGACAAGAAAGAGTAATAATTCATCAAGGCGAAGCGGCCCGGAAAGATAACGGGCGCGTTTCGGCCATTATAAAGAAAATAACCTAAAGGCGGCCCAGTGCCGCCTTTATTGTTTCTGCCTATGAAACCAGTTGGACTCATCCTCGATTCGGACGAAATGTCCGGCCTTCTGCCTCTCGCAAGGGACGCCGAGGCCGCGGGGTTCGATTCCATCTGGGCTACGGAGCTTTACAGGACATCATTCGAGCAGCTCTCTTACGTATCGTCAGTAACGAAAACCATTAAGCTTGGAACGGCCGTGGCGCTCGCGTTCGTGAGGACGCCTCTCATAACCGCGCTTACAGCGCTCGACCTTGACGAAATCTCGGGCGGAAGGCTCGTGCTCGGGCTCGGCACCGGTGCGAAGAGGACGAACGAGATGTGGCACGGCATATCCCACGGAAAGCCCGTAACGCGCATAAAGGAGTGCATGGACGTCATAAGGCTCGTGACGGAGAAGGCGGGCGACGGTGCGCTCAGATACAAAGGCGAGTATTACGACATAAACACGAAGGGCTATCACCGTCCGTTTAAAACGGTGAGGGATAATATCCCCATCTACCTTGCGGGCGTCGGCGGCGGTATGTGCCGCGCGGCGGGCGAGAAGGCCGACGGATACCTGGGGCATGTCGTGTGCTCGGAGAGGTATTTGAGAGAGTTAGTACTCCCGGAGATAAAGGCCGGGCTCGAAGCATCGGGAAGGGACCGCCGGGGATTTACGGCGTCGTCGATAGTAACCTGCGCTATCTCAAACGACAGGAAGCGGGCGACCGAAGCAGCGAGGGCTACCATAGCCTTTTACGCGACCGTGAGGACGTACGAGCCTCCTTTCAAACTCCACGGGTTCACGGCTGAGACCGCGAAGATACGCGATGCCTTTTTGAACGGCGACGTGAAGTCGATGGTGGCTGCCGTCAGCGACGAGATGGTGGATACGTTCGCCGTCGTTGGGACCCCCGACGAGTGCAGGAAGAGGATTGATTCATATCGAGAGCTGCTCGACCTCCCGATATTGAGCGCGCCGCACTACTATATAGACTTCGAAGAGGTAAGGGAGTATCAGGGAGCGATACTGGATGTATTCGGCTCCTAAGCCTAATTCTTTTTCGATACCCGCCGTGTGTTAAGCTTAAAAAGAGGTGAAATTATGAAAGTTCTCGTTACAGGATCGTCGGGGCTCGTGGGTTCGCATCTGATGCCTCTCCTCAGGAGTAAGGGCCATACAGTTACGAGGCTCGTCCGCTCAAAGGGGGCGGCATCGGCGGGTGACGCCGTATACTGGAACCCGGACGAAGGGGAGATAGATACGTCCGGGCTCGAGGGGTATGACGCCGTCGTACACCTTGCGGGCGAGAACATCGCCGGCAGGTGGACCGAGGAAAAAAAGGCCCGAATACTCGAAAGCCGCGTACACGGAACGGAGCTCCTTATGAAGGCGCTTTCGGGCCTCGAGTCCAAGCCTGGGGTCGTCGTGGCGGCGTCTGGAGTCGGGTATTACGGCGACAGGGGGGATGCTGTACTTACGGAAGAGAGCCCGCAGGGGAAGGGCTTTCTGGCGCACGTGAGCGGGAGATGGGAAGAAGCGCTCGATATTGGCAAGGAGGCGGGCATACGGATCGTCAAGATGCGCATAGGCATGGTGCTTTCGCCGGACGGCGGCGCGCTTAAGCAGATGCTAATACCCTTTAAGCTCGGTATTGCCGGAAAGATAGGGAGCGGGAAGCAGTACTGGAGCTGGATTTCGCTTGAGGATCTTACAGAGGGGATTTGCTTTCTACTCGAAGCGAAAGACGCCTCCGGCCCGGTCAATATGGTGTCGCCCGATACGGTGACGAATGAGGAGTTCACGAAAGCCCTCGCATCGGCCCTTAATCGCCCCGCGTTTGTTCCGCTGCCGGAGTTCGCGGCGCGGGCTGTCTTCGGGGAGATGGCCGACGAGCTTATGCTCGCGAGCACGAGGGCTGTGCCTGTAAAGCTCACGGAACTGGGGTATAATTTCAGGTCGCCGGTTCTGGCCAAAACTCTAAAGAAAATCTTATAGCGTACCGGCTTTCGCGTGGAGCCATGGTGGAAAAAACAGGACACGAACAATTCGGCATTAAAGAGCTGAGAGAAGTAGATCTCGATAAGGACCCGTTCAAGCAATTCGAGAAATGGTATGAAGAGGCGTCGGCCAGTGCGGGCCTCAGGTACCCGGATGCGTTTGCCCTGGCCACCGTCTCGCCCGATATGAAGCCGTCATCGAGAATGCTTCTCTTAAAGGGTGTGGACGAGAAAGGGTTTGTTTTTTACACCAACTCGGAGAGCAGGAAAGGGGAGGAGCTTTCGGGGAACTTGAACGCCGCGATGTGTTTCTGGTGGGAGTGGGTGGAAAGGCAGGTGCGTATAGAGGGCGCCGTCGAGATGCTTCCCAAAAGTGATTCGGACGATTATTTCTCTTCGAGGCCCAGGGGAGCCAGCTCGGGGCATGGGCTTCGGAGCAGAGCAGGGTTATCTCCGACAGGGATACCTCGAAGAAAGGTACCGTGCGATCGAAGAAAAATACGAGAGCTCGGAAGTCCCGCGCCCGCCTTACTGGAACGGGTACAGGCTGGTCCCTTCGTCGATCGAATTCTGGCAGGAAGGCCGGACAGGCTCCACGACCGGCTCCGTTACACGAAGCTCCCATCTGGCGAATGGCTGATTGAGCGCCTCGCTCCATAAAAACTGTAATATATTCAGAAGCTTACAATCCAGCGCTCAGCGCTTTACGCCTGTGTAGAGTATCACAATCCCGAGCATCATTTCGACTGATTTTTCCGGCGTGAGCCCGGACTCTTTCATGAGATCGAGGAATTTCTCTCTCTGCGGGAAAGCGGAAGTGGAATCCGATAGATACTTGTACTCGCTTTTGGTTCCGAATAGAGAGCCAACGAGCGGCAGTATGTTCTTGAAATAAAAGAGATAGAGTGGGGCGAAGAGCTTCTGGCGCGGTATCGCGAATTCGAGCACGGCCGCCTTGCCGCCCGGCCTGAGCACCCTTCTCATTTCGGAAAGCGAAAGGGCCGGATCGACTGTGTTCCTTATTCCGAAGGCAATCGTTACGGCATCGAAAGAGCCGTCCTTAAACGGCAGCTCTTCTGCACGTGAGCGTGCGAGGGATATCCTCTCGGAAAGCCCACGAGAGACTATTTTCTTCCTAGCGAGGAGAAGCATCTCGGAGCTGGGATCGACGCCGAAAACGCTCGCCTCGGGAAGGACGTCCACTGTTTCTATCGCGACCTCGCCTGTACCTGTAGCTATGTCGAGCACGGTTTTGGAGCCGCTTATGGACTTGGCTAGCCGCCTCCGCCAGAGCCTGTCCATACCCATGCTGAAAAAGGTATTGAGCGAGTCGTAGCGCCGGGCTACTTTGTCGAAGAGATTAACGGTATCGGGCATCGTCCCTAGAGTCTTATCCCCGGGTTCCCGGCGCCTACGCGGTTCTCGTAACCGCTTTCGCGCCGAAGGGGCAGGGCTTCCATGATTTCTTTGATGTGGTCCGACTTATTGAGGACGTAGAAATGAATCCCCCCGACCCCGCGTTCGAGAAGCTCTTTTGCCTGCGATATGCAGAGATCGATCCCGACCCTGCGGGCCGCGTCGTCGTCGGCCCTGCACTTGTCGAGATCGGCCCTGAGCCCGGGCGGGATGGAGGCCCCGCACATGGAAGTTATGCGTTCTATTTGTTTCGAGGACAGTATGGGCATGAGGCCCGGTATGACGGGCGTTTCGATGCCGGCCGCGCGCGTCCTTTTCTCGAAGTCGAAGAAAAGCGCGTTGTCGAAGAAGAGCTGGGTTATGACAAGGTCGGCGCCCGTGTCTACCTTATTCTTGAGGTTCGCGAGGTCTTCGTCAGGGCCCGTGGCTTCGGGGTGCGTTTCGGGGTAGCCGCCGACGGCGACTCCGAAAGTCCTCCCGCCGAATTCTCTCGCTTCGAATTCCCTGATGTGCCGGACTAGATCGCTCCCGTACCTGTACCCGTCCTCGGGCTGTGTGAACTCGCCCCCACCCGGGGGGTCGCCGCGGAGGGCCACGATATTCCTGAGGCCCGAATCGTATATACGCCGGAGGGTGTCGTCGAGCTCATCTCGCGAAGCGCCTACGCAGGTGAGATGGCAGGCGGATTCGACACCGAGCTCATTCTTTATGAGCGCCGCGATTTCGAGCGTCCTATCCCTGGTCGTGCCCATAGCGCCGTAGGTTACGGTGATGAAATCGGGCTCGAGACCGACAAGATCCTTCAATGTGGATTTCAGGTTTTTAAAACCCGCGTCGGTTTTAGGGGGGAAAATCTCGAAAGAAATTACCGGCTTATTTTTGCCGCATTTGTAATACTCTTGAAACAGCATGATCTGCCTTTGTGCAATAACCGTTAAAGTCTTTCACTTCTATCGGGGTTTGTCAAATGAATAGGGCAGGGCGCGTGTATTTGACTTGGCTTTTGCGTTTACTATATATTTGATTGCGATAATTGTTATCGATTATTGCCAGCCAATTCACTCGAGGAGAATCGATTTTATGACGGGAATCGGAAATTTATCGAAGTCCGCCCGGATGCTTGCCGTGCTTTTGTTCGCGGCCGCCTGGGGGTGCCAGCAGGTGGGCCAGATCCAGGAGGACCTCCCCGAACAGCTCCCGAACCCGGTTAGGGACTTTACGCAGAAAGACAGGTACATGATAGGGCTTAGCTGGTACAAGCAGCAAAATTACGAGATAGCCGCCAAGTTCTGGAGGCCGATGGCGCTGGAGGGGGACTGCGACGCCGAGTACGCCATGGGGCTGTTGTACCTGGGAGGGCTCGGGGTCTGGAGGAATTATGACGACGCCTTTACTTTATGGAAGAGGTCGGCCAACCGGGGGCAGGCGCAGGCGCAGATAAGCCTCGGGATAATGTTGCCCTGGGCTCGGTTCCCTATCCTGTAATCGACTGCAGGAATGGATGCGGGGTGGAAAAGAATCTGGTGGAGGCGTACAAGTGGCTCAGTATCGCGCTCGAAATAGGGGCCCCGAGTGAGAAGCAAATGGCCGCAGACTATCTGGTGCGTATTTCGCCCCTCATGACCCCGGAGCAAAAAAGCGAGGGTGATTCGCTGGCCAAGGCCTGGAAGCCCGTCCCGGCACAATGCGATCCACGAGGCGTGTTTCTTGTCGGTTCCTAAAATCCGCATCTACCGATAGACCTCGAATTCTCCAGAAAAATTTTTGGTTTTGTACAAAGTCCCTTGACAAGATTTTCATTGCTGGTAATATTGATATTGAATATCAATATTAGAATACTGACAGGAAATGATATGTGTAAGTCAGGATCAAATTCAGCCGCAGGCCACAAGGAGGAAAACGATGGGTTATTTATGTGATTCGGATAAGCCCCTCGTCCTTTCGTCGTCGAATATAGGCAGCATCTCCAAATGCGTATGCTGCAATTACTATCATCTTAATATCGGCAATATTACGCTCAGGCTTGAGCACAAATATATGCTTACCCTGACCCAGATGATCATAGAGGCGCTCGAGGTTAACTCCGCGAGAGATACAGATTCAACAAGCCATATGAGGAACCAGGCCTGAGGCCTTTGTCTTAACCGCGCAAATACTCCCGGAAGAAGGGCGGCTCCCGAAATAATAAGTCCTATTACCTTAGCTGGCCGCCCTTCTTCTCCCTTCAAAGCCCAATAACCTTTCATAAATTTCCAGATCAGCCCGGAGGCCATTGATACGTGCTCCATAATGACACGTTCAAATCTTCTTTTTGGTGTATATCGACCTATCGCTTTGTAACTATTTGTTACGCTTTAAGTTTAGATGATATTGAAAATGGAAATCGTCCTCTTGACATGTATGTGCACAATCGGATATGTTGATACTGAAATCGATAATCAATAATTTCCAAGGAGGTCATGGGAGGATGGCAAATTCAAACATTCGTTTGAATGGTTTGGTATGTAAGGTCTCGTATCTTTGCTTGCTCGCAATCTTTTTGGCGTACGCGCCGACGGTGTCGAGCGCCCAGGAGGGCGGGCAGAATGGCACGGATGAGCAGGATGTAAAGAGTCTTATGAGATCGGATAAATCCGGCGAAGGTGCCGGGGAATCCGGAAAGGTTGTGGCGCAGTCCCAGGGCGTAACCCAGCAGACGCAGGAGCAGAGGATACAGGAGCTCGAAAAGAAGCTCCAGACTGTGACAGAGGAACTCCAGGGGCTGAAGTCGCAGGGGGGAGTGCCTGACGACAGACTTCAGTCAATCGAGGATAAGCTTAGCATTCTCGCTGAGGAAATAGACAACATTAAGCAGGTTTCTGTCATACCTGAACCAACTTACGAGCAGATGTTCGGCGCGGGCCCCGCCGCTTCGAAGGTCTACCACACGAGAAAAGGTCTTTCCATCGGCGGTTACGGCGAGCTCTTGATGGGGCAGGTCGTCGAGGATGGGAATAATACAGTCGACGCCCAGAGGGTAGTTCTTTATTTCGGCTACAAGTTCACTGACCGGATCATATTCAACTCCGAGATAGAATTCGAGCACGGCTCCACGGCTACCAACGTTCAGGGCGATAGCGGAAGCGTATCGGCCGAATTTGCGCTGCTCGATTTCCTGCTCTGGCAAGAGCTGAATCTGAGAGGCGGCCTCCTGCTTACGCCGTTCGGCATAATAAACGAAGTTCATGAGCCGACGACGTTCTTCGGCGTATTCAGGCCACTCACAGAAAGATTCGTTATACCTACCACATGGAGAGAAAACGGCCTCGGAATTTTCGGAGACTTCGATCTTAAGAGAGCGGGGAACCTGAGCTACAAGGCTTATGTGATGAACAGCTTGAATGCCGAGGGTTTCACCGCTAGCAGCAACAGAGGCGCGAGAACCAACGGAACGGAATCTTTATTTAACGATGTCGCTTTCGTGGGCCGTCTCGAATACGAGCCGGTCCCTTTCCTCACTGTTGCGGGCTCCATATATCTCGGCAACACGGGACAGAACTCACGGGTCGCCGATGAAGAGTCGTCTTTCAACGGACAAAAGGTTAAGGGATTTTTCCAGATGTACGAAGGGGATATTCAGTTTCAGTACATGGGCTTCGAGGCCAGGGGTCTCGTAGTAATCACCAGGCTCGGAGACGCCGCCGCAATCAACGCGCTTAACGGTTTTACCGGCGATGAATCTGTCGGCAGCCAGCAGTGGGGCTATTACCTCGAGGGGGGCTACAACGTCCTCCTCTCGTGGATTCGCCGAACCAGTACTTCCAGTACCTGGCGCCTTTCGTGAGGTGGGACGCTTTCGATACCCAGGCAAAGGTGCCTTCGGGTTTCGAGCGTAACCCGGAAAATGACAGGAAGGACCTTACTGTCGGCCTTAACTACAAGCCTATACCGCAGGTCGTGGTCAAGGCGGAGTACCAGTGGCTCGATAACGGTCTCAGCGATTCGACCAACCAGTTCAATTTCGGGCTCGGGTATGTATTCTAGTTTTAAATAAAGTATAATTTCCCCTTGAGGGCGCTGGGTGCGAATAACGCTCAGCGCCCTTGATTTTTCTTCTGCTCATGAGAAAGACATTCATTTTCTTAATCTTATTTGCATTGGCTGTTTCACCGTTTCAAGCAGTAGCCGAGGTTTTTATGAAACGGGACGAAGCACTGGAAACGGCCTTTCCCGACGCTGACAGCGTAGAGAAAATAGAAGTATACGTTTCGGAAGATGACGCCCGGAAGATCGAATCTCTGGCAAAAGCGAAGTTAAATGGCCGCCTCTTTATGGTGTATAAGGCTGTTAAAGACGGGGAGACAATTGGCTACGCCGTGATCGATACACACGAGCTCCGCTCGATGACGGAAACGGTGATGTTTGTTGTCAATCCGGACGGTACGCTGAGACATACCGAGATCCTGGCCTTTTTTGAGCCGCCGGATTATATGCCGGCCAATAACTGGATAGTTCTATTCGACGGGAAATCCACAAGAGATACTCTTAAGGTTGGAAGAGACATTCCGAATATCTCTGGAGCGACTATAACGGCCGTGGCCCTTTCGGAATCCGTGAGGAGGACGCTTGCGCTGATTCAGGTTAAGATCCTGGATGCCGGGGCTTCCCATGGAGGAGGGGCCGGTTAGTTGCGTTTCTTTATATCTCCCGATATAAAAAAGAACACCTTATTAAGGTTGATAATCGTTTTTACCGTTATCTTCTTTGTATTTTTATGGTTGACGTCCTTGCTTTTATATCTGGAAGTGGGGTTTAGCCCACAGGGCGTTGCCGAGTATTACAGGGGTTCGGAAGAGAGTTTCAGGCAGCCGAAAAGCTATTTGGGGATGCTTCAAGAAGCGCATTTCCATTTTTTTGCCATGGCTATAATTCTTGTTACTCTCAATCACCTCCTTCTTTTTACCGATATAGGGAATCGGTGGAAGCTGATTCTTATTGTGTCTTCGTTCCTTTCTGCCCTCGGCGACATTTCCTCGGGATGGCTGATAAGGTATGTGAGCCCGGCCTTTGCCTATCTTAAGATAGCGTCGTTTGTTGTACTCCTGACAACCCTTGCCATCCTTATGATTATAGTAATCTGGTATTTATACTCTTCTCAGAAGACAGCCTATAACAAATAAGGACACGTGTACTCTTTTTTTCGTTATAAATTCCCATTTCTGACATTCTCATTTTAAATCTTCTGTCCTGTGTGTCCCGGCTCGGGATAATTGCTGACAAATAACAAGCCCAGAATTGACTAAATGCGTCAAATATTTCCGGAAGTTGACAAAATATGGCGCCTTTAAGCTGTGCTTTGCAGGGGGTAAAAAGGTATTACTAAAATTATAAATGATGTCATAACAGTTGGTTAGGGCCATTATTGACCATAGATATCAAAAATTTGTTGTTTGGTATGAAATTTGCGATATAGTTGCTCGTGTAGTTTTAAAGCTTGACCTAAGCGATAAGGGCAAACCATCCGAAAGGGTGGGACGCAAAGCCTTCGACCTAAGTGCTGAGAAATCAGCATACGGTGGCCGGGTTACCGAAATAGGAAGAGCGTCTGACCTCATTAGACTCCCTTCCACATGTAACTGACCTGCTCCGGGTTATGGAGCCGAAGGAATGCCCGTTCCGGGCCGCAAGGCCTACGAAAGGAGGCATTTCAATGATTCAATTTTTTACCAGCAGCGCCAGCTTTAAGTGGATAATCGTCGTATCCATGCTTCTGGTCTTCCCTCTGGAGGCAAGTGCATTTCGCGTGAGCCCAACGGCCACGAGCGAGCCGTCCCGTTCAACGGCTTCGAGGACCCCGTCCCGTTCGACGGCTTCGAGGACCCCGTCCCGTTCGACAGCTTCGAGGACCCCGTCCCGTTCAACAGCTTCGAGGACCCCGTCCCGTTCGACAGCTTCGAGGACCCCGTCCCGTTCAACGGCTTCAAGAGCGTCCCGTTCAACGGCTTCGAGGACCCCGACGCGCGTAGGCTCAGCGGGTTCCAAGAGTCCGTCTCGCCGGGATCCTGAACCGACTCCTGCTCCAACACCGGTGCCGACACCAACGCCGACAAAGGCCCCCTCACCGACTCAATCGCCTTCGCCGACCCAGGCTCCGGCGCCCGCAACACCCGTGATAACCGATTCCGGTGTCTCGGATGCTCCGCTCGAGCCCGTCAGCCTGCGTGTGGTCGTTGTCGCTAAAGATGGAAGCGGCGATTACAGCTCTATACAGAATGCAGTGGACAATGCGAGGGCTGGAGATACGATACAGGTTAAAAATGGTGTTTATAACGAAGGCGTCGTTTTTAAAATAAGCGGTACAAGTTCAAAGCCCATAACCCTCATTAACTATCCAGGCCATTCACCTGTTATAGATCCGGGTCGTGGGAAATATCCCTCGGAGTGCTGTCCGTCTGACGGGCCTTTAAGGGTAGAATTCAGGGCAGAATGGATAATAATGGAAGGCTTTGAGATCAGATACGGTTGGGATGGAGTAAAGGTTTTCAAACCGCATAACACGATACGTAACAACTGGATTCACCATAACAGATATCAGGGTGTCTTGGTAATCTCGACTGACGATATCTTTATTGTTGGCAACACCGTAGAGAAAAACGGCACAGATCCGGGCGCTTGTTATGATAGCGCGTGGGGAGGAGAGAGCCCAAGACATTGCCACGCTGTGTATATAAGCGATTATTCCTGCACCAGCGCGTCGAATATAACGATCAGGGGCAATGTTCTCAGCAATCAGGGCGGAAGTGGAGTCAATTTCAATGGTTACGGATGCTCCACTAAAATACAGAACACCCTTATAGAGAACAATGTAATTGAAAACACACACTACGGTACTGCGATGTGGTACAGCGTTCAGGGCAGTATGGTTGTAAACAATACATTCGTCATCGGGCAGATCCCCAACACGAATGCTACGAACCATACGTTCGTGGCGGTATGGGGCAGCACCGGCAACGTGTTCAAGAACAATATCTTCTACAGCGAGAGGTCAGATGTCCAGGCTGTACAGATAAACGATGCCGAATCCGGGCAGAATACCTTCGACTATAACCTGTGGAATGTTAAGTCGGAGACTTGGGTTTGGAAGAGCAGCTGGAGGTCGGATTTCAGTTCTTCGTATAAGACGGCCACCGGTTGGGACAAAAATTCCCAGTGTTGCAAAGTGGACCCGGGTTTTTATAGTCTCGCCAACGGAATTTATCACCTGAAAGCGGATTCTCCTGCGCGGGACCGTGGCCAGAATTCCACGTGCTCGGCGATTGACTTCGATCAGGAACCCAGGCTAGAGGCCGGCAATGCCTGTGATGTGGGTATGGATGAATATCTATAGCGCGGGATAATTCCGCTCACTTTTAACGTTGCATTCCCGGCCGGCTTCTGCCGGTCGGGAATTTCGATTACAGATCTGTTTGTTGTATTGGGTTGTATTTCCTTAGAGAATGTTTTTGGAAAGCTGATCGACGGTGGATGAGATATCGAACTGCTTAGTAACGAAATCCCTGCCCGACGTTCCCAATATGGCTCTGAGCCCGGGATCCGAATACAGCTGCTCGATAGCATGAGCCAGCTCCCCAGCGTCACCCGCCTGAACGAGTAACCCTGTTTCCCCATTTTCAATGACCTCCGGTATTCCGGAGACCGGGGTCGATACCACAGGCAGCTGCATAGCCATAGCCTCTAATATGACTACCGGTATTCCGTCCCTGTCCTTGCTGCCGGCTATGACACAAGGCAGGACAAAGCAGTCGGCGTCCTCATAACATTTTATGATCTCATTCTGTGGAAGTGCCGGAATAAAACGGACACAATCGTTTAGTTCCAGATTGTCATAGAGCTGAAATACCTCGTTCTCAAAATCGCCGTTTACATATACTATCTGACATAAGAACTGTATGCCGGAATCCTTAAGAATCTTGCACGCCTTGAGGAGAACGTCGAATCCCTTTTTCTCCGTGAGCCTGCCGATGCTTAATATTTTGAATATTTCCCCTTTCTCCGATTTTCCCGGTGTGAATTGTTTAAGATCCAGACCGCAGTGCACGACCTCGATCTTGTCGGGATCGATTTCAGGGAACTTCTCGGTCAGGTACTTCTTGTTATAATCGGAGATCGTGATTGCCCTGCCGGCATCCCGTATTTTATCCAGAAGCATGGTGTCTTCCTGGTAGATATCCCAGGCGTGGGATGTAAACGTATATGTAGTACCGTTTAATTTCGCGATTGCCCATGCGGCGGTTGTCGGTATGGTCGCCCAGTGTGCATGGACCCTGGTTACTCCCATTTTTTTCAGGGCTCGGGCTATAGCGAATGATTTGGGGATTACAGCAATCGTTTTAAGAAGTAGCAACGGCTTTAAAATATGAGTCTTTATTATCTTTGTCATAATCCCCAGGCATTGGGCCGGTTCTGTAAAGAGATAATAAAAGACCGCTCTCCAGACGGCGAGAGAAAGGAAATAGGGATAGTAATGAGTGGTTTCTATCAGTGCCCTTGCATTACCGTGCAATGTCCCTTTAGACGGGCGGCTTTTAAGCGAGAAAACCTCTACTGCAATCCCCTTACGGCGAAGCTCTTCAATTTCTCTGATGATGAAAGTCTCCGTCAGGACGGGAAAGCGGGAAGTTATGTATGCAATCCTTTTTGCAGGCATGTTTCAGGGTTCAGCCAGTAATTGTAATGTCTTTGCGGACTTTCTCAACTGTTGTATGTGTTTGTGCTCCGGAAACGAATTACCATCAGCCGCCCGCTATATCGGGTCTCTGTCCGGTAATGCCGAATCGAAGCCCCGGAAGAGTCGGTGAAATCCGCAGGAACGGGGCTTCGGTGATCTCGTGCCGAGAACCGTGTATAGAGTTTATCCCTCTGGCTCTCTGTATTGGGTTTCGGGGGTGCAATAGAGCGATTTTTCTCTTGGATAGCCGGGTGTCAGTAGTGTATTATTAATAGCTGGAAGATGGGGCAATAGGAATTCATGTATATACCAGAATTGCCAAGTTTGGATGACGTTATTCTGTTCGTGTCTTGAGGTGTGGTTGATTATCCAGAAGGGGTGTTCACGATGAAAAATCCATTTACCATTTTCTGCCTTATCTTGTCTTCTTTACTGTTTGTTGCCGCGGGATGTGGAAGTCAGTCGGGATCTCCGCAAACCACCGCTCGCGGTAGCTCCGAATTCATAGTCGCAAAGGACGGGAGCGGAGATTTTACGACTATAGGCGCCGCTTTGGCGCAGTCCCAGCCAGGCGACATTATACAAGTCAAAAACGGTATATATGTCGAGGGTATAGATATAACGAGAAGCGGTACGAACTCGCAGCCTATTACCCTTATCAACTATCCAGGCCATTCACCGGTAATAGATCCGGGAGGCGGCGCATATCCATCTGAATGCTGTCAGCCAAACGGCCCTCCTTTAAGGGTGGAAGTTAGAGCGGAATGGATAATAATAGAAGGTTTTGAAATCAGGCACGGCTGGGACGGAGTGAAGTTCCTCAAGTCGCATAATACTATACGTAATAACTGGATACACCATAACAGATACCAGGGTGTACTGATAATATCGACCAATGATATATTGATAGATGGTAATACGATAGAATATAACGGTACCGATCCCGGGGCGTGTTACGATAACGCCTGGGGAGGTGAAAGCCCCAGACATTGTCATGCTGTATACTTGAGTGATTATTCGTGCACGGGCCTGGCCGACGTGACGATCACGGGCAATACTCTTAGAAACCAGGGGGGAAGGGGAATAACGTGGAACGGATTGGGCTGCGTCTCGAAAAGCACCAACACGGTGGTTGACTCGAACTTGATAGAGAATAATTCCTGGGGAATGGCTCTTTACTATAATGTAGAAGGCGCGACAATTACAAATAATGTATTTATAAACAACTCGAGACCCGAGACGAACGATGTAGATTGGACATTTTTAGGTATTTGGGGGAGCAGCGGCAATACAATCAAGGATAATGAGTTCCATACAGTCCTGCCCGAAGTTGCGGCTGTTCAGATATACGATAACAAGTCAAAAGACAACGACGTCAATAATAATATTTGGAGAACTGCGGGGACGCTCTGGATTTGGGGCGGCGAGCGCCGCACGGACTGGGAAAACTACCCTGAAATTTCCGGATGGGACGCCGACAGCGATATCTGCATAGGTTGTGAATAAACGGCGCTGTGGGGAAACACGGATCTTCGCCCTAAGGATCAGAGTATTCAGACTGTAAAGTGTATTTGGTTAGCTGGACGCTACCGGTTTATATGCTTGTCCCGCCGTCCGATTTGTTGACGAGTGATTTAAGCATGTTTATGTAGGCCGTCGCCTTACCCTCTCGTGTAAAGTTCCCGGTCACGTATCTCCTCCCGTTTTCGCCGAGTTTTTTCCTGAGATCCGGGTTATTGTACAGGGTCAATATCGAGTCGATTAGCCCCTCCGTGTCCTCTGGTGCGAAGGCAATTCCGCAGTCCGCTTTTTCGACGACGATATTCCTTGTCTCGCCCACGGCCCCGACCACGATAGGCTTTCCGCAGGCCATGGGTTCGAAGACCTTGGCGAATATCGTTTTGTGGAGTAGGGGCTGGTTTATCGACAGGACGAGCGATATGTCGGAAACGTTAAGGAATGTAGGAATCGAGGCTTTCGGCTGCGGATCGAGGAACCTGACGTTATCCAGTCCCGAATCCTTGCTGAGTTTGACGAGTCTTTCTTTGTCCGAGCCGCTGCCGACGAGCAGGAAAAGAAGCTCGGGTATCCTGCGCTTTATTTCCGGGGCGGCCTTTAGTATGACCTCTGCTCCGTGTGTATATCCGATCGTGCCTATGTAGGTGACTACAAACCTGTCCTTGAGATCGAGGTTCTCGATTGTCTGGGGATCGACCGTTTGGGGCTTGAAAAATTCGGTGTCCACAGCATTTTCAATTATCTCAATTTTATCGGGCGAGACCCCCCTTGAGGAAACGATTTGCTCTTTAAAGGATTTTGTTACGACCACTATTAAATCGCTCTTGTCGTAAAGGGTTCTGGCCACCTTGTCGAAGAATCTGTATGGCAGCGAACTCTCTTTGCCCGCCCCTATAGCAGGAATAACCTCTGGCCAGAGGTCCCTTACTTCAAAAACCAGTGGCATACCCTTCAGTCGCGACAGCAGGAGTCCCGTGAGCCCGATAAAGAGGGACGGGGAGGTGGCGATCACTACCTCGGAACGTTTAAGAAAGAGCCCCGCCAGCGATGACGACAGGAAGAAGGATATGTAATAGAGAGTTCTCCTGACGGAGCTTCTCAGATGCGTCGGAAGGGAGAATGCCCTTACTACCTTTATTCCATCAATGGTTTCTCTATAGAAAAGCCTCCTGCTTCTCGACTTATAATCCTTATATATTATGCCGTCAGGGTAATTCGGAAAAGAAGTCAGGACGGTTACGTCGTGGCCCTGGTTGACCCAGTATCTGGATAGTTCGTACACTCTCCCGGAAGCTGCTCCCATTTCCGGATAGAATTGCTGAGATATGTAGAGGATTTTCATTATTCCTTCGTTACTCCTGCCGCTTCTAGGGATTGGTCGTAAAGCTTTTCGATATTGTTTACCATAATCGTATCCGTGAATTTAGCATTCAGGATAGAAAAACCCTCTTGCCCCATCCTGTCCCTAAGGTTTACGTCCCGTGCGAGCTCAAGGATTTTCCCCGCCATGGATTTATAGTCGCCCGGATCAACGAGGAATCCGTTGATGCCTTCCTGAACGACTTCGGGGATGCCTCCTGCATTGGTCGATACCACCGGTTTGCGAAAGGCCATATATTCTAGGAGCACTATGCCCATGCCTTCTCTTTTGGAAGTTAGGCAGCCGATGTCGATAATAGGCAATACCTCCCGGGGGTTGTCTACAAACCCGGTGAATATTGTATTGTTATTTATGCCGAGGTCTTTCGACAGCTTTTGCATGGACGGTTTGGTTTTACCGTCCCCGATTAATAAGAAAGTGAATTTACCGTTTGTTCTCAATACTTCCGGGCGGCCAGCAAAAAGGTTTCGTGATCCTTTTCGGGTGCGAAACGCGCTATAATCCCTATGACTACCTGATCTTTTTGGATTCCGTAATCGTTTCTCGTTTTCTCTTCGGGGGGACTACCGGGGTTGTCGATACTGATGCCGTTGTATATGGTTACGCATTTTTCCGGGTCTGTGCCGATTCTCTGAATGAATGCTTGCCTTTCGTCATTGGAGACGAATATGATTTTTTGTGACAGATTGGCAACTATTTTGTCGAGCACAAGAGAGCGCAACGTGCTGTAATCCTGTCCGTGCTTGTGTGCTATTAAGACCGGCACGCGGGCGATGGAGCCGACAATGCTCCCCCAAAGATTCGAGCCCAGATTATGTGAATGGATAATTTTAATTTTCTCTTCTCTGAGAAGATCGATAAGAGGCTTGAATTTGTGGACGTCGGAGGATCTGCGTCTTTTTAACAGCAGGTATCCGATGCCGTTTGCCTCGAGCTCTTCTTCCAGACCCCCGCCTTCGCGCGTCGAGCAAAAGATTGGAGCATAATTGCCTGATCTTTTCAGGCCAATGGCAATCTTCACCGCGACTCTTTCCGCACCTCCGACAGGAGATAAGGAATCGAGAAGGAAAAGGACTTTAACGGCCATGAGATATATGTCTTCGAGATTTTAGCGAGAGCACGGGAAGCTAATTTTATCCTCGATATGTATTTACTGTAACTTTATTGTTCTCCAGATTTCGAATGTTGAGTAAAACGGAAGAGAGAGTTATGGTGAGCCATAGCATTTTGTTTATATCCGTGGAATAAAAAAGCCCTACAGTTATGAATGCGAAAAACCCCATCTCGAGTGCGTTCGAATACCGGGCAAGGTACATGCTGTTCACGTTATGAAGAGAAAGGCCGGTCCTGGCTTGTCGGATGTCTCTCCATGTCAGATACAGGATGAATATAAAGGGTATGAAGCCCAGCAGCCCTGTCCCTGTGAGCACTTCGATGAATGTATTATGGGATATCTGCTTATAGATCGGGTTATTTAAAACGAAGCCTCTGAAACCGACACCTAGCAGGGGGTGCTCCGCGAATATTTTGGGGAACAATTCGAAATAGTAGTAGTATCTTACGCTAAGCGAGCTTTCCTGGCGTACCGATTCCTTGCTCTCCAGTATCCTGAGGGTTTCGACGCGCGATATGATGTTGTCACCGATCGTGTAATAGACCACGATGAACCCCAAGATCAGGCATGGCACCAGTATGGCAAGCGTGCGCGCCCTGTTTTTACCATGTATGAATTTGAACATGGCTATGACGCACAGTACGCAGAGCGCGATAAAGCCGGACCTCGAGTATGTAAGCAGAAAGCCCGCGATAAGAATGACGGCAGATATGGTAAGCACCGTTTTCAGCCACTTGCTTCCGGTCGTAAAAACTATCGCGATGCAGAGCGGGATCAGAATAAGGAGCATTCCGGCAAATTCATTTTGGTCGCCCCATAGCCCTCCGTAGCGTTCCAGGCCGTTGGCGGTCACAACATCGCCATGACCGAGAAATAAGGGACTCAGCACCGATATAACCGTTCCGGTAATCAGGGCGATGACGGCGTAATTCAAGGTCTTTATGTCTCTTATGAGCAGCGTCAGGACAAAATAGGAGATTATCAGCAGCCCCAGCTTGACGAGATACCTGATGCTGTATGCAGGGTCTTTGGAAACGTAAATCGAGGCTATGGAAACCAGCCCGAATAGAATGATGAATAATGCTTTTTTATTCCTGAATGTCTCGCCGATATATTTAAGAGAGCCGCTCGTAATTACAAGGAATACAAGATATGCCCCTATGAGCTTGTTTAGCGTGGCTGTAACGTTTCCCTTAAATACGAATAATTCTTCGAGCGGTATTAAAAGAAAGAATATCATTACGGCGACCCATGGCCTGGTGATGGTGATAAATCCGAACGGAATCATGAGAACGCCGGCCAGTATGAGCTTTTTGGAGATGTCGGAATATCCGAGCGCCAAGCCGAGCACTACCGCAACGGCCAAGGAGGAAAGTACAATAAAAGTTGTGGGGTTAGCTTTATAAAAATTTACTCTGCTCATGTTACCCTACATACGACAAGAATCGAGAGCGCGAGGAATGCTCTCAAGCGGCGGCCGTCTTTTTCAGGGGAAAGTATCTTGCCCTTATCTCCTTTATTCTTTTGAAAGTTCCCGCTCCCATGCTGGAAATAGCCAAATTATAATAATATCTGATATCGTTCGGATTGAGCTGTATCGCCTTGATGAGCGCTTTTCTGCCTTCACTCATATTGCCGCTGTAGCAGTATGCGATTCCAAGCTTGAACAGGTGGTTGCCGTAAGCGCTCTTGTTGTTGTTGAATGAATCGTTGTGTTTTGCGATAAGCCTTTCGAGCCCCCTGATTACATTCAGGTTGTTATTGCTGATCGAATTCTGGTGAACACGGTATTTTACCAAAGGCTCCTCTATGCAGTCGAATTCGAAAAGCTCGGATATGCGAATCCACATGTCAAAATCGCTTGCGCTTTTGAATTCGTGGTCGAACAGGCCCGCTTTTTGGAAACATACTTTTTTTACCACGAGGGAAGAAGTGACGATAAAATCGTTAAACAGGAGCTCTTTGAATATATCACCCCTGTGCCGGGGTATTACGACTCTCTCCCTTCCGAGTTTGGTGTCCAGAAATATCGCTCCCGTGAAAACGGCCCCGTCTCTGGAGAACTGCGGTCGAGCACGCTTACCTGCTTTTCCAGCTTTTCGGGCAGCCATTCATCGTCATCATCGAGAAAGGCTATGTATTCTCCACTGGAGCTGTTCACCGCGTTGTTTCTGAGTTCGACCACTCCGCTATTTTTTTCATAACGCTTATATATGATTCTCGGGTCTGAAAAGCCGGCAACGGTATCCTGCGTGTGATCGTTCGATGCGTCGTCGCATACCAGCAACTCAAAATCGGTATACGTTTGGTCGAGCACGCTTTGAATCGCCGCTTTCAGCAAATCCGCGCGGTTGTGTGTCGGTATAATGACGCTTACTTTCGGCATATCGTATTATATAGTATATGCTCAATTTGGCCTGCTGGTTATAGCCTTGCCTCGAGCATGTCTGCTATATGTTCTTTTATCCTCTTTATGACGTTTTGCCGATCATATATCTCTATAGTCTTTTCCCTTGCAGCGAGGCCTATTTTTTCACATAAATGCGTGTCTGTAAGGAGACTTACACAGGCATCAGCGAATGTCTCCGGGTCGTCTCGTCTCAGTATCTCGGTCCCTTCCTCGAATTCCAGTCCCTCGGCGCCTATTGTAGTCGCCACAGTGGGTTTGCCGTAAGCCGCGGCCTCGATAATCTTGAACCGAGTTCCGCCCCCCACCAGAATAGGCACGGCTGTCGCCCGGACCTTTCTGTAAAGATCCGCCAGATCGTCGACGAATCCAGGTGTTTCCACCCCATCGGCACCAGTAGTTTTAAGCCCCATCTTTTCCGCTGAAGTCCCGGCGATTATCAGCTTCGCTTGCGGCAGTTTTTTTCTGACGAGCGGCCAGATGCGTTCTACGAGGTAGTGTGCGGCATCTACGTTCGGCTGGTAGATCGAGCCGAGAAAAAGCAGATTGGGTTCGGATGTAATCGGCTCAAGCCTGGGTATGTCGACGGCGTTAGGCACGGTGACTACCCCGCTCAGCCCGTATTTTTCGTTCAGGTAGCTTCGGTCGAGCTCCGAGCAAACCGCTGTCTTGGATGCTAGCTCTATTGCGTTGTATTCTCCTTTTGTCAGTGAGGGGAGAAGGGAATAAAGGAGCTTTGTCTTGAGGTTGTTCCGGCTCTCTATATAGCGCTTCAGAACGATATGCTCTATATCGTCCAGGTCGAAAAAAATCGGAGGGAGCGGTTTCTTTGTCAGTAGGAGCGGGCACATGGACGAAAGCCTGTGGGCGAATATGACGTCGGGCTTCAGCCCGAGGCACTCCTCGACAGCACGTACCTGCTCGTGGCTGCTGAATTCGATACGTCCCCTCTGTTTTGAAAAGCTGAAGATTCCCTGAGTAAACGATATCCATTTCATCAGCTCATTGTCCATGTTGAACTTGGACATCGGGTACAGATAAAGCCTGACATCGGCATTCCACAGCCTGGTAATAAACTCTTTCAGCCTGGATATCTGTCCCTCGGAACAATCATAATCGGGCGGGGTAAAAAACAGAACATCTAGCTCTGCAATATCTTTAAACGCTTCTATAAAAGTGGCGATACGTTTAAAGGTGCCGTGCACTTTCTGCGGGTCGTCGGGCAGGTATCTCGATATGAATAGTATTTTCATGGGCTAATCTTGAACTTCCGAATAGTTATTTTCTCCTGTTATTTTAATGGCCTTTTATTCCCTTTCTTCTAATTATTTCGGAGTAGATATCGGTTACGCCTTTAATCATTTGTTCCGATGTGAAGCTCCGGTCTATCGTATCTCTCGCCGAGACAGCGATTCTTTCGGCCAGCTGACCGTCGGACAGGAGTAGGTTTATCGCATCCGCCAAAGCCCCAGGATCCCGGGTGGGGACGAGTAGACCGTTCTCCCGATCGGTTATGAGGTCGTTTATCCCGTCGATGTTTGTCCCTATAACCGGTTTCGAGGCCGACATCGCTTCCATAACCGACAGGGGGAGCCCTTCGAGTAAAGAGGGGAGAACGAAAATATCGCATGAATTCAGAAGAGCGGGTACGTCGTTTCTTCGTCCCAGGAAGATTATTCTGTCGGCTACGCCGAGTCTACGCGACCGTTCCTCGAGAGCGGCCCTCTCTGGGCCGTCCCCGGCCAGAAAAAAAAATGCATCAGGAACCAGCGCCGCCGCGTCGATGAGGTCCTCGATTCCCTTGAGCCTGTCCAGCCGTGCGACCGTCAGGACGGCCGGTCTCCGGTCATCCTGTATCGTTTCTGACCGGGTGCCGAACGCAAAATCCTGGGCGCGTACGGCGTTATGGACGATGCTGACCTTTCCCTGCGAAATTACCTCCTTCAATTGCTCCGCCTGGCTCCGGGACACGGAGATGTACCGGTCGACCAGCATCGATACGAGCCTCTGGTAAATGAACCTGATATACACTTTGTAAATTCTTCGTGCGCGGAACTTCTGGTAGGAGTGCTGAGTCGCCACTATGGCTTTTATGCCCGCAAGCCTGGCGCAAATGATACCCGCCGTGCATTTGAGGTTCGAGACCAGCTGTGCGTGGAAAACGGCGGGGCGCAGCTGCCTCAGGATCTCCACAAGCCTGTTGATCCCGCCGATATCTCCGAGCCCATTGATTGCTGATACGGATACGGTGCTAATACCGAGGTCCCTGATTCTATCGACGAATGAAACGATACCGGAATGCTGCTGGTAGACCAGCACCGGTTCCCAGGAGTTTCGGTCGAGCTCGCTCAGCAGGTTGTAGAGCATTTGCTCCGCGCCGCCGAAGTCGCTGCTTTCTATGTAGTAGACAACCCTGTATCTCATGGTTCCTGAATCCGGTTTTATCCTGGCGGGTTTATGACTAGTTAGTCGTGAGCCTGGCCCTTATTTTTCTTATCAGCCTTCCGACTCCACGCATCTTGCCGTGGGTATACTGCCACCACCTCCGGGTCGTATTGTATCGGCCCTCGAAGTGGAGCTTCAGAAGGAAATCGAGCACGTTGTAATAACCCATGATGTCGACACGCGGCAGGAGGAGCATATCGTCTCCCGGCCTGGAAAACCGTTCGTCGGTGGTACAAGCCGTGCGGTATCCCGCTTCCGCGGATATATCCCTGACCTTTTGATTGTATGACCCGTATGGATATGCCAGGTGGACTATTTCGTGGCCGAGCTCGTCCTCGAGGATCTTGCGGGAGTCGGTCAACTCCCTGAAGCAATCCTCGGGGCTTATCTCTGCAAGGTAGGGATGACTCAGGCTATGGCTTCCGATTTCGAACCCGCTCGAATCGAGCTTCCTAGCGGCGTCCCAGTCGATTATCGGAAACTCGAAGCCCAATTTGGGCATAAGCCAGTGGCTGTCAGTACCGGCATAGTCCGTAGGCATGTAAAAGACCGCCGTAAACCCCTTTTCCTGCAGTATCGGCACGGCATAATCTATGCAGTCCTGGTAGCAGTCGTCGAATGTGATGATGATAGGTTTTTTGGGGAGCGTCGATATCCCGTTCCTGTATTCTTCAAGCAGAGTAAGGCTGATAGGGGTAAAACGCAGCAATTCGAGGATATTCATATGCAGGCCGAAGGTCTGCGGAGTTACTGAGCAGTCTATGAACCCCGGTTCTACGTTTGGGGTTACCTGGTGATACATGAGTATTGGAATGTGAAAATTCATAAATGTTGCTATCTCTTCCTTACTATTTTTGTTTCGGTTACTGCAGTACCGGGCTTTATATGCAGCGTCTATTTCCAGAAGCCTATTATAATGTTTTCTTTATCGGTCGGCTCTCGATTTTCTTATCCTCCGCATCCCGCTGTAGACCGTCCGGATTTTATTTTCGGGAAGACATTTGAGGCCGATTTTCTTGTTTATGCAATCGTATCTTGAGAATTATACAGCTAAATACGGGCGATATATATGCGGCTTTGGCGATAGCTGTGTTTTAAGAAAACACCGGTGAGGGTAGGGGGGACACAGCGTTTCACGAGGCCGGGAGCGGGATGCGGCGGCGAGAGTTCAAAAGCAAGTTGTATCGCTGATAAAATGCGGTTCGAGAGTGGGCTTGAGCATCCATCGTGAGGTATAACCGGAACCGGGCCGAGGCATTTTCCCGCACTCACCGCCTACGCCGGAAGATTACCGGAGGAGGCGGTTTTGGGTTTCTCGTACGACTTTATTCGAGAGAGGAGCTCGTTGTTCTTTTTATCGCTCTTTATCGCAGACCATACCCCGAGCCAGAATAGATAATCCATGGCAAGTGAGCATATCTTTCTCTGTCTTTCCGGGCTCGAACTGTCAAATAAGTTGACGAATGAGACCACAGCGCCGGTTGTCGCCGGAACCAGCAAGCTCGACCATATCAGGAGGAGGCGAAGAGTACGCCATTTCCACCCCGGGCTGTTATAGTTACGGAAGTTTAGCTCGGTGAAGGTCTCAGGGTGCAGGTTGACCATTAGGACCGCCATCTTCCCTCCGTTTATCGTTTTCCTAGCCAGGTCGCTGAAATTATCCTCGTAATGCTGTGTGCAGAGGGCCTCCGGGCTGTATGCGAATTTTACGCCTGCTTTGACCAGCCGCTGCGCAAGCTCGATATCTTCGTATCCATAAACTTTGAAAAGCTCGTTGAAGGCGCCCGCCTCGATTAAAACTTTGCGGCGAATCGAGAGATTCGCGCCGTAGAAATCCCATATGCGAAAATTGTAATTGGGAGCGGATATCTTTTCTTGCCGGGCGTTGAATTCGGCTGCAATATAACGAGCGGCGAGCGTCGAAGATTCGTCGATGAAAATGGGTGCGGCTCCGATCACGCCGAGCATGGAATTGTGCGGATGGGCTGCATGATGCGCTTCGACAAGCCGGGGGGAGGGCTCCATATCGTCGTCCAGTATGATCAGCAATTCCCCCTCAGCTGCTTTCACCCCTCGGTTGCATGCCGTCGCCCTTCCGGAGTTCGGCTCCCAGAGACCCCGCAGCCTGAAGGGGGCATCGAACTCTTCGACCATTTCCCGCGTTCCGTCGTCCGAACCGTCGATAGAAACTATGACTTCAAAGCTGTCGTGAGAGAATGTCTGGGCCGAGAGCGCAGTAAGCGCCCGCTTTACGGAATTACGACGCTGGAATGTTGGTATAACTACGCTGACCTTTATCATGATAAGAACCGGTTCGATCTATGGCGGTAATTTAACCGAAAGCCGCTCCGCCTGAATTGTATTATTGGAATGGAACTTCAATAATCCATATATTTTCCGACGATTCCGGAAAAGCCCGGCCTTACTTCCATTCCACTATATTTTAGCACTACTCTATTTAAATGGTATCCAGGTTTATCTCGCTCTGTGCAAATCCAGTATTTAGCTGCAATAAAAGCGTGGGAAGTTTTGTATAGGCACAATCCCAGCTCCGGCTTTTATTGAACGGATCACCTGTCGGGAATTACGATTAAAGTTTTTACCGAGTCAAGCCCAGTATATATATACTTTTGCCCGGGAGGGCTGTGCGGTTTTATGCTTGCAGCCTGTGAGATCGTATAAATAGCATTTTGGCAGGGCTAGAATATGTGGGCGTGCAAAAATTTATATCAAGAAATCATTTTTCTCATTTTTCTATAGCCCCTGTACAGCTTTGCCGCAGCATTTTTCATATTCAGTTTCACACTGTTTTTTTGCACGGTAATATCTTGAATGTCTATGTGGTCGGTTGATAAACTTTTCTTGTATTCCTGTTCACCATGCATAAAATCATACGAAAGTAGTCCTTTTTCCGCATTGTGTAGAATAGCGAAGTAATCACAGATAAACCCCGGGCGATAGTAGTTGGCATGGAGATAGCTGTATCCGCTGTCTGCGCAAAGAACCCTTCCGTCATAAACGAAGTTATAAAGACACCCTATGATATGATTCCCAGCCGATACTTTCAAGAGCTGTATTTCTCCATGATCAAACCGTTTGGAGATAAGGTTTTTGTGTGAATTAAGAACATATTCGGTCGATAACGATCCTGGCTGGTTGCGTTGGGACCATCTTTTTTGGTGCAGTTCGACCATTTCGCCAAATATGGTTAAGGCTTCGGGGACATTCTCGGCTATTTTTACAGAAATCTCCCCCATCTTTTTATATTCTTTGATGGCCCTGCGTATTTTTTTTCTTCTGTTTCGACCAATCAGCGCCAAATAGTCGTAATTGTTGCGGCGGACCTTCTCCAGGTCTACATAATATGATTTCTGGGAATTTATTGTTATTTTGTATTTATGGTTTGCCGTATTATCGACGGCCAGGTTGTGGTATATCGATGAACATCTAACCATATGGAATTCGTCCCATGACTTTATAGGAATTTGGTCGAGTAGCGACTCGAGGGACATTTTGACTTCTGTGTCGACCAAAATTGAATTATATTCAATGAATGCAGCATTATCTACGACCGGAATCAGCGTTTGATTAAGCGCAACCTGCTGGTATCTGAGGAATGTGCTTGTTGTAGATCCGATAAAGAAAGCGATGACCGGGGATTCGTTCAAGTAGCCTACTACCAACAGGAATTTACAGTCGGAGGGCAAGCTATCCAGCCATAATTCTTTCCGCGCCCATGAAAGATGATAAGAGTGGGGGCATTTGTTAATCATGGCTGTCCAGATATCCTTTACAGCGTCGCGCTGCGAAAAGGGGTTGTAAAGTTTAAATATGATTCCGCTTGTACTTTTTATATTCATGAAGCAATCCAGTATGGTTGCCGATAAGGTGTATGAGTCCTATGATATAAAAGCAATGCCATTTTCACATATGCATTGCTTTTGTAAACTATAGAGTAAATATCCCCCCTTCAGTTAATATGGTACATTGTATATAAAGCTTGAGTATCAAAGATAATGTATAGGGCATATATCAGCCCGTTTACATCTGAACCTTACGACATTTCTTATATAGTAGATATAATTTTAGTGCCAATTTGTTTGCATAATATTTAATATTTCTTTTCTGTACTTGAATGCTCTGCATTTGATAGCCGTCGGTCGATAGACTTTTTTTATATTCATGCTTACCAGCCATAAAATCATAAAAATTTAATCCGAGCTCGGCATTGTAAATTATCGCATAGTAGTGACAAACCAAGCCAGGCCTATAGATATTGCCAGGTAGATAATTAAATCCGCTGAGGTTGAAATAAACCCTTCCATCGTATATGAAATGATATAGATATCCAAGTGTATGGTTTCCGGCAGATGTTCTCATAAGTTGAATTTCACCGTTCTCAAAGCGCTTGGAAATAAAATTCTTATGATAATTTATGGTGAACTCGGTCGACATTGCTCCGGGAAACCCGCGTTCCGACCAGCTTTTCTGGTGCAGCTTAACAAACTCGTCAAAGAAATCTAGCGCTTCTTCCTTTGTTTTGGCAACCCGGACATCGATTTCCCCCAACTTTTCGTATTCTTTTATCGAACGGCGGATCTGTTGCCGTCTGTTCTGACTGAGAAGACTCAAATAATCATTATTATTACGACGAACTTTTTCCAAATCCACATAATAACAATCCTCTTTCTCTATATTTAATTCATAACGTTTATTTGGTTCGTCACCGAGTATTAAATTGGGTTGAAAGATAAGTGAGCTCCTAACCATACTGAACTCATCCCACGTTTGTACCGGAATAAGTTTTAATACTGTTTCAAGGTGTATTTCTAATCCGGGATCGATAAGCACGGAGTTATGTTCTATGTATGTAGCAACGTCAATATGCGGGATAAGTGATTGATTGAGCGAGCACTGTTCTAATCTAAAGAATCGATCCTTTATTCGTCTATGTAAGCTGAGGAACATCGCTATATTGGGGGACCCATCTATGTATCCCACCACTAAAAACAAACTACAGTCTGGAGGGATGTTCTCTAACCAAAATTCAATCCAGGCCCAAGACAGGTAATATGGATGTGGACATCTTTCTGAAAAAGAAGTCCAAATCGCCTTTACCTCGTCGAATTGTGAAAAAGGGTTATACAGTTTAAAAGCGATTGCGTTCATGTTTTCCTAATCATAGCGCCGTTCTAATCGCTTTTGTGTATGAAAGTGTCGATCAATGCTTTTTTCCCGACCGGAGGGTGTCTATAATGCCCGCAGCCCTGTATTTTATATCTCTTTTTCGAACTGTAATGGTCTGCATCTCGTTATGATCGGTCGACAGCGATTTTCTGTAGCTATCGTCTCCCTCGAGGAAATCGTAGCTGTTAAGACCTAGTCTGGCATTGTGCATGATTGCGAAACTGTGACAGACCAGCCCCGACCTGTATAAATTGCCCGGCAGGTAATTGAACCCGCATATATAGAAATATACCTTTCCCTGGTAAATCAGATTGTAGATACATCCGAGAACGTGGTCTCCAGCGGATATCTTAATCAGCTGAATTTCTCCGTGTTCAAAACGCCGGGAGATCAGATCTTTATGAAAATCGATTATATATGCATCAGACAGAGCGCCGGTGTGCCCTTCTTCTGTCCATGTTTTCTGATGTATTTCCGTTAGCTCGTCGAATAATTCCAGGGCCTCGTCCGTGTTCTCGGCAATAACGATCTCGATCGCCCCGAATTTTTCGTATTCTTTGATTGAACGGCGGATTTGCTGGCGCCTGTTTGGGCTCAGGAGACCGAAGTAATCGTCGTTGTTGCTGCGGATTTTATCCAAATCGACATAAAAGGATTCACACGTGCTGATTTCCAAATGATATTTTTTATCCAAATCGTCGTCTATGATTAAGTTAGGCTGGAAAACCGGAGAACACCTCAGAATGCTAAATTCATCCCATGGTTTTATCGGGAGATTTTCCAACAGGGAGCCCAAGGTTATTGTGATTTCGGGGTCGATCAGGATTCCGTTGTATTCGATCCATATTATATCTATATTGGGAATGAATGTTTGATTGATTGAAAGCTTCCGGAACTTAAAGAGTCTGTGCCGGGTTGTGGTTTGGGCTCCCAAAAAAAAGGCCACCACCGGCGATTCGTTTATGAAACCGACTACAAGTGATATGCTGCAGTCATTGGGCAGGCTTTTCAGCCATAACTCCGTCCATGGCCATGCTAGATAGTAGGAATGAGGACATTTTTCTAACATAGATGTCCAAATTTCTTTTACTCTATCTAATTCAGAGAAAGGATCATATAACTTAAAAACAATATTTTGCATCTTATGGTTTGATTCACACATAGAGATGAATTGATTCTGTGTTGACTCCGAATAAAATTAATGAAACCATACTTCTATGCAACATTTCGCATATAAAGCCACTCCTTGTTATTGTAAGGATGTTTTAGAATGAACTATAATTATAGCAAGTAATAAGAAGTGTTGTTAGTGTATATTGATAATTCGTGCCGATTTTGATATACTTCTAACCCATTATCATTATTGATAAATTAATTGCGAGTTCCTATTTGAAAATGGAGAATACTAAAATAAATCAGAATCAATCAAATACTATTAGTTCTTATTATTTAGTTTTAAGCCGTGTGGACTGGCGTTTCTTGTTATCAGAACAAACCCCTAAAAGAAGCCTTGTATTTGCGGATGGCATATTAGCTGATGCGGTAAAAATGATATCAGAATCGATAGTTGCGAATTGTTCTGGACCTATAAATAACGAATGTGATCTTGCTGTTGCTGTAGATCCCGATAATAAAACTCTTAAGCAAGCATGGTCATGCCTTCAGCCGGGGGGCTCTATTTATATTGAATGGGTACTCCGTCCATTTTCGGGAATCAAATCGGTTAAAAGAAAATTAGAAGAAATTGGGTTTCAGAATGTAACATTTTTTATGCCTCAGCCAGATCCAGCGGACAATCCTTCTGAAATATGGATTCCTATGGTGCAAAATGTGGTTTCTTATTATTTACGTGGAAAGAAATACGAAAAAAAGGGGGGAAACTTCTTAAATCAATTCAAGAGAGCAATATGCAATGTTTTATGCTTATTTTATCCGATTAAACCCATTACTTATTTTTGGCTAATGAATACAAATTTAATTAGGTATAAAGTATGCTCAATCGCTAGTAAGCCAATTGTAACTGGTGTACAAAAAATTAGTCCATCGTATGAAGGTGCTAACCAGAAAGCTGTAACCAATATACCGAATATTGTAGATGAATGTTTGAACAATTTGGATAACGATGACAAATCCAATGAAGTTTCGGTTTTAATGTTGACCGAAAGGGGTGGCTTCGAGAAAATCATATTATTTATATTTATAGGAAACGATTCATTTCCTAGATTTGTGATTAAATTCCCTCGTACTGACGAGCCTGGTTCATCTCTTGAGAAGGAAGCTAGAGTGTTGACCAATCTTCAAAACGGATTACAACCTATTAAGTGTGTTCCAAATATTTTATATAACGGTTACAAATTTGGTATTCCGATTATTGGAGAAACATTTATACATGGAACCACTATATCTAACATTATAACAAAAATAAATTTTCAAGATTTGGCTATGAAAATGACTGAATGGTTAGTAGAATTGGCTGTTAACACTAAAAGTCAAGATTTGCAGGATGATTATAAAGAACAAATCCTTTCAAGTTTTATTAATTCATATTACTCAGTGCTCACACCAACACTAATCAAGCAGATAGACGATATCTTGCAGGGGGTTGAACCGAAATTCAGAGTGTGTACACATAATGATTTAGGACTTTGGAATGTACTCATCAACACATCTGATGGAATGCTCGGAATTATAGATTGGGACGCAGGTCAAATGAATGGATTTCCTTTAACCGATTTTATAATGTTTTTCATGTGGATGAGTTTTCAGATTGACGAAGCATATAAATTCAAACAGTACCGAACGAGCTATCGTAACATGCTAGATTCTTCAACTTTAACAGGGAGAGTCTATAATCAGTGTTTACAGTACTATACTAATGAATTGGATATTCCGTCTTTCGATACGCCAGCTTACCGTCTTATAGGGTTATTAATTCAAGCGAAACATGAATTTCCGCACTTGGTTACCGAAAAGCAGACTTTAAACAAAACTTGCATTGGTCCTGATAAGGGTTTTTATTATCAACTTATTAGAGAAGAGCTGTTAATTTGCTCTTAAAATTATTTTGTTTTGAGGATCCAGATTTAAAACATAGTAAGTGATAATACTGATCATTAACATTTCTCCTCCATCTTCAACAGTTTCTGTGAAAATCGTTATAGAATGATACTCCATGTAATTTACTATAACATCAAGAAAATCTAGGAATATTCCAAAAAACGCCAGACCCGCCAATAAGAAAAAAAGATTTTTTGAGATTTTTCTTTCTTCTAAAGAAGATTTATAAAAAGATATAGCCAATAGAAGAATAATTAATGAGAATGATACCAAATATATAATCAATTCGCCAAAATCGATACTTCTGAGTCCGAAAGCCGGTTGAAAATCAAAAAAACTAGCGAGTTTTGATCCAAATCTTTCGTGGATCTGTAAAGAGTCGTCAATTAGAATGTAAAAAAATAAAAACGTCCAACTGAAATATAGTAGAGTAAACGATCTTATCCAACAGAAAAATAGTATAATGAAAATCCAAGCTTCCTTAATGTATTGAAATATCTCTGCAAATCCTCTATCTTTCGTGATTGACCAATTAGCATCATTAAGGAAATTAAAGGTTTCATGGATGATAGATAAAAATATAAAACAGATATCCGCTAGGATGAGTAGTACTAATATTTTGTTTCTTGTATTATTAAACCAAAATTCAAAAAATCTAGTCATGATATCACTTTTTTAATTTATTTTATGCGACATTCTACCACACCAATAACTCAAAATACACAATTATTATATTTTGTTGTGGAATAGAACTAAGGACAAGTGAGAAGGGGTTGTATCGTTTGAAACCTATATCGCTGGCTTGATTATTCAATCTTCTCATTTCTGGATTAAATCATATAAGTTGAGCGTATGTCTATTGTAGAAGTACCGAATATTGCGCTGAAAATACCCTTCGTGCCGTAATTAAGCTTCGTAATAAACTATAATTATAACAACATGCCTGGAAAATGGACAGTCTCCGGAGAGACTGTGGCACTTAAAAAATTATTATGTTTATTCACTTCGTGCGGGATGTGGTAACATTTGAGGAGAAAACATCTATTCAGGGCCTGGGGAGGATTTTATGAAAGATATCTTTAAAAATGTTCTAACAAGACCATATCGTTCTATCCAGAAGGCAATAATTGAATCTCAAGACAAAGAATCGGTTTATCAACTGATTCAGAGGCAAATAGTGAACCAATATCGTATAGCCAAAATTAATGGTATAAAGCCATACGATTCAGTTAATGAAGCAGGCTTTCGATGTTATTCGGAGTATGAAGAAGATGGAATAATTTTATATATATTATCGATGATCGGCTTTAAAACTAAGAAAGTTGTTGAAATGTGTTGTGGCAATGGCAGCGAATGTATGGCTGCCAATCTAATTTTGAATCATGGCTTTGATGGATATCTATTTGATGGTAACGAGTCCAATATTAAACACGCAAAGAAATTTTTCTCGTCCAAGAAAGATTGTAAGCTCTATACGCCCAAAATATCTCATTCCTGGATTACTGCCGAGAATGTCAATGACTTACTTAGAGATGCGGAAGCTACAGGTGAGGTTGATTTATTCTCGTTAGATATTGATGGTAACGATTATTGGGTATGGAAGGCTATTGAGATTATTAAGCCCAGGCTGTGTATTTTTGAAACTCACAACATCATACCAAGCACTTTGAGTCTGACAATTAGATATACCCCTGATTTCAACTGCTGGTCCAAAAAGGGACATGAACAAGACTACAGAAGCGTTTCTCTGGCTGCGATGGTAAAGCTTTGTAAAGCAAAAGGATATCGTATGGTTGGTGCACATAGACACGGATTTAATGTGTTTTTTTTACGTCAAGATATTGAGCCGGGCCTATTTCCGGAAGTCGGAATAGAGGAGGTCCATAACAATTATTTTACAAGACATGCACAGAAAAATCGGTGGCCTTTAGTTGAAAATATGGATTGGATTGAGGTTTAGTTTTGCCAGCTCATTCAAATATTAACAAACTGGATGATAAATCGTTCAAGTATTTTCTCGATAGACAAAGTTTATTGCAAAAGATCTTTGTTATGGAATAGAGCCAAGGACAAGCGAAAAGGGACTATCTTACTTGAAAGAAATGCTGTCTATAGATTTCCCTTTTCGCCGCAGAGTTAAGGTATAATCGTATATTAATAGATTAGACAACCGTTCTTTCAATATGATTCATTCACTTGCAAACGACCATTCGTGTTCTAGCAAGAACATGCCGTAATACCTGGTAGTATTGGACGTTCCATAAACAAACTCATCTTCGACAGAGAAAGAACCGGCATTCTCCAGCTTAAAGGCAACGTCCGATCCTCGTATGAGCCTTAGATCAATTCTACACATTCCGGATGTGAAATAGATAGGATGAGTAATACAAATTAGGGTTCCCTCAGACGGTATTTCCTTTGGGAAACAAGTGGAACCATCACTATCTAGAGTTGTAATTATCTGATTGGTTTTTGAGTCCTTAATTTTCAATTGTATGTTAAGATTGTTGACAGGATTGTTACTTCGGTAACCTAGCTTAATGATTATTTGGCTTGTTGGTCTTATTGGTTTTTCGGCCACTAAATTTTCAACTTTAAGAAATGTTGGGATAACACTCAAATCACTTCTTCTGTCAAAGTCTTTTCTCTCTTTAATATCTAAATCTTCAATTGAGTCCATTGATCTGAGGTACATATCAACAACTTCTGAAGTAGGTCCATCGGCTTTAATTTGCCCATCTTCAAACAGAATTGTTCTATGACAAAGTGAGCGTATCGCAGCAAGATCGTGACTAACGAAAAGTACAGTTCTTCCTTCTGAGGATGCTATATTGTCGATCTTGCCCAGGCATTTTTTCTGGAACGCGGCGTCTCCGACGGCAAGAACTTCGTCGAGTATTAATATGTCTGGCTCAAGATGCGCCGCAACTGAAAATCCCAGGCGGACCCGCATACCGGAGGAGTAGTATTTAACGGGCGTATCTATAAATCGGTCTATCCCGGAGAAATCAACGATTTCGTCGAATTTACGCTCGATCTCGCGCCTTTTCATTCCCAGAATGGCCCCATTGAGATATATGTTCTCTTTTCCGGTAAGCTCCGGGTGGAACCCGGTCCCGACCTCTAGGAGCGAGCCTATACGGCCGTAGATTTCAATTCTCCCTTCTGTCGGTTCAGTTATCCCGGAGATCAGTTTTAGAAGAGTGCTCTTTCCGGCACCGTTGTTTCCGATTATTCCAATTATCTCGCCCTTTTTGACTTCGAACGAAACGTCCTTAAGGGACCATATAAAGTTTTGTGTATTCCCTGTGCCGCCGTTGGGGGATATGCCGGGACCTGTATTCTCCACCGGTTTCTTTCTGAATCTGGACAGAGCGTTCGATGTAAAGCTGATGACGCTTTCCCTTAAGGTGCCGTACTGTATTCTCTCACCGATACTGTATCGTTTCCCTATCTTTATGACTTTTATAGCTTGTTCGCTCATATCAGATTATGTCCGCGAAGGTTCTTTCCATGCGTTTGAAGTAGGCCAGCCCCCCGATCAGGAGCGCTATTACTATAATGACCGAGGCTGTTATAATGCCCCAGTCCTGACCCGTTTGTCCAAGCAGAGCCCATCTGAACCCCTCGACTACCCCGGCCATTGGGTTCAGGCCGTAAATTACCCTCCACTTTTCCGGTACCAGGCTGCTCGGATAGGCGATGGGCGTCAGGAATAGCCAGAGCTGTGTGAGGAAGGGGATAGTATAACGCACGTCTCTATATTTTACGTTGATGGCAGATAACCAGAGGCTGATCGCGAACGAAGTGGCCACGGCCAAGAGGATAAAAAGTGGCAGTGTGAGTATGGCCAAAGTCGGTTTTATATCATAGTAAATCATCATTCCTATGAAAACGATGAAAGCTACGGCGAAATCGACAAGCCCGCCCAATATGGAGGACAAGGGCATTGCCAGTCTGGGGAAATATATTTTCGTTATTAGGCTGCTGTTGTTTACTAGACTGTTACTGGAGTTGGTCACACTGTTTGCAAAGAACTGCCATGGCAACAGGGCAGCGAATGAGAAAATCGGATAGGGCACTCCGTCCGACTGAATCTTAGCCAGGTTGCCGAAGAAAATGGTAAAAACAACCATCGTTAAAAACGGCTGGAGGACAGCCCATATAACCCCCAGAGCCGTTTGTTTGTAGCGCACCTTGAGGTCTCGCCATGTGAGAAAGTATATGAGCTCATGGAATTCCACAAGCTCTTTCAGCTTGAGTGACAGACCCTTGCTGGGTTCATACACTGCAAAGGGTTTATCCTGAAGGGAATCCCGTTCTTTTAGGGGGTCTTTTATCGGCGCCCCCTTTTTGTGTTCCATTATATCGGACGTAGTATCTATTTCGGGCATCTATTTTGTTGAATTACTTAAGGTTAAAGTTCGAATACGAAATTCATCCAGATCTGAGTCTATAGAATTATAATGCGAAAATCCGGATTATAAAGCACTGTATCAAGAACATTCTGAGGAGAAGTAATGTGCGCCGGGCCTGTGCGGAATATTAAGCTTGATAATTTTTCGAAATTCTTTAACAAATTTTGTCTAGTGGACGTATAATGATATATGTGTGTAAAATGAAAGTTTGGACGGTCGTAAACAGCAAGTAATATTATTGTGTAATTACGGAATATTAAGATGAGCAATTATGCAACTAACAATCTATCGTGCTGCCGGTTGAATGTGCCGGTCGGCTTCTATAAGTGGATGGGGTTGAAACAGGGGGGATCGGGTTGAAAGCTCAAAAGTGCGCGCTATAATTCGTACTGTAACTATTAATTCGGCAAATGATTCTGCGTGTAATCGTGGTGTCTGGGAAAGGGGTCCCATGAATTAGTGCAGTGTCGGTTCGGAGGTTTTTCGGTGTAGCTTGAAGGCTGTTTACGAGCTTGAAGGCTATACACCGGCAATGGGGTTATGCCTATGCAGGGCCTAAGCAATCAAGAATTCATGTATTTCATCGTAGCTTTTTTAATTGTCGCTGCTATCATCCCGATTTTACGCCGCTTGGCGTTCACTACCGGCTTCGTCGATATGCCCGAAGGGCGGAAGAGGCATGATAATGCCGTACCGCCGGTTGGGGGCCTCGCTATTTTCCCGGTATTCATGGCTTTGCTTTATTATTCCGGAATGCTCCCGGTTTCTCCGTGGGTATACGTCGGACTTACAGTTCTGTTGGTTGTCGGGGTGCTGGACGATGTGCGTGCCCTACCTGCATCGTTTAAGTTTATAGTTCAAATCGTAGTGGCGTTTTTGATAGTTGTCCCTGGGGGAATCAGGGTCAACGATCTTGGGGATTTATTGGGGTTCGGTCCCATTTGGCTCTCATGGGTATCCATACCTTTTACCATTATTGCTGTAGTACTTGTTGTTAATGCCATTAACTTGATCGACGGTCTGGACGGACTTGCCGGAGGGTTCGGTTTTATAATTACTTTCTGGCTCGCCGTCTGTTGCTATCTGTCCGGCCAGTTGGACAGATTTATAGCCGTATTAATACTTGCCGGCGCATTGTTGGGGTTTTTGGTCTATAACATGCGGCATCCATTTCGTCAGCGGGCTACAGCATTTCTCGGTAACTCGGGAAGTCAGTGTCTTGGGCTTGTGCTTGCGTGGCTTCTGATCGAGTTCTCGCAAATGGGACGGGGCGGGGCAGTTATACAGCCGATTACGGTTGCATGGCTTCTGGCCCTGCCGATTTACGACACATGCGGGCAGTTTGCCAGACGGGTGAGCCTCGGCCGTCATCCGTTCGATCCTGACAGACATCATTTCCATCATCACTTTCTGTATGCGGGGCTAACTGACGCTCAGGCCACCACAGCCATTTTACTGGTCGTTTTTGTGACCGGGCTTATAGGGGTAGGGGGGATGCTGCTTGGCGTTCCAGAGGGTGTACTCACCTATCTGTGGATAGTATTTCTTTTGCTTCACATTTATATGTCGATGCGTCCGCTGCGGTACCTCGAAATCTTGCTCCCGTTGAATGGCAAGAGTGTGGATAATGTTATAGGCCAGTTGATCCTGGAATCCGGCGTGATAAATGAGGCTCAGCTTCTGGAGGTTCTGGAGCATCAGGGGAAGTTCGGCGGAAAGATAGGGGAGCTGCTCGTGGAGAAGGGGTACATATCCAAGCCTAGGCTTGAGTATTTTCTCAATCTCCAGGTTGTCAGGAATGCCACGAGGCGCAAGATAAATAGAAGCAGGAGAGATATGCTGCTGGGTGAGATAATGCTGGCCGACAATGTAATAACAAACGATCAGCTCGAAGAAGCCCTGAGCTGTCAGCGGCAGAACGGGGGCTGGATTGGCCAGATATTGATAGGTTTGGGTTATGTGACGGAATCGGGTTTGAAGAAGTGTCTGGACAGGCAAAGCTCCGTAAGAACTGGGGGCTAACTGCCTCTTCCCCGCATTGTAATCATGTTCGTGTTCGTCCCACTAATATGTAATAGCGCTGCCGTCAGCGTTCACCCTTGATCTGCTCAGACAGTCTAGCAGTCAAAGCGAGCAGGAACGTGAAGTAGTAGGCATTGGCCGGAATCTGGAATGTGAATTCCGTGATTGTGTGCGCAAACATCCCCACCATCCCGCTCACGGCTCCTAGCATGATGTAGTAGCGGTAGGGGTCTTGCTCGGGAATTGCATACTTTTCATTTGCGGCGACCCTTCGAAAATAGGCGATCAGAGCCCAAAAGACCAGGATAAATCCTATTAGCCCCGTTTCACAAGCAAGCTCTATGTAATCGTTATGGGCATGGTCGTAAACGTGAGCCCAGTATGCCTCCTTCTTGTATAGCGTGTAGGCAAGGCCGAAATTGCCCAGACCGACTCCCACGAGCGGGAAGTCTTTGATCATATCCAGGCTGTCCTTCCAAATATAAGTGCGGTTAGGGGCATCTTCCCCGGTTTCCGTGAATTTATCGAGAACCGGATCCAGCCCTATCCATATGGAATATACGATGATAATCAAGAGGAAGCTGCCGAGAAGCCATTTGTTGGACCTGCTTTTGCTCCGCTGGATTAGCACATAAAAGAAAAATATAGAGGCCGCGAATGACAGTATGGCCCCCCTGGACTGGGCGAGTATAAGGCTTATGGCCATGAGTGACGTCGAGAAGAATATGATAAGCTGGCTCGAGCCGGGCAACTTGAGCCCCCACCGGCTGAGCTCGGTTCCGTGTTGGGTATAGAGGTAGAGCATATATCCCATGAACAGAGGAATTACCAGGAGCAGGAGGCCCGCGAAATGATTGGGGTTGACGTAGGTTCCGGAAGCCGGCACGGTCGTACCGCTGCTGATATACTGGAGGAGGCCGATAAGGGACTCTATCAGTACGACGGTAAATATTATCCAGAAGAATCTTCTTATCTGTCTCTTTGTTCGTATAAAATCGGCGGCTACGAGGAAGAACGCCGCATAAGATAGATAGAGAAGGAATTTCCGGCTCGTCACGAACGGATAGATGCTGATAGTGCTTCCGAGCTTGACATCGTCTCCGAATATATGCCTGAGAGCTTCGCTTTTGCTTTGCCAGAGCGCCGCTGTATGGGGCGACAATAAGCCGAGTATGGCTTCCGGGATCTCTATAGTTTGAAGCATGATCAGGATGAGAAAGAGTCCCATTGGTATATATAAAGGGGAAGGCATAAGACGTATTCGCCCCCTCAGTATTTTCCCGATAAGCCAGGTGCCGAAGGTTATAAATGATATGATTTCGAAGAGGGAGACCGACCACGTCTCGACGTTTCCGAACGGCAGCGGCGACAATAAAATAAGCGCAAGTCCGACGTTGATAACGAGCGGGATCAGTTTTTCGATGATGAATGGCTTAAATGGCATTAGTCAGGGCCCTTCACAGCTGTTTTTCCAGCTCGACGTTATCTATCCAGACTGGTCCTGTGATTTTTCTTCCCAGATCGTTATCAGGCTGGCGTCTTAGCCTGATTACCACATACTCGCAGCCCGGGGGAGTTTTGAATGAAGTCGAAACCTCGTGCCAATCTGATGTCCCCAGTACTTCCCCTGTCCTGGTGTGCATGCTGCCGCTGCCGCCGGGGCCCCAGCAGGATACATCCCAGAAAAGCCCGTTACGCGTGGTCAGCCCTTTACTTTTCATGTTGGAACTCAGCTCATAATCGGAATTCCCGAAAACCGGCACAATCTGGCGTAGATGGCTGAAATCTACATTACTGCTTCCGTCAAAATCTATTTTCAATGAATATCCTCTATTGTCTGTATTCCTGATTCTCGTGATATTAACCCCTTCGACTTTTCCTCTCCTCCAGTCGAACCCGGCGGATGTAATTTCTTTTTCAAAATCACCGTTCCACACGCCCTGCCAGTCCCCCAATCGTTTGGCCCAGGCCTCCTTCGCCGCCTGCGGTTTGTTTTCGGTAATAAGAAAGGAGACATATCTCTGGAATATATCCTGGGGAATTTCAGCCGTATTTGACAGTTTTCCCCAGGCCTGTTCCGCTTCGGAAACCCTTCGTGTGCTAATCAGGAAATGAAGATACTCTGGCAATGCATTATCAGGGATGGCTTTCCAGGTCTTGTCTCCGTTCCTGAGAGTGATTGCCAAAGGACGGGAAACGCTTTAAGGCGCCTCCTGGGATCGCTGGCAAGCACTGACCGTATGTTGTTGACGAGGGCTTCTTCGTTTCCTAGTTTCGAGGCCAGCATAGCCGCTCCCCATCTAAGAGATACGACGCCGGGAGCGAGATTCGTGGCCTGGTTGAGTGCAAAAAGGGATTCCTCTTTTCTTCCGTCCATGAAAAGGGAATCGGCCATATAAAACCAGTAAGCGTAATTGAGCGGATTGAGCTCTAGGGCCTTTTGATAAAGGGGATATACCTGGTCGCCGGCGCCGGCGGCATCGTAACTGTCGTAAAACTGTGCGAGCAGGAAATAGAATTCAGAGTTGTTCTTTTCGACCGCCAGAGCTTCCTTGAACCCGTATGGAGGGGGATCTCCGGCATATACATATGACATCCAGCTCCTGGCGGAACTCAGTACAAGGAAGAACGATATTATTATGGTTAGAAGAATAAGAGTACGTTGGAGCAGCCTAGAACGAATTTTGATATCCATGGATCGATAATTCACACGATACAGACTGCCACATAAGCAAAAGAAATGACAGGGGGACTTCCGGGTCAGCCATAAATATCAAAGGCTTAAATTAAATTGTTCAGCTCGTCCGGATCGCTTTTAACCTTTGGCTTTGCCGGCGAGATTTTCTTCTTTTCTTCGCTCTCGCCGTAATAATAATTGTACGATTTATAGTAATAGCTGTTCTGGTTGAGCTCGATGCCGTTTACTATTACACCCAGGAAGTTCGCTCTAAGGTTCCATAGTTTGTCTATGAGGTCTCTGATCGAATTCTTTGGTGTCTTACCTGCTCTGACTACTATGGCCACACCGTCGACCAAGCTGGACAGTATATGCGAATCGACGAATCCAAGGGCAGGTGGACCGTCCACTATTATGTAGTCGTAAGTCTCGGTCAGGTCTTGGATCAAGCCCCTCATTTGGTTCGACCCGAGAAGTTCCGCAGGGTTTATGGGTATGGGGCCGACCGGCAGGATATAGAGGTTCGGGATCTCTCCGTGTGATATTACATCTTGTAAATTGGCATTCCCGGTCAGGTAGCTGCTCAAACCGCTCCCGTTGTTTCCGAGAACCGATCCGATCCTTGGTCTCCGGAGATCGGCTTCGAGTAGAAGAACCTTGCTGCCGGCCTGGGCGAAAGACGAAGCCAGGTTGATGGACACGGTGGTTTTCCCTTCGGCAGGGAAGCAGCTCGTAACGAGTATCGAGCGCGGCGGCTTTCCGGGTGTCGAAAGGAGAAGCGACGTTCTTATAGTCCTGAATGCTTCTGCTATATGTGACCTCGGGTCCATGAGGAAAGTTTTTTCTACCGGGGAAGCCAGGGCCTGAGACTGGTTGGCTTCGAAAACCCCTCCGAGGACCGGGTACTTCAATTTATCGCGTATCTCTTCGGGCGTTTTAATCGTGTTATCGAAGTATTCGATAAGGAATGCTATGAATACACCGCCCCCAAGACCTATGATACAGGCAAAAATTAGGGTCAGCGGCACGTTGGGCTTAAACGGGAAGAGGGGTATCTGGGCATAGTCGACCACTTGTATGTTGCTGGCCTTTATGGCGGACGATACCTCGGTTTCCTTTAATCTCTGCAGGAGCGAGTTGTATATAGTCTCGTTGGATTGCACTTCACGCTTGAGGATGTTGTACTGAATCGACTTGTCGTTGAGAGCTGACGCGAGGACTTTCTGCTTTTCGTAGCTGTCCCTGAGTGATTCTTCTTTCTTTAGCGAGGCTTCGAAGTCCGATTTTACTGAACTGGCGACGCTGTTCTCGGCCTCGTCTATCTTCCTCTGGAGCTCGGCTACCCGGGCCCCGACCTCTTTTAGCTTCGGATAGCCGGATTTGAAAGTTGCACTCATCTGGCTGTATTCAGATTTGGCCCGTGCGTGTTCTGCCTTGAGGTTCTGGATATAAGGATCGTTAACGACGAGAGGAAGCGCGCCGGTGTTTCCGGCCATAACGTGTTTGTAAAGCGATTCCTTTTCGATCCTCTGTGTCTCCGCCTTGGCGAGCGCATCGTTAAGCTCGGCGAAGGTGTGATACGTTATGTTCATATTTTGTTCGAGAGAGACTATGTCATTATTCTTGGCAAAGGTATTGAGTGTCTCTTCGGACTGCTCGAGGTTCGTTTGTGCCTGCTCGATCTGCTTTCTCAGGAAATCCCTTCCCTGCTTGGTTGCGTCAAGCTTTCTGTTAAGAAGCCATTCGATGTATGTGTCCGCGAGAGTGTTGGCCGCATCTGCCGCGAGCTTTCTGTCGTGTGCTTCGAAGCTTATATCGACCAGGCGTGAATTGCCGATCGGGTTTATGGTCAGGTTGCCTACGAATGCGTTGACCAGAGTGTCCTGCTTGGATATTTCGCTGAGATCGAATTCAGCCTCCCCGGACCCGGACTCGCTTACCGGCGGGCTGAAGAGGTTCTTGATGCCGTCAAAGCCGTCTTCGATTGTGCCGATTATGCCTGAAACGATACGCGAAATTATGTTTGGCTTCTTGTTTTCGAAATCGTATTCCGGGTATGAAGCCAAATTGAGCTTGTCAGCAACCTGTTTGGCGAGAGCCTTGCTTTTAAGGAGCAGGTACTGTGTTTCGTAGAATTCCGCTGACTGGTTCTCGACTTCTACCACCTGGTCGAAGCTGACGACCTTGGGGTTTTCGAGCGATATTTCGAGCTTGGCGGTGGCCTTGTATAACGGCTCGGTCAGCATCGTGCTCAAAAGGGCCGTCACCAGTACTATCGCGAAGAAGACTATAATAATCTTTTTCCGTCTTAACACCACATCTATGTATCTCTGTATGGTGTTTTCTTCTTCCAGGGGATAGGCCCTGATGATGTCCGGTACAGGCGGTGTATAAGCCTTTACAGATCTATTTTCGTCATTCGGGACTAGGCTCTGTCCCCTGCTATCGTCGTCTGGTGGTCTATTATTGTTTTCCATAGTACTCTTAAATAAGTCCCCTTCCGGTTATTGAACCCCCATGCTGAACGGTGGGAAGAATAGACCGAGTTTTATAGCGTCGAAGAAGCTCTTGAATGCACTCTTGCCAACAACTACAACGTCCTGGTCCTCGAGTATCATGTCCGGCATTTCCCCGTCTTTGATAGATTCGAGATTGATTGGCAGCACCTCCACCTGTCCGTCTCTATTCCTTAAAAGCCTGACATCGGAAGCCTTTGCAGTCTTGTCCATACCGCCTGCTGCCGTGACGGCCTGGCTCACAGTCATATCGTCCGTTATCGGATATGTACCCGGTTTCACGACCGCGCCGTCAACGTATACGACGCCAGCTTCGGGTACATATACCACGTCGCCCATGTTAATCGTCACATTTAGACTGGCGTCGCCCTTGTCGAGGAGCTCGTCCAGGTCTACCTGTACGGATTGTTCGCCGCCGTCACCTGTTTTTCGGGTAACGTAAACGGTGTCGCTAGCTTTTTCACCGAGCCCACCAGCGAGTGCCAGAGCATCGAGGAGTGTCCCTTTGCCCAGCAGCTCATAAGTTCCCGGATTCTTTACACTTCCTATGACAGCAACACGCTGGCTCCTGTATTCCTTTACGGAAACTATCACATGCGGATCGTGCATGTATTGTTCCGCCAGGAGTTCTGCTATCCGGTTTTCGGCTTCTTGTGGGGTATAACCCGCTACGTCTACCTTGCCGAGAAGTGGAAAGGAGATTGAATTCTGGCTGTTAACCCTCGCTTCGGTATTGAGGTCGGGGGCTTCGAGCACTTGAATGGCCAGAAGATCGCCAGGCCCTATTTTATAGTCTACGGAGGACGTTGTGGAGAAGGTTTCCTGTATGAGCTTCCGGTTGAGCTCCTGGTTTTCCTTGTTAACTTCCCTGGTTGCCTGCGGTATCGTGTAGCTCCCGCTATGGGAGGACCCGCCACCACATGCGTACATTACCGCCAGGGAAAGAATTGCCGCTGATATAATGGTTATTTTCTTGAACATGCAAGCGCACCTTTCTTTGAATAACAATTATACACCCCTTATTCCCGACTTGTATAATTGTTATTCTAATCAGCAGAGCAATAGTGAAATGTCAGAAGTATTGACAGTTCGTTACTCGTTTGACCTGAGGACGTTGCTTGCGTTCGAGTCGTTATCGTTGCCGCCGCAGGCCGCACCGCAAATGACCGCACCGGTAACTGCTGCCGCACCAACCGAAGCCGGTATTATGAACGGTGCAACGGCTGCTTTGCAGCATCCGGACTTGCTGTCGAATGCATTCTGCGAGTCCTTGTCGGACGGGGGATAGGATAACGCGTCTCCCGGCTCGAGAGTCGTTTCATTCAGACTCGTCTTGAACACGGAATGTCCGTCGAACTGGATAGCGGACGCAGTGTTTTCTCTGTAATTTGTCCTGCCGTCCACATACTGCGGGGATCCGGCTTCAAGCGCGGTTTCGTTCTGGGGTATAGTGTCCGCCTCTGGAGTGTCTACAAGATATCCGCCCTTCGGGTTAAAGCAGTAGCAAACTTCACCCTCATCGCCCGGAGTCAGCAATAGACCGGTATAGCCATTACCTATGGACTGTACCTTAAATACGGAATTGGGCTCGATAACGTATTTGCCGCCGTTGACTATGAGCGTAGCTTTGCCGTCTTCAAGCGTATCTATAATCATATCGGGATATATCGGGTAGCTCTCATCTTTTAGGTTAACCTCACTTCCATCGACGAGAATGACCTTTACTTCATCCGATACTTTCATAGTGCCCAGGGAAACTTGGGCATCTACCGAACTCTGCGCGTAAACGGAAGATGGCTGGTAAATAACCATCGCCGCAACCAGAACCGCCATCATTAAGTTAATTGTTCTGTTCATCTTCAATGCCCTCCCTCTCCTGCGTACTACTCAATTTATATTACATATTATAGGGATGTGCCTATTTAGAGTCAACGAGACTTAAGTAGGTCTTTTAACCGGAATAAAGTATTATACCTGGAGCAGGAGATAATACTTTAGTATTACACTTCCCCAAGACATGTTGTCCGATTCTTAAATTTACCATTTCTTTTTATCCGATTGTTTTGAATTATTATCATTGCTTGCGGGATTTCGCTAATTTGCACGGTTCTTAATACTTGATTGCTTACCCTCCCCCTTACGGCCGTTTCTATTTGAGATTTAGCTGCTTTTTTATCTTCGCAATTTCAAAATAGGGCTCGCCCCTTTCCCTGGCGTGCATATAATAACTCTCGAGCTCGCCAAGTATATGCATGAGCGCGGTCTTGTCTCCCGAGGACGCCGCCTCGCGAGGGGTCTTTCCATCAAGAGAAGGGTGTGGCTGGTCGAGCCATTCGGTGTAAAAGTCCTCAAGAGCCTTGTCGAGCTCTTTATTGCTTTTTACGCCTGATGGGAGCTTTTTGGACTTCTTAGCGCTTTTCTTCCCGCTTTTAGCCTCCTTGTTGTTTATAAAATTGTCGAGGCTTTTTAACGTATCTTCTTTATGGGAGACAAGCTCTCCGAGATCCTTCTCTATCCTGTCTTTTACCCGAACCAGCATGTCTTTCGAGTAGCACTGTACCCTGAGGCTGCCGTTTTCTATTTCGAGAGTTCCCGAGGCCGCATGATCGTCGGCGTCCTCGAATGCGAATATCTTAATCTCGTCTACTGCGGCGCTCAGCTCTTCGAAGGCCTTGTCGCTCCTTAGTTTTTTAGGACCGCCTCTTCGGAGCCAACGGAATAGAGCGCCGAAGCCAGTATAAGCTCCTCGCCCTCGGGGGAGACGAACCGGGGGTTCTTTACGAAGTCTTCTATGTAGTGGCCGATTTGAAAGCCGTAGTCTTTCAGGTACTCCCTCTTCGTGCTCTTCTTGCCGTGCTCGCGTTTGTAATCCCTGAAGCCCGAGTTGAAAAATTCGACGATTATTCTCTGGAAAGTGGCCGGATAAACGGATATGACACCGGAAAAGTAGGTGTTCTCGCCCGTCCCGAGCGGCCTGGCGCCGATTATGTCGGAGGCCTTTAGCTTTTTCGATGAAGATGTATCCCTGACCGTACAGGTTTTATTTTCGAAAAGGTCTCTAATCGTGCAGCTTTCGCCGGGGGTAACGCCCACGACTTCGAAAAAGCTGTAGATGTTATCGCGCCACTCGCCGACCATCTTGTCTTCGAGCTCGCTTAGCCCTTCGCGCTCCTCTTTGTAGAACCGATCGATGACCCTCTCCCCGGTGTCGAGGAGCCTGAAGTCAAAAAGGAACCAGTCGAAGAACTTCTCGAATGTGACGTCGTCGACTTCGTCTTCCGATATGTCCTCGGCCAGAAATTCGGGGTCGTCCTTCCATATATAAAAGGCTTCTCCCGAGCTGGGACTGTATTTCCGGGCGCTCTGTGTATTCGACGAGTTTCGTGCGGAGATCCTGTTCGGCCTGGTCGAGCCTGTATCGGCCCATGTCTACAACTGAATCGTTCATATTTGAAAAGTATATTTTCCGTAGGGGTTGTGTCAATTAAAACCGGCCACATGCGGCCTGCGTCGCGGCGGGATCAGCCTCTACTACGCGTGCCCGTGCCGAATTTTCCTTCGACATAATCCTGCCTAAAGTCGAATATGCGGTCCAGCCGCTTTTTTGTGTCGAGGTTGTGTACCATTCTGCCGAGGGGGCCGAGCGGCAGGGCGTAATTGACGATGTCCTTCACTACCGTGACGCCGTCCTCTTCCTTAAATATGTGCTCGTGGCGCCAGAGGCTGTAGGGCCCCGGCGCTGCTCGTCTACGAAGCGGCTCGGCTCCTCGACCTCGGTGATCTCCGTCACCCAGGTGAGCGGTATTCCGAGGAGGGGGGAAACACTATATTTAATTACCATTCCCTCGTGTATTTCGCCGCCGGCGCCGGAGATTATTTTGAACCCGAGCCACGGGGGCGTGATGCGGGCGAGGTTTTCGGGATTGGAGAAAAAGCTCCACAGCTCGCCGAGAGGGGCCGCGACTTCCTGCGATCTTTCAAGGGTGTATATCTTCATGGGTCTGTTCTCGCCGGGGGCTTTACGGATTAGTGTACAGTATGAACCGGCCGATGGGCGCAATCCGGGCTGCCGCGCGACTTCCTGTCGCCGCCTATCCTGTGTATAATCCTTCCCATCGTGAAGATAATCGAAATTAAAAGCGGAAATATAGACGCCCAGTTAAAGGGGCTCAGAAGGGGTGAGTCCCTCACCGATCCTGCCCTCGAATCTACCGTAAGGGAGATAGTCGAGGACGTCCGGAAAAACGGGGACAAGGCCCTTTTCAAATACACATCCAAATTCGACAGGGTAAAGCTCACGCCGGGGACCGTGAAGGTTTCGGCGAAGGAGTTCGAAGAGGCGAAGTCGCGCGTTCCGAAGAAGCTCCGGAGCGACCTCGTGAAGGCGGCCCGGCGCGTGAGGGATTTTCACAGGCGGAAGCTCCCGAAGGGGATGACCTTTAAGGACGGGCTCGGAAACGAGCTCGGCTGGCTCATCAGGCCTATCGAAAAGGCGGGGCTCTACGTGCCCGGCGGGAAGGCCGCGTATCCTTCGACAGTTCTCATGACTGCGATTCCTGCGAAGGTGGCCGGGGTGAAGGAGCTTGCCCTCGTAACGCCGTGCCCGGGCGGTGAGATAAATCCCGCTGTCCTCGTCGCCGCCGAGGTGGCCGGAGTCGATTCGGTGTATAAAGTAGGCGGCGCGCAGGCTGTGGCGGCGCTCGCTTACGGGACGGAGTCGGTGCCTAAGGTCGATAAGATCGTCGGCCCGGGGAACATATACGTCACCATCGCTAAAAAGCTCGTCTTCGGCGTCGTGGACATAGACATGATAGCCGGGCCGAGCGAGGTGCTTATCATAGCCGACGGCAGCTCGCCCGCGGCGTGGGTCGCGGCGGACCTCCTCGCGCAGGCAGAGCACGACGAGATGGCAGTGCCGCTGGTCGTAACGCAGTCTGTGCGGTTCGCCCGCGAGGTGGCCAAAGAGGTTAAGGCGCAGCTCGCAAAGCTCACCCGGAAGGATATAGCCGGGGAGGCAGTAAAAAACCAGGGCACGATATTCACCGTGAAGGGCCTCGACAGGGCCGTGGACGTGGCTAACGCGCTCGCGCCCGAGCATTTGGAGCTTTGCGTCAAAAAGCCCAAGGAAATACTGAAAAAGATAAAACACGCCGGCGCTATATTCGTCGGGTCGATGTCTACAGAGGCTTTCGGCGATTACGTCGCTGGCCCGAGCCACGTTCTGCCGACGGGCGGGGCAGCGAGGTTCTCATCGCCGCTCAGCGTTTACGATTTCCTCCGAATGCCGAGCGTGATATCGATCTCGGACAAAGGGTTCAAGGCGCTTTCGGGCTCTGTCATGAACCTTGCCTACAGCGAGGACCTCGAGGCGCACGCGCTTTCGGTCGGCGTACGGGTGAAGGGCAAGTAGAATCCCCGCGTCGGTTCCCTTGAGATAAATCCATGAAATCCCGTGACAAGGACAATAAGAAGACGGTCGAGAGCGTTCTGGAATCGAGGCTGAGCGAGCGCGTGAAGGGGCTTTCGGCCTATTCCGTGCCGCACCACGAATGCTCCGTAAAGCTCGACGGGAACGAAAGCCCGTTCGCGCTTCCGCCGGATGTCGCCGAGCGTGTCGTCCGGGAAACGGGCCGCCTCGAGCTAAACAGGTATCCAGACGCCGAGGCGCATGACCTGAGGATGCTCCTGTCCGAAATAAGCGGTTTTCCGAGCGAGGGGATAATCCTCGGGAACGGCTCGGACGAGATAATAGGCATGCTCGTGACTGCCTTCACCGGCGGCACGGGGAAGGTCGTCTGCCCGGCCCCGACGTTCTCGATGTACAGGCTGAGCGGGCTCGCCCTCGGGGCGACGATTCTCGAGCCCGGGCTCGACGAGAAGTTCGACCTCGACATGGGGCGCATGCGTATGCTCATAGAAGAAAAGGACCCGGACATAATCTTCCTCGCCTCGCCGAACAATCCCACAGGGAACGCATATTCAGAAGACAGGATACTGGAGATAATAGACCTCGCCGGGGGGCTCGTCGTCGTGGACGAGGCGTACGGCGATTTTTCGGGGCAGAGCTTCTTGCCGCTCGTCCGCGAGCACGGGAACCTTGCCGTGATGAGGACACTCTCGAAGATAGGGTTCGCCGGGCTAAGGCTCGGGATTCTCTACGCGGGGGAGGGGATAGTGCACGAGGTCAACAAGGTGAGGTATCCCTACAATATAAATTCGGTGAGCCAGTACGCGGCGCGCGTCGTCCTCGAAAACAGGGAGTTTATCGCCGAGAACGTACAGCTTGTCGTAAAGGAGAGGGGGAGGGTGTACGGAGCGCTCTCCAATATCCCCGGCGTCGAGGCGTTTCCGAGCGACGCGAATTTTATACTCTTCCGGTCCCGGACGCGGATTCCGTCTTCGAGGGCTTATAGAGAGATGTTTTGATAAGGAACTTCCACAGGCCCGCGGCTCGAAAACTGCCTCAGGGTTACGATAGGCACACCGGGCGAGAACGACGCCTTCCTTGCCGCTACGCGGCGCGCTTTCCCTTTAGAAGATATATAGCGCCGAATACGGCCCAGAATATGAGGCACGCGACCGGGAATACGTCGCCAATCCTGGTATAGAGCGTGTTCGCGCCGTTCATGAGGCCGACCTCCCCTTCGAGGTTCATCCTCTCGAACGTAGGCGTTTCGGCGACCACCCTGCCCACAGGGTCGATGATGGCGCTGATGCCGGCGTTGGTCGAACGGAGTAGATATTTCCTCGTTTCGATGGACCTCGGTATAGAGACGAAGAGGTGCTGGTAGGGGCGATGGTCCTTCCGAACCAAGCGTCGTTCGTGATGTTGATTATGAGGTTCGCGCTTTTCCGCGAACTTCCTGCTGAATGGCGGTAGTATGTCCTCGTAGCATATTATCGGCCCGATGCGGGCTCCCTTTTCCGGTATCTCGAAAGAGGTCGTATTCGTCCCCTGGAGTGAAATCGCCCGACGCCGGGCTTATTTTCTTTATCGCCGGAAAGTATTTCGAGAACGGCAGGTATTCGCCGAAGAGGAGGAGTTTATTTTTATGATAACGGAGAGTATCCTGCCCTCGGCGTCGGTGAGGAACGCGGTGTTGTACTGTATGACGTTGTCGCTCGTGATGACCTCGATATTCTCTTCCTTGGGTGTGAACGACATGCCGCCTACGATGAAGTATTTCCCTTCCATGTAGGGCACGCCGACGGTGTCTCTAAGCGCGAGGTAAGTTGGTATCCGTGGGGAACCACGCCTGTATCGCCGTTTCGGGCCAGATTATGAGATCGACGTCCGAAAGTTCGAGCGACATCTCTGTATGCTTTTCGGTGACTATATCTTCCTGGCTTTCGGACTTTTCGAGGAAGTCGAAGTTGGCCTGCACCATGCCTATCTTGAGCTTGGGGCCTCGAGCTACTCGGCGTCCACCTGCCCGTGATACGGACGTAGCCGTATGCGATGGCGGCCGCGACGAGGACGGCGGAGAGAGCGGCTTCCCGACAGGGAACGGCGAGCCGCCGCGCGCGCATGATAGCCCTCGTGATAGCGACGTTCACGAGGACGATGATGAAGCTGAGCGCGTAGACGCCGAACAGGTCGAATATCTGGACGACGGGGATGTAGTCGGCCTGGGAGTTGCCTATGCCGTACGGGAACAGGAACGGGAAGAAGTATTCGATGGACGTCCAGACGGCGGCTACGAGGAGGGCCGACAGAAGGCCCGGGCGGCGCATGAAGCCGAGGCGAGTTACGATGTAGGAAAAGAGTGCGTAGGAGAGCCCGGAAAAGGCGCTCAGTATGACGATGAATATCACGCTCACGGGTATCGGGAAGCCGCCGAACCTGCTGAGCGTGCCGATGAGCCAGTAAGTCCCGATGAGGTTAGAGAGCGTTCCCGCGAGGAGGCCGAGCTTAACGCGTTTCGGGGCGTCTTGCCGGATATGGCGCAGAATAGGGGAACCAGCAACACCCACGACAGGATGCCGGAGTAGGGGATCATGAATGTCAGCGGATAGAGGATGCCGGTGAGTGCGGCGAGGGCGAGATCGAGCCTGCTTGTGCCTTTCATCGTGCATAAAAGATACCCAAGCGGGATGTTATGGAAAGGACCTGCTTAAAACGCTCGCCAGGCGGGGCGGAGAGCCGTCACGCGCGGGCGCGTTTCTTCCTTCCGGACTTCCCGGGGCTTTCGGGAACGGGGGCGTTTTCGCCTGTGCCTCTTAGGGAATAGAGCTTCACAATGCCGATTATGATTATGGCGACCGCCATTACCTGGGCCAGCGAGAGGCCGGGTATCGGGCTCGGGGTGGTGCTGCGGAAAAATTCGACGAAGAACCTTTCGAGCCCGGCGAGTATGAGGTAGATCGAAAAGAGCCATCCAGCGGGCCTCACCCTCGTCCGGAGCTTCCATGATAGCGAAGACGATTAGTATGAGCCCGATCTCTCGTAGAGCTGGGTCGGATGGACGGGGATGTCCGTCGGGGAAGGCCCTTCGGGAACGCCATCGCCCATGGCACGTCGGCCGGAACGCCGTAGTCGTCGCCGACGAGGAAGCAGCCGACGCGCCCTATGGCGTATGCAAGCGCGAGGGCCGGGAGGCGAGGTCGCTAACCGTCCACATGCTGATCTTGTTACGATAGGCTATTATCCAGGTGAGTATTATCGCCCCGAAGAATCCGCCGTAGAACGTGAGCCCGCCCCTCGAAGGAGGCTCGCGCCCGGGTTGGCGAGGATCTCGGAAAGCGGACGTTCTCGAAAACGTAGAGGAGCTTCGCGCCGACGATGCCGCCGAACATGGCCGCGAGGAACATGTTGCCGACGACTTTTGATCGAGCTTCTTCCGTTGGCTTCGACCGTTGTGATCCAGTAGCCCGCGAGAAAGCAGAGGGCCATCATGCGCCGAAGCCGAGATGCTGAAATTTCCTATGCTGATCAGCTCGGGATACATTAACCAGCCTTTGGCTGAGCCGTTTTGCGGCCTCGGATTCGATCTCTTTTTGAGCTCGCCGTTCTTGGCGACGAATACGTACGTCACGAGGAAGAGGGCGGCGATCATTGCGAGCTGAATGTAGAATACGACGTCGAGTAAGTTCATGTATATCTCCGGTTAATAATTTGAATGGAGGGGCCGATAAGTCAAGTACAATCGTTTTCGGCCGGCGCAAATCGAGCGAAAAACCCGTGTTTTAACGGAAATTTAACACTTCTTTACTTGAAGTAGCCTTTAAAAAGGGTAAATTGAACATACTAAATGCTAACCGCTCCCGTGTTAGTCCTGAATCGTTATTTCGTCCCAGTTACCATAACAAGCGTCAAAAGAGCTTTCGTAATGATGTATAGCGGCGTCGCGAAAGCCGTCGGCTCGGACTATGAAACGTTCGATTTCGAGTCGTGGTCGCAGATATCCGCCATGAAAAACGGCGAGGACGTCGTAAGGACCGTGAGCACCGTTTTCAGGACGCCGAGGGTAATTCTACTCGTCAGATACGAGGGCTCATAAGGAAGGAAGCCAGTTCAACAGGCTCAATATCTTCAGGCGGGACAGCGGAATGTGCCAGTATTGCCGGAAGAAGTTCTCGCGCGTCGAGCTTACGATAGACCATGTGATACCGCGGTCGCAGGGCGGGAAGAGCGTGTGGCACAATGTCGTTTGCTGCTGCGTCGATTGCAACAGGAAAAAGGGCGGCAGGACGCCAGAGCAGGCGAGGATGAAGCTTCGGGACCAAGCCCCGTAAGCCCGTGTGGGACCCGTTTTCGAACGTATACCTTAAGGCGGTCCGGTATAAGGAATGGGAGCCTTTCCTTAATTTCGTAGACGTTTCTTACTGGAATGTAGAGCTCGAAGAGTAATGCGCCCGGGATTTCGCCCATGCCCCGAATAGCTGTGGCTTTTCACTCATCCATAGGCTAAATTTATTCTCAAGATTCTAATCAGGCTGTACCGACCCAAAAGACTGGAGGACTGATATGGTGTTAAGGACGCTCATTGTTATATTGGCTGTTTTCGTATCCGCGGCCGGGAGCGCGTTCGCGCAGATAAAACTTCCCGACGTTACCGGGCCGACGATTCAGCGTATTCCCGTATTCGTACCCGACCTTTCGAGCGTGGGCTCGCCCGACGCCAATGGCCAGGAATTCGTGGAGGTCCTCCGGAACGACCTTTTAAACGCCGCGCTCTTTCGAAGTGACGTCCGGAAGCGCCGTATCGGGAGACCCGGCGAGCATAAACTTCCAGTCGATTTATGATGCGGGGCCGATTATATGGTCGCGGGTCAGTACCAGTCGGTAGGCGGGAAGATAAAGTTCGCCGTTCAGCTATTTAACGTCCGCGAGCAGAGGCCGATCCTCGGAAGGTCGTACGAGGCCACATCGGGCAAGGTGCGCGAGGCGGCCCACAGGTTCGCCGACCAGGTTATGAAGCAGATAACGGGGAACGACGGATTCTTCACCTCCAAGATCGCGTTCGTCATGGGCGGCACGCGCGACAGGAACCTGTTCCTGATGGATTACGACGGGGCCAACATAAAGCAGCTTACGAGGCACAGCTCGCTCGTGATGTCGCCGCACTGTTCGCCCGACGGCTCGAAGATCGTCTTTAACTCGGACAAGGTATGGGACCAGGATCTTTACGTGATAACGCTCGGGGCGTCTATTTCGGAGACGAGGCTTACGAAGGCCTTTAAGCTGGAGCAGAGCGCGGAGTGGTCGCCGAGCGGGCAGCAGCTCGCGTTCAGTGCAAACGGCGATATCTACGTTTCCGGCCCGAACGGGAAGGGCGCGGTGAACATAACCAGGAGTAACGCCATAGACGTTTCGCCGACGTGGTCGCCGGACGGGGGCAGGATAGCGTTCGTTTCGGACAGGGAGGGAACCCCGCAATATACGTTATGAATTCGAACGGGAGCGGCGTCAGAAGGATTAGCGGCGGCGGTTACGCCACCGACCCTTCGTGGTCGACGAACCCGCGCGTTAACAAAATCGCCTACGTAAAGCTCGGGGGCGGCGGAGCGAACATTTACACTGTCAACCCGGACGGCTCAGACGAAAAGATGCTCACGGCAGCCGGCAGGAACGAGAACCCGGCATGGTCGCCCGACGGCTATTACATAGCTTTCAGCTCCACGAGGAACGCTGCCAAGGACATGTACATCATGTATATGAACGGCGAGAACCAGAGACGGCTCAGCCAGGGCGGCGGGAAGTCGTTCCCGACCTGGTGCAAGTAGCCGGGCGCGCGGCTGTGCCTGTGGGAATCGATTGAGACTCTTCATCGCAGCGCTTCTCCCGGACGAGGTGGAGCCGCGCTGGGCGGCTATATCGCTTCGCTCCGGAAAGTCACTGAGGGCGTGAAATGGGAGAAGGAAGAAAAAGCTTCACGTCACGCTCAAGTTCCTCGGCGAAGTAGACGACGCTACCGCCGAGGCGGCAGCTTTCATTACCGCCTCACTCGCACGGAACTACGCCCCCTTTGAAATGAGCACGGGAAACCTAGGCGGATTCCCGAACCTCCAGAGGCCGCGCATTCTTTATGCGGGGCTCTCGGAAAACCCCGGCCTTTCAGCCCTCCAGAACGAAATAGACGAAGGACTCGAGCCTCACGGGTTCGAGAGTGAGACGAGAAGGTTCATTCCACGTGACCATAGGCAGAGTCAACGGCAGAATGAGGACTACCGGCCCGCTCCCCATCCCGGAAAAGGTCCGGTTCACCATCAGCGAGATTGCCGTAGTGAAGCGTCCTCGGAAGGACAGGCTCCACATACAGTCCGCTTCATACCTTTACTCTCGGCGGATGAGACGCATCCCGAGCGCTTTTCCTTCGCGCCGAATAAATTCTCCATGACCTCCGGCTGGGAATCCTGTACGCTTTAATCAGATAGGGTTCTGCCACTTAATGGGGATGAGATCTACCGGAGGAGCATATGAAGATATACATAACCGGCGCAACAGGGGTGCTCGGGAAAAGGATCATAAAGGAGCTCTCCGGCCTGGGGCATACTGTCGTCGGAATGGCAAGGAGCGCGAGGGCGAAGAGACGGTCAGGTCCATGGGCGAGTGCCTTCGCGCGCGGACCTCTTCGACAAGGACGCCGTTTTAAAGGATATCGAGGGCTCGGACGTAGTCATACACGCCGCGACGTCCATACCTGTTAAGAAGAGACTCAAGCCCGAAGACTTCAGGAGGCTCAACGACCGCATACGCCGCGAGGGACCCAAATCGTCACCGACTGCGCCGTCGAAGCGGGGCGCGGAAGCTCATATTCCAGGACGTCGTATGGGTCGCGCGCCCAGAAGACGGATCGTTTTATGACGAGGATTCTCCGGTCGTTCCGTCGCCTACAGTTCAATCGGGTTTAGACGGTGAGGGAATCGTGCTCGGGGCCGGAGAGAATCGCGGCATAGTCGCGACCGTCCTCAGGTGCGGATTTTTCTATGGCGCGGACACGGCGGCATACGAGACAGATGGGCGCTGGACTCAAAAGAGGGCGTTTCCCATCATCGGGGACGGCGAGGCGCTGTGGTCGCTCATACATATAGACGACGTGGCGTCGGCCTTCGCCGCGGCAGCCCTAGAAGACCTGCCCGGGATATGGCACGTCGTCGATGACAGGCCGGTCAAGACGGGCGATTTCCTAAGTTACTTCGCCGGGCGTATAGGGGCACAGCGGCCTTACAGGTTCCCGGTATGGCTCGCGCGCTTTCTTGCCGGGAGCTACGCAGTCGAATTCTTCACGGCGTCTAACAACACTTCGAGCGCGAAGCTAAAGGCCGCGTCGAGCTGGTCACCGAAATATCCCACGTACCGAGAAGGGATTCCAGAGGTCGTCAGAGAATGGAAGGCCGAGGGATTTCTGTTATAGAATAAACGGATATGCCGTCAAACCGGAGTTCGATTACGGTCATAGTCGTTTTAATCCTGTGGCTTCTTCTGGCGCTGTCCGCGGGAGCTTCGGGCGTCACCGCCCGCCTGGTACCCCCGATACCGCAGGCGGTCCTCCTGGGGCTTGTCGTAATTCAGCTCTTCACGTACGCCTTTTATCCGGGCTTTAGAAGCTGGTGCATGACGGTCGACTTGAGGGCGCTCGTTCTCTTCCACATCACACGTTTTGTCGGAATATATTTCCTGATACTGTACTCGCGCGGGAGACTCCCGTATGATTTCGCCGTCCCGGGAGGCTGGGGCGATATAGCCGTTGCCGTAAGCGCGGTTCTGATAGCCGTATATGTCAAGCCGGAAGATAAGGTCGGGTGGTCTGTTTACCTGCTCTGGAACGTCCTCGGCCTAGCCGACATATTGTTCGTGGTTTTTACCGCGACGAGGCTCGCCTTGTCCGACCCGGGATCGATGGCCGAGCTTCTCGGTTTCCCCCTAAGTCTTCTCCCGACCTTCGTCGTCCCCATAATAATATTCACGCACATAGTCATTTTCGCGAGGCTCTATACTGCGGCCAGGCGCGGATACGGACATGCCTGATTGAGCTTATATTCCGCAGGCAGTGCGTGAAGCGTTCGCGAGAACACTCCGTTTCTTGCTTCGAATTAAGAATGTCGGGGATCACCTCGTATGTGGCCGCGGCAGGTTACTCCGCGTCGTGGAATATGACTCCCATGGTGAAGCGCTCTCCAGAGCGGATGCGGCTGACGCCGTGCCGCATATTCACCCTGTGAAAGCCGCGCGAGCCACGTACCGGCCTCTCACGCACCGGGAATATGACCCCTTCGCCCTGCCGGAGCGGGACGACCTCTACGCTGGATTGCATGCGCGGGCGCTGCCCCGTGAGGACGAACTCGCCGCCCTCGAAATCGCGCCCCGGTTCGGACAGGAGGAACGCTACCTGGAGCGGGAAGACGTGCTCCCCGTAGATATCCTGATGGAGGCAGTTGTAGTCGCCCGGCTCGTACTTGAGGATGAGCGGGGTCGGTTTCGTCTGCCCGGCGGCGTGGCAGCGGGCCTTGAAGGACTCGTGGTCGCCGGGGTAGCGCACATCTATGGACATGGCCTCGTTCCAGCGGTTGGCTATGCTCGCAAGGAAGGGGTAGAGCCCCTCGCGAAGCCCTTCGACTATCGGCGGCAGGGGATAGGAGAAGTACTTGTATTCTCCGCTGCCGTAGCCCTTGTCTTCCATCACGATGGTTTTTCGGTAGCGTCCGTCGTCGCCGTAAGCGGCAGTAAGCGAGCCGCACTCTTCCGGTGTAAGAAGGGGGCCGATAACTGCGTAGCCGTAGTCGTCGAGTCCTGCCTCTATACCGTCCCAATCGAGAGACGCGATCTCTTTCTGAAGTGCTTTACTCGATTTGCCGTTGGCTGCCATGGCTTGTCTCCTCGTCCGGGATTCGCTTCGCGCGCTCTAAAAATATACCGTCTTGGAAATTTCTCCGCATCCCGGTTCTTGCCGCCGAATTCGAATTAGCGTCCCCGCTTGAAATAGCCGCCTTAACCTGAGGAGGATATCTTGATGAGCGACGGTTTCACGGTTTCAAAGATACGTTTGGGTTCCTCCGGGATCTCAAGAAGAACAACAACAAGGATTGGTTTGACAAAGACAGGGCGGTGTTCGAGGAGTACGTACTCACGCCGGCGAGGTATTTCGTCGTCGAGCTCGGAGAGCGTTTAAAAAAGCTCTCGCCCGGCGTGAAAGCCCTTGCAGGAGATAGATAAGTCGATATTCAGGCTGAGGCGGGACACGCGGTTCAGCAAGGACAGAACCCCTACAAAACGCACCTCAGGATCTTGTTCTGGGAAGGGCCGGGAAGAAACTCGAACTAATCCCAATTTTACGTCCACCTGAACGAGGACTCTATTTTTATCGGTGCGGGAGAATACCGTTTTCCCACCGGTGAACATTAGGGCGTACAGGGATGCGGTCGTCCATCCAAAAAATGGCGCTGAAGCTTGGCGGGATATTGAAGCGTTTCGGGAAATCCTTCGGCCACAGATCGGCGGCAGGCACTACAAAGAATCCCGCCCGGTTACGACGCGGCTCATGAAAACTCGGAGCTGCTATTGCATAACGGACTCTTCGTATACTACGAAGGGCCGGTTCGGAGGAGCTTATTCCGGGCGGTTTGTGGATTATTGCTTCGGGGTTTGGATATGTCGCCGCTGTTTCTGTGGACGCTCAGGGTTCTCGGAAGCGGAAAGGGCGCGTCCCCTGTCAGGCGCGGCTCTTGAGCGAGGAGTCGTAGCGCGCACGGGCCCGCTCGATGCTTTGATGTTGCGCGCGCCCCATTCTTCGAGGACGTCGAAGACTGGTACGACGAGGCCGAGATCCGACAGCGAGTAGAACTACCTTTGGCGGGAATCTCCATGAATTGCTTCCGGTTGACGATACCGTCCCTTTCGAGCTGCGGAGCTGCTGGTGAGCATCCTCTACTGCGTCACCCTGGGTATCAACCTCCACAGGCTCGTTGAAGCACCTCGGGGACTGCCTGAGATAATAGATAATGTCCGGCTTCCACTTGCCTCCGAAGGCGTCTATAGCACTTCCCACAGGGAGCAAGCCGTTTCTTTCATTCTAGTTTCCATTCCGCCACCTTGGTATACAAATAGTAACTATATATTAAAAAATGTACCTGGTTGAAATAATATGCCGGACTTATAAACTACATCTGGTAGTATTGGAGAAACAGCATCTAATGCATAAGGGGGCGCAAAGCTGACGGACGATGAAGAAAGTCGATAGCTTCCGGAATACCTTAAGAGCCTCTGATTACAGCGGATTTTTATCATCTTATCGCGGAAGACGCGGAAGTGTATTTCCCGAACTGGGGCGTCGCGAGGGGTGCCGAAAATTGCAAAAACTTTCTCGCACCTCGGCGCTATGATCGAGGATTTCACGCATTTCCACGCGTACATTAACTGGATAATCCGGGCGATATGGTCGTGGCCGAGGGCTCTAACAGGGAAGCTCAAGACCGGGAGACCTGGAGCGACGGCAAGTGTTGCGACGTGTTCAGATTAGGGACGGCCGTCTGACGGCTGTACATGTCTCGATCCGGAATATTCGCGGTATTAAGTAAGCGTGTAAGATGCGTCGGGGTTTATCTCCACAGGGCGTTCGGACCGGAAGGAGGGTGCATGATCATTACTACCGTCTATGCCGACAAGGGGAAGGGGAGTCTCATTTCGGTGAGCTCGAGATCGAGCTTGCGGACGGGGAGAGCTCGGACGGCTGTCCGACAGGTTCCCCGCCCGGCACATAATCTTCAGGGAGAACGACCACGATTACGATTACGACCCCAATGGCACCACGCCCCCGACAGGCAGTACATAATACTCCTCGAAGGGCATATAGAGATAGAGGTGAGCGACGGCGAGAAAAGGGCGTTTTCGGGAGGGACATAATTTTCGTCGAGGACGTCACAGGAAAGGGACACAGGACGAGGACGACCGACGGCTTGAGCCGCGGAGGTCGGTATTCGTTACCATAGACTAGATTAAAAACATGCGAGGTATAAACATGGCGAGCAAGATTCTGGGGATTCATCACATAACGGCGATCACGACTAGCGCGAAGAATAACCACGAGTTTTATACGAAGGTGCTGGGGCTTCGGCTCGTGAAGAAGACTGTCAATTTCGACGACCCGGGGACGTATCATTTTTATTACGGGAACGAGACGGGAGAGCCGGGAGACGCTGCTCACGTTCTTCCCCTGGGAAGGGATAAGGCGGGGAGGCTCGGGACGGGGCCGAGGTGACTGCTGTGTCATTCGGTTCCCAAGGGCTCGATGAAGTTCTGGCTAGACAGGTTCGGCCGGTACAGGGGGTGATTTACAGCAACCCGTCGAGAGGCACGGCGAAGAGGTTATGGTTTTCGTTGACCCGGACGGCCTTAAGCTGGAGCTTGTCTCGGGAGCGGAAGAGGATGACAGGAAGCCGTGGTTCGCCGATGAAAAGTCCCGGCCGAGCACGCGATAAGGGGGTTCCATAACGCCGGCGCTCACGCTCGAAGGGTACGAGGCAACGGCGGACTCCTTACGGAAGAATTCGGATACGTTAAAGTCGCCGAGCACGTCAACAGGTTCAGGTTCGAGAACCCGAACGGCAAAACACGCGAACAAGATGGAGCCTCATGTCTTCCCTCGGGGCAGCGAGGGAGCGTCATGACGGCTCGGTCCATCACATCGCCTTCCGCGTCGCGAGCATGAGGACCAGATGGAAGTGAGGGAGAGGCTCGTCGGGCTCGGATATAACGTCACGCCGCGAATGGAGAGGAACTATTTCAAGTCCATTTACTTCCAGGGAGCCCGGGGGCGTTTTGTTTCGAAGTCACCCAACGGACGATCCGGGGTTCGCAATAGACGAGGAAGTGAGCGAGCTCGGAAGGTCGCTCAAACTGCCGGACTGGCTGAGCCGCGAAGGGCGGAAATCGAAAAGGCGCTGCCGGAGATGAAATGACAGAAGATTTGGGTTTCATACATAAGTACATTCCGGCGGGCGACGCCGAAGCGGGGAGGCTGTTTCATCTTCCACGGCACTGGCGGGGACGGGGAGAGCCACTTCCCGTAGCCAGTATCATACGCCGGGGCCGCCGTCGTAAGCCCCGGGGTAAGGTGCTCGAAAACGGGATGCCGCGATTCAGGCGACTCGCCAGGGGATATTCGACCTCGAAGACCTTCACATGAGAACCGAGGAGCTTGCGAAGTTCATAGAAAGGGCGCGGGTCGCGTACGGCCTCGAAGGAAGCGGCTCATTGGCTGCCGGTTATTCGAACGGGGCCAATATCGCGGCAAGCATTCTCCTCGCACATCCGGGTATTTTCTCCAGGGCTGCGCTCTTTCACCCGATGGTGCCGTATGTCCCGGAGGCTTCCCGACCTCTCCGGCACTGAAGTTCTGATAACCGCAGGCACGAACGACCCGATAGTAGACCCCGATGGAACGAGAGAGCTCGCGCAGCCTAGCAGAACAATCGAGGGCGCTGGTAGATGTCTTCTGGCACGACAGGGGGCGCAGCCTGCCCGTGAAGAGCTTTCCGCCGCGAGGACTTTCCTTACATAACCCCACCGACGGATTTTTTATGTTCCCGCCGTATGGAGTAACCTTATCTCCATAAGGGAATTCAGCTTACGAAAATTGAAGGATTCCCCGGGAGAAATGTAATGATAGATTTTTATACCGCGGGGACTCCCAACGGCAGGAAGATTTCGATAATGCTGGAGGAGACGGGCTCCCCCTATAACCTCCACTCACCCCTAAACCTCGGAAATCTCGAACAGAAGGAAGAGTGGTATCTCAAGCTCAACCCCAACGGCAGGATGCGACGACAGTGGATAAGGATAACGACAGATTTTGCGGTGTTCGAGTCAGGTGCGATATTGATTTATCTCGCGGAGAAGACGGGCGGTTCTTGCCAAGCGACGTGAAGGGGCGCTCGACCGTGATCCAGTGGCTGATGTTCCAGATGGCGGGGATCGGGCCCATGCAGGGGCAGTCGAACGTCTTCTTCAGGTATGCGCCGGAGAAGTTGGAATATGCGATAAACCGTTATCACAGGGAAACGAAGAGGCTGTACCGGGTTCTCGACAAGAGGCTTTCCGAAAGCGAGTACCTGGCGGGTGATTATTCTATAGCAGACATGGCGACCTACCCGTGGATCGCTGTCCATAACTGGGCGGGCGTCGGCGTCGAGGACCTTCCGAACCTGAGACGGTGGATGAGGGATGTGAGGCTGCGTCCGGGTGTGGCGAGGGGGATGGACGTTCCGAAATCGAAAAAAGAAACCAAGGAAGAGGCCGCGGAGAGAGGCTCGAAGCTCCTCGTGTGAGGACTGGCCCACGCATCGACAACTGTTCTACTGTTCTATGGAGAGCATTCATGAAGCTGGTTAAAACCGACGTTGCAATCATCGGAGCGGGGACGGCGGGCATGGTCGCCTACAGCGGCGCATCGAAGCTGACGAAAAACGTCGTCCTTATCGAGGGCGGATCGTACGGGACGACGTGCGCCAGAGTGGGCTGCATGCCGAGTAAGCTCCTCATAGCGGCGGCAGAGGCCGCGCACTCCATAAAGGAAGCCCCGGGCTTCGGGGTGTTTCCGGGAGGGGAGACGAGGATCGACGGCGGGAAGGTCATGGAGCGTGTGAAAAGTGAGAGGGACCGCTTCGTCGGGTTCGTCCTCGATTCCATAGAGCGTATGCCGCCCGAAAGAAGCCTCACGGGGCACGCGCGGTTCCTGGACGACAACACTCTGGACGTCGGCGGACATACGAAGGTCGAAGCGAAGTCCGTCGTCATAGCCACTGGGTCGAGCCCGTCTATTCTCCCGATGTTCAGCGGGCTCGGGGACAGGCTGATAATAAACGACGAAGTCTTCGAATGGGACGATCTGCCGTCGTCGGCCGTGGTCTTCGGCGCGGGCGTAATCGGCCTCGAGCTCGGGCAGGCGCTTCACCGCCTTGGGGTGCGGACGGCGATACTCAGCAAGAACGGGCTCGTCGGGTCGCTCAATCACCCGGTGATAAAGAAGTACGCGGCCGAAACATTCGCCGAAGAGTTTTACATAGACACGGACGCCGAGGTCCTGGGCGTCTCCCGGAAGTATGGCGGCGTCGAAGTGCGCTACGTCGGCCTCGACGGAGCCGAGCGGACGGAGGAGTTCGAGTATCTTCTCGCCGCTACGGGGAGGGTGCCGAACGTAAAAAACCTCGGGCTCGAGAACACGAGCCTTGAGCTCGACAAAAGGGGCGTCCCGGTTTTCGACCGCTACACGATGAGGTGCGGTGAGAGCTCTATCTTTATTGCAGGGGATGCGGATAACGAAGTGCCTGTGCTCCATGAAGCCGCGGATGAGGGGGCGCATCGCCGGGAAGACGCGGCGCTCTATCCTGAGGTCAAGGCCGGGCGGAGGAAGACGCCAGCTCAATATCGTATTCACAGACCCGGAGATCGCGATTAGCCGGCCCGGGATACAACGAGCTCAAAAACAGCGGACGGGCTCTGTTTTGTCACCGGTTCGGTCTCGTTCGAGAAAGTCAGGGCAGGAGCAAGGTCATGCGGAAGAATAAGGGGATGCTGCACGTGTTACGCGGGTACGGGACTGGCGTTTTCCTCGGGGCAGAGATGTTCGGGCCCCGCGCGGGCCACAGGCCATCTACTAGCCTGGGCCGCGGAGAAAAAAATGACTGTCCCCGAGATGCTGGCCATGCCCTATTATCATCCTGTCATAGAAGAGGCCGTGAGGACTGCCCTTAGCTCGGCGAACGAGAAGCTCCACAAGGGGCGCACGCTAAGCCCGGAGAGCGTCGAGTGCGGGCCGGGAATCTAGAGGGGAAAGTCTGCAGCCCTCGCAGAACCCTACCTCGATATACAGTGGCGTTGTTTCCTTTAACTGGAATAAGTAGACTTTCCCCAAAATATTACAGGAGGTGATTGGAGATGAGACTCGAAGGCAAGACTGCGCTTATATCTGGCGGTGGAGAGGGTATAGGCAGGGCGACCCTTCTTTTCGCGAAGGAGGGGGCGAAGTCGGGATAATGGGGAGGACGAAGGCCAAGCTGGAGCAGGTTCGTGAAAGAGCCGGAAGGGGCCGGGCGAGATGGCGCTGGAAGGCGACGTTTCCTCGGATGCGGACGCCCAAAAGATTTGTCGAGGACTTTTACTAAAAAATACGGACGCATAGACATACTGTTCAATAACGCCGGAATACTCGAGGGCGGGACGGTCGTCACGACGACGATGGACGTCTGGGACAGGACCATCGACATAAACGTGAAGGGCGTTTTCCTCATGAGCAAGTACGCCGTTCCTCTCATGGCGAAGCACGGGGGCGGCTCCATAATCAACAACTCGTCCGTTCTCGGAATGGTGGGTATGGAAAACTGCGTTGCGTACAATGCCTCGAAGGGGGCCGTGCGGCAGACGCGAGGAGCATGGCGCTCGACCATGCGAAAACATCGCGTGAATTCCATCTGCCCGGGTTACATCAAGACGAAGATGGACGTCGAGTTCATGGGGAACCCGCCGGATGCCGAAGAGCAACTCGATAAGATCGCGGCGGGGATGATACCGCTCGTAAGGCGGGCCGAGCCTGTCGAGGTCGGGCACGCGGTGCTTTATCTCGCGAGCGACGATTCGAAGTACGTTACGGGGTCCGACCTCGTAATCGACGGCGGCTGGACGACGCTGTAGCCGGAAATCCTTATACTTTAGCCAAGGATATATAATGGACCCGTTAAGTCAGGGGCTTGTGGGAGCCGTTTTGACCCCGGGAGCGTATCGGGGAAGAAGGAGGTGCGCCTCGCTTCCCTCGTCCGGCTTCCTGTCGGGAATGCTGGCCGACGTGGATATCCTGATCCGTTCTTCGGAAGACCCGCTCCTCGTGCTCGATTATCACAGGCAGTTTACGCATTCGCTGGTTTTTATCCCGCTGGGGGGACTCATAGCCGCGGGTATACTCCGCATTTTTCTCGGACCGTCAGCTCGGCTTCGGGAAATTATATCTCTATGCGACGCTGGGCTACGCCACGGCGGGGCTCCTCGACGCCTGCACGAATTACGGGACGCAGCTCCTCTGGCCGTTTTTCGGACGGAGGATAGCCTGGAACATCATATCAATAATCGACCCGGTGTTTACTCTCACCCTAGCATTTTTCGTTATCTTCGCGGTGATCAGGAGGTCTCCAGTTGCCGCGACTCTCGTATCGGGCTTTTTATTCGCGGTGCTTTACCTCGCGTTCGGGCTATATCAGAGGGGAAAGGGCGGAGGAACGTTTTGAGGGCCGTGGCGGAGGAGAGGGGGCATGCCGTGGAAGGGCGCTCGTTTTTTCCCTCGATCGGGAACCTGGTTCTGTGGCGCGCGGTATACGAGTCCGGCGGGAAGTACTATATGAACGCTGTCCGCGTCGGGTTATTTTCTCTAAAATTTTACGAAAGGGGGTCAGATAGACAAGTTCGATCCGGAGAGGGATTTGCCGGGCCTCGACCCGGAATCGTTCTCTACCGCGACGTACGGAGGGTTCGAACATTTTCAGACGGCTACCTTGCCGTCTATCCCGGACTCGTCGAATGTAGTTGGGGATATGAGGTATTCGCTGCTGCCGGTGGCGTAAAACCACTCTGGGGCATCGTGATTGATGATGAGAACCCCGACAGACATATCACCATGTATGATTACGGCAGGGATATGACGGATGACTGGCGCGCTTTCCTCGCCATGATCCGTGGGCGGGAGCTGGAACGCTGGCACAAACGAAGAACCCGAATGAGCTCCTGGCCGCGTCTTTAGATTTCGCCGTTTTTCCGAGATATAATATAGAGGAACGCATATGCCGATTTACGAGTTTTTCTGCAAGAAGTGCAATACCGTTTTTTCGATTCTATTCCCAGAACAATCGAACACCGCGACGATACCGAAGTGCCCGAAGTGTAAGCGGGTGAAGCTTGAAAGGATGTTTTCATCTTTCGCGACGCCCGGCAAGGGGCGGGAAGGATGGAGAAGAGGTCCCCGGAGATAGACGGCACTAAGCTCGAAAGGGCGCTTTCGATGCTCGAACGGGACGCGGACAGCGTGGACGAGAACCCGAAGCAGACAGCGGATTTCATGAGGAAGCTCACCGACGCGGCGGGCATATCGATGGGCGAGGGGATGGAAGGGCGCTCGCCCGTTTGGAGCGGGGCGAGGATCCGGACAAAATAGAAGCGGAGATGGGGGATCTTCTGTCCGAGGATTCCTTTGAATTCGATTCGAAGAAGAAAAAGGGCGGAAGAAATCCGATGAAAAGCCCGAGATAGATGAAACCCTCTACGAGCTTTAGGCCGGGCCGCCAGTGCCGCACTAATATTCAGCCCCGGATTCACAGCTATATTCCTTTCACGGACATGCGTTTCGATTCCATGGGGTAGGGCTCTACAGCCCATTCCGCACATTTCCGGACACGGGCGAAGGCTTCCCAAAGTATTCCTCTTTGACCGCTAATGTTTACACGGGGCGATTAGGATAGTAGAATGTGCTATCCCAACGTTTACGGGCGGATATCCTTGTCGAATTTTCTTCTGACAATCCTCGTGCTCATTTCCGCTTTCGCCGGCGCTCCCGGCGGCGCGGGCCGACGGGCTGTCGTCACGAGATACATGACGGGCGACTGGGGCGGCGCGCGTAGGAGGCTCGCCGATTGGGGCTCGGGGGTGACAGCCGAATATTCGGCGGATATTCTAGAAACCCGATAGGCGGTTTCAGAAGAAAGTGGACTACGCAGGGCTCCTTAATCTTTACCTAGACTTCGACCTCCGAAAAAATATTCGGCCCTTAAGCGGACCAATCTGATTGTGTCAGGGTACTGGGCTTCGGGATGGAGCCTCAGCGGAGCGCGATCACTCTGGCAATTACTTTACACCGTGGCCGGGGATTTCAACGGTAATTCCGCCGGGCTTTATCAGTTCTTTTTACAAACCAGCTTTTGGAACGAAAAACTCGGTATAGCAATCGGGCGAATCGGTGTAGGGGACGATTTCGCGACCACGAGATGCGATGGGGATCTATGTGAACGACGCTTTCGATCCCGGCCCGATAAGCCTCGCCTACAATCTGCCCGCGTTCCTGAGTAATCCGTTTGCCGCGTTCGGGATACGGATCAACGTAAAGAACCGTCGAGACATTTTACGTAGCTGCGGGGATCTACAACGCAAGCCCGGGCACCTCCAAGAATCGAGGTTCGACGGGCATATCGATTTCGGCTTTGGTGACGGGGCGATACTCATTCCCGCGCCGAGGCCGGGTTCACGCCAGGCGGCGAGGAGTCGGGGGACGGGTACAGGGCAGGAGTATATTATGATACGGAAATTTGGCGACCTCGCTCAGGATGGGAAATCGGAGACAGAAGTACGGTTTTTACGGCATTTGCCGAGCAAACGGTGTACCGCGGGTCGATGGACAGCGGAAGGGCTCACTCTCTGGGCGGCTGGGACGCTCGCCGGACCAGGAGATAAATACCTTTCCCTATTTTCTTTCGGGCGGGATGCTCTACGAAGGGCTGATTCCCGGCCGGGACAGGAGTCTAGCCGCATTCGGCGCCGCTTACGGAATCCTGAGCCGGAATATAGAGGGCAAGACTTGAAATCGCCCTCGAATGGACTTACGAATATCAGGTCTACCCATGGCTTGCCCTCCAGCCGGACGTGCAGTGGATCATAAATCCCGGGGCGACCGGGGACACGCCGGACGCGCTCGTCGCCGGGGTTCAGATATCGCTCGACCTGTAGTCACGGCCGGAAGCGCTCGACAAAGCCGGGGCGGATGGCGCTCCGACATCAGTCACCGTTCTGGTTGAATGCCTCCTTGAGGAACTTTTCCATCTCGGCCCACGATTGCTTGTCCGCTTCGGCGTTATAGGCCAGGGGCATGTCGAACTTCTTTCCGAACTCGTCGGCGCCGGGGTTGGTGAAGCTGTGTTTTACCCCGGGATAGATAATGACCTCGTAATCGGCCCCTGCGGCGTCCATTGCCTTCTTGAACTCTTCCACCTGCTCAGCAGGGATAAAGGGGTCGTCGTCGCCCGTCATTACAAGTACCTTCGCCTTTACAGTTCCCGGTTCGGGCTTTGCCTGCATGGCCAGGCTCCCGTGGAAGCTCGCAACAGCGTCGAGGTCGGCGCCCGTCTGGGCCATGTGAATGACTACTCCGCCCCCGAAGCAGTATCCTATGGCTGCGATTTTATCCGGATCGACCGTGGGCTGCTTCTTCAGTAAATCGAGGGCGGCGTCGAACCTGCCCTCGGCCACGGGCATATCGCTAATCGTTTCGGACATGAATTTCTGGGCGTCCTCGGGATGGTCGGCCGTTTTGCCGTCGCCGTACATGTCGAGAGCGAGCGCGGTGTAGCCGAGCTTGGCGAGCATGTCCGCCCGCTTCTTCGCATAGTCGTTGAGCCCCCACCATTCGTGTACGACGAGAACCCCGGGCCGCTTGCCCTTAATGCTGTCGTCGTAAGCAAGATAACCCTTGAGCGTGGTTCCTTCGTACGTGTATTCGACTGTCTCGCCTTTTATTTCGGCGAAAGACGGAACCGATAAAAATAAAAAGAACAGAGCCAGTAATATGGGTATAACTTTCATGCTATTTCCCTCCCCGTGTGGTATTGTAAGTTGATAAATGATTGATGCCCGGATGTCAATCGAACTTCCTGCAGTTCCCGATAGCGCATACCTGACGCTCAGAGGAGGATGGAATGACCGGCAAGCTCATACTTACTTTCATAGCCATGGGCATCGGCGTTATGGTGATAGCGGTTGATATCGCCGCGGTAACCGTTGCGCTTCCATCCGTCGAAAAGGATTTCCAGACTACAATCGGCACCGTCGAATGGGTCGTGAACGGGTATGTGCTCGCATGGGCCGTTCTTATGGTCACGTGCGGAAGGCTCGCCGATATGTTCGGCCGGAAGAAGATCTTTTTCGCCGGTATCGTGGTATTCGGCGCGGCCTCCCTCGCAGGGGCGCTGGCCTATAATTCGAACATGTTGATATCGGCGAGGGTTGTACAGGGCGCGGGGGCTGCCCTCCTTTGGCCGGCGATACTCGGCATCGTGTATTCCTCGGTGTCAGAGAAACAAAAGGGGCTCGCCGTGGGGCTGATACTGGGCGCAGCGGGGGTCGGGAACGCCGCAGGGCCGCTCCTCGGGGGTTTTCTCACCGAGTTCTTTTCCTGGCGGGCCGTTCTTTACTTCAATATCCCCTTCGCATTGATCGCGGCCGTTATCACCTATTTCGTCGTGAAGGAAAAGAGCACCGGAGAGTCCGGAGGGAAGATAGATTACATAGGTATCCTCACAGTTTCGCTGTCTCTCGTCTCGCTACTTTACGCAGTGAACCAGTCGCCGTCCTGGGGATGGATCTCCGGAAAGACACTTGCGCTCATTGCCGTTTTCGCGGTATTCCTCGTGGTCTTCATCCTCTACGAGAGAAGGACGACAGATGCGCTCATCCCGCAGGACGTCATGAACAACAGGAGGTTCATGGTAACCGGGTCAATGATGCCACTGGCTGTTCCCGCCTTTTTGGCGATCCTGCTGTTTATCCCGCAGTATCTCGAGAAATTTTATGGATATAGTCCTCTGGACTCGGGGGCCGCGCTCGTTCCGATGCTCCTTACATTCGCCCTCACCGCACCGGTGTCGGGGACGATCTATAACCGCCTCGGCCCAAGGCTGTCTATTTTTACCGGAATGGTGCTCCTGTGCGTCGGCACTGTCCTGATACTGATGTTCGGATTTAGTAGGCTCATATGTTGGAATGGTCCCGGGGCTGGTGCTTTTCGGCGTCGGCGTCGGTTTTCCATACCGTCGATCACTACCGCCGCGGTCAGGGCAGTGGACAGAGGCGAGGACGAGCCTCGCAGGCGGCATAATTTATATGTTCGAGCTTGCGGGCGGGGCGCTAGGACTATCGATAATTACGACCATATTCACGGATGCAGTCAGGAAAGACATTGCCGTAAGGCTCACCGAGCTCGGGTTTAGTCTCACGGGCGCTCAGAAGTCGGACCTCCTCGATTTTATCCTGGGCAGCGGCAGCAGGGAGAAGCTCGTAAACGAGCTCGGGCCAGATAAGCTGAATACGGTTTTCTCTCACGTGAGGGAATCGTTTGTTACAGGACTCCAGGAGGGCCTCGGGTTCGCAGCCGTGATACTCGCACTGGGAGCCGTCTTTGCACTTGTCTTTATCGAGGGTAAGAAACGCTCGAATGCGTGATGCCGGAATTGCCTTCTTAAGGCAAAAAATGATTGAGTGCCGGTATCTTCTTGGTTAAACTTAATAAGTCTGATCAACATGCCCGTTCCTTCGTCCGTTTCCGCCTCCGGCGGGGATGACGAAGCGAGGCAGGATTCTTTAATTGAGAACCTTTAAAGGCTTCACCAATATGGTTAATGTCCGGCCTGGCGGTGATAGTTGTACTTACGGCACATCGCTGCTCCTCGCCAGAAGTACATCAGCCGTGAGCACGTAAAGAAAGAGATACTTAACTACCTTTCGGCCAGGATCGCCGGGAAGTTCGACTTCGAATCCATAGACTTTCAGTTTTTTCACAGGCCACGCGTAGAGATAAGTGACGGCAGCTTTACGATTCCCGGAGAGGCCGATGGGACGTTCGAGACGCTCATCGTGTACCCTAGGGTGCTTCCGCTTCTGACCGGTCATGTCGAGATAGATTCTATAGAAATAGTAAAGCCGGTCGTAAGGCTTACCGTGCCGGAAGCCGCCGAGCAGGAAACCGCGGAGGGGCGCGATACCTTAACCGTAGTAAAGAAATTATATTTCCTCTGTACTGGAATATTTCGACAAAGCAGGATGACGAAACTCCGAAGCCGTGATAAATAACGGAGCTTCGTCCTGAGCCAGCCCGGATACGAAGGACCTTACGTTCGACGGCCTTAACGTCAAGGGGTCGGGCTTCCCGACGACAGGCTTGAAGTAAGCGTCTCCAGCCAGGGGGAGCCTGTGGGACAGGCTGTCACTGAGCATTTCCGCAGTCACCAGGGCAAAAGATATGAAGAAAGGAAACCTCACTGTGGAGGTTTAAGCCGCAGCTTCTCGCGTTATTTGCCCGAGGCTTTACGCTTAATAAAAGACGGGAGCGTCAACCTCTCCGTCGATTTCGCGACCGAAAAACTGGATTCGCTCGACTTGAAACTGGGCGCTTCGACGCCGGGCCTCACGCTTTCGAGAAACGGTGAAGAGTTCACCGTACGGCTAAAGAACCTGAGTGCGAACGCGGATCTCTCCGGCGGAAAATCGTCGGCGGTCCTGAACCGTGCCGAGCTAGAGAATCCGCAGGCATTGATATCTGGGACGTACGAGATGGATAGCGCGCCGCATCGGAAGCTCCTTTTAGAAGGCGTGAACGTGGACGCCGGGAGCCGCGAGAGAGGCCACTCTCCTCGTGGCCGAGCATCGCGTTGTCGATAAGATATTTGAGGTCGTGAGGGAGGGACTGTGCCGAAGGTTACTCTCGAAGCCGGAGGGCCGACGTTCAGGGACTTCTGGAGAGAGGAGCTTCGAGTTACGAGGGAGCATGGTTAACGGTTCGATCCACATACCCGTGGTCGAGTACGACGATGAAGAGGCGAGCGGGGATACGGTTACCGTGACAGGCGCCTCGAAGGAACGAACAATCGGGGAAGGCTAGGAAAGTCCCTCGGGCGACGGCTCGCTGGTTTTGGGCTTCGACGATGAAGGAATCTAAATGCGACATAGCGGTCAATGCCGAGCCGTCGGAAATGCCGCCGGTGATAATGCAGTTCGTAGACGATGAAACTCCGTAAACCACGAGCTTTCTCTCCTGTCGAACGTTACGGGCAAGGTGACCGGCAGGCTTAGGCTCGGGGACAAGAAAAATCAGAACCGATCATAGACGCCACGAGATAGACATCATGGCCGATTACGGAAGGTTTCCCCATCCCCTTACGATAAAGGGCGGGACGTTTTCGTTCGCGAATAAGGTGATGACGCTTAGGGATTCGCCGTAACCGGCGGGAATAATTCCCTTGCGGACGTGTCGGGGGTTATCGAGCTCGAGGACAAGGACAAACTCGATATAAAGACAGGGGCTGCGTCTATAGACCTCGGACAGATTTATTCCTGGCTCGGGGAATTCAAGGGATTCGGGCCGCATCTTAAAGATTTGGGCACCGTTACTGGAAGGAGCGGAATTTCCGTCGGTATCGATAGCAGGCCCGGTATCGAAGGTTACGGACTGGATTATCACGGCGAAGGGCAGGATGACAGGGGTTGGTATAGACCTCTCGGGGGCGAGCGAGAAGCTCATGATCGCGAGCGCTGACGTCGAGTCCTCTGGCGGGAGAATCACTCTCTCGAATGCTGTCCTCTCGCACGGCGAAACGTCGGTCAACCTCGATATGGTGCTTAGCGATTACTTTACAGATCTGTTCTCGCTCAAAATGGATTTCGACGGAAAAGTCTCACCCCCGGCAATGGACGTATTGACCAAGTACGTGCCGCTTCCAGAAGAGCTTGTATTTTTGGGGCCACTCTCAGTAGGCGGCTCGAGCATCAGGCTGAAGGGGGGCGGAGGGGGAAAAGAACGCGCTGGGTGCAAAGGCGCGCCGGGCACGGATGGTGAACCCGAGTGGGACGTCGATGTGAACGTTAAGGCGGACTCTCTCGAATGGAAGAGGAGGAGACTGCGCCGGAAGAGCCCGCGAGCACCCCGCAGCCCGAGGAGGAGAAATGGAAGTCGCCCGTGAGCGGAAGGTCAATATAGAGTCGGCGAGCTTTAAGTTCAAAAGCTGAACTGGGATTCCGTCCACGCAATGGTCTCGTTCATGGAAAACGGCATCGACATAGACGTGAACAAGGCGGACCTATGCGGCATTTCAACACCGGGATTCGTGAGCGTGGTGCCGCTGAGGTCAAATTCAGAATTCAGGCCAAATACGGCCGACGAAAACCTCGAGGTCGTCATAAAATGCCTTCTCGACAAGGCCGGCATCATCTCCGGGGAGACCTCGATCTGAACGCCGTTCTCACATCGAGTGTCGGGGAGAGCGGCTTCTTCAATTCCCTTCGGGGCACCATAGATCTGACCTCGAGCGACGGGTGGGTCGAGAAATACGGGAGCATGGCGAGGTTCTTCGCCATACTCAATTTCGGGGACCTCTTCAGGGGAAGGGGCCGGATTTCGGAAAGGAGGATTCAGATATGACAAGCTTACGGCCAGCGCGGATATCAACGAAGGGACGATAAATATAAATAAGGCAGTTATGGACGGGCCGTCGCTCAAGATCTTGTGCGAGGGGTCGGTCGATCTCGTGAATAACAAGCTCGACCTCGAATTGATAGTAATACCCGTAATGGCGGTGGATTCAGTTTTGGAGAAGATACCGCTTATAAGCTACATATTCGGCAGCAGTAACGTTTCCATTCCGATAAAGATAAAAGGGGATCTGACGAATCCGTCCGTTTCGCAGATATCGCCGTCGGCTATAAGGTTCGGGCTCCTCGGCCTCATAAAGCAGACGCTGAACATACCGGCTACGATTATTCTGCCGGTGAAAAGGGCCGAAAAAGAACCCAAGAATTCGGACGAGGCTCCGCCGCCGTCTCCAGTAGCGAGCGGCGGTAACGAGGGTATGCCGGGCCTTCCGAATAATAATAAATAGGCCGCGTCGCGGTCGTTATCTTCCGACTACCTATTTTGAGTATGTCCCTTATTTCTGTGAGGAGCTTCTCTTCATTAGAGGGCTCGGGCGGAGCCAAGGGCGCTTCTTCCTGTTCTCTCTTAAGGCGGTTGATGTTCTTGACCAGTATGAATACCGCGAAGGCGACTATCCACGAAACTAATTACGGTGTTTATAAATAGACCGTAGTTTATCGTTACGGCTCCTGCAGTCTGGGCGTCCGCGAGGGCGGCGTACGGGCGGGCGGGACTCCTTCTTTCAGCACTACGAAGAGGTTCGAAAAGTCCACGTTCCCGAGAGCGAGGCCAATCGGAGGCATGATGACATCGTTAACGAGAGACTGAACTATTGTGCCGAAGGCAGCACCGATTGTTACCGACGTACCATGTCGACGACGTTTCCTTTAATCGCGAATTCCCTGAATTCTTTAAACACCGTTCACCTCCATTAAGTATTAATGTTCGTAATTATCACATATGAACATACGGCAGCCAACTTTATAAATGTGGACTGCCGCCGTACCGGCTGATAAAATACCTTTCGGACTATTTTAATGACAGGGACGAAAATCAAAACCGGGTAGAGATCGAAATGTGTAGTGCCGCGGCTTCTTCGAGCCTCGTGGATGGCGCAGGAAGCTGTTGACGACCTTTAGCGAGGAGCTCGGCGAGGTCGCGCTCGTTTCCCGGAACGGGCGGTGTATTCGAGGTCGGGGTTTCGGGCGAGCTTGTATGGTCGAGAAAGGAGGGGGCGTTCCCCGATATAAAGAAGGAGCTTAAGAAGCTCGTCGGGGATCACGTCGCCCTGGGATGGACCTCGGGCACTCGGATGCCTGACGCCGAATCCGCCCGGGATTCGGACCTTCGTTTCGTCAAATCTCGCAACAATGCATAATATTCCTCCGATGCCTGTTTATCTTCTGGACGAAACTCGATTTCATTTCCCGCGCCCGACGTACCGGCCGAGGATGACGGCCTTCTCGCCATGGGGGAGACCTGTCGAAAAGGCGCGCCACTCCTCGCCTACGAAAGCGGAATTTTCCCATGGTACTCGGAGAGTATCCGATAATGTGGTTCTCCCGGACCCGCGCCTTATCTTCGAGCTAGGCGGCCTCCACGTATCGAAGAGCCTAATGAAAGACTATAAAATCGGGCGTCTTCGAGATGAGGTTCAAACTGCAGCGTTCGGAGGTTATGCGTCTCTGTGCCGCTACGGCACGTAAGGAGCAAGAGGAACGTGGATAACTGGCGATATGCTCGAGGCGTATGCCGGGCTTCACCATGAGGGTTACGCGCACTCGGTCGAGATATACCGTGAGGGAGAGTTAGTCGGCGGGCTCTACGGCGTTTCCATGGGCGGGGTCTTTTTCGGGAGTCGATGTTCCACAAGGAAAGGGATGCGTCAGTGGCGCTCTATCACCTGGACAGGTTCCTCGCGTCAAAGGGCTTTGACTTCATCGACTCACAGGTTCCGAACAGCCACATGAAGAGCCTCGGCGGGAAGGAGATTCCGAGGGAAGAGTTTTTGTCGAGGCTCGAAAAGTCGCTGGAAAAGAAGACGCTCCGCGGGCGCTGGCGGTATGAGCCGGAGATGTAAGGATAAATTCTGTTGTCACGGCCAGTGGGCAGGGGTTATATTTGGAAAAACCTATCAAACATAATACGGAGGATTGCTCATGAAAACCGTTTTATGCTACGGCGATTCCATTACGTGGGGCTATAAGCCCACGAAGATGGCACGAGATACGGCTACGAGGAGCGCTGGACTACCGTCCTGCAGTCAGGCTCGGCTCCGAATATCGCGTGGTCGAGGAAGGGCTCCCGGGAAGGACGACTTGCTGGGACGGCCGTACCTTGCAGACAGGAACGGCAAGGCCTCGCTCCCGCTCGTCCTGGAAGTCGCATTCCCCGATGAACATGCTTGTCCTCATGCTAGGGACCAACGACCTCTGGAAGAGGTTCGGTTTCTCGACCTCCCGACATCGCGGGTTCGTGCATATCGCTTGCCTGGATAGTGCAGAGGAGCATGTGCGGCCCAGGGCCGGGCGCCGGAAATTCTGCTCATAGCGCCGCCCCGGCTCGGTACGCTTTCGCCGTACATGGACCTTTTCTTCGGCGGAAGGCAGGCGGAATCGAAAAAGTTCGGCCGGGAGTTCGAAAAGGCGGCCCGGATTCTGGGGAGCAAGTTCCTGGACGCCGGGAAGATCGTCGAGCCGAGCAAGGCAGACGGGATACATCTCGATCCTGAATCGAACCGAAAGCTCGGGCTCGCCGTCGCGGCCGCTATCTCGGGCAAGCCAGCCGGGGCCAAAAAGCCCGCAAGGAAGCGAAATTGAAAAATAACGCCCGGCATGTATACTGACATTCCGTTTACCACGACTGATTTCAACCCGGCAAACATCTTAAAAATTTTGACCAACAGAGGAGACTCTAATGAGTGAGTGGAAGTTTGTAAATCACGGTAATCAGGAGATAACGCCTTCCAAGGACAGGAGAGCTATCTTCATAGGCAGATACCAGCCGTATCACATGGGGCACGTAAACCTAGTAAGGCAGAAGCTCGATAAGGGCGTACCGTGCCTGATAATGGTAAGGGATATCCCGCCCGACCCGAAGAACCCCTTCACGACCGAGCAGACGGTCAGCATGATAGAGAAGTATCACAAGAGTAAGGGCGACGACGTAGTAGTGATGATCATCCCGGACATCGAATCCGTTAACTGGGGCAGGGGAGTTGGATACGAGATGAACGAGTTCACTCCGCCCGAAGACATAGGATTCATATCCGCCACCAAGGTAAGAAGCTCCATAGCCGAAGGGAACGACGACTGGAGGCAGCTCGTCGACGAGTCCATCCAGGAAGACGTCGTGAAGTACCTTAAAGGCGAGTAACCCACAGCAGTACTGTAACCATACGCCCGGGGCCGAGTCTGCCCCGGGCAGTTCCTCGAATCCGCGGATATGCCCGGCGCGCTTGCGTGAAGAAGCGCGGCCGTGATATTATCGCCTGTATACACCCGACGGACGGTAATATCCAGTGAGCGGCGGAAATCACGACAAGGCGTTCGGCAGCTTCGCCGAATTCTACCGGTTTTACCTGAGCGAGCATTCCGATCCTTTAAACAGGCGGCTTCACTTTACGGGCTGCGTGCTCGTGATAGCAGCCGTGCTCTGCGCCGTTATTTTCCGGGAGTGGCTGTTTCTCATCCTGGCCCCCGTATTCGGATACGGCCTTGCGTGGATAGGCCATTTCTTCATCGAGAAGAACAGGCCCGCCACGTTCAAGCATCCGCTCTGGAGCCTAATGGGCGACTGGGTGATGTTCGGGGAGATAGTTACAGGGAAGATAAAGCTGTAGGGCCCACCGGCTCGCGCCTTCTGGCCACACATTCCATATATACAAAAACCGATTAACGGGTAAAATCTAAAAAAGGCTCTTCAGGGAATCTGCAACCTTATGCCGAAGCTTCTCGTTTTTCAGCATGTAGCCCACGAAATACTAGGTACGCTGGACCCGCTTTTGAGGGAATCCGGCTTCAGAATAAAGTACGTTAACTTCGAGCGGCACCCCGATTACGTCCCTACGCTGAGCGGGTACGACGGGCTTATTGTGCTCGGGGGGCCGATGAACGTGGACGAGACCAGCCGATTCCCGTTCCTGAAGACAGAGGTACGGGTTATAGAAAAGGCTATAGAATCGGATATGCCGGTCCTCGGCATCTGTCTGGGATCGCAGCTCGTCGCCAAGACCCTCGGCGCGACTGTCAGGAAGAACCGCGAAAAGGAAATAGGCTGGTACGACATCACTCCCAACGAGGAAGGCGCGTCGGATCCGCTCCTTTCGCATTTTTCGGAATCGGAGAAGATATTCCAGTGGCACGGCGACACGTTCGACGTGCCCGAGGGGGGGACGCTCCTGGCTTCGTCAGAGCTATGCGAGAACCAGGCGTTTCGGTACAGGGACAACGTCTACGGATTTCAGTTCCATATGGAAGTGGACGAACCGATGGTCGAGAGGTGGCTCGGCATTCCCGAAAACCGGAAGGAGATCGAGGAAGCGGCCACTATAGACCCCGACAGGATAAGAAAGGACACCCCCGTTCACATATCGCGGCTTAAGGAGCTGAGCGATACATCCTTTGCAGGGTTCGTGAACCTGTTCGGCTTTTCGAAAAAGCGCATGACCTTGCCTTCTAGGTAGGCGCCCGCTATTTGTCCGAGTTTTCGGACGCTCTCCTGGCCGGCCGCTGCGGCCTCCCGAATTTCCTGTAATCCTCGGCGAACTCCCGGAGCTTCTTGTCTACTAGATAGTTTATGGTTCCCCTCTTGAACTTCCCGCTATCGCCGCGTTTTCCGGATTCCTTGCCCGTCAGGGTTTCGGTCGCCTGCTCTATCGTTTCGACGGGGTAGATGTGGAACTTCCCGGCCTTTATGGCCTCGACCACGCTCTTTTTGAGCATGAGGTTCTTTACGTTCTGGAAGGGGATGACGACGCCCTGCTCGCCTGTGAGTCCCTTGGCCTTACATACCTCGAAGAATCCTTCGATCTTTTCGTTGACGCCGCCGATGGGCTGTATCTGACCCTTCTGGTTGACGGAGCCCGTAATCGCGAGGCTCTGCTTTACTGGAACGCCGGAGAGGCTGGAAAAGAGAACTATGAGCTCGGCCGCCGAGGCGCTGTCGCCGTCTATCATCTCGTACGTCTGCTCGAAGCCGATGCTGGCCGAAAGGCTGAGTGGCACTTTCTGCGCATAATTGGAGCCGATGTAGCCGCTCAGTATGAGGACGCCCTTGTCGTGTATGTTGCCGCTCATACGGGCCCGGCGCTCGATGTTGACGAGGCCCTCTGTGCCCATATACGTCTCGCAAGTGATACGGGAGGGTTTCCCGAACGCGTAGTCGCCCATGTTGTAGACGGCGAGGCCGTTAATCTGGCCCGTCACCATGCCCTCGGTATCGACCATTATGACGCCCTTGGCAATGGACTCCTGTATCTTCTCCTCGACCATGTTGGATCTGTATACCTTTTCCTCGATCGCCTTCTCTACGTGTTCGCGGCGTGTGGAGCCTTCGTCCCCTTCGACCCTTGACCAGTAGTCTGCCTCTTTTAGTATCTTGGTTATCGAGCCGAGCTGGACGGAGAGCTTGTTCTGATCCCCGGAGAGCCTGGAAGAATATTCGATCACGCGCTCGATGCCGCTTCTGTCGAAAGACTTGAGCTTGTCCCTGTCGCAGATGGTCCTTATGAAGCAGGAGTACTGGGAAATCGTTTCGTCGTTTCTATCGACGACGGAATCGAAATCGGCCTTGACCTTGAACAGCTTTCTGAAATCTTCGTCGTAGGAGTAGAGCATCTGGTACATGTACGAATTCCCGGCGAGTATGACCTTGACGTCGAGATCTATGGGCTCGGGCCTTATGCCGACCGGTCCCGAGATGCCGTATTGCTGATAGATATCTTCGATGCGAAGCTCTTCGTTCTCTATCGCCTTTTTGAGCGCATCCCAGATGAAGGGATACTTGAACATGTCGAGTATTTCGAGGACGATGTAGCCGCCGTTGGCCTTGGCCAGGGAGCCTGCCTGTATCATCGTAAAGTCGGTGAACATCGCGCCGAACCTGACTTCCTTTTCGATGGAGCCGAAGAGGTTGTTATAAGTCGGGTTCGTCTCGAATATGACCGGCGCCCCCTGTGTGAGGGAGTTGTCTATTATTACGTTTACTTTATATTCCGTAAACTGCGGCGCGGGCTGCTGAGGCCCCCTTCCCATGAACGGCATCCCCGCCTGGGGAACGTTCTTTTCCGGAAGGAAGATGTCTATGTTCTCGAGGATGTTCTTCTGCATCTGGTCGAGATAGTCAATGACTTTGGGGAATGAGGTGTACTTTTCCCTGAGCGTTTCGATAATCTGCCCGACGGAGAAGAGGGCGACCCTCTTTTCGAGCTCCTTTATCTTCTCGCCGGCCTCGTTTTCTATTTTCCTGGCCGTCTTGAGAGACTCGGCGACGATGTTGTCTATCTTTTCTTTTCGCGTCTGGATTTCTTCTTTGGTTGCGTCGTCGAGTGCGGCATAGCTTTCCTGTGTTACGGGCTTCCCTTCGACAAGGGGGATTGTGATTATGCCCGTGGGGGAGAACTGCACCTGTATCTGGCTTTCTGCGCCTTTCTTTTGGAGCTCCTCGAAGAGTATATTCTTCTTCCGCTGGAACTCGTTCATTATGTTCTGACGCTGCTCTTCGAATTCCTTACTCTCAAACGCCGTAGGAATGTCTGTTTTAAGGACCTGGACAAACTCGTCCATGTCCTTCTTGAAAACCCTGCCCCTTCCGGTCGGGAGCTCTATGGCCTTGGGTTCGTTGGGGTTCTGGAAATTGTAGACGTAGCACCAGTCCCCGGGGGTGGGTTTTTCTTTCGCGACCCTGTCGAGGATCGTTTCTATCGTTGTCGATTTCCCTACGCCGGTCGGCCCCGCGAGATAGATATTGTACTCACCGTACTCCATTCCGAGCCCGAACATTATCGCGTCCACGGCTCTCCTCTGGCCTATGAAATCCTCGCAGGGATTGAGGTCGTCGGTGGATTCCACGTTGAGGGAGCCCAAATCACAGACACGGTAAACCTGGGAAGCCTTCAGCTCCTGAACCTTTCGCATTACATCCCCCCTTTTGAACCTTGTATTACGTATTTTACCTCTATGGGTCAAAATCAACTATACCCAAATCCTGCCGTTCTGAAAAACCCTTTAGAACTATTCCGGGGCCCTCCGGCCACGGATTTATAAACGGGCTCCACGGTGTGCGTATACCGTCGGAACCGCTCGAATGCCTTGACTTTTTTCACCTAACGTGTTGCAATAACTGTGGCGTTTCCGGACCATCAAAGCCTGGATAACGGCGCCGGAATGCGGACGATGCGGTTATTATCGTCCGGAGCCGAAAATCAGAAAAATCACGCAGGCCTGCCTGCGCTTATCGGGGGGACGACAGGCGACTTGCCTGTTCCATTAAACTAACCGGCCGCCGCTCCCGGCGGGAAGCGGCCCTGTGCAAATGTCATGACGAATATGAAGAGTTTTATCCTAATTGCCTCGCTGCTCCTGCTTTTTGTCTTTCCATCCTGTGCGTCGAAGAATCCTGACTATACGGGGGCTTCGGGTGTGGAAGCTCTTTTTCCCGTCGAGCGGGACTTCGAATGGGGTTTCATAAACCGTTCGGGCGATCTCATAATCCCTTATAAATACGAGGGGGCGGTCGATTTTTCGGAGGGGAGGGCGCTCGTAAAGAAGGACGGCAAGTGGGGCTACATAAATGAATTCGACATCATGGTCATAACCCCGCAGTTCGAAGAGGCTCATGAATTTTCCGAAGGCCTCGCGCACGTCAAAATAGACGGCAGGTACGGCTACATAGACAGGATGGGAAAAATAATCGCCGAACCCGAGTTCGAAAAGGCCGAGCCATTTTCGGAGGGGCTCGCCAGCGTCAAGATAAACGGCAGGTGGGGTTACATAGACAAGAAGGGGCAGATGAAGATAGAACCCCGTTTCGAGAGGGCGTTCAGCTTTTCGGACGGCCTCGCGCTGATCGTCGAGGACGGGAAGGGGGGCTTTATAAAGAAGAACGGCGACGAATTCATAAAGCCGAAATACGAGTGGGCCGAGGGTTTCTCCGAGGGGCTCGCGTGCGTCGCGTCGGGCGGCCAGTACGTCTACATAGACAGGTTCGGCGAGGTGAAGCTGAAAACGGATTTCGACGGCGCTAGGCATTTCAAGGAAGGCGCCGCCGCCGTTACGAGAAGGGGCAAGCAGGGCTTCATCAACAAGAGCGGACTGATCATAGTCCCCATAGAATATGACCAGGTCGGGGATTTCTCCGAAGGATACGCAAGCATGAGGGTGGGCCCGGAATGGGGGTTCGTCAACAAGCGGGGAGAGGTGGTCATTGAGCCCCGGTTCTTCACGGCCGTGAGCTTTTCAGGCGGGCTCGCAATAGTCGAGCTCGGGAACAGCAAATGGGCTTACATCAACAGGAAGGGCGAGTTCGTCTGGAGATCGGACGAGGCGGAATAAAGCCCTCCTCTAGCCCGTTTCCATGCCGCGGGCTTCTTCCTCTACTTCCTCGACAACAGCCTTTCGGGCCGGCGGCTTTATGAGCCACGCGGTCGATCCCAGGATGAGGGCTATTCCGAGGAGAGTTATCAGCTCTATCGCGTACTTGAATACGAGCACGTCGTATCCAGCCGAGAATCCGACCTTAATAAATCCAGCCGCGGAAACGCCCGGCGCCTCGCCGATTGCAAACGCCTTTGTCATCGCGAGCTGGCCTACCGTGCCGAACACTCCCACGCCGGCTAGCATGAGGAGGTTCTTGGTTTCGGCCAGGAACGAGAGGTCGAAATCCTTTCCGAGGGCGAATATGAGTATAAGGCACGTGAGCGATGCCGTGCCGGCGAAGTGCGTCACGATGACGCGCAGGTCGAGCCCCCTCAGCTTCCGGAGGATTATCATCACGACGGCCCCGGCGAGCGCGCCGTAAAGCGCGGCCAGGCCCGCGATGCTCCCGTTGCCTATGTGCGTGTGCTCGACGAGTACGACGCCCGTCATGCCCATGATAATGGAGACCCATATTCTCTTCCCCGCCGCCTCGCCAAGAAAGTAGCCTGCGAGGAGCGCAACCCATATCGGCTTGGTCTCGGTTATCACGGCGACGTCCGATATCGGAAGGCGCGTGAGCGCGTAGAACGTCGCCACCATCGCCGAGCAGCCGACGAAGCTACGGAGCCATAGGAGCGGCTTGTCGAGCACAATGGGCGTGAGGCCAGCGCGCACTGCGAGGATGAGGAGAAAACGAATGAAAGGAACATCCTGAGGAACGCCAGGACGAGCCAGTCGCTTTCCTTGCCCAGCGCATGGATGAGCGCGGCCATTGTCGCGAAGTCAAAGCCCCCCAGGACCATCCAGAGTATGGCCTTGTTGTTGGGCGAGCTGAGAAAGCGGGTAAATCTTGAATTCATGTTAAAAGACTGCCTCTCCGTCCCGGTTCCCGGCTCTTTCAGCGCCCCGGCTCGGTGAGCGTGCGTGATTGTAGGGGGTCACAAGGGAATTTCTTAATATTGTACCAGATGTGTTTAATGATGATTGGACGGTGGTTGGGCCTACCGAAAAAAGACGCGGTTATTCTGCGCTTTTCAAGAGCCCGTCGTGTCTTTTGAGGAATTCGATCGCTATTTCGTTAAATTCGTCCGGCTTTTCGATAGGGGGGCGTGCCCGCAGTCCTTCAGGATGACGAGGGTCGAGCCCTTTATTTTCTCCCTGAGCTCCCTCGCGTACTTGGGAGGGATCAGTATATCTTCCTCGCCGCTTATGATGAGCGTCGGGGCTTTTATGCCGGACACCCAGTCTTTCAGGTCGTGCGCCGCGCTCGCCGGGAGAGGTTTACGAGGGTCCTTACGGGGTTGTTTATGATGTTGGTCTCTCTCATGGCGAGGAGCTTCTCGAGGTTCTTTTCGGTGAACGATTCGGAGAAGAGCCAGGGGAGGGCGACGTCGTACCTGAGCGCGCGTCCGCCCGCCTCAGCCGCCTTTATCCACGACTCTATCGTCAGGCGGAGTAGCGGCTTTACGTGTGAGGATGTGTCGGTGAGTACCAGCGCGCCGAGCCTTTCAGGATAGAGGAGGGCGAAGTGCTGCGCTATCATACCCCCGTTCGAGAGCCCTGCGACGTGCGCCTTTTCGATTCCCAGGACGTCCATGAGCCCGGCCAGGTCCTCGGCGTGCATCTTCTGCGAATAAGGCCCGTCGGGTTTGTCGGACGCTCCCTGCCCCCTGCAGTCGTACCTGAGGAGGGTATAGCGCTTGGCGAACGGGGCCACCTGGAACAGCCATCCGTTGAGGTCCATCGTAAGCCCGTTTATGAAAACGACGACGGGCCCCGAGCCCGAGAGCTCGTAGTTGAGGCTTATGGAGTCTACTTTAATCCTTGGCATTTCGGATTTATGCCCCCGGGACGTCTTCGTAAAGGCCCCGGAGGTCGTTTATCACGTAGTCTGGTTTTATGTCAGAGCCGGCGATGTCCTCTTTTTTCGTCGAGCCCGTGAGCGTGAGTATCGTTATTATACCGGCTCTCTTGCCGCCGGCGATGTCCGTATCGAGCCTGTCGCCTATTATGACGAGCCTTTCTTTGTCCCTGTGAAGGTGCTCTGCGAGGGCAACCTCGAACATTATCGACTCGGGCTTTCCGACTGTGACGGCCGTTTTGCCGGACGCGACCTCTATGCAGGCGAGAATGGCCCCGGTGGCGGGTATGAATCCCTCGGGGCTCGGGTAGAACGGGTCCCTGTTGGTTGCGAAGAAGTGGGCGCCGTTCCTTATGGCAATCGTGGCGATCTTCATTTCGTCGTAGTGGAAATCCGGATGCCCGCCGACTATTACGAAGTCGGCGTGATGGGCCTCTTCGCCTTCGACCACCGAGAGCCCGGTGAGACTTATCTCTTCTTTAAGCGAGCCGCTTCCGACTACGTATGCCTTCATGCCGCCGACGTCGCCGTGGGCGGACTTTATGTGGTAGGCGAGCGCCATGCCCGAGGTTATGACGTCTTCCGGCGCCGCCTCGACGCCGAGCTCACGGAGCTTATCGCAATATCCGCGTGCGGTTCTCTTCGGATCGTTCGTGATGAATATTACGGATTTGCCGTCGTCCCGGAGCCTCTTTATTGTTTCCCCGGCGCCGGGAGTAGCGTTGCCGCCTACGTAGACGACACCGTCGAGGTCGAGGAGAAAGCAGTCGAAAAGGTCGGCAAGTTTCATCTGGATTAAGGTGTTCCCGGTGTGTGAATGGTGTTAACGGGGAGTGGGGGATGAGCGATCTGTCATCCCCATATGTGCTTCTTTAGCTCTTCCTGCTTGTCTTCGTCAGACTCCTTTTTGAAGAGCGAAATAACTTTGTTGTAGTCGTCCTGGGCTATCTCGACCCCCATGACGTTCAGCACATCGACGGCGGCCTGTCTGTAGCCCTCGTAGAATTCCTCGACCTGCCCCGCGGCGCGTACGGTCTGTACGTCCATGTGAAGGGCTATTGCCGCGAATTCCATGGGGACGCTCTTATCTATTTCGAGCTCGTAGCCTTCGAGCTGCCCCTGAAGGAGGTAGCTTTTCCAACTTTCTATTATTTTGTCTATCTCTTCTTTTTTCATCGGAAATTCCGGTCTGTAAGTTATTGGTAATCTTAATAAATGATATATCACAGAGAAGTTTTTTCAAATACGGACGGACGGAAGACCCCGCGGAAGGAGCCGGAGGGGTTACTGATTTCTGTTCTTCAGGAGCTTGCTTGCGACGATGATGTTGTCCCTTCCGGCCGCTTCGGCGATCTTGACGGCCTCCATAAGGGTTACTTTGTCGGAGAGCGTCGCGAGCTTTAGCAGCATCGGGAGGTTGACGCCCGAGATCACCTCGATGTTGTTTTCGTCGAGGAAAGTCAGGCTGATGTTGGACGGAGTGCCCCCGAACATATCCGTCACGAGGAGAATTCCGTCGTTGCCCTTTACCTTTTTGATCGCGGATTTTATTTCCTGTTTGAAGCTCTCGAATTCCCTGTCGGGGTCGAGACATACCCCTTCCATTTTCACCGAGGGGTTAGACGAGAGGACGAAGTTCACGGCGGATATCAATTCCTTGGCGAGCTCTCCATGTGTTACCAATACTATACCGACCATAACGGCGCTCCTTAGTTCTTTTTGATGTCCCTGTGCCTCGTGACCGGCGACAGGTGCTCGAAGTATCGAGCCAGTTCGTTTGCAAGTACGACCGACCTATGCTTCCCGCCCGTACATCCGAGAGCGATCGTGAGGTAGGACTTGCCCTCCTTCTCGTATCTCGGGATCAGGAATTCAAGGAAGTCGGTCAGCTTCTTCATGTATTCCTTAGTATCTTCTTTGTTGAGTACGAAGTCTTTTATCTTTTCGTCAAGCCCTGTCAAATCCTTAAGCTCGTCTATGAAGAACGGGTTGGGCAAAAACCTGACGTCGAATATCATATCCGCGTCATAAGGATATCCGTGTTTATATCCGAATGACAGAATATTTATTTGAAGCTTGTTGGTGTCCGCCCTTTCGTATCTGCCTTTTATAACCTCTTTTAACTGGTGAACGTTGAAGTCGGTGGTGTCGATGGTGAAATCGGAAAGGGACTTCAGATCCTGCAGCTATTTCCTTTCTTTGGTTATGCCTTCGGTTATGCTGCCGTTTGCGGAAAGGGGATGCCGTCTCCGGGTCTCTTTGTATCTTTTACGGAGGACGTTGTCCGAGGAATCGAGGAAAATGAGGTCCACCGGGTGCCCCTTGTCCCTTAGCTCTTTTATCTCCTCCGGCGCACGGTCGAAAAATACTCCTTCCCTCGCGTCCACGGCTAGGGCGACCTTGTTTATCTCCCCCTGCGAGCTCTCGCAGAGCTCGATGAACTTGGGCAAAAGGGCGAGCGGCAGGTTATCGAGGCAGTAGTACCCGAGATCCTCCAGAACGTTCATAGCCGTACTCTTGCCGGAGCCTGAAAGGCCGCTTATTATCACGAGACTCGTCATCTGAAATACCTTGTGGTCAGTAAAAAAGACAGCCGCGCGTCAGTTGTCGAACAATTGAACAGGGCGGCCTCCGCTCTGCTTTAATAATTGATTTCTGGCTGCGACTTCTATTATAGTGGACATGTTTCTGCCCGGGCTTACTGGAATTACGAGGTGGGGGAGATCGATCCCGAGTATATTGTAGGTACCCGTTTCGATTCCAAGCCTGTCATATTCGGTATCGGGATTCCACTGAACGAGCTCAATTACCATGTCGATCTCTCTTCTCTCCATAACCGATGTAGTCCCGAACAGGTCCTTTATGTTAATTATACCCACACCTCTTATCTCCATGAGGTGCTTTATGCGCTCGGGTCCGTTTCCGACAAGGCGCGTGGGCCCGACTTTTCTTATTTCGACTATGTCGTCTGAAATCAGTTTAGAACCTCTAAGTATTAAGTCAAGGGCGCATTCGCTTTTGCCTATACCGCTTTTCCCGAGGAGGAGAACCCCGAGCCTGTGTATGTCCATGAGGACCCCGTGGGCGGTGGCAAAGGGGGCGAGGCGCACCTCCAGTATCTCCTGGAGCATGGAAATCAGCTTCCCTGTGTAGAGCTTCGTCGAGAAGAGGGGGATGCGGTTCTTTTCACATGCTTCGAAGAGCTTTTTATCGGGCGTGAGGTCTCGGGTGACTATGAAGCAGGGGACGTTCTGGGACATGAGGCTCCCGGTGACTTTCATCTTCTCGGCGGGCTTCAGCCTGTCGAAGTAGGCGATCTCGGTCTTCCCGAGTATCTGGACGGTGCCCTTGTCGAGCTTGAGCTCGGAGTCGAGGAGCTTCAGCCCGGGCTTTTGTATCCTGTCGGAGGATATTATTCGCTCGAGGCCCTTTTCGCCGGTGAGTATCTCTATTTCGAGTTCCTCTCCCCAGCTTTTAAGGAGCTCTTCGACGCGTAGAGGGTTTTCAGTGTCAGAGTTTTGCATCTTCCAGAAGTATCATCTCGTATATTTCGTCTCGGCTATCGGACTTCATCAGCCTCGACCTGAGATCCGCGTTTCGGAATATCTTCGAGATGCGGGCGAGGAGCTGTATGTGCGTGCCCGACGAGTGTTCTGGCGCTATGAGTGCTATGAAAAGGTGTGTCGGCTTGGCGTCGAGGGAATCGAAATCTATCCCTTTTTCGCTCCTTCCGAAAGCGGCTATAGTGCTCGTGAGCCCGCTCAGCTTTGCGTGGGGTATCGCAACCCCGGAATCGACGGCGGTGCTGCAGAGCTTTTCGCGCTCCATGAGCACCTCGACCAGCCTTTCGTCATTAATGTTCGGGTAAACCTCTGATATCGTTTCGGCAAGCTCGCTGATGACCTCGGGCTTGGACTCGGCCTTGAGGTCGGGGATCACCGCTTTTTTTTCCAGTACGTCAGATAGTTTCATCGCGTCGCTGCCCGGCTCAGGGCTCGACGAGTGTGATTTGCCCGTCGTTGTTTATGTAAAGCACGTTCATGTCGCTGGTTGCGCTGTTGCGGAAGGCGATTGTGCTTTCCCCCGACGCATTCAGCTGGAGAAGGGCTTCCTCGACGGTCATAAGCTTTCGCGAAAGCTTGCGGACCGTAACGGCGGATATGTCGGCCGGGCTCCTCTCGGGAGATTCGGCCGAAGGGAGTGTCTCGCCCAGGGTTCTGGGGGATACCCTTCTTTTGGCCGTAATCATTTTGTCAGTCTCTTTTTTCAGCTTGGCTATTATGTTGTCGACTGCGCCGTCTATGGCCGCGAGCATGTCCGTCGTTTCGAATGTGCTCGCCGTTTTAAGGACTTTGCTGTTTATGGTGATTTCGGCGTTGTCCCTGAACTTTTCTGTCCAGAGGACGAACTTAACCGTAGACTCTTCGTCGGATTTAAGGTACTTCTCAATTCTCTTGGATTTCTTGAGGGCGTAAGCCTTGAGCTTCTCGGGGTTCAGATTGTCTGTCAGGTGTCTAGTCGTTACCGTTACTTTCATCTCGCTTTTTTCTTGCTCCTGCTCTTGCTGAAGATGAAGGTATTTTAAGTGCTTTTCTGTACTTTGCAACAGTTCTTCGCGCGACTTTCACATTTTTCCTCTCGAGGATTTTCGAAATGTCCTCGTCGGAGTAGGGGCTCTCCGGAAGCTCCTCGGCGACTATGTCCCTTATCATGGCTTTTACCTTCTCGTAGGAAATTTCCTTCCCGTGAGAGGTTTCGATTTTCCTCGAAAAGAGGGACTTGAGCTCTATGGTCCCCTGGGGCGTCTGTATATAGCGCCTGCTGGTGATACGGCTTACCGTGGATTCGTGGACGCCTACGGACTGGGCGACGTCCTTTAAGATAAGCGGCTTTATGTAATCCTTCCCGTGCTCGAAGAAGTCCTTTTGCACCTCTACTATCTTCGAGATTATTTTCTTTACGGCGGCCTCCCTTTCGTCGAGGCACTTCATGATCCTCTGGGCGGCTTCTATTTTTTCCTTTATGAACTGCTTCGCTTCGGGGGGAAGGGTCTTTTCTTTCTTCAATAGCGCCCTGTAATAACTGCTTATCCGCACCTTCGGGAAATCCCTGTTGAGCTGGATCTGAAGCTCGTTCCCAATCTTGTATACGTAGAAGTCGGGGACGATGTATTTCTCTGTGTCTTTTTGGAAAAAGGGCCTTCCAGGCCTTGGCTCGAGAGACGTTATGACGGACAGGGCCTCTTTTACTTCCTCGGGGGTGCAGCCGAGCTCCCCGGCTATCTTCGGAATGTCGGCGTCTTCGAGCTCTTCTAGGTATCCGTCGATTATCCTGATCTCGAGCCCGTCCTCTTTGTATCCGAGGTCGAGGGCCTGGATCCTGAGGCATTCCTTGAGGCTCCGGGAGCAGGCTCCCGTCGGGTCGAACGTCGTCTGGACAAGGGACAGGACCTCTTCAATCTCGCGCCTTAGCTCGCCGAGGTCCGGTGACACCGGGGCGTCGCCGTTAGTGGCGTGAGAGTCGGCGCCGTGCTCCTGGAGGTAGAGCTCGAGTATTTCGTCCACGTCTATTTCGAGGTATCCGTCCTCGTTCGTGTTGCCGATTATGACGGATGCTATCTGTTTTTCTTCGGGCAGGAGGTCGGATACTTCGAGCTGCCATTTGAGGTGATCGTTGAGGGAGTCGGCCGATGTGACCCGGCTCTCCCACGGCTGCTCGTCATCGCTGTTGGAATCGAGCTCTCTCGACGAGTAATGGGGCATGTCGTCGTCACCGCCGCCGAGGACTCTGTCGCTGCCGAGGCTCCCGAGGTCGAACTCCTCTTCGCCGGAGTCGCTTTCGGTTTTCTCGGCAGGCTCTTCGTTCTCTTCGAGGGTGGGGTTTTCGATGAGCTGCTCTTCGAGATAGTCCTTGAGCTCGAGCGTCGTCATCTGTATGAGCTTCAAAAAGAGCTGAAGCTCCTGGGTAAGAATCAGGCGCTGCTGCAGGACCTGTCTCTGGGACGTAGTCTGGCTTAAATTAGTACTCATGCTTGACCCTGATTATTAAAAATCATAACCCCATTCAAATTCTATGCCAAATGTTTATATTCTACAAGGAGAATCTCTATTTGTCTAAAATTGTCTAAAATCGGCGGGGGTTTTCGGCCATGCCAAAGAGCCGGAAACGGCCCCGCTTCGGCTTTTCGGCGGGGCAGGATATAATTTATAGACGGCCGGCTATGGGCCAGGGTGTCGATATGGAAATTCAAGGTCTGGGCAAAATAGTGATTTTTGCAGGCGTGGTCCTGACGGTTATCGGCGTCCTCATGCTGCTCGCGCCGAAGCTGCCTTTCATAGGTAAGCTGCCAGGGATTTTTACTTCAAAAAGGACGGCGTGTCGTTTTACTTCCCGCTCGCGACGTCCATCATAGTGAGCATAGTTCTCTCTATTCTCCTGAGCCTCTTCTTCCGGGGAAATAACCATACCGGTCAGTGGTCTTGCGACGGGATTGCCCACGCCCTTTTCTCGGACATCTTTTTTTCGTAATTCTCTATCGAGTCCTCGCTTCTGAGCGTGAGGGAAATGTCGTCGAGTCCTTCGAGGAGGGTCTTCTTTTAAATGGGTCTATGTCGAAGCCGATGCTGAGCCCCTCGTCGTCGGATATGGTCTGCGTCGGAAGATCGACCGTCAGGGAGTAGCCCTTTTCGCCGCCGTCTTCTCAAAGAGCGCCTTCACGTCCGATTCCTGGAGGACTATGGGAAGGATGGAGTTCTTAAAGCAGTTGTTGTAGAAAATGTCGGCGAAGGATGGGGCGATGATCACCCTGAATCCGAATTCACGGAGCGCCCAGGGGGCGTGCTCGCGCGAGCTTCCGCTTCCGAAGTTGTGCCCGGCGAGGAGTATGTTCGTGTCCTTGAGATGGGGCTGGTTGAGCTCGAAGTCGGGGTTGAGCGAGCCGTCTTCGCGGTATCTCCAGTCGAAAAACAGGAATTCCCCGAAGCCCGTCCTTTCGATCCTCTTTAAGAACTGTTTCGGTATTATCTGGTCCGTATCGACGTTCATTCTGTCGAGAGGTGCTACGACCCCGGTTATGTTTACGAGCGGCTCCATAATTCTTGCTCCTTATTTTCTATCGTTATTAGAGTTCCCTGTCGAGGTCCCAATCCCTGATGTCTACGAAACGGCCTTCTATGGCCGCCGCAGCCGCCATCTGCGGGCTTACCAGATGGGTTCTCCCGCCTTTGCCCTGACGCCCTCGAAGTTCCTGTTCGAGGTGCTGGCGCATCTTTCGCCCGGCTCTAGGATGTCGGGGTTCATGCCGAGGCACATGCTGCATCCCGATTCCCGCCATTCGAACCCTGCCTCCTTGAATATCTTGTCGAGGCCGAGCTTTTCCGCCTGGAGCTTTACGAGCTGTGAGCCCGGGACCACCATGGCCTTTACAGTAGACGCGACCTTCTTTCCCTTGACCACCTTGGCGGCCTCGGTGAGGTCCTGTATGCGGGAATTGGTACAGGAGCCTATGAAGACCCTGTCCAGTTTATGTCCTCTATCGGGGTATTCGCCTTGAGGCCCATGTATTCGAGGGCGCTCAGCGTGGCCTTACGGTTGTTCTCGTCGTCCATTGCACTCGGGTCTGGCACGCGCCCCGTGATGTCCGTAACCATGCCGGGGTTGGTCCCCCAGCTTACCTGTGGCGCCATATTGCCGGCGTCGAGGATTATGCTCTTGTCGAATCTCGCGCCTTCTTCCGTCCGGAGCTCTCTCCAGCTTGCAACTGCGGCATCGAAATCCGGCCCTTTCGGGGCGTACCTCCGTCCCTTGATGTATTCGAACGTCTTTTCGTCGGGCGCTATCATACCCGCGCGGGCCCCGGCCTCGATGGACATGTTGCAGATGGTCATTCTCTCTTCCATCGTGAGGTCTTCGATCGCCTGCCCCCTGTATTCGACGACGGTTCCCGTAGCCCCCGCCGTGCCAATATGGCCTATGATGCTGAGGATTATATCCTTTGCGGTTACACCGTAGCCCCGTTTGCCCTCGATCCTGACTTCGAATTCCTTGGGGCGGGTTTGCCTTAGGCACTGCGTCGCGAGGACGTGCTCGACCTCGCTCGTCCCTATGCCGAAGGCCAGAGCGCCGAAGGCGCCGTGGGTCGAGGTGTGGCTGTCGCCGCAGACTATGGTCAAGCCCGGCTTCGTGAGGCCCAGCTCGGGGCCTATGACGTGTACGATGCCCTGCATATGGCTGTTTACGTTGAGTCCGAAGAGGGTGACGCCGAACTCTTCGCAGTTCTTGACGAGGACGTCGATCTGCTGTGCCGAGATCGGGTCTTCGATCGGAAGCGCCCTGTTCGTGGTCGGCACGTTATGGTCCATCGTAGCGTAGGTGAGGTCGGGCCTTCTGACCGTGCGCCCCGCGAGCCTTAGGCCCTCGAAGGCCTGAGGAGATGTGACTTCGTGTACCAGATGAAGATCGATGTAGATGAGCGTAGGCTGTCCTTCCTGCTCCTCTACCACATGTTGTTCCCATATTTTATCGAAAAGCGTTCTGCCTGCCATGTCTTTTCCCTACCTTAGATGATACAGACTATTAAAATTATACATTTCAATTCGGCCCCTGCGTAACTCCCGGAACGCCGACGGGGCCTATACCTTTAAAATAATTACGTATTGCGCCGTATCAAGGCCGGCGCCGAAGGATTCCCAGTTATACCTTGAACGCTTCTCTCCCCGGGAATACGGCCTCGCTTCCGAGCTCTTCCTCGATCCTGAGGAGCTGGTTGTATTTCGCTATGCGGTCGCTCCTGGACGCCGAGCCCGTTTTAATCTGCCCGGAGTTTGTCGCGACTGCTATGTCCGCTATGGTGGAGTCTTCCGTCTCGCCCGACCTGTGGGATATTATATAGGTGTAGCCGGCCTTTTCCGCCATGCGTATGGCTTCGAGGGTTTCGGTGAGCGATCCGATCTGGTTCACCTTTACGAGTATGGAATTCCCGATGCCTTCTTTTATACCCTTTTCGAGCCGCTTCGTGTTGGTTACGAAGAGGTCGTCCCCCACGATCTGTACCTTCTTCCCGAGCTCGTCAGTCATCATCTTCCACCCCTCCCAGTCGTCTTCGGCGAGCGGGTCTTCGATGGAAATAATCGGGTACTTCGAAATCCATGCCGCGTAAAGCATTATGAGCTTGTCCTTCGTGAGCTTCTTGCCCTCGACATTGTACTTGCCGCCCTCGAAGAATTCGCTAGATGCGACGTCGAGCGCAATGGCCACGTCCTTTCCGAGCTTGTAGCCGGACTTGGAAACGGCCTCGGATATGCACTCGACACCTTCTTCGTTCGACTTCAGGTTAGGCGCGAAGCCGCCCTCGTCGCCGACGGACGTGGAATAACCCTTTTTCTTGAGTATGGCTTTTAAGTTATGGAACACCTCGACACCGGCCCTTATGGCGTCCGAGAAGCTGCCAAAGCCGACGGGGACTATCATGAATTCCTGAAAGTCGAGGTTATTGTCTGCGTGAGCCCCGCCATTGATTATGTTCATAAGGGGGACGGGAAGCGTGTTGGCCGATATCCCGCCCAGGTATCTGTAGAGCGGGATGCCGAGAGAGTTGGCGGCAGCGCGCGCCGAGGCAAGCGATACACCGAGTATGGCGTTCGCGCCGAGCTTGGATTTGTTAGGAGTGCCGTCGAGGTCTATCATCAGGCGGTCTATTTCGCCCTGGGAGGAGGCGTCGAGCCCGATAATCTTCGGTGCAATTTTCTTATTTACATTGTTTACAGCCTTTTGCACGCCCTTTCCGAGGTATCTGTCCTTCGCCCCGTCTCTGAGCTCTACAGCTTCGTGCTCCCCCGTGGATGCGCCCGAGGGGACGGCGGCCCTCCCGAAGGACCCGTCGTCGCATCTTACGTCTACCTCTATTGTCGGATTCCCCCTCGAATCCAGTATCTCTCTCGCCCTGACTGAATATATAGTGGCCAAGTCTCAATCCCTCCGGGTGGTGTGATTTTGGATAAGGGAAATTACCACAGGAGTTTACGCCAATCAAATCGGTTAAAATTATAAATAGCCAGAGGATGTCCCTATATGTGCCCCGGCGGATTTAAGCGGCCGGAGCGAGGGGGGCGGCGCCTGCGTCCCGGATTCTGCGGTTTTGTGTTGGAAATGGGGCAGGGGTTCGGTAAAATTCATGCTTTAAAATCACGAGGTCGAGGGAAAAGCTATATGGGATTCATATCCGTACTTAAAAGAAGGTGCCGTGCTTCGGTATTGGTATTGGTTTTGTTCATGGTTGCATGCGCTGTTGGCGACGAAAATCATCCCGGCACCATAGACGACCTCAGCTCTGACACGCTTGCAAGGCTGCTCCTCTGGACAGCACCCGGTGATAACGGGAACAGCGGGAGGGCAACTATATACTTCCCGAGATACTTCGATACGGAAGAGGTAGAGGAGCTTCTGGGTGTTCCATCCCTCGACGGCGTGCCGTTCATAGAGATTGAAGAGGCCGTAAGGGATAATTTCGACATAGCGACGCAGACGCCGGACTTCGACCAGCCCCAGCGTGCCGGCTCGCCGGAGAGCTTCCTCGTGCCCAGGATAGATATACTCGGGTCTACAGAGTATTACTTTGCGGTACGCACGAACGACGAGGTCGGGAGCTCTTCCCAGCCTTCCAATGTGACTACGATAACGACCGGCCTTCAGAATTTAAGGTATGTGAGCTCGGACCCGGGGAGCTGCCTCGGTACGGGCATCTCGGCGGGTAACTACAACGGCGACAGGACCACGAACGAGCAGGGGCTTACTGTCAGCATCAATGACTATGCTATAGGCGACCCGTGCCTCGGGCGCGTGTATATCTTCTACGGACAGAATGACCTTACGGGTAACGGAAGCGGAATAGTAGACGTATCGACCGCGGACGTCACGATCATCGGCCCCCAGGGGCAGGACTTCGGCGCGGCGCTCGCAACCGCGACTCACTTCGAAAGCGACCCGAGGGCGCTCGAGCTCGTTATAGGGGCCCCGGCGTTCGACAACGGCAGGGGCAAGGTCTACGTCGTTTTCGGCAGCCTCGAGTTCCCGAGCGTGGTGAATCTCACCGACGGCAGCGTCGAGCACATAGAGATCGAGGGGGAGAACCAGGGGGACAATTTCGGCCTTACGCTCCAGGACGGCGCGGGGATACTCAACGGAAGGGGCGTCATGATGGTGGGAGCGCCGTTTTTCAATGCGGCCACCGGAAAGGTGTACGTCATTAAGGGGCCCGACCTCAGCAAGACCCCCGCGTGAACCAGGCGGCTTCCGTGGCGCACGCTACATTTACGGGGCCGCAGGCGGACGGATTCTTCGGGGTTCTCCATGGCCAATCTCGGCAGGATCGATTCCAGCAGCTACGATGAGTTCGGCATAGGCGCACCGGGGCTCGGAAGGGCTTATCTTTTCCGCGGCAAGAATAATCTTAGCAGCATAAACCTCGCGACCGACAACACGTCGGATACGCTTCTCTTGCAGGGCAGCGCCGCCGACAGCTTCGGATTCAGCATTACGGGCGACGGGGACGTCGACGGAGATTTTAACGAGAACGGCCAGGTCAGCAGCGGCAGCAGGCGGACGTCGTCGTCGGCGCGCCCGGGGCAAACGGCGACACGGGGGCCGCTTTTCTCTATTCAGGCAACGTGCTGAGGAAGCCTTCGATAACGGCGATCCGATTACTATAGAAACCGAGCTCTCGGGCTCCATACCCGGAGAGCAGTTCGGCGCGGCGGTAATGATCTTCCCGAACCTTACGCCGTCGGCGCAAGTCAGAAACCGCGATACGGCTAACGTCCTCATATTCGAGGACAGTAACGCCGACATAGCGGTCGGCGCGCCGGGAGTAACCACGTTTACGTTTTCTTCGGGCAGGAGAACATGCCGGACTTTCTGAGCACGGGCGATGCGAACCTGACCATTACGGGACCCGAAGGGGAATCGCTTTTCGGCTCTATCATAGTCGAGATGTATGACATCAACGGCGACGAGATCGACGATATGGGCATCGGAAGCGACGGCACGGTAAACATATCCTACTGAGCGCAGCCGGTTTAAGATAGCGGTTTATCTACACGGCTGGGTGTTATTCGTATCGGAGGGCCTCGATGGGGTCGAGCTTCGAGGCCTTTCTCGCGGGATATATACCGAAGAATATTCCTATAAGGGCGGCGAATCCGAAGGATAAAAGAACGGACCCGGGGGAGATTACGGTTTCCCATCCCGTAAGGGACGACGCTATTTTGGAGCCTGCGATTCCAGCCGCGATCCCTATCACCCCTCCCGTAAGCGAAAGCAGTATGGCTTCTATAAGGAACTGGACCATTATGTCCTTCGGTTTGGCCCCGACGGCCATTCGTATGCCGATTTCTCTGGTCCTCTCGCCCACGGATACGAGCATGATGTTCATGATGCCTATTCCGCCGACGATGAGCGATATGGACGCTATGCTGCCGAGGAGCACCGTCATAATATCCGAGATATTGAATATCCTCTGAATGATCCCGAATTGCGAGCGGAGGTAGAAGTTGTCCTCGTCGCCGGGCCTTAAGTTGTGCCTTTCCCTGAGAAGCTCTCTTATTTCGGATTCGGCCGCGGGTATGTCGCCGGGGGCGTTCACCGATACGGATATAGTTTCGAGGCTGTTAGAGCCGAGGATTCTCTTTGAAACGTCGTGTACGGTATTATGACGACATCGTCCTGATCGCGCCCGCCCGTGGTCTGGCCGAGCGCTTCCATTACGCCTATGACCTTAAAAGAGTTCTTTCCGATCCTGACCGTCTCGCCGACGGGGTTTCTGTAGCCGAAGAGATTGGAGACGACGGTAGCCCCGAGGACGCATACGTTCTCGGCGCCGGCGACGTCTTCGCGGTTGAAGAAGACCCCGGTCTCGGGATACCAGTCGTTAATGAATACGAACTCGGGCGAGGTGCCGACAACCATAGTGAAAAAATCCCTGTTCCCCCATACGACCTGCTCGGGGTTGTCTATCATCGGGGCGACGTGGCTTACTATCGGAAGCTCCCTTATGGCGTCGGAGTCGTCCGTTGTGAGCGTGATGGCGCTCTCCTGGACGCCCACGCCTCTTTTCCCGGGGTTTACTATGAGGGATTTTCCGCCGAGGCTCGTGAGCTGCCTTTCTATCATGAGGTTCGCGCCCTGTGTGAGCGCGACAAGGGAGATAACGGCCGCGACGCCTATTATTATGCCGAGGGTCGTGAGTATGGAGCGGACCTTGTTTGTCCTTATGGCCCTCGACGATACCTTTAGCGCTGCGGTGATGTTCATGGTCTTTCTTCCGGCCCGGCCCCGGGGTTATTTCCGGGCGTCGTTAAATCTTTCCTCGGAAACGTTTCCGTCCTTGAATACTATCGTCCGTGCCGCGTAGGCGGCGATGTCGCTTTCGTGCGTTATGGTGATTATCGTTTTCCCCTGCGAGCTTAGCGAGACGAATATTTCCATTATCTCGGCGCTCATTTCGGTGTCGAGGTTTCCCGTGGGCTCGTCGGCGAGGATTATGCTCGGGTTATTCACCATGGCGCGCGCTATGGCGACCCTCTGCTGCTGTCCGCCGGAGAGCTGGGAGGGCAGGTGCCTTTCGCGGCCGCCGAGCCCCACCATTTCGAGCGCGGCGAGCGCCCTCTCTCGCCTCTTTTTCTGCGGCGTGTCGTCGTACACCATCGGAAGCTCGACGTTTTCGAGCGCCGACGTCCGCCCGAGGAGGTTAAAGCTCTGAAAGACGAATCCTATTTTTTTGTTTCTGATTTCGGCCAGCTCGTCGCGCGAGAGCGTCGAAACCTCAAGCCCGTCGAGGAAATACTGCCCTTTCGTCGGTTTGTCGAGGCAGCCGATTATGTTCATGAAGGTGCTCTTTCCGGAGCCCGACGCCCCCATGATGGAGACGAATTCGCCCTCGGCTATGTCAATCGATACGCCCCGGAGCGCCCTTACCTCTATATCCCCGAGATAGTAGGTTTTGTGTATGTCGCGCGTGACTATGACTTTCCCGCTTCCGCTCATCCTCAGAATCTCCTGGGCTGAGGGAGGAGGGACGAGCCGGCGTCGGATTTCCCTTCGTTACGGCCTCGACTATCACCTTCTGGCCTTCTTTAAGGTCGCCCTCCAGTATCTCGGTATAAACGCCGTCGCTCGAGCCAGGCTTTACGGGACGGCGCCAAGGCGGCCGCCGTCGAGCTCTATCCAAACATATGAATCGCCGGAGAGCCTCGTCCGGCCTTTCTCTGACGGGAACATTGGACGGGGGATGAATCTAAGCGCCGCAGTGGGGACGCGGAGGACGTTCTTTTTATCGGATACGACTATCCTGACCTCGGCGGACATGCCGGGCTTAAGCTTCATCGAGTCGTTCTTCGTCATGACGACGACGTTATACGTGACGACGTTGTTGGTTACTATCGGCTCGTTTCGGACCTGGGTTACGGTGCCGGTGAACACGTCGTTCGGATAGGCGTCTACCCTGAATTTGGCGCTCTGCCCGTCCGAGACCTTGCCTATGTCTGCCTCGCTCACCCTTGCGTCTATCTTCATCTCGTCGAGGTCGCTCGATATGACAAAGAGGGTTTTCCCGTCCGCCGTGACGGACTCACCCGGATCGACGCTCCTCGAAAGGACTATGCCGTCTATGGGTGCCCTTATGACCGAGCCCTCTACGTTCGTCTTCGCAATGTCCAGCGCTACCCTGGCCTGCTCGTAGGCGGCGAGGGCGGTCGTGTATCTCGATTGGGAATCGTCGAATTCTTCTTTGGGGATGAGGCGCTTCGAGTAGAGCTCCTTATTGCTCTTATAAAGCGAGTTCGCTATGTTGAACTCAGCCTCGGCTTTTTTGGTGTCGGCCTCGGCCTTCCTGAGCTCCGTCTCTAGGAGGGAAGGGTCTATCTCTGCGAGCGGGTCTCCGGCGGATACGCGGTCGTTAAAGTCCACATCGACGGCAGAGACCGTGCCCGCGATACGGGAGGAAACGTTTATAGACTGGATAGGGTTAACCGTGCCGTTCGACGCTATGAGCGAGACAACGTCCCCCCTGTCTACTTCGGCTGTTCTGAACGTTATCTCTGAATCTCCGCTGCTGTAAAACCTCGGAATGATAAACGCGCCCGCGACCAGTAGTATGACTAGAACTGCGATTGTTGTTTTATTGATCAAGGTCACCGCCTCCGCTTACGGCCCTTTCGAGCTTTGCAGCGGTAATTCTGTAGTTGTATATGGCTTCGAGGTAGGCCGCGTTCGCGTTCGAATAGAGCGCTTCGGCCTCTGCCAGCTCGACGTCGGACGCCCTTTCGAGCCTGTACCTTTCACGCGCGAGGGCGAGGGTTTCCTCTGAGGACTTTCTTGTCTCTTCCGTGACGGAAATATTCTTCTCGGCGAGGCTGAGATCCCTGTGGAGCTTTCTTATCTCGGACTCAACCTCGGTTTTTTTCGTTTCGAGCTCCGCCTGGGAGCGCTTGAGCTGGGCCCTTGCGTTTTGTATCTGGGCGTTTTTCTTAAAGCCGTCGAAAATGTTGAGCTCGAGCCCTACACCGGCGATAAATCCCGGCGTCTCCGCCCCTTTACCCTTGAACCTGTAGGCCGTTCTCCCGAAAATCACGGGGAAGTATTCCTTCTGGGCGGCCGAGAGGTCGGCATTCGTCGCGGCCTCCTTGGCCTTTAGGCTCTTGAGCTCGGGCCTGTTGTCGAGCGCCGTATCTATCGATTTTTCTAAGTTCATCTCCACTTTGTCGTAAGTCGGGTCGTCCACCAGGGTGTAATTAAATCCTCCATCAATGCCCATAGCGTTAAGGAGGCCCTCTTTTGCGGCGTCGAGCTCGTTTTCAGCGGTGTTAAACTCGAGCCGGGCGTTTCCGAGATTGACAGTCGCCTTCGTGACGTCGGCCTTGCCTATCCGCCCCGCCTCGTAAAACCCCTCGGCGCGTTCGAGCCGCGCCTCGAATTCTCCTACCTTCTTTGCCCGGGCCTCGACCGTATGCTGCCACGACAGGACACTGTAATAACTAACGGTAGTGTCGAGTATGAGGTCTTCCCGCGCCGTTTCGCTGTCGAATTTCGTTGACCTCAGCTGCGCCTTGCTCGACTTTACGCGGTTCGAGGTGCGCCCGAAGTCCCATATCATCTGGTCCAGGAAAAACCCGGATTCCCTTCCGATGAAGGGGAATACGAGCCTGGTGTAAATCTCGGGGTAATATGCCGAATTGGCGCTCCGTACGAGGGACTCGGAGATTTCGACCGATGCTTCGGCTACCGTCATTCCCGGGTTCTCTCCGAGGGCGGTCGCTATGGCCTCGTCCAAGGTCAGAACCCTCGCTTCCTCGGCGCCCGAAGGGGCGGCGAGATACAGTGCGAAGCACAACATAAGCAATAATCCTGGGCCGTATAGTCTCATTTTCTCTGAATTATGCAATAATATGACGCTAAAACAAAGCCGTTGCAACACCTTCCGCCCTCCCGTACAATACCGTAATGGCGTTCGGCGTTTACGTTCACATACCCTACTGCGTCACCAAATGCCCCTACTGCGACTTCAATTCCTACGGCTCTCGCGGGAAGTTCCCGGAGGATGAGTATACCGGGGCTCTCCTTAACGAGCTCGGGCTGTACGAGGAGGAGCTCGGGAGGGGAGGGCTCACGTCCGTATTTTTCGGGGGCGGAACGCCGTCCCTCTTCGACCCGCGCACTATAGAAAAGGTCATTTCGGCCATATTCGAGAAGACGGGATCTTCCGGGGAAGGGGTAGAGGTGTCTCTCGAAGTGAATCCGAAGACGGCGGACCTCGAAAAGCTGAAAGGCCTCCGGCGCGCGGGCGTAAACAGGATAAGTGTGGGAGTGCAGTCCTTTACGCGGCGGAAGCTCGAATTCTTGGGGAGGATCAACGACCCGGACGATTCTGTGAGGATCCTCGAAGAGGTGCCCGCCGCCGGGTTTACGAACTACAGCTTCGATCTGATGTACGGGACGGGCAGGGAGACGATGGCGGAATGGGAGGGAGACCTTTCATGCGCGCTTTCGTTCCCCTCGGCGCACATATCTGCCTATTGCCTGACGATAGAGAACGGGACCGAATTCGGGAAGCTCTACAAGGCCGGGAAGCTCGTTTTGCCGCCCGAGGATTCTCTCTCGGAGTTCATAAGCTACACGACCGCCTTTTTAGAATCCGCCGGCTACAAGCAGTACGAGATCTCGAACTACTCCAGGCCCGGATACGAATGCAGACACAACCTTCTTTACTGGAGAGGCGGGGATTATATAGGCATCGGCGCGGGCGCACACTCGCACCTCTCCGGCACGGGGAGGGCGGCTGGGGAAGAGGTGGGCCAACATCAGGAACCCGAATTCTTACATCAAGGCCGTTTCCGAGGGCGGAAAGCCGGTCGATTTTTCAGAGGACCTCGAAATGAACGAGGCAGTAGAGGACGAGATTCTGATGAGCTTCAGGCTGAGCGACGGGCTCGACATCCCTGCCCTCAGGCGTAAGTACGGGGTTTCGCCCGACCTCTCGAGGATAGGCTACTTAAGCGACGACGGTTTTATAGAGATCTCAGAGGACAGGCTCAGGCTGACAAAGAAAGGGGCGCTCCTTTCGGACGAGATAATCGTAAGACTCGTGAGCTCGCTCGGATAAATCCAGGTTATAAACTTATTCGCTTTTTATGACGTGCTTCACGCCGCCTTCTTCGATTATGTAATCGAGGCCGATTTTCTCGGCGTGCTTCATGAGCTCGTAATATGCGGGCCGTGAAAAGCGAGCGTCGAACTTCCCGCCCTTGACCTTTATGTAAGGGACGTTGTTGTCATCGATGCGGAAGTTCCCGAGGTCCAGTTTCTCTTCCGTCTCGTCGTTGAGCCTGACGTAAAAGTCGCCTCCTCGATAAGGTCGGCCATCTTTACGACAAAGGGCGTATCCTCGACCTTAACGTATAGCCGTCCGCTCCCTTCGTCTACGAAATACCTGCCTTCATCGTCCCTGTCGAGTAGCTTCTGGTTGTAAAGATACGTCAGCCTGTGGCGGACCTTTATGCCGTCCTGGTACCAGTTGCCGTCCTTGTCTATGCGGAACCTGTAGGTGGTTTCCGCGCCCGATTCTTTCCTCCCGTCTCATGATCTTCCAGTATATCGGATTTCGCCCGCGATGACCTATTCGCCGATTATCTTGACGACGACCCGCTTCTTCCGCATGCCGTCGAACTCGGCGTAAAAGACCCTCTGCCACGGCCCGAGGTCGAGCTCGCCGTCCGTGACGGGGAGTATGACCTGGTGGTGCATGACGAGGTTTTTAAGATGGGCGTCGCCGTTGTCCTCGCCCGTCCTGTGATGCCTGTAGTCGTCTCTGCGTGGGGCGATGTCTTCAAGCCATTCCCATATGTCCTCGATGAGCCCGTCCTCGAGGTCGTTCACGTAGACGGCCGCCGTTATGTGCATTGCCGAGACGAGGGCGAACCCCTCCTTGATGCCGCTCTTTTCGAGTATGCCGCTCACCGTGTCTGTGATGTGCACCATCTCGCGCCTCTTGTCGGTCCTGAACCAGAGATATTCGGTATGGCTTTTCATGTTGCCTCCCCGGACCGGTGCGGTCCGTATAAAAGAGATTAGCCCGTAAGGTGAGTTATGCAAAAACCCACGCCGCCGTGTAGTATCATCGGGGAGGCTTTACGGAGATCGGCATGATAATAGAGCTCAGCGTTATACCCATCGGCAAGGGCGTCTCGCTCTCGGAGTACGTTGCCGAGGTGATGAAGGTTATCGAGGCGAGCGGGCTTCCATACGAGCCGCATTCTATGGGGACGAATATCGAATGCGGCTGGGAAGACATTACGCCGCTCGTGAAAAAGTGCCACGACGCCCTCAAGGCGAAAGGGGTAGAGCGAATAAGCACTACTGTCCGCATAAGCGAGAGGACGGACAAGCCCTACACGATGGCGGGCAAGATGGAGAGCCTGTCCGAAAAGCTCAAGGGCGATAAATAAGCCGGACGTCTCGGCCTGTGTCGGCTCGACCCGCGCACGTTTCTTGACGGCGCCCGGGATTTAAGGTTATTAATTCACAGTCATGGACGGGGATGGAAGATACTGGCTGGCCCTCGAGATCGCGACCGGGATCGGGCACTCGGTGGTCAAAGTCCTTAGCACCAGATACGGGAGCGCAGAGGAGATATTCAGCGCGCCCGAACAGGAGCTCGCGTCTATAGAGGGCGTTCCTCCGCGCTCCGTGGAGGCGATAAAGTCCTTTTCCGACTGGGAGATCGTGGACGCCGAGTTCGAAAAGCTCGCGAAATCCCGTTACGGCATACTTCCCCTTAACGACCCCGAATATCCCTCGCTGCTTTATAACATCCATAGCCCGCCGCCGTGTCTTCTTACACTCGGGAAGGTCCTTCCCGCGGACGACCTTGCAATCGCAATAGTCGGATCGCGGCTCCCGGACAGGTACGGCCGCACGGTGACTGAAACGCTGGCCGGGGAGCTCGCCGCCCTCGGGGTTACGGTGGTGAGCGGCATGGCGCGCGGAATAGATTCCGCAGCGCACGAGGCGGCCCTTAAAAGGGGCGGGCGCACGATAGCCGTCCTCGGCTCGGGGATAGACGTCGTATACCCGCGCGAGAACGAGGAGCTTTACGAATCCATAGCCGAGAACGGCGCCATACTGTCCGAGTTCTTCATGGGGACGGCGCCGCTGGCGCAGAACTTCCCAGGCGGAACCGGATCGTGAGCGGGCTCTCGCTGGGGGTGGTCGTCGTCCAGGCGTCGGAGAAGAGCGGCTCGCTCATAAGCGCCTCCTTCGCCCTCGAGCAGAACAGGGAGGTTTTCGCCGTTCCGGGAACGTAGACAGGAAGCTCTCGAAGGGGCCCAATTATCTCATAAAGAGAGGGGCGAAGCTCGTAGAGACCGTGGACGACATACTCGGTGAAGTGGGCGCGCTGAGGAGTTTCGGCGGCAGGGCTTCGCTCGGAACGGAAGCGGAAACCGGGGCTGCTGCGCCGCCTTCTGTAACGGGACCGGACAAGGCCGTGTACGAAGCCCTCGGGCGGGACCCGGTTCACATAGATGAGATAATCAGGCTCACCGGGCTCGACACACCAAGTGTGCTTTCGGTCCTTTTGACACTCGAGCTTGCGGGCCATGCCCTCCAGCATCCGGGTAAGTTTTTCAGCCGAAGGGTATAGGGCATCACCTACTTTAGTCTTATCTCCTTTCTAACCAAAGTATGTTGACATTTTAAAACTTTGGTATTGTAATTACAGTGGATATATTAAGAAATACTGGATTTTAAAGTACGTTCCGTTCCCCGCTCGGCGGGGGGTCCGGAAGCGCGGAACCAAAAATGTCCCAGGAAAAGAACGGTAGCGGTGAATCAGTAAGAATAGTTGTGGCCTGCCATTTCCCTCTCCTTAGGGAAGGCATATCGAAAATCCTCGAGGAGGACGCCGGTGTCGAGGTCGTGGCGAAAGCCTCGAACCTGATAGACCTTATTCAGTCCTGCGAGGAGTTCGAGTTCGACATACTGCTCCTCGACGTCGAGCTCCGGGGGCTCAATCTCACCCGCATCCTTAACCTCATTAAGAAGAACAAGGGTGCGAAGGTTATTCTGATAATAGACAACGATTACAACGAGAATCTCCTCATAAACGCCATCAGGTCGGGCGTAAGGGGGTATCTCGTGAAGGACACGGATTCGAAGCACCTCGTAAAATCCGTGAACGCCGTTTACAACGGGGAGCTCTGGGTCGAGCGAAAGCTCATGGGCAAGGTGCTCGACGGGACGGCGTATCCGACCAAAAGTGTAAGGAGTAAGGGCGAGATTTACGACCTTACCGAGACCGAAATCAAGATCATAAAGCTCGTTCTGAACGGCTATACGAACAAGGACGTCGCCGACGAGCTTTATATAAGCGAAAAGACGGTCAAATTCCATCTATACAAGGTTTTCAAGAAGCTCAAAGTCAAGAACAGATCCGAGCTCATACTGTTCGGCTTCCGCCACGGGCTGGTAAACTGATGCGCGAAAAGGGAGGGGTGATTCTCGCGGGCGGGTTCCGGCTTGATTTCATGCCCGAAGGGTCTAAATTTAATGCGGATCATCCATGGTCGGCGAATCCCTTGATTCAGCAGTGAAAAAAGACCGCGGTTAAAGGAGAATTCTGAATGAGAGTATGTGTGATCGGCACGGGATATGTTGGTCTCGTAACCGGGGCTTGCCTTTCAGGCAGCGGAAATAATGTCATCTGTGTCGACATCGACGAGGACAAGATTCGAAGCCTCGAGGAAGGGCACGTCCCATTCTACGAGCCCGGGCTCGAAGACATAGTGAAAAAGAACGTAAAGGAAGGCCGCCTTCATTTCACGAGCGACATTGCTCACGGAATAAAGAATTCTCTGATCATATTAATAGCCGTCGGCACCCCGCCCAACGAAGACGGCTCGGCCGACATGCAGTACGTCGTGGCCGCAGCACGCTCCATAGGCGAGCACATGAACGACTACAAAATAGTCGTTACGAAAAGCACCGTCCCCGTGGGAACGACCGAGATGGTCAGGGAAGAGATCAGGAAGCTGACGGACGTCGAGTTCGACGTCGCCTCCAACCCGGAGTTTCTGAAGGAGGGGGCCGCGGTAGACGACTTCATGAAGCCCGACAGGGTGATAATAGGCGTGGACAAACCGTCGGTCGGGGAAATATTGAGGGAGCTCTACTCGTCGTTCATGCGCTCGGGCGACAGGGCGATCGTGGTGTCGATAAGGTCATCGGAGCTTGCCAAGTACACGGCGAACGCCATGCTCGCCACGAGAATCTCGTTCATGAACGAGATAGCGAACCTCTGCGAGCTCGTGGGGGCGGACATATCGGACGTGAGAAAGGCAGTCGGATCGGACAGCCGTATCGGCAGGCATTTTCTTTTCCCCGGCATAGGGTACGGCGGGTCATGTTTTCCGAAGGATGTAAAGGCGCTCATAAATACGGCCTCGGGGCACGGATATGATCTCAAGCTCTGCGGGGCGACGGACGAAGTGAATCACAACCAGAGGGAGGTTTTCTGGAAGAAGATAGAGAGGCACTTCGGCGGGGACCTCGCAGGCAAGAGGGTCGGAGTGTGGGGGATTTCGTTTAAGCCTGAGACCGACGACATTCGCGAAGCGCCGTCGCTGTATGTGATAGACAAGCTGGTTTCGAGCGGGGCCGAGGTTGTCGTGCACGACCCGGTAGCGCTGGGCAACGCGAAAAAGCAGCTCGGCGAGAAGGTTTACTACGGCGAGTCCAACTACGACGCGTGCAGGGACGCCGACGCGCTCGTTATCTGCACCGAATGGAACGAATACCGCCAGCCCGATTTTCAGACGATGAAGGAGCTTATGAAGGGGCAGGTTATATTCGACGGCAGGAACCTTTACGATCGAAAAGGCTTTCCCGCGAGGGGTTTAAATATTACGGCATAGGGATAGGTAACTAAATCTCGACGTCTTCCGCGGACATATTTCTCTTTCCATAGACGATGAGCTGGTACCTGTTGTTGAGGCCGAGCTTCTCGAATATGCTCGTGATGTGAGCCTTAACGGTTTTCTCGCTGCTCCCGAGCTTCCGGGCGATTTCCTTGTTGCTCTCCCCGCGGCGATAAGCCGGATAATCCTGAACTCCGTTTTGGTTATCTTCTTGAATTCGAGGTCCTTAAGGCTTGTATTCCTTACAGGCGGTTCTTTGCTCCCGCCGTTCTTGATGATGTTTATTAGCTCGCTTGTGGTCGTCTCGAAGTTGACGTGTATGATCTTCTCTGTGTCGGGCTCGGTTCCGCCGGACTGTGTGAATAGTATGATCCTGGAGTTAAATCCCTTTTGCGTTGTAAGCTCGTCGATGTCGAATTCCCTCTCCCTGTTATCGACGAAGATAAAGTCAGGTGCGCGTCATCCCGAACCATACCGGCCAGGGATTTAGGGTCCGAAACCTCGGCTACAACCTCTACGTCGGCCTCGAATTCCATTATTTTTCTGAGACCGTCAAGAAAGAGCTTCGAGCTCGATATGAGCGCTATTTTATGGATTTGAGTCATTTCTTTTCTGTGTATGTAAGTGGCAACTACCGTGCCGAAAGGTTCAATCCCGTATATTTTCATCTGCGTTTCCCCGAAGCGGCTTCAATAAACCAGTATTTATATATAGTTACGGTCATATCTCCGGAAACGGATTTGCTGTCCGAATAAAGTAAAAAATAGCCGTTTTCAGGTAGCTCCTGCCAAAAGACGGCAATGGGCGGATAGGCGGCGACAAAATATGTCACTTTTTTGGGTGTCGCGGGATTGTTAGGGGTTTTCGAAGTATGATATAAGCTTTCATGGAGCCCAAAACGGCGGCTTTCGCATCTAAGCATTTGAATAATTATTAATTCAGGTAAAATGCCACACGACCAAACCGAAGAAATTTGACACGGGAAGGGTTGTGATTAGATTTAAACAGTAACGTATTAAAGGGAAGCCGGAGGTTTAATGGGTAAGTCTCTTATAATCGTCGAGTCCCCTGCAAAAGCAAAGACAATAAAAAAATTCCTGGGCAGGAATTTCGACGTGGAAGCGTCTTCGGGTCATCTCGTGGACCTTCCCAGCAGCAAGCTCGGCGTAGACATAGAAAACAATTTTAATCCGCAGTACGTCGTAATAAAGGGAAAATCGAAGTACCTGAACCAGCTCAAGAAAGCGGCCAAGGGGGCGGAAAAGGTTTATCTCGCATCCGACCCCGACCGCGAGGGCGAAGCCATAGCCTGGCACATCGCCGACAAGCTCGACATACGGGACAAGTCTTTACGCATTCTCATACACGAGATAACGGAGAAGGCGGTCAGGGATTCGATTGATCATCCGACGACGCTCAGCCAGGACAGGTTCGAGGCCCAGCAGGCCAGGCGAATCCTCGACAGGCTGGTCGGATACCAGGTGAGCCCGATACTCTGGAAGAAGGTCAGAAAGGGGCTCAGCGCGGGAAGGGTCCAGAGCGTAGCCTTAAGGCTCGTAGTCGAGCGTGAGAGGGAAATAGAGGCGTTTAAGTCCGAGGAGTACTGGACCATAGAGTCTCTTCTCAAAAGAGGCGAGGACGCGCCCGAGAGCGCCTTCACGGCCGTGCTCGCGACGTACGACGGAAAGAAGGTAAGCATAGACAACGGAGACGACGCGAAGACCATAGTCGATTCCGTCAAAAACGAAAACTTCACCGTCTCATCCATCGAAAGGAAGGAGAGGAAGAAGAACGCCCTCCCTCCGTTCATAACGAGCACGCTTCAGCAGGAGGCGTCGAGGAAGCTGAGGTTCCCCGTCAAGAAGACGATGTCGGTAGCGCAGAAGCTCTACGAGGGCATAGACCTCGGGAGCGAGGGACCTGTCGGTCTTATCACCTATATGAGGACGGACTCGGTCAGGATATCCGAAAACGCGCTCGCCGAGGCGAGGGAGCTCATAAAGGAAACCTACGGAGGCGAGTACCTGCCCGAGAAGGCGAACACTTACAAAGTTAAAAAATCAGCGCAGGACGCGCACGAGGCCATCAGGCCGACGTACGTGAGCAAGCTGCCGGATTCGGTGAAGCAGTATCTTTCGGACGACGAGTATCAGCTCTATAAGCTCATCTGGCAGAGGTTCGTCGCTTCGCAGATGCAGCCGACGATATTCGACCAGACGACGCTCGAGATAACCGCGGGCAAGGGTGTTTTCAGGGCCACCGGGTCTATCGTGAAGTTCCCGGGGTTCTCGGCCGTCTACCTCGAAGGGAAAGAGGACGAGGAAGAGGAGAAGGAAAAGGAGGAGATGAGAAAGCTCCCCGACGTTTCCCAGGGCCAGGAGCTCGACCTCGTCAACCTCGAAGGAAAGCAGCACTTCACGCAGCCGCCGCCGAGATTCACCGAAAGCTCCCTCGTTAAGGAGCTCGAGGAAAAGGGCATAGGCCGTCCTTCCACGTACGCGACTATACTCTCGACGATACAGGAGAGGCAGTACGTCAACATGGAGAGGAAGAAGCTAAAGCCGACGCTCCTCGGGTGTTCGGTGAGCGACCTTCTGATACAGGGTTTCCCCGAGATCATGGATGTACAGTTCACGGCCGACATGGAAGACAAGCTCGACAACGTCGAGGAGGGGAGCATCAACTGGATAGAGCTCCTGAGCGGTTTTTACAGCGGATTCTCGGAGAGGCTGAACAACGCCCAGGATTCGATGAAGAGCCTTAAGCGCGACGGCCTTCCGACGGACATAAAGTGCGACAAGTGCGGCGCCGACATGATTATAAAGTGGGGTAAGAAAGGGGAGTTCCTCTCCTGCTCGAAGTACCCCGAGTGTAAGAACGCCAAGGCCTTCGAGTATGACCCCGACGGCAACATAAAGGTCATCGAGCAGGCCGAGCCCGTTCTCAGGGAAGACATAAAGTGCGAGAAGTGCGGAAAGCCGATGCTCATCAAGCGGAGCCGGAGGGGCGAGTTCCTCGCGTGCTCGGGCTACCCGGACTGTAAGAACGCCAAGGCCTTCGAGCTCGACCCCGACGGCAACATCAAGATCATCGAGAAGGAAGAACCCGTACTCAGGGAAGACATTAAGTGCGAGAAATGCGGGAGGCCCATGGCCGAGAGGAAAGGGCGCTACGGGCGGTTCCTCGGGTGTACGGGTTATCCCAAGTGCCGCAACATAAAGGGCCTCGATGAGAACGGAAACCCCGTAGATCCCAAGGCAAACGGGAAATCGGGCGGGAAGAAAAAGGCCGCCGAGCAGACTGATGCCCCCGGTGAAAACGCGGGTTAACGGAGCGTTAAACGGCGCTCAAGAATTGTTGACACCGTAAAATTATCAACTAATCTTGATAGTGTCTTAAACCTGATATGGAAAGAAATTCGAGGCAGATAAATCTGGGCGGCGTCAAGGTGGGCGGAGGAGCGCCCGTGACGGTTCAGTCCATGACGAAGACCGACACGAGGGACGTCACCGCTACGGTCCTTCAGATAAGGGGCCTCGAAAAGGCCGGCTGCGATATTGTGCGGCTCGCCGTCCCGGACATGGAGGCAGCAAAGGCCCTCGGGCATATAAAAAAGCAGGTCCGGATACCCATCGTCTCGGACATACACTTCGATTACAAGCTGGCCCTCGAAGCAGTAAAGCAGGGCGTTGACGGCATGAGGATCAACCCCGGAAACATCGGCGCCAGGTACAGGATAAAGGCCGTAGTCGATGCCGTTAAGGAGAGGGGCATACCGATAAGGATCGGCGTCAATTCCGGCTCGCTCGAAAAGGACATACTTAAAAAGCACGGCTCTCCGACAGCCGAGGCGCTCGCCGAGAGCGCCATGAGGCACGTCTCGATACTCGAAGACTTCGATTTCAGGGACATAAAGATTTCGGTAAAGTCTACTGACGTGAAGAAGATGATCTCCGCCTACAGGCTCCTCGCCGAAAGGACGGATTATCCGCTTCACCTGGGCGTTACCGAGGCGGGCACGTACGAGCTCGGAACCATCAAATCTTCCATCGGCATTGGGACGCTGCTGGCGGACGGCATAGGCGATACGATAAGGGTTTCGCTCACGGGCGATCCCCGGGACGAGATAGTCGTCGGGCTCAATATCCTGAAGTCTCTCGGGCTGAGGAAGAATGGCATAGAGCTCATATCCTGCCCCGGGATGCGGGAGGCTCGAAATAGACCTCATGAAGCTCGTAAAGGACGTCGAGGGAAGGATCGCGGGGCTTGAGCTGCCAAGGCCGATCAAGGTCGCCATACTCGGATGTGTCGTGAACGGGCCGGGCGAGGCTTCGGAGGCCGACATAGGCATTGCAGGCGGGCGAGGGAAGGGGATGCTTTACAAGGACGGGAAAGCTCGTGCGCTCTTTAAGGAAGTGGATATTGTGGACGAGCTCGTAAAGGAGCTTGAAACTTTCTCCGTGCCGGTTGAGTGAATTAATCAGCCATTCCGAATTTTTCAATCTTAAATATTTCAATTTTGAATCCGCTGGTTCTTCTTTGTTGTCATTTCTAGCGTATGCGAGAAATCTATTTTTAATCTGCTGAGCTTGATGCAGGACCTAAAGCGTTGACTGAAAAGGCAACAGATTAACTGCTTCTACTTTTTCTTGACCAAAAAGTAGCAAAAGTCACGGGCCGAACACGAAGTGTCTTTTTTTCGGCATAGCACTGTAGTTGCTAAAATCACTGGAAGCGCGAGTGGTGGTAATGACAATGACGCTGCTACTTCGATTTCCTGCACGCGTGGCGTGCTCGATTGCCTGCGGCTGCGAGCCGCCGGGCGTGGCCAGCAAAATTCGCCCATACCCAAGACTTCACGCCTCGTTTACACTTTTTAATATGGGACGGATCTTTTATTACAGAGTGGTTTCGGATGGGTAGCGAGGGCGTGACAATAAAGGGCAGGGGCTCTGCGGAAAACCCGGCTAACAGGTTCGAGAAGATAGAGTTCGAGCCCTCCGAGGAAGAGATAGCCGAGGGGCTTTCGCCCAAGACGGTTTTCTACAGGGACGCTACGAAGTCCATAATCTCCTACAACGACAGCCCGGACGTCGGATTCAACGCCGGGATCAATCCCTATCGCGGCTGTGAGCACGGGTGTATTTATTGCTACGCAAGGCCGACGCACGAGTATTTCGGCCTGTCCGTCGGGCTCGATTTCGAGACGAAGATATTCGTCAAGGAAGACGCGCCTGCGCTTCTAAGAAAAGAGCTGTCGTCGCGTAAGTATGTCCCCGACACGATAGTCGTGAGCGGGAACACGGATTGCTACCAGCCGGCCGAGAGGCGTTTCGGGCTCACGCGTGCTTGCCTCGAAGTCCTCCTCGAATTCAGAAACCCTGCCGGGATAATCACGAAGAACTACCTCGTCACGCGGGACATCGACCTTCTGAGACAGTTCGCCGAGTGGGACGGCATAATGGTCGCCGTCTCGGTGACGACGCTCGACCCGGAGATAAAGCGGGTCATGGAGCCCCGGACGTCCGAGCCACGCCTCAGGCTCCGGGCCATAGAGGAGCTCACGAAGGCGGGCGTCCCCGTGATGGTAATGGTCGCGCCGGTCGTGCCGGGCCTTACGGACCACGAGATACCGGCGATCATAAAGATCGCTGCCGACGCGGGGGCCGTAAACGCCGGGTTCGTCATGCTGAGGCTGCCGTACGGTGTCTCGGACATATTCCAGGCATGGCTCGGGAGGCATTTCCCAGACAGAAAGGACAAGGTGCTGAACCGCGTCCGCGCCGTGCGCGACGGCAAGCTCAACAGCCCGGATTTTTACAGCCGCATGCGGGGCGAGGGGATCTACGCAGAGCAGGCGAGGGATATGTTCGAGCTTGCGTGCAGAAAGGCAGGGTTTGACAGCAGCAGGATAAAACTCTCGACTAAGCATTTCAAAAAGCCGAGCTGTCCCCAGCTCGAGCTTTTCAAAACGTGACCGCCACATAGAGCTGTGCGATCACAGCTCGAACGCTTTTTAGGACACCAATCGTATCAGCGGCTGAACGGCACGGCCGTTACGATATCTATCTGAACTTCCTGCGGAATGGCGTTCAGGTATCCCGCTTTTATCTTCTTGAAAGTCTTTCGGCTGTTCGCGGGCAGGACTTCATTTATGGTAGCCCTGTTCGAGAACATAGGCGCCTGGGAGCCGTAGGAATAGAATTCGATTATGAGCTCTATGCGCGAATAGGGGATCGTGCTTATGTTCCTGAGCGTAATTTCGTCTATCATGCCGATTGTGCCCGTGACGCCGCCGCCCCATTTGAAGTTCTCGATGACGATGTCTTCGGTGGGTATCGGCACATCCTCTTCGTATTCGTACTCGTATTCCTCTTCATCTTCGCCGGTTTCTTCTTCCGCTGTTGTAGTCCCTTCTTCGCCCGTGGCCGCCTCGCCCGATGGCGGGGTAGCGCCGGGCTCTTCCGCCGCGACCTCAGGCGCAGGGCTTTCCCCGGTGGACGGAGGGGCTATGCCCTGCTCCTCGGCGAGTCTTCTCTTGTATTTCTCGGAAAGTGAAAGGCCCTCTTCGCCTGATGAAGGCGCTGTGCCCCCGGCCTCTCCGGCAGAGGTGGCTGCACCCTCGGCGGATGCCGTCTTCTTTTTCTTCTTGCGTACCGCCTTCTTCCCTTCTTTCTTGGCGGTTTTTATTTTCAGCTCTTTCTCGGATATGGGCTTGGCGCTCATGACGCTTATGTCTTCCGTCTTGGCGTCAGGGTGCCGGAATCCCATGTTGATATCGTGGAAGGTCTTTTCGCTGTGGGCGGGGAGGACGTCGTGAATTACTGCGCGGCTCGTAAATCCCCTTATGCCGACCTTGGGCCCGGCTATTCCGAGATAGTCAACCCTTATCTTGATGTCCTTCCAGCTCTCGGAGCTCTTGTTGATGAGGGTTATCTGCTTTAATATGCCTTCGGTGCCGTACTGTCCGCCGGCCCATTCCCAGTTCTTTACGAGTATGAGGTCCTTTGCCTGGGTCGGGGTGCCCTTTTCTATGAGCTCGGCGTTGGCCACCCTGGCGATCGAGTTCTGGAGCTCTGCGCTCATTATGCCGAAGTTTACGTTGTAGAAGGTCTTTTCCGTGCCCGCGGGGAGAACGTCTTTATGGTCGTCCTCAGCGAGCCCAGGGGTATGTCGTTATGAGTGTAGAAATCGACTTCTATGTCTATGTTCTGGAAATCCGATTTGCCCTTGTTCTGGAGGGTTATTTCCTTCATGATCGCGGGCCTTCCCATGCCTGCCGATGCCCACTTGAAATCCTTGACGACGATGACGTGCTTTCCGACCTCGACGTCTTCGGCCTTTTGGGCGCCGGCGGGCGACGGGGAGCACAGGAGAATAATCTGAAGCAGGGCGAATGTGAAAAGGGCTGTCGTGGCTATGGCTTTGAATGAAGCTTTTTCTTTTTTTACTGGCATAAGACGCATCGTTTCTCCTTCTTCCTCTTTCGGTCCCCGCGTCGGGATTAGCATTAGATTATACATAATCGGAGTCGAAATAGTAGCGTACGATATAAGGATAATGCCGCTTTTCCGAGGTGTGGCATTCCGGTTTTGCCGGCGGCTCGAACGTGGCTCGGACATACATATCGAGCATGCGTTTCCCCGGGGCGGCTGTAATTCCCGGCGGTATAGTGTAGATTAGTATGAAGGTGGCCCGATGCTGAAAGAATATAAAAGAATACTTAAGTCGCATGCGGATGATGTTTACGGCGTAGGCGCGAAGCAGACGCTTTCCTTTTATACCATCCTTTCGATAGCGTGCTTCGTCGTGCCCACGACGTTCTTGCTCGTGGTGCTGGTTTTAAAGCTGTTCTGAGCCGCTTTTCCCGGATTTAATCCCCCTCTTTGCATGTACACCGAAAGCCCCCGGCTTCTTTGACTGAAACTTACCTTTTATGTAAACTGGCACTTACCAGATGGGAAAGATAAGGGTATTATCCGATAATCTCGTCTCCAAGATTGCGGCCGGGGAAATAGTGGAAAGGCCCGCATCCGTGGTAAAAGAGCTCGTAGAAAATTCCATAGACGCAGGCAGCACCTCAATCGAAATCGAGCTCGAATCGGGCGGGCGTAGGCTCATAAGGGTGTCGGACGACGGCGAGGGAATGACGCGCGACGAGGCGCTTTTGTGCCTGGAGCGGCACGCGACCAGCAAGATAAAGGACGTAAAGGACCTCTTCTCGCTTACGTCGCTCGGCTTCAGGGGCGAGGCCATCCCCAGCATTGCGAGCGTCTCCCGGTTCCGCATAATCACTAAAACTCATTCGGACATGATAGGCACCATGCTTAAGGTTGACGGCGGGGTCCTGAGGGGTGTCGAGGAAGCCGGGTCTCCTCCCGGGACTGATATAGAGGTGAAGGACCTCTTTTTCAACACGCCGCCGCGTCTCAAGTTCATGAAACGCCCCGAGACGGAGCTCTCGAACGTCGTCGATATCGTCGAAAGAGAGGCCATTCCGAGGCCGGGCGTCGCGTTCGAGCTAAGGAGCGACGGAAGGGTTCTTCTCCGTTTCCCCGCAAGGGACAGCGTCAGGGAAAGGATCGAGAGCGTATACCCCGGAACGAGGCTCTTTCCCGTCGAGGGCGGGGATGAGGGCGTACGCCTCACCGGCTATTTCGGGAGCCCGCTCGAAGGGAGGTCCACCGCGCGGAAGCTCTACACGTACGTAAACGGAAGGGCGGTCAAGGACAGGTTCCTTACGCGCGCCGTCCTTAGCGCGTACGGAAAGATGCTCGAAAAGGGAAGGTTCCCCGAGGGGGTTTTGTTCGTCGAGCTTCCGCCCGGGGACGTGGACGTGAACGTCCATCCGACGAAGAACGAGGTCAGGTTTAAAAATCCGGGGCTCATATCGGAGCTCATATCTTCATGTATAGGCAGGGTACTCGGGAACGCGCCCTGGCTCGCTAGCTACGGGAGACCCGCCGGTTCCGAGCCTGGCTGGCATGGGATGACGCGGGAGCGGACTTCATCCTATTCACCGCTCGGGGGAGGTTTTACTGGCGCTCATGGCTCTTCAGCGCAGGATTTTGACTACACGCGGGACGCGCCGCGCGAAGAGGCGCAGCCGGAGACCCCGAGGCATATGCATCCGGGGCCGGTTCTAGAAGCCGGCGCGCCGGCGGGGGAGCTGTTTTCATCCGGGGGGACATATTCGGACCTCAAGATCGTGGGCCAGATAGGCGAGCTTTATATCGTATGCGCGTCGGGCGGCGGGATGGTTATAATAGACCAGCATGCTGCCCACGAAAGGATAAATTACGAAAAGATCAAGAACTCTTACGAAGGGCAGGGACGCGCCCCTTCGCAGGAGCTTTTGATGCCCAGGGTGGTAGGGCTTTCCCCCTACGAGTCCGAGCTCATTTCGGGGCACCTGGCTTCGCTCGAGGCGCTCGGGCTCAGGATGGAGCCTTTCGGAGACGGCTCTTATGTTGTAAGGTCTATACCTGCGGTGCTCGGGAACGCGGACCCGGAGACGCTCGTCCGGGATATAGTGGGCGAGATATCCGAGGGGGATAAAGAAGAGAGCCTGTCCGAGAAGATAGACAGGGTGATTGCAACCATGGCGTGTCATTCGTCGATAAGGGCCAGCTTCGAGCTCGGGCCCGAGGAGATGAAAGCGCTCCTCGCCGAGCTCGACCGGGCGGAGTTCCCGCATGCCTGCCCCCACGGCAGGCCCGTCGCGCGAGAGCTCACATTCGGCGACATAGAGAGGATGTTTAAGAGGACATAGGATATGAAGGAGCTTATAATTTCGAGACTTAGGGAAAGCGCCGACATCAAGCTGAGGTTCGCGAAGGAGTCGGTGGCCGAGGTCGAAAAGGCGGCGGCGCTTCTCGTTAAGGCGCTAAAGGCCGGGGGGAAGGTGATGATATTCGGAAACGGCGGAAGCGCGGCCGACGCCCAGCACGTGGCGGCCGAGTTCGTGAACCGCTATGCCGTCGAAAGAAAGGCGCTCGCCGCGCTCGCGCTCTCGACGGATTCGTCGCTTCTGACTTCGATACCGAACGACGGCTCTTTCGAGAACGTATATTCGAGGCAGATAGAGGCCCTCGGGAACAAGGGGGACGTCGTATGGGGTTTCACGACGAGCGGCAAATCGCCGAACGTCGTAAAGGCGTTTCAGACGGCCAAGTCCCAGGGGCTAAAGTGCATCGCCTTTACGGGGCAGGAAGTGAGCAAGGTAGAAAAGCTCGTCGATTGCTGCGTGAGCGTTCCCTCGAAATCGACGCCCAGGATCCAGGAGCTCCACATCACCCTTGCTCATATTGTCTGCGAGCTCGTCGAGGAATCCGTCACCGTCAAAAAGAAAACCCCCAAGAAGGAGCCCAAAAGTTCAGAATCCTGACGGGTTTTCGTCCCCCTATTTCAGGAATATCCTTGCATTGTTCCACTGCTTGTAAATAATTTTTAGTATGAAGGTAAAATGTCCAAAATGCGGAAAGGAGTGCGAGTGGGAGAATAACGAGTGGAGGCCGTTCTGCTCGGAGAGGTGCAAGATGGTCGATCTTGGCGCCTGGGTTTCGGAATCGTACAGGATATCGGGCGAAGACGCTCTCGATGAAGAAGACTCGGAAGACGCCGGCGAAGACGAAGACGCCGCCGCCCGGCTCAAGCACTGATTACAGCCAAACATATCAGGAGGTATTTATATGGGAGTTGTCGAAACCAACCAGTTTCACCGCGGGCTCAAGATAGAGTACGAGGGGGAGATCTGGGAGATTATTGAGTACAGGCATTCCAAGATGGCCCAGAGAAGCGCGGTCATGAAAACGAAGATAAGAAACGTCGCGACGGGCGCGGTTCAGGAAAAGAACTTCAGGTCCGGCGATTCGTTCAGGGTGCCGGACACGGAAAGAAAATCGATGCAGTTCCTCTACAAGGACGAAATCGGGTATCACTTCATGGATCTGGATACGTATGAGCAGTACAGCCTTTCGCCGAACGAGGTCGGGGAATCCGCCGACTTCATGAAGGAGCAGCAGGAGGTCACCGTCCTTTACTTTAACGGTAAGCCCATGGGCGTCGAGCTTCCGACGGCTGTCGAGCTCGAAATCGTAGAGACCGAGCCCGGAATGAGGGGTGACACGGTCACCGGCGCTACGAAGCCGGCGGTCCTCGAATCCGGGGCGACGATTCACGTGCCCCTTTTTATCGACCAGGGCGACATTATAAAGGTCGATACGAGGTCGGGCGATTATCTGGAAAGGATTAAAAAGAAATAGGATTTGTTCCGAGTTATAAGGGTTTCCCGGCTTGAACGCCCTTTCTTTTGGGGACGGTTCAGGCCGGAAAGACTCCCTCTCTCCTGCCGGTTGCATGCCTCCCCGGCCCGGTTTTCCGGCTCCGTTTGATTCGTCAGCTTATTCGCTTCCTATATCGTACTAGAAGGCTCTTACGGCCCCTCGCGAAATATCGCGGGCGGTAGATTTCGGAGCGTCATCCGCCGGACCCAGAGTGAAAAATAAGTATATACAGGGTCTTGGTGCTCGCCTGCCGGAATCTATGAGTCGATTCTGTCCACGTTTCCCGGTTTACAGGTTATACTTTTAGGCTCCCGCCGGGGCGTGACGGCAGTTTTTGCCGCCGTCTCAACCTCAGCTCCGGCCGGGTTACGCGGGGAAATCAGGGGCTTGTAACTTTTTTTACGTTTCGGGGTTAATACTATAAAGACTTTATGGCGTCCAAATGGAAAGTGACATAGAGCTCATGTTGAGGACGAAGTCCGGGGACGATGGTGCATTCAGCGAGCTCATGAGGAGGCATTATAAAGGGGTGGTAAACTACATCTATCGTTTTACCAGTCGCAGGGATAATTCCGAAGACCTTGCACAGGAGGTTTTCCTCCGCATTTACAGGTCGGCCGGGCAGTACAAGCCCGAGGCCAAGTTTTCCACCTGGCTTTATAAAATCGCCACCAACGTCAGCCTGACGTACGTCAAGAAGAAGGGGAATAACAGCCTCAGCCTAGACGAGATAGACGACAGCGGGGACGCCACGGGCGACCCCGAGCTCGACATAGCGGACGATATAATCTATAGAAAGGAACTGATGAGCGTCATATTCAAAGCTATGGAGTCTTTGCCTGAGAGGGAAAAGGTTGCTATTATGTTGTGTAAATACGAGGGTTTATCATATGAAGAGGTTGCCCAGGTGCTCGAATGCACGGTGGGTGCGGTGAAGGCTTATGTCCACAGAGGAAGGATGAAGCTTATAGAGAGACTTAAGCCCTATTTGTCCGAAGGAGGGGATTATGGAGTGTAAAGATCTGAGAGAGCTGGTGGTCAGCCATTCCTCGGGCGACCTGGCCGGGGACGACCGCGTCCTCGTCGAATCTCACCTTGCGGCCTGCGCCGAATGCTCCGAGCTTTTTTCGAATTCGAACGAAGTCTGGAGAATGCTCGGCGAGTGGGAGGAGATAGAGCCCAGAAGCGATTACGTTTCCGAATTCTGGAGCAGGGTCGAGAAGGAAGAGGCCCGCGCGGGATTCTGGAGCTCACTCTGGCATACAGGTGTCAGATGGAAGCTTGCAGGGGCCCTCGCCTCGGTGCTTGTCGTCGGAATATTTTCGCTCGTCGTATTCACCGGCGACCCGGGCGGCAGAGTAGTCGCCGACCGCGACGTGCAGGACGACATGCTTCTCCTCGAGCTCGACAGCGCCACCTCCAGGGACACGACTGCCGCCCTCGAGATATACGGCCCGTGGGACGGCGGAGTAGACGTCGTCAACATAAACGGAAACGGAGGCTTCAATTGAGGGCGTCAATATTTATCCTGGCTCTACCTCTCCTGATGACCGCGAGCGCATACGGCTACTTCGGCGGGGAGGTCTATTACAAGTGGTGGAAGAACCCGAAGATCGCCGAAGAGATGAACCTCACTCAAGAACAGGCGAACGAGATCGAAGGCATATTCACGTCGTATAAAGAAGAAATAATCGTGCATCAAAAAGAGCTCCGGCTAAGGGAGTCCGAGCTTCTCTCGAAGCTCCGGGAGCCGCAGTGTACGAGGGAAGAGGTCATGCATATGACGGACGACATCGAGAACGTAAAAGCAGCCCTCACCAGGATAAAGGTAGACATGTTCCTCAAGATAAAGAATGTGCTTACGCCCGAGCAGGAGGAGTCCCTCCACAACATAAGGGCCAGGTATAAAGAAAGAAAATTGAAAGAAATGAGAGAGCAGATGGGTCTGCAGCAGGGTGAAACGGTCCAGTAGCTTTGCCTATCTTTACCCTCTATCTCAAAACCCCACTTGTTTACACAAAAACCGGCCGGGTATAAAATTCGTTTCGGGAGCCCCCGTGCCTTGCCGGCGTTCCTTTTTTATCCTTAACCGTCTTCCGGGTATCTGATGAAGATTTCGCGCGCCCTTTCCGTATTTACGCATCTTATCGCCCTCGTGGGCTTCCTGTCGATCTTCATGTCGGGCGGCGTGGGCCTGCCGACGGCCGCGGTCTTCGTCCTCGCCCTTGCGGCGAGCTTCGTTAGCGAGCTCTACGGCAAGGACTACTTCGTCGGCGGCAGGGTTTCTACGGCGCTGGCCATTCTTCTCGTCGCGTACTCGGCCGCGGCCATACTCCTCTTCAGGTTCGAGCCGTTCAGGGTCGTTCTCGACTTTCTTATATTCACCCAGGTCTTAAAGCTCCTCGGGAAAAAGAGGATGCGTGACGTCGTCCAGATATACGTCCTCAGCTTCTTCCAGTTCCTGGCCGGGGCGATAATCACGATAAGCTTTTCCTTCGCTGTAGCCTTCGTCCTCTATATTGCCGCAGCTATCTGGGCGCTCATGATCTACGAGATGAGGAAGGCTTCGCTCGACTCCGGCGCCCGGGGAGAGGGCGGCGACCCCGGAGTCGTGACGCCGATGTTCCTCAGCACGACGTTTCTCTTAAGCTTCGGCATATTCCTCCTGGCGGCGCTCATATTCGTCACGGTCCCCCGGATGAGGGGGAACTATCTAAGGACGGATTTCCTCCGCTCGGGCGACCTCAGGAGCGGCTTTTCGGACGAGGTCAGGCTCGGGAGGGTGGGGCAGATAAAGCTCGACAGCTCGCCCGTGATGATGGTGAGAATATTAAACCGGAGCGTAAGCAACCTCCCCGTGCCGCTTTACTGGCGCGGGATAGCGCTCGACGAATTCGACGGCGTCTCGTGGAAGGCGACAGGCGGGGGACGGTACGGCGGGCCCGAGACGGCCCCCCAGGTGCGCGCTCCGGGGGCGAAGGGGAGGGAGGGGCATCTCGCGCAGGAGGTAATCACCGAGTCCCTCGACACGGATATTCTGTTCGCGGCCAACTTCCCCGTTTCGTACGGCTCCGTCCCGGGCGGGCGCGTAGCGCAGGTGAACGATTCTTATATGCTCCCCGGCAGGATTTCCGGCAGGATAAAGTACCTCGCGTACTCGGACGTCTATACGCCGCCCGCGGACGACCTGAGAGAAGCCGGCGGGGACTACTCCGGCATTGAATTCGAGAGGTACCTTCAGCTCCCGCCGCTTACGCCAGAGGTTTCGGAGCTCGCGCACGAGATAACGGCATTTGACGCAAACGCATACGACAAGGCGCTCGCCATAAAGCGCTATCTTCTCATGAACTACGGCTATACGCGGACCCTCGAGGGCGGGAAGGGCGAATACCCGCTCGAGGAGTTCCTGTTCGATATAAAGGAAGGGCACTGCGAGTATTTCTCGACCGCTATGGTGGTGCTGCTCAGGGAAGCGGGCATCCCCGCCAGGGTGGTGAACGGCTTCGTTGGCGGGGAATGGAACGAGCATGGGCAATTCTTTTTGGTAAGGGAGAGCGACGCCCATTCCTGGGCCGAGGCCTATTTCCCCGAATACGGATGGGTTACCTTCGACGCCACCCCCGAAGGCGGCGTGGACATTCTGGCCTCGGGATCTTTTATATCGTCCTACGTCGATTACCTCAGATACAGGTGGAATAGGTACGTCATAGACTTCAGCCAGCACGACCAGATACGTCTCTTTAACGACATAAGGGACAGGTGGAAATGGCGTCAGGGGAAGCTCACGGGGCCGAGCGGGCTTTTCTCGAGGCCGGACGGGACGGTAGTAGCGCTGATAGCGCTCTCGGGAATCGCCATATGGATACTCGTTACGAGGACAGGGCTCAGGGGGCTTTTCAGGCTGGGGAAGGGAGGCGCCCCCGAGAGGGCGACCGTTATATACGGAAACGCCCTTAAGGTGCTCTCAAGAAGGGGCTTTTCGAGGCCCGATTACATGACCCCGAGGGAGTTTTCCCTTTACCTTAAAAACGCCTCTTTTCCGGGGGCGGGTATTATGGACGAGCTTACGGACAAGTACCTTTATATAAGGTTCGGCGGTGACGGCGACACGCATGAAATAACGGCGCTCGAATCGCTGTACAGGAAGCTTAAGTCCCTGAAATCCAAGGGTCATACCCCCCGAACGGCGCCTTGACGTTCTTGCTCTATCCCCTGGGTTAAGGTACTATTTAACGACGAAAAGCGGGTAACCCCCGCTTTTTTAATTGGAAGCGCCTGAACGGGATAAATCAGCGAGATAAATCTCGGTGCCGGGATTTTTATATAATGTCAGAAGATATTGTGTATAACGTCAAGGAGCTGCTGGAGCCCCTCTTGAGAGGGAAGGGCCTCGAGCTTTTCGACGTCGAATACAAGGGCTCGGGCAAAAGAGGCGTTCTAAGGGTATTTATAGACAAGGAAGAGGGAGTTACGGTAGACGACTGCGCGCTCGTGAGCAGGGAATTAGGGACGCTCCTCGATGTGCACGACGTCATACCATCGTCCTACACGCTCGAAGTGTCGTCGCCGGGCCTCACGAGACCTCTCAGGAATCCGGCAGACTTCACGAGGTTCACAGGCAACAAGGTGAAGATAAAGACGAGCGAAGAAATAGATAAGAAGAAGGTGTTCATAGGCACGCTGGCCGGTATTGAGGACGGCATCGTGACCGTTGAAGCCGACGGCGCCCGTTATGAGATACCGTACGGGTCGATAGAGAAAGCGAATTTGGAACTGGATTTTTAAGGGGGCAAAACTAGATGGCGACCATGACTGAACTTAGCAGAGTAATGGATTCTGTCTGCAAGGATAAGGGGATAGACAAGGACGAGATAGTTAGCGCTGTCGAGGAAGCGGTTCTTTCCGCGGCCCAGAAGCTGTTCCGCATGCAGGATAAGGACAAGGAGCTCGAGGTGCATTTTAACGAGAACGACGGCGACGTCGAGCTCTTCGAGTTCAAAACGGTGGTCGAGGAAATACAGGACCCGGACACCGAGATCACCCTGGATGCGGCGCACGAGCTCGACCCGGATGCGGAATTCGGCGACGAGATCGGCGTCAAGATCAATCCCGAATTCACCAGAATAGCGATTCAGAATGCAAAACAGAAAATCCTCCAGAGCATAAAGGAAGCCGAGGGGAAGGTAATTTACGAAGAGTTCAAGAACAGAAGGGGCGAGCTCATAAGCGGCATCGTGAGGCGGGTCGAAAGAAGGAACATCATAGTCGATCTAGGCCGGACCGAGGCCATTCTGCCCCCCGAGCACCAGGTGCCTAGGGAATATTACAAGCCCAAGGAAAGGCTCCGCGCGATACTCTTCGAGATCAAGGAAACCAAGCGCGGCCCGCAGCTCATACTGTCCCGCGGTCACAAGGACTTCGTGAAGAAGCTTTTCGAGTCCGAGGTCCCGGAGATCGGAGACCAGATAGTTATGATAAAGGCCATATCGCGCGACCCGGGCGGCCGTACGAAGATAGCCGTTACGTCCAGCGATACGGATGTAGACCCGGTAGGCGCGTGCGTCGGTATGCGCGGCTCCCGAGTGCAGAACGTCATACAGGAGCTCAAGGGCGAGAAGATAGACATCGTGCCGTGGTCGCCGGATGCGGCCCGGTTTGCGTGTAACGCCCTGTCGCCAGCGCGCGTGAGCAAGGTGATAATCGACGACGACAACAAGTCCATGGAGATAATCGTCGACGACGATCAGCTTTCCCTCGCCATCGGAAGACGCGGGCAGAACGTCAGGCTCGCTTCGCAGCTGACCGAGTGGAGAATCGACATCAAGACCGAATCGCAGGTCAAGCGTGAGCAGCAGGACGTCGTACATCTCCTGATGTCTCTCCCCAACGTTAAGGAAGTTACGGCGAACCTTCTCTACGGAGAAGGATTCCACAAGCTCGAGGACATAGCGTTCTCCGATCCGGAGACCCTGGCCAAATCGGCCGGTCTCAAGAGCGAGGAAGACGCCGTCAAGCTCCAGACGGCTGCAAGGATAGCGCTCAAGGATAAGCTCGAGCAGATGTCCATAGAGGATGAGCCGGCACAAGAGACGGTTGAAACAGGAACCGGGGAGCCGGTGGAAACACAAGGGGCTGTGGAGACGGAGACACAGGAGACTGTCGAGACAGTGGAGACCGAGGCCGACCAACCTCAAGCGGCGGCACCTGTGGAGACGACGGAAACGCAAGAGGTTGTCGAGTCGGAGGAGCCTGCCGAAACGGCGGAGACTGATGCCGACCAGCCTCAGGAAGATGAAGAACCGCTCACGGAGCAGGAATAAAGAGTTCCCCGGCAAAAAATTTCGTATTGGAACGCATGCTTGAAAGGGCCGTTTAAGGCCGGTTTCAGGCTGCATAAGTATTATTATATTCAGCTGTTTTTTTGCATAGTAAAGTAAACTTTGGTACTCTACTCCGGATAACCGTATGATCATTAAAAAGCGGAGGTATTTTAGCACCCGGTGCGCTCGATATGTCCAATGTTAGAATTTACGAACTGTCTAAAGATTTGAACAAGTCCAATAGAGAAATCCTTAACGTCGCCAAGGGACTCGGCATCTCGGTCAAGAGCCATGCGAGCTCCATTTCGGACGAAGAAGCCCAGAAAATACGGGACAGGATTGTTTCGTCTCAGGGCGGGGAAGCCTCACAAAAGCCCGTCGACGACACAGAAAAAGTGAGGGTGTTTCGCTCCGAAAAAGGCGAGGAAGTGGTCGAGAGGAGACAGGGCGAGCGCGTCGTTATAAGAAGGAAAAAGAGGCAGGAAGAGCCTGCGGAGGAAGAGGCGGCGCAGCCGACAGCGGAAGCCCGTGATGCGTCTCAGCCGGATGCCGCTCAGGCGGCCGAAACCGCAGAGCCCGGGGAAGCCCCCGGCGAGGCGATTCCGGAAGAGGCCGGGCGTGAGGAAACCCCTGCCGAAGACGAAGCCGTGCTTGAGGCGCAGGGCGAAGGGGCGCCTCAGGACGAAACCAACGGCGCGGCCGTAAACGGGGCAGCCGAAGCGGGAGCAGGTGCGGCCGAAGCCAAGGGGCCGGCAAAGCCCGGAGAGGACGAATCCGAAGACGCCGCCAAGAAGAATAAGAAAAAGGCCCGCAGCAGCCGTGTCAAGCCGAAGCGGGAAGAAATAATAGACGAAGACACGCTTGAGGAGCTCAGAAAAGCGTTCCGTACGAAGCTCCCGGGAAGAAAGAGGGAATACCTGGTAGACGACAGGCGCTCGAAGGCAAAATCCTCCCCCCATGGTTTTCAGAGGGACCGGAACTTCGATAGGGGCGGAAGGGGCTTTCAGGGCCAGAGGGATCAACGGATGGGTGGCGTCGCGACAGACGATGCATCAAGAGTTATTCCGTTCCCGGGGAAACCGTCCCGGCGCACGGTTAAAATCGGCGAATCCATAAATCTCGGCGAGCTCGCCAGGATGATGGGCATAAAAGCCGGCGAACTAATAAAGAAGCTTATAAGCATGGGTATGAGGGCTACCGTGAACCAGGCCCTCGATCATGAAACGGCGGCGCTCCTGGCCGAAGAATTCGATTTCGACGTATCGGTGGATATCTTCGAAGAGAAGGACCTCCTTCTGGAAGAACCGGATGTCGATGAGGACAGGGAGCTCGAGCCGCGTCCTCCGGTAGTCACCGTCATGGGGCACGTAGACCATGGAAAGACGACCCTCCTCGATTCCATAAGACAGACGAATGTGGTAGAAGGCGAAGCAGGCGGCATAACGCAGCACATCGGCGCATATTCCGTAGACGTTGACGGGCGCACGGTTTCGTTCGTCGACACGCCGGGCCACGAGGCCTTCACCGCCATGCGCGCGAGGGGCGCCAGGGTTACGGACGTCGTCATACTGGTGGTCGCGGCGGACGACGGCGTCATGCCGCAGACGATAGAGGCAGTAAACCACGCGCGTGCGGCCGAGGTGCCGATAATCGTCGCGATAAACAAGGTAGATAAACCCGAGGCTAATCTCGAAAGGATAAAGCGTCAGCTCTCCGAAATAGGTCTTATTTCGGAAGAGTGGGGCGGCGATACGCTCTTCGCAGAGGTTTCGGCAAAACAGAGAACCGGCATAAAAGAACTTCTAGAGCTCGTGCTCCTCCAGGCGGATATTCTGGAGCTCAGGGCGGACAAGGACAAGAGGGCGAACGGCTTTGTAATAGAGGCCGTGCTCGACAAGGGCAGAGGCCCGGTTGCGACCGTCATTGTCAGGGAAGGGACGCTCAAGATAGGTGACTACATTGTCACCGGAACGACCGTGGGCAAGGTAAGGGCGCTCATGGACGACAAGGGCAGCAGGGTGAAAGAGGCCGGCCCGTCGATGCCTGTCGAAATTATGGGGCTTTCGGGCGTGCCCGAGGCCGGAGACCGCTTCTACGTGGTCAAGGATGAAAAGGCCGCGCGGGATGTCGTTTCCCACAGGGAAACCAAGATACGCGAGACGGCCGCAGCGAAGGAAAGAAAGCCCACACTCGAAAATCTTTTCGAGACTCTAGAGCAGGAAGAGGCCAAAGAGCTCCCGCTGATAGTCAAGGCCGACACGCAGGGCTCGGTCGAGGCTGTCTCGGAATCCATAAGCAAGCTCAGCACAGAAAAATGCCAGGTGAAGATAGTGCATTCCGGCGTAGGCGGCATAACAGAGACGGACGTCGTCCTCGCGAGCGCGTCCAACGCTATAATCGTGGGCTTTAACGTAAGGCCCGATGCAAAGGCGCTCGAAATCGCCGAGAGGGAAGGCATATCCCTTGAGCTCCATTCCATAATCTACAAGCTCATAGACAGGGTAAGGAGCGCGATGGAAGGCCTCCTCGATCCGATCGTAAAGGAAAAGATTACGGCTCACGCGGAGATAAGGGAGACGTTCACCATATCCAGAATAGGCACAATCGCGGGCTGCATGGTTACGGACGGAAAGATATCGAGAGACAATAACGTAAGGGTAGTCAGGGACGGCGTTACGGTATTCGAAGGAAAGCTCTCGTCGCTCAAGCGTTTCAAGGACGACGTCAGAGAGGTCAATTCAGGCTACGAATGCGGTATCGGCATAGAGAGATTCAACGATATTAAGGTGGGAGATATACTGGAGTTCTACACGTACGAGGAGTTCAAACAAGAGCTTTAGCACGAAAGCTATAGATGGTTATAGGTATAGTCAGCATTGACCTGTACATGAATGGCAACAGATCGCTCAAAGAAAAGAGGCAGATTGTAAAAAGCCTTATTCACAGAGTACAATCCCGATTCACAAATGTCTCCATATCGGAGGTGGGCTCGCTCGACCTCTGGCAAAAAACCACGATAGGTATAGCTTTCGTCGGCAACGAAACCCGTTTCGTGAATTCGGTCCTCGATCAGGTGACAGACTTTATCGAATCCACGGGGCTCGTCGAGATGGGGCAGCGGGAGCTCGAAATATTACACTATTAGGAGACAAAACAGGCCAATGGCAAACAGGTCAAGCAGGGTAGGCGACCAGATCCTGAAAGAAGTATCGGGGATGCTGGTCAAGGGGGAGATAAGGGACCCCCGCGTGAGCGGCGTGTCCGTTACGGAAGTCAGGATGACGGACCTCGGCATGGCGGAGATTTATTTTACGCTGCCCGGCGGGGAGGCCGGAAAGGACGAAGCCCTTTCGGGGCTCGAAAGCGCCAGGGGGGTTATACGCGGGAAGCTCGCGTCCAGGCTGAGGATGAGAAAGGTACCGGACATAAAATTCATATTCGACACCGCGCTCGAAAAGGGCTACAGAATAGACGAGATACTAAAGGAGATTTCCGGTGAATGAAGAGATGAAGGCCGTAATCGACGCCATCCAGAAATCGGGCAGGATACTAATTACATCGCATGAAAACCCGGATGGCGACGCGCTCGGCTCGACGCTCGGGCTCGGATTAGGGCTCGAAAAGCTGGGGAAGGAAGTCGTCTTTTATAATAAAGACGGGGTGCCCGAGCTTCTGACATTCCTGCCGGGCTCGGAGAGGATAGAAACTTCTCTCGAAGGTGCCGGCAATTTCGACCTCGCCTTTGCCGTAGACTGCACAGGAACGGGCCGGGCCGGGGACGAGTTCGAGGATTTCCTTAAGGCCGGCCGATGCAAACAGGTTGCCATAATAGACCACCATCAGACGAACAGCAGCTCGGCCGACATACATCTTCTCGATCCCGGGTCTTCTTCGACGGGCGAGATCGTATACCTTCTCTTAAAGACGATGAATGTCGAGATAGACGAGGCAATAGCAAAAAATTTATACACTACTATAGTAAGCGACACAGGGTCTTTCAGGTACTCGAATACAAACCCGGTTACGTTCAGGGACGCTTCCGAGCTTGTCGGCTACGGCGTTGACCCTTCCGAAATCTCCGAGGCACTCTTCGAGAGCGAGCCGCTCCGCAAGCTCGAGCTCATCGGTCTCGTTCTGCCGACGCTCCGCGTATCCGAGGGGAACAGGGTCGCCTCGGTCGTGATCGACAGGTGCATGTTCGAAAAAGCCGGCGCACACAGGGAGGATACCGAAGGGCTCGTCAACATACCGAGGAGCATAAAGGGCGTCGAGGTTGCGGTCGCGTTCAGGGAAGAGACCGGGAACGGCTCTCACTTCTGGAAGATAAGCCTCAGGTCCAAGGGCGACGTCGACGTCGCCAGGATAGCCGAGCGTTTCGGGGGCGGCGGGCACAAGAAGGCCGCCGGCTGCTCCGTGGAAGGTGACCTTGCCGAAGTACAGTCCAAGGTGTTCGGTTGTATAAACGAGGAGCTTAAATGAATGGGGTCATAGTCCTCGACAAGCCCGAAGGAATAACCTCGAGGGCCGCGGTAAACACCGTAAACAGGCTTCTTAAAATAAAAAAATCGGGCCATACGGGCACACTCGATCCGTTCGCCACCGGCGTTTTGCCGATTTGTATAAACGACGCCACGAAAATAATTCCTTTTATGAATAGTGGTTACAAGAAATACGAGGCGCTGATAAGGCTCGGCGTAAGGACCGACACCATGGATCTCACCGGGAAAGTCCTTTCCGAGGGGCCGCCACCGGACATTGATAAAATCGCGCTTCAAGGTGTATTTTCTAAATTTATAGGTAAAATTAACCAGATTCCCCCAATGTTTTCGGCATTGAAGAAGGGCGGGGTAAGGCTCTACGACTATGCTCGAAAGGGGGTTGAAGTGGAAAGAGCTCCGAGAAGTGTGACGATAAAGGAACTAGAGCTCCTGGATTTAAATCCGCCCTTTATCAGGATTATGGTAAAATGTTCGCGCGGGACGTATGTGCGCGTGCTGGCATCCGATATAGCCGACGAGCTCGGCTGCGGAGGGCACCTTGCGGAGCTGAGAAGGATCGAAAGCGACGGCTTCGGGCTCGAGCGCGCCGTAACAATCGAAGATTTAACGAATGGCGTCGTCAGGTTCATGCCGCTCGAAGACGCGTTGTCCCACATGGCGCGCGTCGATGTCGGGCGCGACGTGGCGATTGAGATAAGAGCAGGGAAACAGATAAGAAAGACAAGTTTAAAAAATATCGGCATCCCCGATTTCAAGACAGGCGACAAACTGGGCGTCTACGAAGACGGCAAGCTCATTTCCGTCACGGAGGCGTCTATGGATGCATCGGGCCTGGGCGCCGCCGAAGACGGCGAAGTCGTGCTCAGGCTGCTCCGCGTCCTGAATTGAACTCGGATGTTTTTATATATCTTACTGAGGAGGGCATTAAATGCCTATAGATAAGGAAGAGAAATCACAGATAATAAGCGAATTCGCTCATCATCCGAAAGACGTCGGCTCGTCCGAGGTCCAGGTGGCTATACTTAGCCGCCGCATAAAGGACCTTTCGGTTCATGCCGAGAGGGCGCCCAAGGATTTTCATTCGAGGCGTGGGCTTGTATCGCTGGTTGCGAAGAGAAGAAGGCTTCTCAACTATATTAAAAGACATAAACCGGAGACCTATCCGGAACTCATACAGAAACTCGGACTGCGAAAGTAGGGTTTAAGGAGGTTTAGTTTTGAGCAATCAACCAAAGAAAGTCGAAACCCAGATTTTCGGGAAACGATACGAGCTCGATACGGGCTCGCTGGCGCGACAGGCCAGCGGGGCGGTATTCGCGCGTAACGAGGATACGGCAGTCCTGGCCACAGTAGTCGCAGTGGCTGATAAGACCGAGGGCGAGGATTTCCTTCCCCTTACGATCAACTACCAGGAAAGGCCGTCCGCAGCGGGGAAGATCCCCGGGGGCTACTTCAAGCGTGAAGGAAGGCCGAACGAAAAGGAAGTTCTTACTTCGAGGCTTATAGACAGACCCATAAGACCGCTCATCGCGAAAGACTTCACATTCCAGACGCAGATCATCGTCACCGTGTTTTCGGCCGACGCCGACCACGACCCGGATGTGTTGTCGATTACGGCGGCCTCGGCCGCGCTCATGGTTTCGGACGTCCCGTTTGCCGGGCCGCTTGCCGCCGTGAGGGTGGGCAGGATTGACGGACAGTTCGTTTGTAACCCGACGAAGAAAGAGCTCGCCGAGAGCGACATGAATATAGTCGTCGCGGGTACCAAGGATGCAATAGTAATGGTCGAGGGCGGGGCGAACGAAGTTCCCGAGGCAGAGATCGTAGACGCGCTCATGTTCGCCCACGAGTCCATACAGGAATTCGTAAAGCTCCAGGAAGACCTTCTTTCCGGACTCGAAGTGGAAAAGCGGCAGTACGAAGGCCTGGCCGAGGAAGACCCTATTCAGGACGAGATACTGACGTTCGCCGGGCAGAAGCTTAAGGAAGCATTCGTATCTTCCTCAAAGGCCGAAAGGCGCGAGCGCATAAAGAGCATCAAACAGGAAACAGAAGAGCACATAGCCTCTCTTCATCCAGAAGAAGAGGAAGTGAAAATTTCAAAGCCATTCGAGAAGGTTCTTAAGGCCCTGGTCAGGGATCTTATCGTTAAAGACCAGATAAGGCTCGACGGCAGGGGCTATACCGACGTCAGGAACATATACGGCCAGGTCGGATTCCTACCCCGCGCCCACGGCTCGGCGCTCTTTACGAGGGGCGAGACACAGGCGGCTGTTACCGCGACACTCGGAACGGCGTACGACGAGCAGAGGATAGATTCCTTGGAAGGCGACATCACGAAGACCTTCATGCTCCACTACAACTTCCCTCCCTACAGCGTGGGTGAAGTCAGCCACAGGCTTGGGCCGGGCAGAAGGGAAATCGGGCACGGCGCGCTCGCCGAAAGGGCGATGCTGCCGGTGCTTCCGCCGAAGGATCAGTTCCCGTACACGGTGAGGGTCGTTTCGGACGTTCTGGAATCGAACGGCTCCTCTTCGATGGCGACTGTCTGCGGCGCTGCGCTTTCGCTCATGGACGCTGGCGTGCCGATAAGCGCGCCTGTGGGCGGCATAGCGATGGGCCTCATTAAAGAGGAAGATAACTTCGTCATCCTGACGGACATTCTCGGCGACGAGGACCACCTCGGCGACATGGACTTTAAAGTCGCCGGCACAAGGGCAGGCGTCACTGCGCTCCAGATGGATATTAAGGTTATCGGTGTCACGAGGGACATACTCTCGACGGCGCTTTCGCATGCGAATGATGCCAGGATGGTCGTACTCGACAAGATGGACCAGATACTCGACCAGCCGAGGGGCGATATATCGCCGTTCGCGCCGAGGATAATCTCCATCCAGATAAACCCGGAAAAGATAAAGGACGTCATCGGTTCCGGCGGGAAGACCATAAAGAAGATAGTCGAGGTTACCGGTGCACAGATAGACATCGACGACAGCGGCAGGGTCAACATTGCATCGCCCGACAGGGACGCTTGCGACAAGGCCGTCAAGATCATTCAGGGCATAGTCGAGGAGATAGAGGTCGGAAAGATATACAGAGGGACCGTAAAGCGGATCCTCGATTTCGGCGCTATCGTTGAGCTCGGCTTCGGCAAGGACGGACTCGTTCATATATCCGAGCTTGCCCCGAACAGGGTCAATAGTGTAACCGACGTCATTCAGGAAAATGACGAGATACTCGTCAAATGTATCAGCAGAGAGAATGACGGCAGGATAAGGCTCAGCCGTAAACAGGCCCTTGGCGAAAACATAGAGAATTACACCAACAATGCAATCTAGAATTGTCTCGGGACCGGCGGGCCTAACGGTTCTCCGGTCTTACGTTCCATTCCCCGAAGAAAAACGGTGAAAGAAAACAAACCGAGACTGCTCGTCATCCTTGGCCCCACGGCATCCGGCAAGAGCCGGCTCGCGATGGAAATCGCAGGGGCCCTGGACGGTGAGATCGTAAGCTCGGACTCCCTTCAGGTTTATAAGCATCTCGACATAGGAACGGCGAAACCCTCCCTCGAAGAGAGGGCAAGGGCGGCGCATCACCTTATAGACATCCTAGAACCAGACGAAGAGTTTAACGCAGGGACTTTCAGGCGCGAGGCGTCTTCGGTCATAGGGTCACTCTCGGCGGCCGGTAAGAACATCATTATCGCAGGCGGGACGTATTTATACGTGAAGGCGCTCCTTTCCGGCCTTATCGAGGCCTTCCTGCAGACAGCGGGCTCAGGGCAGCGCTCAGGAAGGAGAGGTTGGAGCACGGAACCGAGCATCTCTACAGGAGGCTCGCCTCTATAGACCCGGAATCGGCTTCGAAGATTCATCCGAACGATTACATCAGGACCGAGAGGGCTCTCGAAGTGTACGAGCTTACGGGCCAGAAGATGTCGCTTCTCCAATCCCTCCACGAATTCGGCGTTCGCGATTACGACTACGTGAAAATCGGCATCAACGTCCAAAGAGAAGAGCTCAGACGCAGAATCGACGCCAGGGTGGACGGCATGATTTCCGCCGGGCTCGTGGACGAGGTGCGCGGCCTCCGCTCCATGGGGTACGGACCCGGGCTTAAGCCCATGCAGTCCATCGGCTATAAGGAGATAAATGCCTATATCGACGGAGAGATCGGCCTCGAAAGGGCCGTCGAGCTGATAAAACGCGACACGAAGCGCTTCGCCAAGCGCCAGATGACGTGGCTAAGGGCGGATGAGGAAATTCACTGGCTGGATATTCCGGGGATATGGAAAAGGTTCTGGAAATCGCGGAGATATTATTCCGCAGTGAATGAGCCGCACTCTATCGGCAATACGTCACTCGTACTTCTTTAGCTCTTCGTCCACTTTCTTTAAATACTCGCTTTCAGATTCTTCCCCGGGCGCTGCAGGGATGAACTCGACCTCGTCCTCGGACCGTTTGGATTTATGAAGGAAGAGCGCGATTCCGACCGCGCCCAGGACTACCGCCACACCGGGCATTACCCAGAGGAGCCAGTTTATCCCCTTTTTGGGGGGCGATGCGAGTATGGAGTCGCCGTAACTGCTTACGAAGTAGTCGATAACTTCCTGATTGGTCTTCCCTTCTTCGAGCTGCTTCCGGATTATCTGGCGCATGTCGTTCGCTAGGTTGGAGTTCGACTCGGCGACGCTCTGCCCCTGACACACGGGGCACATAAGGAGATAGGCAATCTCGTTTACCCTGTCGTCGAGGCTCTTTTCGGCCGCAATAGCAGCCGCCGAAAAGAGGAACAGCACGGTCAGCGCCAGAGTTGTGATACCCGTATATTTCTTCGTGCTCGTTAACGTCATGATATTGCTCCGCCTGGCGGTTATGAAGTCTCCTCCTCGCCGGGCTTCATTGCCCTGTCGAGGTAATAATCTATTATCTCGCCCGTGAGCGGGCCGTTGTACTTGTCCCGTATCTTGCCTGTTTTGTCGATAAAGTATGTCTCGGGGACCCCGCCGATCCCGAAATTAACCTGTATTTCCTCTTCGGGATCTATGCCATTTGGATATTGGCCGCCGAACTTTTCCATGTAAGACATGGCGTTCTCGTTGTCGTCCCAGACGTTAACTCCAAGGAATACTACGTCCCTGTCCTTATACTTCTCCCACGCCTCGTCCAGAGCCGGGGCCTCCTGACGGCAGGGGATGCACCAGGACGCCCAGAAATTGAGGAGCACTGTTTTGCCCTTGAGCTCTTCTGAAGAAATTCTCTTTCCGTCGTAGAGTTTTATCGTGAAGCTCGGGGCTTCCTTTCCGACGAGAGGAGAGGTCTTTGTGATGTCTCTGTCGCCAAAGAGCGCGTATCCGAGAACGGCCAATATTAATATAATTACCGCTAGAACGGTGAATTTGATGATAGAATTAACTATTCTCATCTTGCCTACTTTTCAGGGGAATGTGAGATATTATAGCCAATCCTGCGAATTTTTCATATTATACGGGATATTAAGGCCATTTCGGGCTCAGGGCCCGTTTCTTTCATGCCCCGGCGAAATAAAGGGGCGCTTGTGCTATAATAAAAGCTCAAGGGTTATGGGTTTTTCCCCAGCAGTAGTATATATAAATGAATAGCGACTACGATAATGTCAGGAACGGCAGCATGAGGTTTCATGACGAAGAGGTAGAGCGTTACAGGGCCCTCCTCGATTACGGGGTACTCGATACTGCGCCTGAAGAGGCCTTCGACGAGATAGCCCGGCTGGCTGCTTATATCTGCAGGACCCCAATTGCGCTCATCACGTTCGTCGATGAGGGACGGGAGTGGTTTAAGTCCGTAACCGGCCTCGACACGGATATGGTCGAAGTTCCCCGGGACAAGTCTTTCGGTGCATATGTGATCAATAACCAGGGGGACTTTCTGTCGATATCCAACCCGCTCGAAGACGACAGGACAAAGCGTAATCCGCTTTTGAACCGGCTGAGAGACATAAATTTTATTGCGGGGGTTCCTCTAACGGACGACGCCGGGTATAAGCTCGGGTCGCTCTCGGTAATGGGATTCACGCCCAAGGAATTGAGCTCCGAGCAAATATCCTTGCTGCATACAATAGCGAGGAAGGTTGTGCTCCAGCTCGAAAAGAGGCGGAACGCCGCCGAAGCCGAGGAAAAGAAGCAGGACAGCGGGCTCAGGGTAGCGCCGCACTCCGTCCAGCAAAATAACGGCTCTATGAAGGAAAAGGGCCATGAGTTCCTGGCCCCGGGCACGGATGACCCCGCCCTGGAAGCCGATGCCCAGACGGTTGATCCTGAAATGGAAACTGACGAAGAGGGGCCCGAAGCCATACGAAACGAGATAAGGGACAGGCTGGGGGATCTCGAGAAACAGAACAAAAAACTCCTTCTTTTGTGCGAGATGGACGAGCTTTTGCAGGCTTCTAGGACGGAGGAAGAGGTTTATACGATCATCGCCCACTATTCGAAGTTGCTTTTTCCCGAGGGCTCGGGCGGACTTTTCGTTTTCAACGATATCCTCACGCTGCTCGAATGCGTTACGAGCTGGGGCGAGATCAAAAGCCAGCGCGAGTTTCTGCCGGACAAATGCTGGGCACTCAGGCTCGCCCGGGTGCACATGTCGAACAGCCTCAGCCGTGAGCTTTACTGCCAGCACCTGGACCATACCGAACCCGTTAACTACTTCTGCGCTCCGCTCGTCGCCAGGGGGAGGACGCTCGGCCTGTTATACATCGAGCAGGGGAATTATTCTGGAAGTAAGGCCCATGCTCAAGTGGAAAATAAATACGACCAGCACATTGCCGCGACGGCTGCCAAGCTTTCGGCGCTTAGCCTGGCGAACATCAAGCATCACGAGGCGCTCAAGAACTTCGCCATTTACGATTCGCTTACCGGGCTATTCAACAGGCGCTACATGGAAGAAACCCTGAACGCGAGATAAGCAGGGTAACCCGTAACAAGGAACCGCTCGGGCTGATAATGATAGATATCGACCACTTCAAGCAGTTTAACGACACCTACGGACACACCGCCGGGGACATGCTGCTGAAGAGCATAAGGAGATTTCTTCAGGGACGGCATCAGGCGCGAGGACATAGCGTGCCGTTACGGGGGCGAGGAGTTCGTTCTTATACTCCCGGGTTCGTCTCTCGAAAATACCTTCAGGAGGGCTGAGCAGCTACACGACGACATAAAACGCGTCCGCGTGAGGCACAGGGGCGGATTCATAAGCTCTGTTCAGGTATCTATGGGCGTCGTGGTCTTTTCCGAACACGGCAATTCCGCCGAGCTTCTCCTTGAATCGGCGGACAAGGCCCTTTACAAGGCGAAATCCCTGGGCAGGAACAGAATAGTAGTAGCCTGACGGCGACGCCCGGAAACCGGGCGCCGCGCCATTTTCGTATCCGGTTTCTCAGTCAGCCGAAGCCGGCGCTTCCTTAAAGCTCTTTAGGTTTTCGACGCTCTCGAAATAGTAGACTCCGCCGTCCGGGGCAGCGCCTATCACCGCAACTGCCTTATCCACCTGCTGCCCGCTCACCGGGTCAACCGCGACCCTGCTTTCGGCGCTCGATTTCAGGCGCGCCTCGCACATCTCACAGCAGCCGTAGTATGTCTTGTCTTCGACGACGACGGGAATCTGCTCTTTGGGGAAGACGTGGTCGGTCATCATGCATACGTATTTGGAATCGACCTGGGTCACGGCGGGCGAGCCGTCGTCGGCCCTCGATTCCGCGAGCTGAAATCCGAATACAGCTACAAGACAAAGGCCCGCAAAGGCGAGCGACTTTAAAGTTGATGTTCCAGCATTCATATCTGTTTCCTCCTTTGGGTAAAATCCGGAATTAAAATTATAAATGACGTTTCCTTTCTTAAAAACGAAATCTTCTTCAGTGTCCGTTCTCGTGCGTGTGCCCGTCCGATTTTTCTTTCATAAGGTCGTAGTCATCGACCGTCATGTCGGGCAGCTTGTCCACGAACGCCGCTATGGCCCATATCTCGTCGTCCGTGTGGGTCGAGCCGAACTCGAGCATGGCCGTCATCTTGATGCCGTGCTTTACAACCCAGAACGTCTCGCGCGGCTCCAGCCCTCCGGCGATTTCTGCAAGAGCAGGGGGAGGCGGGTTGAATCCCTTCGCCGGCTCCGCGCCAGGAGCGCCGTGACACCCGGAGCACATGTTATCATAGAGGTCAAAGCCCTTCTCAATGAGCGAAGGGTCGTCGAGCGCCGGTGTGCTTATATCCCTGGAATGGTACTCTATGGACTTTTCCTTCATCTCCGTTAGCATCCACTCCACCGGCTCTGAATGAGGCACGGTGGCCGCGACGTTATAACGGCCCGAATAGAGATAATAAAAAGCACCGCCTATAATAATTATCAGGAGAAATATGGTTTTCATGTTACCTCCCTCCTTTATTGTTTGGCTTCATCCGGAAGCTCCCTTCCTTTCCAGAATGAATAGACCACAGGGATAATTATAAGCGTAAGTACGGTAGAAGTAACGAGCCCCCCGACCATCGGTGCGGCAATTCTCTTTACCATGTCCGCCCCGGCGCCCATGCTCCACATGAGCGGCATCAGGCCCAGTATAGTCGTTGCCACCGTCATCATCTTCGGCCTTACCCTCTGGACGGCGCCTTCCATGATTGCTTCGTCGAGGTCTTCTTCCGTCTTCATGGAGCCGTTCCTGACCCTTCTCTCGTAAGACTCGTCGAGGTACATGATCATGACTATGCCTGTCCCGGCCGCTAGCCCCGCGAGCGCGATTATCCCGACCCACACCGCTATGCTCATGTTGTATCCGAGTAGATACAGTATCCACACGCTCCCTATGAGGGAGAATGGGACGGTGAAAAGCACGATGAGGGATTCCGTCACAGAGCTGAAATTTATATAAAGGAGAAGGAATATTATGAAAATCGTGAGCGGCAGGATATAGGACAGCCTCTCCTTTACCCGCTGGAGGTACTCGTACTGCCCCGCCCATTCGAGGTAGTAACCAGGAGGGAGATCGACATTACTTCGTATAATCTCCTTGGCCTCGTTGACGTAGCCCTCGTAGTCCTTCCCCTCGACGTCGATGAAGACGTAGCCCACTTTTTGCCCGTCCTCGTTCCTTATCTCGGAAGGGCCGGTGCTGAAGTTTATGTCGGCAAGTAGGGTGATGGGCACCTGCGCCCCGGTTGGGGTGCCGACGAGTACCCTTTCCAGCCTTTCGGGGTCGGTTCTGAAGTCCCTCTGGTACCTGACGTTCACGGGGTATCTCTCCTGCCCCTCGACTGTCTGTGATATGTTCTTTCCGCCGATGGCTGTCTCGATTACCTCGCCGACGTCGCCGACCGTGAGGCCGTACCGCGCAGTCTTCTCACGGTTTATATCGAAGTCGAGGAAGTACCCGCCCGTGATCCTCTCGGCGAAGACGCTTCTCGTTCCGGGCGTACCGGAGAGGGCGTTTTCAATATCGATGCCGATCTTCTCTATGGTTTCGAGGTCGGGGCCGAAGACTTTTATCCCGAGGTTGCTCCTAAAGCCGGACGTGAGCATCTCGGTCCTGGTCTGAATCGGCATCCAGAATATATTCGCCATGCCGGGGAACTTTACTGACTCGTTCATATCTGCTATAAGCTTGTCCCACGTCATGCCCTCACGCCATTCGGATTCGGGTTTCAGGGTGACGACAGTCTCCACCATGCTGAGCGGCGCCGGGTCGGTCGGGGATTCCGAGCGGCCGATCTTCCCGAAGACCCTTTCGACCTCGGGGAACTGCTTCAGCATGCGGTCCTGTATCTGGAGCACCCGCGTCGCCTCCGTTATCGACATGCCCGGCACGGCGGTCGGCATGTAGAGAATAGTCCCTTCATTTAAAGGCGGCATGAATTCGGAGCCGAGCTTTAGGAACGGGACTATCGTCAGGAGTAAGAGCACCACCGACGTTACGAGGACAGTCGGCTTGAACCTGAGGGCGAATCTCATCACGGGGTTGTATAGCTTGATGAAGAACCTGCTTATCGGGTTCGTCTCCTCGGGTTTTATCCTTCCCGTTACGAGCAGCGCTATAAGAGCCGGGGTTATCGTTATCGCGAGGAGGGACGAGAAGAACATGATAAACGTCTTCGTGAAGGCGAGCGGCTTGAAGAGCCTTCCCTCCTGGTATTCGAGGGTGAAGACGGGAAGGAACGAGACCGTTATTATAAGGAGCGAAAAGAAGACGGGCCTTCCGACCTCTTTCATCCCCTCCATCACGGCCTGGAACCTGTCGCCTTTTTCGCCTTCCTCCTGCCACTTCTCCAGCTTCTTATGGACGTTTTCTATGAGCACTATAGAGGCGTCTACCATCTCGCCTATCGCTATCGCGATCCCCCGAGCGACATGATGTTGGCGTTAAGCCCCATGTAGTACATCGGTATGAACGCCATCAGGACGCCTATCGGTATCGAGATTATGGGGATTACGGCGCTCCTCCAGTGAAGGAGAAAGACGATTATGACGAGGCTCACGATTGTCATTTCCTCGACGAGCGTTGTCCGAAGCGTGCCGATCGCCCTCTCGATAAGGCTGGATCTGTCATACGTCGTTACGATTTCGACCCCCTCGGGGAGAGAAGGCTTCACGTCTTCGAGCTTCTGCTTAACCCTGTTTATGACGTCGAGGGCGTTCTCGCCGTAGCGCATGACGACGATACCGCCGACCGTCTCACCCTTGCCGTCGAGCTCGGCGGCGCCCCTTCTCATGTCGGGCCCGAGGTTAACGGACGCGACGTCCCTTACCAGAACGGGCGTCCCGTTGCCGTTGGTTCCAATGGAGATGTTCTCAATGTCCTCCGTCGATTCTATGTATCCCCGGCCCCTGACGAAGTACTCCGTGGAGGCGAGCTCGACAACCCTTCCGCCGACGTCGTTATTACTCTTTCTCACCGCATCTATGACCTCGTTTACGGGTATGCCGTACGCAAGGAGCTTGTTCGGGTCGATTTCTATCTGGTACTGCTTCACGAATCCGCCGACGCTCGCCACCTCGGCGACGCCCGGAACGGCCTCGAGCCAGTACCGGAGGTACCAGTCCTGGAGGGTTCTGAGCTCCGAAAGGTCACTCTTGCCTGTCTCGTCCGTAAGCGCATACTGGAAGACCCAGCCTACGCCCGTAGCGTCCGGGCCGAGGGTAGGGGTCACCCCCTCTGGGAGCTTCCCGGCGACCTCGTTCAGATATTCGAGCACCCTGCTCCTCGCCCAGTAAATGTCCGTGCCGTCGTCGAATATGATGTAGACGAGCGACGTCCCGAACATAGACTGCCCCCTTACTGCGCTCACGCCGGGCGCGGCAATCATGCTCGTCACTATCGGATACGTAATCTGGTCCTCGATGATATCGGGGCTTCGCCCGTCCCAGTCGGTGTAGACGATGACCTGCACGTCAGAGAGGTCGGGGATGGCGTCGAGCGGCGTATTCTTCATCGCCCAATAGCCCCAGACGGCCATGAAGGCGACGATCGTAATCGTGATGAACCTGTTCCTTGCGGAGTATTCAATAATCTTGTTTATCATTTCTGTCTCCGTTGGGGATGCCGCGCCTCTTAGTGGCTGTGTCCGCCGCCGTCCTCCTGCCATGACGCAACCGCATTCTGTATCTTGCTCTCGGAATCTATAAGGAAACGCGCGCTGCTGACGACGAGCTCTCCGTCGGAGAGGCCGCCGAGCACTTCGTAGTATCCGCCCGCCTTGGCACCGAGCTTAACGGCCCTTATTTCCATCCTGCCGCCGCCCTTGCTGACGAAGACGATGTCGCTCGTCCCCGTACGCAGGACGGCCGAGTCGGGGACTGCCAGCATTTCGCCTGCGGGGACGTCTATCACGACGTCGGCGTACATCTCGGGAAGGAGATTAAGATCGGGGTTCGGAAATTCGAGGCGCGCCTTGGCCGTCCGGGTCTTCATGTCGAGGTGCGGGGAAATGAACGTCACCTTCCCCGTGAATTCGCGGCCTGGCAGGGAGGCGAGCGTCATGGTGGCCTCGTCGCCGATCTTGACCAGCGGTACCTCGTTCTCGTATACGTCGGCCTCGACCCAGACGCTCGAATGGTCGGCTATCGTGTACAGGACGGTACCGGGCTCGACGTACGAGTTGGGGAAGACATTCTTTTCGAGGACGTGGCCGGAGACGGGCGAATAGACGACGAGATTCTCTTTCACCTTGCCCGTCCTCGCGAGCTCGTCTATCTGACCCTGCGAGACATCCCAGAGCCTGAGCCTTCTCTCGGCGGCTTCGAGGAGCGCGTCCGAGCCGCCGGATATTTCCGGGTACCCGCTGCCCGAGAGCGCCTCTTTCGAGCGAAGGGCTATGAGGTATTCCTCCTGCGTCGAGACGAGCTCGGGGCTGTATATCGAAAAGAGGGGCTGACCCTTGTGGACGTGCTCGAACGTGTAGTTGACGTAGAGCTTGTCCACCCAGCCGCTGAACCTCGTGTGCACGCGCTCGACCTTCGTTTCGTCGAGGACGACTATGCCGACTGTTCTTACCGTCCTGTCGAGGGAGCGCATCGTTACGGGCGTTGTCTTCACACCTATGAGCTGCTGCCTCTCGGGGCTTACGGTAAATTCAGTCTTCGGCTTGCCGCCTGCTGCGTCAGGTGAAGCCCCCTCCATTACGTGGCCGCTGTGGTCTTCCCCTTCGGGCATGCCGGTTTCGTGCGGCGCGCCCTGTGATTCATGGCCGGTGTCTTTCATCACGGGGGTAAGCTCCATGCCGCATATCGGGCACGTGCCGGGGTCTTTCATCCTCACGGACGGGTGCATCGGGCATGTCCAGTAATCTATCTCTCCCTCCGCCATCAGCACGGGCTCTAAAGTGTGCTCGTGGGTCTTTTGAAGTAAGGGGATGTCTCTCAGGCCCGGAACCGCGTGCCCGTATCGGTATAATCCGTAGGCTACTACTGCGAGAACTATTAGAACTGCGATGAGAGTAACGCTGCTTCGCTTCTTCATTTTCATTCTCCTCCTCTGCCGGCGATCTCGACCCCGGTGTATTCCTCTATCCTCGCTATTGCCTTTAAGTACTCGGCGAGGTTTCTTTCGTATTCGAGCTCGAAGCTGAATACAGTGACGAGGCTGTCGAGGAGGGTCGAAAAATCGACGGCCCCCGTCTGGTATTCCGAAACGGCCGATTCGAGGGCCAGCCTCGATTGCGGGATTATTCCCTTCTCGTAAAGGTCCATGAGCCTCGCGGCGGTCCTCGCGCTGAGGTAGCTTTCCTTTACGGAGAACCGGACTTCGCGGTTCGTGTTCTTGTATTCCTCTTCTGCGCCTCTAAGATTGAGCGCCGCCTCCTCGACGCCTAGGCTCTGCTTACGCCAGAAGTAGAGCGGCACCTTCACCCCGAGCGACACCTCCCAGATGCCGTCCACGCCCTTTCCTTCCTTCCCCATCACGCCAGGCGAGAGGCCGACGACAAAGTCTGGGTAGAGCTCCTTTTGGCGAGGGCGAGCGATTCCTGCCCGGACGCGACCTGGCTTTCCCTGACGGCAAGGGCAGGGGAGTTCTCCTCGGCCAGCGTTTCCGCTTCCTCGGGCGAGTAGGGGAGGGGCACCCTTACGGGCTCCTCTGGCCTCCCGAGGGGGGAGTCCGACGGCCGGTCGAGGAGGGTATTGATCCGGGCCTCGATTACCTCCCTTCTCAATTCCAGCACCTCGAGCTGCTCCAGGAACTTAGACGTCTCGACGCCGGCCGTGATCATGTCCTGCTGGGCCGCCTTTCCGACCTCGTACCTGATCTTCGCAATCTGGGTGAATTTTTCGATAAGCGTTTTGTTTTTACGTGTAATCTCGATCGCCTTTAAGGTGAGCTGCCAGTCGTAGTAGGCCGACTTGAGATCGGCGACTATTTTCCTGGCGCTCGCCTGGTATGAATTGCCCTCGGCGTCGGCGTATATGGAGGCTATCTTTTCCCTGAGCGACAGCTTGCCCGGAAAGGGTATCTCCTGTGAGACGGAGAACCTCAGCATGCTGTTCGGGGCTTCGTCGAGCGTGATGCTGTCGAACGTGACGTTCTGCCATCCGACGCCTATCATCGGGTCGGGCAGCGTGCCCTCCTGCTTCGGGCGTTTCTGCGACGCTTCCCACTTCGCACGGTCGGCCCTTAATTCGGGGTTACTTTCGAGCGCTTCGAGAACGAGCGAGTCGAGCGTCACGACGTCGTCCGCATGCGCAATGCCCGCACACGCAAGTACGAGTGCAAAGACGCATAGTACCTTTTTCATTTTCCTACCTCCTTCGAGGTCGATAAATCATCTGTAACTTACTGGTTCTAAGGATTCGAAAAGACGCAGGTATCCGTAGCCGCGGGAAATGCGCGGAACGGCCCCGGCTCGTGGGGTGGTTCTATAGCAATAGGGATGAGTTGGTGATTTCGAGCTCCGGAGGAGAGTGCTCCTTCGAGGCGACGTCCCTTGCCTTAAGGGCATGGCCCGGAGTGAAATCGAGCATAACTATGGGTACGGTAAAAACGACTGTTCTTGCCGTCAAATTATTGTCTATAGAAGCGTTAACGAGACTCTCGAAACAGCACGGCGAGGATGAGTCTCCCGACTCCCGGGAAAGGGCCTCCGTGCCGGTAGCGGCTTCGTCCATTTCCTGGGCCATGCCGTGGCATCCGGGGTGCTGCGACTGCACCTCTCCCCGTGCAGCCCCGGGCGATGCGAACGCATCCGGCCTGAATCCACTGTAGCAGGCAAGGACTATCAATATAAGGGAGAGGCTGATGTATCTCGTCATAGCTTCTGGTTATAAAATACAACTTAAAAGTCCGAAGTCAACGGCCTCGAAATTTGCCGGGATCAGGGAAGACCCGGCTGCGGGGCTTTCGTCAGGGCATTTATGAGACAATGGGCGAAGCTTCGGTTAATCTAGATTATTGATGCATATCGATGCATCAAGGAGGCTCGAAATGGAATTTACCAAGATCAGCGGAACCGACATAGAATCTTCAAGGATAGGGCTCGGATGCTGGGCCATAGGCGGCTGGCTCTGGGGAGGGAGCGAAGAGAGGGAATCCATAGATACCATAATCTCGGCGCTCGAAAGGGGCATAACCCTGATCGATACTGCGGCTATATACGGCTTCGGGAGATCCGAGGAAATCGTGGGGAAGGCGATCGCGGAGTACGGGAACCGCGGGAAGATAGTCCTCGCGACGAAGGCCGGGCTCGACTGGACCTCGGGAAAGGTGTATAGAAACTCGACCCGTGACCGCATAATGAAGGAAGTCGAGGATTCGCTCACGCGCCTACAGACGGATTACATAGATATCTACCAGATACACTGGCCGGACTACGACACCCCGATCGAAGAGACGGCCAAGGCTATGAACGAGCTTTTCGAGAAGGGGACGATAAAGGCTATCGGCGTAAGCAACTATTCCCCCGAGCAGATGGACGTTTTCAGAAAGAACTCGCCGCTTCACACGTCCCAGCCCCCGTACAACCTTTTCGAGCGCGGTATCGAGGAAGACATCGCGCCGTACTGCGACGACAATAAAATCACGATGCTACTTTACGGCGCCATATGCAGGGGGCTCCTCAGCGGGAGGATGAAGCCCGACACGAAATTCGAGGGCGACGACATACGTAAGGCTGATCCGAAATTCAGCGAGCCGAGGTTCGCGCAGTACTTAAAGGCAGTGGATCTTCTAGACAAATATGCGCAGGAGCACTACGGAAAGCGCGTCATACACCTGGCCGTGAGATGGGTGCTCGACAAAGAGCCTTCTCACATAGCCCTCTGGGGGGCGAGGCGTCCGTCCCAGCTCGACCCGGTCGGCGACATCATGGGCTGGTCGCTCGGCAAAGAGGATTTCGAAGCGATAGACAAGATTCTCGAAGAGATCATAAAGGACCCGGTGGGGCCCGAGTTCATGGCGCCTCCCGAGCACAGGGCAGCGTAGGCCGGGTTAGTTTTTGCCGAGCGATTTTATCGTCTCGGACGTGAGCTCACGCAGGCTGTCCAGTATGACGTCCGCGCTTTCGAACTGCTCCGGGGTCAGTCTCTTGTCCGGGATGGCTATGCAGTACATTCCCGCACCCTTGGCCGATCTGAGCCCGTTTATCGAATCCTCGATCGCAACGCACTCGGCGGGCACCACTCCCAACATATCGGCGGTGTGGAGGTAAATGTCGGGGTGGGGCTTTCCGTTTCCGACGGAGTCGCCCGAGACAACTGTGAGGAAATGGTTGTGGAGCGAGAACATATCCAGGACGAAGGTTACAACCCTTAACGGAGAGCTCGACGCTACGGCGAGCCTGTAGCCTTCACGGGCAAGCTGCTCCAGGAGCGGCACCAATGCCGGTATCAATTCGAGCTCCTCTTCGTATATGGATGTGAGTATGGAGATGCGCTCGTTTATTATATCGTCTACGGTCTCGTCGAGGTCGAACGTATCTACGAGGAGCCTTCCTGAATCGCGCTGGTTCAGTCCAACTATTTTGTCCCTATAGTCGGGGCTGTAATCTATGCCTCTCCTCGCCAGCAGTATCCTCTCCGTTTTTTCCCAGAGCGGCTCGCTGTCGATCATGACGCCATCCATGTCGAATATCACTGCGTTTATCATCTGATGTCTGTATTAACCTCTGCTTGAAAATGCCCTGTACCGGGTTTTGCAATGAGCCTACCCGGGGAATCGAAGGCTAGAAAGTCTGGGCGGGTCTAAGGGCGTCCGCCTCGTGCGGACGCCCCTGAAAGAGATTAGAGAATTGATATGGCTAAAATCCTTGAGATGCGGGGTAGCAAGTGATTTAGATAGCTGCCCGAGCAGTCCGTATACATTGGCTCTTAATCGAACACTATGCCGAAATTGAGATATCCGCCGCTCGAAGGCCCGTAATAGCTCGGCCCGTAAACAGGCGGCGGAGCATAGACTACAGGCGGTGGCGCGTATACTACCGGGGGCGGCGGGGCATAGTAGATGTAATTACGTTGCTGGTACGCATAGGGACGGTTGTAGCCCCTATTGTAATAATTGTGCTTTTTGTAATGCCCGTGGTGATGTTTGTAATGCCCGTTTCCCTTCCTGGCCATACTGTCGTTCGGCATTCCGAATACGAAGGTTATTAAAACCAAAAGGGGTATAAGTATCTTCTTCATGGTTCATCTCCTTTTGCTTCGTCCTTTGTGTATATAAACCGTTAACAAGGGTAAAGGTTGCGAAATCGGAATCAAGCTTTTTTTTCTATCCGACGAAACGGCGGGAAGGGGATAGAGGGCGGGAATATAATTTTATTCGAGGGCTTGTGGTTACGTCGAGATTTTGTCCGGATCTACGTGGATTGTGACTTCTGTTCCGGGGACATTAATTTTAATTTCCTCTACGATATCCTCGGCAATTTCGTGGGATTTTACGAAAGTGAGGGTGTGGTCCATGACAACGTGGAATTCTACGAACTTGGCCTGCCCGGCGTTTCTCGTCCGGAGCTTGTGGAAGCTCCTAACCTCGGGCGCGTATTTCATTATCGATCTTTCGATCTCCGTTATCGTGTCCGGCGGCAGCTCCCTGTCCATGAGTATGTCAACCGACTGAAAGATTATGTCCTTGGATGACCAGAATATGAGAGCCGCTATTACGATAGAGATTATGGGATCTACAATGTTAAAGCCGGTGAGCTTAATGATTACGAGTCCGACGACCACCCCGGTGTTGGTGTATACATCAACGCTGTAGTGGAGGCTGTCGGCCCCTAGGGCGAGACTTTCCGTTTCCTTCGCCACCTTTTTTATATACTTCGCGAGGAAGTAGCTCACAAAGATGGAAAGGAATATGACGAGTATTCCCCAATCGACGGATACGAGCTCGCCGCCTTTTGTCAGCCTGACTATAGATAGGTAAACCAGATAAACGGCCGAAGACCATATCACGAATGTCTGGAACAGCCCGGCAAGGCCCTCGGCCTTTCCATGACCGAACCTGTGCTCGCTATCCGCGGGCTTTTCTGATTTTTGTATCGAAAAGTAGTTTACCGAGGATGTGATTATATCGAGGAACGAATCCACCGCCGAGGCGATTATGCTGATGGAGTTGGTCAGTATACCGACCACGATTTTGACTATTATCAGGGTGAAGGATACAGCTATGGATAAGACGGCGGTGCGAAGCTTTTTATCCTTGAAATGATTTTGGCTGCTCGAAGACAATGGTCCGTATCTTGCGCGGTTTTTTTCGTGGACGGAGGCGTAAAGCCGTCTCCGTCCCCTGGCCGTGTAAGAGTATGTTTAAAGAGACAGCGCTGATGTAGCGGTTCCTGGCCCTTAGGCGGCGCTCCATCTCTTGAGCTTTTCGTCAACCTTTCTCGAAAGGCTCTCTCTGTACTCTTCTATGTCGATCTGAATTCTCGATGCGCCGGTGCTCATTGCCGTTTCGGCTACAGCAACGGACTCCCATACGAGTACTCTCGGATCGAACGGGCTCGGGACTATGTATTCCGGGCCGAACTCGAAGTTCTTTTTGCCGTATGCCTTCGCGACGTTCTCGTCCGCCCCGGTCTTGGCGAGGTCGGCGAGTGAATGCGCTGCGGCTACCTTCATCTCTTCGTTTATCGCCTTGGCCCTTACGTCGAGCGCGCCCCTGAAGATAAACGGGAATCCGAGTACGTTGTTTACCTGGTTAGGATAATCGGACCTGCCGGTCGCCATTATGACATCCTTCCTGGCGGCCTTGGCGTCGGGGTAGGTGATTTCGGGGTCCGGATTGGCCATTGCGAAGATTATGGGCTTATCGGCCATCGATTTGACCATAGCCTGTGTGACCATGCCGCCTTCGCTGAGGCCCACGAATACGTCCGCTCCCTTCATGGCGTCCTCGAGCGTCCTGGCGCTGGTGTCTACGGCGAATCTCTCTTTCTGGGGGTTCATGCCGGCCCCTCTGTCTTTGTAGATCACGCCGCGGCTGTCGCACATTACGATGTTTTCGCGCTTGGCCCCGAGCAGTATGAAGAATTCGGCGCACGCTATTGCCGAAGCGCCGGCGCCGTTGAAAGTCATTCTAAGCTCGCCGAGGTCCTTGCCGACGAGCTCACATGCGTTTAAGAGCCCCGCGCCGGAAATGATAGCCGTTCCATGCTGGTCGTCGTGGAATACCGGGATATCGGTCTGTTTTCTAAGCTCGTCCTCGATGTAAAAACACTCGGGGGCCTTTATGTCTTCGAGGTTAATGCCGCCGAATGTGGGTTCGAGGTACTTAACCGTCTTGATGATTTCGTCGGGGTCTTCGGTGTTTAATTCTATGTCGAATGCGTCGATGCCGGCGAATCTCTTGAAGAGGACGCTCTTTCCTTCCATGACGGGCTTTCCGGCGAGCGCTCCTATCTTTCCGAGCCCGAGAACAGCCGTGCCGTTCGACACGACTCCCACGAGGTTGCCCTTATTGGTGTATTCGTATGCGAGATCGGGATCCCTGTAAATTTCCATGCAGGGCTCGGCCACACCGGGAGAATAGGCCAGAGACAGGTCCCACTGCGTCAGGCACGGCTTCGTCGGTACTACCTCGATCTTGCCTTTCCTTCCCACGCGGTGGTATTCAAGGGCGGCCTTCTTGATATCCTGATCTCTTTCTTTTTCGTTCTCGTTCTCATTCTCTGCCGAATTCGACATGTAAGTAAAATCCTCCGTTTTGGTTCAGGGTTGTTGAGCCTGTATTTTTGTCGAGTTTATGTGCTAGCTTCTCACACCGCATCCGCAGCCGGAATGCCCGCATCCGCCGCTTACTCCGGCGCTTGTCGAAGGCGATTGTGTTTCACTCTGGGATTTGACACCGAAAGAGGAAAACTGCTTCTCGATGTTTGGACCGTGGCATGAAAGACATGAAACGTCGTCGTCGTTACTGAGCAACAACGCTTCGAATTCTTCATTACAATCGAGGCACCTGTATTCGTATATCGGCACGACTTGATTCCTCCGCACCTAAAAACTTGCAAGTATTATAGAATTATCAAAATACCAGCCAACCGGCGGTGCTTCCGGTAAGAGGGGACACCCCTCGTTTGCAGAAGGGAGATATTATAACAGGAATAAATGGGCGTGTTAAGGAAGGATTTTAAGGCTAAGGAAGACTGGGTGGGAAATCGAACTTCCTGACATGAAGGGCCCCGCCCTGGACCGCTACGGCAGCGACGTAGTCTCGGGGCCCGTCGATACCCACAAGGGACCAGGAGCCTCCGATATTTACAGGGCTGCCCGGGTCGAGGAGCCATCCCTCGGGCGGGGGCCCCGGGATTACGAGCCCCTTCCTCGTGAATACCCCGTACCCGCCAGCTTTGACCGACGCCTCCCTGAACGTCCAAAGCCTGAAAAAGGCCTCGCGCTTGAGCTCTTCGGGGCGTGAGCGGTAGAACTCCCCCTCCGTTTCCGTGAAAAAGCGCCTGATGACGTCCTCGGGTCTTTTGACCTCTCTCAGGTATTCGACATCTATTCCGACCTCTTTTCCGGCAGCGATCGCATACATCGCGACCTCGTGGGAGTGTGACACGTTAAACGACCGCGGGAGCGCCGCCGCGCGTCCTGACGAAGGGCTTTCTCCCTTGCCGTAGCCGAACTCTATGGACCCGGGCTCTTCGCCGGTGTAAAGGGACAGTATATGCCTCAGGATTCCGCGCGACCCCACGAACATGTCCCTCCCGCGGCCCGGACGGAGCTTCGCGGCCCGCCCGGATTCGTCCGGCGAAAGCGTGCGCCCGAGGCGCTCTATGTCGCCGCCGCCCAGCGCGAGCGGCCGCGCGGTCCAGACATGTATATCGCTTTCGTCCAGAGCCGCCGTCTGTGGCTTGGGATATGATGTCGATTCTTTCACGGTAGAAAGGATACTATAGCCGGAATCGGTTTCTCAACCCGCCCCCGGGAATCATAGCCCGGAGAGACTTTTCCTCAGAAGGATTTCCGAAATCTATGCCCAGCGAGTCGAGAGCCCTCTGGCCGTAGATGTTCAGGTAAAAGAGGCTGTTCGTAACCATGAGAATACCGACCGCTACGAGCGTCCCGCCGACTACGATCTTGTAGACGCTGTAGTGCTTCTTTATCCAGCCGAAGGCTGTGAGCGCCTTCGAGAGCGCAAGGCCCGTGATTACGAAGGGAAGGCCGAGGCCTATGGAATATACGAACAGAAGGAGAGCGCCCTTTCCCGCGCCCTCGGCCGTGCTCGCGTAAGGAGGATCGACGCGAGTATTGGCCCCACGCACGGGGTCCATCCGGAAGCCGAACGCTATGCCGAGGAGGAATATCCCGGCGTTCCCCATGTTGCCGCCGCCGATGTTGAGCCTCCTTTCCCTGTAGAGGAACGGGACCTTGAGAAGGTCCATCGTGAAGAGGCCGAAGATTATTATTATCACTCCGGATATTCGGAGGAGAAGGACTTTGTTCTGATTAAGGAATGTGCCGAGGAACGAAGCCCCCGCGCCCAGGGAAACGAACACGCACGAGAACCCGAGCACGAAGAGGCTCGGGACGAGTATCTTGGTCGTCCTTCCCTCGGTCGCGCCGCCCGTGAGCTCCTCGAAGGACATCTTCGACACCATCGAGACGTAGCCCGGGATTAGCGGCAGTACGCAGGGGGACAGGAACGATACGATCCCCGCGAGAAACGCTATGGCCCAGCTTACCTGTGCTTCAGCCGGATTCATTCGGACATCTCGAGAGGATTTTTTAAATTGCTTTTCACCTTCTTCGCCCACGAACGGGCCGTAGTTCTGGCGTATTATCTGCCCGTCCCGGTTTATGAAGAATGTAGCGGGCAGGGCCACCACGCCGTACTTGCTCGACGCGTCGCCCGAGGGGTCGTGGAGTTGAGGTAAGTGACGCCCTCCGACTCGACGAATTTCTCGGCGTTCTTCTTGTCGTCCATAACGTCCACGCCGATGAATACGACGCCCTTGCCTTCGTACTCCTTCCAGGTCTTTTCAAACAGTGGAATCTCTTCCTTGCACGGGCCGCACCACGACGCCCAGAAGTTAAGCACCACGGGCTTCCCTGAAATCCGAAAGGCTCACCTTTTTGCTCCCGTCGATAGTGGAAAGCGTGAAGTCAGCCGCCTTCGGAAGCTTCGAATCGGAAATCGGCTCTCCATCCTTTTCGCACGCCACGAGCGCCGCTGCCAGAAGAACGGCCGACAAGAGCGGGAGAAAGAGTTTCTTCATTTTGTCTCCTTGGTAATATCCGCGTAATCTCCGGCGGGGTTAAAATAATATACCATTCAATATTTTTTCGAGCCGGAAAATTAGAAATTAGCGCTAATGCGTTCGTTATTGCGCGGCCGTCCCGGGGGGTTAGATAAAACCCCGGGAGCGTTTATACTAATCGGGCTTAAGGCCCGGTTTCATCCCGGGCCCATGCCAAGCGGGGCATAATAAGAGGAGCTTTATCATATGCTTAAGGCGGTGATTTTCGATTTCGACGGTGTTATCGCGAATACCGAGCCTGTTCACCTCCGGGCGTTTCAAACGACGCTCGAAGGGAGGGCGTCGAGCTCACGGAAGAGGATTACTACGCGAATTACCTCGCGTATGACGACAGGACCTTGTTCGTAAAGCTCTACGAGAACAGGGGCTCGAAATGCCCGGCGCCTTGCTGGCCGCGCTCATGGAGCGTAAGTCTCACAACTACGACCATATGATAGAGGGGAATATCGAGCTCCTGCCTGGGGCGGTGGATTTCATAAAATCCCTAAGGAAATACCGGCTGGCGATAGGGTCGGGGGCGCTAGAAGCAGAGATCGTGAACGTCCTCGACTTCGCCGGAATAAGGGAGAGCTTCGAGGTGATTGTCGGGGCCGACCGGATAGCCAACTGTAAGCCCGCGCCCGACGTCTATATAGAAGCGCTCAGGCGTCTTAACACCCTGCCCGAAGAGGGCTCCGAAATAACCCCGGCCGAGTGCCTCGTCATAGAGGATTCCGTCTCGGGCATAAGGGCCGCGCTGGCCGCGGGGATGAAATGCCTTGCAGTTACGAATTCCTATTCCGAGGGACGAGCTCGGCGAGGCGCATGCTGTAAAGCCGGGCCTACTCGGTCTCGACCCCGCTAGCCTCGCACACCTTTTTAATCCCGGCTCCGGCGGCGGCTAACCCAGGCCTTCACGCACAATAGGGCCATTTCACGCCCCCGGATTGAGAATTCCCGCGACTACAATTACTATTAACCCCGTGGATACGTATGCACTAATAATGGCCGGGGGCGAGGGCAGGCGGTTCTGGCCCTCAGCAGCCGCGAAAAACCCAAGCAGTTCCTTACGCTTACAGGCGGAAAATCGCTCCTTACGGGAGACGGTGGACAGGATTCTCCCGCTCATACCCATAGAAAGGATATTCATCGTCACCGTCGAAAAGTACAAGGACGAGACGATGAAGCACATTCCGGAGCTTCCTAAAGATAATCTCGTTCTCGAGCCCGAGGGGAAAAACACGGCGCCGTGCATCGCATATGGGACACTCAGGATAGAAAAGAAGGCAGGCGAAGCGGTTGTCGTCGTGCTCCCGGCGGACCACGCCGTGGGCGACGATGAGGGGTTCAGGGATTCGATAAAATTCGCCGCCGGGGCGGCGGGCGTAAGGCTCGGCGACGGACGGTACCCGATAATCACCCTCGGCGTGACGCCGACCTCTCCCGAAACGGGATACGGCTACATAAAGGCCGGCAAGGACGTCATCGAGTCCGGGGATCATTTAAAGGCGCTTAACGTAGTAAGGTTCAGCGAAAAGCCCGACCACGAAACAGCCCTCGCGTTCCTGAGGGAAGGCGGGTATTACTGGAACTCGGGCGTATTCGTGTGGAGGACGTCGGCCATAATATCCGAGTTCGAAGAGATCCTCCCCGAGTGGCACGCGAGGTTCGAGGAGCTCGAGCAGTGGCTCTACAGCTCGTCCGAAAAGGGGGCGGCCAGAGGGTTTTACGACTCGATAAATGCCGGCTCCATAGACAAGCTCATTTTAGAGCATTCGTCGCACACGGCCGTAGTGCCGGTAATATTCCCATGGAGCGACGTCGGGAGCTGGAAGGCGCTCGACGAATACCTCCGCGACGGGGAAGATGTGAACATCACTCGGGGCAACGTGATTGCCATAGAGTCCACGGGGTGCCTCGCGATAGGCGGGAAGAAGCCCGTGGCGATCGTGGGGCTAAAGGACGTCGTGGTCGTCGATTCCGAGGAGGGGATACTTGTCCTCGACAAGGAGAAGTCCCAGGACGTCCGGCTCGTCTCGGACGTGCTCGAAAAGGGCCCCCGGGATTCATAGACGCGCGTCTATCGAAAATTGATAAATTTCCTTCGTTATCCTACAATTAAGGGCAGCCAGGAACCCATTAAATCTAGACCGGATAAGAGAGAGAATGAGAGAGGGAATACTATTTATAGTTTCCGGCCCGTCAGGGGGAGGGAAGACTTCACTCGTGAAGGAGGCGCTCACGCGCATACGGAATCTTGCGTTTTCGGTCTCCGTCACGACCAGGAAGCCAAGGGATGGCGAGGTCAACGGAAAGGATTATATATTCGTCAGCGAGGAAACCTTCAAGGAGATGCTGGGGCAGGGCAAGTTCGCTGAATATGCGAATGTTCACGGCAACTTGTATGGAACCCCGCTCGCCGAGCTCGAAAACGCGCGGAAATCGGGCGTGGACATGATACTCGACATCGATATTCAGGGCGCAAGGCAGATAAAGGAAAAGTACGGGGCGGGGGTGTTTTGCTTCGTTCTGCCGTCTTCGTTCGAGATATTAAAGGAAAGGCTCATCTGCAGAGGGAGCGAGAAGACAGGGGATCTCGAGAAACGCCTCACCGAGGCGAAAAGGGAGATGGAAGAGATAAACAACTATGATTATATTATTATTAACGACTCGTTTGACGAGGCCTTCGACTGCCTTTCGGCGGTCATAAAATCGGCCAGGTGCGAGTATTCGAGGGCGGCGGGGAAGATAGGGAAGGACTACTTCGCCTGACGAAATATGATAAGACTTAACGACATAATCGAGAGGGTTAATGCTTACCTCTACCTTAGCGACGCGGACGTAGAGCTCCTGAAAATGGCTTACGTCTACTCGGCCAAGGTTCACGCCGGGCAGACGCGGAGCTCGGGGGAGCCGTACCTGAGCCACCCCCTCGAAGTCAGCTGGATACTTGGCGAGATGAAGCTCGACGTGTCGTCTATAGTCACCGGGCTGCTCCACGATACAGTAGAGGACACGCTCGCGACTCCAGAAGAAATAGAGACCCTTTTCGGGAGCGAAATAGCCTTTCTCGTAGACGGCGTAACGAAGATTAGCCAGCTCCCCTACACGACGAAGATCGAGCGACAGGCCGAGGGCTTCAGGAAGCTCATCCTGGCCACGGCCAAGGACATAAGGGTCGTCCTCATAAAGCTCGCCGACAGGCTCCACAACATGCGGACGCTCGAATACCTCCGCGAAGAGAGGCAGAAGAGCATTGCCAAGGAGACGTTCGACATATACGCCCCGCTCGCCCACAGGCTCGGAATGAGCTGGGTGGCGCAGGAGTTAGAAGACCTCTCCTTTAAATTCCTTAACCCGGGCGAATATCAGAAGCTGGCGAAGCTGATAGCCGACAGGAAGGAGGAGTGGGAGCAGCACGTAGACGAGATAAAGGCTCTAATCGCCAACAAGCTGGAAGAGTTCGACATACACGCAGAAGTCACCGGAAGATTCAAGCACGTATACGGCATCTACAGGAAGATGCAGGCCCAGAACCTCGAGTTCGACAGCGTCTACGACGTAATCGCCTTCAGGATCATCACTGACTCGCTGAGGGAATGCTACGAGGCGCTCGGCGCCGTTCACTCGGCGTGGAAGCCCGTTCCCGGAAGGTTTAAGGACTACATTGCCCTCCCCAAGGGGAACGGCTATCAATCGCTCCATACCACCGTTATCGGCCCGTTCGGGGAGAGGATGGAGATACAGATAAGGACGAGGGATATGCACACCGTGGCCGAATACGGAGTCGCGTCCCACTGGAAATATAAAGAGGGCAGGCTCGACAGCGGCGGCAAGTACGACATCTACACCACGCTCAGGCACCTCCTCGAATGGAAGGACATAAAGGACCCGACCGAGTACATGGAGGCCATAAAGGGCGAGCTCATATCGGACGTCGTATACGTCTTTACGCCGAGGGGTGATTTGATGGAGCTCCCGAGCGGCGCGACGCCCGTGGACTTCGCCTACGCCGTTCACACCGAGGTCGGCAACAGGTGCATGAGGGCCATGGTGGGCGGCAAGCTCGTGCCCCTTAACCATCAGCTCAAAACGGGCGACACGGTCGAGATAGTCACCTCGAACGACAAGCACCCGAACAGGGACTGGCTCAAGTTCGTCGTCACCTCGCGGGCGAAAACGAAGATACGCGCATGGCTCAGGAACGAGGAGAGGACGCAATCCGAGATCGTCGGGAAGTCCATATGCGAGAGGAAGTTCAAGCAGCACGGGCTCGATTTCGGCGCCATGCTGAAGAACGGCGAGCTCGCGGACGCGCTCGCAGAGTTCAAGCTCAAGGACGAAAAGGAGCTCTACCTCGGGGTCGGCTACGGCAAGATTTCGGCCAACGATTTCTTAAGGCGGGTGCTGCCGACGGACAAGCTGGAGACGCCGTCCGACAAAGAATCGCGGATGGAGAAGATTATCAGGACGATAACCGGCACGTCCGAGAACGGCGTCCTGATAAACGGCTACAACGACGTCATGATAAGGTTCGCGAACTGCTGCTCTCCGCTCCCGGGCGAGCCGATAACCGGCTACATAACCAGGGGAAAGGGCATCACCATACACAAGAGCGACTGCCCGCGGCTTCTGGACGTGGACGACGCCCGCAGGATAGAGGTCGAGTGGGACAAGGACTTTAAGGCTCAGCGTCCCGCGAGGATCGTCGTCAAGTGCGTTGACCGCCCGGGCATACTGTCGAACATAACGAGCTCGTTCTCGTCTTCGGAAGTAAACATCTCCAAGGCCGAGATACACTCGACGGACGTGGACACCGCCGTCGGGACGTTCGACGTAGTCGTCACGGACCTCGACCAGCTCGAGAACGTCATGAAATCGATAAGGCAGGTCGAGGGCGTCCGGTCCGTCGAAAGGCTCCTCGAATGGGAAAGGCCGTAAATACTGTCTATTACGCATCATTGACGATGCCGTCCGCCGTATCTAACTGTTTATATTGAAAGAACCTTTTTCACCGTTTATACTCAAACCTCAATCATGCTCGGTCTATGGTCGCGAGACGCGAAAATCAGGAATAAAGCGAAGCAGTCCCTTTCTCAAACCAAATCGTTATTAAGTAAGAACAAGCCGAAGATAAGCCCGGAGGCAGCCGCGGTCGTGGAGGGCAAGATAACGGCCCTCGAATCGGCGCTCGCCGGCGGTGACACCGAAGAGATAAGGCGGAGGACGGCGGATCTCGAAGGGGCGTCGCACGATTATCTTTCGAAGTTCGCCAAGTCGAAGCTCCGGCAAAACATCGAGGCGCTCGTTCTGGCCGTGGGGCTAGCCCTCATCATAAGGACGTTCCTCTTCCAGCCGTTCAAGATACCGTCCGGCTCGATGATTCCGACGCTACTAGTGGGCGATCATCTCCTCGTCAACAAGTTCATATACGGGACTAGGATTCCATTTACGGGCATAAGTGTCATGCCGTTCGAGCAAATCAAGCGCGGCGACGTCATAGTCTTCACTTATCCCAACCCCGAAAAAGACCCGTCAAAGAACGATATGTATTACATTAAGCGCGTCGTCGGCGTACCCGGTGACAGCATAGACATAAACGGCAGGCAGCTTATATTAAACGGCCAGCCCGTGCCGCTCGAATACGAGGGCGATTACGTCGATGAAAGGAGCGGCGAGGAGCTCGACGAATACATCGAGGACCTGTCCGGCCACAAACACGACGCGATATTCCGGCAGGGTAAGGAGACGACCAACAAGGGGAACTTTATCCCGGTAGGGGAGGTTCCCGAGGGGCACGTCTTCGTCATGGGCGACAACAGGGACAACAGCCAGGACAGCAGGTTCTGGGGCTTCGTGCCCGTCGAGAACATAGCCGGGAAGGCCATACTCATTCACTGGTCGTGGGATTTCCAGAACCCGGACTTCCTCAACAAAGTAAGGTGGGACAGGATCCTACAGGGTATAGAATAAAGACGTTTGAAATAGGCCCGGACGCGAAGGGGGAGCAACATATATGAAAAGCTTATCTTCCGTATTCTGGATACTGGTCGTCGTCGTTTTATTCTACGTCGGATTCAAGGTCGTCCCCATATACTACAAAGGCATATTCGGCATAAGGGGCGTATGCAAGGAGAACGCAGACGTCTACCATAAATGGGGAAAGAACTACGTCATAAACGATATCACCGAGAAGCTGAGAAGGATGGGCATCCCGGAGGACAAGAGCGATTTCACCATAGACCAGACGGACGAGAGCGTCATCATCTGGATCTACTATACCGACGACGCTAACTTCCTCGACCGCTACACGAAGCACTTCGAGTTCGAGTACGAGTGCGAGGGCGTTCTGAAGTCGGTATATTAGGGATAGGGGGTACACGAAATGGCTGATAAGGTAGTGATGGATTCCGATTCTATAAACCGCACCATATCCAGGATAGTGAACCAGATCCTCGAACGGAACAACGGGGCCGCCGACGTGGTGATAGTCGGCATCAGGACGAGAGGGGTTCACATCGCCACGCGCATCGCGAACGAGATAGAAAAGCTTGAAGGCATAAGGCCCGAGATGGGGACGCTCGACATCACGCTTTACAGGGACGACCTCAGGCAGAAGACCGAATGGCCCAAGGTCGAAAAGACCGAAGTGCCGTTCGACCTCGACGACAAGAAGGTGATTCTCGTCGATGACGTCATATTCACCGGCAGGACGACGAGGGCCGCGATAGAGGCCATAATGGATTTCGGAAGGCCCTCTTCGATACAGGTCGTAACGCTCATAGACAGGGGGCACAGGGAGCTCCCAATTCAGCCCGATTATGCGGGACTCAAACTCAATACGCTTAGCTCCGAGACCGTCAGGGTTCATCTAAAAGAAACCGACGGAAAGGACGAAGTCGTCGTGGTGAAACAATAAATGGCATTCGAACGTAAACACATACTGGGGCTCGAGGAGCTGACCGCCGAGGAAATAACCCTCGTCCTCGACACGGCGGAATCCATGAGGGAAGTCTCGGACAGGGACGTGAAGAAGGTCCCGGCTCTCCGCGGCGTCACGGTATGTAACCTCTTCTTTGAGCCGAGCACGAGGACGCGCTCGTCGTTCGAGATAGCCGAAAAGAGGCTAAGCGCGGACGTCCTTAACTTCACGACGATACACAGCAGCGTCGTGAAGGGCGAAACCCTCCTCGACACGGCGCGTAACCTCGAAGCCATGGGCGCGAGCATGATCGTCATCCGGCACCCGATGTCGGGTGCGCCGTGGCTGCTCGCGAAGGGCTCAACTCGTCTATCATAAACGCCGGCGACGGATGGCACGAGCACCCGAGCCAGGGCCTCCTCGACCTCTTCACCATAAGGCGGCTCAAGGGCAGGATAGAGGGGCTCAAGGTAGCGATAGTGGGCGACATACTCCACAGCCGCGTCGCCAGGTCCGACATCTGGGGGTTCTCGAAGCTCGGGGCCGAGGTCAGGGTAGTCGGCCCCCGACCCTCATACCTAAATATATAGAAGACATAAACGCAAAGGCTTTCTACAACCTCGAAGACGCCATACGGGACGCGGACGTCGTTATAATGCTCCGCATACAGAGGGAAAGGCAGGACTCCGAGTTCTTTCCGTCTCTAAGAGAATATTCCAGGTTCTACGGCCTCACGCGCGAGAAGCTGAAGGTCGCCGCGCCGGACGTCACGATCATGCACCCGGGGCCGATAAACCGCGGCGTCGAGCTTTCGTCCGACGTAGCGGACGGTGCCGATGCCGTCATACTGGAGCAGGTGTCTAACGGTATAGCAGTCAGAATGGCGATGTTTTATCTCGTCGCTTCCGCAAGGAGGAATTCGTGAAATTACTGATCAAGGGCGGGCGCATAATTGACCCGGCGTCCGGCAAAGATAAAAAGGGCAACATTTACATCGAGGACGGGAAGATCAAGTCCCACCCGGCCGATACGAAGAAAATAGAAGGCGAGAAGGGCGTCGAGGTTATAGACGCCAAGGGGAAAATAATAGCCCCGGGGCTCGTCGATATACACGTACACCTCCGCGAGCCGGGGTTCGAGCACAAGGAGACGATAAAAACGGGCTGCGAGTCGGCCGCCGCGGGGGGATTCACCTCCATCGTCTGCATGCCGAACACGAACCCGATCAACGACAACGCCTCGGTCACCGAATACATCATGCTCAAGGCCAGGACGGAAGGGATTGTGAACGTCTTCCCGATAGGCGCCATAACGAAGGGCGAGAAGGGCGAGACCCTCGCCCAGATAGGCGAGATGTACGAGGCCGGGTGCGTAGGAATATCCGACGACGGCATGCCTGTCATGAACTCCAAGGTCATGCGGCACGCGATGGAATACGTAAAGGCGTTCGGGATACCCGTGCTCACACATGCCGAGGACAAGAACCTCTCGGGACACGGGGTTATGAACGAAGGGGACACTTCGACGCTCCTCGGTCTGGGCGGGATACCGTCTGCTTCCGAGGATGTGATGGTCTCCCGCGACATAACCCTTGCTGAGCTTACGGGGACGCACCTCCACATTTGCCACGTTTCGACGGCGGGGGCCGTGAGGCTCATACGGGCCGCGAAGAAGAGGGGCGCGAGGGTAACGGCCGAGGCCGCCCCGCATCACTTCACCCTTACGGACAGGGCAGTCTCCGAGTACGACACAAACGCCAAGATGAACCCGCCGCTCCGGCGGGAAGCCGACAGGCTCGCCCTGATCGAAGGGCTCCAGGACGGCACGATAGACGCCATTGCGACCGACCACGCGCCCCACAGCGAGGACGAGAAGAAGGTCGAGTTCGACCTCGCTCCGTTCGGGATAGTCGGGCTCGAAACGTCGCTCCCGCTATCTCTCAAGCTCGTCGAGGACGGGATACTCACGCTTCCAGGAGATGATCGAGAAGATGACCTCCATACCTTCCGGGATACTGAACCTCGGGAGGGGACACTCGAAGCAGGGCCCCGGGGGACGTCGTCATATTCGACGCCGACGCGCCTGTGAAGATAGACAGGACAAAGTTCCGCTCGAAGAGTAAGAACACTCCGTTTAACGGTTGGGATTTAAAGGGCAAGGTGCTTTATACGATAGTCGGGGGAAGGTGGTTTACAGCGCCTGGAGGTCCGGGCGTTTTACTCCTCCTCCACAAAACACACTTCAGGGGTATTTCCTTCCCACTGATTTCCAGAATTCGGTGGTAGTCTCGTCGAGACTATATTTCGGGTTCACTTCGACGAGCCCGGTGTCGAGGTCGATCTCGACCATCGTCTCGTCCTTCTCCGTCAGGAGGGCGAACTTCCTCGGGCCTATTATCTTGTAGTTGGAGACTATCTTCTGCTCGTCGCCAATGTTGAGCCCTACCGGTCGGCTCCATATGCACCTCGGGCTCGTCCGAGGGGATCTCTATGGTCTCGTCCCCGCCGCTTACGACGCTCCCGGCTTTTTGGGAGGCTTCTCGCTCTCCGCCTTGGAAGGGCCGGAGCTCTCGGCGGGCGGAGCGGAGTCTCTCTCACGACGATGCGCTCCGTGACGGGCGCTCCGTCCCTTCCGAGGTCGATAGTTATATTCTTGTTGGTGTAAAGGAGATAGCTCGAAATCCCCAGAAGCACTGCCAGAATGAGAATTAAAAAATTCTTGAACATTGTCCGCCGCTCTCGGGGCCGTGGGCCCGTTGTTTCATCCTCTCACAAAGTATAACCTGCGGGGCCGGCGATTTTTATTATTAATTTTTGTTGTATAAGCTTATCCCGCCGGACGCGATATGAACGATTCGATCCCCAGAGACAGGCCCCTTTTCAACAGGGATTTTAACCTCGTAACACTCTTCATCTTCATTTTCTTTTTCAACTACCACGCGTTCATTCTGCTGCCGCTCAGGATAGAAGAGCTCGGCGGGAGCGAATCCGTCATAGGCTTCATCATGGGCGCGGCGTCTATGGCGACCATACTGACGACGCCCTCCGTCGGGATACTCATAGACAAATGGGGCCGGAAGCCGTTCCTCATCGCGGGCGGCATACTCATATCGCTTGCGACTATTCCGTTCGCGTACCTGCATACGATAGACTTCCTCTTCCCTCTCCTCCGTGTCCTACACGGCGCCGCCCTTTCGCTGAGCTTCGTCGCGGCGGGCACACTCATCGCCGACGTGTCCTCCCCCGGAAAAAGGAGCCTCGCGATAGGCATATTCGGCATGTTCAGCGTCATGAACTTCGCCCTCGCGCCCTACATTGGCAAGCTTATGGTGGACGCATACGGCTTCGACGACTTCTTTATATTCTGCTCCATCCTCGGCGTGCCGGCCCTCCTGGCGGCTTCGTTCATAAGGGAGCCGCACATCCACCGGGGCAGCGAAGGCAAGCACGGTTCCTTCATCGGCGCGCTCAGGAGAAGGGGGGTGATGGCGGCGGCGTTCGCCCTCGTCGTCGCCGGAACAGGGTTCGTCCCCGCGATAACGTTCGTACCCATATTCGCCGTGAGGATAGGGATAGGCGCGTTCGAGCTCTTCTTCATAACCTATACGGTCGTCATACTCGCCGTCAGGATATTCTTCGGATGGCTCCCCGATAAATACGGGAAGAAGCTCGTATCGATCCCGGCATTGTTCGTGTTCTCGGCGAGCATAGCGGGGCTCGGGCTTGTGACGGATTCCCTTACGCTCGTCATCGCCGGCATATTCTTCGGCGCGGGCCACGGGCTCTTCTACCCGGCGATATACGCCCTCGTCATAGACCTCACGCCGGACGAAGACCGCGGGAAGGCCGTTTCCATATGCAGCGTCGCATTTACGTTCGGCGGGATGCTCGGGGTGTTCGCGTACGGCGTCACCGCCGAGCTCGAAGGGTTCCGCGCCATGTTCGCCATCGCCGGGGCCGTCTGCACAGCCGGGTTTCTCGTCTTTGCGCTCTACGGGAAGGACTCGCGAAAGGCCCTCGAGGCGCGTAGGGTTTCAATCCCGTATTTCACCGGTAATCTATATCATCCTTTATCCGGAGGTATTCGATGCCCGACGAAGATTTTTACATAAAGAATTTCCCCAGGGTGCCGTTCTGGGAACATCTCGGGATAGAGATCGCTGAGGTAAAGCCAGGCTATGCGAGGCTCGTGATGGATACCCACGAGAACCTGACCAACCCCTACGGATACACGCACGGCGGGGTGTTGTCTACGCTGGCCGATTCGGCCGCGGCCGTGGCGCTCGTTCACGGGCTCGACCTCGAAGACAAGCGCCTCATGACGGTTGAGCTCAAGATAAACTACCTTAACCCCGTCAGCGGCGGCGTCATAGAGGCAAAGGCCAGGGCGCTCCGCGAGGGCAGGATAGTGCCCGTAGACGTCGATATTTATAACGAAAATGTACTTGTTGCCAAGTCCATAGCCACGTATATTATTCTGACGCCAAGAAGGATTAATCTTCAATTTACGGTTAAAATACAGAAGCTTCCGGGGACGAGGGCGCGTTGACGACGCCGCCCTTTTGGGGTAGAAGCATTATTCAACCATGGAAAACGAACAATACGAGCAGAGAAAAGAAAAGCTCAATGAACTTAGAGCCTTAGGAATAAATCCATACGCTAACGGATACAAGCCCGGGCACCTTGCCGGCGAGCTTCTCGCTAAGTACGGCGAGACGCCTACAGAGGATTTCGAGAAGCTGGAGGATGTCTTCACGCTGGCGGGGCGCGTAGTCGCCCTCCGGGACTTCGGGAAGAGCCTCTTTTTCCACATAGCGGACAGGTCGGGGCGCATTCAGGGATACATCAAGGCCGACGTCGTCGGCCCGGACGAGCTCAAGCTCTTCAAGAAGTACGTAGACCTCGGCGATTTTATAGGAATGGAGGGGCGGCTCTTCAAGACGAAGACCGGCGAGCTCACGGTCAACGTGAGCGGGTTCACATTCCTCACGAAGACCCTTCATCCGCTCCCAGAAAAGTGGCACGGCCTCAAGGACGTCGAGATGAGGTACAGGCAGAGATACCTCGACCTCATATCGAACGCGGACGTAAAGAACATATTCCTTACCAGAAGCAAAATTATCAGCCTGATACGCAGGTTCCTCGACGATAGGGATTTCGTCGAGGTCGAAACTCCTATACTCCACCCCATCGCGGGCGGGGCTGCGGCGCGCCCGTTCAGGACGCACCACAACGCCCTCGACATGGATCTCTATTTGAGGATAGCCCCCGAGCTTTATCTGAAGCGGCTCGTCGTCGGCGGCATAGAGAGGGTTTACGAGATAGGGCGCACGTTCAGGAACGAGGGCGTCTCGACGCAGCATAACCCCGAATTCACGATGATCGAGTTCTACCAGGCCTACGCGACGTTCGAAGACCTCATGGACCTTACCGAAGAGCTAATTTGCTCCCTCGCCATGGAGCTCAAGGGCTCGCTCGTTTTCAAGTACGGGGAAGACACGGTCGATATGTCGAGGCCGTGGAAGAGAATAAACATAACAGAAGCCCTCGAAGAGAAGCTCGGGAAGGATGTCGTCTCAGACGACGAAAGGCTCTTCGAGAAGGCCCGCTCCATGGGCATAGACCCCAAGGGCATCAGGGGGAAGGCCATCGTCGAGATATTCGAGGCGCTCTACGAGCAGAACCTCGTAAGCCCGACTTTCGTCTACGGCTTTCCGCTCGATGTGTCTCCGCTCGCGCGGAAGAACGAGGCCGATCCCGAGCTTACCGACAGATTCGAGCTTTACATAACGGGAAGGGAAATCGCGAACGCCTTTTCGGAGCTCAACGACCCGATAGACCAGAAAGAAAGGTTCGAGGGGCAGCTCGAGCTTAAATCAAAGGGGGAGGAAGAGGTGCACGAAATGGACGAGGATTACGTTACGGCACTTGAGCACGGCATGCCGCCGACCGCAGGCGAAGGCATAGGCATAGACAGGCTAGTCATGCTCTTTACCGATTCTCCTTCCATCAGGGAAGTTATTTTCTTCCCCCACCTGAAACCCGAATGAGCTACGAATTTTTCATAGGACTCAGATACCTCAGTTCCAGGCGTAAGCAGAAGTTTACGTCCATCATAGGAATAATATCCGTTCTCGGTGTGATCATAGGCGTCATGGCGCTTAACGTCGTCCTCTCCGTCATGGGGGGGTTCGAGGAGGAGCTCCGCGACAAGATACTCGGCGTCAGCTCTCACGTCGTCGTCCTCAGCTACGAAGGGCCGATGCAGGATTTCGAAAAGATAGAGAAGGACGCGCTCGCGTTTCCGGGGGTCGAAGGGGCGAGCCCGTTCATATACGGGCAGGGAATGCTCGCGAGCGAAAGGAACGTTTCGGGCACGGTAGTTCGCGGCATCGACCCGAAGACTGCCGGGAGCGTTACGAACATAGAACAGGCCATTGGGCGCGGCATACTCGACACGGAAGGCAAGAAGGAAAAAATTCCTGACGAGCAGGCGGCCAGGATCGGGAAGGAGCTCCTCGGGAAGCTCGGCGTCGAGACGGAATCCGGGAGGCCCGCTATTCTCATCGGGAAGGAGCTTGCGGCCAACCTCGGCGTCGTCGAGGGCGACGAGGTGAGCCTCGTCTCGCCTTTCGGCAAGATGGGCCCGTTCGGGGCTACGGCCAAGGTCAAGAAGTTCGAGGTCATAGGAATATTCGATTACGGAATGATAGAGTACGACTCTTCGATATCCTACGTCGGCCTGGACGACGCTATGGAGTTTTTCGACATGGCAGGGCAGGCCTCGGGCGTCGAGGTGAAGGTCAACAACATCTACGCAGCCAGGACCATAGGCAACGAGCTTGCGGCATCCCTCGGCTTCCCTATTACGCCCGGAACTGGGAAGAGGTCAACAAGAGCCTCTTCAAGGCGCTCAGGCTCGAAAGGATAGCCATAGCCATATTCCTCGGGCTTATAATACTCGTCGCCGCGCTCGATATCGTGAGCGCCCTTACGATGGTGGTCATGGAAAAGGGGCGGGACATCGCCATCCTGAGGGCGATGGGGGCGACGAGGGAAGGCATACTGAAAATCTTTGTCATCGACGGCATGATAATAGGGGTGGTGGGCACGCTGCTCGGCAGCCTCTCGGGATACGGCATCTGCTACATGCTCAAAACTAGCGAGACGATAAGAAAACTGATTCCGTTTGACAATAATGTCTATCCTATTTCCGAGTTTCCAGTTAAAATTGAACCGTTTTATTTTCTTACAGTTGCGGTTTGCAGCTTATTGATATGTTTTATAGCGACACTCTATCCATCATTTCAAGCGTCTCGAAAAGATCCGATTGAGGCACTGAGGTATGAATAAGGAATGGACATTCGAGTACGAGACTTGTGGAAGGTGTTTGAGACAAGAGGCGGCAAGGTAGAAGCTCTGAAAGGAATAGAGATAGACATCCCCGGGGGTGAGACGCTCGCGATAGTAGGTGTCTCCGGTTCGGGGAAAAGCACGCTCCTTCATATACTCGGAACGCTGGAGCGCCCCTCGGACGGGCAAGTGCACTACGGGGAGACCGACGTCTTCCGGCAAAACGAGACGGAGCTAGCGGCTTTCAGGAACAGGGAGATAGGATTCGTGTTTCAGTTCCATTACCTTCTCCCGGAATTCAACGCCCTTGAAAACGTAATGATGCCGTGCCTCATTAACGGCATAGCGATGGAGCAGGCGAAGGATATGGCTTTACAGGTTTTAAAGAGGGTGGGGCTCGATCACAGGCTCGAACACAGGCCCGGGGAGCTTTCGGGGGGCGAGCAGCAGAGGGTCGCGATCGCGCGGGCCGTCGTGCTCAAACCGAAGGTCATTCTGGCCGACGAGCCGACCGGCAACCTCGACCTCGACACCGGCGGCTCTATACTGGATCTGGTCCTCATGTTAAACGACGAATACGGGATATCGTCCGTGATGGTTACTCATAATATGGATATCGCCAAGCGGCTACAGAGGAGAATAAGGCTTTCCGATGGAAAAATCGTCGATGCGAATTAGCGCCTTCATGAACGGAGCCGCCCTTGTGGCCGTCGTATTTGTGCTCCTTTTTAGCGTGCAGGTAAGGCCAGCAATACCGCAGGACGCGCCGCCGGCGGGCGATGCTGCGTCCGCGCCAACGCCGGCAGCGCCGGATGCGGGTGGTGCCGATGCGGAGGGCGAGGCCGAG
>JAWKQD010000005.1:0-182413 GCA_041390285.1 Thermodesulfobacteriota bacterium | reverse complement strand
GGGAGAACCCGAACAGGCTCCAGCATTACTATCAATTTCAGGTGATAATAAAGCCGTCGCCCGATAATATTCAGGAGCTATACCTCGACAGCCTCCGGCATCTGGGAATAGACCCGCTCGCGCACGACATAAGGTTCGTCGAGGACGACTGGGAGTCGCCGACGCTTGGCGCGTGGGGGCTCGGGTGGGAAGTGTGGCTCGACGGTATGGAAATAACGCAGTTTACGTACTTCCAGCAGGCGGGGGGCATAGATCTTAAGCCAGTTTCCGCCGAGCTTACGTACGGGACGGAAAGGATCGCCATGTACCTACAGGGGGTCGAAAGCGTTTACGACCTCGAATGGACCAAGGGGGTTACATACGGCGAGATACATCACAGGGACGAATACGAATTTTCGACTTATAACTTTCAGGAATCGGACCCGGAGATGCTTCGGGACCTTTTCGATAAATTCGAGGCGGAGTCGAGGAAGCTGGCGCAAAAGGAGCTGCCACTTCCTGCGTATGATTACTGCCTTAAATGTTCGCATACGTTTAATCTACTGGACGCACGGGGCGCCATAGGCGTCGCCGAGAGGGCGTCATACATAGGAAAGGTGAGGGCACTCGCAAAGATGTGCGCCGAGGGATACTTGAGACAAAGGGAGGCGATGGGATATCCCCTGGCTGTAAAAGATCCATGGGCAAAGAGCTGATACTGGAGATAGGGACAGAAGAGATTCCGGCGGGATTCATGAACGACGCGATAAGCAGCCTGGCTTCCATAGCGACGAGGAAGCTCGGGGAAAGCGCCGTTCCGTTCGAGGCGGCCGAGGCCTTCGGCACGCCGAGGAGGCTCGTCCTCAGGATAACGGGGCTCGCCGAAAAGCAGGAGGATAGGTCCGTCGAATCTTACGGGCCGCCCGTCAGAATAGCGTTCGACGCGGATGGAAACCCGACGAAGGCGACCCTCGGATTCGCGAAATCCCAGGGCGTGGACGTGGGAAAGCTCGTCCGAGTGAGCAGGGACAAGGGCGAGCTTCTAGCGGTGATAAGGCAGGTCAAAGGACAAAAAACCGACGCAATACTCAAACAGCTGTTACCAGAAATAATCACATCAATACCTTTTAGAAAATCGATGAAGTGGGGAGACGGGGACATAACATTCGCAAGGCCGATAAGGTGGATCCTCGCCGTTTGCGGCGGGAAGACGATTTCGTTCACGATCGGCGACGTGAAGAGCGGAAACAAGAGCCGCGGGCACAGATTCATGAGCCCGAAGCCGTTTAAGGCCGCCGGGTGGGAGGATTACTCGCGCGGGCTCGAAGAGGGGTTCGTGGTCCTCGACCAGGAAAAGAGAAAGGATGCTATACGCGGCGACGTGAGAAAGCTTGCGGAGTCCATAGGCGGGACGGTGGAGGACGACCCGGAGCTTCTCGAAACGGTAAATTATCTCGTCGAATATCCCGTAGTTTTGAAAGGGGACTTCGAGAAGGATTTTCTCGCGCTCCCGAAAGAGGTTCTCATAAGCGTTATGAAGAACCACCAGAAATACTTCGCTGTGTTCTCGAAGGCGGAGCCGGAGAAGCTTCTGCCGCATTTTATATTCGTTTCGGGGACCAGGGTAAAGACGGTAGCGTCGTTTCGAAGGGGAACGAGAGGGTAATAAGGGCGAGGTTTACGGACGCCAGGTTCTTTTACGACGAAGACCGAAACGCCGGACTCGAATCGCGCCTAGAAACTCAGGGAATGGTTTTTCCTGAGATCGGGAGCTACTACGACAAGACTGAAAGGCTGAAGGAGCTTGCGGGCGATAGCAGGAATCGGCCGGGCACGAAGAGGCGGCCGTTGATACAGTGCGCGCGGCGGAATTGTCGAAGGCCGACCTGGCAACGCAGATGGTCTTCGACTCCCGGAGCTTCAGGGCATCATGGGGAAATATTACGCGAGGCTAGCGGGGGAAAGGGGAGGAGGCCAGCGATAGAGCAGTATATGCCGACTTCGCGCGCTGGCGACCTGCCCAAACTGCCGTGGGATCGATACTCAGCATAGCAGACAAAGCCGACACGATATCGGCATGTTTCATGGCTGGCCTCGTGCCGACGGGGGCTTCCGACCCGTACGCCCTCAGGCGGCAGGCGATAGGAATAATAAATATAGTTCTCGAAAAAGGATTCGCCCTCGACCTGGAGGCCGCCCTTTTCAGGGCCGGTATAAAGGCGATAGAGAGCCGGGCCGGAGGGAAGTTCGCCGGGAGGGAAGAAGAGACACTGGCGGATAATGGATTTCGTGAGGGAGAGGTTCATTAGAAACCTCATGATCGCGGACGGCTTCCCGCAGGACGTAGTCGATGCTGTTTTGAGCGCGGGATTCGGCGACGTAGTCGAGACGAAGAGGAAGATAGCGCTCGCGGAATTCAGAAGCGCCCCCGATTTCGAATCGCTCGGTATTGCATTTAAGCGCGGCTGTGAATATCGTAGCAAGGGGCAGCCGGCGTGGGCGAAGTGAGCGAAGCGCTATTCGCGGAGCCGGTCGAAAAGGATTGTTTAGTTCTTGAGTCCGCGCGAGTGGGCCGGGGAGAGGATAATGAAAAAGGATTAGGCGCTCTCGCAGTGATGGCGGACTTTAGTGCCTGTAGACAGGTTTTTCGATAACGTAATGGTCATGGACAAGAACGAGGATTTGAAGCGGAACAGACTTTCGATGCTCGGGGAGATCAGGGAGCGCATTTTTCACGATAGCCGATTTCTCGAAGCTGAGCACATAAAAAAGAAAAAACAATGAAGTACCAAAGGGCTTAAAACCAAACTCTATACCAGAAGGAAGCGGCAATGAAGAAATTCGTATATCTATTCGGAAACGGAAAGGCTGAAGGAAAGGGGGACATGAAGGACGTCCTCGGCGGAAAGGGCGCCGGCCTGGCCGAGATGACCAAGATAGGAATACCCGTGCCACCGGGATTCACGATAAGCACCGAAGCGTGCAAGGAATTCTACGACAACGGCGGGAAGCTGCCGGCGGGATCATAAAGGAGATAGTGAACCTCGGGAAATTCGGGAAACATAGACAAGAAGTTCGGCGACCCACAATCCTCTTCTCGTTTCGGTCCGTTCGGGGGCGAAGTTCTCCATGCCGGGGATGATGGACACGATACTTAACCTCGGGCTCAACGACGAGACGGCGGAAAAACTTTCGCAGAAGACCGACAACCCGCTTTTCGTATGCTGGGACGCCTACAGAAGGCCTGATGTTCTCGACGTCGTTCTGGGAATAGACAAGGAGGAGTTCGAGCACATATTCGACGAAGCGAAGAAAAAGGCCGGTATAAAGGACGACACCAAGCTCACGCCGGAAGTCGTAAAGAAGTGATAAAGCAGTCGAAACAGATCGTTAAGTCGAAGACTAAAGGACTTCCTGCAAAGCCCCATAGACCAGCTTTACATGGCGATAAACGCTGTTCCTCTCGTAAACAACCAGAGGGCTATATATTCTACAGAAAGCAGCACAAGGTATACCGACGACATAGGCACCGCGCGAACGTGCAGGCCATGGTGTTCGGCAAATATGAGAGCGACGATTCGGGAACGGGGGTCGGCTTTGAGGGACCCAGCCACCGGCGAGAAGAGCCTTTATGCGGAGTGCCTGATGAACGCACAGGGCGAGGATCTCAAGTCGCGGACGCCCAAGCACATCGAAGAGCTCGAGCGCGAGCTTCCGAAGGTTTACAAGGAACTATTAAAGATTGCCAATATACTCGAAAAGCATTTTAAGGATATGCAGGATTTCGAGTTCACGATAGAAAAGGGAAAGCTCTACTTCCTTCAGACGCGTAACGGAAAGAGGACCGGCCTTGCCGCACTCAAAATAGCGTACGACATGGTGAAGGAAAAGCTCATTTCAAAGGAAGAGGCTTTGACGAGGATAGAGCCCGAGCATTTGGAGCAGTTCCTCTTCCCGATATTCGACCCCGTGGCCAGGGAGAAGCAGAGCGAGATCGCGAGCGGGCTCGCGGCGTCGCCCGGAGCGGTATCCGGAAAGGTGGCACTCGATGCGGACACGGCCGTAAAGATGAGGGGCGAAGGGTTTAAGGTGATACTCGTCAGGAAAGAGACGAGCGCCGACGACATTAAGGGAATGGCGGCGTCCGAGGGCGTGCTCACCGCCAGGGGCGGAAGGACGAGCCACGCGGCCGTCGTCGGAAGGCAGATGGGAAAGGTATGTATCGTAGGGGCCGAGGACATCATAATCGACGAAAAGAAGAAGTGCTTCCATTCGGGCGAGTATAAGGTGAAGGAAGGGGATTACATATCCCTCGACGGGTTTGTGGGCAAGGTGTATTCGGGCCACGTCCCCGTGATACCGTCCGACATAATACAGGTGGTCGAGGACAAGCTGAAGCCCGATGAATCGGAGAATTACCAGATATTCTCGACGATACTCGGATGGGCGGACAAGATAAGGACCCTCGGGGTAAGGACCAACGCGGACACCCCCGAGGATACGAAAATCGCCTACAGGTTCGGGGCCGAGGGCATAGGGCTCTGCAGAACGGAGCATATGTTCTTCGCCAAGGACAGGATCGGCATCATGCAGGACATGATCCTTTCCCAGACGCCCGAGGAGAGGGCCAAGTACCTTGCGAAGCTCCTCCCGATGCAGAAGAAGGACTTTAAGGAGCTCTTCAAGAACATGAAGGGCTACCCCGTAACCATAAGGCTTCTAGACCCGCCGCTCCACGAGTTCCTTCCGAAGAGGGACGAGCTCAAGCTGGAGATAAAGGAGCTCGAGCGGAATAAGAAATCCTCACAGCTTCTCGAAAAGAAAAAACTCCTTCTCGAAAGGGTCGAGGAGCTCCATGAATTTAACCCGATGCTCGGGCTGAGGGGATGCAGGCTCGGAATACTCATCCCCGACATTACGAGGATGCAGGCAAGGGCGATTCTGGAGGCCGCACGCGAGGTCGCCGAAGAAGGCGGCAAGGTGCTGCCGGAGATAATGGTGCCTCTCGTGTCTATGGTTACCGAGATGAAATCCCAGAAGGACGTTATAGAAGAGGTTGCAAAGGAAGTCCTCGCCGGCTCGAAGAAGAAAATCCAGTACAAGATAGGCACGATGATAGAGGTGCCGCGAGCCGCTGTTACGGCGGACAAGATTGCCAGCGAGGCGGAATTTTTCTCCTTCGGCACGAACGACCTTACGCAGATGCTGTTCGGGCTTTGAGGGACGACTCCGGGAAGATCATCAAGACCTGGATGAACGAAACACAAGGTCGCGCTCAACGGAAAGGAAGTCACCATAATGGAGAAGGACCCGTTCCTGACGCTCGACATAGGCGCGTCGCAGAGCCGATGAAGCTCGCGGATACAGAAAGGAAGGGGCGTAAGGCCGGGGCTTAAGGTTGGCATATGCGGCGAGCATGGAGGCGACCCGCAGTCTATAGAGTATTCGAACGACGTGGGCGCGGATTACGGAGCTGCTCGCCGTTCAGGGTGCCGATAGCGAGGCTCGCGGCGGCCAAAGGCGCGCTCAACAAGAAAGCGAAAAAGATCCCATATTTGAAAATGCAAACAAAAACCCGCCGGTCTCCATAGAAGAGGCCGGCGGGGTTTTCTATTTTGTAATCCGGAGCACGGCGCCGCCGGAGGTTCTTTTCGATTTAACTGACGGCGCCTAACTCGCGTATGCCGTCGATCTCACTTCCCTTATTACCGTTATCTTGACCTGGCCCGGATAGGCGACCTCGCGCTTCTATCTTCTTCGCTATCTCGTGCAGACAGGGAGCGCGCCCTCCTCGTCGTTCACCTTGAGCTTGACTATGACCTCACCTCGCGGCCCGCCTGTATGGCGTAGCACTTTTCGACCCCGCGGAAAGAGCCCGCGATGTTCTCGATGTCGTTGATACGCTGACGTGGTTCGCATGTCTCGCGCCTTGCGCCCGGCCTGGCGGCGGAAATGGCGTCCGCGGCCTGAACGAGTATCGGGAGGCGCGGTGAGGGTCGCGCGAGCTACGGCCTCGATTCCACCTTGGGCTCGCCGTATTTACGGACGAGGTCTTTCGCCGATATCGACGTGGGAGCCTGATCTCGTGGTCAACCGCCTTACCGATATCGTGGAAGGAGCCCTCCCTCTTTGGCGAGCTTTTACGTCGTATCCGATCTCGGCAGCGAGTATGCCGCATATGAACGCCACCTATCGAGTGGTTAAGTATGTTCTGGGAATAGTGGTCCTGTACTTGAGCCTCCCGACGAGCTTTATGAGCTCGGGGTGCATAGACGGGATGCCGAGGTCGAAGAGCGCCGCCTCACCGGCCTTTTGGATCTCGCGCTCGACTTCCTTTTCGACGTCGGAGACTATCTCCTCGATGCGGGCGGGATGAATCCTGCCGTCGTTGATGAGTTTCGAGGGATACCCTCGCGATTTCCCTCCGTATGGGGGTTAAGCGACGAGACGACTACTGTTTCGGGGGTATCGTCGATTATGATATCGACCCCTGTCCTCGCCTCTATGGACCTTATGTTCCTGCCCCTCGCGGCCGATAATCCTCCCCTTCATGTCGTCGTTCGGGAGGTTTACGACGGAGATGGTCTTTTTCGCTCGTGTATTCGCCGGAGATTTCTATGGCGAGGGGCTATTATGTCCTTGGCCTTACGTTCGGCGTCCTCGTTGTTTGCTCTTCGATCTGTTTTTTTTCCTGCGGCCTCGGTGGCGGGCTTCGTCTTCTATGATGTTGACGAGCTCGTTCTTCGCGGCCTCCTGTGTCATACCTGCTATGTCTTCTATTTTCTTCCTTGCTTCGTCTATTACGGAGTCGAGCTCCTTTTGTTTATTGGAAAGCGCCTCGTCTTTGGTGACCAGATCGCGCTCTTTCCTCGTAGCATCGGATTCTCTTTTCTCAACTGCCTCGTATTTCTTGTCCAGTACCTCTTCACGCTTCTGAAGCCTTTTTTCGGCCTTGAAAAGCTCTTTTTGTTTCTCCCTTACTTCGAATTCTATTTCCGACGTTCTCTTTTCTACTATCTCCTTGGCTTTTAACTCACCCTGAATCCTTACCTTTTCCGCTTCCTTTCTGGCATTTTCGATGATAATTTCGGCTTCGTCCTTTTTTAGACCAACTTTCTTCTTAAGTTCCATCTGTCTGTAAAGGTGATGAAGCAAAAAACCCAGCACGAAAGCTACGGCCGCGAACACGACCGCGATTATCCATGCAGACATTTTGGCTACCTCCTGTTATTCTCTTGCAATAAACACCCCCGACTCCGTTATCACCATACCGCAGTCAAGGTCATGCTCCCCCCTGGGTACGGATTTCAGCACCTGAAAGCCGTATGCGAGGGCAATTCTCTTCCCGCGCGGGACTGCAGATAAAGCGCGGTCGTAATATCCCTTCCCGTAACCGATTCTGTTTCCCGAAACGTCGAAAGCAACACCGGGAACGAGGATAAGGTCGAGCTCACGGACGTCGGCCGCAGGGGCCGAGACCGGGGGCTCGGGAATGCCGTAAGCGCCGGGGGAAAGCTGCGCCAAATCGCTCACCCTCCGGAATACGAGATCACCTTCCCGGGCTACGGGGAAATAAGCCTCTTTACCTGAGGCCGTTATGTCGCTGAAAATTGCGGATGTATCGACTTCGTTTCTGACTGGGAAATAAAGTGCCACTCGGGCGGCTGCCCTGTAGCATTCGAGCGCGGTGAGCCTACGGAATACGGACCAGCTTTTGAGCGTGAGGTCTTCACGCCGGCTGTTTAACCTAAGATCAAGTACAAAAGAACGGACGGAATCTTTCTCTTTGGAAAGATTTAAACCCCCTGCCTCGGGAACGGAATGGAGCTCTTTAACCTTTTTAAAATCATCTGTATTTATACGAGTCTTCCAGTTCTTCTCTTCCGAGTCCTTCTCTAAGAACGCCTTCGTCCAAACCGAATGTTTCTTTATCGTTGAGGGAGTTATCCAATATTTTGACCAATCTGTTAGATCTCTCTTCAGCACTTTCTTTAAATTCCTTGAAGTCCTTCAATAGCTTGAAGTAGTCATCAGTAATCTTCAGCATAGCAAGCAAAACCGGCCTGGGCACGGCGGCGCCGCCCTCCTGGCCGGAGATTTCCTTTATCTTCTGTTCGAGATAAGAAGCTATCTCCTGAACGTAACTCTCATCAGCATCTGTCTTAATGAAATACTCTATGTCGAAAAACTTTATTTTAAGACGCTTCAATCTATGCCTCTGACCTGCTCAAATATATCTCGACCTTCTCTATAACTCTGTCGAGTTTCTGCTTTATATCATCTCTTTCTTTTTCCAGTTTCTTCACACTATCCCTGAGTTTAGACACTTCCTCAAGTAGGTTTTTATGCTCCACCTCGAGCTTTGTTTTCCTCGACAAAGCCTCTTTGATTTTGCCTTCTAGAATATCCATTGTTTCCATTGTCTTACACATCACAAGTTTAATCTTATCTTGAAATTTATGCAAGATGTGTGATGATATTAGGCTGAAATGCCAGAAACCGGTATGCTCAAGCGGCTCGAGGAAGTCGAGAAAAAGTACCTCGAAATAGAGCGGAATTTAAATAGTCCCGACATAAGTCCGACAGAAATTCATAAGTATTCAAAGGAACTTTCGGACCTCGACGACATAGTCGAGACGTACAGGAACTATAAAAAAACGCTCGAAAGAATAGAGGAAAACAGGGCCCTTTTAAAGGATAAGGACCTGGGGGAGCTTGCGCGCGAGGAGATCGAAGAATTGGAGGAGGAACTCGAGCGGCTCGAAAACGAGCTTCGGATGCTGCTCTTGCCGAAGGACCCGAACGACGCCAAAAACGTCTTCCTCGAAATTAGAGCCGGGACCGGCGGCGACGAGGCAGCCCTCTTTGCAGCGGACCTCTTCAGAATGTACTCGAAGTATGCCGAGACCAAAAGGTGGAAGGTCGAGGTTATCAGCATAAGCGAGACGGGAATAGGCGGCGTAAAGGAAGTCGTGGCCGCGATCGAGGGAAAGAACGTATTCAGCCGCATGAAGTACGAGAGCGGCGTCCACAGGGTACAGAGGGTGCCGTCCACGGAGACGAGCGGGCGGATCCATACGTCCACCGCCACTGTTGCGATTCTGGCAGAGCCGGATGAGGTAGAGGTGGACATAGACGAGAAGGAGCTTAAGATCGACACCTACAGGGCGTCCGGGCCGGGCGGGCAGCACGTCAACAAGACCGACTCGGCGATAAGGATAACTCATCTACCGACGGGGATAGTCGTGCAATGCCAGGACGAGAGATCCCAGCACAAGAACAGGGCCCACGCGATGAGGATGCTCCGGGCAAAGCTCTACGAGATGGAAGAAGAAAAGAGGAGAAACGAGATAGCGAGCACGAGGAAGAGCCTCGTCGGGACCGGGGAGAGGAGCGAGAAAATACGGACCTATAACTACAGGGATGGAAGGATAACGGACCACAGGATCGGGCTTACCTTATATAAGATAGAAGCTATACTGAACGGGGAGCTGGACGAGCTCGTAGATGCCCTGACGGCTTACTACCAGACCGAAATCCTGAAGCAGGCGGCGTATTCCTGACCGGCTTGTGTTAAACTACACCCGCCATTCCGGGCAGTCCCGCCCGGCGCCGGATAGACCCGGGAAGTTTCATAATTCAGAAGCTTTTATTGTATTTAAAGACAACGGTTAATAGAATATAGACATGGACTTTTACTGGATTCCTGTTCTCTGCTACTTCGTGGCCACCGTGTTTTACATGGGCTACCTTTTCATGAACCAGAAAAGCGGCCTCAGGATAGGGTTTTATCTGGTCGTCCTCGGAACGATATTTCAAGCGGCGAGCCTCGGCATATTATTCATAAGGGGGACCCCCATAGCCGGGGGACTCGACACGACGCTTTATCTATTCGCGCTATTTATCACGATCGCGTTCATAGGCTCGCAGATAAAGTTCAACGCCCCCATAATAGGCACGTTCGTCTCGCCTCTGGCTTTTATCATGACGCTCCCGCACGTGATCCTGCCAAAGGGTATGATCGAGCACGACCCATCGCTCACGAACCCGTGGGTGCTCATACATATAGTGCTCATACTCTTGGGAGAGGCGCTTTTTACAGTGGCCTTCATATCCGGTGTTCTGTACATATTCGAGGAGAGAAAGATTAAGGCTAAGCACGTAAGCAGTTTTCTTCGCAAACTGCCGTCGCTTACGACCCTCGACAGGATAAATCACATATGCCTCCTTTCGGGGTTTCCGCTGCTCACGGTCGGGTTAGCGCTGGGGCTGCTCCTGGCAAAAGAGATCTGGGGGGAGCACTGGGTGTGGGGGCAGAAGGAGACCTGGTCGATGGTGACATGGCTCCTTTACGCGATACTCCTACACGGCAGGCTGGCCTCGGGATGGAAGGGAAAGAAGGCCGCCTTCGGCGCCGTGCTCGGCTTCGGGATAATACTCTTTACACTGTTTGTAATCGGCTATATATCGCCGGGCCAGCACGATTTCCTTGAATATTAAGCCATTCCAGCCCTGATTCTCACTTCACCTTCATTATTTCGATGATCTCTCCCTTGCTTACGGAAAGTATGCGCGGGAGGGGGGATATTTGAAGGCCGCCGGCCTTGTCCCTCTTTATCTTATATTCAGGAGACGAGGTGAGCTCTTCGAGCGATTTCAGGAACGATTGCCCGTCGCCGCCATCGCCGCCAGCCGCTTTTAACATGAGGGAGACCCCGCTGTATATAAGGTATTCGAATGAGCCCGGCTTCTCCCCGTGCCTGGATTCGAAATCTTTTCCGAAGCCGACCCAGCCAGCGTCGCCGAAGTGAAAGAAGTCGGTGTAGACTGCCCTGTAGACAAAGCCGTCTATCTGATCCCCGGCGAGTTTGAGGAAGACCGGGCTGTTCCACGTCGCGGGGCCGAGGAACAGGACGTCCGAGAGGCGGGGGTTTTGCTTGAGGCGGAGTATGAGCCCGGCGGAGGCGGAAGCCCCGTCGGGTATGAATATGGCGTCGGGTTTTATAGAGGCTATCCATTCCGTCTCGCCCGCGAGGTCGGTCTCGCCCGGAGGGTAGCCCTTTTCGTAGACTATCTTTCCGCCGGAGCCTGTGGCGGCCTTCTTGAAAAGCGCGGCGAGCTCCCTTCCCGACCCGGTATCGGGGTAGAGGATCCCGAACGTACGCGCCCCGAGATCGCGGGCGGCGTAGGAGGAGAGGACCCTGGTTTGCTCTTCGAGGGAGTAGAAGAACTCGACGACATAGGGGCCACTGCGTGATTCGCCCTCGGAGGCGGGGAATAATATCATCGGGACCTTGGCGTGCGAGGCACGCTCGGCTGCGGAAGCTGCGTAGGAGGAAGGGATGGGCCCGATTATGAAGGAAAGACCGGGCACGGCGAGCAGCTCGCCAAGGGCCGGGCCGAGGTTCTGCCCCTCGCTGCCTATGTCCTTCACTATGAGCCTGTACCCGCCGGGGCTCGGGCCCTGCCCTGCCGCCGTGAGTATGGCCTTGAGCGCCCTCTCGCCGACGTTCGCGTATTTCCCGCTGAGGGGAAGAAGACATCCGACAGGGATTTCGCCGCCGCGAGGGGCCTCCGTATCGGCGGCCGCCCCCGTCGAGGCCGCAGGCTGGGAATGCACGGCCGCAGCGTGGATCAAAAGCCCGAAAAGTAGTACTAGACTTAGAAAGGGCCTCTTCATATTTATATAGTTACCGTTTTGAAATTGTATTTACAGGGAAGGCGGCAAATATGGGGCTTCCCGGGAAGGCGGAAGAAGATTTTCATGGGTGTAAAGGGAAATCCGCGAAAATTACGCTAATGCTATGACCGAAGAACGACCGGAGACGCATCTTATATCCATCATTACGAATTATTATTGTGCAACTGCTAACTAAAACCTTGACAAAAGAACCCGCCGGATTATATTTGTACTAAAAGGAGAGGTAAACATATGCCGAAAAGCAAAGTGCTGAAGATCGTTACCCCGGAAGCCGTTACAAATGGAAATTCCGGCGAGGCCATAAAGGAGATAAGCGGAATAGTAAAGGAAAATTATCTCATAGGTCTCGACGCCGCTCATTCCCTCATCGAGGAGAATAAGCGGTTCATGGATTCTCAGCTGGAGCATTTGAACAAGATACAGAAGGAATACGCCGAGCAGGTCAAGTCCGCAGTGGGCTCGATGCCCGGCGAGTACGCCAAGTGGGACATCAGTGGGGGGCTGGACCTTCTGCTCGAACTCCAGAACAGATGCTTCGCGGCCGTGAAGAAGACCTCCGATAATTATACGAAAGAATTTTTGGACCTGAACCAGAAGTCGGCGGAGAGAGCTTTTTCCGCTATGGACAGGTTCGTGAGCTCGCTCGCGCATTAAAAAGTGGCCGGGCCCAGGGTTTCTACCCGGGCGGGGTTATATAGTATAATATAGGTAGCGAGTGTATAAAATCGGATGGCCAATCGGGCCGGAGGTAAGTAGTGAGCAAACAAAAAGAGTACGCCGAAATGTATTACTTCGGATACTTCAAGAAACTCTACGAATCGTGGGAAGAGTCCACGAACAAGATGATGGACGTTTGGATGAACAGCCCGCTCATGGACAGGGCCGTTGAAAAATCATCGGAGTTCAAGGACTACATACACGGCTTTATAGAGCAGACGCTCGAAACAAGATGCTCACCCCAGAAGAGGGAAATGGACCGTCTGGTCGATACCATAGACTCGCTCGAAGCGAAAATAGCAGAGCTCGAAGCGAAAATAGCCGGCCTTGAGGCAAGGCCTGCCAAGACCGCGACACAAAGAACCGCGGCAAAGAAACCGGCAAGGAAAGCCAAGGAGAAGAAATAATGAGCAGCGAAAGCTTCGATTATTCAGAGCAATACAAGAAACTTTACGAGGCGTGGGAAAAGACCATGTCCGAGGCCATAGATGTGTGGAAGAAAAACCCGCTCGTGAAAACCGGCGTGGAAGAGGCTGAAGAATACGACCCGATGGATCAGTATAAGAAGTTTTATGACGCCTGGGAGAAATCTTCCTCGGAGATTCTGGAGAAGTGGGTGAACAGCCCCCTTTTCGCCGCAAACATCGGAAAGGCGGTAGAGGGATCGTCAGACCTCAAGAAGCACTTCGACGAAGCGGTCGAGAAGGTGCTTAAGAACATGAGGTTCCCAACGAAGACAGACATCGACAGGGTGCTCTCGTCGATAAACAACCTCGAGGAAAAGATCAACGATCTTACAGACAAGCTGGACGAGGTGAGCACACCGCCGCCCGCCGCAAGCACACGGAAGAAGAAGTAAACGGGCACCGCAACTATCCATAATTTCATACGACGCACGGCCGGCATTCAAAAATTAAGGGCCGGGGAGGCCGAAAAAAAATGACGACAAAAGCCACAAAATTCATTCCAGCTTTAGACGATGTAGAGAAGGCGAGGGAAAAATTCCTGAAGGCGCTCGACATCACGCTTCTAAACCCGCCTGACGTCGAAGTGGGCACGAGCCCGCACGAGGTGATATTCACCGAGAACAAGCTCAGGCTGCTGCATTATTACCCGCAGACCGAAGAGGCCTGCTCCACACCTCTCATACTGGTATTCGCACTCGTTAACAGGCCCTACATACTCGACCTTATGCCCGGAAGGAGCGTCGTCGAGGTGCTTCTTAAAAAGGGAATCCCGGTTTATCTCATAGATTGGGGATCGCCCGGAGACGAGGACAAGAACCTCGACCTCAACCACTACATAAACAGGTACATACACAAGGTAGTGCAGAGGGTGAAGAAGCATTCGGGCTCGGACAAGGTGAACATACTCGGATACTGCATGGGCGGGACAATGTCGGCCATGTACACCGCGCTTCACCCCGAAGAGGTGAAAAACCTCATACTCATGACAGCCGGCATAGATTTTAAGGTAGAGGGGACGCTTAATATGTGGGGCGACAAGCCGAACTTTAACGTGGACAAGTTCATCGACGCTTACGGCAATGCCCCCGCGGATTTCCTGCAGTCAGGATTTCTTATAATGAAACCGATACAGAACCTCGTTTCGAAATACGTGAACTTTTACGAGAACGTGGACAACGAGGCCTTCCTCGAGAGCTTCCTCGCGATGGAAAAATGGCTCAACGACAACATACCGGTCGCGGGCGAGGTATACAGGGAGTTCATTAAGTATCTCTACCAGGAGAATCAGCTCGTCGAGGACAAGCTCAAGATAAACGGAAAGCCCGTTCATCTGAAAGATATAAAGTGCCCTGTACTGAACCTGATAGCCGAGAACGACCACCTGGTGCCGCCGGCATCGAGCATCGTTTTCAACGACCTCGTTTCCAGCAAGGACAAGAAGACGGTTGTCTTCCCGGCCGGACACATCGGACTTTCCGTGAGCGGAAAATCGCTCAAGGGGCTCTGGCCCGAGGTTTCCGACTGGATCATAGAAAGGTCTAACTAAAGAAAGTCACTTCACTAAGAAAAAAGCGGCGGCTTATAAGCCGCCGCTTTAATTTCCAGGATTCCAATCGTAGTTTATATGTAATGTCCGCCGTTCATGCGGAGTGTGATGCCGGTTATCCAGCTCGCAGCCGGAGAGGAGAGGTATATGACGGCCATGGCTATTTCTTCGGGTGTGCCGAATCTGCCTAGGGCTATCTCCTTTTTAATCTGATCGCGGATGTCCTCGGGGACCGTCCCGAGCATGTCCGTTTCAACGAAGCCCGGGGCTATCGCGTTTACGCGGATATTGCTCTTGGCGAGCTCTTTGGCCATCGTCTTCGTGAAGCCGATTATGCCGGCCTTCGTCGCAGCGTAGTTACACTGGCCGAGGTTACCCATTTCGCCGATGATGGAGGAGATGGAGATAATAACGCCGCCGTGCTCGGACATGAGGTCGAGGACGGCCTTGGTGCAGTTAAATACGCTGGAAAGGTTCGTTTGTATTACTTCGTTCCACTGCTCGAAGGTCATTCTCTTGAGCGTCCTGTCGCGGTTGATGCCGGCGTTGTTGACGAGTATGTCCACGCGGCCGAAGTGATTCTTCGCGGCCTGACCGAGGCTCTGGGCCTGCTGGAAGTTCGCGACGTTCGCCCTTACCGTCACACATTTGCGGCCGAGCTTCTCGATTTCCTTCTTTATCTTGTCGGCTTCCTTGTCGCTGCGAGAGTAGTTAAGAAGAATATCGGCACCGGCTTCGGCCAGAGCCAGGGAAATGGACTTTCCTATACCCCTCGACCCACCGGTCACTACGGCAACCTTGCCGCTCAAATCGTGCATCTGTTCAAGCATCGAAAACCTCCCGGACTCTGTGAATTTCCGCTGTGAAAACTGAGGATTATAGATTTTATTCCTAATCGGTTTTTTGTCAACCTGAATGGAGAAGGGGGCACCCGGGGCAAAACGGGGTATTCCCTGGGAAGATCTACGGCATGTTGTGGGCTGGAAAAGGTGCTTTGGGCACCGACCCGTGCGGACACGGGCCGGTGAATTCATTATCGTAATTTAAAAGAAATTATCTACCGGTAAAGAGGGGCTCTCTCTTTGCGAGAAAGGCGTTCATACCCTCTACCCTGTCCTCGGAATCGAAACACAGGGAGACGAGCGTCTTTTCGAGAAGAAGCGCCTTCTGAAGGTCCATTTCGGACCCGGCGTTAATCGCGGTCTTGGACATCCTGACGGCAATCGGGCCTCTTTTGGCTATCGCGCCGGCCAGGTCCCTCGCCTCCTTCATTACTTCATCGTGGGGGACGACCTTTTCGACTAGGCCTATTCTGAGGGCTTCGTTGGCGTCCACCATTTCTCCCGTGAATACGAGCTCCTTGGTCTTTCCGAGGCCGAGCACCCTAGTTACGCGCTGTGTGCCGCCCCACCCGGGGAATATGCCGAGCTTTACCTCGGGGAATCCGAGGCGGGCCTTTTCGGAAGCTATCCTTATATCGCATGCGAGGGCGAGCTCGCAGCCTCCGCCGAGTGCGTAGCCGTTAATGGCGGCGATCGAGGGGCAGGAACTGTTTTCTATGAGCTCGTATACTTTGTGTGCTATATCGACGTACTCCTGGAAATCCTTTCCTTCATTTCATTCATCTGTGCAATGTCGGCGCCGGCAACGAAGGCCTTTTCCCCGGCACCCGTGACGATGAGCGCTTTCAATTCTTCACCTGGAAGTATGTCTTCGAGAATACCTTAAGCTCACTGAGCGTGTCCCAGTTAAGGGCGTTCAGAACGTTCGGTCTGTTAACCGTCAGGATACCGATATTGTTAGGTTCCTTTTGAAATTGTATGTATTTGAATCCCATAAGACTCCTCCTCATTATGGTTTGGCAGAGCTCTGTCTAAAATGATATTAATACAGGGTAAAGGGGGCTTGTCAATGCTTTTCTTCGCAGAAGCGAAGAAAAGCCGGGTGAAAATCGCCCGGTTTTTGTGCTGCGAAGAAGTGCACAAAACAGGGAAAAAGACGTATAAAAAACCGTAGATTATCAAAAATGCGGCGAAAGCGTTGGAAACTGCACAGGATGAGTGATATGGTAGGACGCAGGCAACACTAATTTTATAATAATGCGTTGATTCAGGAGCATTCATGACACTTACCTTAATATATATACAACTGAAATGCGGCGCTCCGGCGCAGCAAATTCTTCTTATGTATCCGCCGGCAATAAGATTGTTTGGCCCGTAGAGGCTTCATCAGGTAGAGTTTCTCAATCAGGGGGCTGCCAAATAAAACGATCCCCACCGCCAAAGGAGGCACGAATGTTCAGGAAAAATTTGGGACAATTTACCGCATTTGCAATATTCGCAGTCATGGTCCTCGGCCTTATGACCGCACACGCGAATGCAGACGAGCAGAACACAGATCAAAAGAAAAGTGAGGGTAAAGTTATGAAGACCGATTCAGGACTCGAGTACATAATAATAGAAGAAGGACAGGGAGAGAAGCCGAAGGCCGGACAGAAGGTCAAGGTTCATTACACCGGTAAGCTGGAGGACGGCAGCGTTTTCGACAGCTCGGTGAAGAGGGGCGAGCCAATAGAGTTTACGCTCGGCGTAGGACAGGTAATCAAGGGCTGGGACGAGGGCATCGCGGATATGAAGGAAGGCGGAAAGCGCCAGCTTATTATCCCGCCGTCTCTCGGATACGGAGAGAGAGGATATCCGCCGGTTATTCCGCCGAACTCGACGCTGATATTCGACGTCGAGCTGGTAGATATAGTAGACTGACGAGCCCGAAAAGAGGGCAGAACAAAGGGCATTCGGGCTTGAGCGAAGCCGGGGAGACGTGGTGAATTACCTTGCGCACATGTACCTGGCCGGGGATTCCGAGGAGTCGATCGTCGGCAACATGCTCGGGGATTTCGTCAAGGGGAGCATAGGGGGCGAATTCCCGCCCGGCGTGGCCGAGGGCATCAGAACCCACAGAAAGGTGGACGCCTTTACCGATTCACACGAAATGGTCGTTCGCTCGAAGAGGCTTGTAAGCCCGGAGCGAAGAAGGTTCTCGGGGATCATCGTGGACCTTGCGTTCGACCACGTGCTCGCCGTAAACTGGGGCGATTACTCTGCCCTGCCGCTCGAAGATTTCGTAGAGAAGACCTACGGCGTATTGGCCGCGAATACGTACCTTATGCCGCCGAGACCGAGGAAAATCCTGGAGGTTATGATAGAGGAGGATTGGCTCGGATCGTACAGGGAACTCGAAGGAATAGGACGGGCGCTCGACAGGATAGCCATCAGGCTTGAGAGGAAATTCGGCAGGGGAAGCAGCCTCGCGGGTGCCGCGGAAGAGGCGGCGCGGAATTACGGGGCGCTGGAGGAGAATTTCAGGGCGTTCTTTCCGGAGTTGATTTCGTTTGTCGTGGACCTGAGACAGAGAACATAAGCCCTGCCGCCGCGGCAAGCCAATAACCGCGCTGCGGAGAGTCGGCAGCACTACGAACCCGCCCTTCCCTTTCATCTCCGATTGAAAGATTCGGGTTCTTATTATAATCTTATTAAGCACTTAAATCGCATAAGTTAAACCAAACCGACTTTGAAAAGACAAAGATTCGAGCAGCTCGTAGAAGAGGCCTACGACAGGATCCCCGAGGAGTTCCGGAAGAAGATAGATAACGTCGTTATCAAGGTGGAGGACTATCCCACGCGGGAGGATCTCGAGAAGCTGGAAATAAGGGGCGAAGGTCTACTGCTCGGTCTTTACCGGGGGACACCGCTCCACCTGAGGAGCGTATGGGAAGGAATAAGGCTCCCCGACGAGATCGTCCTCTATCAGAAAGACATCGAGAAGATATGCAGGACGGACGAGGAGATTGCGGACAGGGTCGAGGAGGTGCTCCAGCACGAGATCGCTCACTACTTCGGCCTTAACGACGACGAAATCTATGCGCTCATGGGAAGGGACTGACAAGCCGCCGATCACGCGCTTACGGGAAACGACATGACAGAACAAAACGGAAATGATGTACGCTCGGCGATATTACTGATACACTGCCCCGACAGAAAGGGGCTCGTATCGGCGATCACCGAGTTCATATTTAAGAACGACGGGAACATTATTTACCTGGACCAGCACGTGGACACGCAGGAGAAGGTGTTCTTCATGCGCGTCGAGTGGGACCTCACCAATTTCAGCATCCCGGCGGAGAAGATCGGGGAATATTTTCAGACGCTGATCGCCGAGAGGTTCGGCATGAAGTGGAGCCTTTATTTTTCGGACTACGTGCCGAAGATGGCCATATTCGTATCGAAGATGCCGCATTGTCTTCACGATATACTGTCAAGGTGTCAGTCGGACCAGTGGAACGTCGAGGTGCCGCTCATTATCAGCAACCACGAGGACCTCGAGCCCGTGGCGCGCGCGTTCGGGATTAATTTTCACGTTATACCGAACGTGAAAGAGAACAAGGCGGCGGCCGAGAAGAAGCAGATAGAGCTCTTAAGGGAATACGACATAGACTTCGTCGTACTGGCGAGGTACATGCAGATACTGAGCGGCGATTTCGTGTCGCTCTACCCGCACAAAATTATAAACATCCACCACTCGTTCCTGCCGGCGTTTCCCGGGGCGAGGCCGTATCATTCGGCGTACGAGAGGGGCGTCAAAATCATCGGCGCGACGAGCCATTACGTGACCGCGGAGCTCGACGCGGGACCGATAATAGAGCAGAACGTCGTACGCATCACGCACAAGGATAGTGTAGAGGACCTTATAAGGAAGGGGCGGGACCTGGAAAAGGTAGTGCTGTCGCAGGCTGTGTGGTATCACCTTAAGAGAAAGATCCTGGTTTACGGGAACCGGACGCTGATTTTTGATTGAGGAGATTGCCGCGCTCCGTTTCACTACGCTCACATGTGACATATTAAATCCCCCCTTTTACTTTGATTCGGAGATTTGCGGCACTAGATTAACGTCGAGACGGTAAAGGGCGTCCGGCTTCACAATGACCCCTCTCGCTTCGGACTTCGCTTAAGCTCAACCGGCAACTCTGCCATGAACAGGCAGGATGGCGAATTAAACGCTGAGATCCTGAATCAAGTTCAGGATGACGGACGGGTAGTGTCGGCGGAGCTGCGACATCGGATTCACGCACACGTGGCGCACACATCGTGTGTTTTATAATGCAAAACAAATTGGATTAATTCACTGAACGCACGTCATGTGATTTTCACAGCATACCTGGCTACATCGGGTGTCTGCGCACGCGGTGTGCCTATTTGTATTCGGTGATTTCGAGGAGGATGCCGTCGGGGTCGTGGAAGTAGCAGAGCATCTTGTGGCCGGCGTCGTGGGTGACGACGGTTTCGGGGACATTGACGGGATCGCCGAGGAGCTTTACCCCAGCGTCCGCAGCTTCTTTGCGGAGGCGTGGATGTCGTCGACCCTGAAGGCGATGTGCCTTATGCCGACCCGTGTTGGCAATGAGTTGGCGGGTATGGATTCACCCTCGGGGTTTTATAGCAGAGGAGCTCTATTCAGGGCTCGCCCGCGGGGGCGACGATGAAGGCGACGTCCGCGACGACTCTTTTTAAGCCTACTATTTTTTCGATCCACTCACCTTCGAGATGAGCGCGCTTCGATTCACGGAATCCGAGTAGCTCTGTATAGAACCTGACAGACCTTTCAAGATCCGAGACTACGAAATTGATGTGGTCGATAGCACTTATCATGAGAACGAATCAGCAGTACGGCTGCAGTATCAATGCCCTTCGAATTTTACCTTCTTGTCCTTGAGCGCGCGTATGGCTTTCTGGAGACCTGAGAGCGTGAGCGGGAACATGCGGTCTTTCATGAACTGTTTGACCATGCCTATGGACTCGGTGTATTTCCACTGCGGGACGGGGACGGGGTTCAGCCAGACGATGTCGGGGTAGCGGCTCTTCAGGCGGTCGAGCCAGACGAAGCCTGCCTCGTCGTTGTTGTGCTCGACGCTGCCGTTCTGGTAGAGGAGCTCGTAGGGGGACATCGAGGCGTCGCCCACGATGATGACCTTGTAGTCGCTGTTGTACTTGTTGAAGATTTCGAATGTTGGTATCGCTTCCTGCCATCTTCTCTTGTTGTTCTTCCAGACGAATTCGTAGAGGCAGTTGTGGAAGTAGTAGTATTCGAGGTGCTTGAACTCGTATTTTGCGGCGGAAAAGAGACGCGAGCAGAGCTCTATGTGGTCGTCCATTGAGCCGCCGATGTCGAGGAATAATAAAACTTTGACGTTGTTCTTCTTGGCCGGGACCATTTCGATCTCGAGATACCCAGCGTTGCGCGAGGTTTTGTCTATCGTCTTGTCGAGATCGAGCTCTTCGGACGTGCCCTCACGGGTGAGTATGCGGAGGCGGCGAAGCGCCATCTTCATGTTCCTCGTCTGGAGCTCGACTCCGTCGTCGAGGTCCTTGAACTCGCGCTTGTCCCACACCTTGACCGCCCTTCTGTGGCGGCTCTCGTCCTGGCCTATGCGGATGCCCTCGGGGTTGTAGCCGTAGGCGCCGAAAGGGGACGTGCCTCCCGTACCGATCCATTTATTGCCGCCCTGGTGGCGCTTCTTCTGCTCCTTCATGAGCTCCTTCAGTCTTTCGAGGAGCTTGTCGAGGCCGCCCATGCCTTTTATGAGCTCCTTCTCTTCGTCGGTGAGGGCGTTGACGAAGCTCTTCCTGAGCCAGTCCTCCGGTATCTTCATGAATTCTTCGGTGTCTATCTTTTCTACGCCTTCGAAGTAGTAGCCGAAGAGGAGATCGAACCTGTCCAGGTGATGCTCGTGCTTTATGAGGGACGTGCGGGAGAGATAGTAGAAGTCGTCCACGCTGTATTCGGCTATGCCTTCGTCGAGCGCTTCGAGGAGGGTGAGGTACTCCTTTATCGTTACCGGTATGCCGTCGTTTTTAAGAAGTAAAAAGAAGTCGAGAAACATTTCTCACCCTTGTGAATCGAATTACGCCCGCCCGATCAGCGCCTGAACCTGAGCCTGATGCGGGAAAGGAGGTCGTGGTCCTGCTCGTTCTTGAGGAGCGCTCCGGCGTATGGAGGAGGCTCTCGGAGAGATCGACCGCGCCGAGCTCTGACTCCGTAATCTTCCCGACCATGAGGAGCTTGAGCCAGTCGATGAGCTCGCTCGTCGAGGGCTTTTTCTTGAGACCGTCGATTTCGCGGAGGTCATAGAAGATGCTCATGGCGTTTTCGATGAGCTTCCCTTCGAGCTTGGGATAGTGGACCTTCACGATGGCCTTGAGGGTTTCCCTGTCGGGGAAGCTGATGTAGTGGAAGAAGCATCTCCTTAGGAATGCGTCGGGGAGCTCCTTTTCGTTGTTGGACGTGATGATGATTATCGGACGCTCCTTGGCCCTGATAGTTTTTCTGAGCTCGTAGCAGTAGAACTCCATGCGGTCGAGCTCCAGGAGGAGGTCGTTGGGGAATTCTATGTCGGCCTTGTCGATTTCGTCGATGAGGAGGACGACCTGCTCGTCGGATTCGAAGGCCTCCCAGAGCTTGCCTCCTTGATGTAGTTCGCGATGTCGTTGACCCTGTCGTCGCCGAGCTGCGAGTCGCGGAGGCGGGAGACGGCGTCGTATTCGTAGAGACCCTGCTGCGCCGTAGTCGAGGACTTGACGTGCCAGGTGATGAGCTCCTTTTCCAGGGCTTCGGCCACCTCGAACGCCAGCATCGTTTTACCCGTGCCCGGCTCGCCTTTAATAAGGAGCGGGCGCTGGAGTGTTATTGAAGCGTTTACGGCGAGATTCAGGTCCCTCGTCGAGATATAATTTTCCGTGCCTTCGAATTTCATATATTAAGCCCCGTGATGATTTTAGATTTTGATGTAGTTTTACGGTTGTGGACTGTCTCTTCCCCGACCGGCTCTAAACCCCTTAAGTAATAAAAATTATACTTTTTATGGGCCGGTTAGGCAAATACCGGGTGGCCCCGGAGAGACACGCCCGCCGGGGCCGGGCATTCATATTTTATCGGACGGGTTTTCGTCGTCGGCGTGAAACGGAGGAGCGCTGACCACACAAAGGCGGTTCTTTTCCGTGGCCTTAAGGACTTTGTGGTGAATGCCTTTCGAGACTACCGCGAGCTCGTTCGGGGACAGCGACTCCGTCCACGTCCTGCCGGATTCCGGGTCAAAGAATTCGAGCTCGAGCTCGCCGTCGAGGACGAAGTAAATCTCGTCGAATGTTTTGTGGAAATGAGCCGTCGTCGGTTTTATATCGACCGCGACGGCGATGCCGAGCTTGTCGTAGTCGCTTCCGAGAAGGATTTCGCGTATCTCGCCGCAAAAGGGCGAATGGATCACGACGTGGTCGGCAAGCTTTTTCGTAAGCATTATTTTCCCCCGTTCAACCGTTGTTTAAAAACACATTAAACCTGAACCGTGTATGCGGCAAGCTATTTTTCCGTCACCCGTTCGAGGATGCTGTAGACCCTGCCGACCATTTCGCGCGCGTCTTCCATGAACCCGGCCGCGACGAGGGCGTTGTCGAAGATCTGCTCGGCGACGAGTTTTGCCGTTTCGGGGTCTTTGTCCTTTAGCGCCGAGAGGCCCTCTATGAGTTTGTGCGCGGGGTTGAGCTCAAGGTTGATCGAGTTCTCGACAGAACCTTCCCGCTGCAGCGCCTTCATCATGCGGCGCATGGACGGGGTCATGAACTTGTCGGCATTGAGCGCGACCGCCGGGCTGTCGACGAGGCGTTTACTCATGACTACTTCTTTCACCCTATCGCCCAGGACTTCCTTGAACCATTCCGTGAGCGCCTTTGCGTCTTCCTCAGAGACCTTGCTCTCTGGCGCGGCCTCGTCGTCGCCGAAGTCGATCGACGCGTTGTCGGCCGAGACGAGCTCTTTATCGTCGTACTTCCCAAGGCTCGTCATAACGAATTCGTCCACGGGCTCGAAAAGATAGAGTACTTCGAGGCCGCGCGCCCGGAAGGCCTCGATGTGGGGCCCCGCTTCGAGGATGTCGCGGCTGGGGGCGTAGAGGTAGTAGATCTCTTTCTGGCCGTCCTTCATGCGGGATACGTATTCTTCGAGCGTCGTGAGCTTGCCGTTTTCGGTCGCCGAGGATTCGTAGCGGAGGAGCTTTGCGAGCTGATCCCTGTTCTTGATGTCGGCGGCTATCCCTTCCTTGAGATATATGGAGAATTTCCTGTAGAACTCCTCGAATTTGGCCGGGTCTTTCTTCGCCTCGTCTTCGATGAATTTTATGAACCTCCCGGCTATTACCTGCCCTATCTTTTTCGTGAGCGCGCTGTCCTGCATGCTCTCGCGCGAGATGTTGAGCGGGATGTCGGAGCTGTCGACGACGCCCTTAAGGAACCGTAGCCAGTCGGGCAGGAGGCCGTCGGGCTTCGGGTCGATGAGTATCCTGCGAGAGTAGAGGCTGACGCCGGGGTCCACCTTGCCGAAGCCCCATCTTTCGGGGTTCTCGCCGGGGACGAAAACGAGGGCGTTTATTTCGAGCGGGGCATCGGAGCTGAAGTGGAGCCTGTAGAGCGGGTCGTCGAAGGCATTTGCCTGGAATTTGTAGAACTCGTTATATTCCTCATCAGTGATTTCGGATTTGTTCCTCGTCCATATGGGCTGGACGGTGTTCACCTGCTCGCCGTTTAACTTTATCGGGAACTGGACGAAGCTCGAGTAGTGCGTAAGCACGTCGCGGACGCGCTCTGCGTTGGCGAATTCTTTTGCGTCGTCCTTTAAGTGGGCGACTATCTTCGTTCCGCGCCTTTCGCCCGATACGGTTTCGATTTCGTAGGAGCCCGCGCCGCTGCTCTTCCAGACGAGGCTCTGCCCGTCCTTACGCCAGTCGTGTGTATGGACCTCGACGGAATCGGCCACCATGAAGACGCTGTAGAAACCGACTCCGAATTGCCCTATGAGATCGGGGTCCGTCTTGCCTTCTTCTTTTACGGCCTTTAGAAAGGCCTTGGAGCCAGAGTGGGCTATGGTGCCGAGGTTTTGAACGAGGTCTTCCTCGCTCATGCCGACGCCGTGGTCTTCAACGGTGATGGTGTTCTCTGCTTCGTCGGTCTTTATGTTGATCTCGAGGGGAAGCTCTTCGTCGTATATATCCTTCTCGGTGAGCTGGATGTGCCGTAGTTTTTCGAGCGCGTCCGAAGCGTTGGAGACGAGCTCGCGAATGAAGACTTCCTTGTCCCTGTAGAGGGAATTGATTACTATGTCGAGGACCTGCCTGACTTCGGCCTGAAACTCGTGCTTTCTTGGTGACTGCTCTGCCATTTTAAGATTATTCCTCCGGTGATTCTTTTACGGATTCGGGTATGAAATCCAAATAAAAAATATTCACGGCTCCCGGGAATTTCAAGGGCCGGATGTTGAAATTATGGAGCTCCGGCGCGGTGATGAAATATAAAGTTACGCCGGCGTATCGACGCCCGTATAGAGAGTGACTTCGCCGGTGACCAGGTCGTATTTCCCGCCGACGACCTTGACGGCGCCGCTTTCGATGAGCGGGGTCAGTATTGGGGAAGCCGTTTCGATCTTCTCGACGCTGAGCCTTACGTTTTCCATGACGGAATTTTGAAGGAGGTCGCCGGGCAGCTTTTTGGCGCTCTCGACGGCCGGGGTTATCGTGTCGATTATCGAGGCTATAGAGCCAGGGAATTCCATATTCGTTTCGACCGCCTGAACCGCCGCCGTGACCGCGCCGCACCTGCTGTGCCCGAGGACCATCACGAGGTTCGCGCCGAGCGTGGAGACGCCGTATTCGATGCTGCCGAGTATGCCGTAGTGGGGGGTTGACTATGTTGCCGGCTATCCGGACGACGAAGAGATCGCCGATCCACTGGTCGAAGACTATTTCAGGGGAGACGCGCGAATCGGCGCAGGAGAGTATGACCGCGAACGGGGTCTGCTCGTCGGCGACTTCCATTCGGCGCTCGGGGGTTCTTTCGACCGTGCTCTCTTTCATCGTACCGATGAAGCGCTTGTTGCCGTCGATGAGCTCGGCGAGGGCGTCCTGCCACGAAAGCGGACGCTTCAGCCGCCCGCCTTCGGGGTCGCGCGAACGGGGAAGACCGCTCCAGAGCTTAAAGGACTCGTCCTTCCGGCGGCCGCCCGGCCCGCTACCCTTCCCTTCTTTCTCGTCTTCGCTCATTCAGCCCTCCTTTTTTAATTCTACTCGCTCGTCCGATGCAAAAAAGGTGTAAATACATACCTCCAGCCGCTCTATTTATTAACCTGAATATTGTATAATGTCCACTCGTACGAAACCCCGGACAGAGAGATGAAAAGAACCAGAAGCGTAACGCAGTACGTCTGCCAGGAGTGCGGGAACCCATCGCCTAGATGGCTCGGGAAGTGCCCCGAGTGCGGGAGCTGGAACTCGTACGTCGAGGAGACCGTAGAGAAGGCGAAGGCCCCGGCGAAGCGCGCCCGGAGCGAGGGGCCGCGGCCGATTTCGGTGATATCCAGCGACAGGGAGGCCCGGATACCGACGGGGAACGGAGAGCTCGACAGGGTGCTCGGCGGGGGGTTCGTACCGGGCTCGGTGATACTTGTCGGCGGGGACCCCGGCATAGGGAAATCGACGCTCGCGCTACAGATGCTGAATTACGTGAGCGAAAGGGTGAGCAGGGCGGCGCGGGCGAGCACAGTTTCCTATATGTGACGGGCGAGGAATCCCCAGTGCAGGTGAAGATGAGGGCCGAGAGGACGGGTGTTTCGTCGGGGGACGTGTACGTGCTGACGGAAACGTCTGTTGAAGCTATCCTCCAGGAGATGGAAAAGCTCGAGCCGGAGATAGTCGTAATAGACTCGATACAGACGATGTTCACGGAGACGTTCGCTTCCGCGCCGGGGAGCGTCGGGCAGATAAGGGAATCGACGGCGCGGCTCATGCAGTTCGCGAAGTCGAGCGGGACGGCGGTGTTCCTGATCGGGCATGTGACGAAGGAGGGGACGATAGCGGGACCGAAGGTTCTGGAGCATCTTGTAGACACAGTGCTTTATTTCGAGGGTGGGAAGGACCATCCGTACAGGATTCTCCGGGCAGTTAAGAACAGGTTCGGCTCGACGAACGAGATAGGGGTTTTCGAGATGCTGGACTCTGGCCTCCGCGAGGTCACGAATCCGTCCGAGATATTCCTGTCCGAGAGGCCGTATAACGCCTCGGGATCGGTAGTGACGCCGAGCATGGAGGGGACGAGGCCGATATTGGTCGAGATACAGGCGCTCGTATCGCCGTGCGGGTTCGGAGTGCCGAGGAGGACGACCATAGGGCTCGACAACAGCAGGGTGTCGCTCCTGCTCGCCGTACTCGAAAAGAGGGCCGGGCTACAGATACTGGGGCAGGACGTGTTCATGAACGTCGCGGGGGGAGTGAAGATAGAGGAGCCCGCGATAGACCTCGCAATATGCCTCGCGCTCGTGTCTAGCTTCCTCAATAAGCCGCTCGACCCGGGGGTGGCGGCATTCGGGGAGATAGGGCTTGCGGGAGAGGTGAGAGGGGTTTCGCACGCCGACATGAGGATAAACGAGGCTCGGAAGCTCGGGTTTAAAAAATGCATCCTCCCACGCATAAACCTTGACAGACTCAAGCCCGGAGACGATTCTATTGCCCTTATCGGGGTCGATTCCGTAGAGGGCGCGGTAGAGGAATTCTTCTAGTCCGGCAGGAACCACCCACAGGGATAATCCATGACAAACAACGATAACAAAGCGCCGATAGGCGTATTCGATTCGGGTATAGGCGGGCTCACCGTCGTAAGGGAAATAGCGGCGAGGCTCCCCGGCGAGGACATAATATATCTCGGGGACACGGCGAGGGTGCCGTACGGGACCAAGTCGGGAAGGACCGTCGTCGCGTATTCGCGGAATAACGCCGCGTTCCTCGTGTCGAAGGGCGTGAAGATGGTCGTTGTCGCGTGCAATACGTCGTCTGCGGTGTCGCTCCCGAGCCTTACGGGGGAGTTTGACGTGCCGGTGATCGGCGTTATAGAGCCCGGGGCCAGGAAGGCGGCCGCGACTACGAAAACGAGGCGGGCGGGAGTCATCGGGACGCCGTCCACCATAAAGAGCTCGGCGTACAAGAAGGCCCTCGAAGCGGCGTCGCCCGGGATTACGGTGTTTACGCAGGCGTGCCCTTTATTCGTGCCGCTGGCCGAGGAGGGATGGACGGAGGAGGACATAACCGAGCTCGCCGCGGAGAGGTACCTCGCGCCGATGAGGGAATCGGGGATAGATGTTCTCGTCCTCGGGTGCACGCACTATCCGCTCTTAAAGAAAACGATCAAGAAGACCGTGGGCAGCGGGATCACGCTCGTCGATTCGGCCGAAGAGACGGCGAGCGAGATAGAGAAGGTGCTTACGGAAAGGGGCATGCTGAACCCGCAGACGGGCCCGTCATCCAGGCAGTACTACCTTACGGACGTTTCCGATACGTTCGTTTCAGTCGCCGGAAGGTTCCTCGGTGAAAAAATAGAAGAAATAGAGATGGTGGATATAACGGGGGCGGCCGTTTAGACCGCCCCGCGTTATTGGTTGTTTATCTTCAGCTTTGAGAAAGAAGGCTTTTTACTTTAGCCGTGAACGGCGGGAGCACGTCGAAAAGATCGCCCACTATGCCGTAGTCGCATTTCTGGAATATCGGAGCTTCGGGGTCCTTGTTTATAGCGACGATGACCTTCGAAGAGCCCATGCCGGCGAAGTGCTGTACCGAGCCGGATATGGCGATGGCGATGTAGAGGTTCGGAGACACTGCCTTACCTGTCTGCCCGACCTGCATGTCGTAGGGGCAATAGCCTGCATCGACCGCCGCCCTCGTGGCGCCGACCGCCGCGCCGAGTATGTCGGCGAGCTCGTAGACATGCTTGAAGTTCTCTTCGCTTCCGAGCCCCCTTCCGCCCGAAACGACCCTGTCGGCTTCGGTGAGCTCGGGCCTGTCGGATTCCTTGGCCTTGATCTCGATGACCTTCGTTTTGATGTCGCCGGGGTTGATCGCAACGGGTTCGTTTATAACCTCTGGTGTTTTCGCGTCTTCGACGGCCTTGAAGGAGTTGGGCCTTACCGTCGTCATCATCGGATAATGATCGAGGAATTGCTTCGTCGGTATCGCCTTACTCGAATGGGAGAAGCGCTTTATCTGAAGCTTCTTGTCGTCGGTGGCTTCCACTTCTATGGCGTCCATGGTTACGCCGGCGCCAACGCGTGCGGCAGCCCCAGGGAAGTAGTCCTGCCCGAAGACGGTGTTGCCGGTCATGACAACGGCCGGCTGATATTTCTTTATGAGCTCTGAAAGAGCTATCGTATAACCTTCGGTGTTAAAGTCTTTTAGAGTTTCGTTTTCGACGACGTAGACCTTTTCGGCCCCGTACTTGCCGAGCTCGCCCGCAAGGGAGGATACGTTCGCGCCGATTAGCACGCCGCAAACCGGCCCGCCGAACTTGGCGGCGAGCTTGGCCTTCGCCTCGGACAGGGCTTCGAACGTGACCTGCCGGATGCTGCCGTCGATTTTGAGGTCTGCCACTACCCAGATTTCGCTGCTCATTTGATTCCTCCTAGTGTGTTGTGTGAGGGCCTATATGACCTTGGCCTCTTCCCTTAAGAGCTTTACGAGCTCTTCGGCCGCGCTCTCGACTTCGGCGCCCTTGACCATGGGCTCGTCCTGACCCTTTATGATCTTGAGCTTCCTCTGTATCTCGGGAACCTTGATCTCGACGGTCTTGACCCGGGCCCCGGCCTTGGTGAGGGAATCCGCCGCGAGGCCGAGCTCTTCCAGGTTGATGTCGCCGATCGCAACTTCCTTGAGCGGCTTTTTCTTGGCCTTCATGATGCCCGGGAGGGATGCGTATCTCGGCTCGTTCATGGCGTCGGGGCAGGTGATGAGGCAAGGGAGCTGGACCTCGACAACCATATGACCACCGTCGATTTCCTTCTGGCAGATAGCCTTCTTGCCCGCAGGGTCTATCTCGACCACCTTGCTCACGAGGGAAACGTGCGGAATGCCGAGCTCTTCAGCTATCTGCACGCCGACCTGGCCGGATTCCTCGTCGATTATCTTCATCCCCGTGAAGATGACGTCGAACTCGCCCGATTTCTTGATTTCGCTGGCTATGACCTTGCCAACCGCGTAGGAGTCGATATCTGCGAAGCTGTCGTCCGCGATATGTATTGCGCTGTCGGCGCCCATTGCGAGGGCCTGCCGTATCGTTTCGACGACCCTGGCAGGGCCCATGGAAACGATTACTACTTCACCGCCGTGCTTTTCCTTGGTTTGAATCGCCTCTTCGACAGCAAACTCGTCGTAGGGATTCATAATCCACTTCATGCCGCTTGTGTCCACGGAATCGCCCGACGAGGATACTTTGATCTTGGCTTCGGTATCTTGTGTCTGGCTGACAACTACGAGAATCTTCACCTTTAGCGTACCTCCGTTATGAAAGTTGACTGCGAATACGATAAAGCGTATCTATGGAAAGATGATTACTTCAGAGCATTTCGGTCCAACCTGGATTAGCACTGCCGGAACTCTTTCCAACCCCGACGTCGTGTGTAACTTCCCGGCGCTTGAACGGAAAACGCCCTCCCCCCTTCGAGCCCGAAAGGGTACTTTATTATAAATATTGACCTATCCTTGTCAAGACGAAAATGAACGCGGTTTTCAAGATAAAAAACTCCGTTTTTCCAAGGGAAAAGCCTTTCCCCGAGCCATGTACTGGAATACCTGTTACATTATATTGCTCTTATGAATTCAGCGGTCCTTAACATTGCCCTTCTGGCCTTCGTCATAGTTACGTGGGGGTATTCATGGATACTGATGAAGATAGGTCTCGGATATGCGAAGCCCTACACCTTCGCGGCGTGGAGGTGCGGCATAGGGGCCGTAGCCCTTCTGGCATACGTATGGTGGAAGGGGCCTAAATGGCCCGCGCTCAGGAAGCTACCCGATTATCTGGCCGTTGGGTTCTTCCAGACAACGCTATTGTTCGGACTCATGCTCCTGGGCATGGAGCGCATAACCGCCGGAAAGACGTCCGTACTTCTTTATACGATGCCTGTGTGGACGATACTCATCGTTCACTTTTATTTGAAGGACAGGCTGAACGCCAGCAAATGGGCGGGCGTCGCGCTCGGGAGCCTGGGGATACTCTCGATCCTCGGCTTCGACGTTATCACGCAGCAGGACTTCACAATCTTCACAGGCGAAATATTCGTCATAGGAGCAGCGATATCGTGGGCCGTGGCGAATATATGGATGAAGACGAGGATGGCCGGCGAGGACATATACACCGTAAGCGCGCTCCAGATGACCCTCGGGACCATCCTGCTTTTGTTCATAGCCCTCCCCCACGGAGCGCTGGACGTCAGATGGACGCCTTACTCCATATACATACTTCTCTTCACCGGCATAATAGCGTCGGCAGTCGACTTTACGATCTGGTTTTATCTCATAAAGAAGCTCGACATACACATCACGACGTTCTCGTCGATGCTTGTGCCCGTGCTCGGGCTTCTCTTCGACTGGCTCATGCTTGGAAACCCGCTCGACTACGGCGTCATCGCGGGAGGCATCTTCATCCTGGCCGGCATATACATGGTTTCCAAAAAATGACTGCCCGGCGTACCGATTTACAGGTTCTATTTAAACAGCCTGTAATGTATAATTGGTAAACGTCTCGTCTTTCCGGATCGCACAAAACCACACGAGAAAGAAAAGGATTTGCGAGACGGCGGGGACAGCCCCGGTTTCATACCATGCGCTACAAGATTCCCATCATATTCGGGGTCCTTATCGGGATCCTGGTCCTGATCCTGACGGGGGCGTATTTTCTCACCCAGACGGAGTATTTCAGGGGATTCGTAAAACGTAAGACGGAAGAGATAGTGAGCTCGTCCACGGGGCAGAAGCTCACCATCGGGAGCGTCGAGGGGACCTTCTTTTACAGTATAAGGCTAAAAGACGTGTCGTTCGAGGTGGAGGGCGAGGGGTTTGTCACGGTGGACGAGGCGGAGCTTGTCTATTCCATTCCGGCGATGCTGAATTCGACGTTTCTTCTGGGACGGAATGTGCTCGTGGACGGCATAACCCTTAGGGGCGTGGACGTGAGGCTCGTAAAGTATGCCGACGGGACCTGGAACTTCGGAAAGATAGGCGAGAAGAAAGAAAAGGAAGAAGATAAGGAAAAGGAATCGGCGGGTCCGCCGCAGTGGAACATAACCGCCCCCGACGTCGAGCTCGACGGGATCAAGCTGACCCTCGACGACAGGGAGAGCGGGAAGGTTTCGGAATACCTGCTTAACAATACGGAGCTTTCTGTAAGGCTCGGCAATATCTACGAGAAGATAGAGGCGAACATAAAGAACGCGGACTTCGACGCCGTGAGCGAGGGGGTTACCGTTAGAGGGCTCTCGACGAAGGCGCTATATTCGCCCGACGCGGCGGAGGTCGAAAATCTCAAGGTAACCGTTAACGGCGCGGAGATAAACGGGAACGTTAAGGCCGAGGACCTGCAGGATACGCCCGACTTTACACTGGACATAGCAGCGAAGGGATACGAGATAGAGGACGTCGGAACCGTGAGCCTTGAGGCAAAGGGAAAGGGCGGTTACGCCGGGCCCGGGGATATAAGGGCCGACCTCAGCGTAGTAGTACCCGAATCGGAGCTATACGGGGAGAAGGTTTCGGCCAGGCTCGACTCGATAAAGATGTCTGGCACCAGAATAGACCTCGGGGACGGGAAGATTGAAACGGGACCGGGGCAGCTCGAAATAAGCGGCGGTGCCGACATAAAACGCATACTTACGAAGGAAGGCTCAAACTCCTTTAACGTAAATCTAAAGCTCAAGAACGTTAAGACTGCCGAGGTTTTCACCATCCTCGAAGAGAAGGCCGACACCAAACCCGAGGGAATAAACACACAGCTCGACGCCGTTTTGAACAGCGAGATAAAGGCAGAGGGCAGCTGGGTAGAATTCGGCGACTTGAAGGCGACGGCCGATATCGCGAGCTTCGGGATAAAGGGCCCCAGGGCCGGGGAGCTCAGCCTGACGGGGAAGGTCGATTATTCGAAGACTGCCCTCGGAGTCGACCTGAAAACAGCCCTTAACAAGCTAAACCCCGGCGTCATAATGAACAAGAGCGACCTTAACGGAAGCGTAACGACGGACCTTGCCGTCAGGGCGTCGATACCGCTCGAGGGGGATATCGTAAGCGGCATGAACGGCACCGTAAAGGGGAACATTAAGCCTTCGAATATCTACAATCTCGATATACAGAGAGGAAATATAGACGTTTCGTACGAGAGAGAAGTCCTTACAGCAAGGGCTCTCAGCATCGACGGGGACGGGTTTAAGTTTAACGTGACCGACGGCAGCGGCGGAAGGAAGGGAATCAACCTTGGGTACGAGCTCGAGGTAAAGGACCTCGCCCTTATATCGAAGTTCGCCAAGGGGACCGAGTTTGCGGGCTCGCTCGAGGCGAAGGGACGCGTTGAGGGAGAGATAACGAACCCGAAGATCTCCATAAACGGAGATATAAAAGGCTTTGAGCTCAACGACAACATAAAGGCTGAGACGATAACGATAAAGGCGGAAGGAACACCGGACCTGTCTAACCCGGACCTCAAGGCCGAGATAAACGCCGAGACCATGGCGGTGGGCGAAAGGGAGTTCGAGAGCCTGGAAATCGACGCCGACAGCGAGGACGGGAAGGCTATCAATGTGGACACAGTGATAACCGAGAACGACGACTTCAAATATATCGTCCACGCCGCGCTCAGCGACATAACCGGCCCGAAGAAACAGATAGAGATATCGAAGCTCCTTTTAGACCTCGAAGATACGGAGCTCGAAAACAGGGAGAACATATCGATCACGATAGCGCCGGATTCGCTGGTTCTGAATTCCTTTAATCTTTACTATAACGACACATCGGCGCTCGCCGACGCGACTATATTCTACGACGGGAGCGTCGAGGCGAGCGTGAATCTGAAGGACCTCAGCCTGAACGACGTCGTGAAGATATTCGACCCCAAGGCCGAGATCGAAGGCGAGCTATCGGCGAACGTAAACGCGTCCGGCACGATGACCGCCCCGCAATTGAGAGCAAAGGTAAACATCGGAAATATCGAGTACAAGGATTTTAAGAACGACGACATAGACCTGGACGTTTCGTACCTCGAACGGAACCTTACGCTTAAGTTCGACATTACGGACGAAGGGGCTTCGATATTGCAGGCAAACGGGAGCTCGAACATCGACCTTAACCTGAAGGAGCTGGGAGATAATGTCGAAAACGCACCGTTTAACCTGACCGTTACGTCGAGCGGGGTGGACCTGAGCCCGCTTACGACGTTCAGCGAAGAGGTGGAGAAGTCCTCGGGGGTGTTGGTAGTCGATTTGAAAGCGAGCGGAACGCTCGGGAGGCCGGTCGCGAACGGGCAGCTCTCGATGAAGGACGCAATCTTTAAAATAAAGTCGCTGAGGAACGAGTTCAAGGTGGAAAGCGCGCTCGTCGAGATGAACGGGCAGAAGGGAATTTTGAAGGAGCTCATCGTTCATTCGGGATCGAACGGAACGGGCAAATTCACCGGCAATATAGACATCCCGACCATGACCTTTGACCTTAAGGGAGATCTCCAGGATTTCCTGATAAGGCCCAAGAACGTAGCGGGACGGCTGACCGGGAACATCGACGTCGATGGAGAGGGATCCAAAATCGCGCTCAAAGGAGACCTAACGGTTTCGAGGGCGAGGATTACGATTCCGGAAACGGAGGAAAGGCAGGTCGAGGAGATTAAATTCGCCGACGAGCGGGAAGACGAGTTCACCGTCCAGTCCGGGCAGCCCACGGACTACTTCAAAGAGGACATCTCGATGAATTTGAGGGTGCGGATGAGGAGGAACAACTGGGTGCGCGGGCGCGGAGCCAACGTAGAGCTCAGGGGAGACCTCGACATAAATAAAGCGTACGGGGAGGACATGAGGATCGTAGGGAACATAAGCACTGTCCGGGGAACGTACGAGAATTTCGGAAAGCTTTTCAGAATCGTGCAGGGGAACGTGAGCTTTTCCGGAACCCCCGATATAAACCCCTTCCTCGACATAAGGGCGCTTTACAGGGTGTCCGGCGTCGAGATATACATAAACATATCAGGGACCGCGAAAAAGCCCGTCGTCGAGCTTACGAGCGACCCGCCGATGTCAGAGACGGATATGGTTTCGTATATAGTTTTCGGCGCGCCGTCGGACCAGATAGGCTCAAGCGACAGGGCCTCCATACAGGGAGTTGCCTCGGGGCTCGCGGGCGGCGTGGCCGCGGCGCAGCTTGAAAGGATGCTCGGAAGCAGGTTCAAGCTGGACGTCGTGAACATAGGAACCGGCACAGGTGGGCCGGAGCTCGAAGTGGGTAAGTACCTGACCGAGGACCTCTATTTCGCCGTCGAGAGGGAGACGACACAGTCTCTTACGGATTCGACGACTGTAACCCAGACCAAGGTCATAGTCGAATACACCATATTCAAAAACGTCTCCATAAACGGGGACATCGGCGGCGAGAATCCGGGCGTAGACGTGTTCTATAATTTCAACTACTAGACGGTTACTGAAGGTTCGTATCGGAGGCCGCTTCGGTCCTCGGCTTAGGGATGGGCGAAGCGTGGTGTATGATGAGCTTCCAGCCGGAGCCGGTTTTGTGGAAGACGTTCGTTGACTGGGCGAATCCGATCCTCATATCGTCGCCTGACTTGTGGATTATCTTCTCGACGCAGACGACCCATGCGAGCCCTTCCGTTATCTCGGCGTTCACCTGAGAAATTTCGATCGTTTCGGGCCGCCCTCTTCGAAGATATTCTTCCAGCTCTCTTTAATCGCCTCCCAGCCGTAGAGCATGGGCCAGCCGGGATGAACGCACTTGTCCTCGGGCCCGCAGAGCCACACGTCGGACATGAGATTCATATCGGCCTGATTTACGGCAAGGTAAAACTTCTCGTTGGCCAGAATAACTTCTTCGGCTTCCTGGTGGAACGTTTCGCTCATCGGAGAAAAAGATTATTACTGAATTCTGTGGACGACTCCAGTCCGGGCCCGCGCCGGGAGACTGCTCACCCGGAGGCTTCGAGCCCGCCGGCGCCGTCTATAAGTTCGAGAATATAGTCGAGCTCTTCGAGCACCGCCGGGTCTTCTTCGGATTCCTTCAGGCCGAGGAGCGGGCCGAATGCCCCCTTCCCTTCGAGCTTCCAAAGGGCCCAGTACGGCGTGAATCCTGACGAGCGGCTCTTCGTCGCCAAGGCATTCGGCAACGACGGGAACGAAGCCAGGATCGCCCGAATTCCCGATGGCGACGAGGGCGTTTCTGAGGAGCCCCCTACGCTTGGTGCGTTTTATAGGGCTCCCCTTGAAGAGCGCCCTGAACTCTTCGGGGCCGAGAGAGGCTATTGTGTCGAGCCCCGAGGTTGTAGAGGCCGGGCCGGGCCTGGAACGAGGATTCGTCCGTCACCGGGGCCTTTCTGTTCCACGGGCAGACGTCCTGGCAGATGTCGCAGCCGAATATATTTGAGCCCGTTTTGTCCCGGAGATCGAACGGCATCTTTTCCTTGAGCTCTATCGTGAGGTAGGAGATGCAGAGACGGGAGTCGAGCGTGTAGGGCTCCGTGAGCGCGCCTGTCGGGCAGGCGTCGATGCATCTCGTGCACGTGCCGCATCTGTCGGGGGCAGGCGAGTCGTATTCGAGCTCGATGTCCGTTATGAGCTCGCCGAGGAAAATCCACGAGCCCGTCTCCTGATTTATGAGGCAGGTGTTCTTTCCTATCCAGCCGATGCCGCCGTATCTGGCGTGGGCCCTTTCGAGGACGGGACCCGTGTCGGAGTAACGCATTATCCCGGCAGAGCCCGACGTTTCGGCGCGTATGAAATCGGAGAGGGACGAGAGCTCGTCCATCACGCCGTGGTAATCGCCGCCCCAGGCGTAGCGCGCTATCCATCCCTTGCTGCTGTCATCGCATGACGTAGAGTACGGCGCTTCGGTGTTGTAGTTGAGCCCGCAGGTTATAACGGATTTTGCGCCGGGGAGGATGTTGCGCACGTCTTCGCGCCTCTCGACGCGGCGCTCGAGATAATGCATCTTTCCCGCGTGGCCCATGGAGAGGCCATTCCTTGTAGCGCTGGCCATCGGGAAGAGGGCCCGCCGGGGATATGCCGACGAGGCCGAATCCGAGCGAGCTGGCGCGCCGCTTTACGTCGGCTGTAAGTTCCTTGACTCCCATAGGGATATTTTATCACAACATGGTAAAGCGGATTGAGAGGGAATGAGTGGCCGCGCTTTTATTCGGACCAGCCGCCGTGGTGTTTTTTGGCGACGTAGATGAGGGAGGCTATCTCGTTTACAGCCGGGCCCCGGAATGATACGTTACAAAGTAGGAGCGCGCTTTAACGCCGAGCGGCGTCGGGCGGCGCCGCTGAGAAGCCCGCCTTGCCTATGAGCGGGATGTCGGATTCGCCCCCGCAGAGAAAGGCTACGTCCTTGTCGGCCACGCCGAGCTCTGACTTTAGGGCGTCGTAGAGGCCGAGGGCTTCGGGGAGGCCCTGGTGAAGCTCAATGCCCAATGTTTCCGCCACCGACGATATGGCGTTCGATCTCGATTTCGAGAAGGCCGCGAATTCGACGCCGCCGTGTTTGAGGGCCGAAATATACTTCGCGTCGGGCAGGCCGCCGTTGCCGTTGGCATGGCCGTGCGTAAAACCGTCGGCGTTTACGAGAACGAGCCTTACGCCGGCAAGTTTTTTTACGAGATCAGTTCTTAGCTTCTGAAACATTGAACCCTTACGGCGCAGTCCGCGCTCGCCCCAGCATTTTAAGGCATCGGGCGCTTAATGCAAGTGGCCCGGGGTACCACAGATATGTATAATCTAACTACATGATACCACTTAGAGATACCACCACGACGCCGGGTATCCCTTTCGTTAATATAACACTTATAGCGCTTTGTATTCTGGTTTTTCTTTACGAGTACTCGCTCGGGACAGGGGTAAACGCGTTTATAGACGCCTACGGACTCATACCGGCGAAGGTTTTCGCCCCGGGATTTTCGGCGGGTGAAAGGATATATCCATTTTTCTCGTCGATGTTCCTCCATGGTGGGTGGCTCCACCTTATCGGGAACATGTTGTTTCTTTACATATTCGGAGACAACGTGGAGGGAAGGATGGGTCACATGAGGTACCTCGCGTTTTATCTGGTCTGCGGATTTGCCGCGGCCGCGATGCAGTTCGTGACGAACGTCCATTCCGCCGTACCGATGGTAGGGGCCAGCGGGGCCATATCGGGCGTGCTCGGGGCGTACATAACGCTTTTCCCGAAGTCGAGGATTCTGACGCTCGTGCCTATATTTTTCTTCATACAGCTTATACACATCCCGGCCGCGGTGTTCATATTCATATGGTTCATAATACAGTTCCTTAGCGGCGTGAGCTCGCTCGGAAGGGCCGCGGATATCGGCGGGGTCGCGTTCTGGGCGCACATAGGGGGGTTCGTCGCCGGGCTCATACTCGTGAGATTCTTCGTCAAGGGCGGGCTCAGGGTGGTCGGAGGCGGCAGGAGATTTTATCATTGAGACGACGGGCTTTGAATGGTGACCGGACGGCAGCATTCCAGTATAATTCAGGGAATTCATTTGGGGCGAGGAGCTATGTCTGACGCGAAAAAGAAAACGGGAAAACGCCTGGCGCTGGTTGTCGGCGGAGGCCCCGCGCCGGGGATAAACGGCGTAATAAGCGCCGCGACGATAGAGGCCGTGAACAGGGGCGTCGAGGTCGTGGGAATAAAGGACGGATTCAAGTGGCTGGCCGAGGGGGATACGACGCACGTGGAGAAACTCGGCATCCACAACACTTCGAGAATACACCATACCGGCGGCTCGATTATCGGCATATCGAGGGCGAACCCGACGACTTCTTCAGAGAGGATGAGAAATACGCTCAAGGGGCTCCTCGAACTCGGGGTCGGGTACGTAATAACCATCGGAGGAGACGGGACGATGTGCCTTGCGGACAAGCTCGAAAAGGCGGCCAAGGGAAAGCTGAAGGTCGCGCACGTTCCAAAGACCATAGACAACAATATCATGATACCGTCATACATCCCGACGTTCGGATACGAGACCGCACGGCACATAGGAACGAGTCTCGTTCATTATTTGATGGAGGACGCGAAGACCACGGGGAGGTGGTATTTCGTCGTCACGATGGGCAGGCTTACCGGACACCTTGCGCTTGGAATAGGGAAGGCGTCGGGCGCGACGGTGACCGTTATACCGGAAGAGTTCGGGAGGGAGAAGGTAAAGCTCTCGAAGCTGGTTTCGAAGCTCGAAGGGGCGATAATCAAGAGGCTCGCGATGGGGAGAGAAGACGGAGTCGCCATACTGGCCGAAGGACTCACCGAGAAGCTCGACGAGGACGACTTAAAGGAGCTGAATGACGTTGAGCGGGACGAATTCGGACGTCTCAGGCTGTCGGAGGTGGATATCGGAGAGCTCTTGAAGGAGAGGACGATGAAGGCCCTTTCCGAAAAGGGGATCAATACCCGGATAACGGATAAGGTGATAGGGTATGAGCTGAGATCGGCTCCGCCTATTCCGTTCGACGCCAAGTACACACGGGAGCTCGGCTACAGCGCGGTCAAGTTTTTGCTTGGCGGCGGCACCGGGGCCCTCATAACCATACAGAACGGGAAAATGGTGCCGATAGACTTTTCAGAGTTGATAGATTCAGTTAAGGACAGGGCCAGGATAAGGTTCGTCGATGTTCAGACTGAAGCCTATGAAGTAGCGGACAAGTACATGATAAAACTGAGGGAAAATGACCTTACGGACAGGAAAAAACTCACCGCTCTTGCCAAGGCGGCGAACATGAAACCGGCCGAATTTAAAAGCTATTTTTCACAGGCTGTTTATTAAGTGTATTTTTGCCGGATTCCGGGACATAGGTAGAGGAGTTTCTTAACTTTGCCCGCTGCGGGCGCAAGGCCCTGCAATAATTGAAGATAATCTTTGCCTTGTTTTGAAAATTTAAGGAAAATACTTAAATGGACATGCGCTCAAATTGACATTTGCCTCGAAATATGATAAAAAAAAGCCAATGATTTACAGGTATTTACTCCTTACTGCCGCCCTTTCCCTTGTCCTTGCAGGATGCGGAAGCAAATCTGTCACCCGAAAAGAACCCAGTCAGCAATGCCAGGAATCGACGTCGAAAGCGGGGGGCACCACCCCGACATAAAGATGGTAGACCAGTATCCGGCTTCCGGCTCGCAGGCAGACGATCTGAGGTCGAGCTTCTTCATACTTAACCCTCAGATACAGGGTTGGAAAACGTACTACTACGTAGAGACCATTTTCGAGCAGTTCCCGGATGTCGTCCCCGAAACGGAAAACGAGATACCTGTAGTGCTCAACGAAAGGGTCATGCACTACATGGTTTACTTCCAGAACAAGGGGCGGAGATCGTTCAGCATATGGCTCGAACGGTCGGGCAGGTTCATACCGCTCATGAGCACGATCCTGAAAGAGAGGGGAATGCCCACGGACCTCGTTTATCTCGCAATGATAGAGAGCGGGTTTAACGTGAAGGCCGAGTCGCACGCCGCCGCCGTAGGGCCGTGGCAGTTCATAAAGCCGACTGCGATAAGATACGGACTCCGCGTGGACGCATGGGTAGACGAGAGAAGGGACCCGAAGAAATCGACGAAGGCAGCGGCGGATTACCTGAGCGACCTTTACGCGATGTTCCAGTCGTGGGAGCTGGCTGCGGCCGGATACAACTGCGGCGAGGACAGGGTGCAGGCCGCGATAGACAAGTATCAGATAAACGATTTCTGGCAGATATCGGAATACACGCTTCCGACCGAAACGAAGAACTACGTACCAAAGCTTATGGCGGCGCTGATAATAGCGAAGAACCCTGAGAAATACGGGTTTGTCGGCATCGATTATCACGAGCCTGAATACTTCGAGACCGTAAGGGTGCCCCCGCAGAAAAGCCTCACAGACATAGCGAGGGTGATAGGCGTAAGCCATTACAAGCTTGTCGAGCTCAACCCTGCGATACTACTCAATGCGACGCCTCCGGGCGGGCCGTACGACATCAACGTGCCGAACGGTTATTCGGCCATTGCCCTCGGGAAGACCAAGGAGCTTTACGCGCTTGCGGACGTAAGCCCTTCCGTAGCCCAGAGAAGCACAGTAGTGGCCGGAAGGCACAAGGTGAGAAGGGGCGAGACGCTCGGGAAGATAGCGGGGCGCTACGGAGTGAGCGTATCGAGCATAAAGAGGGCCAACAACATGAGGGGCTCGACGATCATGGTCGGTCAGTCGCTCGCAATACCGGGGCTTAAGGGCTCCGTGAGCACGGCCTCGACCTCATCGAGCTCGCAGCACGACACGTCAACCGCGAGGTATACGGTTAGAAGGGGCGACACGCTCGGGGCGATTGCCGCGCGGCACAGGGTCAGCATAGGCTCGATAAAAAGCGCAAATAACATGAGAGGCTCGCTTATAAGGCCCGGACAGGTTCTGATGATACCGGGAGCCTCGGGACGCTACTACGACACGCCGTCCGGCGGAGCGGCCATAACGAAAACGACGACCTACAGGGTAAAGCCCGGCGACACGCTCGGTGTTATCGCATCCAGGTATAACGTCAGCGTTTCTACGATAAAGAGCGCCAACAGGCTGAAGGGCTCGACCATAATGGCGGGGCAGGAGCTTACGATCCCCTACATATCCGGCAGCTCGACTGCCTATGCGGCTTCGACAAGCAGCAGCTCCTCGGCGTCGAGCTCGTCCTCGAGGGGAACCACGAAATATACGGTGAGGTCTGGAGACACGCTGGGCGGCATAGCCGCGAAGCACGGCGTTTCGATGTCTTCGATACAGAGCGCAAACAACATGAGGGGAACGGTGGTAAAGAGGGGGCAGACGCTGACCATTCCCGGCTCTTCGTCTTCCTCGCAGGCCGTGGCCAGCGCCCCCGTAGAGCGCTCATCAAGCTCGGGCAGCACTACGAAATACAGGGTTCAGTCCGGGGACACGCTCGGAAAGATAGCGCAGACACACGGTGTATCCATGGCCTCCATACAGAGTGCGAACAATCTTAGAGGCACTGTGGTACAGCGCGGTCAGGTGCTGACGATTCCGGGATCCAGCGGCGGTTCGAGCGCGGCGTCTTCCGCCGGCAGCTCACGTTCTTCTTCATCGAGATATACGGTGAAGTCGGGCGACACGCTTGGCGGAATCGCCGCGAAGAACGGCGTATCCGTAGCCTCGCTGAGAAGCGCCAATAATATCAGCGGCAACACGATAAGGTCGGGACAGACGCTGACCATTCCGGGCGGCGGCGGATCTTCTTCGTCGAGCTCTTCGAGCGACACGGTGAGCTATAAGGTAAAAAAGGGCGATACGCTCTGGGCCATAGCGAACAAGCACAACGTGTCCGTCGCGAGCATAAAGAAGTGGAACAACCTTAACTCGACGGAGCTTACGCCCGGCGTGAGCCTCACAATCTACAAGTAAATTCTTCCTTCCTGAAGACGTTTTATCCCACATCCGTTATATATACATGGACAGATGAAAAAGGCTGAATATAAAAAGCTGAGGCTGGCATACTCGGAAAAGAAGGCTCTAATCGGGGAAAGACTGGCCGAGTTCAGGGAAGTTCTCGCATCCGCGGACGACGGTAGGATATTCGAGGAGCTTGCCTTTTGCATCTGTACGGCCGGGGCGAGCGCGAAGATGGGGATGAGGTCGGTCGAAGCGCTGAGGGAGGTGCTTCTCGAAGGAGAGCTCGAAGACCTCCGGAAGCGGATGCATGGGGTTCACAGGTTCCCCAACTGGAGGCCCGCGTATATCGTGCACACGAGGGAGTATCTAAGGCGCGAGCACGGGCTCGGCATGAGAAAGCTCGTACTGTCGTTCGGAGACCCGCTCACGAGAAGAGACTTCTTCGCGAAGAATAAGGACATAAAGGGGATCGGTTATAAGGAGGCGAGCCATTTCCTCCGGAACATAGGCTTTCCGGGTTATGCGATCCTGGACAAGCATATATTGAACACACTTCACGAGATGGGCGTTATAGAGAGCCCGAAGCCGCCCGGCACCAGGGACAGATACATCTCCACCGAAGAGAGGCTCAGGAGATTCTCGGAGGATATAGACATTCCGATGGACGAGCTCGATCTCCTGCTCTGGAGCGAGAAGACGGGGGAGATTTTGAAGTAGCACGGCGGGGGTATCGCCAACCTCCTCCGGTGTTCCAGCGATTTACCCGCCTGGCAACTCGACGCGGTAATACTGAGCCTTGATCCCGCTCTAATATAACCTGACAGAGATTAGAGACCGCTTTACTGAGCCTGCTTTTTCTTGAACCCGCCTTCTCTCAGCGTCTGTATGACGACGTAGAAGACAGGAACGATGATAAGGCTGAGCAGGGTCGAGACTATCATCCCGCCGAAGACCGCCGTACCGAGCGAATGACGGCTGTTGGCCCCCGCGCCGGACGCGATGACCAGCGGGAAGACGCCGAGAATGAATGCGAACGCCGTCATGAGAATCGGGCGGAGCCTGATCTCGGCCGCGGTTAGGGCCGATTCGAGAATATCCATGCCCTCGTCGCGCCTCTGCTTTGCGAACTCGACTATAAGAATCGCGTTCTTGCTCGCAAGACCTATGAGCATGACGAGACCTATCTGGCAGTATATGTCGTTGGAAAGGCCTCGGAGATGCTGCGCGAGCATGGCGCCCAGAAGCGCGAGCGGAACCGCGAGCATGACCATGAACGGCATGGACCAGCTCTCGTAAAGGGCAGCGAGGAAGAGGAACACGAAGATGAGCGAAAGTGAGAAGATGAGGGGCGCCAGGTTCCCGGCCTTGATCTCCTGATAGGATATTCCGGACCACTCGTAGCCCATACCCTCGGGCATTATCTCTTCCGCCAATTCTTCCATAGCCTTCATTGCCTGACCGGAGCTGTATCCCGGGGCAGCGTCTCCGTCTATTTCCGCCGAGCGAAAGAGGTTGTAATGCTGGATCGTCTGCGGGCCGACTATACTCGTCACGTCGATGAGGGTGTCGAGGGGAACGAGCCCTCCATTCGAGGATTTCACGTAGAGACGGGAAATGTCGTCCACGGAGGCCCTGTATTTGTCCTCGGCCTGAATGAAGACCTTGTACACCTGACCGAAGAGGTTGAAATCGTTTACGTAGAGCGAGCCCAGATAGCCCTGGAGTGTGCTGAATACCTCGGATATCGGAACACCCTGTGTTTTGGTCTTAGTCCTGTCGAGCTCGATGTAGAGCCCCGGAGTGTTGGCCGAAAAACTGCTGAACAGGCCGACGAGCTCGGGCCTCTTTTCGCCCTCTTCTATCATCTTCATGAGGGTTTCGGCAAGGACTTCTATACCGAGGTCGGTCCTGTCCTGGAGCTCGAACTGAAAGCCGCCGGTGGAGCTGAGGCCCTGAATCGCGGGGGCGTTGAATGCGACGACTATGGCGCTCGTCACGCCCATGAACTCCTTACGGGCCTCGTCCAGAATGTAATCTATCTGAAGCTCTTTCGATTTTCGCTGGTCCCATGGCTTGAGGACGGCGAACACGGCCGCGGCGTTCGAGTCGGAGGTGGACGTAAGGAAGTTGAGACCCGATATCGAGATCACGTGCTCGACGCCCGGTATGTTCATCAGGATTTCGTAGACCTCGTCGACCGTCTGGTTGGTACGCTGAAGCGAGGAGCCCTCGGGGCCCTGAATGTTTACGATGAAATACCCCTGGTCTTCCTCGGGGACGAACCCGGTGGGCACTATTTTAAAGAGGTATACCGTAGCGCCCATGAGAACCACGAAAACGAGGACCACCACCTTCCATTTGAGGCTTATCGTTTTAACGAAGGACTGGTAGTGGGTCCTCATCTTGTCAAAGCCTTCGTCGAACTTCCTGAAGAACCACCATTTGGCGCGCCGCTCTTCCTTCCTGAGGAGCATGGCGCAAAGAGCCGGGCTCAATGTGAGCGCGTTTATGGCGGATATGCCGACGGAAAAGGCTATCGTCAGGGCGAACTGTCTGTACATCTGGCCGGTGATCCCCGGCATGAAGGAAACCGGAACGAACACCGCCATGAGAACGAGTGACGTGGCCACGATGGGACCAGTGACCTCTTTCATGGCGAGGCTCGTGGCGTCCTTGGGAGATATGTCTTTTTCCTCGAGAATACGCGAGACGTTCTCGACGACGACGATCGCGTCGTCTACGACGAGACCTATCGCGAGCACGAGGCCGAAAAGCGTCAGCGTGTTAATCGAGAACCCGAAAGCGTTTATTAGGGCGAATGTGCCTATCAGGGAAACCGGGATCGTTATTGCGGGAATAAGCGTGGCCCTGAAATTCTGGAGGAATACGAAGACTACGATGAAGACCAGGATGAAGGCTTCGAAGAGGGTCATGAGGACCTCTTCTATGGAAGCTTTGACGAAGGTCGTCGTATCGTAGACGATGGTGTAATCGACGCCGGAGGGGAAGTTCTCCTTGAGCTGCTCCATAGTCGTGCGTATCTGCTTGTCGATGTCGAGGGCGTTAGCGCCGGGGAGCTGATATATACCTACGCCGATAGCCGTACGGCCGTCCTAGCTCGCTGTCCTGGGTGTAGCTGAGGGCGCCGAGCTCGATCCTGGCGACGTCGCTTACGCGGACCACCGTTCCGTCCGGATTGGCGCGGAGTATGATGTCGCCGAACTGCTCGGCGGTTTCGAGCCTGCCGAGCGTGGTTATCGTGTACTGGAACTGCTGGCCTTCGGGAATCGGCGGCTGCCCTATAGCCCCGCCGCGACCTGGGGGTTCTGCTCGGATATGGCGTCGGACACGTCGGATGTCGTGAGCCCGAGGCTCGCGAGCTTGTCGGGATCCATCCATATACGCATGGAATATTCGCGCTGACCGAAGATGGTGATGTTGCCGACCCCGGGCACCCTCTGGAGCGTTTGGGTTATCTGTATGCTGGCGTAGTTGCTGAGGAAAAGGTCGTCGCGGCTCCCGTCGGGGATATTAGCTGAACGACGAGTATTAGTTCCGGGGATTGCTTCTGCACCGAGATGCCGTATTGGCTGACCTCTGCGGGGACGAGGGGCGTAGCGAGCTGCACCTGGTTCGTGACGTCAACGTTTGCTATGTCGAGGTCGTACCCGACGTCGAAGGTGACGTTCAGGTTCATGGTGCCGTCGTTCGAGCTGAACGACTGCATGTAGGTCATGCCCTCGACGCCGTTTATCTGCTCTTCGATGGGGTCTGTGACCGATTCCTCGACGACTTCGGCGCTTGCGCCGGTGTACGTGGCGGATACGTTGATGGTAGGGGCGTGATTTCCGGGAACTGCGCTATAGGCAGTATAGGGATGGAGATGCCCGCCAATGAGCGTTATAAGAATCGCGAGGACAGTTGCGAGAACCGGACGCTGAATGAAAAAATCAACCAATAGAAATCTCCTCGTACACTATAGAAGGCAACTGGCTATTCGCCCTCCTTCTCCGGAGCCTTGGGACCCGGCGTCGGGCCGGGTGTCGGCCTCGGGGCCTTCGGCGAAACGACCATTCCGGGGCGAACCTTCTGGAGCCCCTCGATTATGACCTTCTCTCCGGCTTTTACGCCCGAGGCTATTACCGTGTATTTGCTGCCGTAGTCCTGACCGACTGTAACGTTTCTGAATTCGACCTTGTTGCCTTCGCCGACTACGTAGACGTATTTCTGCCCCTGCTGCTCGCCCACGGCCTGCTGGGGACTATGGTCGTATTCGGCTGCTCCCCGAGAAGGAGCCTGACCTTTACATACTGACCGGGAAGGATGCTTTTCCTTGTGTTAGTAACCACGGCCCTTAGCTCTATGGTGCCGGTGTTGACGTCTACCTGGTTGTTTATGAAGTCCACGGTGCCGCTCTCGGGGGTTTTGGTTTCGTCGGGGAGAAGAACGCTTACGGTGAGCGGGTTCTCTTCCTGAGCGGCGATTACCTTTGGCACGTCGCGCTCGGCCACGCTGAAGTAGACGTAGAGCGGGTCGAGCTGCACTATGGTCGCGAGCTTTGTCGGCTCGCCCGCCGCGCCGACGAGGTTGCCGACGTCTACGTAGCGCCTCCCGATACGGCCGTCGAACGGCGAGTACATCGTGCAGTAGCCAAGGTTGAGCTTGGCCTGCGTCACGTTGGCCTGGGCGGCCTCGACCGCCGCACGGTTTTCCTCGGCCTGGGTTACGTAGCCGTCGTATGTATCCTGCGTTATGTACTGCTTCCCGACGAGGGGCTCGTAGCGCCTTACCTGCTCGAGGGCGTAGGAAAGCGAGGCCCTGTTCTCGAGAGCTGCGCCTGCGCAGCAGCGAGGTCGGCCTCGAATGGCCTCGGGTCTATGACGAATAGGAGCTGCCCTTCCTTGACGTCCGCCCCGTCTTCGAAGGCCCTTTTTGGAGAAAGCCTTCCACCCTGGCGTTTATATCGACCGTTTGAATCGAGTCGGTCGTGCCAACGTAGTCGAGGTATATCGGGACCGTCTCCGATTCGACCGGGGCCACCGTCACGGGCATCGGCGGAGGGGTTTTCTTTTCCTCTTTTCCGCAGCCCGCGGCTGTGACGAAAAGCGCGAGGGAAATCGAGTAGATCAATACGGCCTTTAAAGGATCCGAAAGCGGATTCTTTGGTTTCATCATTGCGGTATGGTTCCTCCTTCGCCGGCCGGTATCTCGCCCTCCGGGGCACCCGGGGACGGAAGCTCCGTCCCTATGGCGTTCACGAGGTCGGCATAGGTAGTGAAGATGTCAGTCTTGGACTGAACGTACTCGGCGCGCGCCTGAGCGAGGGTCGTCTGTGCGTTCAAGAGCTCGATTATATCGCCCACACCCGCGCGGTACCTGGCAAGCGAGGCTTCGTAGGATTCGGTCGCGCTTTCGAGAAGATTCGCGGCGGCGTTTAAGGACTGGACCGAGGTTCTAAACTCGAAATATGCATTCCACACGTCGTTTATGACTATCTGTTCCTGGAGCTTGAGAGCGGCCTTTGCGGATTCGAGCTCGGCCCTGGCCTGGCGTACCGAGTTTATAATCGTGAATCCCTGGAATATCGGGACCTGAAGCTGAAGCCCGACTAGATAATTGGTGAAATAATCCCTGGTGTTGCCCTCGGGCTTGACCCACCACTCGACTATCTGGGCCCCGGCGGATATGGTCGGGAAGAACTGGGACTTGGCCTCCCTGAGGAGCGCCTCCTGTTCCCTGACTGTAGCCTGAACGGCGGCAAGGTCGGGGCGGTTTTTCATACCGATGTCGATGAGGTCGTTCACGTTGTCGCTGAGCGCCTCCACCGGCGGCTCGCTCACGTCGTCGGAGATATTGTAGGATATGTTGGCCGGCCAGCCGACTGACGTTGCGAGCTGACCGCGGAATATCTCGACGTTGCCCTGGGCGGCAACGAGGTCGAGCTCCACCTGTGAGAGCTGCGCCTTTGCCTGAAGGACGTCGGGCAGTGTGCCGACCCCGGCTTCGAGCCTGAGCTCGGCCGCTTCGAGGCTGGTATTGGCCTCTTCGAGGTTGGTTTCGTACGCCGCGACAAGGGATTTGGACCCGATGTAGTCGTAGTACGAGACGGCCACCGCGTTGAGGACGTTCTGTATGGCGTCGTTCTGATTCCAGTTCGCGTTGATGAGGGCGAGCCGAGCCGCGTCTATCTGGGCCTCACGTCCCCCAAAATCGAAGAGAAGATAGCTGAGCGAGAGGCCGACATTCGCATACTGCTCGCGGTAGGGATCGGAGCCGGTGGACGAGCCGCCGCCCCTGGCATATGCGTAATTCGCAGTACCACCTATCTGGGGATAGTAGAGCCCCCGGGCCTGCGCCCATACGGCCGCCGCGGCCCTGGCGTCCTGCCAGGCGACCTGTGTGGTCGGGTTATTTATTAGTGCAAAGTCGACGAGCTGCGACAGCGTCAGCTTTTCCTCGTCCGGCTTGAGCTCTTCGGGCATGGCGGGCAGCTCTTCGAGCTCGAAGGATTTTGTTCGCTCTTCTTCAGACGGGGTCCACGCCTCGCCCGGCGACTGGGAAGCCTCTTTATATGGATCGAATTCGGGAACGCCGCCGGCACACGAAACGAGATGCAGAATCGCAGCGAGGGCTATTAAAAAACGTACATGTTTAAAACAGGCCAATTAGGTCTCCAGCGAACTCAAAGTGGATGGGAATTACAGGAGATCCTCCTCCTGACCCTTTATAGGAAACAGCCCGAAAAATATACGAAATAATAATATCTTAAGCGGACTATTGTCAAGATGCCGAGGGCGTAAACTAGAATCTTTTTATGCCGCGCCGGAGTTGATCTTGTTTGCCCTCGAAAACGCGTCGAACATTGCGTAGAGAAGAAGGACTAGAGTCGCCATCGTGTAGACGAAGAAAAGGATGAAGGCTTCCTTGTCCTGAACCGCCGTTTCAGGGGAAGTGACGGCCTGAAAAACCGTCTGGAACGGCTCGAAACCGAGAACCGTGATGGCTATATAGAGAACCAGCAAAATTATTCCTTTCAGCGGCTGACGGGTATAGAATTGGCCGAACCCCGGGACGAACCCCGAGAGCACGAGGGCGATCAAAGGACTTTTTTTCTTTACGGGCGCTTCATCTGTCATGAAGCAATAATATATACGGATTTTGAGTCATATAAAACGGCGATAAAGAGGAGTATAGAAAAGAGGGAGAATACAGTGCAAGGCCGTACTGCGGCATAGTGCTAAGGCATAAATTATAAGGATTCCCGAATGAGCTTCCCCAGCTTTTCTCCGGGAACGGGGGCTTTCATGAACGTCTCGCCTATGAGGAATACGTGGACACCCTGGCTTCGGAGCCGCCTAATATCATTTCCGGAGGATATGCCGCTTTCGGCTACGATGGTTACGCCGCCGGGTATCATCCGTGACAGCCTTTCGGAAACGCCGAGGTCGACCTCGAACGTCCGGAGGTCGCGGTTGTTTATGCCTATGATGTCGCTCCCGGCCGAAAGGGCCCTTTCGAGCTCGGCTTCGTCGTGCACCTCGACGAGGACGCCGAGACCGAGCGAACGAGCGAGCGTCTGGAGCTCGACCAGGAGGCTTTGCTCGAGGGCGGCGACGATGAGAAGAATCGCGTCCGCGCCGCGCACCCTGGCTTCGTAGACCTGGTAAGGATCGATCATGAAATCTTTCCTGAGGAGCGGGATCGAGACTTCCTTTTTGACGGCTTCGAGATAGTCGAGGCTTCCCTTGAAGAATTTACTATCGGTGAGCACCGAGAGCGCCGCGGCCCCGCCGGACTCGTACCCCCTGGCTATTGCAACAGGGTCGAAATCCTCCCTGAATATGCCCTTCGACGGCGAGGCGTGTTTTATCTCGGCGATAATCCTGAGCCCCCCAGACGGGCTTATGGCCGAGGCGAAATCGCGCGGCATCCTGGAAGACTGCGCAAGACGGGAGAGGCTGTCAAGAGAAAGAGACTTTCCGGCCTCGGCGACTTCGAGGCGCGTGTTTTCTATTATGGTGTCGAGGATCGTTCCGGTGGCCATTTTATTCAAAGCTCACTATAGATGGTTTAGTTATGCGTAGCCTTTATGAGCTCTTCGAGCTTGGCGTAGGCCTTTCCCGAGTCTATGGATTCGGCAGCGCGGGCCAGCGCGTCTTCGAAGTCGGGGCTCGTGCCGGAGACGTAAATCGCGGCCGCAGCGTTAAGGAGGACTATGTCACGCTTCGCCTCTCTCTCCTCGCCTTTTAAAATCGAAACGAGGAGCGCCGCGTTTTCCTCCGCAGTCTTTCCGCCCCTGAGCTCGGCGATGCTTCTCTTTTTAATTCCTATCTCCGATGGATCGAACTGGTATTTCTTTACCATGCCGTCCTTGAGCTCGGCGATGACAGTCTTGCCCGTGACCGTGATTTCGTCCATCGAATCCGAGCCGTGGACTATCATCGCGCCCTTGTGGCCGAGATTGCGGAGGACCTTTATCATCGGGTCGAGGAGAACCTCGGAATACACGCCGATTACCTGATGCTTTACGCCCGCCGGGTTTACGATTGGGCCGATGATGTTGAATATGGTCCTTATGCCGATCTCTTTGCGGGGAATGGAGACGTTCTTCATGGCCGGGTGGTAAAGGGGCGCGAAGAGGAACACTATGCCGACGTCGCGGAGGCACCTCTCGGCGATTTCGGGAGAGGGGGTTATATTGACGCCCAGGGCTTCCAAGACGTCGGCGCTTCCGACGTAGCTCGAAACGGAGCGGTTACCGTGCTTCGCCACGGGGACGCCCGCACCGGCGACCACGAGGCGGCGACCGTCGAGACGTTGAACGTCCCCTGGCTGTCCCCGCCCGTGCCGCAGAGGTCTACCACGACTTCGTGCCCCGAAGATATGCGGGTCGCCTTGTCGAGGAGAACCTTCGCCGCCCCGGTGATCTCGGGGACGGACTCGCCCTTCATCCTGAGCGCCGCGAGAAACGCCGATATCTGGCTGGGCGTTGCCTCGCCCTCCATCATAGTCTCAATGACTTCGGACATTTCGTCTTCTTCGAGGTCTATACGCTCGACGAGCTTGGCTATGGCTTCCTTAATCATTTGAGAAGTTCACCGTTTTCCTTCGCCAGTCTGATTTTATCCAGTATGCCGTTAATAAAAGAGCCGGATTCTTCCGTGCCGAACCTCTTGCCGAGCTCGACGGCCTCGTTAATAGTAACCGCGGGGGGAATGCCGCTCAAGTAAACGAGCTCGTAAAGGGCGACGCGGAGTATGTTCCTGTCTATCTTCGACATACGCGAAAGGCGCCAGTTTTCGGAATAGCGGGTTATTATGCCGTCTATGTGGGAGAGATTGCCGCATGTCCCGCGGATGAGAGTCGAGGCAAAATCCTTCATATCGCCCTGAACGCGGTCGCCGTGCCCTTCCCAGAAAAGCGTGAGCTCTTCGTCGAGCGAAGCCCCTTTGCCCGGGGCGGCTGGCGAGCCGTCCGAGGTTTCTGAAAGGGTGTCGAACTGATAGAGGAATTGGAGCGCGAGCTCCCTTGAGCGTCTCCTTGTACCCATAAGTAAAGCTACTGCCCTTTGCGGGATAACGCCTTGGTGAGGTTCGCCATTTCTATCGCCGAAATGGCCGCCTCGGCGCCGCGGTTCCCGGCCTTGGAGCCCGCTCGTTCTATAGCCTGCTCGAGGGTCTCGGTGGTTATTATCCCCGAAGCCACGGGCACGTCCTTTTCGAGGCTGATGGAGGCTATCTGGCTGGTCACTGTCGAGGAGAGGTAGTCGAAGTGGGGCGTCTGCCCCCTTATTATCGCCCCGACCGCTATTATCGCGTTGTATTTGTTTTTTTCTGCGGCCTTTTTCACCGCGTAGAGGAGCTCGTAGGCGCCCGGAACCCTAATGATTTCGATGTCGCTGTCCGAGGCTCCGTGCCTTAGAAGCGTATCCACAGCGCCGTGCATGAGACGCTCGGTTATGAAATCGTTGAACCTGCTTACGACTACCGCGAACTTGAACCCTTTAGCGTCGAGGCCACCCTCGTGTACCTTTGGCATCTCTTTCTCCTCAGTCCACCATCGAAAGCAGGTGCCCCAGCTTGTCCTTTTTTACCTTGAGGTAGCTGGAATTCCTGCCGTTGGGCGGAATTTCTATCGGGACGCGCTCGACTATTTTGAGCCCGAACCCTTCGAGGCCCTTTATCTTCTTGGGATTATTCGTGAGGAGACGCATGTTCCTGACACCGAGGTCGAGGAGTATCTGCGCACCTATGCCGTAATCCCGGAGGTCGGGTTTGAACCCGAGCACTTCGTTTGCCTCGACGGTGTCGTAGCCGTCGTCCTGAAGGGCGTAGGCCTTTATTTTGTTGATAAGGCCGATCCCCCTGCCCTCCTGCCGCATGTAAAGTATAACGCCCATTCCTTCTTTATTGATTATATTCATCGCCTGACGAATCTGGGGCCCGCAGTCACAGCGGAGCGAGCCGAACACGTCGCTCGTGAGGCACTCGGAATGAACCCTGACCAGGACGTCTTTGTCGGGGGTGATGTCGCCCTTTACGAAGGCCACGTGGTGCTGGGGGTCTATCTCGCTCTCGTAGACTATTATCTTGAATTCGCCGAACTCGGTAGGTATCACCGCGGAGGCCGCCCGCCTGACTAGGCTTTCGGCGCGGAGGCGGTAGCTTATGAGGTCGGCTATCGAGGCTATCTTGATATTGTGCGTCTCGGCGAACTTCTCGAGATCGGGAAGCCTGGCCATGTCGCCGTCGTCGTTCATTATCTCGCATATAACCCCGGCCGGCTTAAGGCCCGCGAGCCTCGCTATGTCTACCGAGCCTTCCGTATGACCGGCCCTTACGAGAACGCCGCCAGCCCTGCTGATCAGCGGGAACACGTGCCCGGGACGGATGAAATCGTCGGGCCTGGATTCTTCGGATATGGCCTGTTTTATAGTGGACGCCCTGTCGAACGCGGAGATACCGGTCGTGATGCCGTTACATGCGTCGATGGATATTGTGAATGCCGTATACTGGGGAACGGGGTTATGTTCGGGTTTTATGGGCTGGAGCCCTATGCGGTCGGCGTTTTCTTTCGTAAGGGCGAGACAAATGAGGCCCCTTCCGTGCTTCGCCATAAAGTTTATTGTTTCCGCACTTGCGTACTCGGCCGCGACGACGAGGTCCCCTTCGTTTTCCCTGTCCTTGTCGTCAACGAGAATAACCATCTTCCCGTCCCGGATATCCGAGATCGCTTCTTCTATAGAACTGATTGGCATATTATCTTTTTCCTTGGATACGGATTGAAAAGTTTGATTATAGTATAGTTTAACAGATTTACAATATAAGGTACCCCCGGGGTTTGTCAAATAAGTGCCGCCGGGCAGCTGTCCGGGGAAGTAAAGGCCGGAAATCCTTAAAATTTAATAATTTAAATGAGATAGGTGTGAGCGCGCCGTAAGAGTCAGGGAAGCTTCGGGTTTTTGACGATGCGCGTAAAGGCCTCGTTGTAGAAGGTCCCGCCGTCGCTGAAGACGAAAAACACCCCTATTTCGGGGTGCTCGTCGAGAAAACCGAGGGCCTTCTGCCTGCCCATTGTGAAAAGCGAGGTAGCGTACGCGTCCGCGAGCGCGGCGTCGCCCGCGAGGACAACGGTTACGCTGCGGAAGTCGCGCCCGGGAAAGCCGCTTTCGGGGACGATGAGGTGATGATAGGACTTTCCGCCGGGGTCGATGACCCTTTCGTACCCCCCGCTCGTCGAGACTGCGAGGTCGCCCTTGCCCGTCCTGAAAGACGCGATGGGCGGGCCGCCCGTGGGGCTTCGGATGCCGATCTCGGTGTCGTGCCCGAAAATCTTTATATCACCGGACAGGGCGACCATCCCCTCTTTTATGCCCCTCGATTTTAGGACCTCCGCAGCCTTATCGGCGGCGTAGCCCTTGCCGATGCCGCCGAGGTCGAGCATCATGCCCGCTTTTTCTAGGTACGCCGTATCGTCTTTCAAGACCAGGGAGTTGTAATCGACGAGGGATTTCGCGCGTGTTATTTCGTCCTCGTCCGGCGGACGGGCGTCTTCCCTCCCGAACCTGTAGACCCCGATGGTTACCGCGCCTATGGTCGGATCGAACGCCCCGCCGGTTTCGGCGGCCACGCGCTTTGCCGTGGCCAGCACCTCCATGACCTCGGGGCTTACCGTGACGGGAGCGGTGCCCGCCAATTTGCTGATTTGAGACACCTGGCTGTCGGGATTGTAATCGGACAGGAGGAGGTCGAGCTGTTTTATGGTTTCGAAGGCGTAGTTGACGTCGTCGTGCGAGCCGTCGTTAACGTATACCCTCGCATACGTACCCATGTGGTACTGGACCCGCTCTATTTCGCGCCCGGAGGCCGCGAGTGGAATCGTGCATACGAGAAGAAGGGCCGTGACGAAGGTGCCGCGCATTTGGGAAACTGGACGACGCATTATAAGGAGAACATTACATCGGCGTCCAGTCGTATATAATACCTGAAGCGAAGAACGCGCTTCTGACGTATTAACGAAAGGAGGAGCGCGAACGCGTAGCCGCCCGATGGCGCCCGGATTCAACGGGTCGAGCGGTTATTGACTGGACACCAAGACAGCACTAATAATTGTTTAAAGCCCTCCAGAAGCCTGGGGAGAGCGGAACCGGATGATTATAGAATGCGATAAATGTAAGGCGAAGTTTGAAGCCGATGGGACCGGCGGGGGGGTTGTTTGCCCCGAGTGCGGGAGCGCCGCGGCGGCAGGAGCCGGAAGGGGCGCACTCTTCGACGAGATACGGTCGGAGGTGATGGGGGAGATAGATCCCGACAGCATCGAGCTCAACCCCGGAGGGGGAAACGCGCCGGAGGCGGCGCCCGGCACCGGAGCCGGCGCCAGTGGAGGCGTGCCCGGGGACGGCGGGAACTGGGAGGAGTTCGTAAATATAAGCAAGACCGGGGCTGTGACCGAGGACTTCAAAGTCAGCATCGAAGACGCCTTTAAGAAGAGGGACTCGGATTTTAGCTGGGAGAATCTGAAGATAGATAAGGAAGGGCTGGAGCCTCTTGCCCGGGAGCCCAGGCTCTTCGAGGACGAGGAGCCGGAGGATGAGGAAGAGATACCTCTTGGAAGAGGGCACATACAGGAGCCTGAAGACCACACGGCCGCCGCGGGCGGCGGGAAGGAGAAGCCCCGGGATATAAGAGAGGACGCCCTTTTTCTTAACACGGATGCGCTAAGGCACAATGAATATCAAAGCGAGGTTCCGCCGTCCCAGACTGCGAGACAGCGGCAGGATATGGGAAGGGTTTACAGACCGAAGCCGAGAAAAAGGGGCGGCTTCGGGGCGACCCTCGCATACGCCCTTTTGTCGCTGATAATCCTGGCCGTCATACTCGGGGCGTCTTACGTGATACTGCTCAATATGGGATACGTCCCCCCACAAATGGCCGCCCAGGTGGAGGGAACGGTTAAGTCGCTCTTACCCGGAATACTCGCAGAGCCCGCGAAGGACGAGGTCATAATAACGGAGCATCAGGGCAGGTGGCTCAATACGAGGAACGGGCCGCTTTACGTTATATCCGGCAGTATCATGAACCAGTCGGACAGCGCGGTTAACTACGTAAAGATAGAGAGCGAGTTCATATCCGCGGGGCAGGTGCTTTACGACGATACGGTTTATGCGGGGAATACCTTTACCGAGGGGGAGCTGAGAGGTTTGCCGCTCCAGGATATACTCCTTAAGCTGAAAAAGAAGACTGGAAATATAGATTTTTATAACACCGAAAATCTTGGCGGGCTTAATTTCGATATAAAGCCGGGAGAGTCCGTACCCTTTTATGCGGTATTCCCCCCTTCGGGAAAGGTGCTGGGGCTTAAATACAATCTCAGGATAGTAGATTACGAGACTTCTCTTTCAGACTAAACCCCGGCCTTCAAAAGCGCCGGAAAAGCGCCGTCAAGCCCAAGAATTCCTTGATAAATCCCCTGTCTTCGAGTAAAATAATCTAGTTAATAGGGGTATTAAGCTTTACCACTCAATCACGTTTTCTGGAACAGGATTGCAGTATTTAGGGGCTAAACAAATATTCTATATTCAAAATATAACCGTCGTATTATATCAAAGGCAAGGTGAGGGGACTATATGAAATCCACCCGTCTTAAAATCAGTGTAAGCCAGGATGGCCTTTTGCCGCAGGAGACAGCGGAAATTGCGACACTGGAATTTCCGACTTTACCGAAAAAGCTGCTGAAGGCGCTTGGCTTCGAAAGAGTGGATTCCAAGACGTACGTAGGGGTCCTTCCCGTATTCATAAACCTCGGGGATAAAGATCAGGAAATAGAGATAGAGCTTGGGGTTACTCTCCCCGAGATGAGAAAGAAGATAATCGAGATCGTCAAGACCCCGGCCAGGCTGATCGCCGTGGCCGAAGACAAGAAAGAAGAGAAGAAACCGGCCGCATCCACCACCACGGCCAGGAAGAAGAAAACCCCGGCGGCGAAACCAGCCGCCAGGAAAACGACCGCCAAAAAATAAAAAGGTAGCGCCATGAACATTGAAAAAATAGAGGAATGTCTCACCTTCGACGACGTTCTTCTGGTACCAGCCTATTCAGAGACCCTCCCGAACGACGTCGAAGTCTCGACGATGCTGTCACGAAACATCAAGCTCAACATTCCGCTCGTCAGCGCGGCTATGGACACCGTCACAGAATCGATCACCGCTATTTCCATGGCGCAGGAAGGCGGCATCGGCATTATTCACAGGAACCTCGACATCGAGGATCAGGCGGCAGAGGTGATGAGGGTAAAGAAGTATGAGAGCGGGATGATAGTGAACCCGCTTACAGTAAAGCCCGACCACAAAGTGCGGGACGCCCTTGACATAATGCTCAAGCACAACATCACAGGGCTCCCGTGACGAAGGAGGACGGCTCGCTTCTCGGCATAATAACCTTCAGGGACTTAAGGTTCGAGAAGAACCTCGAATTCAAGGTTGACCAGATAATGACCCCGAAGAAGAAGCTGGTGACGGTCGGGGAAGGCACTACCCTCGAAGAGGCGAAAGAGCTACTTCATAAATACAAGATAGAAGCTTCCCGTGGTGAACTCGGAGTTCAAGCTCCGCGGGCTCATCACGATGAAGGACATAGAAAAGATAGAGAAGTATCCCACCGCCTGCAAGGACAGCATGGGCAGGCTGAGATGCGGCGCCGCCGTAGGCGTCGGGCCCGACAGGGAAGCGAGGATACAGGCGCTCGTTGACGTCGGATGCGACGTGATAGTCATAGACACGGCGCACGGGCATTCGAAGAAGGTCTTGGACGCGATCAAATCGACCAAGGCGAATTTCCCCGGGATAGAGCTCATAGCCGGGAACATCGGCACGGGCGAAGGCGCGGAAGCCGTGATCAAGGCCGGCGTCGATGGTGTGAAGATAGGGGTCGGTCCGGGATCCATATGCACGACGAGAATAATTGCGGGCATAGGGGTGCCGCAGGTTTCGGCTATCCAGGACGTAACGAGGATATCGGACCTTCACGGGATTCCGGCCATAGCGGACGGAGGCATCAAGTTCTCGGGCGATATAGTGAAGGCTATAGCCGCGGGCGCTCATTCGGTCATGATAGGAAACCTCTTCGCCGGAACGGACGAGGCCCCGGGAGAGGTGATCCTCTTTCAGGGAAGGACGTATAAGGTGTATAGGGGAATGGGCTCCATCGAGGCCATGAAGAAGGGCACCAGCAGAGACAGGTATGCCCAGAACCAGGGCGACGAGATGATAGACGCCAAGCTCGTGCCGGAAGGAATAGAGGGCAGGATACCTTACAGAGGGCCCATAGGCGGGACGATTTATCAGCTGATCGGCGGCCTCAGGGCCGGAATGGGCTACACGGGATGCAAGACCATAAGCGAGCTCAGGAGCAATGGAAAGTTCATAAAGGTTACCGGCGCCGGGCTCAGGGAAGGACACGTACACGACGTCATAATAACGAAGGAATCACCCAACTACAGACTGGAGTGATACCGGCCGCGTGCGTTTCACCTTCTTTAAAAATCCACTACCCCACCGGGACTTTTTTAAATATTAAGACACTAAAATGCGTGAGACTATACTCGTACTCGATTTCGGCTCTCAATACACTCAGCTTATAGCAAGGCGCGTGAGGGAGCTTGGGGTTTACTCCGAAATAAAACCGTTTACAACACCGCTTGAAGAAATAAGAGAGATATCCCCGAATGCGCTCATACTTTCGGGCGGCCCGTCGAGCGTCTGGGACGAAGACTCGCCAACCGTCGACCCAGGGATATTCGAACTCGGAATCCCTGTCCTCGGGATATGCTACGGCATGCAGCTTACGACGAAGCTCCTCGGCGGGAAGGTCGAGCGCTCGGAGGAAAGGGAATACGGCCCCGCGACGCTTGAAATCACGGATGGGGACGACCTCTTTTATAATGTGCCGGAAGAGAGCGGCGTCTGGATGTCGCACGGCGACCGCGTGCTGGAACTGCCGCCCGGGTTTAAGTCCATCGCGCTCAGCGGGAATTCACCGGCGGCCGCGATGAAGGACGTGAAGAGAAGGATATGGGGGACGCAGTTTCATCCGGAAGTGGTGCACACAAAATACGGTAAAGAAATACTATCTAACTTCGTAATCGGCATTGCCGGGTGCGACGGCTCCTGGACGCCGAGGTCGTTCGTCGAAACTGCCATATCGGACATCCGAGAGAAGGTAGGCGGCTCGAAGGTCGTCTGCGGTCTTTCGGGCGGCGTCGATTCGGCGGTCGCTGCCGTGATCATACAGCACGCCATTCCGGACCAGCTCTACTGCATCTTCGTCGATACGGGACTTCTCCGGGACAAAGAGGCGGAAGAGGTGGTGGCGTCCTTCAGGGACATGGGGCTTAACCTTATACACGTGGACGCGGGAGAGAGGTTTTTAAAGAGGCTCGAAGACGTGACCGACCCCGAGAAGAAGAGAAAGATAATCGGGGAGGAGTTCGTGAACGTTTTCGAGGAAGAAGCGTCCCGGATAGAGGGGGCAGAATTCCTCGCACAGGGGACCCTGTATCCCGACGTTATAGAGAGCGTAAGCGTGAAAGGCCCGTCCGCTACGATAAAGTCGCATCATAATGTGGGCGGGCTTCCTGAGAAGATGAATTTAAAGCTCGTTGAGCCGCTCCGTGAGCTTTTCAAGGATGAAGTGAGGGCCGTAGGTGCCGAGCTCGGCGTGCCGCCGGAGATACTCGGCAGGCATCCCTTCCCCGGACCGGGGCTCGCCATAAGGATAATGGGCGAGATAACGGAGGAGAGGCTGAGGGTGCTTCGTCACGCGGACAGGATCTTCATAGCGGAGCTCAAGAGTAACGGCATCTACGACGACATTTGGCAGGCGTTCACCGTGTTCGTCCCCGTAAAGACGGTCGGGGTAATGGGGGACGAGGAGAACCGAAAGCGTCGTGGCCCTTCGGGCGGTCACCAGCCTCGACGGCATGACCGCGAGCTGGGCGCGCATACCGTACGACATTCTCGAAAAGATTTCCGTAAGGATAATTAACGAGGTGAGGGGCGTGAACAGGGTGGTATACGATATATCCACCAAGCCGCCCAGCACTATAGAATGGGAATGACGCGCCCGGTTCTCAGGCCTTGTCTTTGGGTCTTTTAAATATCGCGAAGTCGCCCACTATCGTAACGAGCTCCCAGGATTCTTCGCCCATCTTGTTGAGTGTGCCTTCGACGCCCTGCCCTTGTTTGTTCCTACGGGCTGCTGCGGCGTCTTTGGATATCGCGATGTCGTGATCGTCGCTTCCATGAAAAAGCTGGTCAATCGTGACGACTTTGTAATCCCACTTCATCAGCTTTCTTCCTCTTCGTCTTCGTCGGCCGCTTCCGTTTCTTCAGCTTCTTCGGTGTCGGGCACAGAGCTCAGCGTTTCGGGCTCGTCGTCTTCGATGATGAGCGGCTCGCTATTGTCTTCGACGTCGGGGAGGTTATCCAAGTACTTGTCGTAGTCCTTTTTAGAGACCTCTCCGTCCCTGATATTCCTGTTGATTATTCGTACGTCGTAAAGAAAATCATCTTTGTTTTTCATAAGTTCGGAACCTCCGAGAGGATTAAGGATACACTATGAACCGAGTTACGCAATCCGGGCAAAGGGGCGTCTGTCAGCCGTTATTGGAAGCCCTGAACCACTCCCACGTGTTTCTTATTCCTTCGTCGAGGAAAACGCGCGGCTCCCAGCCCAGGACCTCTTCGGCGAGCCCGGCCTCGAGGCTTATCCTCTGGACTTCTCCGGCCCGGGCGTCGGCGTATTCGGTATTGAATACCTGGCCCGAGGCGACGCCGAGCTCGCCTACAAGCTCGTTGACGGAGGTTTCGACACCGGTGCCGATGTTGTAGCTCCCGGATTTGGAATTGAGAGCGAGGACGTTCGCACGGGCGACATCACCCACATAGACATAGTCCCTCGTCTGGCCGCCATCGCCGAAGATGAGGCACGTTCCGCCGGAAAGTATACGGCTGCAGAATATGGCGACTACCCCCGCTTCGCCGTGGGGGTTTTGCCTGGGGCCGTAGACGTTCGCGTACCTTAGCGCTACGTAATCGAGCGAATAGATGTGGCTGTAGTATTCGATGTATTTCTCGACGGCGTATTTCGACGTGCCGTATGCCGATATCGGCATCGGGGGCGTGCTTTCGTCCGCGGGGATGTCCTCGGGCTCGCCGTATATCGCGCCGCCCGTGGAGGCGAATACGAACTTTTTCACCCCGTGTTTTACAGACGATTCGAGGAGGTTGATCGAGCCGATTATATTCACCTCGGCGTCGAACGCCGGATCCTCGACGGACTTCCTTACGTCTATCTGCGCCGCGTGATGGTTCACAACATCGGGCTGAAAGCGGTCCATGACGCTGTCGATCAAAGCGCGGTCTCGTACGTCCCCTTTCACAAACTCCGCTTTGGGGTTTATGTTCTCGAGCCTTCCCGAAGAGAGATCGTCGAATATCAGTACTTCGTGCCCGCCCTCGATGTAGGAGTCGGCAACCCATGAGCCTATAAAACCGGCACCGCCGGTAACAAGTATTTTCATTCGTTAAATTTCCTTTAGCCGATAGTAATCAGGTATAAAAAAACTAAATTCATGTCTTATCAGTATTGCTAATATTCCCTTCAATACCCCTGGTTGTCAACTTGAATCTCGGGGGTGAGGTAGGGCCCTCTGAATTTTCTTGCACACGTCCGACGAGAGTCGGCCTGAAGCGGCGATAGAAGCCGGGAATCGTTACATATATAGTCCTTTACCGAAACCGGCAGTGATTTTTTGTTCCCGGACAGGACATTTTGCGCTTTCAATTTCCGGCAGAACCATACCGTAATGACATTTTTTGTCATGGAAACCTTATCCGCTTAAGAAACACTTCAGGTATGAAATAACGATTTAAATGAATAAGAACAGTATATTAGGATAAATACATAGTTTGTGGCATAAACATTGCATCGTTAAGATCATGCTTGGTTTTAATGGGGTTTACGGGTCACAAAATTCGGAGGACTAAACTGGAGGATACTGCCATGGGTCGACAGAGCTTAAAAGAATCTTTTGATAGTTCGGTAGCTGGAAGCATCTCGAGTAAGGACTTTGACAAACAAAGGACGCACGCCAACGAGATGTCGTACGATCAGAGCCTGATGAACGGGACGTCGGGCGGCAAGATGAACGGAAAGAACAGGGTGATCCCGGACGAGGATTATCAGCTACTACAGTCCTACTTCAAGGAAGTCGGCACCGAGTCCCTCCTTACCGCCTCGCAAGAGGTTCGCATAGCAACAAAGATAAAGAAATATAACGCCAAGGCCGACAAGCTCGCCGAAGAGGTAAAAGTCCTCACCGAAGAGATTGTGAAGAAGGAGAATTCAGGCGTTTGTAAATGCAGCCTCGAGGAGAGGAAAGCCAAGGCCGCCGGCGGATATATGCCGCTCGATGTAAAGCTGAACAGGATGTCGGCTCTATACAGGGCATATAGAAACAAGGAAATAGAGAACAAGGACAAATTCATAAAATCAAACCTCAGACTCGTGATAAGCATCGCGAAGAACTACATGGGGAGAGGGCTTCCCGCTGGCAGACATAATCCAGGAAGGAAACATCGGCCTCATTAAAGCGGTCGAGAAATTCGATCCGTCTAAGGGCTACAGATTTTCGACCTACGCTTCGTGGTGGATAATACAGAGCATAACGAGATCGCTCTTCGACCAGACGAGGGTAATCAGGATTCCGGTAAGAGTGCTTGAGCAGGCCAACAAGATTACGAGAACGGCCAATATGCTGAGGAACGAAAACGGCGAGGCGCCGGCTATAGAGGACGTCGCCGAAGAGACCGGGCTCAGCGTGAAGAAGGTGTCGAAGGTTATAAAGGCAACCTCCACGAACGTTGTTTATCTCGACGCCGTGAACACGGCATCGGGAGACGGGAAGAATAGCTTCATCGATTTTATTCCGGATACGAGGCCGGCTACCGACACGCTTTTGGCAACTGTGTCGATGTCCGAGAAGATAGAGGAGGCGCTCAAGAACCTGACCGACAGGGAAGAGGATATACTGAGGATGAGGTTTGGGATCGGGTACGACGAGTCGTACACGCTCGACGAGATCGGGAACAGGTACAGCCTCACCCGTGAGCGCATAAGGCAGATAGAAAGACGCGCTCTAAGAAGCTCCGGCAGCTCAGCACCGGGGGTATCCTCAAGGACTTTATAAGCGCTTAAGAACTGAATAGAATATAAATCAATCGAGCCGCTCGCGCCTGAAATGGCGTGAGCGGCTTTTTTGTTTGTGGGCAGCCCGGACAAAAGATCTCAGCGTTCTGCAGGCAATTGTTCCATCGAGGGAAGTAAAGCTGCATAAAATCACCCCACCCCCTTTTTCTAAGGGTGGTGAAAAGGCAAAGAGAGATTTCTCACATTCGTTCGAAATGACAGATTATTTGTATGAACCCTTGATTTAAAAGATTCCTGATCGATCACCGCGGAAACGGGTTCCCGATTAAGGCATGATATCTTAATGGGCAATTTGGGAGCAGTACCGGATAAACGTTTGCGCAGCAAGGCAACAGCGACCGATTCCTCGCTCGAAATCGTTGGGAATGATTAGAGAGATCGTCGTCATGCGTATGGAGGGGCGAGGGATTCGACCGATTCCCTGACGAGCTCGCGCGAGGCTTTCGGCGGGAAGAGGAGTACTGGAAGGTCCATTCCGTCTTCGAGATAGGCTTTGACAATCGATCTCCCGTGTTCCGGGGTGCCGGACACGGAGAGCGAATCGAGGACCCTGTCGCTCACCGCGGAAACGGCCTCTTTCCTGTTCGCCTTCTCCCAGGCGCTTCTTATAGCATCGGCCTCTTCGACGTAGCCGAACCTTACGAGCGTGTTGTAATAGTACGTTCCCATGCCGCCGATGTAATAGGCGATGTGCTCCTTTACCGCTGCCTTTGCGGTTTCGGCGTCTTCCGAGACCGACGTCGTTATGTATGGGCAGACCGATAATTCCGAAGCCGCCCTTCCCTTTGATTCCGCGCCGAGCGCAAGCTCTTTCCGGCCTCGTTAATGCCTTCCCTCGGGAGGAGGAACGGTATCCAGCCGTCTGCGACCTCGCCCGTGAGGCGGATATTCTTCGGCCCGATGGCGGCGACGAGGATGGGGATATCCGGACGGGGGGGACTAAACTGAAGGCGGAATCCTTTGAGCTTGAATATTTCCCCGTCGTAATCGACCTTGCCGCCCGAGAGGATCATCCGGATTATCTCGACGTATTCTCTAGTTCGCTGAAGCGGCTTTTTGAACTTCATACCGTGCCAGTTTTCAATGACTGCGGGGCCGCTCGTGCCGAGCCCGAGTATCATGCGGCCGCCCGAGATTTCGTCGAGCGTCGCTATGGTCTGCGCGATAACGGAAGGGGCGCGGCTGAAGACGGGGACGATGCCGGTCGCGAGTTTGATGCGGGTCGTGTTCGCGGCCAGGAGGCCGAGTATGGAGAATGCGTCCCTGCCCCACATCTCGGGGACCCAGATGGAGTGGTAGCCGAGGCCCTCGGCCAGGCGGGCGAATTCCACGAGCTCGCCCGGTTTGATGTCGGGCCAATAGGGGGTGACTATGCCTACACCTTTCATTCAGCCTCCTTCGAATACGGCCCCTACATTTACAGCGGGCCGCGGGTCAGGGCATATTATAATACCGGCGGGGTACAGCGCAAATATAAGAAACATTCGGAGGTGCGAAATGGACGAGCTCAAAAGCGCGGCCAAGATAGCGGTAATCGATTGCATGGCGGTTAAGGAAGGAGAAAACGTTCTCGTAATAACGGACGAGCCGGCGAGGAAGATCGGTTACGCGCTCTGGGAGGCGTCGAGGGACGCGGGGGCCGAGGCCTCTATAATCGAAATAATTCCGAGGAAGTCGAACGGCGAAGAGCCGCCTGCATACGTCGCCGAGCTCATGAAGCTAGTAGACGTGATACTGATACCGACGTCGAAATCGCTCAGCCATACGGATTCGAGGCGCAGCGCGTGCAAGGCTGGAGTCAGGATAGCGACGCTCCCGGGGATAACGGAGGACATGATGGTGAGGACGCTCAACGCCGATTACGACGCGATAGCCAAAAGGAGCGACGCGCTCGCCGAAATCATATCGAAGGCGTCGAACGTGAGGGTGACCTCGGAAAAGGGGACGGACATAAACCTCGTCGTCGAGGGAAGGGAGGGGCAATCGGACACCGGGAGGAACCACAAGCCGGGCGATTTCAGCAACCTTCCAGCCGGTGAGGCCTACGTGGCGCCGCTCGAAGGAAAGTCCGAAGGCGTGGTCGTGTTCGACGGCTCGATGGCCGGCGTGGGGATACTGAAAGACGAGGTTATCAAGGTTAAAGTCGAAGAGGGATTTGCCACCGAGATCACGGGCGGCAAGGGGCCGAGAGGCTCATATCGATAATGGAGCCGCACGGGAAGCTGGCGTTTAACCTCGCCGAGCTCGGCATAGGAACACACGACAAGGCGCTTATCACCGGGCACGTTCTGGAGGACGAGAAGGTCATCGGCACGATACACATAGCGTTCGGGGACAACAAGAGCATGGGCGGGACAGTACGCGTCGCGAGCCACCTGGACGGGGTGGTCATGAACCCGTCCGTTACCGCTGATGGCGAGCTTATAATGAAGGACGGGAAGCTGCTTATATTCTAACGGAGGGGAAATACGGCGGACCTGTGGTAAATTTTTACCTATGGAAAGCGCCGTAAGCTCTCTCGTGTTTTTAGACCCGCCCGGCCTTAAGGAAGCGGCTATATTCGCCGTATTCCTGGCCATCGTGATATACGGCTCCATTAGGAGCTCTAGATCTATAGAGAGCTTCCGGAAAAGGGCCGTCATACTGTCGCTTCACGTTCTCGCATTCCTCCTCATAAGTTTCCTTCTATTGAACCCCGCCTTAAGGGTGGACAGCTATAAGGAAGAGAAGCGCAGGCTCGCTGTGTTGGTGGACAGGTCGTGGAGCATGAACCTCCCGAGCGGCCGGGCCGACGGCGCGCGCATCGACGCCGCAAAGAACTTCCTAAAAAACAACTCCGGATTCTTCTCTGGGCTGGACGACGATTTCGTCGTCGAATATTACACGTTCGGCCAGGGCGTTACGCCGACCTCGCGGGAAGGGGTATTATCGGAAGAGCCTCACGACGGGAGTACCGATTTCGGGAAGCTGCTGAAGGAGCTCCGGGGCAAAAACAGCCGGGGCGAACTCGACGAGGCCATAATAATCTCGGACGGCGGGAACAACGGGGATACGGCAGACGAAGACAGCGAAAACGGGAAGGACGGGCTAAGGATAAATACCGTGGGCGCCCTCGCCGGCGACGCATCGCCCGATCTTTGGATAGACGGCGTCGAGTCGAGCGAGGTCTCGTTTCTAAGGTACCCGTATTCTGTCCGGGTGAACGTCAAGACGACGGGGAAAGGGGGCATAAGCATCCCCGTGTCGCTATACGACGGGGACAAGCTGGTGGCTATAAAGGAAGTCGCGATAGACGGCTCGTCCAAAGCCGGGAGCGTCGATTTTGAGATTAACCCGCTTACGCTCGGGCGGCAGATATACACAGCCGCCGTGCCGGTGATGGCGGACGAAACGATAACCGAAAACAACCAAAAGTCTTTTTACACCGACGTCATCATAAACAAGATACGGATACTTCACGTGGCGGGGAGCCCGTCGTGGGACGTCAGGTTTTTGAGGAAGGCGCTCAAGCAAAACCCGAACGTGGACCTGGTTTCGTTTTTTATCCTGAGGGACCCGACGGACCTCGTGTTCGCGACGGAGAATGAGCTCAGCCTGATACCGTTCCCCGTGAACGAGATATTCGGATCGGAGCTGGGGACGTTCGACATCGTAATATTCCAGAATTTCAATTTCCAGCCCTACGGCATTTTCGGATTTCATCTCCGGAGCATAAGGGATTACGTCCTTAACGAGGGCGGCGCGTTTTTGATGATAGGCGGGAATAAGAGCTTCGACAGCGGGAATTACGGCGCGACCCCAATTTCGGAGATACTGCCCGTCGAGCTCGACTACATCCCGCGCGGGCTCACCGATACGATAAACGATCAGAACATTCACCCGAAGCTCACGATGGCGGGAAAGAATCATCCGATAATGAAGATATTCCCCGACAAGAAAAAGAACGAGGAAGAGTGGAACGATATGCCGGAGCTCGAAGGGTTCAACATGGTGCAGGGGCTAAGCCCCGATGCCGTGCCGCTCCTCGTGTCGCCCGAGGGCGAGCCGATACTGGCCGTGGCCAAGGTGGGCACCGGGAAGGCGGCCACGTTCCTTTCGGACTCGTCGTGGAAATGGAATTTCGTCAGGGGGAGCGAGGGAGACGTTTCGCCCATGTACGAGAAATTCTGGAACAGGCTCTTTTTATGGTTCGTAAACGACCCGGACTTAAATGACGTGAGGGTCGAGACGGACAAGGCCGTATACGGACCCGGCGAAAAGGCGGAGGTTCGCATATGGGAGCTCGGCGGCAATGAGGCGGAAGAGGCCCCGCGAGCGGCGCTCGTTCACCCTGACGGTGAAGTGGAGCAGCTTGCGCTCGAGAGGCGCGGCGACAATATGTTCACCGCTGAAGTAGAGGCCGGCAAGACGGGGATATACAGGGTTACCGCAGACGAGGATACCGGCAGCGCAGCGGACGAGGAGCTCGAGGCATATCGTTCATCGTCGAGCCGCCAGCGAAGGAAGTGAGGGGGCCGACGTCCGACGAAGGCTATTTGAAATCCATCGCGTCCGGGAGCGGCGGGGTTTATATCAGGGCCGGTGACGGCGCAGACAGGCTCAGGATAGACGATTCGCGGAAGAAGACCGTTACCGGGTATGAAACCAAGGAGCTCTGGGACAGCCCGTTCTTTCTTTTACTGATATTGGGGTTATTATTTTCGGAATGGTCGCTAAGAAGGAGATGGGGACTTAAGTAAAGGCGCGCCCGGGCGAATCTCAAAACGGCCATGCTCCCGGAAGCCGAGGCCGGCCGGATTCCAAAGGCCGAGGACCCCGAAAATAAGAATGCTTCTCGCAATAGATATCGGGAATACGAATATCGTATTCGGCATATTCGACGGAAAGGAAATCGTGTCGCACTGGCGCATCGCCACCGACAAATCGAAGACCTCGGACGAATACGGAATACTCTTCAGGGACCTGATGGAGATAAAGGGCGTCGAGCCCGGCTCCATAACCGGCGCGGCCGTTTCGTGCGTCGTCCCCAATATACAATCGACCGTATTCAATGCCATAAAAACATATTACGACGTGAACCCGCTCGTCGTCGGCCCCGGCGTGAAGACCGGAATGCCGATACTCTATCACAACCCGAAGGAAGTCGGCGCGGACAGGATAGTGAACGGCGTCGCGGGATACGAGAAGCACAGGGGGAGTGTGATTGTGGTCGATTTCGGCACGGCGACGACGTTCGACTGCATATCCGAGAAGGAGTACATGGGCGGGGTCATAACCCCGGGGCTTACGATATCGTCCGAAGCCCTTTACAGGGAGGCCTCGAAGCTCCCGAGGGTGGAGATCGTAAAGCCCGAGAATATAATCGGCAAGACGACCGTCGAGAGCATACAGTCCGGGCTGGTGTACGGCTACGCTGGGCTCGTGGACGGCATAGTCGAGAGGATAAAGACCGAGATGAAGACGCCGCCGTATGTTACCTCAACAGGGGGTATCGCGCCTCTTATAGCGAAAGAAAGCAGGACCATAAAGGACGTAGACGAATTCCTTACACTCCGCGGCCTGAGACTCATATATGACAGAAACGTATAGGTACACGGTATTCCGGCACGAGGCGGATGCGCCGCACTGGGACCTTTTCGTGACCGGGGACGGGCGCGCCTTGCACTGGGCTGTGCTGTCCGGCATACCCGAAGAGGAGAAGGACAAGAGGCTGGCCGTCGGGGGGACGCGCAGGAGGAAGCGCCGGGAGAAAGCGTTTACGGGGACGAGTGCGGACGCGGAGGGGGAGAGCACTGGGACCGGGGACGTGCACGATCGAAATGTCCAACAAGATAAAGATGGTTTTGAACGTCGAGGGCGAAAGGATGCGGGGGAAGTATCTCTTTATCATTCCCGCATGGGGGAGATGGACCGCCAGGAAGCTCTGGGTCATAGAAAAGATCGGCCCCGAGTAGGGTTCCCCGGAAAAGCTGTCACTTTGTTATAATTCCCATTCGAAATCGAAGATAGCAATATTATTCTCTCTGTGCCGGTTGTCAGCGGACACTGTCCGGATGTATGTTTATCGGACCGGCGGGCATGACCGTCGTCTACGTTCATCGACATGCGCACCAATCTCATCATACTCGTAAGCGGGCTCGTATCCCTTGGGATATATTTCTTAGTCCCGGCGGAAGAGAACACGCTCAAGGGACTCGCGATACTGACGTTCATCGCGATACTGTGGTTCACGGAAGCCTTGCCGCTGGCGGTGACTGCGCTTTTGGTTCCGATACTCGTCGTGACCGCAGGGGTGATGGACGTAAAGAGTGCGCTGAGCCATTTCGCGAATCCCGTCATCTTTCTTTTCCTCGGCGGGTTCGCCCTCGCGGCCGCCCTTCACAAGCACAACATAGACGAGTACATCGCGGGATACATAATGAACGCCGCGGGGACGAAGCCCATCTACGCCATACTGGGGCTCTTCGGAGCAACGTCGCTACTCAGCATGTGGATAAGTAATACTGCGACGGCCGCTATCATGCTGCCCGTGGCGCTCGGGCTTATATCGAAGCTCAAGACGGAGTCGCCCGCGACCGACGCGTTCATATTGCTCGGCGTCGCTTACTCGGCGAATATTGCAGGGGTAGGGACTCTTATAGGCTCGCCCCCCAACGCCATCACAGCCGCCAACCTCGACCTCGACTTCAGGGACTGGCTGGTCGTGGGCCTGCCGCTCGTCGCCATACTCATCCCGGCGATGGTGGGCGTGCTCTATTTCGTCCTGAAACCGAAGCTGCCGAGGGTGGAGATTTCGCAAATCGCCGAAATAAAGGGGCTAGTGGACCGGAGGAGCGGCTTCAGGGTCGGGCTCGTCTTCGCGATCGTGGTTTTCCTCTGGCTCTTCAGCAGGCCCATATCGTCGTGGATAGGGATAGACAAGGAGTTCGATTCGCTGGTGGCCGTGCTCGGAATAGTCCTCCTCGTTTACTTCGGGACCATAGAGTGGAAGGAGATATCGAGATTCACGGACTGGGGAGTCCTCCTCCTTTTCGGCGGAGGGCTGGTGTTGAGCGCGATGCTGTCCGAGACAGGCGCGAGCCAGTTTCTGGCCGATATAGTGAGAAACAACCTTTCAGGGCACGGAGCGTTCGTGCTCGTTTTGGGATCGGTGATGCTCGCGATACTCATAACTGAGTTTGCAAGCAACACGGCGAGCGCGGCGATAATGGTGCCTATATTCCTCGCCCTCGGGCAGGATGCGAAAAATTTCCCTCCGGAAGCTCTCGCGTTAGCGGTCGGGATAGCGTCGTCGATGGGGTTTATGCTACCTGTGGGGACGCCCCCAACGCGCTTATTTACGGGACCGGGCTCGTCGAGCAGAAGACGATGATAAAGGCCGGGCTCGTGCTGAATATAGTTGTGGGGGATAGTTATTACAGTGGCGGCCTACTTCTTTTCTAGAATGGAACCGAGACGGGACTATTCTTCTTCGGACAGCTCCGCAAGCTCTATGAGAACGCCGTTCGTGGCCTTCGGATGTATGAAGGCGACCTTCGCGTTGTAGGCCCCGATGCGGGGCGTTTCGTCTATAAGCCTTACGCCATCTTTCCTTAGCCTTTCGAGGGCGAGCTCTATGTTGTCAACCGCAAAGCAGATGTGGTGAATCCCCTCCCCTCTCTTCTCGAGGAATTTCGAGATGGGGGAATCTTCACTCAGGGGCTCGAGGAGCTCTATCGCTGAGCCGCCCTTTTCCGGGAGCAGCATGGACGTTTTGACCTTCTGGTCCTCGACGACTTCCCTATGGGCGACCTTGAGGCCGAGGGCGGTTTCGTAGACCTTTTCTACTTCGTCTATGGAGTTAACCGCGATTGCCACGTGATAGAGGTTTTCGAGAACGCCTTTACTCATCATTTCACTCCGTCGAGGGATTTTAACAGGTGTGGTATTCCGAGGCTCAGGCCGAGCGGACGCGCATGCCGGCCAGCGAGTCCAGCTTCTTTTTCACGCCCTTTTCGAACCTTTCCTCGTTGATTATGTACATGTCGTTAAAGCCCGCCGCGATGCGCTCGAACTCGTCGTGGGCGTCTATGCGGAAGTAGACCTTGTCGCCTTCGATCTTGAGTATCTCGGCCTTGACGAGAATCGTAGAGCCTATGGGCGCCGAAGCGAAGTGGTTCATTTCGATCCGGACGCTTACGACCATTTCCGAGCTGTCGAGAAACGGGGCCATGAGATCTGCGCAGGTCGTCTGCATGAGAGTCACGAGAGACGGACTCGAAAGGACCTGGGGCGAGTTCCTGTGGAACCGGGACGCCGCCATTTCGGGCTTCGTCTCGATCTTTTTCTCGATAAACATGCCTGCCTGAAACGATTTCCTCACGATTTCACCCGGCAAGATTTATAGTTTCCACCCCATAAAGCCGCGTGAGGCGGCTTTATAATCTAACCCCTATGGATTAAATATACCTGCGAAATAATTTGGTGTATATCAGACAGAAGCAGGACCTCCGTGAAATCCGGGGGCATCTCACTCTTCCCCGGAGCCGGGGGCTATCGTCAGGGTCAGCTCCTGTGACACCGAAGCCCCTTCGGAATCGGCGGCTATGACCGTAACCTTGTATTCCCCGGCGTCGCCCTCGCCGTATTCCCAGACTATAAGACCGGTCGCTGGCTCGATCGTCATTCCCGGGGGAGCGCCGCGGAGCGTGAAATCCACGGGGTCTCCGTCGGGGTCTTCCGCCAGGACGGTATACGTGAACCTTCCGTCCGAATACGAGGCCGAGGGCTCGGACGAAATGACGGGCGGGGAATTGGGAATCGTAAACGCGCCTCCCGCCGTGACGGCGCCCTGCCCGAGGTCGCTGTATGGGGTGACGGATACGCCTATAAGGTCGCCCCTTTTAAACCCTTCCTGCCATGGGAGGGTTTCCTCTATCTCGCCCGAGATGCCGCTGCCGTTAACAGTCCAGTCGTACATATATCTTATGTCGCTGTTTTGTGCGCCTTCGAAGCGGATGACCGCCTTGAAGCCGTCTCTCGGATTGCCCGTTATAGTCTCGACTGAAACGGACCTTATTTTGGCGAGCGACGGAAGATCGGGGGCCTGTGCGTCGAAATCTCCCACGGCTTCGAGCCCATCCTCCTCGTCCTCTTCTTCGTAGGTCCCGTCCATTTCGTCACCCGCATCAACGGACGAGATTTCAGCCTCGTCGGGCTCGGACGGAGCTTCGTCGCGGCTGCAGCCCGGAACGAAGAGCAGCAGCGCCAGGAGAATCATTAGCGGAGGTCTTGGGGCGTTCATCATCGGCGCGTCCTTGGTTTTCGTTAATAATAGCGCCGGAATGAGAGAAAAAGCAACAGGCCCGTGGCGGCGTCAGGAGGCTTTGACTTCGTACTTGCCGAGGCGGCCCTCGACGGGCTTGAACGATATGCGGACCCCGGACTCTTTTTCGAGGCGTTTTAGACCTTCCTGCTCGAATTCGCGGAGCTTTTCGATAATGCGCGAGCCGGCCTGGACCTCGACGGTGGTGACGCCCGGCTTTCCGGCCTTGTGCTTTATCTCGCGGATTATCTCGTAGGAGATCGTGTCCTTGGATTTTAGGTATCCCGAGCCGTCGCAGTACGGGCAGGGCTCGGCGAGCTCCGTAAGGACGCTCTCGCGAAGGCGCTGGCGGGTCATCTGAATGACGCCGAAGGGGGACATTTCGAGTACCGCCGACCTTGCGCGGTCGCGCTTCAGCGCCTCGACGAAGGCCTCGTAAATCTGGTCCCTAAGCTGGCGGTTCTTGATGTCTATGAAATCAACGACGACTATGCCGACAAGATTTCGGAGCCTTATTTGCCTTACGATTTCGGTCGCGGCCTCGAGGTTGAGCCTGTATATGGTGTCTTCCTGCGTTTTCCCGCTCTGGAACCTTCCGGTGTTGACGTCCACGACCGTGAGGCCCTCGGCCTCTTCGATTATTATGTGGCCGCCTGATTTGAGCCACACCTTTTTGTTGAATATCTTTCTGATCTCGTTTTCGACGCTGTAGCGTATGAATATGGGCTCGGGCTCTTTGTAAAGCTCGACCCTGACGCCCGAATCGGGGAGGTACCTCTTCACGTAGGAATTGATCTCGTCGTAGGCTTCCTTCGAATCGACGACGACGCGGCTCATGTCGCCGGAGACGAAATCCCTTACCGCTTTTATGTACAGACGGGGCTCTTCGTAAAGAAGGGACGGCGTTTTGGTTTCGTCGCTTCTCTTTTTAATGTCGGTCCAGAGGCGGTAGAGCTCCTCGGTATCCTGATGGAGGTCTTCCTCGGATACGTCTATGCTGGCCGTGCGTGCGATGAGCCCTATGCCCTCGGGCTTTATGCGCCTTACTATTTCGTTGAGCCTGTCGCGCTCATCCTGGGATTCTATTTTGCGGGAGATCCCGACGATGTCGGCGTTTCCGAGAAGGACGGTGTATTTGCCGGGGATGCCGATGAACGATGAGAGCTTGGGCCCCTTGCCGCCGACGGATTCCTTAAGCACCTGGACGAGGACGTGCTGCCCTTCGCGGAGGATGTCCTGTATGAGCCCGCGGCTCTGTTTTTTGTGGTGATTGGCTTCGCCTTCGTTTTCGAGGAAGAAGTCGTAGAGCGAGTCCTCATGGACGTCTTCGACGGAGATGAAGCCGGACTTTTCGAGCCCTATGTTTACGAATGCCGCCTGCATGCCGGGGACAACCTTTCCGACTATGCCCTTGTAGATGTTGCCAACGATCCTCGGGGCGGACTTCCTTTCGAGATAGAGCTCCGCCACAGAGCCGTTCTCCATCACGGCCACCCTGGTTTCGTTGAACGTAATATTAATTAAAATCCGGTTGTCCATACCGTATTATACGGGCAGTTTTATATTCAAACCTTACAAGTTTTCTTAAGTATAGTCTATAAGTCGTCGATATGAAAGCTTAAAAGAATTTAAAATTCCTTTTAATTCGCCCCAAACGGGTGTAAAATTGAAAACAGTCTTAAAAAGCGGCCCGAATGACAGGGCCGGCCCTATATGGAGGATAGACGGGATGTATGTCAGAACTATAATCGCGATACTCCTGTTTACGGGAGTTGCCCTTGCACAGGGGAGCCTTCCGCCGCCCAAGGACGGCACGACCATATATATCGTAAAGCCGGGCGATTCTCTCTGGAGGATTTCCGGCAGGTTCTTCGGAAACCCCCTTTTCTGGCCCAGGCTCTGGGAGATCAATCCTAACATAGACAACCCGAACAAAATATACCCGGGCGACGTGATTTCGCTGAAACCCGAGCAGCCCGTTCTGCCCGTGGTTAAGGTGGAGCCCAAGGCGCACAAGGTTACGTTCGACGACATCGAGCCCCCGCCGCCGGTCTTTTATTATTCGCGCGGAGGGTCCGAGGGTTTCATATCCTCCGGCCAATGGGAGCATATGGGTACGATACTGACATCTGAGCCGCCGAAGATACTCCTGGGCACAGGCGACATCGTGTACACGAACATCGGCACGAAGAACGGCGCAAGCACGGGGGACAGGTATACGATATTCCGGACGTCCAAACCCATTACGCACCCGATATCGGGGAACAGGGTGGGATACAAGGTTGCAGTGCTCGGAGAGCTCGAAATTATAGAGGTGCTCGGGAAGAGGAAATCGACCGCCGTCATCACCGAGGCATATCAGGAGATAATGCGCGGGGCGAGAGTGAGGCCCGAAGAGACCTTCGTCAAGGAAGTCGTGATGAAGAAGGGGGTCCAGAGGGTGGACGGCTTCATTGTCGACAACAAGAACAACGTCGAGCTTTCGGGAAGCGGGGACGTCGTTTACCTGGACGTCGGAAAGAGAAACTCCGTCGTGCCCGGGAACGTGTTCTCCATATACACGTCTCCGAGAAAGTCCTGGGACCCAGACGCGGGTAAGAACGTCGTTATACCCGGGGCGCTCGTAGGGAAGATAGTCGTGCTCGAAGTCGGGGATACGACATCGACCGGCGTGATAATCGAAAGCTCGAGACAGATACAAAACGGGAACATAGTAAGCCTCGATATATAGGCGCGGCGCACGGTATAACGGCTTAGGCTTTTTCGGCGCCGGGCTCGCCCGTCATGGGGACGAAGCGGACGGAAGTGACCTTCCTGTAGGAAACGCCCTTTTCCGATTTTTCTATCAGCAGAAGCTCCTGATTTTCTCCGCCCACTGGGATAACCATCCTGCCGCCTTCCTTTAGCTGCGAGACGAGCGCCTCGGGCACGTCGCCGGGGGCTGCCGTTACTATGATGCCGTCGTAGGGCGCGTTTTCCTCCCACCCGGCGTAGCCGTCGCCAACCCTGAAGTGAATGTCCGTATAACCCAGTTTTTCGAGGAGACGGCGCGTCCTTTCGGCGAGCTCGGGAATGATTTCTATCGTGTAGACCTCGGCTCCCGTTTCGGCGAGTATCGCCGTCTGGTAGCCGGAGCCCGTGCCGACTTCGAGCACCTTCCGCCCGGGGGCCGGCCTCAGCACCTCTGACATAAGCGCGACGATGTAGGGCTGGGATATAGTCTGCCCCCTGCCTATGGGGACGGGGCTGTCGCCATAGGCGGATTCCCGCGACCCGGGCGGGACGAACTCGTGCCTCGGTATCCTGAGCATGGCGTTTATGACCGCGGAGTCCCTTATGCCGCGCGCGATGATCTGGTCCTCGACCATTCTCCAGCGCATCTCGGCGTAGTCGTCCGTGCCGTCCGTGACCACGGCGGAGAGCAGGATAAGCAGGACCGGAGCGTAGAAAAGGAGCTCTTCCATAAAGCTAAGGTTAGCATAAAAGTGGACAGTGATAGTGTGGAGAGTTGCGCCTGGATGCGGCGCGGCAGGTGAGCGGGAAAAGGGCTATATGATTTTCGACAAGACGAGCTTCGCGCCTTCGTAGGGGTCGATCTCGCCCCTTTTGACCCTGTCGTAGATCTTTTTGATTTCTTTCCTGGTGAGCTTTTCGGAGACGGCCGCCTCGACCGCTTCCTTTACTATCTCGGAGAACTCCTCTTCCCTTCGCGTCTCGCGCTTCTGCTTGAGACGGCCCGTCTTTTCCTGAAATTCCCTGTGATTTTCGACCTCGTCCGCGAGCTTGTCTATACCCTCGCCCCTTGCGGCGCTCGTCATGAGGACAGGCTGCTTCCATTCCTTACTATGGGACTTCAGGGAGACTATCTGCCTTATCTCGGCCGTGATGAGATTCGCCCCTTCCCTGTCGCACTTGTTCACGACGAATATGTCGGCTATTTCCATGAGCCCGGCCTTCATCGTCTGGACGCCGTCGCCGGCCTCGGGGACGAGGACGACGAGGACTGTGTCGGCTATGCGTATGACGTCGAGCTCGCTCTGGCCGACGCCGACAGTCTCGACTATGACGTAGTCGAGCCCGAACGCGGAGAAGAGCTTTATTATCTCCCTCGAAGCGCGTGAAATGCCGCCGTGTGTGCCCCGCGTGCTGATGCTCCTTATGAAGACGCCGTCGTCCATGGAGTGGTCGTGCATGCGTATCCTGTCGCCGAGTATTGCCCCGCCCGAAAACGGGCTCGACGGATCGACGGCGAGAACCCCTACCGTTTTACCGAGGGACCTGTAGTGCGCTATGAGCCTGTTCGTAAGGGTGCTTTTCCCAGCCCCGGGCGGCCCCGTGACGCCGATAATGTAGGACCTTTCGGAGAGAGTGTCGAGCCGTTTGAGCACCGCGGGGAGCGAGCCGTGGCGGCTTTCGGCGAACGTTATGAGACGCGCGAGGGCGACCCTGTCACCGGACAGCATCTTGTCTATAAGATCGTTTTCGTATTGGGATAAGGACATCGGGACATACCTTAAATCGCGGGGTGAAGATTGTCAAAGCAGCGGATGGCTACCCGGCGCTCATTTTGAGTATTGCGTCGTACTCGTCCTTCGTAATGGGCACGACCGAGAGGCGGCCCTGTTTTACGAGGGCGATACTCTCGAGGCCCTTTTTCTTTTTAATGTCCGCGAGAGTGACGGGATTTTTGAGCGGTTTTACGGGCTCGATGTCCACGGCGACCCACCTGTCGTCGTCTGTGGTCGGGTCCTGATACGCTTCTTTGACGACCCTGGCGACCGACTATGGCCAGGCCCTCGTTACTGTGATAATAAAGAAGGAGGTCGCCCTTCTTCATCGATTTGAGGTTATTCCTCGCCTGATAGTTCCTTACGCCGGTCCAGTCTGTCCGGCCGTCGCGGACGAGGTCGTCCCAGGAATAAGCGGACGGTTCGGACTTAACAAGCCAGTAGCTCATGGATTTAATTATGAGGAAATCTGTAAGGATTACAAATGGCGGAGCGGGGACGCGGGATTCTTTAACTAATCCCATTATCCAGTATATTTATGGGCGTATGGGGAAAATAAGCGTGGTCTTTAAAACCTTTATTCTGATTGCGTTCCTGGCCGCGTGCGCCCTGCAAGCACACGCCCAGGCCGAAGACCAGACCGAAGCGAAGGTGCCGTTAAGAGAGAAGGTCAAGACGGCGGCCGTGATGCCGTTCAGCTCTAAATCCGCCCTGTCTGCGGAGATGTCGGCGCAAACTCTGGCCGACAAGGAGAGGTTCCTTATGATCTCCTTTTTACGATGCGCTCATCGCACAGGAGAGCGTCGTGAAGATCACGCCGCTCCAGGAATCGGAGGCCGCGTACGACAGCATAACCTATGAGAATCCCGTCTCTTATTTCAGGGACGCCGCGGTCGAGGCCGGAAGGAAGCTCGGCGTGGACGCGGTGTTTACGGGCGTAATCTCGGAGTACACGGAGAGGAAGGGCTCGGGCGCTGGTGCGGAGTCGCCGGCGACGGTAGCCTTCAGCGTCGAGCTTTTGACACGAAGGACGGAAAGATCTTGTGGGAGACTTACTTTACCGAGACGCAGAGACCGCTTCTGGATAACCTGTACGAGATAGACAAATTCTTTAAAACGAGGAGCGAGTGGATTACTGTGGACGAGCTTACCAAGGAAGGCGCGAGAAGGCTGCGTCCGACTTTAATAACTTCCTGACAACCGAATAAATGCTGATAATACCCGCTATAGATCTTAAAGACGGAAAATGCGTGAGGCTGTACAAGGGCGAGGAAGGACGGAGACGGTCTTTTCCGAGAGGCCCGGCGAAGTGGCCGCCAAGTGGGAGGCGGCCGGGGCGAAGTGGATACACGTCGTAGACCTCGACGGCGCATTAAGGGCGAGCCGGGGAATCTCCCGGCTGTGAAGGACATCAGGGCCGCCGTTTCGTGCAGCATACAGGTAGGCGGCGGCATAAGGAACATCGAGACCGTAAGGCAGTACGTCGGCCTCGGCGTGGACAGGGTGATAATCGGGACTGCCGCTTTTAACGACGCCGATTTTCTGAAACGGGCGTGCGAGGAGTTCCCCGGCAGGATAGCCGTCGGCCTCGACACCAAGAACGGGAAGATCGCCGTAAAGGGCTGGAAAGAAGTAATAGATACGGATACGAAAGAGGCGCTCCGGAACCTCCACGAGGCCGGGGTGTCGATAATACTCAACACGAACATAGACAGGGACGGCACGATGGAAGGGATAAATGTGGATGCCGCCCGCGGGTTTATAGAGATGTCGCCCCTGCCAGTAATAGCGTCGGGCGGAATCGCGACCATGACCGACCTCAAAAAGCTCGACTCGCTCGGGGCGGAGGGGCTCTACGGCGCTATACTGGGAAGTCGCTATACACCGGAACAATAGACCTCAAAGAAGCTGTAGCAAGGTACTCGTAATGCTATCCAAGAGAATAATCCCCTGCCTCGACGTCAAGGATGGAAGGGTCGTGAAGGGCGTCAATTTCCTTAACCTGAGAGACGCCGGAGACCCGGTCGAGATCGCGAAGAAATACAGCGACGAGGGGGAGGACGAGATATGCTTCCTCGACATCACGGCCTCGCACGAAGAGGAATACGATGATAGACGTCGTACACAGGACGGCCGGGGAGGTCTTCGTGCCTCTGACCGTCGGCGGCGGCGTGAGGACACTCGAAGACGTGAGGAGCTCCTCCTTGCCGGGGCGGATAAGGTTTCGATAAACACCGCCGCCGTGAAGGACCCGGACTTCGTAAGGAGCGCAGCCGAGAGGTTCGGCAGCCAGTGCATCGTCGTCGCCATAGACGCAAGGGAATCAGAGCCCGGGAAGTGGAGGTATACACACGGCGGGCGTAACACGGGGATAGACGCGATCGAGTGGGCGAAGAAGATGGAAGAGAACGGCGCGGGGGAGATACTCCTCACCAGCATGGACAGGACGGGACGAAGTTGGGTATGACCTCCCGCTTACGAGGGCGGTCTCCGCGCCGTTTCGATACCTGTGATCGCCTCGGGCGGGGCCGGGACCCCCGGAGCATCTTACCGAAGGGGGTGAGGGAAGGAGAGGCGGACGCCGTGCTCGTGGCGTCTATATTTCATTACGGCGAGCACACGATCAGGAAGCGAAAGAGCACATGGACGGAAGGGGCGTCAGCGTAAGGCTCTGACGGAAGGCGGAGACAGGGAAACGGCTTTGAACATAAGAGAGCACACGGAAGAGATAGAGAGGAAGATATTTTCGCCGTACGCAGCCCTCAGCGCGGAATCGAAGGGGAGGCAGAGGCCCGAAGAGCCCTGCTCCATAAGGACGGATTTTCAGAGGGACAGGGACAGGGTTAGTACACTCGAAGTCCTTCAGGCGGATGAAGCACAAGACGCAGGTATTCCTCGCGCCGACGGACGACCATTACAGGACGAGGCTCACGCATGTTATAGAGGTGTCGCAGATCGCGAGGACCATTTCGAGGGCGCTCAGGCTGAACGAGGACCTTACGGAGGCGATAGCGCTCGGACACGACCTCGGCCACACGCCTTTCGGCCACGCGGGCGAGGCTGCGCTCAACGAACTGTTTCCCGGCGGTTTCAAGCACGTCATTCACAGCCTTAGGGTTGTGGACGTTCTCGAAAGGGGCGGGAAAGGACTTAACCTGACGCACGAGGTGAGGGACGGCATAGCCAAGCACTCCAAGGGCATGGGGGCCGTGGACAACCCGGCGTACAGGCCCGAGACGCTCGAAGGGCAGGTCGTCAGGATCTCGGACCTCGTGGCATACGCAAACCACGACCTCGACGATGCCATACGCGCGCGGATAATAACGATAGACGACGTGCCCGAGAGGTGCATAGATGCGCTCGGCCGGACCAATTCGGAAAGGATCAACAGGATGGTTACGGACATAGTGACGGAGACCATAAGGAACGACGGCGAAAAGGTGGCCGCGAGCGACGAGGTCGCCGAGGCGATGGTGGACTTGAGAGGTTATCTCTTCAACACCGTATACATGAACGAGAAGATCAAGAACAATTTCCTCAAGGCGACAAAGGTCATAAGGGAATTATACGAATACTTCTGCGAGAACGAGGAGGAATTCAGGAAGTACGGCGGGAACGCCCCGAGAGAGGGGGAGACGCACGAGCGGGCCGTATGCGATTTTATCGCCGGCATGACGGATTCGTATGCTATTTCGGTTTACGAGACGATCTTCCTACCGCGTAGATGGCAGGGAGACCTGAGCACGTTGTAGCCCCCTGCCCTGCCGGCGAGCCCGGGGAGCGGATTTATTCCCGGCGCGCGGCTTCCGAAAGACAATCTGATATGAGCGCAAAAAAGACCGTGATAAAGTTGGGCTCCGTATCCTTCCTTAACGCAAAACCGATCACGCACGCAATAGAGAACAGCCTCGTCGAGCACGACTTCAGCATAGTACAGACGCCGCCCTCTGAGCTTTCGGGCATGCTGTCACGAAAAGAGATCGACCTCGGCCTGATTCACGTTGCGGAGTTTCTAAAGAGAGGCACGTACAGCGCGGTGCCCGGTATATCTATCTCGTCATACGGCAAGGTGGACAGCGTAGTACTCCTTACGAAGGAGAAGCTGAAAAATGCCAGGACTGTGGCAGTCGATCTGAGGTCGCAGAGCTCGACCGCGCTCCTTCGCGTGATACTCGAAGTGTTTCACGGCTTAAAGCCGTCCTACACACCGAGGGACGCGACGAAGGGCGGATTCCTGGACGGTGTAGACGCGGGAATGATAATAGGCGACCTCGGGCTCGAAATGATGTACGCGCCGCCTGCGGGGTATAACGTTTACGACCTCGGGGAGATATGGACGGCCGAGACGGGGCTCCCGTTCGTGTTCGCCGTCTTCGCCGTGAACAGGGGCATTTCGCTCGGAAGGAACGTCGCTGCGCTCGCGGAATCGATGGCGTACGGCCGGGCGAACGCGGCCGAGATAGCGCGGATCGAAGCGGCGAAGCTCGGCATGGACGAGGCGATGTGCGTGACATACCTCACGGAAAGGATACAATATGACCTCGGCCCGAGGGAGCAGGAGGGCATCGTGAGATACAGCGAGCTACTGTCAGGACTCGGGATTTCGAAGAAGATTTCGGGCGTCGATATTTACGCCGAAGAGAAAAACTAGGAGGTACAATCACCTGTGAGTAAGCAGATAATGAGGCTCGGGCACAGCCCCGACGCGGACGATGCATTCATGTTCTATGGGGTAGCGAAGGATAAGGTAACGTCCGACAAAATAGAATTCGTACACGTAATAGAAGACATACAGTCGCTTAACAAGAGGGCGCTCAACAAAGAGCTCGAAATGACGGCCATATCGGCGCACGGATACCTGAAGGTACAGGACGACTACCGTATACTCGCCAGCGGCGCCAGCATGGGCGAGGGATACGGGCCGATAGTCGTGGCGAAGGAGAAGCTGGACAGCCTCGCAGGGAAGAAGATAGGCGTTCCGGGGATGCTGACCTCTGCGTATCTACTCCTTTGCATTTACGCCGACGGATTCATCCCCGTCGAGATGCCGTTTGACGAGATCATGCCCGCCGTCGCGAACGGAGAGATAGAGACAGGGCTCCTCATACACGAGGGGCAGCTCACTTATAAAGAAGCGGGACTCGAGCTTTTGTTCGACATTGGAGAGCTATGGGAGAAGGAAAGCCCCCTTCCTATGCCGCTCGGGCTTAACGTCGTCAGGAGGGACATCCCGGAGGACCTTCAGAGGGAAATCCTCCGCGTTCACAAGGGGAGCATCGAGTACGGGCTCAGCCACAAGGACGAGGCGCTCGAATACGCGCTCGAATTCGGGCGCGGCATGAAGGAGGACGTCGGAGAGAAGTTCGTCCTCATGTACGTGAACGATTACACGATCGATCTCGGCGAGAAGGGAAAGGCCGCCCTCGAATATCTTTTTAACAGGGCCCACGAGAAGGGAATCATAAAAGAGGAGCCGAGGCTCGACATACTGGAATTATAAATCACCCGGGCTCCGGGCGGAGAGACGTTTCGTCCGGAGCTTTCTTTTGCCCGCGTTCAGCCGCGGCAGCCCCGATTCAATCCCGCAATACTAGAAGCACACCCAAACATCGAGCCCGTTTCATCCACTTTAGCGGTTGGTAATGCCGCGCGGGTCTCCTATAATTAGAAGTAGAATCTGCGCACAAATGGAGAAAATCATGCCGAAAGAGTTCGGATATCTCGTAAACGGAAAATGGGAGACCGGGGAGAAGAAAAGGGAGATAAAGAGCCCTTATAACGGGGAGGTTGCCGGAGTTATAAATATACCCTCGAAGGAAAGGGCGCTCGAAGCTATAAGCTACGCCGAGGAGGCGTTCCGGAAATTCAGGACGAGCCCGAGCCATGAGCGGAGGCGGATACTGCGGGACATAGCCGAGGGCATCGAGAAGAGAAAGGAAGAGTTCGCGAGGACCCTCGTCCTCGAAGGGGGAAAGCCCCTCAAGACGGCGCGCGTAGAGGCTGGGCGCGGGGTGGCGACGTTCTCGGCGGCAGCGGACGAGGCGGGGAGGTTCGGCGAGGGGGAGCTCGTGCCTATGGACCTCACCCCGGAACGGAGGGGATGTTCGGGATGGCGAGGCGCTTCCCGCTGGGGGTCGTCGCGGGGATATCGCCCTTTAACTTTCCGCTGAATCTAGTGGCGCATAAGGTAGCCCCGGCAACGGCGTCGGGGAACGTAATGATACTGAAGCCCGCTTCGCAGACCCCCTTTCGGCGCTCATGCTCGGCGAGGTTGCCATAGAGGCCGGGCTCCCGGCGGGTGTGCTGAACATACTGCCCCTTCCGGGCGGGGACATAGAGCCCGTGCTCGAAGACGGACGGATAAGGAAGATATCGTTTACCGGCAGCGACGAGATAGGCTGGGAGCTCATGAAAAAGTTCTCGAAGAAGAAGGTGACGCTCGAGCTCGGCGGGAACGCCGCCACTATTATAGATGAGGACCCGCCGGATGTGGCGTTCGCCGCGTCGAGGAACGCGTGGGGCGCGTTTTACCAGGCAGGGCAGAGCTGCATCTCCGTCCAGAGGATGTACATCCACGAAAGGGCGTTCGACAATTTTATTGAGCGGTTCGTCGAGGAGACGCGGAAGCTAAAGACCGGTGACCCGATGCAGGAAGATACGGACGTCGGCCCCGTGATAGATACGGGCGCCGCCGACAGAATAATGAAGTGGATCGAGGAGGCCGTAGAGAGCGGCGGAAAGATACTCACTGGCGGAGAGAGGGACGGGAATATCATACAGCCCACCGTGCTCGTGGACGTGCCGCCCAATTGCAGCGTCGTGAAGGACGAGGTGTTCGGGCCGGTGGTGTGCGCCGAGAGGTACAGCGATTTCGACGACGTGCTGGCGAAGGTAAACGATTCGCGCTACGGGCTTCAGGCCGGCATATTCACGAAGGATCTGAAGAAGGCGTTCAAGGCGTACTCGGCACTCGAAGTGGGCGGCGTGATTGTGAACGATTATCCGAGCTTCAGGGTGGAGAATATGCCCTACGGCGGGGTCAAGGATTCGGGCGTCGGGAGAGAGGGCCTCCGCTATGCCATCGAAGAGATGACAGAGCTTAAGCTCCTGGCAGTGAATCTGAATTATTAGCCGAAGCCGGCTTCAGCCCGTGACTTTATCAACGAGGCCCATGCGCGAGATGAGCCTACGGGTAACCGTATCGCTCTTGACGGAGAGGAATTCACGAAGGTCTTCCGGGTGGTCGATGTCGAGAGCGATTCTCGGGTTTTCGAAGGACTCTATACGTACCCCGCGGTCGGCCGCTTCTTTCTTATGCTTCCGGAAACTGTCTTCTCCGAACCTTGACGGGAAAGCGTCGGGCGGGTTCCTGAGTATGGCGTTTGTCCCCATGAAATCCCTCGCCGGAACGAGCACGGCCGATGGCGGCGGGAGCTCCCTTTCGAGGACGGCGTCTATGTCGGATGCGGTGATGAGCGGGGCGTCTCCGGGGATTACGAGGACCGACGTGGCCCCCATCTCTTTGCATTTAAGGGATGCTTCGTCAACCGAAACGCTCTCGCCTTTTTGCTCTGTTTCTTCGAGCACCTCTATGCCGAGGCCGCCTGCTATCTCCGCCGCACGTTTATCCATGGTGACGACGAGCTTACGGTCCGGAACGCGCGCAGCGGCGAGCGACGCCAGCACGTCCTCCAGCATTGCGTAGGCGATATCGGTCCTCACGTCCTGAGGCAGGAGCGACGAGAGCCTGTTCTTTGCGTGCGCCAGATCTTTTACAGGGACTATAACGAATTTCATAAGCCTGTCCGTTGCCGGACGGGATAAAAGCACCTTTGCTCCCCCCGGCCGGAACCACGTTATGATACCAGTATTTGAGAGAAGTCTGTAATGAAAAACAGGAGGCACGCCGGGCTCCCTCGAAATCAGAGGACGGCGATTGGATAAGACGCCCGCGCTCAAGTTATACTAGACTTAAGGACGCCGCCTATGCCCGACCCGAACGCACGAACAGAGCTCGAAAAGGAGCTCTCCTCAGAGCTCGAATGCGAGATACGATTCGACAGGCTGAGCAGGATTCTCTACAGCACCGACGCGAGCAATTACCAGATAGAGCCGGTGGGCGTCGTCGTGCCCCGGAGCGCGGAAGACGTGTCGAAGGCGGCCGGATGCGCAGCGAAGTACGGGATACCCATATTGCCGAGAGGCGGCGGGACGAGCCTTGCCGGGCAGGCCGTCGGGAAGGCGCTCGTCCTCGACTTCTCTAAATATCTCAACAGGATCATCGAAATCGACGCCGAGGCGGGGACAGCACGCGTCGAGCCCGGGATATATCTGGAAAATCTTAACCGCAGCATCGCACATACGGGGCTCATGTTCGGCCCAGACCCCTCGACGGCGAGGATAGCAACAGCCGGCGGAGCCGTGGGGAACAACTCCACGGGGGCGCATTCTATCCTTTACGGTATGGCGGGGGATAACGTCGAGGCGGCGAGGGTGATTCTCCCGGGCAGCGGCGAGGCGAGTCTCCGTGCGTTTACGAACGGGGAAGCGCCTAAACCGGGCGGGGCCGAGGGAGAGCTTTTCACGAAACTCGCACGGATAAAGAACGAATTCGGCGGGATTATAGAGACGGAATTCCCGAAGCACTGGCGGAGGGCATCGGGATACAGCCTGAATTATTTTCTCGAAGAGCCGTTCAACCCGGCAAGGCTCCTTGCCGGCTCGGAAGGGACGCTCGGCATCGTTTCTGAGCTTACTCTTAAGCTCGTCCCGAGGCCGGAACACACACGCCTCGCCGTGCTCGAATTCAGGAGCGTCGTCTCGGCAATGGAGGCAGTGACCCCAATACTCGCCCGTGAGCCTTCCGCCGTCGAGTTGATAGATTCGATGATCATAGGGCTCGCGCGGAAGCTGCCGGGGTTCGGGCGGAGGCTTACTTTTACGGGCGAGGACCCGGAGGCGCTACTGGTGGTGGAGTTTTACGGCGAGACGGACACCGAGGCGGAGAAGAAGACACGCGGACTCGCAGCATTTTTGAAAGAAAAGCGGATCGGCTGCGGCGTGACGTATGCAGATACGCCCGACGAGCAGGCGGACGTGTGGGCGATACGCCGCGCGGGGCTGGGAATACTCTTGAGCCGGCGCGGGGATTACAAGCCGATACCGTGCATAGAGGACGTCTCGGTACCCGTCGCACGACTCCCGGAATATATCGCGGACGTGACGGCATTAATAGGAAGATTCAGCACGAAGGCGGGATTCTACGGGCACGCGAGCGCGGGCTGCCTGCACGTGAGGCCGCTCGTGAACCTGAAAACGGAGGACGGCGTTACGGCGATGAAGGAGCTCATGGACGGGGCCTTCGGGCTCGCCGTAAAGTACGGCGGCGTCATGAGCGGCGAGCACGGTGACGGGCTCCAGAGGAGCTACCTTAACGAGAGGCTTTTCGGGGCCGAGCTCTACCGCGCAATGCGTGAGCTGAAGAATGCCTTCGACCCACGCGGGCTGATGAACCCGGGGAAGATCGTGAACCCCTCGCCGCCGGACGAGGACCTCAGATTCGGGCCCGGTTACCGTCCGTACGAATTGAGAACGTATCTCGACTGGTCCTCGGATGAGGGATTCCCGGGCGCTGCCGAGATGTGCAGCGGGCAGGGCGTTTGCAGAAAGCTTGGCGAGGGGATAATGTGCCCGTCCTACATGGCGACCCGCGACGAGAGGGACACGACGAGGGCGCGGGCGAACGCCCTCAGGGCCGTCCTCTCGGGAAAGGCCGGGAAGGAATTCCTCACGGGGAGCGAAATGCGGGAGACGTTCGACCTCTGCATTTCGTGTAAGGCGTGTAAGAGCGAGTGCCCCTCGGCAGTGGACGCCGCAAAGATGAAGAGCGAGTTCCTCGCCCATTATCACGACGCCCACGGCCTTCCGATGAGGGACCGCATATTCGGGAACATACACGGCCTCAGCAGGGCGGCCGCCGTTTTCCCCGCGCTCTCGAATGCTTTTATGGAGAGCTCCGTGGGGAAGAGTATGTTGTCGCGTATAGGTATAAGCGGCGAAAGGAGCTTGCCCGCGCTTTCGGGGGAGAGCTTTACGGAATGGTTCCGAAAGAGGCCGCGAAAGGTACGCGTAACGCATGCAGGCAAGGTCCTTTACTTCCATGATACGTGGGTGAGCTATTATCAGCCGGAAATCGGAAGGGCTGCCGTTAGGCTGCTGGAAGCCGCGGGGTTCGAGGTTATTCTTGCGGAGAGGCGCGCATGCTGCGGGAGACCGATGATAAGCAAGGGCATGCTGAAGGAGGCGAAGCGGAGTGCCCGGACAAACGCGAGATCCTCGCCCGGTACGTCAGGGACGGCATTCCCGTCGTCGGGACGGAGCCTAGCTGCATACTGACGTTCAGGGACGAGTATCCGGATCTACTTCCGGGGAACGAGGATGCCGAAATTGTTGCAAAGAATTCTTATCTCCTCGACGAGTTCCTTTTCGGCGAGGCGGGGGACATCATGAGCGTCCTCAAGTGGAAGCCGGGCGCGGAGAATGTACTTTACCACGGACACTGTCACCAGAGGGCGCTTATCGGGATCGGCGCGCCCGTAGGGCTTTTGAAGACGGCCGGGTGCGGCGTTACGGAGACGAACGCCGGGTGCTGCGGTATGGCGGGTAGCTTCGGATACGAGAGCGAGCATTATGCCGTCTCAAAAGCGATAGGCGAGGACCGCCTGCTCCCTGCCGTGAGGAGCGCCGCGGACGCGACAATCGTAGCAGCGTCGGGCGTTTCGTGCATGCACCAGATCGAGCACTTTACGGGAAGGCGCGTAAGACATATTGCCGAGGTGCTCGCGGACAGGATAGACGAGGAAGAGTAAAAGCGCCGATTATACGGAATCCGGAAGAGGGATTCCGTCCTTTTTGTAGAGCACCCTGCCGGCAGTCATGACCATCCCGAGGCCCGAGGACGTAGACGATATAACCGAAAGGTAAGGGTCTCTGAAATTCCCCGGGGTATCGATGTATATGAGGTCGGCTTCTTTGCCAGGATCGATGCTTCCTGTTTTATCTTCGAGGTAGAGCGCCCCCGCGCCGCCGAGCGTGGCCGCGTGGACGGACTTCCGCGCCGCCTTGTCGCCCATGGTCTGGGACAAAAGGAGATGAAACGCGCGGAGCTCTTCGAAGAAGTCGAGGTTGTAGTTGGTAGACAGGCTGTCTGTGCCGATGCCAAGCCTTTCGATGCGGGAGTAGTGCGCGAAAGGCGGCGCGCCCACCTGGAGGAAGAGGTTACTCCTCGGGCAGAGGACTATACCGAGACCGAGCCGCGAGATCTCGGCGGCCTCTTCCTTCTCGACCCTGACCATGTGTATAAGTGTAGCCCTGTCGCCCTCGGAAAGACCCATCTTTGAGAAGTAGCCGTACGCGCTTTCTGCTTTTGGCCTTTCGAAGAATTCTTTCCCTATGAGCGGGAATATCTTCCCCTCTATTTTATTGGCGCAGCACTTTACGAATTCGACCTCGTCCAGGCTCTCGGCAAGGTGGATACCGAACGGGACGCCGTTTTTGTGATGGGCGCGAAAGAGCTTACGGAGGAGCCTCGGGCTGCACGAATAAGGCGCGTGCGGGAAGGGCCTCTCTTCGATAAGACCTTTTCCGGGCTTGAAGTTAAAATCAGTCTTGTGCTCGTTGCTGTCGAGGATTTCCCTGAAAAGGACGGTCCTGAGACCCGACTTCTCGAGTATGGGCTTGTCGAGGCCGCCGTAGGAGGATATTTCGCCGACTGTCGTCACCCCGGAAGAGACGAGGCTCTTTACGCCCTCCGACACGGAGGCGGTTATTTTTTCTTCGAGTACGGGCGCGCCCTTGGATATGATAAGCTGCTCCAGCCATCCTGTGAAACCGGTAAACGCCCCGATTTCCGCCTGAGTCCAGCCGAGCTCGAGATGGGTGTGGCCGTTCACGAAGCCCGGAAGAAGGATGCCATTTCCGAGCTTTATCTCGGTGACACCGGCGTGTTTTTTGAGGAGCGCCGAAGTCTTCCCGACCTCCCTTATTTTCCCGTTCGAGACGAGAACGGAAGCTCTTGTAAGCGGTTTCGATGAAACGGGAAGCACGGTTCCCGCGGAGAGTATGAAAGTCTTCATGAGAGCGATTAAGCCGGCCGCGGGCCGGAACAGAGTTTTTCTAATTACTGCATCCGTCATTCGGCCGGGAGCGATTTTATCCTGTCGAGAAGGTCGCGGCTGAGCGTGCCGGACATGACCTCTTCGACTGCCCCCTCATTTTTATAGTCCAGTCTTCTCTTATTTCGATGTCGAGCTCGCCGCCCGGCATGGAGACCTTCACGTTCTTGACCGTAAAGCCGTTCTTTACGCAAGCCGCCGCCACGGCGCAGGAGCTGCTCCCGAGGCGAGGGTGTATCCGGCCCCCCTCTCCCATATGAGGATCGATACCTTTTCCGGGGAGAGCACCTTTACGAACTGGACGTTTATCCTGTTGGGGAAGAGCTCGTGTTTTTCGAGTAGGGGACCGAACTTACGCGCGAAGCCCTCGTCGAGCTCGTCGACGAATACGACGCAGTGGGGGTTCCCTACGGAGACAGCCGTGATCCTCGCGATCTCGCCGTTGACCCTTATTTCTTCGTCTACTACCTCGCGTTCCTCGCCCGCGACCGGTATGCCGGTGCTGTTGAAGATGGCCTGCCCCATCTCGACCGTGACAAATGGAACCCTGCCGTCTTCGGAGACTTCGAGCTCCGCAGTGACGACGCCGCCCAGGGTGTCGATATTGAACGTTGTTCTTTGCGTGTGGCCGTGCTCGTAGAGGTATTTGGCGAATATCCTGAGGCCGTTGCCGCTCTTTTCGGCTTCGCTCCCGTCGGGGTTAAGTATGCGGAGGCCGAAATCTGCTTTGTTCGACCTGGTGAGAAGTAGTATGCCGTCCGAGCCGACGCCGTAGTTCCTGTCGCAGAGGAGCCTTGTCACGCCCGGCGTCACAGTGAACGAGAGGGCCGAGGCGTCGAGCACGAAGTAATCGTTACCGAGGCCGTGTGATTTTACGAATTCGTCCATAAACCTCATCCTTGGATTTTTCTTTAATTTTAACTGATTATCGGGGCTTGAAAGAGGGGAAACAACCGGCTCCGAATTATTCCAGTAAAACCCTGCTGGTAAGCCCCAGCCTTCTCAGCTTGGATGCCGTCCTCTCGGCCTCGCTTTCGTCGGAGAACCGCCCTACCCTGACCCTGAAATACTCGCCGCCGCTTAGCTTTACCGTTTCGACGCGGACATCGCTGTAGTCCGGGTCGAGCTGGCGCTTTAATACCATGGCGTTCCCGCGGTCGCTGAAAGAACCCACCTGGACGGTGTAATTGGGGTCGAAGTAGCCGGTGCTGCGGGCGGAGGGGGTGGAAACAACCTCCACCTTAACCTTGACCGTCCCCGGCCCTATCATATCTATGGCCTCGGCCGGTGCGTGGGAAAGGTCTATTATGCGGCCTTTTACGAAGGGGCCCCTGTCGTTGATCTCGACTATGACGTCGCGGCCGTTTTCGAGGTTGGTGACCCTTACGACGGTGCCGAGTGGAAGTGTTTTGTGGGCCGCTGTGTAGGCGTATTTGCTGAAGCGCTCGCCGCTGGCGGCGTAATTGTTATGCTCGTCGATGCCGTACCACGACGCTATGCCTACCTGTACGGAGCCTTCTTCGGTGACGTAGCCGCCTTCGGGCGATTTGGGTACACGGGTGGTGTCTACCGATTTTTTAGCGCATGAGAAGGCGACGGGCAGAATCAGTAATAATAGAAGTATTCTATTATTCATCATTCCTCGGCCCTGAACCCAGAAAGCCTTAACATCGCCTGTTACAGCGTGGAGCTAGGAGTTGTGCCGTCGGGAAAAGAAATGACCTCGATGCTTACCCTTGCTGTGCCCCTGCTGACAATGCCGAGCATGCTCGCAGCGGCGCGGGAAAGATCGACTATGCGGCTCTTGATGTACGGGCCGCGGTCGTTCACTCTCACGACAACCTCTCTACCGTTCCGTAGATTCTTCACCTTTATCAAGGTGCCGAATGGAAGGTCTCTGTGAGCGCCGGTGAATTCATGCATGTCGTAAGACTCGCCGCTCGCAGTGGTCTTCCCATGGAACCTGTTTCCGTACCAGGAAGCGTTGCCGTATTGACGGAGCTCCTGCGCTGAAACGTTAGACAAAACCGGGAACAGAAATAACAATACCGTTAACGTGACTATTCTTTTCATAAAAACGGCAGCGATAACGCTTAAGTTAGTTTTAAACTATTTTCACCGACTTTTCTTGAGATTGTCAAGGATTCGAATAAAATACTCCAAACTGAAAAAGGACCCCGAATGCACAGAATACCAGAAGATTTCTCACTCATAAGAAGGCTCCCGCCCTATGTTTTCACTATTGTGAACGACCTCAAGTCGAAGGCCAGGGCAAGGGGAGAAGACATAATCGACCTCGGAATGGGCAACCCCGACCAGGCGACGCCCGAGCACATAGTCAACAAGCTCATAGAGACGGCGGCCGATCCGAGGGCGCACAGGTATTCGGCTTCGGCGGGCATACCGAAGCTCCGCCGCGCGATCGCGGACTGGTACAAGCGAAGCCACGGCGTCGAGCTCGACCCGGACAGCGAGGTTGTGGTCACTATAGGCTCGAAGGAAGGCATATGCCACCTGATGCAGTCGATACTCTCGCCGGGGGATACAGTTATCGTGCCGAACCCGGCTTATCCGATACACATATACTCGGTGATAATATCGAGGGGCGACGTTCACAGCGTGCCGTTCACGATGGAGACGAGCCTTCTGGAAAGCATAGAGAAGGCAGTCAGGGAGACGTGGCCGAAGCCGAAAGTGCTCATGATATCTTTCCCGAATAACCCGACGACGAAGGTCGTAGATATCGAGTTCTTCAAGGAGATTTACGAGCTGGCCCGGGAAACGGACCTCATAGTCGTCCACGATTTCGCCTATGCAGAGCTTTGCTACGACGGCTACAAGGCCCCGAGCTTTCTGGAAGTGCCCGGCGCGAAGGACCTCGGTGTGGAGTTTTATTCGCTCTCCAAGAGCTACAACATGCCGGGATGGCGCGTGGGGTTCATGGTGGGGAACGCCAGGATAGTATCGGCGCTAAACGCATAAAGAGCTACATGGACTATGGAATATTCACGCCCGTGCAGGTGGCCTCGATAGCCGCGCTCAACGGGCCGCAGGACTGCGTCGATGAAATAAGGACGTCCTATAAGTCGAGGCGCGACAAGCTCGTGGACGGGCTTTCCAAGGCCGGGTGGCAGATTCCCAAGCCCAAGGGGACGATGTTCGTCTGGGGCGAGATACCGGACGAGTATAAAGAAATCGGGTCGCTCGAGTTTTCGAAGCCCTTGTGGAAAAGGCCAAGGTAGCCGTGTCGCCCGGGGTAGGCTTCGGGAATTACGGCGAGGGATACGTGAGGTTCGCTCTCGTCGAGAACGAAAAGAGGATAATGCAGGCCGTTAGGGGAATCAGAAGGTTTTTAAAGGGTGCATAAAAGGCCGACTTGCACGCGTACCGGGATCAGTAATCGAAGTTGAAGAATACGTCCGCACCGGCTTCGTCGCCTATTTCCGCTCTCGAGCGTCAGAAAGTCGAAGACCCTGTACTCGATGACGGCCCTGTTACGTCGCCGTCGAGGACAGGAGCCTGCGGGCGGAAATACCTCTCGTAGAAGAACCGCTCGTAGGAAAATCTTTCGTAACCGATGTAGAAGTTTTCTGTGAGGTACTTGCCGATTTCGAGGTGGGTGTCCTTAAAACCCGTCTGGCTGCCCTTGATGGTCATGACGTCTATGGCGAGGTCGTCGCCTATCGCCTGACGGAGCTCGCCGACGGCCATCGTGCCGAGCACCTCGCCCGCCTTTTCCTGGAACTGGACCCTTTCATCCGTGCCGAGCTTTTCCGACGAAGTGCCGAAGACGAGATAGGAGACGATTTCGTTCTCTTCGAGAGGCGGGTCGCTCGTAAGCTGTATCTTGGGTTTTTCGGCCGTCCCTGAAACGTTTATGTAGACCTCTACGCTGGAGACCTCGTAGGTCGCACGAAGGTCGAGGAAGGGGTCGACGATCTTCTTACCACGGAAGCTGACCGTGCCGCTTTCGATGTTGAAGAGCCTCCCCATGAACTGGTAATCGCCCCTTACGACGTCGATGTTACCCGTGATGAGATAGGGCTCTTTATAGCTCTTGTCGATGTCGAGACGCCCTGACCTCTATATTCGCGCCGCTCCCCTTGATCCAGGACTGCCTGGGGATGTTGACGTCGAGATCTAGAGCCACGAATTCCTGGACGAAGTCTTCCTTCGCTGCGCCGGTGTAAATGAACTCTTCCTTGTCCTCGTCTTCGTCGATAAATCGTATATTCTCGATTTCCTTTATAGGCTTTTCGGGCACAATGGCCTTAAGGTCGTTGACTGTGATAGTGCCCTTTATAAGCGAGGCGGGATATTTGCCGGTGACGTCGATTGTGCCGTCGAGGTTGGCCGTGACGTCGTTGGGGTAGGTTCTGACGTGCATACCTTCCATCGTCCCCTTGGCGCTGTATGAGAGATCCCTGAAATCTATCTTGCCCATAAAGGAGCCCTCTCCCTTTCCGGTCTTGATCGCGACCGGGCGAAGAGTGCCGTAAACACCGGAGAGGTCCATGACGGCGTGCTCGATTTCGATGTCGTTCCTCAGCATGAGAAGATTGACGGCCACGTCCTTGAGCTCTATCGTCCCGGATACGTCCGGCTCGCCGCCGGAGCCGGCAGCTGTTACGTCCACGATGAGTTTTCCGTCGAGGTCCTGTATTTCGGGATTGAAGATCATGAGCGGGCTTATGTCGATGCCCGTAGATTTTATGCGTGCGGTATAGCGCGCCCTCTGGAGGGTCCGTTCCATGCCGGACGGGTCCAGGGGAATGTGTGCGTCGGCGACTGCAGTGAGGACCTCCTCGCCGCCGTCCCTCATCCTGAGATTAAGCTCGAGGTCGTCCCCGAAATGAAGAAGGGAAAGCGTGAGCTCGTCGTTTTTAAACTGCTTGTATGCGAGATCTTTCGCCGAAGCGGTGACGCTTATTGTCGGCGTTTTGAGCGTACCCCCTATGTTTATATCGCCGGAGACGCTGCCCTTTATCGGGAATCTGGCCCGGAGGAGGCTCGATACGTCCGCAAGGTCCAGCTTTTCGAGCTTGAGCTCCCCGTTGACTGCGCCAGCGGCCCCGAGCATAAGCTCGCCGACTGCGGAATTATCCTTGTGGTAAAGGTTAAAGGAGCTGACCGATATGCCGCCGTTTTTCAGCAGCGCGCTTATGGGGCGTTTGTTTTCGAAGAGTGCGTCCTTAATGGCCAGCTTGATTTTCGGGATTTCGATCAGCTTTTCTTCGGTGTCGAGCCCGGAAGCCTTGAATTCCGCCTCGTATTTCCTGTCCGGGGCTTCGGTTATGTAAACCCCGCCGTAGACTTCACGGCCCCGGCTCTCGGCATCGAAGTCGGCGGCCTCCATAGCGCGGCCCTGTATCTCTATGCCCTTGAGCTTGCCCTTCGCCTTCAATTGAAGGTCCGAGGGGTCGAGGTAGGTTTCGGCGGAGAGATCGATCTTCTCGACAGTCAGCTTTTGGCTCCGTGACGCGAAATCCGCCCCCTTGAGGGTCGCCGTGAGCCTCGGCTTTTCGAATGTGCCTTTGACAGTGCCCTCGGCGCTCATGCTGCCCGCGAGCTTGTCGCCGGGGACGAAGCTCGACAGTGCGCCGAGATCGCCGACGTTAACGCCGTACTTGACCCCCCTCTCCGTGCCTGTGCCGATGCTGCCCGACGCCTTAGCCGAAAGACGGCCGGATTCGAGCGTCAGGGTTCTGATATCCAGGGACGAAGGGGCGAAGGAAAAATCCACCGTTCCGCGGTCGAGCTTAAAGCCCTTTATAACGGATGGCGAGACATCTCCCTTAACGGAAAGCTGGAGTCCGTCGGGGGGCTCTTTTCCGGGCACGACCGAGCCCTTTACGTGGAGCTTCGAGTTAAAGTCTGTTTCGTTCGGGAAGTTTGTCAGTATATTTGCGAAGTTGGTTTTGGCTGAGGATGTATCGAGGTCGAATTCTACTTTGTCTGGACGGATTTTTATGGGGCCGGAAAGCGTTATCTCGCCCGTTTCGGAGCCGTTCATTTTGAAGCTCTCGAGGGCGACGTCGAGCGCGGGCGGCTCCTTGCCCTTCCAGCCGGCCTTAACCTTGAGCCGGGAATCTACCAGCGCTTTCACGTCCTTATCGAGCTCCTCGGGGGCTCCGTCCGGCTGTGTTTTGTCGAAGATTTCGAGGAGGCGCGCCGCCGATGCGGAATCGACGGAGATATTTATGTCGGCCTCGTTCGATTTCCCGGGTTTCGTTATCTCGTAAAGCCCGAGGGTACCGTCGAAGTCCGCCTTCCCGAAGGGCGAGGAGAGCTTGCCGCCCGTGAGCGTGACCGATGTGTTCTCGACCTTGATCTTCCTTATGGAGCCTTCGAGGCTTTCCCCGAGTATGGACGAATCGATAACCTCGAGCTTTCCCGATGCGTTGAGCCCCTTCCATCTTTCGGACGAGCCCCTGGCGCTTATCTCGGCGCCGAGCCTCCCGAGCTCGCCGGCATCTATGTTTTTGATCGTGCCGCTGAGGGTGAACGTCGGGCTCTTCAGGTTTTTCATCGTCCCCAGGGCGTTTACGCGGGCGCCGCGGAAGTTAAAGAAGGCGCGCTTTACGTCGAGGACGTCTATCATTTCCTTGTTCGAATAGACCGCTTTTCCGTTTATGTTGTCAAAATAGAACTTATCGGGGTTGTTTATATTCGGCACGGCAGTGAAGACGGCGTCTTTTATTACGAATTCAGCGTTGTCCGTTATCTTGATGAGGTTTACAGCGACCTCGGCGCTCGGGAGCTCGAAGACCGAGTGCTGGTTCTTCGGTATGTCGTAAATCGTCATCTTCGCGTTCTCGACAAATCCGTTCTTGATGAAGATGTTCCAGTCGGGGTTGGGCTTCTTCTCCTTGACGATGAAGCGCTCTCCGAGCTTTGTGAAGTTCCAGGAATCCCCGCCGTAGTGGACGAGATTTATTGTGAGCCCGGAGATCTTGACCTCGTGGAGGGGAATCACCTTGCTGAAGAGCATGGAGCCGTCGAGGATTATCGGGAGGAGTAGTCGATGAATACCTCGTCGCAGGTAATGAATCTTTCTCCGTCGATGTCGAACGTGACGTTCTTGAGCGAAATTCCCTTAAGGAAGTTGCCTTCTATGCTGCCGATCTTGAAATCCTGGGCCGTGAGAGAGGTCACTATCGAGTTGGTCGTGAGCTTGACGAACTGACGGAAGTAATGCGTCTGGATGATGATTATCGCAATGCCGGTGAGAATCGCGAGTATTACGAAGAATAATCCTATGGGTATGAGGACTTTGGAGCGCATGGCGAGTACATTGAATTATAACATAACGCCCGGCGGTAAGGAGGCGTAAAACGCCTTAATCAAGGCTTTCGGCGCTTTGGGTGACGTGATCGGGAACCAGCCGAAAATTAAACGGAAAATTACCGGGTTTAGGGATTCGCTTCGGGGCCTTTAAAAGCCCGCCGCAACTTGCTAAGGCGCGCCCAGTCAGGATAATATTTTAGAACTCGGGAGTAACCTTTTTTCCAATGCCAAAACTTACCATCGACGGGATAGAAATCGAGGTCGAAGACGGGCTTAATCTGATACAGGCGGCCGCACGGGTTGGCGTGGAAGTCCCCCATTTCTGCTATCATCCGGGCCTTAGCATCGTCGCCCAGTGCAGGCAGTGCCTGGTAGAGGTGGAGGGCGTGCCTAAGGTCATGCCGGCGTGCAATACCTTCGTCAGGGACGGATTAATCGTCAAAACCAACACCGAGAAGGCCGTAAAAGCCAGAAAGGCCACCGTCGAGTTCACGCTCATCAACCATCCGCTCGATTGCCCGATATGCGACAAGGGCGGCGAATGCCCGCTCCAGATGACTACAGTGAAGCACGGGCCCGGTTACAGCAGGTTCGATGGGCCGGAGGAAAAGAAGGTCCGTAGGAAATATTATCTCAGCGACAGGATATTATACGACCCGAACAGGTGCATCATGTGCACGAGGTGCGTCAGGTTCACAGAAGAGGTGACCAAGACGGGCGAGCTCGGGTTCGAAGGGCGCGGGTTCAGAAAGAAGATAGTCGTTTTCCCGGACAAGAACCTCGACAACGAGCTTGCGGGGAACGTTACGGACCTCTGCCCTGTCGGCGCGCTTTTAAACAAAGGGAATCTCCACGAAGAAAGGGTATGGTACTGGAAATTCACGGACAGCGTTTGCTCGCTGTGCAGTAACGGGTGCAACATCACCGTAGGGGTCGACCCCAGGAAGGGGAAGGTTTCGAGGGTGAGGCCCAGGATAAACATGGACGTCAACGAGTACTGGATATGCGACAGGGGAAGATACGACTTCAAGCGTGTCCAGGAAGGCGCGACGCGTCTTAAGGACCCCATTCTCAGGAAGGGCGAGGGATTCATGAAGTCCGATTGGCCGGAGGCTTCTGCCGCCGCCGCGGACGGGCTTACCGCCGGGAGCGCATCTTCGGCTTCCGTAGCCATACTCGGCTCGCCTACGCTTACGAACGAGGAGCTTTATCTTCTAAAGAAGCTCGGGGAGAGGCTCGGCGGCGTAAGGGTCGTATCGAATTCGCTCGAACCCGAGGGCGAAAAGCTCTACGGGCTTATAAGCAGCGATCCCTATCCGAACTCCAGGGGAGTCAGGGACATGGGGCTCGAATACGGCCCCGGGAAGGTGTCCGAGCTCGCAGAATCGATAATAAATGGAAGTATAAAAGTTCTTTACGTCGCCGGCGAGGATATCTTCGGCTTCGTACCGGAGGAAGAGCACCCGAGACTCCGCGAGGCGCTTTCGGCGCTCGATCTCCTGATAGTGGAAGACTACAAGGTCACGGAAACGGCAAAGATGGCCCATGTCATATTGCCCGGGGCGAGCCCGTACGAAAAGGACGGCACGTTCACGAACGATGCGGGCCGCGTCCAGAGGATAAGGGAGGCCATTGCGCCCCCAGGAATAGCTAAGCCTGACTGGGAGATAATCTCCTATATCGGGAGCCTTGTTAACCCGGGCGGATTTAACGACTACAGCCATCCTTCGCTCGTAATGAAGGAGATTTCCGGTACCGTTCCGGCTTACGCGAAGCTCAGCTACGAGAATATAGGAGTTCTCGGCGGGAGCGCCGCTTCATAGCACCAAGAGATAAATAATGATTTGGGTCGAATTCGGAATCGCATTCGTTAAAATCGCGCTCGTGCTCTTCGTAGTGCTGACGCTTGTCGCGTATCTTACGCTGGCGGAAAGGCGCGTGAGCGCGTTCATACAGGACAGGCTCGGCCCCAACCGCGTGGGCCCTTTCGGCTTCCTCCAGCCGCTTGCGGACGGCGTGAAGTTCATATTCAAGGAAGACATAATCCCCTCGCACGCGGATAAGCCTTTTTATATAATCGCGCCCGCGTTCGCCCTCGTTACGGCCATCATAGCGCTTGCTGTGGTGCCCATAGGCAAGGGGTTCAGCACGGATCTGTTCGGGCTTCTGCCGGAGCAGATATTCATCACGTTCCAGATAGCGGACCTTAACGTCGGGGTGCTTTACATTCTCGCGATCGGCTCTCTCAGCGTTTACGGCGTCGTGCTGGGCGGGTGGGCGTCGAACAGTAAGTACTCGTTCCTCGGAGGCCTCCGGGCAGCGGCGCAGATGATAAGCTACGAGCTCGCAATGGGCGTCTCCATACTGGGCGTCATCGCGTGGACGGGCTCTTTAAGGCTGGACGAGATAATAGAAGCACAGGCCAGCTGCTGGTTCGCCATTCCGCAGATTATCGGCTGCATTGTGTTCGTGACGGCGGCCTTCGCCGAGACGAACAGGCTCCCCTTCGACATGCCCGAGGCCGAGCCAGAGATCGTGGCCGGTTACCACACCGAGTACAGCAGCATGAAGTTCGCCATGTTTTTCATGGCCGAGTATACGCACATGATAGTGGTGTCGTGCCTCGCCGTCGCGCTCTTCTTCGGCGGGTGGTATCCCCTCCCCTTCGGCGGCTGGTTCGGCATAGACATAGACAAGTACTGGTTCCTTCCGCCGCTCGTCTTTATCGGCAAAGTACTGGCGTTCCTCTTCTTCTTCATTTGGGTCAGGTTCACGCTCCCGAGGTTCAGGTACGACCAGGTCATGAACCTCGGCTGGAAGGTGCTTTTCCCGCTAGCCATAGCCAACCTGATTATCGTCAGTGTTGCGATACTGGTGCTCCAGCATTACGGGTATATGTAATACCGGCTTTAGGACAACCCCTTCTTACAGGCTTTTCCACCCATATCATTCCGGTTTAAAAATAAAATAGGGATTAATACGTACGCGTCGGGGACTGAAATTATTTGGATTCGACGAGGCTTATCGTGTCGTCGAGATTGGGGACCATGCAGAGGAATTCAAAGCTCTCGTCGCCCGTGACCTCGTACCAATGGGGCACCCCGGCGGGGATGTAGAGGACGTCGCTGGGGCCGACCTCGAAGACCTCGTCGCCGATTCCTATCCTGGCACTGCCCCGGAGGACGAACTGCTCGTGCTCCACTGTGTTGGTATGGGCGGGGATGCCGCCCCCGGGCTCCATGATGAACCGCCTCATGGCGAAGTTCGGGCCCTCTTCGGAGCCGATGAGAACCTGGCGCGATACAGACGTCCCGGCGCTCACCTTCTCGACCGGGACATCGTTTATCTTCTTTACGGACGGCTTCGCAGCCATGATCACACGTCCAGATTGCTAACGTTAAGGGCGTTCGTTTCGATGAATTCCTTACGGGGCTCGACCTCGTCGCCCATGAGGATAGTGAAAATCTTGTCGGACTCGAACGCGTCCTCTATCTGACCTGCTTCAGAACACGCGAGTCTCGGGGTTCATTGTCGTTTCCCAGAGCTGCTCGGGGTTCATCTCGCCGAGCCCTTTGTAGCGCTGTATGGACATGCCCTTCTTACCGCGGGAGAGGATGTATTCTGTCACAGCGGCGAGGCTGGGAGGTCCACCGAGTTGCCGTTGTCGCTGACCCTGTATGGCGGTCGCCGACGGCCTTGATGGACTCGGAATATGTTTCATCTCACCGAATTCAGGGGAGTCGAGGAAGTCGAAATCGATTACTGTCGTCCTGTTCCTGCCGCTCTCCTTGAACGAGATGCGGGAGGAATCGTGCTCCTGATCATCAAGGAGCTCCCAGTCGAGGCCGGTGGATTTCCGGATAGCGTTTTTCGAGCCATTCCTTTATGGCCAGGAGGTGCGTGTCGAGATCGGACTCCTTTTCGTGCTTTAAGAGGCTCTTCCTGAACTCCTTCCCTCGAGGCGAAGGCCTCGACTATACGGGAATCCCTGCCCCACCTTCCCGCCCTTTCGAGGGCGTTTCCGTAGGAGATGGATCGCTTGATAATATCGAAGAGCCTGGAGCCCTTAATTTCGCGTGAGCCGTTGCCGTTTTCGGATATGTTGAGGACGACGCCGTCTGTGCCGTGCTCGAGGAAGTAGTTCACGTATTCGTGGTCGTCCTTCAGGTACTTCTCTTCCCTGCCCCTCTTTACCCTGTAGAGAGGCGGCTGGGCAACGTAGAGATGGCTGCGAGGATCGCGCCGAACTGCCTGTAGAAGAAGGTCAAGCAGCGTCCTGTGTGCGAGCCGTCTACGTCGGCGTCCGTCATGAGGATTATCTTGTGGTATCTGAGCTTGCGATGTCGAAGTCGTCGCTGCCGACGCCCGTGCCGAGGACGGTTATCAGGGTCCTTATCTCCTCGTTGCTGAGCATCTTGTCGAAGCGTCTCGACGTTAAGAATCTTGCCCCCAAGAGGCAGAACGGCCTGGTTATACCGGGACCTTGCTCGCTCGCCGAGCCGCCGCGGACTCGCCCTCGACTATGAAAAGGCGCAGAGGGCCGGGTCCTTCCTGGCAGTCGGCAAGCTTACCGGAGGGAGGGACCCCGATTCGAGGGCGCTCTTACGCCTGGTGAGCCCCGCCTTGCGCGCTGCCTCGCGCGCCCTGGCGGCGTCCACGGCCTTTTCGATTACCTTCCTCGCGACGGAGGGGTTTTCCTCGAAGAAAGTGCCAAGTTTATCGTTGAGGACAGTTAGCAATCCCTTTGACCTCGGATGTTGCCGAGGTCTCGTGGCCTTCGAACTTGGGATCTGGGAGCTTTACGCTTATTATCGCCACCAGACCCTCCCTGGCGTCGTCGCCGCTAAGCGAGACCTTGGCGTTCTTGAGGAGGCCCTTGTCCTCGGCGTACGTTTACAGTCCGGAGTGAGAGCGCCCTGAAACCTGTTAGGTGCGGTTCCGCCCTGGATGCTGTTACGTTGTGCGTAGGAGTAAACCGTTCGGTGTAGTCGTTATATTGGAGCGCCGCCTCGACGATGATGTCGTCCTTTTCGCCCGTTACGTATATGGGCTCGGGATGGAGCGGCTTTTTGTTCTTGTTGAGCCCTCGACGAAGGCGATTATGCCGCCCTTGTAGTAAAATTCCTGGCTCTTGCCCGTTCTTTCGTCAGTGAGGGCGAAAACGAGGCCCTTGTTGAGGAACGCCAGCTCCCTAATCCTGTGGGCTAGCGTGTCGTAGCTGAATTCCTTTATCTCGAAGATTGTCTGGTCGGGCTTGAACCGGATCTTTGTGCCGGTCCGTTCCGTCGTGCCGGACTCTTTTAGCTCGGAAACCGCCTGTCCGCGCTCGTATTTTTGGTACCAGACCTTGCCGTCACGCCTGATTTCGAGGTTGAGGTATTCGGAAAGTGCGTTTACGACCGTGACGCCTACGCCGTGGAGACCGCCCGAGACCTGATACACCTTGCCCTCGAACTTACCACCCGCGTGGAGCATCGTCATGACGACTTCTGCGGCGGACTTGCCCGTTTCGGCGTGCTTGTCTACGGGTATACCCCTCCCGTTGTCCTCTATCGTGACGCTTTCGTCAACGTGGATAGTTATGTTTATCTTGTCGCAGAACCCGGCGAGGGCCTCGTCTACGCTGTTGTCGAGAACCTCGAACACGAGGTGGTGAAAACCCCTCGAGCTTGTGTCGCCGATATACATATCGGGACGCTTTCTGACCGCTTCGAGTCCCGGAAGGACCTTAATCTGCTCGGCCGTATAGGAATCGTTTTGCCTGGGCCGGGGCTGCTTTTCTGAATCTGGCTTTACTTCCAAAATCCGCTACCTCCGAGTAATCATAAAGGGGGGAAATTAAATCTATATTAGTATACCATGCGGAGACAAAAAGGCAAATAAAATCAGGGGGTTTAATCGCATTTCGGCCCCGGGGCCGGGCGCTCGGAACCAGCCGTCAACAAAGGCAATTTTGAGGCCCTCTAAAAGGGCCCCGGAAGGGGCGCCATTAAACCTTGGGAGGTGTTATGCCGACCTGCTTCTGGTACTTGCCTTTTTTATCGGCGTAGGAGACTTCGCACATCTCGTCGGCCTCGAAGAAAAGGACCTGCGCTATGCCCTCGTTGGCGTAGATTTTCGCCGGAAGAGGGGTCGTGTTCGAGATTTCTAGAGTGACGAAGCCCTCCCACTCGGGCTCGAACGGGGTGACGTTCACGATTATGCCGCAGCGGGCGTACGTGGACTTGCCTACGCAGAGGGTTATGGTGCTGCGGGGTATCCTGAAGTACTCGACCGTTCTTGCAAGGGCGAAGGAGTTGGGCGGGATCATGCAGTGATCGGCCTTGATCTCGACAAAGGACTTGTCGTCGAAGTTCTTGGGGTCGACGACGGAGTTAAAGACGTTGGTGAAGACCTTGAACTCGTCGCTTACCCGAATGTCGTAGCCGTACGCCGAAAGGCCGTAGGAAATCGCCGTCCCTTACCTGACCGTCAACGAAAGGCTCTATCATGCCTTGCTCTTTGGCCATTTTCCTGATCCATCCGTCGGACTTTACTCCCATAGCTCGCGCTCCTGGTTACGTGGTGTTTACTGCAAGAGGGAAAGGATACTACCACATTAGGCGGATTTACTCAATCCGGCCGGTTTGCGGCGCGCGGGGCGCAGAAATGACGGTGTGGCATAAGGCCGCGTCAGGCGAACTGCCTGAGGAAGCGTGCGTCGTTCTCGAAGAAGAGGCGTATGTCGTTTATGCCGAACTTCAGCATGGTTATGCGCTCAATGCCCATGCCGAACGCAAAGCCGGAGTATTTGGACGAATCGTAGCCCACGCTTTTATAGACCTCGGGATCGACCATGCCGCAGCCGAGGATTTCGAGCCAGCCTGTGTCCTTGCATACGCGGCATCCCTTGCCGCCGCATATCATGCACTGCATGTCCATTTCGGCGCTGGGTTCCGTGAACGGGAAGAAGCTCGGGCGGAACCTGACGCCTATCCCCTCACCGAATACGAGCCTGACGAATTCGGTGAGCACGCCTTTGAGGTCGCCGAACGTGACGCGCTCGTCCACCAAGAGCCCCTCTATCTGGTGGAACATCGGCGTGTGCGAGACGTCGCTGTCGTTCCTGTAGACCCTCCCGGGGGCGATGATCTTCACGGGGGTTTCAGTTTTTCCATGATGCGGATCTGTACGGGCGAGGTGTGCGTCCTCAGCACGACGTCGTCCGAGATGTAGAACGTGTCCTGCATATCCCGCGCAGGGTGGTTTTTGGGGATGTTGAGCGCCTCGAAGTTGTAGTAGTCCGTCTCGACCTCGGGGCCCTCGGCGACCTCGAATCCCATCCTTTCGAATATGGAGACTATCTCCTCCATGACTTGCGTCACGGGGTGCTTGGCGCCTACGGGGAGGCCCTTTCCGGGCAATGTGACGTCTATCCTCTCCTCGAAGAGGGAGCGGTTCTTCTTTTCCTCGCGTATGGAATCGAGCCTCGACTCGACAAGCTCCTCGACGAAGGATTTCGCCTCGTTTACGAGCTGGCCCATTTTCGGGCGCTCTTCGGGGGATAAGTCCTTCATACCCTTCAGGATTTCGGTTATGGCGCCCTTTTTTCCGAGGAACCTGGCCTTTAGGTTCTGGAGCGCGGCTTCGTCGGAGACGGAACCGAGCTCTTCGCGCGCCTGTTTTTTGAGTTCGTCGAGTTTCTCAATCATTAACTGCTCCGTATAAGTCTTGGAAAATCAAAATAATTTACCATATCGGCGCGGGACATCTACCTTGAGACGGAAAAGAAAGCGCTCGTGGGCGGATGGAGCGGAAAGTGAAAATGGCGAGACGGGAATCAGCCCGTAACGGCGGCAACGGTTATCACGACCATAGCGACGGCTATCGCGCCTTTCGAGATAGTGCCGGCCACCCTGCCGAGGAAGGCCCCCCAGCCGGATTGCACGGACTCGTTAAGGCTCTTTCCCAGGAGAAGCTCTACAGCTATCGCCCCCGCGAACGCGCCGACGAAGGCGCCAATGACTGCCCCTATGCCGAAGAAGAACGGGGCGCCCATTATGCCGCCCGCTATGGCACCGATTATCGACCCGACTATTGCCCTGTTACTGGATTTGTATTTCTTAGAGCCCGCTATCCCGAGGAGGAATTCTATCAGCTCGCCTATGAGAACGAGTATGACGAGTATGACGATTATTTTAAGGGTGATCTCCTCGAACCCGCCGTACCAGCCGTAGAGGAGCGAAGCGCCAAGGATAATAAATGTCCCGGGGAGGCCGAACACAAGAGCCGCAAGGCCTATGAGAGAGGCAAGTATAAAAAGACCGAAGACGACGTAATCCATAATGCGTATAGGTTTACATAAGCCGGGGCATTTACAATAAGGATTTTAGGCCGGGCTGGAGAAAGCTCAGACGACGGCGCGTTTTCGGGAGTAGAGGAAATAGATCACGAACCCGATGGCCATCCAGAGGAGGAGTCTTATCCAGGTATCCAGAGGAAGGGCGGCCATCTGAACCAGGCTGACGAGGATTCCCATTATGGGAACGAAAGGAAAGAGGGGGGCTTTGAAGGGTCTTTTAAGGTCGGGTTCTCTATACCTTAGCACGAGCACCCCAGCGCACACTATCACGAAGGCAAGGAGGGTCCCTATCGACACGAGCTCGCCGAGGATGCCTATCGGGAAGATGCCCGCAAAGAAGGCCGCGACGACGCCGGTGAGGGCGGTGGCGAACACAGGGGTCCTTCGATTCGTATGCACCTCCGAGAACTTTTCGGGCAGCATCCTGTCACGGGACATTGAGTAGAATATCCGCGTCTGCCCGAAGAGCAGCACCATGACGACGGAGGTGAGGCCGGCGATAGCGCCGATTTTGATGAGCGGCCGGAGCCAGTAGAGCCCCTCGCCCATGTAATCGACGGCGACTGCTATCGGATCGGGGACGCGAAGGAGGTCGTATTTGACCACCCCTGTGAGAACGAGCGACACGATGATGTAAAGGAGCGTCGCGACGAAGAGCGAGCCCAGTATGCCTATCGGGACGTTACGCTGGGGATTCTTGGTTTCCTGCGCTGCCGTGGAGACAGCGTCGAAGCCTATGTAGGCGAAGAATATAACGCCCGCGCCGCGCAGTATACCGCTCCATCCGAAATGGCCGAACGCGCCTTCGTTGGGCGGTATGAACGGGTCCCAGTTGTCTATGTTGATATAGAAGAATCCGACGCCAATGAACACGAAAAGGACCGTGAGCTTCACGATCACGATGATGCTGTTGGCAGTCGCCGATTCGCGTATGCCCGCGATGAGGACTACCGCCGCGGCCAGGACGATGAATACCGCCGGGAGATTCAGCACGGCCCCCGTAAAGCCCCAGCCGTGGATGTGGTCGAACGAGAGGGGGGCCTTCGCCACGATCTCGGGGATGAAGATACCGAAATCCTTTAAGAAGCTGACCATGTAGCCAGACCAGCCCACCGCGACCGTTGAGCTCGCAAACAGGTATTCGAGTATGAGGTCCCACCCGATGATCCAGGCGATAAACTGCCCCATGGTGGCGTAGGAATACGTGTATGCGCTTCCGGAGACGGGTATCATAGACGCCATTTCGGCGTAGCAGAGCCCCGCGAAGACGCAGCCTATTCCGGAGAGGACGAAGGAAAGAGAAAGCGCGGGGCCGGCATACATAGCCGCGGCCTGGCCGGTGACGACGAAGATGCCGGCTCCGATTATGATTCCGATGCCCAGGCTTACGAGATCGACCGCGCCGAGCGTGCGTTTAAGCCCGCGCTGCTCGTTGTCCGCATCTCTCGCTATTTGGTCGATGCTCTTTCTTTTAAACAGATTTCCAGTCACTCACACATCCCCGGAAAACAAATTCCCTTCGCAGTTTAGATTAATAATGGCGGTAAAACAAGGGTAATCGCGACCCTGGGGTCCGACCGAAGCGCGCGCCGGCGGCCTCCGGAGCGGATTACGGCGGCGTTCCTGACTGCCATGTTCGGGGCCGAGGGCAACAGAAACCGCATATGATTCCGGAAAAGAAAGTGCTAAAATAATGGCACTCCGGTTTCACTCCCCGTGAAGCCCAAGAAGGACAAAAGAAGGGAGTTGGCTTGACGCAATGACAATACATGCCATGCCCCTCGTCGTGGGCGCGCTATGCGTGATGGTTATTTTTTACCGTTACTATCACGGCTTCATAGCGGCCAAGGTAGCCGTCCTCGACGATTCTAGAAAGACGCCCGCCTACACGATGTACGACGGGCAGAATTATTACCCGACGAACAAGTGGGTTCTTTTCGGGCACCATTTCGCCGCCATTACCGGGGCGGGACCGCTTATCGGCCCCGTGCTCGCGGCGCAGTTCGGCGTCCTGCCCGGATATCTGTGGATACTCATAGGGGTCGTCCTCGCGGGCGCAGTACAGGACTTCATAATATTCTTCGCCTCGGTGAGGCACGGGGGCAAGTCCCTGGCCGAGATAGCGAAGTCGGAGGTAAGCACGGTTACGGGTTTCGTCGCCTCCATCGCCGTCCTTTTCATCCTCGTTATCGCGCTTGCCGGACTCGGGCTTGCTGTCGTGAACGCCCTTGCCGAAAGCTCATGGGGGGTTTTCACCATAGGAAGCACGGTGCCCATAGCGTTCTTCATGGGCCTTTATATGTACAGGTTCAGGAAGGGCCGGATTGTGGAGGCGACTGTTATAGGAGTGATACTCCTTATCCTCGCCGTATTCTTCGGAAAAGACGTCGCCCACTCTTCATTCGCCCATTATTTCACACTCTCAAAAACGAACATCACGCTCTTTATACTAGGATACGGGTTCATCGCCTCGATACTGCCCGTGTGGCTGCTGCTGTGTCCGAGGGATTACCTGAGCTCCTTCATGAAAATAGGGACCATAGCTTTCCTGGCGATAGGAATCATCATCGTAAACCCCGAGCTCAAGATGCCTATAGTGACGGATTACATCAAGGGCGGGGGGCCGATTATCCCGGGGGCGGTGTTCCCCTTCGTTTTCATCACTATAGCCTGCGGCGCGATTTCGGGATTCCACGCGCTCGTCGCGTCGGGGACCTCGCCGAAGATGGTGTCCAGGGAATCTGACATAAAGTCGATAGGGTTTATCGCGATGCTCGTAGAAGGATTTATCGCCATTCTGGCGCTCATAGCGGCCACTGCGCTTTTCCCCGGCGACTACTTCGCGATCAACGTGCCGGATCCGATATTTCAGACGCTCGGGCACCAGGTCGTAAACCTCGAGCACCTGTCGCATCAGGTGGGCGAAAACCTCGCGGGCAGAACGGGCGGCGCGGTGTCGCTGGCCGTGGGCATGGCGCAGGTCTTCACCGCCCTTCCCGGAATGGGGCACCTGATGGATTACTGGTACCACTTCGCGATAATGTTCGAGGCGCTTTTCATCTTGACGACGATAGACACGGGGACGAGGGTCGCGCGCTTCATGATCCAGGAATTCGGCGGCAGGTTCTATAAGCCGTTCGAGAGGGTGGACCATCTCCCGTCGGCGATAATAGCGAGCGCGCTCATTTCCGTGGCGTGGGGGTACTTCGTCCTTACGGGGAGCATAAGCACCATATGGCCCATGTTCGGGACGGCGAACCAGGTGCTGGCGGGCATAGCGCTCTGCGTCGGGACGACTTATATCATCAGGCTCGGGAGGGCGAAGTACGCCTGGGTTACCATGGTGCCTATGGCGTTCGTCATGGCCACTACGCTCTCGGCGGCGTGGATGAATATAACGGACAACTTCCTCCCCATGGCGCAAAAGGAGGGAATGGTGCATCAGGCATACGTGAACATCGCGTTCACAGTAGTGATGATGCTGTGCGCGGTCATAATAATAATCGACTCCATACGCGTATGGATAAAAACGCTCTATTTCGAGAAGGGGCAGACGCCGCTCGGGGATGAAGGGACAGTCCGTGACTAGCCACTCTTCCGTTATTATCGTGAGGGAGGACGATTCCGGCGGCGGATGCATATGCTGCTCGGGAGGGCTCGGCGAGCACGCGAAGAAAGACCCTTCCTACGGGCACATAAGGACAAATGCCGAAGAATGCGGAAGGCTGCACAGGGAGATCAGGGAGAGGTTCGGAGAGGACGAGGTCGAGATAATACAGATAGAGCCAAAGGATTACATATACGTCATGCCGAAGGTTTTGAAGGAGATATTCACCCGCGGCCGTCCTATAATACCGTCCATCAAAACGCTTATGCTCTGGGAGTCGATTCCGGCGGTGATAGTGAACGGCAGGACCGTGAGCTCGGGGCGCGTACCCACTGTCGAGGAAGTCGTAAAAGAGCTCGGCCTGGATCCTTAAACCCTATAAAATCAGACCGGAAGCCCCTTTCGCTTCCTCCACCAAATAACTATGGCGCTCGCGATAAACACCGTCGAGTATGCGCCGGTCAGAACGCCGACTATCATGACGAATGCGAAATCGTGGATGACCGAGCCGCCGAAGAAGAAAAGCGGTATCAGCACGATGAAAACGGTTGTGCTGGTGAGAATAGTTCTTGCCAGGGTCTGGTTTATGGACAGATTGACGATATCGGAGAAGCTGCCTTCAGTGCCCTTCTTGAGATTCTCTCTTATTCGGTCGAATATGATAATGGTGTCGTTGACCGAGTAACCGATTATGGTCAGAAGAGCCGCGACTATGGTGAGAGTAAAATCCTTGTCCAGAAGAGACATTGCACCGAGGGCAATGATAGCGTCGTGGAAAAGCGCCAGAACCGCGCCCAGAGCGAAAGCGAACTCGAATCTCAGCATGACGTAAATCATTATGCCGACACATCCCAGAAGAACGGCGAGTATAGCCTTGGTTACGAGCTCGCTCCCGACGTTGGGACCGATATAATCCACGCGTAATATAGAGCCGCCTTCAAACATAGGATTCGTTTGAACCAGCTCTCCGAGCCTCTTCTGAAAATCCTGTATTTGATCGAACTGGACTACGTCGGTGGTGAACCTGATGAGATATTCCTTGTCGCCCTCGACGCCTATCCGCTGGACAAAATCACTCGGATACCCGGCCTCGGCCAGCGCGCTTTTAATGTCGTCCGCGCTGACGTCCTTTGCGAGCTTGATCTGGATTTCCGTACCACCCGTGAACTCCACGCCCCAGTTCGGCCCCTTGTGATATATGAGAGAGCCTAAACAGATGATGATAGCCACCAGCGATACGATAGCAGCCGGCTTCATCTTCTTAACAAAATCTATTTTCGTATCAGGTTTGATTAAATCCAAGTCCTTGCACCCTCCTGGGTTCTCTTCATATGCTTAGCTTTACGGCTTTTTTGTTCTGGTATATGTACTCCGTTATAACCCTTGCGACGATTACGTTGCTGAAGACCGTCGAAACGATACCGATAGACAGGGTCGCCGCGAAGCCTTTTATCGGCCCCGTGCCGAACCAAAACAATATAACCGCGGTAATAAGCGTAGTGATGTTGGCGTCGAGAATGGTCCAGAGGGATCTCTCGTACCCCGCGTCTATTGCGGCAATCGGGGATTTACCCGCCCGGAGCTCCTCTTTCATTCTCTCGAGAATGATGATGTTGCCGTCGACGGCCATACCCATAGTCAGGACGAGGCCCGCTATGCCGGGAAGCGTGAGCGTCACCCCGAACGCCGAGAAAAACCCCATTATAAAGAGCATGTTGAGCGCGAGGGCTACATTGGCCACAACGCCCTGGAGCTTGTAGATGACGACCATGAAGATCAGGACTAAAATGCCGCCGATGATCATGGAATTCATTCCGCTTTCGATCGAGTCCTTACCGAGAGACGGCCCGACAGTCCTTTCCTGCTCTATGGTTACGGGCACGGGAAGGGCGCCTGAACGAAGTACGAGCGCAAGGTCGTTAGCCTCGTCGGTAGTGAAGTTCCCCGTTATCCTGCCCTGGGTTGAAATCCTGTCTTGTATAGTCGGGGCCGATTTGATCGTGCCGTCGAGGACGATCGCCAGCCGCTGACCGATGTTATTTTCAGTAAGCTCGCCGAACTTGCTGGCGCCGACCCCCTTGAAGCTGAAGCTGACGGCCGGTCTTCCGAACTCGTCGAAAATAATCCTGGCGTCGGACAGCGATTCCCCAGTTACGGGCGATTCGAGCGTCGCTACGAAATACTTCTCGTTTTCGATGCCGGTGTTTCCGGGCACGAGCATGAGATTCTGTGCCGCTAGTTCTTCGGGCTTTGACACGCCGTACTTGGCGAGGAGCGTATCCTCGGACGGCCCGACATCCTTAACGATCTTGAATTCGAGGACCGCCGAGCGTTTTATGATGTCGATAACCCTCTGCCTGTCCCTGTCGGACGCGCCAGGGACCTGTATAAGCACCCTGTCGGCGCCGGCTTTTTGTATAGAGGGCTCGACCAGGCCGAGCTCCTGTATCCTGTTTTGCATGACCTGGCGGACCTGGTCTATGGCCTTTACCTCGGCGTCGCGGACGTACGCACCCTTGAGAGCAAACGTGAGCGAGAGACCGTCCGCGAATATGTCCGCCCTGTCCGAGAAATTCTCGTCGGCGAGGGCGCGGGCCTTGTCGAGATCGGCCTGGGAATAGAACTGGAGCGTCAGCGTGCTGCCTTTGATGTCCGAGCTCTTTGCAAGAACCTGATCGTCCTTGAGCTCGAAGTTCATGAAATCCCTTATGTTCGAAAGCTCGTGCGATATGGCGGCCTCGGTGTCCACACCCACGAGGAGGAAAATGCCCCCACGGAGGTCGAGACCGAGATTAATGCCCCTGTCGGGGAATATCTTGCCCCACCATTTCGGAAGGGAATCGCCTGCTACGCTCGGAAGGAGAAGGAGCAGGGATAAAATAGAAATGACCAGTATAGATATAATCCAGCCTTTGGAAGCTCTCATTTGCCCGACTTGTCCTCCTTCTGTTCGGAGCCTTCAGAGGCCTGAAGACCGGCGACACCCGAACGGGATATGCGAATGTTCACGCCTTTGGCTATCTCGATTGTCATCACGTCGTCCGCCACGGTGACGATCTTGCCGTAGATACCGCCCGACGTGATTACGTTGTCGCCGCGCTTTAGGCTCTTAAGCATATCGGCCCTTTTGCGGCTCTGTTTCTGCTGTGGTCTCAGTATAAGAAAATAGAACAGTACGAAAATGAGAATGAAAGGCAGAAAGCTGGTTAAGGCACCGCCTCCCCCGCCTTCGCCGGCAGGCATCTGACATCCGCCCATGGACATCAGCGACAGCGCTATTATCGCTATATATTTCTTTTGCAAGTTATTCACCTCCGAGGGATTTTACCCGACTTGCGAAAACAGGGAAATGGTCCTGGGCTATGCTTTCTCTGGCTTCTTTCATCAGTTGTCCGTAGTAATTGAGATTATGAATAGTCAGGAGTCGTAAAACGAGGGTTTCCCTCGCCATGTAAAGGTGCCTCAGATACGCCCTCGAGAAATTTCTGCACGTATAACATCCGCAGCGTTCATCGACAGGCCCCCCGTCCTCCGCATATCGGGCATTTTTTATAACCAGTTTTCCGTGACTTGTAAAGAGAGTGCCGTTTCGGGCGTTGCGCGTGGGGATGACGCAGTCAAAGAGATCGACGCCCATGGAAACCGCGGTGACTATATCCTCCGGCCTGCCTATTCCCATGAGATAGCGGGGGCTTCCCTCGGGCAGATACGGCAGCGTGGACTCGGTGATTTCGTACGTCGCCGCCGGGTCCTCGCCTATGCCGAGCCCGCCGAGCGCATAGCCGTCAAAGCCGATATCCGTGAGGCCCTCGGCCGAAAGACGCCTCATTTCGGGATAAATCCCGCCCTGAACGATACCGAAGAGGGCCGATTCTGGCCTTCTCCTCGCGTTTTTACAGAGCCCGGCCCAGCGTGTCGTAAGCTCTACAGACTTTTTCATGTATTTTTCGGTCGAGGGATATGGCGGGCATTCGTCGAGGCACATCATTATATCGACTCCAAGCGATTCCTGTATCTCGACGCATTTTTCGGGCGTCAGGAGATGGCGGCTCCCGTCGAGGTGAGACTGAAAGACTATGCCTTCCTCCTTTATCTTCCGGGTTTTTGAAAGGCTTAGGGCCTGAAACCCGCCGCTGTCGGTGGTGACGGGATGGTTCCACGACATGAACTTGTGGAGCCCGCCGAGCTTTTTTACGACCTCGTGCCCGGGACGGAGATACATGTGGTAGGCGTTTACGATGAGCATCTCGAAGCCGAGCGCCTCTACCTCATCGGGGGTAAGGCTCTTTACCGTGGCCTGAGTCGCGACCGGCATGAAAGCGGGCGTGTCCACTGTCCCATGAGGGGTATGGATGCGTCCCAGCCTTGCGCCGGAGCCGGATTCCTTTTTGAGTATCTCGAAGCTGAACATGTATGCGGGGGGATCAAGACCGGCCGGGCGAAACCCGGGCGCGCCCTATAACCCGAGGACGTCCTTCATGGTATAGGGACCGGGAGGCTTTCCGAAGACCCACTTTACGGCCCTCACGACGCCCTTTGCGAAATTGTCCCTGTTCTGTGCGCGGTGTACGAGCTCGACCCTTTCGCCGTCGCCGAGGAACATGACGGTATGCTCGCCCGCGACGTCGCCTCCCCCTTACGGATTGGATGCCTATCTCGCCGGGCCTGCGCTCGCCTATCCGGCCGAACCTCTCGTACCTGGCCGACTGGTCGAAATCCCTGCCGAGCCCTTCGGCCGCCGCCCTTCCGAGCATTATCGCCGTGCCGCTCGGGGAATCGAGCTTGTGCTTGTGATGGGCCTCGACGATTTCGACGTCGTATTCGTCGCCGAGCGCCCTTGCGAGGAGCTTTGTAACCTCGAACACGACATTTACGCCGACGCTCATGTTCGGCGCAATCCGCAGGGGAACTTCTGCGAGAGTTTCTCCAGTTTTTCCTGCTCGTCCGGCGTGAAGCCCGTGGTGCCTATGACCATGGCCTTACCCTTGGACAGCCGCGTATTTGGCGTTTTCGAGCGTCGGCTTGGGGGCGGTAAAGTCCACTATGACGTCGGCCTTGGAGGACGATTCGTCCATGTCGGCCGTAATCTTCACGCCAAGCTTTCCTATCCCGGCCGTGAGGCCGGCGTCCTTACCGAGCGCGGAATGGCCCTTTATCTCGCGGGCTCCACTATTTTTATGGATTCGTCCTGGCTTAAAAAATAAAGAATTCTCCGCCCCATTCTCCCCGCTGCGCCCATTACGGAAACTTTTAACATCAGCTGGTCGGCTGCTCCTTTTGTGTTGGTGCTTGCTGCTGCGGTGCCTGTTGCGACGGCTCTTTCTGCGGCATTTCGAGGCAGTTCTTTATGCAGTTGCCGGAGGTGATTTTCCACTTCTCCTCGAAGAGCCCGAGGTCGTACTGGCTGTTCTGCGTGAGCTCGACCACCTGCCCCGTGGTCGGCGATTTGATCTTCTGCGTGAGCTCGACGACCACGATCGACGTCCTGTCGAATATCTGCGTCCCCAGTATGCGGAAGTCGAGTATGGTGAGCTGATTGTCTCTTACCGTATTTTTCATCTGTATGACGTACCCATCTTTATCGGAATAGGGTGCGTATACGTATTGGAACGCCTTATCGAACTTCTCGTCCTTTACAGCCTTTAAAATTCTTCTACCACCTTCGTCGGGGAAGGCTCAATGGCCTTTCGCTCCGGGATTATGGGCTCGGCCTTCCCACCGCCGCACGAGAGCAGCGCCATGAATACTATAAGAATTGCGATGTAATTTCCGAAGCTCTGCATATACCGCTCTTTGCCGCTTAATTCCGTCAATTAGAATAAGTAGTAGCGGCGGATATATCAAGAAATATTTGGTTAAGGAAATATGCACGGCGGCGGAACCGGCGGTTTTATAAAGAATGGGCGCGAATGTATAATCCATGTGAAAACGGTCGAGGGCGGACGGAGCCGGGAGCATGCCGGGCCCGGCGGACGGCGGCTTCCAAAGAGACAGACAGCAAATGAGCAGTCTTAAAGAGCCAAAGCCCGTGAGGCTTATTACGGGGGTAATATTTGCCCCCGGCGCGAGAATAGAAGAGTGCATGGAAGAGCTCTCGCGGGGGTTCGGCGAAGAGGCCTACAGAAGCGGCCCGCTCCCATTTGACGGCACGCATTATTATGAACAAGAGATGGGAACGGGGCTTTTACGTGTATTTACCGCATACAAGAGGCTTATTCCCCGCGAGACCATAAGGGACGCCAAGATATTTACAAACGAGGTGGAAAAGGTATTTTCATACGACGGCGGACGTACGATTAACATCGATCCCGGGTATATAGCCGAGGAGCATTTGATGCTGGCGACCGGGAAAGGGTTTTCGCACCGCCCCTATCTCGGCGGTGGGGTTTATGCCGATTTGACGCTCATGTACGTTAACGACGAATGGAAACCACTCGACTGGACCTACCCCGATTACAGGAAGCCCGAGACAATGGAGCTTTTTAAGAAGCTGAGAAACGATTATTCGAAACAGCTCAAAGAGGAATACAGACGATGAAGAGCATGACGGGGTTTGGAAAGAGCTCGGCAATTACCGGGTACGGGAAGGTGGCGGTAGAGGCGCGCTCGGAGAATCACAGATATCTTGACGTCAAGCTCCAGCTCCCCGATGCGCTCTCGGCGATAGAGCCCGAGCTTTCCGAAACCGTAAGGAAGCTGCTCCACAGGGGGAAAGTCAGGGTAACCGTCTCGCTCGAAGGGGTGCAGAACGGTGCGCCGTCCCTTAATATAGAGCTCGCGAAGCAGTTCGGAAAGAACTTCGAAAAACTGAGAAAAGAGCTCGGCATCAAAGAGGACATCCGCCTCGACCATTTCCTCGCCCTCCGTGAGATATTCGCCCCACAGCAAAGGACCAAGTCCGACGCGAAGGACGTAAAGGCCATAGAGGGGGCGCTCGTGGGCGCCGTAAAGAAGCTCGACGCCGCGAGGGTTTCCGAGGGCAAGAAGCTCGAAAAGGATCTCATCCGGAGAATCGGCAAGATCGAGGGCCTGACTAAAACCATAGAAAAGAAACGGAAGGGGTTCATGAAAGCCGCTTCGGAGAAGCTGAAGGAGAGGATATCTAAGGCGCTCGAGGATGTGCAGATTGACGAGGGCAAGCTATACCAGGAAGCGGCGTTTCTTACAGAAAGGAGCGATATAACCGAGGAGCTCGTAAGGCTGAACGCGCACACGGCGAAGTTCAGGCAGACGATAAAGGACGGGGGGTCCATAGGCAGGGAGCTCGACTTTCTGCTCCAGGAAATGAACAGGGAAGCGGGCACGATTTCGGCCAAGGCAAAGGACGCCGAGGTTTCACACATCACCATAGACCTCCGCTCAGAGCTCGAAAAGATAAGGGAGCAGATACAGAACATAGAATAGTATGCAAAGAAGGGCGATTTTCGGGCCCGGGGGGTGCGGGTTGAAAGGGTTTTTTCGCTATGTTATGATTCCAATCCGCTGAATTCAGTACAAATCTACATTTGAAAGGTTATTCCCGAGGAGTGAATAAACATGAGTATCCTGGTCAACCAGAACAGTAAGGTAATTGTACAGGGCATTACGGGGAGCGCGGGCCTCTTCCACGCAACGCAGTGCAGGGACTACGGCACGAACGTGGTCGGCGGCGTTACGCCCGGCAAAGGGGGCACGGAGGTAGAGGGTTTCCCTGTATTCGACACTGTTTCTGACGCCGTCGAGAAAACGGGGGCCGACACGTCCCTTATTTTCGTCCCGGCCGCCTTCGCCATGGACTCGATGGTAGAGGCCATAGACGCCGGAGTCGAGCTCGTCATATGCATCACAGAAGGCGTCCCGACCCAGGATATGATACAGGTCAAGAAATACCTGGCCGGCAAGAAGTCGAGGCTCATCGGCCCGAACTGCCCTGGCGTTATGACGCCGGGCGAGGCCAAGGTCGGCATCATGCCGGGATATATTCACATGCCGGGACGCGTCGGGATTATATCCCGGAGCGGTACGCTGACCTACGAAGCCGTATGGCAGCTATCCAACCTCAAGATCGGTCAGTCGACGTGCGTAGGCATCGGCGGCGACCCGATAATCGGATCGACCTTCATCGACATTCTCGGACTCTTCCAGGAAGATAAGGACACGGACGCCATAATCATGATAGGCGAGATCGGCGGCAGCGCCGAGGAAGAAGCGGCGGAGTTCATCAAGAGCAACGTCACGAAGCCCGTGGTCGCCTTCATCGCCGGTGGTACGGCGCCCAAGGGGAAGAGAATGGGCCATGCCGGAGCCATCATTTCCGGAAGCTCCGGAAGCGCAAAGGACAAGGTAGCCGCACTCGAAAAGGCGGGCGTAACGGTAAGCCCGAGCCCGGCAGAGATGGGCGAAACCCTGAAAAGCGCTATAAGTTAAGCCTGAGATAGAGGTCGATATTCTCACGGAGCCAGTTGTAGTGCTCCGTCAGCCCTTCCTTAATACCGAAGACAGGGGAGTAGTTAAAATCCCTTTCGGCTTTGGATACGTCGGCCGAGGTGTGCCGCGCGTCGCCCCTTTCGGAATCCTTGTAGTCGATCCTTATCTTCGCGCCCGAGATCTCTTCGATTAGGTGTATCGCATCGATGAGCTTGATTCGGGTCCCGCCGCCTATGTTGTAGCTCTCGCCGCTGACGCCGTCCGAGAATGCCCGGAGATTCGCTTCGACCACATCGGCGACGAACGTGAAGTCGCGCGTCTGCTCACCCGTTCCGAATACCGTGATCCCGCTGCCTGCTATCGCCGCCCTTACGAACCTGTGAAAGGCCATGTCGGGGCGCTGGCGCGGGCCGTAGACCGTGAAATACCGGAGCGAGACCACAGGAACGCCGTAGCCTTTGTAGTAGAGGGTCGCGAGGTTCTCACCAGCGAGTTTCGTTACGCCGTAGGGGGAGACAGGCCTAAGCTGGAGGTCCTCCCTCGTCGGGAAGGCCTCGGCGTCGCCGTAAACGGAAGAGGACGAGGCGTAGACGAACTTCTTTAGATTTTTGTCTTTCGCGGCTTCGAGAAGGAGCTGCGTGCAGGAGATGTTATTCCTGACGTATTCGCTGAACCTCCCGCCCCAGCTCGTTCTCACCCCTGCGATTGCGGCCTGGTGGTATACACCTTCGACGCCGGACAAGAGCTCACCGAGATCGAGGTCGAAGAGGTCACCCTCGACGAATTCGAACCCCGGCTTTCCGAGAAGGGCCTTCATATTATTCTCTTTTATCTCGCGCGGATAGAAATCGAGGAACGAATCCACGCCGAGGACGCTATGGCCGTCGGCCACCAGCCTTTCGGCAAGGTGAGAGCCTATGAATCCCGAAACCCCTGTTACAAGTATGCGCATGTCGCCGCACTGCCTCCGGCGGTGATTGCTCATTCCCGCAGCTGCTGCCGTTTGACAAAAATCCGGCAGGGAAATAGATTTTTATACGATGAGAAACGGAATAATAATACCCCTCATTTTACTCGCGGTCACGGCCGCCCCTATTCTATCCTCGGCCATCCCCCGGCCGTGCTCGGAAGAGGAGCTCGTCGAAAGCTCGGACTATGCCGTCCAGGGGACGGTGACGAAAGTCGAGTGCGGGGAGGCGCAGGACTCCGGGGAATGCAGGCCGCTCGACGGCGAGGCAGGCTTTAAGCCCGAGATGGTGGCGGAGTGCACGGCTACAGTGTCCGTGACGAAGAGCATCAAGGGCGATTATGCCGCCGGAAGCGAGGCGCCGGTGCCGTTTCTGAAAGTCGTCTCTCCTTGCGAGAACGGGAGCCACATCATACCCGGGAGCCCCAAGGCAGACCTCTCGGAGGGCATGACGGTAAGGTATTACAACTCCGCGGCGTGCAGGTACTCGAATCTCGAAATCCTTCCGTCCCCTACCCCCGGCCCGGGCAGCGAATAATCCATTTTCCCCGAAAACCCGGTATAATCCCCGAAACGCAGTACCGAGTCATTCACATGCCGCTAAGCTCCTTCGAACTCGAAATATTCAGAAACATACTGAGCTCTATAGCCGAGGAAATGGGAGTCGTCCTCGTGCGGGCGGCCTTCTCGCCGAACATAAAGGAGAGAAGGGACCTTTCGTGCGCGATATTCAAAACGGACGGCGAAATGATAGCGCAGGCCGCGCACATCCCCGTACATCTGGGCTCGATGAGCTTCGCCGTAAGGGCCGTTATGGACGACCCCGAAACGGCGCCAGGCGACGTGTTCATATTGAACGACCCGTACAAGGGCGGGACGCACCTGCCCGACGTCACCTGCATCGCCCCCGTATTCATCGGCGGGAAGCTCGAATTCTACGTCGCGGCGCGCGCCCACCACGCCGACATCGGCGGCCTTACGCCGGGCTCGATGCCCCTTTCGACGTCCATCGAAGAGGAAGGGCTTTTGATCCCGCCCTCGCGTCTATACAGGAAAGGGCGGCTTAACAAGAAGCTGTTCGACGAAATCCTTTCTGCGACGAGGACCCGGAGGAAAGGGAGGGCGACCTCCGGGCGCAGCTCGGCTCGCTCGAGGTCGGGATAAAAAGGCTCGGGCACGCGGCGGAGAAATACACTCTCAGGAAGATCAAGGAAGCGGGCGACGAGCTTCTCGCGTACAGCGAGAAGATGATGAGGGAGGTCATAAGGCAGATACCCGACGGCACTTATAAATTCAGGGACTTTCTCGACGATGACGGGGCCGGCACGAAGAACATACCGATAGAGGTCGCGGTCAAAATAAAGGGCGGTGGTGCGGTGGTCGATTTTTCAGGCACGGCGAGGATGGTTAAGGGATGCCTCAACACTCCCCTAAGCGTTACGACGGCGGCGACGGTGTATGTGTTCCAGTGCATGGCTCCCGCGGAGATGCCGCTCAACTCCGGCCCGCTGCGGGCCATAAAGATCGAGGCCGAAAAAGGAACGATACTTCACGCCCAGTACCCGGCGGCTGTCGTGGGCGGGAACACCGAAACGTCGCAGCGCGTCGTGGACGTCGTGTTCGGGGCGCTGTCCACGGCCGTGCCCGAAAGGATTCCGGCTGCGAGCGCCGGCACGATGAGCAACACGACGTTCGGCGGGGTGAATCCCGCTAGCGGGAAGAAATTCGCATATTACGAGACTATAGCCGGCGGCATGGGCGGGAGGCACGGGAAGGACGGCGTTAGCGCTGTGCAGACGCACATGACGAACACGCTCAACACCCCTATAGAGGCCCTCGAAAGGGAGCTTCCGGTAAGGATAGATTCCTATAGCGTAAGGCGCGGGAGCGGAGGCGCCGGGCGGTACAACGGCGGTGACGGGATAGTGAGGAAGTTCAGGTTCCTCACCGACGCCGTCCTGTCCATCATAACCGAGAGAAGAAGACACTCCCCATATGGCATAGAAGGCGGGGAAAGCGGGAAGAGGGGAAGGAACACGATTACGAGGCGAGGGAAGCGTAAACAGATAGCCCCGAAGGTTACGCTCGACATAAAGAAGGGGGACGTCCTCGGCATAGAAACCCCCGGCGGGGGAGGATGGGGCAAATCTTCAAAAAGAGGCGGTGCGCACAAATGATCGAATATCCGAAACTTAGATACGTGGAGGCCATACCTTCGGAGGAAAACGGGAAGAAGGTCGTATACCTTAGAGACCCACAGAACCCGGGAGGCAACGTCATCGCCGTTTCGCCGAGCGCTGTTATAGCCCTCAGCCTTTTCGACGGAGAGAAGAGCGTCGAGGACATATGCGGGATTCTCTCACAGAGATTCGGCGGCGATGTCCGGAAGGAAGACATTGAGAACATAGTTTCGAAGCTCGACGAAGCGCTCTTCCTCGACAGCCCGAGGTACAGGGAGTACATAAACGGCATCGAACGGGAGTTCAGGGAAACGGAGGTTAGAGAGGCGGGCTTCGCCGGCCTTTCGTATCCGTCTTCTGCGGACGAGCTCGGAGAATGGTTCGGCAGGTTCCTCGAAGAGGCCGGCGGCGAGAATGGAAACGGCGAAACAGGAAAGCTGAAAGGAATAGTATCCCCCCACATAGACTACAGCCGGGGAGGAGTGTCGTACGCAAAGGCCTATGCTACACTGCCCGAAAGCGAGGCCGACGTTTTTATAATCTTCGGAACCTCCCATTACGGACAGGTGGATAACCCGTTCATATTGACGAAAAAGAATTTCAGGACGCCTCTCGGGGAAGCGAAGACGAACGGTGAAATAATCGAGAGGCTCGAAGCCGCCTGCGGGTGGGACCTCTACGAGGGCGAGCTTTCGCACAAGACGGAGCACTCGATAGAATTTCAGGTCGCGTTCCTCCAGTACATGCTCGGCGGGAAGAGGGATTTCACGATTGTGCCCGTGTTATGCACTTCATTTCACAGGATGGTCACGGAAGGCTCCTCGCCCTCGGAAGACGAGCGCGTGTCGAAGTTCCTGGGAGAGATGAAAGAGATCATCTCCGGGCTCGGCGAGAGGGCGTTTATAATTGCCGGGGCCGACATGGCGCACGTCGGGCTCAAGTTCGGCGACAACGATAGAGTTAACGACGAGACGCTCGGGGTGATAAGGGAAAGGGACCTGGCGTCGCTCGCGTTCGGCGAGAACATGGACGCCGAGGGCTTTTACAGGTCTATCGAGTCCGAGAAGGACTGGCGGAAGATATGCGGGCTCTCGCCCATATACGCTGCGCTTTCGACCACGGGGCGAAGAGGGGTGTTCTCCTCGATTACGATCAGGCGCTAGAGCCGGATACAGGCTCGGTCGTCAGCTACGCCAGCATGGGATTTTACCTCTGACTCAGGAGCCGTATAACGCGCGGGCGAATCATCAGGCATTATAATCCTTACAAACCCGCAGAGACAGGGCGGCGCGGAAAGCCCGCAGCCCATATAAATTTACAGGTACCGAGATGCCGAAAGACCTTTTCATACTCGACGCTCACGAGGACATAGCGTTTCACCTGAACTACTTCGGGAGGGATTTCGTAAACCCGGAATCGCCCTGCATGATAACCCTCCCTGGCTAAAAGAGGGGCGGGTCAGGCTCGTCTTCAATACCATATTCGTCCACCCGAAGCATAAACCCGAAAAGACCCTCGAGTCCGCGCTGGCCCAGTTCGACACGTACGACAGGATTTACAGAGAGCACGCGGACGATGTGTTTCAGATCAAGACCTCGGGCGACCTCGACGGAATAGAAGAGGCGAACGCATAGGGTTCCTCACCTTGATGGAAGGGGCGGACCCGGTGGAGTCCCCGGAGAAGCTCGGCGAGTATTACGAGCGCGGGGTGCGCATTATCGGGCTTTCCTGGAACGACAGGAATATCTATGCGTCCGGGAACGACACGGAAGAAGGCCTCTCAGAAGAAGGGAAAAACTCATCGAAGAGATGAACAGACTTGGCATAACGCTCGACCTTTCTCACGTAAACGAAAAGGGATTCTGGGAGGCTATCGGGCTCACGAAGCTGATACCTATAGCGTCGCACTCGAACGCGAGGGCCGTCACGGACCACCCGAGGAACCTGAGAGACGAGCAGATAACCGCCATAGCCGAGCGTGGGGGAGTCGTCGGGCTCGTTCTGTATAACCAGTTCCTAAAGACGGGCGAAGGGACGCCGACCCTCGAAGACGTTTTCATTCATGCGAACCATATGGTGGAGCTTGTCGGTGAGGATCACGTCGGCCTCGGGAGCGACATGGACGGGGCACGCATTGTGGACTTCCCGGAAGAGCTCAGGAGGATTGCCGACCTTCCAAAAATAGCCGATTACTTCCTCGAAAAGGGTTACTCTGAAGAGAGGGTCAAAAAATCATGGGTGGCAATTTCCTCAGGGTGATGAGAAACAATCTTGGCAGGTGATCACTGGCTTGATTTAATGGCCGCGAGTATCTCCTGAGCCTTATTTCTGTTAAACGCGTCTGCCCTGCCCATTATAAGAAACCAGTCGATTACCCAGAGTATCCCGAACAGCCCCGCCGTCAGTAGCTTTAATATTCCCATACCGAGGTCCCCGACGTAGAATCGGTCTATACCCAGCGTGCCGATAAGTATCGACAGTATAAGGGCGATGGTCCTGTCTTTCTTAACCGAATTGAATTGAGTCTGGAACAGTATCTTCTGTTGATCGCTAAGACCCTGCTGCAAGTTCGCAAGCTCCATTGGACTCAGGTCAGCCATGTCGATTCTCCTCTTCGTTAGGGATTTGAGCTCAGGGAACTGGATGTAAAAAATGAATTATACGACTCCACTTCGATTCCATTCGTGGACTCGTATAATCCCTTCGGTAATTATAGATCAATAGAAAAAGATTCACACGGAAAATTCTCCAGCATCGAAACCACCCGGCGAACGCAGCAGCCTCGGGCTATTCGCCCGTTTCCATCCTTCTGATAAGCGCGTCGGCGAATTCCGTCGTGCTCAGCTGCCCGCCGAGGTCGCGCGTCTTGTCGCCTTCCTGAAGCGCCCGGTCGTAGGCGTGCTTTATCCTCTCGGCGCATTCGAAGAAATCCGGGCGGTCCTCTGTGTCGGCGATGTGGTTCAGCATCATAACGCCCGACATCAGGAGAGCCAGCGGGTTCGCTACGTTCTTTCCGGCGATGTCGGGGGCAGAGCCGTGCACCGCTTCGAACACAGCTTCGCGGTCGCCGATATTCGCGCCCGGCACTACTCGAGCCCGCCAACGAGCCCCGCGCAGAGGTCGCTTATGAGGTCGCCGTAGAGGTTTTCTAAAGGAGAATGTCGAACTGCGACGGGTCCTGAACGAGCTTCATGCACCCGGCGTCGATGATCATCTCCTGGTACTCGATGTCGGGATATTCGAGCGCCGCTTCCTGGGATTTGCTTATGAATAGCCCGTCCGTCATCTTCATGATGTTCGCCTTGTGAAAGACCGTGACCTTTCTCCTGTGGCGGTGGCGCGCATATTCGAACGTCCAGTGCGATATCCGCGAGCAGGCCTTTTCTGTCGCGACCTTCATGCTCATGACGACGCCCGGGGTGACGACGTTTTCGACGCCGCTGTAGAGGCCCTCTGTGTTCTCGCGGATGATAACGATATCGACGTCGCTGAAGCGAGTCGTGACCCCTGGGAGGTTCCTTACGGGCCTAACGGCTGCGTAGAGATCGAGGATTTTCCGGAGCTGGACGTTCACCGAAGTGAAGCCCTTCCCTATCGGTGTCGTGCACGGCCCCTTGAGGGCGACCTTGTGCTCCTTTATCGCTTCTATGGTTTCCTCAGGCATCACATGGAGCCCCTGCTCGAGCGCCGAGAGCCCGGCCAGATGCTCTATCCATTCGATGTCCGCGCCGGATGCGGCTATGACCTTTTCTACCGCGGCGGTAATTTCGGGACCAATACCGTCGCCCGGAATGATAACGATTTTGCGTGTGCTCATGATGGATATTGAACCCTGCTTTTAGGAGGTTATCAATTATCCTGATCGAAATAGCGGGTTTTTATGGCGAACGAGACGCCGGACGGCGCGGCAAGCCGCCGATTAGGCCGTGCAGTTCGTTCGGAACATAGGGAGCTGCACGTTACCTTAGAGCCGTGGTAATCGTAATCGGGGATGAAAAGGGCCCGGATTGGAACGTCCGGGCCCTGGATTGTATCTATCTTTCGCTTCGTCTTACGCTCGCGAACTGCCTCGCAGCTTCTGGAAGAACCTTCTCGATATTCTCTGGTGTGGGCTCTATGTTGTTGATCTCGACAATGGCCCTTGCCATGCCGCGTATAATGATCTGCCTGTCGGCGTTCTCGGCGTTAAAAGCCTGCGTCTGATCTGGCGTGAGGGAGCCTTTCTGGACCAGAAGCCCCTGGCTGCCTTCGACGACGAGCCCCTGAGACACCATCTGCCTTACGGTGGTCAGCCTCTGCGAGCGCCTCTTGTAGGCCTGGATCACGTCCGGCATGCTCCTTATCTTCTCGGTTATCTGCTGCGCTATATTGCCCTGTGCCCAGGCGTACTCGCCGAAATCGAGCGATACCTCTTTCTTGAGTACTATGACCTTCCGCTCGGAGAGGACCGGCTTGTCGGGATATTCATACTTGCTTTGAGGGCCGGGCGTCGGCTTTGCACCGGGAGCCGGCGTGGGCTGCGGGGCAGGCTCTTCGAGGAACTCCTCTTCGAGATTCGAATATGCCTCTCTTACCTCTTCGGCCGGGAAGTAAACGTTGACGGTGATAGTCGCGCATGAAGCGGCATAAAAAGACGCCGCCAACAGAAGAAATTTAAGATGTGCAAGTTTTAGTATGTGCATTTTGTCTCCTCGCTCAGTTGGTTTCGATCATCGGGCCGCCCGTTTGCGACCTCCGGGCTATTTCCCGTATGACCGATACGAGATGTGATATAGATATCGAGTTCTTGATCGGGTCGGCCTGTATGGACAGGTTTTTAAAGCCCAGGAACGAATTCGATATCTCGAACTTTTTGAACGTTATTACGCCGTCATTAATATAACCTGAAATCTCCCCCGTATCATAGCTCCTGTTCGAGCCGAGTATGAGCCTTTCCTTCGCCCCTAGCTGATCGAGGAGAGCCTTGCCTATAGTCCTCTGCTCTTTTGGAGAGCTCACGACCCAGAACTCGAAAGGCCCGTTCACGGTGCCGGTGTCGCCGCCTTTTCCGGCGAGCCAGACGAGGCCGTTCACGCGGCCCGTGATGTATTCCTGGGCCGGGGAGAGCCGTTTCGAAATGCCTTCGAGGCTTATGTCGTTAAAGAGGAACGAGAAGTTGTAAGCGCTCTCGCCGCCGCCGTAATCGAAGAGCCCCGTGCCGTAGAGCTTCCCGCCGAAGAAATCCGATACGAGCCTGACGATGGTGAGCTTGTCATTGTCGGCTTCGAGCTCGCACTGAATGTCCTGGAATTTGAGGATTCCGTAATTGATTTCGTCTATCCTGAGATGGTCGAGCGTATCCCCCGCCGGGGTATCCCGGAGGGATTTGTGATATTTCCTGTAGACGTCCTTGTTGAGCTCGAGTCCCGTATCCAGAAAGGCCGCCAGCGGGTTCTCCGCCGTGCCGCTGTCCTTGATGGTGAGCGCTCCGTTTATGCCCCTTACGGTAAGAAGCGCGCCGCCCATATATCCTGAGTAGGAAGCGTTCCAGAAACTGATATTGCCTTTCCACAACATATCCGGGCTGAAGAGATTCACGAATTCGGCGCTCATCGCGGCGTTCCCGTCGAGCTTTGCCTCGCCGACGGACGGAGGCATAAAAGGAGCCAGCAGCCGTGACAGGCTCTTAAGAGAGACGTTCTGCATCAAAAGCTCCGTTTTTACGGGGCCTGAAAGTATATTTTCCATTTCTCCCCCGACGCTCACACTGACCCCCTCACTATCCCTTATAAACCCTTCCCTGACCAATAAGGTTTCACCCGACGTAGCGGCGTCCACCCCGGCCTCGAGCAAAATCTTGCCCCCCGCGCCGCCCGGGACTGCGAGCCCGGAAACGTCGATCTTGCCCGAGCCTTCGGGGAGAGAGCCCGGCGTAAGGAGGCCGGAATAATTTATTCGCACCCACCGCATCGCGATTTCGCGGGAGGCCGTCTTTATAAGGGGATTATTGAGCGCGACGTTGACGGAGAGCTTCGTCCTCTCGCCGGAGGTGAGTATATCGACCTTGCCTCCGAGGTCGCCGCCGCGAAGCTTGCCGGAGATTCCGCTTATGGAAACCCCCTCGGGCAGCGGCCCTATGTTCATGGCCAGGTTCTCGATAGTTTCGGACGTGACGGTCGTCGTGGGGGAGTTTATAACGCCCTCCCACCCCCTCTCGTTCTTCGACGAATCTAGTATTGTGAACCGGCCAGTCATTTGCTGGGATTTTATCCTGTCGTTAAGAGCGGAGAGCACGCCCCCCGAGAAGGTTATCTCGTACGGGTAACCGCCCTTGTCCTTTCCGAAAACGACCCCGGCCTTTTCCGCATCGAACACACCTATGTCTTCGATTTGGGCCTTGACGCCGCTGATGTCTATGGAATCGCTGTCGTACTCGTAATTGGCCGAGACGGACGGAAGCTCGATGCCGTTAAATTCCCCGTCGCTCCCCTCTATGTTGCCCGAGAACCCTTCCCGTCCGCTCTTGGCGATGACGAGGTGCTCTCTGAATTTGCCGAGCGCTACGTCCATGCCGAGGACCCTGAAGCCTGTGCCGCGTGAGGATGCCTGGAGCTCCCAGTCGCCGCCGAGGTTCATCGTGAAGCCGAGATCCTCCATCCGGCCGCTCTCTATGAAGAAATCGGAAAAGGAAAGCTTCTCGTAGCCGAGCTCTTTATCCTTGATGGAGATTCTTCCATTATGCCCGGAAGCGCCGTCTTCGGCCTTTTCGTGACCGGCCGAATATTCTATTCTCACAGGCGCGGAGGTCGCGGCCCGGGACAGTTTGAAATCCCTCCCCTCGCCGAGATTCATTTCGAGGTCGTTTACCGCGAACGACACGTCCGCGCCGTATTCGCCGCCCTCGCCTTTGAAGTCGGCGCCAAGCGATTCCGCCCGCCCCGCTATACCGAATGGTATCAGGCCTTGAGGGATTTGAGAGACGTCGAGATCGCTCCGTTGATTGTGCCGGAGATGACGCTCTTTCTGTCCGAGACGTCGAGCCCTGCAGTGCCCGACACGCTGCCGCCCAGGTACTTCGCACTCAGGTCCACGAGTTTAACTTCCGCACTGCTGAACGATTCGCGCGCCGCAGTTCGGACGGACGTCGAAACATCTTTCACTTCGCCCGCGGCATTCGAGGCTACCGTATCGCCAGTGCATTTGCCTGTAGCGCCCTGCGTGAAAGGGGGCTGGAGGAAGCTGAGATGTATCGAGCGTACAGTCGAGCCCCCGAATGGATAGCGTGCCGTCCCCGTATTCGAATCCTGCGTTATCGACGAGGAGCTTCCCCGTAAGGCCGAGGTCGCCCTTTTTGAGAGAGCCCTTAACTTTTAAATCTTCAGCCTTGGCGGTGCCCGATATCTTCTCCGCGTCGAGCCATGGGAGGCGATTTACGATGTTCGAAATATCGCCCTCGCCCGAGGAGCCCGAGAGGTCGAAAACGGTATCGCCGGTCGCGTCCCTTATCTCGCCCGAGAAGTTTCCGGCGAGAACTCCAAGCACGTCGAAATCGAGCTTCTCGAACGATACGGCATCTGTAGTGCGGTCGAAATCGAGGGCGTAGACGAGCTCGGCGAGCCTGGGGGAATCCTTCTCACCCTCGCCCGATAGAGTGATCGCTCCGGAAGACTCTACCGTCGCCGCCGCCCGGAACTCTATCTCGGCCCTGGCCGATACGTCGCCCGGCTCGGCGCCGTTTTCGTCCGAAAGCGGAATGCCGCTCAGCCCGCCTGCGGTAATGACGAGCCTACCGTCCGTCTCGTCTTTCCTGAGGTTTACGGAGCCGGCTATTTCGGTATTGACGCCCTGTACATTTATATCCCCGGCGGCGTTTATTTCGTCGTAATCCGCCTCGCCGCTTCTCTTGATGATCAGGACGTCCATGGATTGGGACGTGAGCGCAAAGTCCGGGAGATTTCGAAAGCCGCGTCCCTTATCCTGACGCGCTTCACATCGATGGATACGCCGCCGCCCTTATCTTCCCCTGCCGCCGTCGCCTTTGAAGAAATCCACCAGCCTGTCGGCCGCTTCGGCGTCGTACCTGACGACGGGCCGCTCGATGTATACGTCACCTATGCTGATCCTCCGGCCCAGAATAGAGGAGATTATAGAAGGGCTGATTATAACTCTGCCGATTTCGGCGTAGGGCTTCGCGCCGTCTGGTGAGGACATCGAGAGGCCGTTTATCCTGAGCCTGAAAAGCGGGTCGAAGGAAGCGTCGTCGTAGCCGAGATCATAGCCGAGCTCACCCGCGAATTTCTCGACATAAGCCGGGCCTTCCGCGCCGAGCTTGCGATTGAGAAAAAGGTTAAGGAAAACAAGCACGGACGACAGGAGGATGAGCAAAAGGAAGAGGAGTTTTACGTACCCTTTCTTGAGTACTGCCATGCTATAAGATATTAAACGACGGGGTATCTATTTAAAAGCGGCAATTATATCAACCGGGTGATAGCGATAAAGAGCTTTCGCGCTCTCGGGCGGGCTCTATCGTCCTGGCCCTGATCACGTTCTTTATCTTGTAGAGGAAATAACTCTTTTCCTTCCAGAACCTGCCCATTATTCTTACTTCGTCCCCTTTAAGGATACGGGTGCCGTCGTCCTCGAAGTAAACGTTGATCTTATTTTTCTCCGGGTCTTTCAGCTCGAAAACGGCGAACGTTTCGCCCTTGAGCGACTGTCTGTAATCGATCTTCGTCACCTTGCCCTCGACCGAGATCTTAAGCGTGTCGAACTGCTTTGGGTTGGCGACGACCTCGGCTATGGTGGCGTCTATGATATTCGACCCCGTCCCGGGAGCGTCCATATCCGCGGGCTCGTTCTCACCCTGTGCGCCGGCATAGACCAGGGGCATCGATAATAAAAGCAGGACTAAAAAAGCTATAATCTTCATAAAAGCAATCACTTCCCTTTAAAAAGGTTATGATGAAAGTATATGCATCGGACGATGATATTCCATACCATAAGGCGGAATTTCTTTTTTTGAAATGCCGGCGAAATTCGCCCCAAAGGGTTAAACAATCCTTCACAACCGGTTACAATTACTCGAAATAATGAGAGAGGTGCCGAGCATGTCTACCATATTCGTCCCGAAGTTAAACGGACTTCTGAAAACGGAGATGATGGGGAAGGTCATACACTATCACGAAGAAATCGGCTCGACCAACTCCGTCCTCTACAAGCTTGCCGGGAACGGTGCGTCCGAGGGGACAGTGGTCATAGCCGACATGCAGACAGAGGGCAAGGGCAGGCTCGGGCGGACGTGGATATCCCCGCCGGGGGTAAACCTCTACATCTCGGTACTTCTGAGGCCTTCCATACCCGCATGGGAGGCGCCGCTTCTCACATTCACGGCATCCATAGCGATAGTCGAGACGATGAAGAAAACGGGAATCCGGGAGCCGCTCATAAAATGGCCGAACGACGTCGTCATAGAGAATAAAAAAGCGGCCGGAGTTCTCACCGAAATGAAGCCCGACGGAGAAAGAGCGGAATTCGTAATCGTCGGCATCGGCGTGAACGTCAACATGACCGCCGAAGCCATGAGGCGCGACATGGGAGAGGTGTCGAAAACGGCGACGTCGCTCCGGCAGCATCTCGGGAGGGAAGTGGACAGGGCCAAGTTCACGGCTGACCTGCTCCTGGAGATCGAAGCCTGGTACCGGACGTTCACAGGGCGCGGGAAGGCCGCCATAATCTCCGAATGGTCGGAGAGATGGGGCGCGGGCGGGCAAAGGGTCAGGGTGAGCCTCGAAGACAAAACCGCGTTTCAGGGAATCGCCGAGGGAATAGACAGCGACGGACACATGCTGGTTAGAAAAGAAGACGGCGATCTGGTTACAGTCGTTGCGGGGGACGTCAGCACGCTTTAGCGGGGAATTCTCCGGACGGTGTGTGGACGAGCATTAAAATTTCGTCGCGGACATTTTTCATAAGGCCCATCCATTCGCTTATGACCGAGGCATCGTTTTCCGGGAGGGTTTCTTATCTCAATGCCTGTACGCGTCGGCTTTACGCGGCAATCTTTATAGGATTCGTTTATCTTCGCGCCGAAGCTGTAAAGCGCTTTGACAGTACCGCCGTCCGCACCGCTGAATCTCGAAACCAGAACGATTTCCTGGTCGAATCCTTCAAAGACCAGGCTCCAGAGGCCCTCGCGCCCGATTCCATGCCGAAGGAAAGGGTTATCCTGTCAGGCTCTTTCGTTTCATTCCCCATCGGAACCCCCGGCACCAGCCTCGCTGGAAAAAAGGAGGCGCCGGAACTAGTAACCGTTCCGGCGCCCTGGATTTTATGCCGGTTTACTGACCGCCGCCGCCAAGGGCTGCAAGCCTTTCCCTCGCCGTGGCAGCATAGCCCGCGTACTGCCCCTGCTCGAGGGACATTTCGAGAAACTTTCTGTAATACATTATAGCCTGTGGGGCGTTGTTCTCTCTGTCGTATCCCTGCGCTATGAAGAAGTAGGAGTCCGGGTAATTCGGGTTGAGCGTGATGGCCTCCTTCTGGCGGGCGATACTTTGATTGAGCTGGTTCATGTAGAAATAGGTGATCCCGAGGTTCATATACGCCGGAGCGTATTTGGGATTGAGCTCTATCGCTTTCTGATATTCGTCTATCGCTGCGTTGTAGTTACCCTGGGTCCTCAGCACCGTACCGAAGAGATTGTGAATCTGCGCCGAGGGGGCGATCTCGGCGGCCTTCCTGAAAGACTCGCTCGCCTGACCATAGGAACGCTTTTTGTAGAAGTAGGAGTTTCCGAGGCTTATGTAGGCAGGAATGTATTTGGGATCGAGCTCGAGAACTTTTTTGATCTCGGGAGAATCGGGATTCTCGCCGCTCGCAGCCCATAGCACGTAGAGCGCTTCCGCGTTGTTCGGATTCTGAGCGAGAATCTTGTTCGCCGTGGCTTTGGCCTCTTTTTCCCAGCTGAGATGAAGGTAGTTGTACGCCAGCGCTATCTGCGTCTGCTCTAGATTCGGGCCGAGCTCGAGCGCCTTCACTATGTTCTTGTATGCGAGATTGTAAAACTCTTCGTAATCTTCCTTAACCAGATATCTGTAAGAACCCATGAACGAATATACTTCACCAAGGCCGGCGTAGGCCACTGCGTCCTTTGGGTTGGCCTGAATCGCGCGGTTGTAAAGAGATATGGCTTCCTCGAATCCTTCCGGGGTGAATTTCAGGAACGCCTCTCTCGCCTGCTTGTCCAGCGCGGCAGCATCCTCTGCCGAAGCCGGTAAAACAACAAACTGCAAAACCCCGAAAACGGCGGCGGGGAGCAGCAGATAAAGAATGAATTTTCTCATCACTACCTCCATAGGATTTACCCACTGAAAAATTATAAATTTTTAATGGTAAGTCTCAAGTATGTACTTAACAATTTCCTCGGCGAGGCTCTCGTATATATCCTTCGCCATCAAACCCGAGGGACTAAAGCCGTTTACCTCCCCGTTGAAATCTCGTCTCCGGTGGCTTTGTTAACGATGGCAAGCTTTATGGTTATGGCAACCTCACCGAACTTGAGCGAACCGCCCTCGAAGGAAACGTCGGAGCTCGGCCTGTATTCGCTTATCTCGCCCAGTACTACAACGGTGTCCGTCGCGGGGATATTATCGATCTTGCCGAACTTCACTTCCTTGAACTTGTTCTTGGATTCAAGGAGAGCGGCGGCCTGCTCGGGAACCTTCGACAGGGCCTCTTCGGGGAAGTTCGGTATCTCCGTTTCAAAATTCTCGAACTGGACTGCCTGGTACTGCTCGAGCTTGGTCGTGGTGGGGGTGAAGTAGGAAGTAGTCTTTATATTGGTACAGCCCGGGACAAGGAGCGCGAGCAAAGCCAGCGATAGTATAGTAAGACGGACGGAATTGTTTGCGCTCCTCATAGAGAACCTGCCTCCTTTGTAAATAAGTACTATAAAATAGCATACTTCCCAGATTTGATAAATATTAAGGTGGTAAAATCTATATAAATAGGGTTATCAATAGCAGCGTGACGCATTTTGTCATATGTTGCGCACACGTGACAAAATATGTCACTTAATGCTGGTTTTCGGATTCCTGCGTATGAACCGCCGATCTTAATATAGATAACAAACAATCATTAAATGATGGTATGTTATGGAGAGCCGCCCTTCGGGGCCCGCAGATGGCACGGGCTTTGCATCCATTTTAGATAAATTAATTCCGAAAAGGAGGTTGTTGATATGTCAGGCAAAGAAATCAGACGTAATAAGGATGAGAAAGGTTTTACTCTCATTGAGCTTTTGGTTGTTGCGGCAATCATCGGCATACTACTCGCAATAGCGATACCTAACCTCATGAAGGCAAGGATGTCGGCGAACGAGGCTAATGCCAGGAAGTCGATGCAGACCTTGAGGGACGCCGAAGGCGAGTACTTCGAGCAGGACCTGAATAACGACGGTGAAAGAAACTTCACAAGCGAGATAGGGGAGTCAGGCACTGCCGGAACGCTCAGGGACCCGGAAGGCACCAGTGAGGAAGTGGACGCCCTCATAGACAGCAGCTTTGAGGACGCCGTAGTTACATCTGCCGGGACTGCAGATTGTGATGACCCCAAGGCCGGATACTGCATACAGTGGGACGAAAACGACGACAGTCTGGACACTGGCTCCGACGTAGATGACTTCGGGTGGCAGACGAGTATGACCAGCTACAACAAAACAGGCAGAAGGGACTTCGCGGTTTACGGAGACGGGGCAATCAGGTGTACAGTCAGCACCGTTAGCACCGCGGGAACGCCGGGCACATTTGATACCAACCGCGATTCACCGGGATGCGACTAATAAAGCTGGGATTTAGATTAATATAGAAACAGGCAGGGAGGGATTCCGAGAAGGGTCCCTCCCTTTTTTATATGTGCCATATTCTACTGTACGAAACCAGACGATCGATGATATTTGCACAGGTGTGACAAAATTTGTCACAAGTTCAAAAAATAGTCGGACAACTTGAGCAAGCAGTTATTTGTTTGTGCAATTTAAATCAATCATAACAGCCTCTTAAGAGGCTGGGCCGCATAAAGCCGGTTTCGATAATGTTTTTGGTACACAAATTGCAGATCGTATAGTCTCAGAAATGCTAAAAGCCATGAACAACTTTCGTAATCCTGCCCACGAAAAGGGTTTTACGCTAATTGAGCTGCTGGTTGTGGCGATAATAGGCATCCTTCTAGCGATAGCGATACCGAATCTTCTTAAGGCCCGCATATCCGCAAACGAGGTTAACTTGCGAAGGCCTTGCAAACACTCAAGGATGCCGAGTACGAATATTTCGAGCAAGACCTCGACGATAACGGAAACAGGGATTTTACGAATGTGATAGGAACAGCTCAGGCCGGACATGGGGACCCGTCAGGCACGGACGACCCCGAGGATTAAACACATAGATTCCACATTCGAAGAAGCGGTTACAAGCGATGGAAACCCGGCGGCGGCGGCCGACTGTGCCGATCCGAAGCCGGATACGCATCTCGTGGAGCGACGACGCCGAAGCAGACGAGCTTTCGCTCCAAGGGCGACTTCGGGTGGGAGGCTTCGATGACGAGCGCCAAGGTGAACGGAAGAAAGGATTTCGCGGCCTTCGCGGACAAGGTCATAAAGTGCACCGTGACTACGCAAAACTCCGGCGCCGTCGGAACGTTCGAATCATCGAGGACGGATTCGGACGACTGATCAAATTGTTTCGTAAATGCACACCCCGGATTTTTCCGTTTCTTGCTGCAGTTATTGCCTCGAAAAGCCTAAGGACACATATATTTAGATGTCTCGTTATGTCTGACGCGCTCCGTATCACCAATCTCGTAAAGGACTACAAGACCGGGTTCCTCGGCAAGATGACCCGCGTGCTCAAGAACGTGACGTTCTCCGTTGAGCGGGGGGAGATCTTCGGATTCATAGGCCCGAACGGCGCGGGAAAGACCACCACGTTTAAATCCATATTGGGATTTGCGAGGCCGACAAAGGGGCACAATAGAGCTCCTGGGCAAGGATTCGGGAGACCCCGACTCCAGCGGAAGATCCGGCTACCTGCCGGAAGACACCCCTACTTCTACGATTACCTCACGGGCGAGGAGCTCCTCGCCCATACATGGGCGAGCTGCACGGTCTAGGGCGAAAATATTTGGTGGAAAAAGCGGACGAGCTTCTGGAGAAGGTTAGGATGTCCCACGCCGGAAACGTGCAGATGAGAAAGTATTCCAAGGGCATGCTCCAGAGGGATAGGAATCGCGCAGTCCCTCATCAATGACCCGAAAGTTCATAATCCTCGACGAGCCGATGAGGCGGGCTCGACCCCATGGAGCAGGCGCGAGAGATAAAAGGACCTCATCCTCGAAGAGAAGAGGAAGGGGGAAGACGATACTCTTAAGCTCGCACATGCTTTCGGACGTCGAGGCGCTCTGCGACCGCGTCGGGATAATCATGGGCGGGACATCAAGACGGGCACGCTGGGCGAAGCTGCGCCCAAAGTTCATACCGATTACGAGATGCGTCGAGGGCGCGCCCGAGGAAGTGAAGCGGGCCATGCAGGAGATGCGAGTCGAGATGGAGCACAGGAGCCGGCGTTCGTCGTCTCAGTTCGACGAAGACATAAGGCGCGGCGTGATCGAGGCGGTGGCGAAAACCCGGGCCGAAATTATATCGCTTCACCCCGTAAAGGAGATCGCTCGAAGGGCTCTTCGTCGAGGAGGCGAAGAAAGAAAGCCCCGAGGGAAGGCGCTGGCATATAGCCCCGGCAAAGGCCGCATCGAAACCAAACCAGTCGGCAGAAAAGAGATGCGAAAAAATTTATCCGGTGTTGCGCACAATGCGTTCATGGAGGCCATAAGGGACAGGGTGCTCTACAGTCTCGTTCTCTTCGCGCTCCTTATGATAAGTGAGCTCCCTCGTATTCCTTCAGCATCGGCCGAGCAATACAACAAGATCGTAAAGGACCTCAGCCTCACGGCAATATCCGTAATCGGCATACTGATTTCTAAATCTTCCTCGGCATAGGGCTCGTTTACAAGGAGGTCGAGAAAAAGACTGTTTACAATATATTCTCGAAGCCCATTAGGAGGTACGAATTCATACTCGGAAAGTACCTCGGGCTCGGCCTTACGCTGTTCATTATTACGCTCGGCATGGCGCTAATACTTTTCCTTATCGTTCTTTACATCGAAATAAAATACGCGGGGCTTATAAGCTTCTATTACGGCGGGCACTTTCTATGCGGAATTTTTCAATGCAATATATTTCGAGTATCTGGAATTTCTGATTATCATCGGGATTGCGCTCGTCTTTTCCAGCTTCACGACGCCCGTCATGAGCGCGTTGTTTACGTTTTTCGTTTTCGCCATAGGGAGATTTTCGGCGACATTCGTTTGTTCGCGGAGGAGATCAAGAACCCGGTCACCGCCGTTTTCTCAGAGGTGATATACAACATGGGGTGATCCCCAACCTCGAAAAATTCGACGTCAGGAACGAAGCCGTCTACGGAGGGACGGTAAACCCGGACCTCTTACTGTACCACGGCCTACGCACTCCTGTATACGGCTGCGCTCAAGTACTCTACGGATAATCATATTCGAAGAAAGAATTCAAAGTAAGTGATTGCACCGTGAAAGGGTAGAACAACCATATTTGGCCTTATCGCCATTGCCGTGCTCGTGGTGATATCTATACCGTTTCAGGTCAGGATTAACGACATAAGGGAAGTTCCGCTCGGTCGAGGAGAGCCTCTATCTATCCTCGTCGTCGCTTAAGAAATATCCCTCGGCTATACGGAGATACTATCAAGACGCCCTGGATATGAGGCAATTCAGTATTTCAGGAAGCGGAAGATGGAAGAGCAAAACCCCGAGCTTCTCTACCATTATTTCGACATAATCACCGACCTCGACCCCAGGTTCGTGAACGCGCCTACGGGTATGGCGGAACGTTCCTAGTCGAAACCATTCGGGCTCGGGCAGTTCGACCTGGGGGTCTCGCTCCTGGAAAAGGGCCGGAAGAACAATCCGGACAACTTCAGATTGCCGCTCGAAAGGAGCCTTCCTTTACTACTTTTACCGGAAGGATTACGTAGAAAGCCGCCGAGCTCTTTCAGCCGCGAAGCCGGGGGTCGGCGGGATGAGAAGGGCGTCTGTAGAGGGCATGGCCGCCGCGGCCCACAACGGGGCGGCAACAAGAATCTCGAAAGAGATTTGGCAGATAATCTACGAAACAGGCCGAGCGAGGGAAGGCGGAATTTCGCTTACCGGAACCTTCAGGAGATCGAGACGATGGAAATGGAGGACCAGATCACAGCCGCGCTTCTCGCGTACAAAAGGATTACGGGAAGCTCCCTGGCTCCGGTCAAAGAACTTGCCGCCGCCGGGTACTTAAAGGGCGGCATTCCGTCAGCTCCCGTAGGAGGCAACTTCGTCATTGCCCCCGACATCGACGCCGTACGGAATACCGAGCTCGCATCGAGGAAATTAAAGGAGGCGCTCGCATTCCTTAATGCAAAGGCTGCCAGGTTCAAGAAGATGTACGGCGAGTATCGCGCGACCTCACGCCCAGGCTAAGGGCGTTTATCGAGCGAGAACGACGGGCGCATTCCCGGAGCATCCGATGGGCGAGGAATTCGTCCATAACCCCGACTCCGGAATAATCAGCGATCTAAATGGAAGCACGAAGAAAATAAGGAGCGGTAATAAGCTCAGTAGATTTCGAGGATGATAAATTCCCTCACGCCGCCCGGCGCGTTGACCGTCACTTCGTCGTCTGTGCTCTTACCGATGAGCGCCCTTCCTATTGGAGAGGTAATCGAGATCATGCCGTTTTCGGGCTCGGACTCGTCGGGCCCGACGAGCTGGTAGGCAACGGTCTCGCCGTATCGAGATTTTCGAGCTTCACCGTTACACCGAAGGTTACCCTGCATCATGACTTCTTCCAGCGTGGCCGGGTCTATAACCTCCGCCCTGCTGAGCTTGCTTTCGAGCTCCTGTATCCTGCCCTCGACAAAGGACTGCCTCTGCTTTGCGGTTTCGTATTCGGCGTTTTCCGAAAGGTCTCCCAGCGACCTCGCGTATTCGATAAGCTTGATGACCTCCTGTCTTTCGACGGTTTTGAGCCTCTTGAGCTCATCCTGGAGCTTCTTGTGCCCCTTAGGCGTCATCGGTACTCTTTCAATCGACATAATGCACTCTCCCTTGGCCGGCGTCTCTGGGGCGGCCAAAACTGTACTCTATATGTTATAAACCGGGAACCTTAACAAACCGGGTTGAGTAAATTATACAACAATCGGAGATAACTAGTAATAGTCCTGGATGGCCTTGACCGTGAGCCCTTCCTTTATGAGGGCCTTTATGGCAGCGACGGCCGCAATAGCCACAGATACAGTCGTAAAATAAGGACCCTCTGTGTGAGAGCAGTCCTTCGTATGGTGTATGACTGCTCTATCTCCTTTCTCCGAACGTGGTGTTTATAACGAGCTGCACCTGACCGTTTTTCATGTGATCGACGACGTTGGGCCTTCCCTCGACCACCTTCTTCACCACAGTGCACTCGACGCCTTGAATCCTTGAGCCAGACTACCGTGCTGTAGTCGCCAGAATGCCGAAGCCAGGTCCGAGCTTTTTCGCAAACTCGGAGAGCCTGGGCTTGTCGTCGTCCTTTACGCTGACGAAAGCAGTGCCCGAAAGCGGAGCTTGGCGGCGCTGCAATAGCTGGGTATAGCCCGAAAGGCCATTCGCATTTCGCTGTCTATGCCCATGACCTCGCCCGTGGATTTCATCTCAGGGCCGAGTATGGTATCGACGCCCGGGAACTTGATGAAGGGGAAGACGGATTCTTTTACGCAAACGTGCTTGGGGATTATCTCGTCGGTAAAGCCGAGCTCTTCGAGCGTCTTTCCGGCCATGACCTTGGTGCCGAGCATCGCCATTGGTACACCTATCGCCTTACTGACGAATGGGACCGTCCTGCTGGCGCGGGGATTGACCTCTAGTATGTAGACCTTGTCGTCTTTTATGGCGAACTGAATGTTCACGAGCCCGACGACGTTAAGCGCGAGGGCGAGCTCTTTCGTCTGGCGCTTTATTTCGCCGACGACCTCGGGGCTTATCGAGAACGGCGGCAGCACCATCGCGCTGTCGCCAGAGTGTACCCCAGCTTCTTCTATGTGTTCTAGTACGCCGCCTATGACGACCGTCTTGCCGTCGGATATCGCATCGACATCCACTTCCTTGGCGTCGTTTAAAAACCTGTCGATGAGGACAGGATGATTCGGCGCGACCTTTACGGCCTCGGTTATATAACGCTTAAGCGATTCTTCGGTGTAGACGATTTCCATCGCCCTTCCCCCTAGGACGTAAGACGGGCGTACGACGATGGGATAGGTGACTTCGCCGGCTATGCGAAGGGCCTCCTCCTGGCTCCGGGCGATGCCGCTTTCGGGCTGCCGGAGGCCGAGCCTCTCGATGAGGTCCCTGAACCGCTCCCTGTCCTCTGCGAGGTCTATGCTGTCAGGAGGTGCCGATGATCTGACGCCCCTTCTTCGGCGGTATCGCGAGCTTGAGCGGCGTCTGTCCGCCCAAGTGAACGATAACCCCCTCCGGGCTTTTCCCTGTCGATGATCGCGAGGGTGTCTTCGAGCGTGAGCGGCTCGAAGTAGAGCCTGTCGGACGTGTCGTAGTCCGTGCTGACAGTCTCTGGGTTACAGTTGACCATTATCGCTTCGTAGCCTTCTTCACGGGCGAAAACGACGCGTGGACGCAGCAGTAATCGAATTCGATGCCCTGTCCTATCCTGTTCGGCCCGCCGCCGGAAATGACTACCTTCCACTTTGTCCGTCGGAAGCGCCTCCGTCTTCGGTTTCGTAAGTGGAATTGAAGGTACAGCGTATACGCCTCGAACTCACCCGGCGCACGTATCGGCCGTAAGACGGGCTTTATGCCCGAGGCGAGCCTCATTTCCCTTCGTCGCTTTCCGATTTCCCCAGGAGAGCGGCGGCCTACGGAAGTATCGAAAAGCCGTACTCCGCCCATCCTCCAGGAGCGAAAGCGCATCCGGAAGGGCTTGCCCGAAGACGCCCCGAGGCCCTCCTCAATATCGATTATCCTGACGAATGTTTCGGAGGAACCACCTGTCGATGCTGCCGTAATGGATTGTATTTCTTCTATGTCGAGCCCCGAGCGAAAGGCATCCGCCAGGTACCAGAGCCTGTCCGAGTTCGGGGTCCTCAGCTTTTCCTTTATCAAGCTGTGTCGGCCGTCCTAGGCTCAAAGCCGTAGGAATCTATTTCGAGTGACCTCATGGCCTTTTTGAAGCGATTCCTTGAATGTCCTGCCTATTGCATGACCTCACCCACGGACTTCATCTGCGTCGTGAGCGTCTTGTCTGTCTTCGGGAATTTTTCGAACGTGAACCTCGGGATCTTGACGACTACGTAGTCTATCGTCGGCTCGAACGAGGCCGGCGTATAGCGCGTGATGTCGTTCGATATCTCGTCGAGCGTGTAGCCGACGGCGAGCTTGGCCGCTATCTTGGCGATCGGGAATCCAGTCGCCTTCGACGCGAGCGCAGAGCTCCGGGAGGTACGCGCAGGTTCATCTCTATGAGCCACCACGCGCCCGTCTTCGAGGTTAACACCGAACTGGATGTTCGAGCCCCCAGTATCGACGCCTATCTCCTTATTATCGCCACCGATGCATCGCGGAGACGCTGGTATTCCTTGTCAGGTGACGTCTGTGCGGGAGCTACTGTTATGCTGTCGCCCGTGTGACCCATGGGGTCGAAGTTTTCCACCATGGAGCATATTATTACTACGTTATCCATTCCGTCCCGCATGACTTGAGCTCGTATTCCTTCCAGCCGAGGACGGACTCTTCTATGAGCACCTCGCTTACGGGGCTCAAGTCGAGGCCTGATTTCGCGAACTCCTCGAATTCCTCCCTGTTATACGCGACGCTCCCTCCGGAGCCGCCGAGGGGGTAACGACGGGCGGATATGATGCGGGAAGCCAGCCCTCTTCATAACAGCCGTGCTCTTCATTGTGTGGGCGACGCCGCTCTTCGGGACGTCGAGCCTATCTTATCATGGCGTCGCCAGAAGAGCTCCCTGTTCTCCGGCCTTCTTGATGGCCGGGAGCTTCGCCCCAATGAGCTCGACTCCGTATTTATCGAGCACACCCGATTCGGCAAGATCTACGGCTATGTTAAGAGCGGTCTGGCCGCCGAGCGTCGGCAGGAGCGCGTCGGGCCTTTCTTTCTCTATTATCTTCTCCACGATTTCCGGAACCAGGGCTCGATATAAGTGCGGTCGGCGAACGTGGGGTCGGTCATGATCGTCGCCGGGTTACTGTTTACGAGGACGATTCTGTAGCCCTCTTCCTTGGGGCCTTGCGCCTGTGTGCCCGAGTAGTCGAATTCGCACGCCTGACCCGTGGCTATGGGGCCGGAGCCTACGAGCAGTATGGTTTTTATATCTTCCCTTTTGGGCATATGGTTCCTGCCTGTGAATACGAATGTTGTGCGGGTTCGAAATGATAGGGCATGCCGGGCGGGCGCGCCCTGTATTTGAAGCCTATCATTTATACCTGTGAATTCGCCCCGTAGCAAATACACGGGATGGCCGATTAGCTCCGAAGAAAGATAATGATGGAGGCAGCTAGACCATGCCTTGGTAGAATCCGGTATTGGGCCCCGGCATATCATTCAGGACGGGGCGGCGTATGAGCGCCGCGCCGCGCCGTTCAGGCCCTAACCGGGCCCGATTCTCTTCTGGACGTCTCTCTTTCTGAGCTCCGACATTACGTGGAACATCCTCTGGGAGCGCAGTGTACGACGAGACGAGCATAAGGATCAGAGATAGCTTGAGGAGGTAGTCGTCGGGCACGTGCCCCATCCATCCCGCGACGATGTTACCGAGAAAGTTGAACACAGAAAGGACGCCCAGGTAGACGACCCTTTCCGTCCGCTGCATTATGCCGAGCTCGCACTTCACGCCGAGCCCCTCTGCGCGGGCCCTTGTGTAGCTTACCATCGTCGTCGAGACTAGTATCAGGAACACGACGTAGGCGAATATTGAGTCCCTGTAGAGACTGAGAAGGCCGAGGTATATGAAGGCCTCTGAGAATCTGTCGAGGCAGGAATCGAAAAACGCCCCGCTCTCGCTGCTCAGCCCCTGCGCACGGGCAACCCGGCCGTCGAATATGTCGAACGTCGACCCCGCGAGCACAAGCACACCGCCCGCGAATATCCACCCGTAGTGATAAAAAAGGCCTGTTATTGCGGAAACCAGCAAAGTCGCGACCGTGAGAACGTTACGGGATGGACCCTGATCTTCAGAGATAGTCCTCTATCGGCAGCATCAGGAAAACCACCACGTCTTTATCCCGCTCCCCGAGGAGCACGGTCGACTCGGGCCCTTTTGTTCTTGTAGACCTTTCTTTAATCTCTTCGGGGTTAGTCATATATGCAGCTATTCACACCTGTTTCATTGCACGGATTTAACGAATGAATAACATATCCGTTTTGGCCACTTTCAGGCAAGAATGTGAAGAGTCCGCGGCAGTGAGATAAATCACGCCTCAGTCGTTTCGGCTACGAAGACGGATTTAAAAAGCGGTCTTTTTCTTGAGACCGGCAGCACGTAGAAGACTGGCCACTTTCTGCCCGTGAAGTCGCCAATTCTTACCCTCTTGACTTGCGCTTGCCCGGATATTCGCCGGGACGACATATGCGTCGTACCCCTTTTTCCTTAGCCGGACGGCCAGATCGTCGGCGTCGTCGGAAAAACGGAGAGAAGCCACCTGCACGGAATAGCCTTTTTTTCGAAGGGATTTCGATGCCGGTAAAGCCCTCCGAGGAGGCCGGCCCCGAGGCTTTCCGGCTGCCGGCGTGTACAGGGCAAGCATCTGGCCCTCTACGACTATGCCGGCCTTCAACGCTCTCACTATGGCAGCGGCGAGCGGGCGGCATCGCTCGCGGCCTTTCCCGAACCCGAGCCGGACGGGCATCCGTTTCCTCGGCGGCAGGCTGCGCCTCTGCGAGCTCGGCACTCGGCCCAGATCCTCGCCCGACGATGCGCCTGCCGTGACTATTTCAGGTTCGGGCGCGGTCCCGGGAGCCGGGGCAGCGGGCTTGGCACGCGGCTTTGACCGCCGGCGAGGCCGTACGGAGGCATGCATCTTCGCGTCCATCTGCCTCGCGATTATCACAGCCTTCTGGCCTTCCGGTGTCCCCGCCGCGGAATCCGGCGTATCGGCCACCGGGGCTGGCCAGATCTTCAGTGACGGCGAACTCCGGCGCGTGCCCTTCGAGCAGCAGCCCCGAGAGCGTTTCCTCGGGTTCCCATGCTGTCGATGAGAGCGACTGCGCCTGGCGGGGCTTCTTCCCTGACGGCCGTCTCCGTTATGGCCGGCGTGGAATCCGCATGAGAGCTCCTTACCGGGCTTACGCCTCTCTCGTCTATCTTTACGACCTGGAGGCACGTATACGGCCGGTTTACGACGACTTCCTGCTCGTTAAGGACTAGATCCACGGTGCCTGCGACGTCGGCCGGGCTTTCGAAAACGAGCTTTCTCGGGGATTCCGAAGAACGAACAGCCACCCCGACAGTAAAGTCAGTCGTGGCGAAGTCGCCGTCGAATGGGCCGCTATCTCTCCCTCAGACGGCCCGCCTGACCCACGACCAAACGTGGTAATCGTAGGGTGTGGGCTTTCCGGGGCCGCGCGTGTCGTGCTTGGAAAACTGCAGGGACGCGCAGGCTGCCGAGCCGTTTCCGCCCTTGCCGACGAGTGTAAAAACGAGAGTGCTCCCGCCGGCATTCCTCGGGACCTCGAAGGTGATAGAGCCCTTGCTCACGGGGGCGCTGAAATAGCTCGTCTCGATTACGAGGCCGCTAAGAGGGGCTGAATTCTTTTCCCTCGCCTGGGCCGTCGCACCGGCTGGATATATTCTGAACGAAGACGATACCTTGTCCCCGGCCGAGATCATCGGCGGAATGCGCACCGTCGCCGGGGAGCGTTGAATTCGAGCGTGTGAACGCCGTCTTTGGGTTCCCCGTAGGCGAAGGCGCGAGGAAACATAAAATTGCTGCAAGCTTTACAGTCCGGCTGATTAGGTGCTGCGCTTCTTTCGTCACATTCATAAGCAGGCCTGAAAACGCATCCCCCGATCGGTATGCACGGGATTAATTGTTTGACGGTGATGAAGAAGACTATCTCGACTCTGGGCTCAGCCGCCTTGAGGCTATCACCGTATGCTTTCGCATCTTCGACATTCCTGAGCAATCCCGACCCTCACCCTGTACCGGTACTTGTTATTCGGTGTAGCCATCGGCTTAACGAAAGCGGGGTATCCCTTTGACTTGAGGGCTCCTGCGAGGCTGTTAGCCTGTTTCTGGTCCTGAAAGGACCCTATCTGAACGGTGTAATTGCCCGACGGATCGACCTTCGGCATTGCGGGCTTCTGTGCGCTTTTTGGCAACGGCCTCCTCAGCCCTTTTCTCCTCTGCAACGCTCCTGGCTATCTCGGCGAGCTGCGCCGCCTGGCGTCAGGCGTCGGAGCGGGAAGTCTTTTGGCGCCAGGGTCTTCGGCGGAGGAGTTTTCGGAGCGGGGGTTTTAGGCGCAGGCGTCGGGACAGGCTCCGGTGTCGGTACTGGCGGGGGCGGTGTAGGATTGACCTTGGCTATAACTGCATCTTCCGCCGGGCTCTCGGCATCATCCTCCACGGGAAGTATCGAAAGTGACTCATCCGGGCTTTCGACCGGCGGCTCTTCCACCTCGGCAGCTTCGTCCTCGAACGGGGCCGCGGGAGGCGCAGGCCGCTGCTCGTTAAATGAGCGCGTCGTCCTGAAGTTTTCCTTGTTGGGCCCACTTGCCGACGAACACGCCAACGCCGAAGACGACCATGAATAAAATCACGAACCTTGCAAACGAAGAAGGCGAGTATGCGCGATTTTCCTGAGGAGTTATTCCTGCCCATACGTCACATCCTGTCCAGGGCCGATATGCCCAGAAGCCCCAGGCCGTTGAGGACCGGACTCTTTATAAGATAAAGCCGAGGAGGCGCCGCTCAAGGCCCTGTTTTCGTCAACGACCCTGTGTTTATTGTAATAACTGTGAAAATCCGCTGCAAGCTCCTGGAGGAAATATGCGACCTTGTGCGGCGAAAGCGTTTCGGCGCTGTCGGCCACGACCTCGGGATAAAGAAGGAGCTTTTTTATTAGTGCGATCTCGTCCGGCTCGGTCAGATGACCGAGGGATTCATCGGAGGCGTCGAGGCCCTCGCCCTCGGCCTTACGGAATATGCTCGCAATCCTGGCATATGCGTATTGTATGTAGAAGACCCGGAGTTTTCGCTCGATTCCTTCTGTGGCTCGAGGTCAAGTCGAGATGGCTCTCGAGCTTCGCATGAGGAGAAAAGAATCTCATGACGTCAGGGCCGACTGCAATGACCTCTCTCCATTAAGCGTAGCTCCCGGCGCGCTTCGACATGGCGACTTCGACGCCGTTCCGCATGAGCTTCACGAACTGAATGAGTATCACCGTGAACACGGAGTCGTCGTAACCAAGCGCGCGGAGCGCAGCCGCGAGCCCTAGACACCGTGGCCGTGATGGTCCGCCCCAAACATTTATTATGCTGTCGTATTCCCTTTCGTATTTGTCCGCGTGGTATGCGATGTCGGCGAGGAAGTACGTCGGGCTGCCGTCGCTCTTTATCATCACCCAGTCCTGCGGATCGCCGTAGCGAGTGGCCATGAACCAGAGCGCGCCTTCCCTCTCTTCGAGTGCGCCTTTATCGCGTAGGAGCTCCTTTACATGTCGAGCCTCGTACGCCCTCCCGGCGTTGAGAGCGCGTGAATTTCTTTTCTCTCACTGTACCACTCGTCGAAATGGATTCGCGCCTCGGCCAGGTCTTCTTTTATGGTGCCGAGCAGCGTAGCCTCCGCATATTCCCTGCAGTACTCTAACGCCTCGGCGGCTTTATCCGACGAGAGCAGCTCGTCGCCCTTTTCCGTCATGATGGCGGCGGCGATTTCCTTTACGTAATCGCCTTTGTAGCCGTCCTCGGGTATCTCGGACTCTATACCGAAGAGCTCGCGGTACCTGGCGTAAACGGACTCGCCGAGGAGGTCCATCTGACGCCCGGCGTCGTTAATGTAAAACTCCTTCGTCACGTCGTATCCCGACGCCGAGAGGATGTTCGACACCACGTCGCCGACGACGGCGTTACGAGCGTGACCTATGTGGAGGAACCCGGTGGGGTTAGCGCTCACGAATTCGAGGAGGACTTTCTTCCCACCGCCGATGTCAGACGCGCCGTAGCTCTCGCCGAGCCTTCTGGACCTCGGTGAGCTTGTCCACCATGGCGTTTTCCCTGACGAAGAAATTTATGAAGCCCGCCCCGCTATATCGACCTTTTTAAAAAGCTGCTCGCTCTCGGGCGGGAGGTTTTCGATTATAAGCTCGGCCACACGGCGTGGGTTCTCGCCCATCTTTTTCGCCAGTATCATGGCCGTATTGACCGAAAAATCGCCGAATTCCTTCCGCTTCGGGACCCCGACCTCGATTTCGACCGCGAGGTCAGTGAGATTATTCTTTTCCCAATGGTTTCTATGGTTGAGTACGACTCTTTGTATCTCTTCTTTCATATTTGCACCACGAAATTACACCACAGTATAACCGGGTTACAAGAAAACGCCGCGGCGCGGAGGGCTCAGAAATGCGGCAGCGCATCGACGGGAGTAAGGTGCGATACGTCGTTCAGATCGACTACCACCACCTTCCCCTCGGAAAGACAAACTGTGCTCCGCGAGGCCGCCGTATGCCGAAGCTTCATGAATCCTGAAGGCTGATGCCCGTAAATTCACAAAGCAGCGTCGTTATCGTGAGGTTGTGGCTCACCTGCGACCGTCTCCCCGTCGTGGCGCTCGCAAAGCCTGCCGAATGCCCTGAGCGCCCTCTCCCTGACCTCGGAGAGCGATTCGCCGCTCGGTATCCTGAGGGTTTCGGGGCTGTCCGCCGCACCGTCATGATATCCGCGAATCTTTCCTTATCTCCGTGAAGAGAAGCCCTTCGAATTCCCCTGATCCATTTCCCGAAGAGGTGCTTCTGTCCGTCTCGACCGTAAGACCGTCGGTGCTTCGCAATCTCCTCCGCCGTGGATATCGCCTGGCGAGGTCGGCTCGAATACACCCGCCGAGATTTCTACGCCCTTGAGACAAACCCCGAAGCTCTGGGCCTGCTTCTTTCCGTTATCGTTGAGGACGACGTCGAAATCCCTGCGCACCTGCCGGTCCTGTTCCAGTCGGTCTCTCCATGTCGTACAGGCAAATTCATTTTCTTCCGCGAGGCGTAAATTTACAATACGGCTTGTTTTTGAAGGTGATGTCCATTCCTTCTTTTTCCGCCTGAGCCGCAAACTCCGACGGCGGAACCGGAAAGAAGGAACGGACTTACGTATGGCGTCCAGGCAGTACTGGTCGAACGCGGCGTTGCCCGAGGACTTGTTGATCCTTACGTCGAACACCCTTCCCGTTCCGTCCACTTTGAAGAATACCCCTGTCGCGAGATTACCGTCCGTGGGAACGCCGGGCGGAATGCGCCAGTTGCGCTTAATCCTCTGATGAACCTTGTCGGTATAGAGGCTGAGAAGCACGGGATTTACGCCCGAGCCGCCACCGCCTCCGCCGACCCTGTCTCCGCCGCTCCGCTGCCGGGGCTGGTAGAGGTTTCGCCCCGCCCGCTGCCCGGGCCCGGCTTATCGGATATGTCGGACGAGTCGGCCATGGCGAGCCTCTGCTCCTCGCCCATGGGCTCTTCGATTTCGGAAGGCGCTTCGCCCTTCTTGAGGTTGTCGAGCACCTTCTGTCTCTTCAGGTCCTGAAGGACCTTACTCTTCTCGCTTTCGAGATTCTTCTCGGATTTGGCTGTCGTTTTCTTGGGAGCTTTTGGCTTTTCCGTCGGCTCCGGCTTCTTCGCGACCTCTTTCTTTACTTCCTTTTCAGGCTTCTTTTCGGGTTTTTTCGTCGGAGCCGGAGTCTCTTTCTTCACCTCTTTTTTCTCGGGCTTGGGCTCCGGGGTTTTCTCCGGTTTCTTTTCGGGCTCGATCGGTATTACCTTCTTGTCCGGCTCGATCTTGGCCACTTCCTTGGGCTTGGGTTTCGGTTCTTCTTTTTTCGGCTCGGGCTTTTTCTCAGGCTCGGGCGGAGGGACCTTAACCTTCTTCTTTTTCCGGTTCTGGTTCTGAAACCGGGTTCCGGTTCGGGCTCCGGCTGGGCCGGCTGGGTTTTACGCGGAGGGGACTGCACGCGTTTCGGCGGCGCACCGCCGCTTCCCTCTCCAGACCCAAGCCCCGAGAGAGACACCTCTATCGGCCCGGGAGAGGAATCCTGCCTCGTGCTCGTAAAGCCCCAGAAAAGGACCAGCACCAGCACGAAGACGTGAAGGGCTATCGAAAAGAATACTCCCCAGAAGGAAGAGCCCTTGGATGTGTCTTTGTCGTCAGATTTCATTTCCCCGTTTGCCTCTTAATTGCTCGGGACGGGCTCGGTTATGAGGCCGAGTTTTTCCACCCCGGCGTTTCTTATCTCGGTCATGACCTCAACCACCTTCCCGTAGGAAACGCCCGTATCGGCCCTGAGAAAGACCTCTTCGTTCCTTATGTCGGCCCCTCTCTCGGTTATTAGCTTCTGGACCTCGCCGCTTAGCTCGTTAAGGGAGTACTCGTCCTTTTCGATGAAGATGGCGCCTGCAGGTGTCGCGTGACGACGACTTTCCTCGCGGTCGAGTGACGGTATGGGGCCCGACTGCTTCAGGAGGTTCGTCCACCATATCCCTTGATACAGAATGGGCGTCGTGACCATGAAGATTATCAAGAGAACGAGCATCACGTCCACGAATGGAGTAACGTTAATTTCGGACATCACTGTGCGGCCTTCGCGGCCGCCTGTCTGCATTCCCATCGTCTTATACCTTCTTGATGTATCTGTCCACTATGTTGAGGAATTCCGAGGAGAAGTTCTCCATGTCTATGTCGATGCGCTTTACCCGGCTGATGAAGTAGTTGTACGCGATAACGGCCGGGATAGCCGCCGCGAGGCCTATGGCCGTAGCGACGAGCGCCTCGGCGATGCCGGGGCGGTCTGCAGCGTCGGGACGCCCTGGCTACCGGCAAGGCCGATGAACGAGGTCATGATGCCCCAGACCGTGCCGAAAAGGCCTATGAACCGCGCTGCCCGTGGTCGCGAGGCCGACGAGCCCTCGAGCTTTGCCGTCTCGGAAGCCATCGTCCTCTTGAGCGCCCTTTCGACAAGCTCCACCACTCCGAGCTCGTTGGCTATGGCGTCCGGTACGCCCTTCTGCTCCCCGCCCTGCCCGGAGCCCCCGGGGCGGCGGAGCTTCAGGATCTCCGTATATCCGGCCCTGAAAACCTCGGCTATCGGCCCCTTTATGTGCTTCGTCGAGGAGAAGAGGTTCCCGAAGTTCCCGCTCGCGTTATAGAGCTCGAGGAACTTATCCGACTGTTTGCCGGCCTTTCTGAGCATGATCGCCTTCGAAAGATGATCGCCCAGCAAACGACCGACATTAGGAACAAAAGGAGCAGGACCATCTTTACGACAGGCCCCGCGTCCGAAACGAGATGCATTATGTTTATCTGCCCGCCGTTAGAGGCCTGGGCTTCAACAGCAAGAAATAACCAGTTTGTCATATGTGCTGCCCTGCTGAAAAGATGGATTTGGTAGTGAATAGAGAATCAACGTTTTTGATTGTAAATACGACCGTGGCGCATTTAAGATTTCAAATTAAGTTTTCCATACCTGAATACCAAAATCAAATGATATTCCGTTTATAAATACTCATTTATTTGATTTTCGACCCAAAATGTACGATAGTCTCTGAAAAAGTCCGGGCCCCCGGGCTTTTACCCAACAGAAGATGAGACATGTTAAAGCCCCTGAGACTCTACGCGGCGCTGTTTATCGCCCTTTTATGCGTATCGGCCGCTATTCCGGCACAGGCGCAGGAGAGATACAAGATAGTCATAGAGGAGAGCTTCTACGTCATAAAGCCCGAGAATACTGACAAATTCCTCAAGGTTTACAGGGAAAAGCTCTACCCGTTCTGGAGCGAGATGCAAAAGCGCGGCATCATAGTTGACGAGTACAGGCTCTACTCCCAGAGGGTCCACACCCTTAGCCCGCTCTGGACATATAAGACCGTCGTCAAGTTCAAGGACTATGAATCGATAGACAAGTGGCTCAGCCTAAGGGACGAGGTTTACGATTCGCTGTTCCCCGGGGAGGGCGGATACGCAGCGCCGAGAAAAGAGATAGACCTCATTACAGAAGAGCACTGGGACGAATTTATAAGGGAGATACCACTTTCGACGAAATAGCTATTCCGAAAAGAGTCCCTTCTGCATGCGGGGCATGGGGAAGTCGAGGTGCTTGTAGGCGAGCGGTGTTACCGTCCTCCCGCGCGGGGTTTTGACGATGAGCCCCTCGCGTATGAGGAACGGCTCGTAGACGTCTTCGAGCGTGTCCTTGTCCTCGCTAACCGCCGCGGCTATGGATTCGATGCCGACGGGTCCGCCGCCGAACTTCGTTATGATCGCTTCCAGTATTGCCCTGTCGAGCCCGTCGAGCCCGAGGGAATCGACTTCCAGCATTTCGAGCGCCGCAGATGCAACGCCGCCGTCTATGACGCCGTCGGCCCTTACCTCGGCGAAGTCCCTCACCCTCTTTAATATCCTGTTGGCAATACGCGGCGTTCCCCTTGCGCGGCAGGCGAGCTCGGCCATGCCGTCCTTCGTTATCTCGACGCCTAATATTTGCGCCGAGCGGGCGATTATGCCCTCTATTTCATCCCCTGTGTAGTAATCGAGCCTGAGATCGACGCCGAAGCGTGACCTTAAAGGAGACGTGAGAAGCCCCGTTCTCGTGGTCGCGCCGATTAGGGTGAACCTGCTTACACCCACCTTCATCGACTTGGCCGTCGGGCCCTCGCCTATCATTATGTCTATCTTGTAGTCCTCCATCGCCGAATAGAGGTACTCCTCGACGATGCGGTTAAGGCGGTGTATCTCGTCGATAAAGAGAACGTCTTTCTCTTCGAGGTTGGTGAGAATGGAGGCGAGGTCGCCGACCCTTTCGACCACGGGACCCGATGTGGAGTGTATCTTCACCCCGAGCTCGTTGGAAACGATGTGCGCCAGGGTCGTCTTACCGAGCCCGGGCGGGCCGTAGAGGAGGACGTGATCGAGTGCCTCCTTTCTCCTCCGGGCGGCCTCGATGAATATGCCTATCTTTTCCTTCGCCTTGGACTGGCCGAGATACTCCGAGAGCCGCTCGGGTCTAAGGTTAACCTCGAATAGGGACTCTTCCTCGGTGTCCCCCGGGCTTAAAACTCTCTCGGGCATTTACAGTCTCCTCCACTAGCTCGGTTTATTATAAACGACTTCGGGGGCGCGGGGAAAGAGGCCGGACGCGGCCTACATTTTTTTCATTATACGGAGGGTCTGACGGAGTGCGTATTCCATCTCGGGCTCGTTGGCGCAGACCTCTTCTATCTCGGAGATGCGCTCGTCTATTTCGGCCTTCTTGTACCCGACGTTAAGGAGCGCGGATACGACGTCCTCGAGCATCCCGGCCTCGCCCGAGCCTTCGGCCGCGAGTCCGAGTGCAGGGATTTTATCCTTGAGCTCCGTAACCAGGCGGGACGCGAGCTTGGGCCCTATGCCCGGTATCTTCCTCTTTGCGAGCTCGCCCGAAGAAACGGCGGATGCGAATTCAGAAGGCGAAATGTTGGAGAGTATATTCGTCGCGAGCTTCGGGCCGACGCCGGCGACGCCGATAAGGAGCGTGAAGACGGCCCTTTCGTCCTCGGACAGAAACCCGAAGAGCTCTATAGCGGTGTCCTTTACGCTCGTATGTATCTTCAACTCGGCCTCCTCGCCGACCGAGCCGAGCCTGTAGTACGTCGAAAGAGGGACGGTCACGCCGTAGCCGACGCCGTTTACGTCTATGACCACGTGGCCGAGCGGCTTTTCGGCGATCTTACCTCTAAGAAGGGATATCATCGAGTGTAAAGCGTCTCCTCTTCCTCCGGGGCTGGAGGAACTCCTTTCCGAGCTTCTGCTCGATGCGTGATATATGAATGTGGCAGAGCGCTATGGCCACCGCGTCCGAGGCGTCCTCTGATTCGAATTCCGGGACCTCGAGCAGCATCGTTATCATGCGCCGTACGTCCGACTTCGAGGCGCGCCCGCGCCCCGTGAGCGCAAGCTTTACCTTGGTCGGGGAGTATTCGCAGACATCGATGCCCGACATGGAAGCCGCGAGAAGCGCGACGCCCCTCGCCTCGCCGAGCGTAATTGCGCTCCGCGCGTTCTTCGAGAAGAACATGCTCTCTACCGACATTATAAGGGGGGAATGGCCTTTTATTACGCCGAGAAGCCCGTCGTATATTATGGAAAGTCTTTTGGAAACCGGGAGCCCGGGGGAGGCCTTTATGCAGCCGCTTGCGATGTGCGTCACACCGCCGTTTCCGGACTCCAGAACCCCGTACCCGCAAACCCTGGAGCCGGGGTCTATTCCTATAACCCTCATTTTACGATGCAAGGCTCATCATTAGCTCTTCTGAGACGTCGAAGTTGGAGTAGACGTTCTGAACGTCGTCGCTGTCTTCGAGGGCTTCCATGAGGCGTATCATGTGCTCGGCCTCCTTACCCTCTATCTTGACGCTGTTCTGCGGAATCATCGTCACTTCGGCGTTCTCGTATTTAAGGCCGGCGCCTTCTATGGCCGACTTTACCGTCTCGAACTCTTCGGGCGGCGTGATTACCACGAGCTCGCTCTCTTCCGTCACTACGTCTTCCGCCCCGGCTTCGAGCGCAATCTCGATGAGGCGGTCCTCTTCCACCTTGTCCTTCTCGAACCCTATGCGTCCTTTCATGTGGAACATCCACGCAACGCAGCCGTTTTCGCCGAGGCTCCCGCCGTGCTTCGTGAATATGCGCCTTATGTCGGAAACGGTCCTGTTCTTGTTATCCGTAAGGGTCTGAACCAGCACGGCGCTCCCGCCCGGGCCGTACCCTTCGTAGGAAAGCTCCTGGAAGTCGTCCCCGCCTATCTCGCCAGTGCCGCGCTTTATGGCCCGGTCTATAGTGTCGTTGGGCATGTTCTGGTTCTTGGCAGCGGAAATCGCAGTTCTCAGCCTCGGGTTGGATTCCGCGTCGCCGCCGCCGTGCTTCGCCGCAACCGTAAGCTCGCGTATGAGCTTCGTAAACACCTTACCCCTCTTCGCGTCGACCGCGGCCTTTCTATGTTTGATATTAGCCCATTTTGAATGTCCTGACATGGCTGTTCACCTCGCGTCCAAGTATCCAGATTTAAAGAAGATATTAACGCTATCCATAAAATTCTATAATATCGGGCGGAAACTGGCAAGTACGGCTGAGGCCGTTACTTAACCCTTCTCACCGTAACAGTCAGTGGCTGCGCCCCGCCGATTTTCGTCGTTATCGTCGATACGGTGCTGCCCTTGTTTATCTCGCCCACGGTCAGAATCTTCGTCGAAGGGTCTATCACCTGCCCCGAAAGGGAGCTGAAATCGAACCTTATCTCGGCGTCGTCCGGAAGCCCGAATACCTCTGCCGTTATAGACGCCGGGGAGCCTATGTCCGTTTCGGGAACTATAATATTGTATCCCCAGGCCGGGATGTCCGAGTTAAAGAACGTTCCGCCCGGCTTCTTGAGGCTCACCCTCATGTTCCCAGAGGAGTCGACCACGCTTCCGGGAAGGTCGATGAACTCGACCGCCGCCTGATCGGACTTCATGGCGATGATGTTGCCGTTTATAAAGCCGTTGTCCGTAGTATTCAGGATTCCGATTTCGTATTTGTCGGGCTCGAGAACGTTCTGGGAAGGGAAGGTCAATGTCGTGTTCAGGTATCCGAATTCGATGAGCACTTTCTTTAAAGTGCCGAGCTCGCCGGAAGTGGCGGGAGGCGGGGTTTTGGGCTTCGAGATCTTTAGTATGCCGCTCGCTCCCGAAACTATGACGCCGTAGGAGCCGGACGCCGCCGCGGGAAGGCTGAACTTCCTCCAGCCGCCCGTCATGGCCCTTACCTCTATATCCACTTTCTGCCCCAAAAGCCCGCTTTCGTTTATCGTTCGCACGGACGTGATTTTCCCCGTGTATAAAGGGTTCACATATATCTCGCCGTCAAGGGACGTGAACTCGATTTCCGTATACTGGGGGCCCGATGCCGAGCCCATATCGTCCCCTGCCTGGGCCAGAACTATGCCGTCCGCACCTGCCTGGCGTGGGGCCGAAGGCCCGGCCGCGAGGCAAAGCGTGCCAACCGCGAAAACGGCCAGCGGCAGAATGGCGAGCCACGTCAACACGTTAAATGTCCTTATCATAAGTCCCTCTTTTTCATATCTTTATTATTACAAACCGGATAATGCGCCCCCCTAAATCCGCAAGTTCATTATAGCATAAAGGAGCCCCTTTGTTTAAGTAGTACGGGAACCTCGCATACGCCGGAAGCGTAAATTATTCCCGAAAATACTCACTTGACAAATTACTTGTTTAACATGCATAATAAAGGTGTCTAAAACTTTTATCGCAACTCAAAGAGAACTGACACTCATTTCCGTACATTCGTAGCGAGACATTTGCATTAAACTCCTATAAAAAACACAAGAGGGCAAGGACCAGGAACATATGGCTAGAGCAACCAAATTACGGGAAAAATCCGAAGAGAAAGAAACCGTCCAGGAAGCACATTTCCTTAATCTAAACGACATAAGAAATAAGAAAAACGTAGAGCTCATGAAGATGGCGAGGGACCTCGAGATCGAAGAGACCTCCCGCATGACCAAGCAGGATATCATCTACGCAATACTAAAAGCACAGAGCGAAAAAGAGGGAGTGATATACGCCGAGGGCGTGCTCGAAATCCTTTCCGAAGGATACGGTTTCCTCCGCTCGCCGAAGTACAGCTACCTTCCGGGCCCGGACGATATTTACGTATCGAAATCGCAGATAAGGTCTTTTAACTTAAAGACGGGCGACACCGTAGGCGGCCAGGTCCGCCTCCCGAGGGAGGGCGAGAAGAACCTCGCGCTTCTCAAGATAGAAGAGGTCAACTTCGATTCGCCCGAAGCCTGCAGGGAGCGCGTCGCTTTTGAAAACCGCGTCCCCCTACACCCCGAGGAAAAGATAGTCCTCGAGCACGACCCCAACGAATTCTGCAGCCGCGTTCTCGACCTTTTCATCCCCATAGGTAAGGGGCAGAGGGGTCTCATCGTAGCGCCGCCGAGGACGGGTAAAACGATACTCCTCCAGAGAATCGCCAACGCAATAACCCAGAATCACCCCGAAGTAATGCTGATAGTCCTTCTCATAGACGAGCGCCCCGAAGAGGTCACCGACATGGACAGGTCGGTAAACGGCGAGGTCGTGAGCTCGACATTCGACGAGCCGCCGCAGCGCCACATACAGGTCGCCGACATGGTCCTCGAAAAGGCCAAGAGGCTCGTCGAGCACGGTAAGGACGTCGTCATTCTTCTCGACAGTCTCACGCGTCTCGCACGCGCCAGCAACACCGTAACCCCCGCCAGCGGAAGGGTGCTCTCGGGCGGTATGGAGGCCAACGCGCTCCAGAGGCCGAAGAGGTTCTTCGGCGCCGCGAGGAACACCGAAGAAGGCGGGAGCCTCACCATCATCGCGACGGCCCTTATCGACACGGGCAGCAGGATGGACGAGGTCATCTTCGAAGAGTTCAAGGGTACGGGCAACATGGAGGCCTACCTCGACAGGAGGCTCGCCGACAAGAGGGTCTTCCCGGCCATCGACCTCCAGCGCTCCGGCACGAGGAAAGAAGAGCTCCTTCTCGACGCGGACATACTCAACAAAGTATGGCTCCTTAGAAAGGTGCTCAGCCCGATGAACACCGTCGAAGCGATGGAGTTCCTGCTCGACAAGATGAGCGGCACGAAGTCGAACAAAGAGTTCTTCAATATGATGAACTCCTGACGGACGCGCGCGAGTAATCCGAATAAAACCGGCAATCTAAAAATCCGAGGCCTCCGGAACACAGTAGAGTTTCGCCTTTCGCTTGCCCCCGGCTTTCCCGCCCTTTAGAATAAGTTCAGACTCTTGAACTGCTTCAGAAGGGACTCGCTCACTTTATACGCCGCGCTTTTCCTGGTGGTTCTGCTCTCGGCATTCATATCGCCGGGGACGGCTGGGGTGCATGCAGCAGACCTCCCCGAGCCCGACCGGGAAGCGATCTTCCACCCCGTCCATGCACGCAACGGAATGGTCGTATCCGAGGAGAAGTACGCGACCGAGGCCGGCATTGAGGTTCTGAAAGACGGCGGGAATGCCGTCGATGCCGCTGTAACGGTCGGCTTCGTCCTTGCCGTGACTTTCCCCCGCGCCGGTAACCTAGGCGGCGGCGGATTCATGCTCGTGCGGGTGGCCGAAACGGGCGAGGTTATCGCGATCGACTACAGAGAGAAAGCACCCATGGCCGTTACGGCGGAGACGTTCCTAGACAAGGACGGCGATGTCGATACGGAGAAATCCCGCTACAGCGTGCTTTCGGCCGGGGTCCCAGGCACCGTCGCGGGGCTTGCGCTCGCCCTCGAAAAATACGGCACGATACCGCTCGAACGGGCTATACGCCCGGCGCTTGAGCTAGCCGAAAACGGCTTTCCGGTGAGCGAAGGGCTCGCGGCGTCGCTCAAAGATGCGAAGGGCCGCATGGAAAAGCAGCCCGAGAGCATGCGGGTCTTCTTCAAGGAAGGGGAACGCCCTACACGCCGGGAGAGGTTCTGGTGCAGAAAGACCTCGCGGAGACTTTGAGGCTCATTTCAGAGGACGGCCCCGAGGCGTTCTATGAAGGCGAGATAGCCGTCAAAATAGCCCGGTTCATGAAGGAGAGCGGCGGGCTCATAACGGAAAAGGATCTGGAGGAATACCGCGCGGCCCTTAGAGAACCCGTCCACGGGACTTACAGGGGATACGAGATTTACTCGATGCCTCCCCCGAGCTCGGGCGGGGTACATCTTATAGAAATGCTGAACGTCCTCGAAGGGTTCCCCCTCGGCGAGTACGGGCACAATACGGCGAAGACTATAAACCTCATGGCCGAGGCGATGAAGTTCGCCTATGCTGACCGCTCGGAGCATCTCGGCGACCCTGACTTCAAGAAAGTGCCCGTCGAAGTGCTCACATCCAAGAAGTACGCCGAAAATCTGAGGAAGAGGATCTCCCCCGGAAGGGTTACGCCGTCCGTGCTCATAAAGCCCGGCGAAATGCCCCCAGAGAGGGACAGAATACGACTCACTTTTCGGTCATCGATTCGGGCGGCAACATGGTCTCGAACACTTACACGCTTAACTTTGACTACGGCTCGAAAATAACCGTCCCCGGAACGGGGATACTCCTCAATAACGAGATGGACGATTTTTCCATGAAGCCGGGCGAGCCGAACGCCTACGGGCTCCTCGGCGGGCAGGCCAACGCCCCCGAGCCGGAAAAGAGGATGCTTAGCTCGATGACGCCTACCATCGTCCTTAAAGACGGCGCTCCGTTCCTGGCGACCGGAAGCCCGGGCGGGAGCCTCATCATCACGACGGTCCTTCAGATAATCACGAACGTCATAGATTTCGGCATGAATATATCCGAGGCGACCAACGCGCCGCGCGTTCATCACCAGTGGCTTCCCGACAAGCTCCGAGTCGAAAAGGGCATCTCTGAAGATACGCTACGTCTTCTGAAGGAAAGGGGCTACTCGATAGATACGGGAAACACTATGGGAGCGCACAGAGCATTATGAAAAAAGGGAATTTCTGTACGGCGCTTCCGACCCGAGAAGGCCGGGCGGCCTTGCGGAAGGATACTAGACGGTTATTTCGAGCATCCTGTCTATGGACTTCTTGGCCAGCCTAGCGGTGGCCTCGGGGACCTTCACTTCGTAGACCTCTTCTTCGAGGGATTGCAAAACCTTCTCCAACGTTATCATCTTCATGAACCTGCAGACGGCGTCTTCCCTCGCCGGGTAGAAGGTCTTGTCCGGATTGGCCTTACGGAGCGGATGGAGCATCCCGATTTCGGTTGCAATGACGAACTCCTTCGCCTTTGAAGTCACGGCGTGCTTAATCATCCCGCCCGTTGAGAGGAACTTGATGTGTCCGTTGCCGTTGCCATTTCCGTTACCGTTTGCGGAGCCGTTCATCCCCTCGTACATGAGGCTCGTCGTGCACCCGCACTCGGGATGGACGACCAGCTCTGCCCCGGGGTGATTGCTTTCCATTTCCTCGAGGTCGCGGGTCCTTATGCCGGCGTGTACGTGACACTCGCCCGGCCATATGTGGAGCTTACGGCCCGTGACCCTGGCTGCGTACGCGCCGAGGAACATGTCCGGGAGAAAGAGTATTTCCTTGTCTTCGGGTATGGACTGGACGACCTTGACGGCGTTCGAAGAGGTGCAGCAGTAATCGCTCTCGGCCTTCACCTCGGCGGTCGTATTTATGTACGAAACGACGACCGCGCCCGGATGCTCACTCTTCCACGCCCTCAGCTGATCGGCCGTTATGGCGTCGGCAAGCGAGCACCCCGCTTTTAGATCCGGGATGAGCACTTTCTTTTCGGGGGAGATGATGGAAGCGGTCTCGGCCATGAAATGGACGCCGCAAAAGACGATAATATCCGCCTCGGTCGTGGCCGCCATCTGCGAAAGGGCAAGGGAATCGCCTGTGAAATCGGCTATATCCTGCACCTCGGGAATCTGATAATTGTGCGCCAGGATGACAGCATTTTTCTCTTTTCTGAGAAAATCTATCTTTTCCGCAACGCTCTTGCGCTCGGTCATTCTTTCCTCAAAATGCGTTTGCACTGGAAAGGTAATTATACCAGATAGAGGCCTATATCTAAAGCCGGAGGGGAGTGGGTGACGGCCCCGACGGAAATGAAGTTGACCCCTGTTTCGGCCACTTCCCTTATATTTTTGAGCGTAATTCCGCCCGAAGCCTCGACGAGTGCGGCGCCGTCGATGAGCCTGACGGCCTTTTCCATCTGCTCGGTACTCATATTATCGAGCATAATGATGTCGGCCCCGGAGATGAGGGCTTCCTTTACCTCTTCGAAATTCGAAGCCTCGACCTCTATCTTGAATTTATTTCTGTATTTCTTCCGCATTATCTGGACGGCGTTCGAGATGCCACCGGCCATTTTAATGTGATTGTCCTTTATGAGAATCCCGTCGTAGAGCCCGAAGCGGTGGTTGAATCCCCCGCCGACCGCGACGGCGTACTTATCCAGCACCCTGAATCCGGGCACCGTCTTTCTCGTGTCGAGTATCTTCACGGGGAGCCCATCGACGGCTTTTACGTACTTGGCTGTCAGCGTCGCTATTCCCGATAGGCGCTGCATTATGTTGAGCGCGAGCCGCTCACCGGAGAGTAGCGCCCTCGTCGATCCGTTTATCTCGCTCAGTATATTCCCGGGCTTTATTTCGTCGCCGTCGTTTACGTTATCGACGCATACGACCGTATGGTCGAGCTTCTGAAATACCCTCTTCGCTATCGGAAGCCCCGCAACGATGCCGCGCGCCTTGGCGCGTATAATGGCCTTGCAGTCGTCGCTCTCCGCCGCGAGTGTGTTCGTCGTGATGTCGCCGTCGCCGATGTCTTCCCTGAGCGCGTATTCGATCAGCCTGTCCACACGTGTAAAATCGAGATCTACTTTCCTCATCTGTTCTTCCGCAGTCTCCTTACTCTTCGACCGGTATGAGCACCGGCTCACCGCCCTTTTTCATCACTATGTGCTTTCTCCACGAAGGGTCTTCTTCCGGGAAGTCTTCCCGTATGTGAACGCCTCGGGACTCCTCTCTTAAGAGAGAGAATTCGGTTATGTAGCCGCACACCTCGAGTATCATTTCCATCTTGAGTTTATAATAACCTGAGAGCTTCTCAAGAAGCGGCGTAAGGCCGGCGAGCTCAAGCCCGGCTGACGTGAGCCCCTCCCTGCTCCTTACTATTCCTACGCTGCGGTTCATTGTACGCGCGGCCGATGTTTTCAGCTCGCCGAAGATCTTCTTTTCGGCCTCTGCAGGGTTATGCACCAGGGGGCCTCCCGGCATGGACGAAGGATCGAACCCGGCGCCGTCGTAATCGACGGCCCCGTCAACGGCGCGCTTCCCGAACACGACGCATTCGAGAAGGGAGTTGCTGGCAAGCCGGTTCGCCCCGTGGACGCCCGTCGATGCAACCTCACCGCAGGCGAAAAGACCTTTTATATTCGTCTCTCCCATGAGCCCTGTCTTCACCCCTCCTATCATGTAATGAGCCGCCGGGGCCACCGGTACGAGGCTCTCTGTCATATCCACACCCGCAGCGAGGCAGGCCTCGTATATGTTGGCGAAGCGGGATTTAAGGTAGGCGGAATCCAGGTGACGCATGTCCAGGTAGACGAAGTTCCTGCCCGATTTTTCTATTTCGATGGATATGGCGCGGGATACGATATCCCTCGGGGCGAGCTCGCCGAGGTCGCTGTACCTGTACATGAACCTCTCGCCCGTGCATCCTAGGAGATGCGCCCCCTCGCCCCTGAGGGCCTCGGTTATGAGGAAGCTCGCCCCATGCTCGTTGTAAAACGCAGTCGGGTGGAACTGGAGGAACTCCATGTCAGAGATCGCCGCCCCAGCCCTTGAGGCGAGCGCCACGCCCTCGCCGGTAGAGCTCTCGGGGTTGGTCGTCCTTTCGAAGAGGGCAGACGCCCCGCCCGTCGCAAGTATTGTCGACTTGGCGCGAAACAGTATCGGCTCGAACCCTCTTCCCAAAGCGAGCGCGCCCGAGCACGCAGCGCCGTCGAAAGGAGCTCGACGACGCCGGTGCTTTCGTACTTTTTAATCGACGGATTCTTCTCGACGGCTGCGATGAGGAAATTCACCATCTCTCTGCCGGTCGAGCTCCCGCCCGCGTGGAGGACGCGCCTCTTCGTATGGCCGCCTTCGAGGCCGAGCTCGAGCCCCGTTTCGGACGAATCGAATTTCATTCCCTTCTCTATGAGCTCTATTACGCGTTCACGTCCTTCGTTGACGAGAACCTCGACCGCCTTCGGGTCGTTGAGCCCCCGCCCGGCGCGCATTGTGTCCTCTATGTGAAACCAGGCCGAGTCGTCGGGATCGACGACGGCGGCAATGCCCCCCTGCGCCCAGTAGGAATTACTCTCCTCGACAGTCGATTTCGTGAGGAGCGTTACGCTCCCGAAGCCGGCCGCGTAAAGGGCAGCGTAGAGCCCCGCAAGGCCGCTGCCTATGATAAGAAAGTCGGAATATATCTCCGCCGGCGGAGGGCCGCCGGCCTCATTAATGCTCATATTATATTACCGTTTGTCATTGGGAGATTTCAGCCCTGGCCCGGACCTATGGATTCGAGTATCGCCTCTTTTATCTCGGCTATCCTTTCCGGGTCGGCGATCTTCTTGCCGTTCATATCCACGACGTAGAATGCGTCGACGACCTGGTCGACCTTGGTAGAGATTTTAGCGTATTCGATCGAGAGCCCGAGGTCTCTGATTGCTTTGGTGATGTCGTAAAGGAGCCCCGATCTGTCGTATGTGTAAATGTCGATCACGGTTGCCGAGTCTGAGGATTCATTGTCGAGCATAACCCTCGACGGGTATTGCTGCGGCACGGACTTGCCGTAAAGAGGCCTTTCGAGCTTCCTCTTGGCGACGAGCTCGCCGACGTCGATTTCCTTCGCGAGTACGCGCTTCATGTTGTCCCGGAGCTTGGCCCACGCCTCGTCGTCAACACCGAGCGAAGAGCCGAGGCGGTTCAAATAAAAGACGTCGAGTATTCTGCCGTCGCTCCTCGTCGTGATCCTTGCCCCGAGGATGTTAAAGCCCGAGGCCCTTATGACGCCGCAGAGGCGCGAGAATATTCCGGGCTCGTCGAATCCCCAGAACGTAAACTCGTTGTAATCCTCTTCTGGAAAAAAGAGAATGTCCATCCCGACGGCGTCTTTATGCTTGGTTATGAAGCCGAGATGATAGGCGATCTTGTGGGCCGAAAATCCGAGGAAGTAAGATTCGGGCATGGCCTTTAATATCTCGCCCGCCTTCTTCCTCGATATCCTGGTGCCCGTTATCTTGATAACCTCTCCGATAATCCTCTCCTGCCTTGCAACCGGGTCTTCGACCTTCAAGACGCCCCTTTCGAGGACCTTGGCCGTCCTTATGAAAAGCTCCTTAAGAAGCATTCCCTTCCAGTTCGTCCAGACGTCGGGCCCGACCGACTTGATGTCGGCGTAGGTCAGGAGATAGAGGAGCGAGAGGGTTTCGAGTGTTTTTACCGACTTTGCGAAACGCACGATAAGGCTGTAGTCGTGTATGTCCCTTCGCTGCGAGAAGTGAGACATTATAAGATGGTTCTTCACCAGGAATTCGAGCTGCTTTCTCTCTTCGTCGGTTAGCCCGATACGCTTGGCTATCTTCGGAATCATCGCCGCTCCCTTTTCGGCGTGCCCCTTGCCTTCGCCCTTGCCCATATCGTGAAAGAGGCAGGCGAGGTAAAGGACGTGCCTGTTCACCAGCGACTCCGCCGTCTTCGTAAGGAGCGGAAGCTCTTTTTCGTATCTGTAACTGAGGAGATTCTCTATCTCCCTCACCATGAAGATGGAATGGACGTCAACGGTGTAAACGTGGTAGGCGTCGTGCTGCACCATGCAGACTATCTTCCCGAATTCCGGGATATAATTGCCGAGGAACCGGAGTCTGTTCATTTCCATAAGGGTTTCGGCGACGTTCTTGCCCTTCTTGAGTATCCTGAGGAATGAGGCATTCATCTCAGGATTGGACCTCATCTTCTCGTCCATCTTGCCGATGTTGACGTTCTCGCGTATAAGGTCCAACAGATAGTTACTCATCCGCACCTGATGCTTGTTCGCGTATTCGAACGCCTTCATCAGGTTCGCCGGATTGTCCGTGAATATGTTTACGTTCGAGACCGAGAGAACCCCATTCTGTATGATAAAGCCGCTGTCGAGCGTGATCGTTTTCGATGCCCTTATTCCGGATCTCTGATCCATAACACACTTATCGATGAGCCTTCTCGACTGCTCGGTAAGCTCGTTCCCGCGGAGATAGTAGATGCGCATGAATCTCTCGACGGCGGGGAGGTCGGCGTCCTTGAACCCGAGGAACCTCGCTATCTTTTCCTGAAACTCGAAGCCGAGCCTGTCCTCCATGCGGCCCGCGAGGTAGTGAAGCTCGGACCTTACAAGCAGAAGAAAATTCAGGCTCTTTTCGAAGATCCTGATCTCGTTCTCCATGAGTATCCCTTTGGGGAGGAGCTCGGCGAAGGTTTTGACCTTGAACTTGGCCTGCGCGATCCAGAGCGCGTAGTGTATGTCACGGAGCCCGCCCTCCCCCTCTTTGACATTGGGTTCCAGGAGATATACGGACCTTCCGAAACGGTTTATCCTGCCTTCGTTTTCCGCTATTTTCTGCTGAATGAATTTATGGGATATGGACGGGAGAAGATCGGAAAAGAGCCTTTTATTCAAATCGAGGTAGAGGCTCTCGTCCCCGGCCACATGCCTCGAATCGAGTAGAGAGGTCAGTATGGTCGTATCCTCGTCTTCGGAGAGCTCCATGCACTCGTCTATTGTCCTCACCGAATGACCCACGTCGAGCTTAAGGTCCCAGAGGAGATAGAGCAGCTTCTCTGTTATCTCCTTGGCCAGCGTCTTGTGCCGCGGCTTGTAGAGGATCATAAGGTCGATATCGGAATAGGGGCAGAGCTCGTTCCTACCGTACCCGCCGAGGGCTATCACGGCCACGTTGGCAAGGTCGTTGAACCCGAGCTGCGAAAGCGCCTGTCTTATGAGCTTGTCGATAACCTCGGACCGTTTTTTGGCGAGGAGGCTGCCCGTAAGCGCCTTATTCCGCTTGGCCTTGTTGTTGTGATATTCCTTGAGCTCGGCGAGCTTCCTGTCGAGCCTGGCCCTAAGGCTCTTGTTCGACTCCGGCTCGTCGGTCATGAGGTTTACAGCTTTATTCATAGTTCTTTACTCTGCATATTATATTACATCTATATTACATTCATATTCGGCGGCGTTAAACCACGTCATAGCTTAAGGCTTATCGACACACCGTCCCTTACTGGAAGAACGGTGCTGTAAAAGCCTTCCTCGGCGAAAAGGAGCTTCGTAAACTCCCTTACCCCCTCGGTGGCCGTCGAGTTGTCTTCGGGAGAGAGCACTCTCCCGTGCCATAGCGTGTTATCCGTGATAAATAGCCCGCCCGTCCGGAGTTTTGCGTATGCCTTTCCTACGAGCGGCGGATACCATTCCTTGTCTACGTCATTGAATATAATATCGAAAGGGCCTTTCTCGCCGTCGAATATTTCAAGCGCATCGCCCACCTTTATTTCCACTCTGTCCATGAGCCCCGCGCGCGTCAGGAAGCCCTCGGCCATTTCGGCGTTGTCCCGGGCCGCGTCGGTGAGTATCACACGGCCGCGGCCGAGCACGGCAAGGGCCTTTGCGAACCAGTACGCGGAATAACCGAACCCAGAGCCGAGCTCTATGATCTCCCCGGCGCCGGATATGAGCGTAAGCTGGTAAAGGAGCCTCCCGACCGACGGGCCGACTATGGGAAAACCGTGCTCGCGGGCGTACTCTTCCATTTCCCTCCGGACGTCATCCAAAGGGGGAGTGAGCGATTCTATGTAATTCTCTATGTCGGGGTTTACTATAAGATGGTCGGGCCCGTGGGACTGGCTCATTTCTTTCCGAACTCCACGAACGTCTCGGTGTAGCCGCTCCTCTGGTTTTCTGCCCGGGCCATTACGAACAGGAGGTCCGAGAGCCGGTTGAGATAAATAAGGACGTTCTTTCCGACCTCTTCCTCTTCCATGAGCTTTACGACCTTCCTCTCGGCCCTTCTGGAGACCGTCCTCGCGAAGTGAAGGTATGCCCCACCCGCGCTCCCGCTCGGGAGTATGAATTCCTTAAGGGGCTTCAGCTCTTCGAGGAGGCCGTCTATGGTGGATTCAAGCCCGGCTATTCTGTCCTCGCCTATGCGCGGGACCTCGAACCCCGGAGGGCTCGCCAGCTCGGCGCCTATGATGAAGAGGTCGTTCTGTATGGCTTTAAGCGTTTCCGATATGCCGTCGTCTGCTACCATGGTCCTGGCGATCCCGAGGACGGCGTTGAGCTCGTCCACGTCCCCGTAGGCTTCCACCTTGGACGAGGCCTTGCTTACCCTTTCGCCGCCTATGAGCGACGTGAGCCCCTCGTCCCCTGTTTTCGTATAAACCTTTGTTATACGGACTTTGGCCATAAAGGAATTCTAACCGAACGGCATATACGCTTCAAACGGCCCGCCGCTGGGGTGCGGCGGGTGCGAAAGGGCACTCTTAATCCTTTGAAAGGCTGTTTTCGATAACTTCAGTTATGTGCCCCTTGGGAAGGGCGCCTATTATCTTGTCGTCGGGGGAGCCGTTCTTGAATAGTATCATCGTCGGGATGCTCCTTATCCCGAAAGCCTGTGCAGTATAGGGGTTTTCATCGACGTTCAGCTTTCCGACCTTTATCCTGCCCTCGTAATCGCCGGCTATCTCGTCCAGCACCGGCGCTACGGCGCGGCAGGGAGGGCACCACTCGGCCCAGAAATCGAGAAGCACGGGTACGCCTGATTTCAGCACCTCATCGTCGAAGTTATCGTCTGTAATTTGTATGGTTTTCCCCATTCGATATCTCCTTCAATTCATTTTTAACGGATTAGATAACAAATGATACTCGATGGATTCATGGCCTTCCCGAAGTATAATGCCGAATTATGGCCGAGCCCGCCGGCGCGGACCAACCCCTTCCCCGTATGCTATACTCTTCAAGAAAGCTTCAAGGCAGTATAAGGATGGTTTATGGATTTATCTTCTCTTGATCTCAAGGACGTTTCCAATCTTTCAAATTTTTCGGGCATGGTGCCGCTGTTCCCGTTATCGACGGTGGTATTCTTCCCCAACACCCTTCTCCCCCTCCACGTTTTCGAACCCAGATACAAACAGATGGTAAACGACGTCATTAAATCCGAAAGGATTATCGGAATGGCGCTGTTAAAGCCGGGATGGCAATCGAATTATTATGGGAATCCGGAGATTTACGACGTTGCCGGCATGGGAAGGATAGTGAGCTCCGAGACGTGTACCGACGGGAAGATAAATATAGTGCTCTACGGCCTTAAGAGGGTGCGTATAACGGAGATAGTAAAGGACAAGCCCTATAGGCTCGCGCGGGTGAATATACTCGAAAACGCCCACGGCCCCGACGAAGAGAGGCTTCGGGGGCGTATAGAAGAGCTCATCACGAAGTGGAACTTCACGCTTGGGGAGAAAGAAAAGGCCCACAGGATCAACGTCAATACGAAGCTTCCGCTCGACTGCCTTACCGATGCACTCGGGACCCTGATATTTTCTAATATATTCGAGAAGCAGATGCTCCTCGAAGAGCCGAGCATCGAAAAAAGGGCGGAGATAATAATAAAAGACCTCCAGACGAGGCTCGACATTGTCTCCGTCACCGCCGGAAAAGCGAAGCGGGATAATCGACAAGAGTAATCTAAACTGATTCCGACCTGAGGAATTCGAGCACAAGCTCGTCCACCTCTTCCTGCCTTTCCCTCCAGAACCCATGCCCAACACCCGGGAATGTCTTGAGCCTGGCCCCTTTTATCAAAGATGCGAGCTCACGCGTTTTCTTGGGCGACGTCGTAAGGTCGGTCTCCCCCAGCATCACCAGCGTCGGCACGTCGATCTTCGAAAGAAGCTCCGTCGTGTTGTGCGTCTCGACCGCGTAGCTCTGGCCTATGTAGCCCCGGAGCGTGTCCGGGCTCTCGGGAATGGCCGCCATCGTTGCCTTAAGTGTGGAGATGTTCTTCTCGATGTATTCCCTCGTGTAGCCGAGGTAAAGGGCCATCGTCCAGACGGCCTTCATGCCGACCTTGGCAGCGATCTCGCGCCCCGTGTCGAGTATGACGTTCCCTACCTCGTCGCGGGAAGCCGCCGAGCACCCCATGACGAGCTTACTCACCTTGTGGGGATGCTTGATTGCGAGCCACTGCCCTATCATGCCGCCCATCGACTTCCCGGCGACGTGCGCCTTATCGATGCCGAGCGCGTCCATGAGCCCCGCCGTGTCGTCCGCCAGGTCGGCCGTCGTGTACCCCGGCTCGGGCTTGTCCGAAAGCCCCGAGCCCCGGTTGTCGAATACGACCACCTTGAAGTGCTTCGAGTATATCGGCACCTGCGTCGCCCAGCTCTGCGCCTGGCTCCCGAGGCCGCCTATGAGGACGACCGGATATCCCTCGCCGTGAACTTCGTAATATAGTTTGACGCCGTTTACGTCTGCGTAGGCCATTAGTAGTCGTCCTCCGATGATATGGGTCTTTTCGTTTCGAGGTACTCGGCGAGTATATATACGGCCGCCATCTTGTCGATCACCTTCTTTCGCTTCTTCCGCGAAACGTCGGCTTCTATAAGAAACCGCTCCGCGTTCTTCGTGGAATAGCTCTCGTCCCAGAAACTTATGGGAATGCCGAATTTTTCGAGGACGAGCGAGGTGAACTTCTTTATCTCCTCGCCTCTACGCGTCATACCCCCATCGCCACGCATCGGAAGGCCGACAAGCAGCTCCCCGGGCTCGTACTCGGCGATTATCTTAGCGAGCTCCGCCGTGTCGTGCTCCATGTCCTTCCGCATTATAGTGGTCACGCCGTTGGCCGTAATGCCGAGGAGGTCGCTTACCGCGACACCTATGGTCTTCGAGCCGACATCGAGTGCAAGTGTTCGCTTCATATGGATCGTCCGTACGGGCGGGCGTACGGATATTTTAACATTATCGCGGGCTTAATCGGGAACGGTGCGAAGCATCAGTAAAGCGTCTCGTCGGTATAGGTATTGATCCTGTTCCGCCATCCGGGAAGCCACCTCTTCTCGTTACGCTCGGGGGGAGAATTCCTGACCCGCCTCTCAAGGACGAACTCCGCCGACCGCGCGAATTCAGCGAGCGCCGGCGGGCCTGTCTCGGTGCCTTTCATATTGGCTAGCACCTGGAGGAGCCCCCAACCCTGCCCCTTGTATCTTTCGGACTCCGAAACGCCCTCGCCCTTGAAATTGACGTAGTCGATGAGTGCATACATACCCATGCCGGACTCGGCGACGCGGTAGAACTGCTTTTCTATATTCCCCCTCAGCTCTGGAGGGGCTGCATTAAGCATGGCGGGGAGGCTCTTCTCCAGCCTGTCGGCTATGAAGGACGTCTGGAGCGTGAATGTGCCTAGGAGAAACTCCCTCAGGGAGACCATCCTCGGGGAGTCGAACTCACTGTAGAACTCGGAGCGCGTTTTCCACGGAAGATCGAAGGGCCGAAGATCCTTCAGCCACTTCGGAAGCGAAGCGTTTTCTGACTTCATATATTCGATGAGCGCGGGGAAAGTCTCTACGAAGCGGTACTCCTCGCCCGCGGGATACCAGAGGAAATGCCCTATGCCGAAGGATGCGAACTCTTCCCCCTCGTTCCACGAGGTGAGGTTCGCTGGCTTCCCGCCCGCCTCGTTCTTGTATATAAGGGCGCCGATCCGGGCGAGCTCGCCGTCCGACAGCGACAGATCCTTCGCCACAGACAGCGAGAACGAAAGGCATAGCGCCAGGATGAAGGTTAAAGACGCAAGCGTCCGCCGCATACGACAGCCTCCGTAATCGATTAACAGATATATGCCAGAGTAACCGAAAATACGGCTCTTATCTGTATATATGGTGCTTGAGATGCTCTTTACTGGTGATTCTTTCGAAGACCTCGCCGCACTTGTCGCATGCATACCTGACTTCGGTCGGCGGGTGGCTTATTCCGCACCCGACCAGAATCCACCCAAAGATTGAGTAGCTCGGCTTGGGAACTATCCAGGGATTATCCCTCGTGTGTCCGCACCTGCATGTTTTCTCTGTAGATGTCTGCTCGCTCATGGTGTAATCGAACCGGTAAATATTCTAAACTGTTTTAGCCGCATATCAATATAAGAGGCGCTCCGGCCCCAAACTGAAGAGTATAGCGGACGGAAAAGCCTTTAGTGCGGGTGAGATTATTCCGGTCCTGGAATACCGGGTTTCCGGAGGCGCTTTACCTCGGAGCGGCGCTTCTTTTGAGAAAGCCGCTTTTCCCTGGACGCCGCCGTGGGCCTCGTTTTACGCCTCGGTGTCGGCTTCACTGCCGCCTTCCTTACCATCTCGGTCAGGCGGTCGATAGCGTCCTTACGGTTCTTCTCCTGGCTCCTGAACCTTTTGGCCTCGATTATCACTACCCCTTCATCGGTCGCCCTGTTCCCGGCGATTTTGAGAAGGCGCTCCTTAACCTCAGGGGCAAGGCTTTCTGTGCCGGCGGCGTCGAAACGTAGCTGCACCGCCGTCGAGACTTTATTCACGTTCTGCCCGCCCGGCCCCGAGGCGCGGACGAATTCGAGGCTTATCTCGTCGTCCGGGATGACAATATTCCGCGTTATTCTGGGCATGAATACAATTTATAAATTCGCGGGGAATTATTCAAGTGGCGTGGACCGGATCGGGAAGAAGAGAGAGGAAAAAAAGCGGCGGGAGTGATCTAACGCCCGCCGCCTCGTTTATATTCAAACCAAATCGTTTATTCGTCTTTAAGGCTGATTCCGTACTCGGGCGTGCCGTAGCCGTGAGCCATCTGGAAGCCGCCGTATGCTTCTTCGCCGTGCTCGCTGATGTCCAGGCCCTCGGTTTCTTTGTCGGAAGAAACCCTTAGCCCCATGACGGCCTTCACCAGGAGAAGGATGATCGAGGTTCCGACGAAGGAGAATACCCAGGTTACGGCGACGCTGAGGAACTGTATCCATAGCTGCTCGGGGTTGCCGAAGAAAAGACCGTTGGCTCCGTCCGGGTTTACAGCGGTGGAGGCGAAGAGCCCGGTAGCGAGGGCGCCCCAGGTGCCGCCTACGCCGTGAACACCGACGACGTCGAGGGCGTCATCATAGCCGAGCCTCGGCTTCAGGGTTACCCCGAAGAAGCAGAGCACCCCGCCGCCGATTCCGATAATTATGGCCGACATCGGGCCTACGAAACCCGCAGCCGGAGTGATGGCGACAAGCCCAGCTACCGCGCCGGAAGCGGCGCCGAGAACCGTGGGCTTGCCCCGGACTATCCATTCGACAGCCGTCCACGCCAGGACCGCCGCCGCGGCCGCGAGCTGGGTCGTCACGAAGGCGGTGGCAGCGAGCCCGTTCGCACCGAGGGCGCTTCCGGCGTTAAACCCGAACCAGCCTACCCACAGAAGGGCCGCGCCGATGACGCTGAACGGCAAAAGGTGAGGAGCCATGGGCAGCTTTCCGTACCCTGTACGTTTTCCTATCAGGAGGGCCGCCGCGAGCGCCGCCGCACCCGAGCTTATGTGAACGACCGTGCCTCCCGCGAAGTCGAGAGCGCCCATTGCGCCTATCCATCCGCCGCCCCAAACCCAGTGGGCCAGCGGATCATATATGATGGTCGTCCAGAGCAGGGAAAAAAGAATGAAAGCGCTGAACTTCATGCGTTCTGCGAACGCCCCGGATATAAGGGCGACGGTTATTATCGCGAACGTCATCTGGTAAACCATGAACAAACTGTGGGGTATCGTCGACCCGTCCAGCGGCTCGGGCCCCACGCCGTTTAAGCCGAAGAAATCGAGGCCGCCGACGAGAGACGAAATATCGGTCCCGAAAGCAAGGGAATACCCGATAATCGCCCACTGAATGGTGATAAGACCGGCCAAGAAGAAGCTGTGCATCATGGTTCCGAGGGCGTTCTTGGATCTTACGAGGCCGCCGTAGAACAGAAAAAGCCCCGGTATTGTCATCATCAACACCAGGGCCGAAGAGGTCAACATCCAGGCCGTGTCCCCGGTGTCGAGGGTCGAAGCCTCTTCCTGAGCAAAAGACAGCTCGGGAAATAATACAACCAAAGCCAATAAAAACAGCGCACCAAGCGCCGGGAATTTATACTTCGAACAGGTTCTCATCATAGACAATCACCCCTTTGTATCAGCTGGTCGATTTAAAACTTAAGAGAGATTCTAGCACGTCCGGGACTGTCCGGGCAATCGTTTATTAATTCGTTATATCCGAAAGCCGAACGCCGGTCGAACGCGCGGAACATTGCTTGAAACAAATCGCATGGAAGTGAAGCTGGAAGCGCGGCCATGATCCGGGGACAGGTTAGTCCGGGCTCATGACCGCCGGCTGAATCATTATTTACTTTTGAAGGTTTACGACGACCCTTCCCTTCTGGCCGCCTTTCAAAATGAGATCTATCTGCTCGTCGAGGCCGCCCAGCGTAACCTCCGTGGCTATGCCGTCGAGGTCTATCTTCCACTCGCCCGCGAGCTTCGACCACACCTTCCTTCTCGCGTCCATCGGGCAGTATGCGGAATCTATGCCGACGAGTGACACGCCCCTCAGAATGAACGGGTAGACGTTTATCGGGAGCTCGCCCGAGGCCACGTTCCCGCAGCAGGTTATGACGCCGTGCTGCTTTGCCGACTTTATCGCGGTCGCCAGTATATCGCCGCCCACGGTATCGACGGCGCCGGCCCATCTCCCCTTGAGCAGCGGCCTCCCGGATGTGTCCGCGGAATCCGCCCTGCTTATGATTTCCTTAACCCCGAGCCCGGTTAAAAATTCCTTCTGATCCATCTTTCCCGTAGACGCGACTACGCTGTAGCCCGCTTTGGCAAGTATCGCGCACGCAACGCTCCCGACGCCGCCCGTCGCCCCCGTGACGAGGACTTCGCCCATGTCCGGCGTGGTGCCGTACTCTTCCATCTTGTATACGGACAGCGCGGCCGTAAACCCCGCCGTGCCGTATATCATGCTCTCCCTCGTGGAAAGCCCGTCAGGAAGGCTGACCACCCATCCGGCTGGCACGCGTATGTACTCGCCCCGTAGCCCCCGTCGGTATTCGCGCCGAGGTCGTAGCCCGTTACGAGAACCTCCTCCCCGGGCTTTACCTGCGGGGATGAGCTCTCCTCGACAACCCCGGCCGCGTCTATCCCCGGTGTATGCGGGTAGTTCTTCGTAACGCCCTTATTTCCCGTCGCCGAAAGTGCGTCTTTAAAGTTAAGCGATGAATAGTGAACCCGTATCAGAACCTCCCCTTCCGGAAGGTCACTGACGGGCCGCTCCTTGATAGACCTTGTGAACTTGCCGCCTTCCCCCTCTTCTACAACCAGTGCTCTGAATTTTTTGTCGCTCATGGAATCGCCTCCTCGAAAGTCCGCGGTTTCGCGCGGGGCCGGGTTTATATAAACACCCCTAAGAAATATTACCGAATATTCCGTAATGACAACCGCCGGCGCCGTCCCGGCGGGGTTTAAAACCTGTTGCCCGCTGGGGCGGCGGGTGATATGCTTTGCATATACACAAAAGTCCTGATCCGAAAAGGCAAACCGCTTGAAAGGGCGGGGCGCAATGCCGAAGCCTAAAGGCCCAGAGCCCATGGCGACGCGGCTGCCGAACAGAGGGACCCCGAATCTTCATCCTGCCTTATTATGCCCTCGAAACGGAGACGGACTGGGAGGGTGGTACAGTGAAATACGCGGTCTTCTTCCTTCTTTTGGCTTTTTCATATATCGCGGCAGACGGTGCGCCCGCCGTCGAGCTTACGACGGTGAAAGTCGCGGGAGGCTTCTCCGACCCTCTTTACCTCACCTCCCCGGTCGGCGATTCGCGCCTCTTCGTCGTAGAGCAGAACACGGGACGCATCAGGATCATAAAGAACGGGGTCGTTCTTCCGACGCCGTTCCTCGATATAGGAGCCAAGGCGTCGAGCAATGGCGAAAGGGGGCTTCTCGGCCTCGCGTTCCACCCGAACTATTCCTCGAACGGCTACTTCTACGTGAACTACACTGACAACAGCGGCAACACCGTCGTAGCCCGCTACAGGGTCTCGGGAAATCCCGACGTCGCAGACGCCGCGAGCGAGACGGTACTCATGACGGCCACCCAGCCCTTCGGCAACCACAACGGCGGGATGATGGCCTTCAGCCCGAACGACGATTACCTCTACATCGGCCTTGGCGACGGCGGCTCGGGCAACGACCCCGGGAACAGGGCCCAGGACGGAAACGTTGTCTTCGGCAAGATACTCAGGATGGACGTCGGGAACGGCACTGTCTTCAGGGACGCGCCTGGAAACCCCTTCAGCAATAACCCGTCGTTTCTGGGCAGCATATGGGCCCTCGGGTTCAGAAACCCGTGGAGGTTCAGCTTCGACAGACTGAACGGCGACCTCTACATAGCGGACGTCGGCGAGGGCTCGCGCGAGGAGGTTAGCTGGCAGTCGGGCGACAGCTCGGGCGGGGAGAACTACGGCTGGCGCTGTATGGAGGGTAAGGCCTGTACGGGTCTCTCCGGATGCACGTGCAACTCCCCGGCGCTGACAATACCCCTTCACGACTACACCCACTCCGGCGGGAACTGCTCTATAACGGGCGGGTACGTATACAGGGGCGCCGACATACCGGAGCTCGACGGCACGTATTTCTACGCCGATTTCTGCACCGGCAGAATATGGTCCTTCAAACGAAACGGCAGCGACGTTACGCAGCTAACTGAGCGCACAGCCGAGCTAAGGCCCCAAACGGGCGGGACCATAAACAACGTCACCTCGTTCGGAGAGGACGACAGGGGCGAGATATATATAGTCGACAAGGACGGTGAGATATTCAAAATTGTCGAGAGAACCGGTCCGACACCGACTCCCACCCCCACAGCTCCCCCCACGCCGCAGCCCGGGAACCCTGTGCTCGGAGCTCTCAGCCCCGGGACTGCGGGCACGCGAAACACCGTCTCCGTAACCGGCGCGCCGCCGGGTGCGAGGGTAAGTTTCGCCTATTCCCTGATTTCGTCAGGTTCGACGGTTTTAAGGGGCGGCGCATGTAACGGCCAGATTCTACGCCTAAGGGGCGCGAGCATAATAGCTTCCGGGACAGCGAATTCCGGCGGCCAGGCTACGCTGAGCCCGACACTTCCGTCCAGCACCGGGGGAAGAACGATTTATATGCAGGCGATAGTCGAGAGCGGGGCCTCGTGCATTCTGACGGACAGGACTTCCCAGTCCATCGGGCGCGCGCAGGCGTCCCCGGGAGGAGGCGGCAGAGGCCCGACCCGTCCGTCACGGCCTGGAGGCGGCTTCGGCGGTGGCAGCGGAGGATTCGGTGGCGGCGGCGGACCCAGTAGAGGCGGATTAGGCGGCGGTGGATTTGGCCCCGGTGGTGGCTTCTTCGGCGGCAGATAGAGTCCACATCAGATAACGCGCCGGCATTGCCTGCAAAGCGTAAACGAATTCCGGTTTTAGGGGGAGATATTACTCGCCGACCGGGACGTAAATCTTTCCGCCCGCGTTCGCGAATTCCTTGGACTTCTGCTCCATGCCGGTCTTGACGGCGTCCGATTCGGTGAGGCCCTTCGATTTGGCGTAGTCCCTCACTTCCTGCGTTATCTTCATCGAGCAGAACTTGGGCCCGCACATCGAGCAGAAGTGCGCGACCTTGGCCCCTTCGGCGGGAAGGGTCTCGTCGTGGAACTCCTTCGCCGTGTCGGGGTCGAGCGAAAGGTTGAACTGGTCGTTCCACCTGAACTCGAACCGCGCCTTGCTGAGGGCGTTGTCCCTCACCTGTGCGGCCGGGTGCCCCTTGGCGAGGTCGGCTGCGTGGGCAGCAATTTTATAGGTTATGACCCCTTCCTTAACGTCCGTCCTGTTCGGAAGGCCGAGGTGCTCCTTTGGGGTCACGTAGCAAAGCATCGCAGTCCCATACCATCCTATCATCGCCGCGCCTATGGCGGACGTGATGTGGTCGTATCCGGGGGCAATGTCCGTGGTCAGGGGACCCAGCGTGTAGAACGGCGCCTCCCGGCACCATTCGAGCTGTTTGTCCATGTTCTCCTTGATCATGTGCATCGGCACGTGGCCTGGGCCCTCTATCATCACCTGAACGTCGTGTCTCCAGGCAACTTCCGTAAGCTCGCCGATGGTCTTGAGCTCGGCGAACTGCGCCCTGTCGTTGGCGTCGGCTATGGAGCCCGGCCTGAGGCCGTCCCCTAGCGAGAAGGCAATGTCGTAGGCCTTCATTATCTCGCATATCTCTTCGAAGTTCGTGTAGAGGAAGCTCTCCTTATGATGCGCGAGGCACCACTTTGCCATTATCGAGCCGCCGCGCGAAACGATTCCGGTGACCCTGTCGGCCGTGAGGTGTATGTATCCGAGGAGAACGCCCGCATGTATCGTGAAGTAGTCTACTCCCTGCTCGGCCTGCTCGACGAGCGTGTCGCGGAAGATCTCCCATGTGAGATCCTCGGCCTTGCCGTCGACCTTTTCGAGCGCTTGATAAATCGGAACCGTTCCGACGGGCACGGGGGAGTTTCGCATTATCCACTCCCTCGTCTCGTGTATGTTCTTGCCGGTCGAAAGGTCCATTATCGTGTCGGCCCCCCACCTGCAAGCCCAAACGGCCTTTTCGACCTCTTCCTCTATGCTGGACGTGACGGCGGAGTTGCCGATGTTGGCGTTTATCTTTACGAAAGTTCCGCCCGATTATCATGGGCTCGGACTCGGGATGGTTGATGTTGGACGGTATTATCGCCCTTCCCTCTGCCACCTCGTCCCTTACGAATTCGGGGGTGATGTGCGTTCGGGGAATATTCGCCCCGAAGCTCTCGCCGGGGTGGTATTTCCCGAGGTCACCGAGGCTATCGCGGAGCTCGTCTATGCGCTGGTTCTCGCGTATCGCTATGTATTCCATCTCGGGGGTGATTATTCCCTTCCGCGCGTAGTGCATCTGGGTCACGTTCGCGCCGGCTTTGGCGCGGAGGGGCTTTCGTATGTTCCCGAACTTAATCGCCAGAACGCCGGACTTTCCGGCCGAGGCGCGTGCGAATCCGGAAGAGAATTCCGGGAGCTCCTCGACGTCACCGCGTCCTATAATCCAGGAGCTTCTGAGGGTTCGAGCCCCTTGTGGACGTCAATTTCCTTTTCGGGGTCTGTGTAGGGGCCGCTCGTGTCGTATACGGTAATGGAGGAGTTCGGCTGCGGCGAGCCGTCATCGCCGAACCCGGGGCCGAGCTCCCGACCTCTATCTCGCGCATGGCGACTTCTATCGGATGAAGCTTCCCCTTGACGTATATCTTCCTCGAATTGGGGAACGGGCTCCGGGTTATTGCGTCGCGTCCCGGTATTTTTTCCCGTTTTGTATTTATTCCCATAGGATAAAGCTCCCTTATTAATTCTTTTACGCACCTTACCCCGGGCAGGGGCCCCTTCGATTAGTATAAAAGTAACCACCCAAAGCGCAATCGAAAAGGGATTGTGTAAGCCGGGCCGTCCTGTAAAATAAACCCATGCCTGAGATAATCCTCGGAATCGAAAGCTCGTGCGACGAAACCTCCGCCGCCGTCATCACCGACGGGCGCAAGGTGCTGTCCAATATCGTCGCTTCGCAGGCCGACATACATAAGGAATACGGCGGGGTCGTCCCCGAGATAGCGTCGAGAAAGCACGTCGAGCTCATACTCGCAGTGATAAAGAAGGCGCTCACGGAAGCCGGCATCGAGAGGGGCGACATAACGGGCGTCGCCGTGACAAGCGGCCCCGGCCTCATAGGTGCGCTCATGGTCGGCCTTTCGACGGCCAAGGCTCTCGCCTACGGCCTCGGCGTGCCGCTCATAGGTGTGAATCATCTGGAAGCGCACCTCGCCGCCGTCCACATAGAGCACGACGTCGAGTTCCCCTTCGTCGGGCTGGTCGTATCGGGCGGACATACGAGCCTATATCACGTTACCGACTATACCGGCTTGACCATCCTTGGGAAGACGAGGGACGACGCAGCGGGCGAAGCGTTCGACAAGGCCGCGAAGCTCCTCGGGCTCGGATACCCTGGCGGCGTTCAGATAGACAGGCTGGCGAAAGAGGGGGATCCCGAAGCGGTCAAATTCCCGAGGCCGTTCAAATCCTCTTCGACGTTCGATTTCAGTTTCAGCGGGCTCAAGACGTCGCTAGTCTATTATCTGAGAAAGCACCTCGAGCCGAATGACAGGGAGCTCCGCGACATATGCGCCGGGTACCAGGAGGCGATAGCCGAAACACTCGTCGAGAAGGCGCTTCTGGCGGCCAAGGCGCGCGGCGTGAAGAGCGCCGTCATGGCGGGAGGGGTTGCGTGTAATTCAAGGCTCCGCGCCCTCGCCTCCGAGAGGTTCGGAGAAGAAGGCATAGGCGTCTACATACCATCCCCCGTTTACTGCACAGACAACGCGGCGATGATAGGCGTCCTCGGTTCTTATACCTTCAGGGAAGGCAAAACGTCCGACCTCTCGCTGGGCCCGTTTTCCACCTCGCGCACGAAATACGTAAGAGGAAAGGGCAAGCTCGCGAAAGCCTCCCCCGCTCAGTCCTCGTAATCTACGACCGCTCTCTCCGAACGAATCTCACCGACGAAATCCACTATTTTAAGGTGCTCGGGATGGTTCTGGTACGCATTGAGCCCCTCCATGTCCGCAAACTCCGAGTAAAGAACGACGTCGAACGCCGTTGGGGAGGAGTTAAAATTAATCCCGACCTCGATTGCCTTTATGTCCTCTATCTGGTCTTTCAAATCTTCTAAAGATTCCTTCAGCTTCTTCGCATTCTCTTCCCTGGATGCACCCGCGGCGAATTCCTTCAGTCTCCACATTACTATATGCTTTATCACTTCAAATCCTCCTCGGCAGAGTTGGTTCAAGATCCCGGAAGCACCGAATCCCCGTCGGGGCCGGCCTTTTGATTTTTCCGGGGAAGCAAATAGAATAATACTAACCGGAGCAGAGGATTCCGCACAACGGGGCGTCGCGCAGAGGCAGATTCAGGCCCGGTCACCCCATCCTTTTCGTTATACTTTAGTCTTTTAGCACAGAACATTTGCGAGGCGGTCGGGAGAATAAGCATTGGCTGTTACGGAAGTCGAAGAGCCCGGACGGGGCAAAAAAACCTACGACCTCAAGATAATTAAGTGGCTTTACGGATTCTCCGGCCCGTACAGGAAATATTTGTTCCTGTCGCTGGCCCTCATGCTTATGACGGCGGCGCTCGAGCTCGCCGTCCCCTACATTGCCAAGGTTGCAGTCGATAAGTACATATATCCCTCGTGGAGAGTCGCCTCGTTCGAGGGCGAGGCTGCCGGGAAGCCCGGGGCCGAAGAGCTCGAGGGTAAGCTCCTCGCGCTCGATCCGTCGCTCGTCATCAAGCTCGGCACAGGCTCCTACCTCGTCGATATGTCGGGCCTCGGAAACGAGGACAGGAGCAACCTCGAAAAGCTCGGTCTCGCGGGCGGCGAGAAATTCCTCGTCGTGAAGCCGGGAGATCTCCCTGCAGAAGACCGCGCCGGGATCGGCGGGATAATCAGCAGATACCCCACGGCTTTCGGCGAGGCCGGCGGAGCATATTATATAAGCTACGGCGCGCTCAAGGGCCTCAGCCGGGGCGACCTCCTCACTCTCAGGAGCGAGGAGATAAGGGAGAATCGGCATACTTGCCGCCGTGCTCTTTTTGTGCCTCACAGGAATATTCATATTCAGCTCCGCGTTCACTTACCTTCTCAATTTCTCTGGCCACAGGATAATGCACAGGGTAAGGACCGAGGTCTTCGCCAGGACGCTCCGTTTACCGCAGTCGTTCTTCGACAAAAACCCCGTCGGCAGGCTGACGACCAGGGTCACGAGCGACGTTAACGCGATTAACGAAATGTACACTTCAGTGGCCGTCCAGTTCGTAAAGGACGTGCTCGTCGTCATTGGCGTATTCGCGGTCATGTTTTACATGAACGTCGAGCTCACGCTCTTCGTCGCTCTCTTCACGGTTTTCCTCTGCTTCTTCGCAGGTCTATTCAGAATGAGGCTCAAGACCGTATACAGGGACGTAAGACGCTCCATAGCCAAGCTCAACGCATTCGTCAGAGAGGCGTACGGGGCATCGTGCTCATAAAGCTCTACAACCGCGAGATGCAGAACTTCGAGAGGTTTAAGGACACGAACCGGGAGAACTTCAAGGCGAACATGGACCAGCTCTGGGTCTACGCGACGTTCAGGCCGTTCATCGAGTTCACGAGCGTCTTCACCGTGGCATTTATAATCTGGTACGGCGGCCTAAGGGTGCTCGCGCTCGACATCACGCTCAGGGCGCTCATTGCATACCTCTACTACGTGAGGATGCTGTTCAGGCCCATCATGGAGCTCGCGGAAAAGTACAACATCTTCCAGTCGGCGGCGGCTGCGTCCGAGAATCTCTCCCGACCCTCTCAGGAAGCGGTGGAGCCCTCCGGCGGCGTCATCGAGGGGCCGGTTAAAGGCAGGCTCGAATTCAGAAACGTCTGGTTCTCGTATAACGGGGCCGACTGGGTGCTGAAGGATATCTCGTTCGCGATCGAGCCCGGCGAAACAGTCGCGCTCGTCGGCCTTACCGGCTCTGGGAAAACCACGATAGTGAATTCGATACCCGGTTCTACGACCCGGACAGGGGCATATCTATCTCGACGGCGTGGACATTAAAGAACTCGACCCAGACTTTTTAATGAGCAAGATAACCGCTGTATTCCAGGACCTCTTCCTCTTCGGGAAAAGCTGTCCCGGGACAGGCAGGACGAGTTCTCGCGCTCGATAGAAATTGAAGAGATAAAAAATAACGGCGGCGGAATATCCTCCGGCGAAAAGCAGCTCGTCTCACTCGGGCACGCCCTTTCGAGGGATGCAGGCATACTCATCCTCGACGAGGCGACTTCGAGCATAGACGCCCGCATCGAAAGGAACATACAGAAGGCGCTTCGGAACGGTAAACACGAGAGGACGACTCTCATAATCGCCCACAGGCTGTCCAACGTAAGGCACGCCGACAGGATAATCGTCCTCCACAAGGGCGAGATATCCGAAACCGGAACACACGCGAGCCTCATTTCACACAAGGGAATCTACTACAACCTCTACGAGGCTCCAGAGCGAGATGCAGCGCTTCTCGCTTCTGGCCGACTAGAAAGGAGGGCCGGGGATTACATTCATAGAGAGCCATCAGCTTTCCGGCCGGAAAAGAAACTCACCACACACCTCGGCATGCGAGAGGAGCTGCCCGCCGAAGGGCTCCGCATGGCCGTCTGCCCGCTGCCCGTGACAATTATTGGAGGGCTCACCGGGCTCGAGGGCGGCCCCGCGCTCGGCTTCGGCTCGGGCGACTGGGCGCTCTTGCCTTCATGCCTAACGACGAGCGGTCAGGCTCTACAGCACGGACTATCCACGGCATAACGGAATTTTCCCTGCGGGAACCTGAAGACCCCGCGCGTGGGAGGACTGGGAGGTACGCCGTCTGGGCCGCCCGGACGCTCAGGGACAGCTACGGAATAGAAGCGGGATTCACGGGAGTACTCAGCCTGCCGCGGATTTCCGTCGAGGCCGGCGGGCACACGGCGGAGTCGCTCCTTTTGCTCACTGCTTCGGCTGCTGTAAACGGTATAGAGCTTTCGCAGAAAGACGCGGCAGGGCTCGCAAAAGAGATGGACAGCGAGTATACGAAATCCCTCGAAAGCCCCGCGTTGAGGGCGATTGCCGCCCACGGGAGGAAGGGCGCGCTCCTTTACGTCGATACGGCGAGCGGTAACGCCATTCCCTATCCGGGGCCGGAAGGAGGGGACGCGTTTCGGATAATGACCGTCTATTCCGGATTGTCTTCAGGCATGCTCAAGGACGTGCTCAGGGCGCGCGCCGATGAATGCAGGAAGGCTGCGGGGCTCCTAGGGATATTGGGAGGGCTCAGATCCGCGCCGGCGCTGTCTCACGTCCCGGAGAAGGTCTTCATCGAAAGATCCGGAAAGCTCCCCGACGAGCTCAGGCAGAAGGCAGCACACTTCTACGCCGAATCGTCGAGGGCCGCCGAAGGAGCCGCCGCATGGAAGACGGGGGACCTCGGGAAGCTCGGGAGGCTCATGAACGAATCGACGGAGAGCGCATTTAATAATTACGAGGCGGGCGATCCGGCCGTCAGATCACTCGCCGAGATCATATGCAGCATGGATGGAGTGCACGGATGCGCCTATGACGGCAGTGTCTCACTCACGGCGCTCGTCGATAAAGACTTCTCCGAAGAGGCCGGAAGGGAAATTCTCAAGAGCTTCGCCGAGAGACACCCGGGGCCCGCGGATAAAGCCGCCGTCTATTTTTCCGGCACCGGCGACGGCCTCCGGATCGTATAGAAAATCCGCTCCGGCCCCGATGAATGTATCCACATCAATTGGACAATATCCCGATATTAAAGGACGAAATTGTCCCGCGCATATAGAGCTGTCGTGAATTTTAAAAAAGTTTAGGTATCCTAATTCCCGGAAGATACCTTAAACAAAGTGGTAGAGGCTGATGTCGATATTCGATCCTGTATACAGGCAGAAGAACATTGGGGGCCAGATAGCCCGAACATTATTCCACATCGGTCAGGCCGTAAAAGGGATGTTCTGGGACAAGAGCAGGCTCGAACACCTCACCCCGGCGCAGGTTAAATCCCTCCTCTTTATCAACTACACCAGGCGCGACGCGATAACCATAGGCAACATGGCGAAGTACCTGAGCTGCACCCCGGCCACGGCGAGCGGCGTTATAGATTCCCTCGAAAAGAAGGGGCTCATAATGCGAAACCGCGACCCCGAGGACAGGCGGAGAGTGCATCTTTCGCTAACCCCTGACGGGGAGAGGGTCGCGGGCGAAGTCGAAAATATAGGTAACGAAATAGAGGAAATCATATCCTCGTTCACCCTCGAAGAGCAGAAGATTCTCGAAAGGCTCCTTGTCACAATAACCGAAAAACTGATGGAAAAAGGCTTGATACTATCCTCCGACATATGCACGGATTGCTGCTTCTTCAAGAAGGACACGAACCGCGGCAACTCCAAACCCCATTACTGTGAAAACCTTCACATAATGCTGAGCGAAGAGGACACCTGCAAAGAGTGTCCGCACTATAAAAAAACCTTCAATTAATAACCAAAAAAATTTTTGCCACTAATATTTAGGATTCCTAAATATTAGGTATACTAATGAACATCAACCAAGCATTTCAGGGCGTGCCATGAAGCTGAGACAACATTCTTACCTTGAGGAAGAGGAGTTGGGCATAGACCACTCGCTTGACGAGGAAGAGTCTTCCGTCGATTACGATCTGGATACGGACGACGAAGAGCTTTCCGAGGAAGAGGACAGAGAAGAAAACCCAGGGCGCGGCGGTGCGGCGGCGGACAGGAACTACAGGCTCCTTTTCGCCTATTTCTCCGACCTCAACAACGAGACGCTCCTCAACAGGCGCGGCGAGGCCGTTCTCGCGGCGAAGATTAAGGCTGCAGAGGCCGGCGCGGAAAGGATCTTCAAGCTCCTCAATCCCGGGCGGCGCGGAAAGCGCGGCGAAACTAGAAGCCAGGAGATTTTAGAGGCGCTGTACTCTTCTTACAAATCCATGTCGCGGCACGTTCAGGATAAGTTCATCAAGTCTAACCTCAGGCTCGTAATCGAGCTCGCCAACAGGTTTACGGGAAGGGGCCTCCCCCTGACCGACCTCATACAGGAAGGCAACATCGGCCTCATGAAGGCCGTCAAGAAGTTCGACCATACGAAGGGATTCAAGTTCTCGACTTACGCATCGTGGTGGATAAATCAGTCCCTGTCGCGGGCCGTGATGGAGCAGACCCACATCATCCCCATACCGGTTTACCTCCAGGAGCTCTCGGCCAAGGTGTATAAGGCCAAGACCAGGCTCGAGCGGGGGCGGCGTCGAGCGCCCGCACTCCGAGCAGATAGCCGAGGCCACCGGGCTGCCAACGGACGCCGTGAGCGCGATACTCAAGGGGAGCGATCTCGTCATACCGCTCGAATTCGCCCCCGGCGATGAGGACTCCAAGACCTATCTCGACATCACTCCCGACCCCGACGCCAAGATGCCGGAATACTTTATCACGACGAGGTCCATCACGGATGAGGTCAGGAGCTCGCTCGGGCTTTTATCCGAACGCGAAAGAGACATCATCAAGATGAGGTTCGGAATAGGATATAACGAAGACCACAAGCTCGATCAGATAGCGGGCAAGTACGGCCTCAGCCGCGAGCGCGTCAGGCAGATAGAAAAGGAAGCGCTTACGAAGCTTGCGGATTCCGAGCACGGACGCGTGCTGAAAGGCTTTCTTAACTAGGCGCATTTACTTCGCGGGAATGAATCGGAAACTGCCGCTCGCCGTCAGTTATTCGACGCGCTCTTGAACTGTATTGCATCGGGGAAGGGAAATCTCGTATGCTCTTCCTTGCCGTCGAGCTCTTCCACGTCGCGTGCGCCGAACTCCTTCAGCCGCGCTATCACTTCCAGGACAACCGTCTCCGGCGTTGAAGCGCCGGAGCTCAGCCCTACGACCATGCCTTGCCTGAACATGCTCCTGTCCAGGTTGTCCGCGCCCTCGATCAGATAAGAGTCCTTTACGCCGCTGGCCTTCGCGACTTCGACGAGCCGGTTCGAGTTCGAGCTTTCGGGAGAACCCATAATAAAGATAATATCAGCCTGTTTCGCCAGCGCCTTCACGGCGTCCTGCCTGTTCTGTGTGGCGTAGCATATGTCTAGCTTGGAAGGGCTGACTATATTCGGGAACCTGCGCTTCAGGGCTTCGAGTATGTCCCTCGTATCGTCCACGCTGAGCGTTGTCTGCGTAACGTAGGCGACCTTGTCCGGGTCCTCGATCTCGAGGCTCTCGGCCTCTTCAACGGATTCGACGACCACAACCTGTTCCGGGGCCTCGCCGCTAGTGCCTATGACCTCGACATGATTCCTGT
>JAWKQD010000004.1:0-220054 GCA_041390285.1 Thermodesulfobacteriota bacterium | reverse complement strand
CAATGTCAAACCAACAAAAGAAGGTAAGTTGTTAACGTGAAGGAATTTTTAATTAAATGACAATTTCCAAACAAAAAAGTGGACATTTTATTTAACAGAAGTAGGTATATTTCCCCTCCTCCCTCACAACCCCCCTCTCCCGGAAGAAACCCAGCTGCTCCCGAGCCCCCTTTAAACGTGCTTTTCAACTATGGGACGAATACTTCTCGGGTCCTCTGATTACAGGCTTTTCCACTAATTGAGCGATTCTGGTTAACATCCCGGTGAAAATCAGTTCATGAAGCGGGGATACGGAATACCAATACAAAATCCCGCCCAGGCCGCGTGGTATAAATCTGGCTATCTGATGAAGCTCCACGGTGTCATTTTCTTTGGTGACGATGCTGAAATCCAGAATTGCGCTTCCGGGTAATTTCATCTCCGCTTTAAGCAGCAGCCTTCTGAAATCCCTTACTTGCTCGATTCTCCAGAAATCCACCATATCGCCTTCGTTCAGATTATCGGGATCGGTCCTTCCTTTCCTCATGCCGATCCCGCCGACCAGGTTGTCCATCAATCCCCTTATCTTCCACAGCCAATCGGCAAAGTACCATCCATTTTTGCCGCCGATTTTTAAGAGCGGCTTCCATACTTCCTCCGGTGTTGCTTTTATCTCGACCACGCGGTGGTCTTCATAAACGCTTCCCCCCGCCCAGTCATCGTCTCCGGGATACGTCCATTCCAGGGGTGGAGTTAAGTCCGAATGGTCATCCACATCTCTTATCAAATTATGCTGCGTCTGATCGAGCGCTAACTTTATAGCCGTCTTACAATCCAGCAGCTCCTGCGGTATTTCGTCCCGTATTCGATTCTCGAGGCAAACCACTTTATTGCTCAGGCCCTGTGCCAGCGGTCTTGCGATTGAGGAGTGGACAGGTGTCACAAGGTGAATCCAGTATGAGCTCAATCTTGGCGTTAAAACCGGAAACGGAATGATCAATCTCTTCCAAAGCCCCGCTTCCTGCGAGTAAATTTCCATGAGTTCCTGATAGCTCAGGATATCGGGTCCGCCGATGTCATAAGTGTTTCCCGCGGTGGATTCAGTCTCCAGGCACCTGACGAGATAATTGACCACATTTCTCACGGCTATAGGCTGAGCCTCCGTACGTACCCACTTCGGCGTTATCATAACGGGGAGCCGCTCTACCAGATACCTCAGTATTTCGAACGAAGCGCTTCCCGCCCCAATAATCATGGCGGCCCTCAGCACAGTAGTCGGTATTTTCCCCGATTGAAGTATCTCACCTACTTCAATTCTGGATTGAAGATGTTTGCTCAACGTTTGATCTTTCTCGCCCAATCCCCCTAAATAAACTATTCTTTTTATTCCGGACTCTTCCGCAGCCCTCAGCATGTTCTCCGCGGCCCTCTTGTCGGCTTCTGCAAAATCGCTTTCTCCCGGGTCCATAGAGTGCAAGAGATAGTACGCTACTTCAGAACCGCGGATTACATTTCTTAACGGTTGCTCGTCAAAGACGTCGAATTCGGCCAATCGGACATTCTTCTCGTCTTTCCAGGGTCTTTTTATCAGTTTCTGCAGAGACCTGCCGCAAGCCTTGACCGAATACCCTTGCTTGAGGAGTTCAGAAACCAGCCTCGCCCCGATGTAACCCGAGGCTCCCAAAACAACGATTTTCGAATAATTTCTGTTTGGTGACGACAAGGTAACCCAACTGTGCTGTTTTTAATAAAATAAAGATTAGCATAATATCAATCCGGGCATCGTAAAACCTGTGCCGGCTTTCGGGATGTGTAATGATCGACAAGAGCTTTGGATATGCCCCAGGATAAAATACGGTTCCTTATAAACCTTTCAGCTACAACCCCGCCTCTCCGCCTTCCTCCACGAGGCTGCCCCTGCCCTGCAAGTATTCCTCGGCCTCGCCGGAAAAACCAGCCTCCCCGAGCGCGCGGTATAGGTTGACCGCCGCCGTCAGGCGCGCGAGTTGCCTGCGCGTACTCGTCCTCGGTTACGAGCTGCGCGTTCTGCGTATCCAGGAGCGTCTGGAAGTCGATCGCCCCGCGTCGTACATTCGAAGCCGAGCTGTACGCGCGCTGCGCCTGCTCCATCGCTGTTTTAAGAGAAATCTCCCGCTCACGTGTGTACTTCACCGCCGCCAGCGCGTCCTCCACCTCCTGAAACGCCGTCAGTACGCTCCCCGAGGTATAGCTGCGCCAGCTCCCTCTGCTCCGCGGTCGCCAGATCGAGCCCGCCCTCCCGGGCTTCCGCCCTCGAATATCGGCTGCGCTATCGAAGCCGCGAGAGAGATAAAACCATCGTCGCCGGGTCGCCCGAAACCCGTCGTCGAAAAAGAAAGTCCCCGCGCCGAAGAGCGAGATAGAGGAAAGAAAGCCGCCTTCGCGACTCCTATGTTGGCGTTCGCCGCGATCAGCGATGCCTCCGCGGCGAGGCAGATCCGGCCTCCGTTCGAGTAGCTCCGACGGCTGCCCCAGCGCCGTCCGGCACGTTCACCCCGTCGAGGTTCTCCCGGTCCACGGTGATAGTCTGCGGCGGCGCGCCTAAGGCACCGCAAGCGCATTCTCCGCGTTCTTTATGCGCTCCGCGATCGGCCCTCGCCGCCTCGGTGGAGGCTACCGCCGTCCGCTGCTGCGCGAGGTCGATCTCCGATTCCGCCCCCTCGCGCACCCTCGCCGTGATAATGCGCAGCACCTCCCGCGATATGTCGAGGTTGGCGTCGGCCAGCGCAAGACGCTCACGCAGGCTCGCCAGCGTGAAATATCCCGTGGCCACGTCCCCCATGATGGCGAGCTCGAGCGCCCCCTGGTCGTATATCGAGCTGTCGAGCCCCGCTTCCGCCGCCAGCACCTGCGCCCTATTCGCACCGAACAGATCCAGCTCGTACGATACGTCCACCCCTGTCTGGAGGAACGTGTCGCTGCTGTTCCGCCCGCTTGTCCGGACGGTCTTCGACCAGTCCGCGTCCGCCCTGACCCAGCCGACGGTAGCAGCGTCGCCCCGTATCTTGAGCGACGCGCGCGCCTGCTCGACGCGCTGCACGCCTGCCAGAAGGTCGGTATTGTATTCGAGCGCCCGCGCCATAAGGGCGTTAAGCTCCGGGCTCGGAGCTCCCACCAGTCGGCGGCTATGTCCACGTTCGTCTGAACCCCGGCCTCTCCCCATGCGGGCGGCGTTTCCACGACTGGCCGCTGTAATATGCTGGGACGAACGAGCAGCCGGCGAGGAACAGCACCGGTCCCTAATATTGCAATAATTCTTTTCATTACGTTTTACTCCGAGCTCAATGCAACCACAGGGTCCAGGTGCGCCGCCTTACGCGCCGGCAGGTAACCGAACAAAAGCCCCGTCCCCACAGCGCACGCGAACGCCAGCACGGTCGGCCCCGGCGTAAACGCTATGTTCACCCCGACGAAGGACAAGATAATGCCCGTCGTGTACCCGAAGTATGACGCCCACGATGCCGCCTATTGTGCAAACGACCGACGCCTCCGTATTAAACTGAAGGAGGATATCCCGCCGCCGCGCTCCCCGTCGCCATGCGTATGCCTATCTCTCTTGTGCGCTCGACGACGCTCACCAGCATGATGTTCATCACCCCGATGCCGCCGACGAGTAGAGATATCGCCGCGACCGCGCCGAGCAGTATGGTAAGGGTGTTTTTGAGTCTCCGTCGCCATCGCGAGGAACGGACGCGGTGTTCCGCACCGAAAAATCGTCCGTCCGGTGCCGCGCAAGGAGAAGCTCGCTTATCCCCGTTTCCGTCCTCCTCTATCTGGCTCCGTCTCCCTACCTTTATCCCGTGATCCCCCCCGTAAGATAGTTCGACCCGAATATGCGGACCAGCCCCGTCGTGTATGGCACCCACACCGTATCGTCCTGGTCGCTCCCCACGAGGCCGCGCCCTTCGATTCCATGACGCCGATAATCTCGAACGGAATATTGCCGACGAGAATAAATTTCCCGATAGGGTCCTCGCCGTGCGGGAACAAAGTCCTCGACCACCGTAGTCCCGACGACGATCACCGCCCGAATACGAATTACGACGTCCGGCCTCCGTAAAGAACGTCCCCTCTTTTACAGCCCAGTCCCGTGCCAGCGGAAAACCGGCCCCGACGCCTTCCACCGTCGTCGCGTAATCTATGTTGCCGAAACGGAGCGTCTTCGGCTGCTCCGCGACGGCCGACTCACTATATTATCAGCCTCTCGCCGATCGCCTTCGCGTCGGCGGGGACAAGTCGCAATAATCGCCCAACGGCGTAATACCCGCCACCCGGCGGATTGCGGATGTTCACTCCGGTGAGCTTATGCTCTCGAGCACGTCCCGCTTGCTGCCCTCCCCGATCGCGAGCATGGTGATAACGGCCGCGACGCCGATAATGATGCCCAGCAGCGTGAGAGAAGTACGGAACTTATTCACCCTCAAGGATCTAAGAGCCATCTTCACGGACTCCATCGTCTCCACGGCCAGGTTCGCGGCGCCGTGCACGCTATCCCCGGCGGGCCTCGAAGCGGATTCGGCTATTTCAGGGCCGTCGTCCCCGACGACCATCCCGTCTTCGAGGCGTATCTTCCTCCGCCGACTCACGACCTCTTCCTCGTGCGTGATGACGATAACCGTTCGGCCCCTTCTGTTAAGCTCCCTGAGGAGGGCCATGACCTCCTCGCTGCTCTTCCTGTCGAGGCGCCCCCGTCGCTCGTCGGCCAGTATGACGGGCGGGTCGTTCATAAGCGCCGCGCAACTGCGACCCTCTGCTGCTGCCCTCCCGGAAAGCTCGTTCGGGCGGTGGTCCAGTCGCTCTCCCAGCCCGAGCTCCGTCCAGGGCTTCCAGCGCGCTCCTTTCTCTTCCATCCGTCCATGCCCGCATAGAGCGCCGGGACTTCCCCACATTCTCCTCTGCGTTGGCCGTCGAGAAAGATTGTAGCGCTGGAAAATGAATCCGAAGGTATTTCGCCTGAGTGCCGCCAGATCGTCCGGCGACAGGTTCGACACATCCTTCCCCGACACCTCGTAAGGCCGGACGTCGCGGTGTCCAGCATCCCGATAATATTCATCAGCGTGGACTTACCCGTCCCGACTGCCCCATGATGGCGACGAACTCGCCCGGATGAATCTCCGGGCTCACGTCTTCGAGGGCCTTGACGGTCGCGTCCCCGCTGCCGAAATAGCGCTTGATATCTTTCAGCCTGATAAGTGGTTCGGCCATTTATAACCTCATGGGCATACGCCTGCCCCCCGCCCTCGCCGGGGACGGCTTTGACATTCTCGACTATGCGGTCCCCGACGTCGGAGTCCCTCGACGACCGCCGCCTGGGTGCGGTCTGAGAGCCCGACGATAACGGTCTTTGCCACTGGCCCCGAAGGCTTCATGACGTACACCTCGTACGCCTGGCCCTTCTCGTTATCCTCTTCGGGCACACGGTTGCCAAGCGCGCTCACGGGTATAAGCGGCACATCCTCCGCACTCGCCAGCACGAAGAACGTCTGCGTCGTCATGCCCGGCAGAAGAACGTGATCGTCGTTCCCCACGTCTACCAGCACGTTATACAGCACGACGTCGTTGATTTCCTCGGGCGTCGGCAGTATCTGGCGCACCTTCCCCTCCCAGCGCCTTCCCCCCGATCCGAGGGTAGTAAAGTACATGGGGACGCCGACCTTGAGCTTCATTACGTCGGCCTCGGCGACCTCGTTGGCAGTCATAATGTCGAGATTGGCTATCTGCACTATGGTCGGTGTCGTCTGGTTGGCGTTGATCGTCTGCCCTTCCTGCACCAGCTGGTCGACTATAGTGCCGTCCATCGTAGCGTAAATTTTTGTATAGCTGAGATTCGTCTTGTCGGCTTCGAGCTGGGACTGCGCTTCCTCTATCTGCGCGTCGAGGCGACAAGACCTTCGCCTTCGCTACTTCGAGGATATCTCGGTGTCCTGCATCACTTCCTTGCTCACGGCCTTGTCGTCGTAAAGGTTCTTGTATCTCCGAACTTCCACTCCGCCTGCTTGACCGGGCCTCTGCTCGGTCTTCTCCGCCTTAAGCTGATTCAGCCGCGCTTCCGTGGCCTCGACCTGCGCCTCGTAGATGTCCGGATCGATCTCGGCGATCAGGTCCCCGGTCTTGACGTCGTCACCGATATCGACGTGCATTATTTCTACCTTGCCGGATACCTGCGCCCCGACGTCCACGTAATACCGGCTCCAGGGTCCCCTGCGCCGTTACGAGTGATTGAATACTGCCGAGCTGTACCTCCACTGTGTTTGCGTCCCCGTTCAGGCGGCGTCTGATTTAGGGCAAAACCATGCGCTCCATGCAATGCCGGCAACCACACAAACCACTTACTATACTAATCTCTTAACGTTCTTGTTCATCAATTCCCGCCGGGTCTTATTTGTCTTTATATACGTTGTGAAATGTAGAAATCCTTCGATATTGAATATTTTTTGTCCGGAGACTCATAATGTCCGGGGTTTACCGTGTTTATTCAGATTTATCAAAATTCTCGGGGAGAGATAATTCCACTCATCCCATGCTCATGTTTATGTGAGGCCGAATGGTACAGCGCCTTAAATCCCATCCGATCGATCTCAGCCTACATCCGGTTTTATCTTTGGAATATTGTACCGGGCTCTGGCGAAACCATCGGTTCCGATATCAATTCGGCATTCTTCCCCGTACAGCATATAGTCCAACTTAGCCCGGATTTTATTGCTGGAGATACAAAGCCGCAGCACGCATTATCAATATAGAGTTATCAAAGCGTAGAGACAAAAAAGATTCGTCTTTGGACATAACAAAAGCGACTTCAAAATCTGCCTATTCATAGTCTTAGTCGCGAACTTTATCTGAAGGGGTTATAACAATTCTAATAGTTCAAGCGGAAACGAAAGAAATAAGGAAGATTTTCGCCGGGGCAATGCGGGAAGGGGCTTATATTCGTCAGAATCAGCATAGACGACACCCCGCTTACGGAGCACAAAGGCATCTAACGGTAGAAGACTTTCCTGACCATTCTGGCCAGTACCTATTATAGTCGTCGCTGGTTGCTCGATCACCTTTATTTATCTTTTTTTATGTCCATGCAATGATTATAATCGTGCCCGTAATTTATCAGTTTCCTCCAATGGCCTCGATTATTTTTTCTATCTTATCAACTCTGTATAATATATCCATTCTGCTTAAGCATTCTTCAATAGCTATCTCAACGATGCAGTGTTAGTTTTTCTCTTTTTATTTTCCCCATCGTTTGAGAGCTGTCCATGATTACCCGTCTGATTTCTTGTATTTCTGAACTTATAAATTTAAGATCATGCATTACCGATTCTCTTGTCACTTGTTCCGGTTTACCGCTAGTTCCCATAATATTTAGACCTCCTAATCTATAGATTCAAAATACTAATCAAACCCGGGACAAACCAGATAATATATCAATAATATATCATTGATTTGCTAAGTGGAATGGAATATGCAACGGTACTCGTGTTAAAGACGCTAGGACGTAGGGAGTGGTTTGTCGAGCACCATATAATTACTGGTTCGGGAGGGAAGCTTTAAGGTTTGTCCGCCAATATATGTACTTCCATAACCCAGATTTAAGAAAGACAAGATTAGACTTAGTCCTAAGGGCGTAGTTATTTGGAAAATCAAATTTACAATGTGAAGTGGCTTCCGAAAGCTTGATAGATATTCTCACCTTTCCAACAATTTTCTAAACCAGATAATTGCTGCTTCGCCCTCTTTTCGTGTGACCTCATCAACTGTTCTGCTCTCCTTCTTACCTTTCCAGAGCAGAAGGCTACCAATATAGTAGTCGAGGAATATCGAGCGCATGAGCTCCCGAATATCCCAAGGGTTCCATTCGAACTCTCGCTGGAAATCCGGCACAAGAAATCGACCCTCCCGTAATCTCCCTATTAAGGTGTTAAGGCTGATATGATCCGGTTTCTGTGCATCCTTCATGCATCCTCCTCCTTGTTAGAAGTTCATCATAGCTACTTGTGATATTACAATCAACGACTTAACCTGATTGACAGGGTTATGTGTAGGCGATTCGCCAGATCCATAGACTAGGGTGATTTACAAAGATGGTTTGGGATTAATGACAACATAATCACAAAATGGAAATGATAATAAAATAACTTATCAAGTCTATTGATAGCCGGTGGGAGGATTTGAACCTCCTGCCTTCGGGTTATGAGCCCGATTTTCCAAGTAAAAGTGCGTTAAAGTCGGCATCTGTATTTGTACAGAATATGATGTATACGGATTTCGAGAAACGATAACGCATAGATATTCCCGAGGTTAAGGATACGGGATAAGAAAGATTACCCGCTACGATAAAAATCTCTCGCTAGCGCATGTCAATCTCGATCGGTCTGAGGCTTCATTCCATAATATATTGCTGAACCTATAATGCTGCCCGCTTTTGTCAAGACCGGTTTCAGGCGGCGGATCGTTTATCCATTATTTGATTCTGTTGGGGACTGGAGCGCGGGGTCTTGGGCATCGGCACTTACATCATCCATTAAATATGCTCTTGCATGGCATTATTAGTTGTGAGAGAATCTACCAATATGGGTCAAACTTGCTCTGTAACGGAGATGAGATATGGGGAAAATGGAATGTAAAAATATGAGTCAACCCGATGAGTTACGTACTTTAGCCTTGGGAAATTGAGATTGTTACCCTGGCCGGGGTAACCTTTGGCCGCGCCACTCTCGAACCCGGTTGGACTTGGTCAGAAAGCGTGAAGCCCCTGGCTAAAACTGAAAGCTGTGAAGCACCCCACACGCAATATCACGTTTCCGGTCGCTTAAGGGTTAAAAATGGACGACGGACCGAACGGGAGTTTGTGCCCGGCGACGTATCTTACTTGCCGCCCGGTCATGATGCCTGGGTCGTTGGGGACGAGCCTGTGGTGGTAATCGATATATCAGGCATGACCGATTACGCCCGGGGGTCCTAACTACTTTAAACCTGAGGAACCGCAACACTCGAACGCTGTAAGCATGGGGATCCCGGAACCAAAGGCATATATACTCTCATTTTGATAAAGTGCCCCTTCTACTAATGTAGCGATAGGGACGGGAACTGCTATCAGAGAGAGTGAGGGATGAAGTCGTAGAACATCTGGCCGGGATCAGTCGTCGCCTGATGACCCTGGAGGTATTTATGAAAGCATTGATCTTCCGTGAGACCCGCTTTCCAGACTCACTTTCTGACAAATCCACGGACGTGGCGAATTATGATTGATGTTTCGGAGCGTAAGATACTGAGTTAATTGGTAGCGGGGGGAGGATTTGAACCTCCGACCTTCGGGTTATGAGCCCGACGAGCTACCAGGCTGCTCCACCCCGCGTCTGTCGTAGAATTGAGTAAGTTACTCGATGTTTAGACATACGTCAAGGAAATCCGGACAGAAACTCCACAAACACCCAGTTTTATTGACATTCGAACGCAAAAAATATAGAGTAGATTACGAGTACATGACCTGACAGAGAGGAGGATTTGAACATGAAAAGGATAAATTCGATTCTGATAGCAGCAGCACTCATAATCTCGATTTCGGCGCTGTCCGCCTGTAACAGGGAGGCCCCGGTCGAGGAGCCTACGCCCGCTCCCACACCCAACGCCGAGCTTGAAAAGACAAAAAGCGAGCTCGAAGACATAAAAAAGGACAGCAACAGGCTCGACGCCTATATAAACGACCTCAAGAACGAGCTCAACTCGCTCAGGATTGAGAATCAGAAGCTCATCGCCCAGTCCAAGAGGCTCGAGGCCGAGATAATAGACCTCAAGCTCGAGCTCGGCGAGATCCCCAACGGTGACTCTGCCGATTCTCTGACAAACGATACTGACGGGACGCAGAACACCGGCTCCGGCCAGACAGCGGCCCCCGAGGGCGGCAGCGGCGGCACAGGAGACTCTGGCGCTCTACCGAAGTAATCGGCGGGTTATCTCACCGCCGACACGGCGGTAATTATCTGCATATCCAGTATTCTATCGAGGCGGAAGGTGCATCTCTCCTTCCGCATGTGGCAATAGGCGTATAGGTACGTCCCGCCCCTTCTGGCGCTGATTTCGAGCGGCTCGATAACGCGGGTCGTGGTCTCGTTCCTGTAGGCCGAAAGGTACTTGATTCGGAGCTTCCCCCGCACCCTCAAGGTCTCTTCTATCTCCCACGGCACGACCATCTGCGTGACCACCTCTTCGACGACAACCGTCTCGCCCTGGAGCTTCAAGACGTCCTTCAGCCTCTTTAGCCGTATTCCCCGCCTGTTAAGGTCCATGAGGAAATATTCGAAGACGCTTCTCGTCGTCTGGACGTCCGCCAGCGCCCTGTGCGCCGAGGCGGCCGGGAGCCCTATGTCGCGGGCGATTTGCCCGAGGCTGTTACTGGCGAAGGAGTAATATCTCCTCGCTATCCCGAGCGTGTCTACGACGTCCGTCTCCGGGAGCGTGAGCCCGATGTTCGAGAGCTCCATTTTGAGGAACCCTAGGTCGAACCGCGCGTTGTGGGCGACGATAACCGCGCCCCTTATGAACGACAGCAGATCGCCGGCGATGTCTCTGAAAAAGGGCGCCCTGCTCACCATCGCATCCGTAATGCCGTGGACGGTAACTGCGCCGAGGGGTATCGATCTTCCGGGATTGACGAGTGTTACGAATCTGTCTACTTCTTCGCCGTTCACGGTCTTTACGACGGCGATCTCGCAGACCCTGTCCCCCGTAGCGGGGTCGAGTCCGGTGGTTTCTACGTCGAGGAAGGCAAAAGGTACTTCGGAAGGGCTCAGATAACGCACGCTGGACTCCTTTTGTGATTAATATTACCACGAAGTGAGGGTACCAAGGAAGGGGCCTGATTAAAAGCCCGGGGTCTCAGCCGGAAAGCTCGGAAAGTATCTCGCTGCCGCCGTTTTCCATGAGGCTGCGGGCGAGCCCCTCGCCGAGCTCCTCGGGCTCTCTCACGGGGCCGGTGACCGTCTCTCTCACGATCCTCCGCCCGTCGGGCGAGGCAATGATGCCGGTCATCCGTATGAATCTCCTCTCCACCTCCGCATAAGCGCCGGCCGGCACATTACAGTCCCCGCCGAGCCCTTTTAGGAACGCCCTCTCCGCGACTGCCGCCGTCCACGTATCCTCGTGCGTGATAGACGCCGTTATCTCGAAAGCCCACGGGTCGTCCTCCCGCCCCTCGACGGCGATTATCCCCTGCCCCGGCGCGGGCACCATCACGTCAGGGGGATCATATCAGATCGCCTCGGCGGTAAGCCCCATGCGCCCGAGCCCCGCGGCCGCGAGGATTATGGCGTCGTACTCATCGCCCTCCCTGAGCTTCCGTATCCGCGTATCTACATTCCCCTGAGTGGGAGAATTTCGAGGTCAGGCCGAAGGCTAAGGAGCTGCGCCCCCCGCCGGAGGCTCCCCGTCCCGACCCTCGCCCCTTCGGGCAGGCGGTCGAGCGTAAACCCGCCGCGCGTCAAAAGCGCGTCCCTCGGGTCGTGCCTCTCGGGCACCCCGCCTATGGCGAGCCCGTCCGGCAAAACGGCCGGCATGTCCTTCATGCTGTGGACCGCGGCGTCGATTTTATTCGTCAGAAGCGCGTCTTCTATCTCCTTCACGAAAACGCCCTTGCCGCCGATCTCCGACAGGTCCGACTTCTGGTCCCTGTCTCCCTCGGTCCTTATGATATTTATCTCGGTGATTAAATCGGGGTAATTTTCGAGGAGGAGGCCTTTTATGAAATTCGCCTGCCACAGTGCAAGCGCGCTTCCCCTAGTTCCAATCCTGAACGGTCGATTCATCATCCTCTTCTTCTACGAGCAGGAGGATATCTTTCTCAAGCTCAAAAAGTTTTTTGACCGAATCCACGTAAAGAGCGCCCCTCGATGTCGAGGCCTCCTTCTTCAGATTCGTAAGAGGTCCGTGAAGAATCTTGCCGATTATACGGGACGCCATGCCGTCGATGACCTCCCTCTCCTTATCGGAATAGTTCTCCAGCTTGGCGAGCGCCCTTTCGACCTCTATCGATTTTATCTGCTCGAACCTCTTCTTGAGGTCTATTATCGCCGGCACCACCTTAAGCCCGTTTATCCACGTCTGGAATCCCTTTTCGACTTCGAGCACTATCTCCTCGGCGCGTGCAGCGCTTTCGCGCCGCGACCTTATATTCTCGTCGAGGACTCCCTTCAAGTCGTCGATGTCGTAAAGATAAATGTCCGGCAGCTCGCCCACCCTCGGGTCTATGTCGCGCGGGACGGCTATGTCTATCATGAATATAGGCTCGTTCCCCCTGAGCTTAAGAGCCTCGCGCATGTGATGCGGCTTTATGACGAAGTCGGGCGATCCCGTCGCCGTTATTACAATATCCACGTCTTTTAGGCTATAGAATATTTCTTCGTATCTTATCGGCTTTCCGTTAAGGCTCTCGGCGAGTGCCGACGCATTCGAAAAGCTCCTGCTAGATATCACCAGCTCTCCGATGCCCGCGCCTATCAGGTTCCTCGCGGCGAGCTCCGCCATCTCCCCCGCGCCTATCAGCATGACTGATCTTTTCGTAAGATCGTCGAATATTCTCTTTGCGAGCTCGACGGCGACGTAGCTCACGGACACGGCCCTCGACCCTACCCCCGTCTCAGTCCTGATGCGCTTTGCGACGAAGAACGCCGAATGGCAGAGCCTGTTCAATATGAGCCCCGCTGTGCCCTTTATGTACGCCGTCCTGTATGCGTCCTTTATCTGCCCGAGTATCTGCGGCTCGCCGACCACCATCGAATCTAGCCCCGCCGCCACATTATATATATGGCGGACGGCCATGTGCCCCACGGATGCGTAGAGATAAGGCGAGAACTCCTGCACAGGTATGGAGCGCGCCTCGGAAAGGAACGTCTTTATGGATTCGATACACCTGTCGGCGTCTTCCGACACGGCGTACACCTCAATTCGGTTACACGTCGAAAGTACGAGGCACTCGCTCACGTAAGGCATTCCTGCGAGTACCGGGAGGTTTTCCTCTAGCTCCTCCTTCGTGAAGGAAAAACGCTCTCGAAGCTCAACCGGCGCGGTTTTGTGGCTGAGTCCGAGGACCACTATTCGCTGCATCTCGTTACCTGCACACACTCCGGGTTTAGACCCTTAATTATATACGAACTCGAAATTATTACTATTCCGTAACGTCAGGCCTTTTTGCCTATAAAGCTAAGGAACTCGGCCCTCGTCCTCTCGTCCTTCTTGAACGCCCCCCTCATCGAGCTCGTCAGCATGCTCGCGTCGGCCTTCATTATGCCCCTCATAGCCATGCAAAGGTGCTTGGCCTCGGCCACGACGGCCACGCCCAGCGGATGAAGCTCGTCCATGAGGAAATCTGCTATCTGCGCCGTCATCCTCTCCTGCACCTGGAGCCTCCTCGAAAACACCTCTACTATCCTCGGTATCTTGCTGAGGCCCACGATCTTACCGTTAGGGATGTACCCCACGCTGCAGTTTCCGAAAAAGGGCAGCATGTGATGCTCGCAGAGGCTGTAGAACTCGATGTCCTTCACAACGACCATCTCGTCGTATTTAATGTGAAAAAGCGCTTCCCTTATTATCTCTTGGGGCGAAGCTGCATACCCGGCCGTAAGCTCCTCGAACATCCTCGCCATGCGGTCCGGCGTGTCCTTGAGCCCCTCGCGGTTCGGGTCTTCCCCGATCTTGACCAATATCTCCCTTATTGCAGTCTCAACGCTCATAAGGATATGTCTCCTCTTCGTAAAACTCGAAATAGCTCGTCGCCGTCTCGCTCAGCCTTATGTGAACGAGGCTCTTCCCGAGCCCGGCCCTGAGCCGCTTCCATATGTATTCCGCTATGTTTTCCCCTGTGGGCTGATTGCCCGAAAAATACGAAACCTCGATGTCGAGGCGCTTGTAGTCGAGCTCTTCTATAACGGGCATGACTGCCTCGTCGAGCGCGCTCTCGGGGACGGCAAATCCGCTCACGGGGTCGATGCCGCCCGCGGCCTTAACTTCCAGGTAATAGTCGTGCCCGTGTCCCCCGGGGTTCGAGCACGTATCGAAAATCCTGAAATTTTCCTCGTCCGTAAGGCCCTTTATCGCCAGCCTGTGCCCCGCGGAAAAACGGTAAGTCTTCGTTACCGTCACATGTTCCATCAGTCCTCGTCCCTCCAGTAATCGACGTACATGTCCCTGGTCTCGTAGAGCCTTACCCTGTATAGCCGGCACCTCTCATCCCCCGGAATCCTCTCCTTAAAACCGTCCCAGAGGACGCGGGCGATGTTCTCCGTCGTCGGCACGAGGGTCTTAAAATGCGGATTATCCTCGTTTAAATGCTTGTGGTCGAAGTCTTCGAGTACTTCCTTCATTATCTTTTTCAGGTCGTAAAGGTTAATGATCATTCCCGTTTCCGGGTCCGCCTCCCCCTCCACCGTAAGCTCGAGGGCATAATTGTGCCCGTGTCCGTGGGGGCTCGCGGATTTCCCGAACACCTCTTTATTCTTCTCCTCGCTCCATTCCGGGTTCCAATACCGGTGAGATGCGGAGAAATCCATTCTCTTCGTTAGAAGTTTCCTATATCCCATGATTAATTGTATCCGTTTTTTCGGCGACCGATTAGCATAGCATAGTAAATTCCACCTACCAACTTTCTTTGGGGGTATGTGTGGGGTAACCTTTTAAGTCCATGCGGAGTGAAGATTCTCGGGAAAAACTAGGCTCGCTCCTAAAGATACTCGGCAGGAAAAGAAGGAACTTTCTTCTCCTGAAAGGGCTCGCCGGCGCGGCTATTGTGCTTCTGGTCGCGCTCACCGCCGCCGGGCTCCTTTCGCTCCTCTCCGAAAGCCCGGTCTACTACTCGGCGCTCAAGATCCTCCTCATAGCCGCGGTAGCCGCGGGGGTCTACCTGCTGGTTCTCCTCCCGCTCTACAAAAAGCGAGACGACATCCTAGCAAACCTCGACAGCCTCTCGCCCGGTCTCGGGGAAGACACTCTCAGCGCGGTCGAGCTTGGGAAGGACGCCGGAGGCGGCGGCCCCGCGTACGGCTCCCGCGAGCTCGCCTCGGCGCACATAGACTACGCCTCGAAGAGGCTCGAAACGGGGGACCTCTCTTCTATATATGCGGGCAGAAAGCTTAGGCGATACGCCGCCCCGCTCGCCGCCTCGGCGCTCGTCGCGGCCCTCGTCCTGTTCATAGCCCCGGAAGGTTTCAGATCGTTTCTCCTGAGCTCCGAGCTTTTCCCCGGCGAAAGCACACGGAGGCTCGGCCTCGCCGATATAGAGCTCACCCTCGATTACCCCGCATACACCAAACTCCCACAGCAAAAATTCTCCGGCGTAAGCGGCGACGTAAAAGCGCTTAAGGGCACGAAGGTCACGTTCTCCGCGCGCCCCTTGGGGAGATTCTCGGACGGCAGGCTCGCGCTCGAAAACGGCTCGTCCTTCCCGGTGTCGGTAAAGGACGGCAGGATTAACTCCTCCTTCACTGTCCTCGGCGACGGGAGCTACCGAATCGTCGAATCATCGAGGGACTATGGCTCCGAGCCCTTCTCCATAACCGCGGAGGAAGACGCCCCGCCGAAGGTTTCCATAACCACCCCCGGCGGCGAGGTGGTCGAGGCCGACTCCAGCGGGCGGATTGAAATACTCTACGAGGCCGACGACGACTTCGGCCTCTCCGAATTCAGGCTCACGTGGGAAGGCGATAAAGGCAAGTCCGACAGGCTCATAGGCAAGGCCCCGGCCGGCCGCGCTTCATATAACGACACATACGTCTTCGACACGGGCGGCGTCGATTTCGGCGCCGGCGGCACGATAAAGCTAAGGTTGGAGGCCTACGACAACGACTCCGTCTCGGGCGCCAAGCCCGGCGTATCGAACGCCATAACTGTAAAGCTCTCTGACGAAAAGCAGAAGCACCGCGAAGTCGTGGCAGAAACCGAAAAACTCATGGAAGAAATGCTGGACGTCCTCGGCGATGAGATCGACGCCGTGGATACATACAAAAAAGCCCTTACCGCGGGGGGCCAGTCGGCCGAAAACGCGCTCAAATCCCAGTCCCGCATCACGTCCGGCATCGAAGGCGCGTCCTCCACGCTCAAGGGAATCCTCGAAGGCATGAAGGACGACAACCACTCCGACTACACGCAGTTTCTCGCCCTGGCCAACATGGACGTCAGGATAGACGACCTCCTCTCCGAGCGCCGCTCCATGCTCGAATTCTTCGACGTTATAGACACCGCGCGGCTCGGCCGCCTCATGGACAGGGAGATAGTCGAATTCGAGGAGGACATCCTCTACCTCGACTCCATGCTCAAGAGCGAAAGGCTCCGCGAATCGCTTATGTCGGGGAGGGAGCTCCTGTCCGAATACAGCGAGCTGTCCGAGATGCTCGCTAAGCTCGGCGAGACAGGCGACGAATCGCTCCGCGCCGAGATAGAAAACAAGCTCCGCCAGCTCGAAAAGAAAATGTCGGAGCTCGCCCAGAAGATGGCCGCTATGAGCGGCGACATACGCGAGGGCTTCCTCAACGAAGACGCGTTCAAGGCGATGGACATGAAGCAAAAGCTCGACGAGCTCCGGAAGATGATGGAGAGCGGCGACATAGACGGTGCCCTCTCGGCGCTGGCTCAGCTCGAGCAAACCGTCCAGAGCATGGTGGCCTCGCTCGAAAGCGGGCTTCAATCCTTCGGCTCGTCCCAGATGTCCCAGGACATGACGAAGCTTAACGAGATCATATCCAAGATCGGCGGCCTCGAGCGCGAGCAGGAATCCGTCAAAGAATCCACCGAAGAGATGAAGAAATCCATGCTCGAAGACCAGGGGGCACAAAGCAGGAGCCTTCTCGGGACTTCATAGACAAGCAAAAAGAGAAAGTTGCCGAGATAAAAAAGAACCTCATGGAGGCGAAGGCCAAATAACTGGCAGCGCACGTGTAGAGACGTCCCCCGACGGCGGCTACCTACTCGACGCCAGCATCCAGAAGGCCGAGGAGCTTAGGAACTGGCTCGAATCCATGGACATAAACGAATCGCTCAAGAACGCCTGCGCGCTCAGGCAAACTTCCGATAATCTCCTCGACCTCGGAGACGCCGGCGTCGGCAATTTGAGAGCCGGCCGCCAGGACATCTCCAATGCAAACGATCTATCGAGCGAGATCGTGGAAGGACCTCTTCGAAGAATTCCTCAATTCGAGCGCAGCCTGAGCCGGGTGGCATGGCCGAAAGGCAGGACGAGATAAGAAAGGACGCTGGCGCGCTCGGGAGCGAGATAAGCGAAATGTCGAAGGACCTCCCTCTCAGCCCCGGGATCGGCAGCAAGGTAAGCGACGCCGAGAACTTCATGGGCAAGGCTTCGGACAGCTTGGGCGGAAACGAAATATCGAAGGCCATCTCGAACCAGACGAGGCCGTAAAGTCGCTCGAGAGCGCCCGCAAGGAGGCCGAGGGATTGCTCCAAAAATGCAGGCCAGCGCGCGCGGTAACGGCCAGCCCGTCCCTATGGTGCTCGGGCAGCAGCAGGCCTCGGCTCCCAGGGCATGGACACGCGCTTTCATGTCGAGATACCGGCGGCGGACGATTCCGAGGTCGGAAAGGCGTTTAAGGAAAGGATCATCGAAGCGATGAAAAGCGGCTCCCCCGAGGGCTACGGTGAGCTCAACAGGAAATACTACGACAGGATAATAAAATGAAGCTCCGCTCAATACGAGACCGCGCTCGCGCTCCTCCTTTCCGCTGCGGCTCACACTGCCGCGCTGGCGGAGCCTGGGTACAGAACAGCTGTCCTTCTGCAATCCGTGGAGGACGACATTAAAGTGGAAGATAGACGAAGCCCGCAAAAGGCGGACGACCTCCTCCGCGCCGGCCGACACCGAAGACAAAGCTCGAAGCCTGGTACCTGAATGCCATGGGGTCGAATTCTACAAGGGCAATTACGAAAAAGGCGGGCGAGTACGCGGGCATGAGTCCTCGAAAATTCTAAAGACGAGGACAAAAGGACAGGGATTTATCGGATTCATCGCCCACGCGTCAAAGAACAGGCCAGACTGAAGGAAGTCGATTCCGACAACTTCATCATCCGGTACGCATCCGAAGGACCTGGTCGTCGTTGAGCTCGGTAGGGACATACTCGAAAAGTCGCGTTACGAAATAGGCCTCGACCTCGAAACCTACCCCGACGATCCCGTCATAATCGAAATATATCCCGACCTCGAGAGCTTCACGCTCGCCTCGACCTCCCGCCCGAAAACGTCGAAACCACTGGAGTCGTCGGCATATGCAAATTCAACCGCATCATGATTCTATCCCCGAGGCTCTTTGCCGAAAGGATACATGGGCCGACACGCTCGCCCACGAGTACACGCACTACCTCATACTCTTAAAAAGGAGAACACGGTCCTCGTCTGGCTCCACGAGGGCATCGCGAAGTTCGAGGAAGCCCGGTGGAGGCAGGAAAAGCGGAACGTGCCTACGCCCTTCTACGAGACGATACTCGCCGACGCGCTCAATAACGACAGCCTCGTGCCGATAGAGAAGATGCACCCGTCGCTCGCGATGCTCGACAGCGCCCGCGAGGCCCAGCTCGCCTTCGCACAGGCCGGGACGAGCGTCAGCTTCCTCGTGGACAAGTGGGGCAACGACGGCCTCGTCGCGCTCCTCGACTCGATGAGAAAGCGCGACGATTACCAGACCTCGATAGAGGAAGTCACGGGGCTTCCGTTCGGCGACTTCATGACGTCGTGGCGCAAAGACCTCGAAGGCAGAACCTCCGCGAGATGATCCCGGAATGCAGGTAAAGGGCGTCAGGATAATAAAGGACCTGGGGAAGAGCCCGACGGCAGCGAAGACCTGTCGATATAGACGACAAAAAAGCGCGCGACCACACGCGTCTGGGCGACCTTCGGCGAGAGCAGGCTGAGGGCGGCGGTGTATGAATACGGCAAGGCGCTCACGTTCGACCTGAGCTCGCTCGTCATATCGACCCGCATGGCCACCGCCCTAAGCCGTCAGGGCGAGCAGGGGACAAGGCCCTCGCTGCGGTGGAGCCGATTTCGGAGCTCTACCCTGACGAGATAGACGTAAACCTCGTCCTCGGCCGCATATTCCTCGCCAAGGGCAACACGGCACGCGCCGAGGAATCGTTCACGGCGGCCCTCTACGTGAACCTGTTCGACCCGGCACATTCACTCGGCCTTGAAGACCATATACGAGGCCGAAGGGCGGAAGGAAGAGGCCGAAAAATACGGCAGGATGCTTACAATACTCGGATACCAGGAGCAGAAGAAATGAACGAAGAATTGCACACGAACGACGCCGAAACGGTGAAGGAAATCGCCCGCGTGCGCGGCGAGATAGTAAACGAGATCGGGAAGGTCATAGTCGGGCAGGAAAAGGTCGTCGATCTCCTCCTCATATCGCTCATGTCCTCAGGTCATTCCTTATTCGTAGGCGTCCCCGGGCTCGCGAAGACGCTCCTGGTGAGCACGCTCTCCGACGTCCTCAGCCTCAAGTTCAACCGCGTCCAGTTCACGCCCGACCTCATGCCCTCCGACATCACCGGCTCCGAAGTTTTGGAGAGGGACCAGCTCTCGGACAAACTGACGATTCTTCAGGTTCATTCACGGGCCTATATTCTGCAACATCCTCGCCGACGAGATAAACAGGGCGTCTCCGAAGACGCAGGCAGCGCTCCTCCAGGCGATGGCAGGAAAAGCGCGTAAACGGTCGGCGGCGAGACGCACCTGATAGCCTCCTGTTCCTGGTATTTGCGACGCAGAACCCGATAGAGCAGGAAGGCACCTACCCTCTTCCCGGAGCGCCGAGCTCGGACAGGTTCATGTTCCAGATAGACGTCACGTACCCGTCCTACGAAGAAGAGGTGAAGATAGTCCAGACTACGACCGGCACGTATAGACCCATTCTCTCGAAGATACTCGACTCGAACAAAATCCTCGAATACCAGGAGCTGTCCACAGGGTTCCGGTTCCGGACCACGTCGCTGCCTACGCAGTAAGGGTCGCGCGGCAACACGACCGAAGACCCGAACACTCCTGAGGCCGTAAGGCAGGGCGTACGTGGGGCGTCGGGCCGAGGGCGTCTCAGTACTTGATACTGGGCAGCAAAACGCGCGCCGTCCTCGACGGAAGGTTCACGCCCTCCACTGAAGACGTTGACGCCATAGCCGGGCCGGTCCTCAAGCACAGAATAGTCCTTAACTTCAGGGCCGAGGCCGAAGGAATAAAGCCGGAAGATATTATTCGTGAGATATTAGATAAGGTAGATCCGAGGCTGACGCTCGTCTTGGTTTATGACGATCGCGCTCTTGGGGTATTTCTCCTTTAAGAGCGCCTCCACCGAAGGCTCCATCCTTTCGAGGAAGGGCTTCGGATAAATACCCATCACGAATATCATGCGACTGCAAGCGGGAGGAGCACTATTATCTCCTCGCGCTCGCGTCCTTTAGGTTCTTGTTTTCCGGATTTTCGAGAGGGCCGAGCATCACCTTCTGGATACGCCCACAGCATGTAAAAACTGCGCCGAGTATGATTCTGGTCAGTTCTACCGCCGCGTACTTGTAGTTGTATTCGAACGCGCCCAGGAGCATGAGGAACTCTCCGATAAACCCGTTAAGCAGAGGGAGACCGATGGACGACAGCGTCGCCAAAAGGAAGAACGCTGCGAAGAGCGGCATCACCTTTCGCAATGCCGCCGAAATCGGCGATCTTCTTCGTATGCCGCCTGTCGTACAGCATCCTGACGAGTATAAACAGCGCCCCGGTCGAAATACCGTGGTTCACCATCTGGTAGATACCGCCCTGCATACCCTGCACGTTTAGGACGAATACACCAAGCATTACGACGCCCAGGTGGCTTACGCTGGAATAGGCGACCAGCTTCTTGAGGTCCTTCTGCGCGAAGGCGACCATCGCCCCGTACACGATCCCGATAAGCGACAGCACTATCAGCACCGGCAGATACGCCTGCACAGCGTCCGGGAAAAACGTATCAGGAAACGTACGAAGCCGTACGTACCCATCTTCAGCAGAACACCGGCAAGAATCACGCTGCCCGCGGTCGGGGCCTCGACGCGCGTCGGGCAGCCACGTATGCAGCGGGAACATCGGCACCTTTATCGCGAAGGCGAGGCAGAACGCGAGGAACGCCAGCCCCTGCGGGCTAAGAATGCCGCTGAACGGTATCTGTAATTTGTAAAAGTCGAGCGCATCCATCGACGGGAAGCCGAACTGCTGGATGTGAAGGTAATAGAGATAAAAGATTGCTATCAGCATCAGCGCGCTTCCGAACGCCGTAAAGGAAGAACTTTACCGCAGCAGTAAATGCGGCCGTCCGTCCCCCATATGCCGGATTGATAAAGTACATCGGTATAAGCACAGCCTCCAGAACACGAAGAATAGTATCATGTCGAGGGCGATGAACGTCCTGAGTAGCGCCGTTTGTGAAAAGCATCAGCACGAGGAACTCCCCGTATGCCCTTGTGTATCGAATTCTGTGTGCTGAGCAGCGTTATAGGCATCAGGAACGTCGTCAGCATCACGAGTAGTATGCTTATGCCGTCTATGCCTATGTGATAGTCATACCAAGCCCGGTCAGCCACGGGATCTTCGTCTCGAACTGCATCCCCGGGAATCCGAGTGCGAAATTGGTGAAAAGTGGGATAGAAAGGAGGAATTCGATTATCGCAACGACGAGCGCCCCGATTCATCATCTTCTCCCTGGTCCTTGCTGACGTACGAAAGCAGCAAAACCAGGGGGATGAAGCCTACCAGGGGGAAAACAATATGAGTGACAGGTTCCTGCCAAATATTGATTCCATTTATGGTTGATACCTTAGCTGAAGGCCCAGCAGTCGAATACGGGGCAAACATACTTGAGGGCATGGATGTTGCGCGCACAGTGTGTACTTACTACCGGCATACACAAAAAGGGGTGCCTGCCACCTTTCCTGTCATTCACAATGATTCCGGCAATCCTGAACAGGACGCCTCCCCACCCTCCACCCCCGGCACTTCGAGCCTCCGGGAACTTCTTAACCCTCGGACACGAAGTGCCCCTCTCGTAAGGCGCGTTCACGACACGCCTCTTTATCCTCCAGCCCGCAGCCTCGCGGACGAAATCGTCCTCGTACGCCCCCGACACGATCCATATGTTCCGAGCCCGTCCTCGTAAATCTGAATGTGTCGCCGTCACTCCGGCACGTCGAATAAGCGCTGTCGCCGCTTATTTCCACGACCGGGGTGCTGGATAAGATGGCACGACCAGTAGCACTTCACGAGAAAAGACTTGAAGAGGTCCTCCGCCTCCTCCCGGTCGAACTTTGGCGACATTCTCCCTGAGAAGATAGATCAGCTGGCGTCCTTCGAGAACACCTTGTCGAGGAGCCCGACCGCTTTCTCGTCGAGCGCCTTTCCGTACACCTGCACCGCCTGGGCTGATTTCGTAGTAGTCTCGATAATTCCTCTTGCGTTCGGCATCTGTCTAACCTCCCTTATGCGGCTTTCAGCATCGGCGCCATCACAGGCGAATCAATGCTGTATCTCTCCAAGTATATCGAACCCGTGCCGCTCGTAAAAAGGAATATTCATCGGGTTGGACGATTTGAGATGGCGCCGCCGCGCCGTCCCGGTCGCATATGGCGAGCGCATGCTTCATCAGGATCGAGCCGACGCCCTGCCCTGGAATCTCGGATCGACACCTATCAGCGGGAGGTACCAGTGCGGCTCTTCGGGATGAAATTTCATCTGCTCCAGTATGGCGAAAACGGAAGGACGCCGCGCTTCGGAAATCACTTCCTCTATCACGCTCATGAGCGCGTCCTCGTCCGGACCACTGCCGGGCGCGTACCAGACAGCCGCGCCTGAGAAGCCGTTCGTGTAATACGCGGTTCCGAGGCCGATAGCACGCCCTCCGAACGCACGCGCGAAACGCGGAAACGCGCTCAGATACGCCTCCGGCTTCTCCCACGACCACCTCGTCATAGGGTCCCCGGCAAACGCAAGCGTCAAAGCCGCTACCACCGCCTCTCATCCCCCGGCTCCGGCAACGTTAACCTTATATTCCGACATAGACCTGCTCCCCTTGCAGCTTATTACACCCTAATTGGATTAAGGCCGCATTATAAAGTTTCGCATACAAAAACTAATCTGGAAGATTAAATATGCATAGCCGCAAAGACATGCGAGCAAAGTCAGGAAGAATTTCAGTAGTTAAAAAGCATGAACCCCGTGAACCCGATTTATCGAGCCGCGAACCCCCTCACCCACACTCCTTGCAAACCCCGTGCAGTAGAGTCTCCGCGAATCCACGTGACGTCGTCCAGGTTGACTTTTCGGGATCGACCTGTAGTCAGAATTTTTCAGGTACACGTCCGCCACCTTCCCGCACCTGTCGCATACGAAGTGGTGTTCTTCTAGGTTCGTGTCGTACCCTCATCGAAGGCCTGCCGAGGTCCAGATGCGTAAGCATCTACCATCTGCTCCATGTTCCTGTAGACGGTCGCCGGCGAGAGCATCGGATACTCGACACTCGCCTTCTTATATATATCATCCACGGTCAGGTGCTGATCGGCGGCGGCCAGGATGTTGAATATAGCCATCCCTCTGAGGCGTCAGCTTCAGCCCCTTATCCCTCGACATATCCATCAACATTTCTAGCCTTTTGGCTTTCCTCATGTGTGTCCTTCTCATAAATGAATAGTTTACCAGTACGATATTGGATTGTAACGTGAAAAATATTCAGATGAGAATAATTATTACTTGATAATTGCTCACAATCAGCTAAGCTGTATTATATAGATATTGAAAAACCATTCAAAAGGGGTTAATCGATCATGACTAACATTGGAATAGACGACAAGAACAGAGACCAGGTAGGTAAGGTATTGAACAGAGTCCTCGCCGATCGTCGAATCTGTCCTCTACACGAAGACCCGCGGCTACCACTGAACGTAGTGGGCCCTCAGTTCAACGGCCTTCACAAGTTCTTCGAAGAGCAGTACGACGAGCTTCGCCGGACATCATCGACGAGGTCGCTGAAAAAGGGGGAGGTCCATCGGCCTCTACGCCCTCGGCTCCCTCCAGGAGATGCTCGACGAAAAGTCCCTCGAAGAGGACACCACCAAGGGTACGGATTCGAAGCACACAGGTCCCTCCTCCGATCACGAGGCCATCATCCGCAAGCTCCGCGTCGATCTCGAAAAAGACCGAGAGAAGTATAAGGACATGGGCACGAGCGACTTTCTTACCGCGCTCATGGAAAAGCACGAAAAGATGGCGTGGATGCTGAGGTCAAATCTCGAAGATTAAGCTTCCGGCTGCCGCTCCCCGGTAAGGCAGGTGCCTGCCGGGGCGGCTGTCCGCATCCTTCCGCCCCCGCGCCGGCTTTAACGGCGCGGCGAAAACCCCGGTTACCGCGTCCATGCTCCATTTGGTATAATAAACAGGCGTGGACAAGTTCCGCCCCGCCCTTTCGGCAATCGACCGCCGGCCCGGGCAAGGAGAAACACCATGGGAATGAAAAAGGTTATAGGCATTAAAAAGGACGAGCCCGAGCAGGGCGTCAGCTTCAAGAAGATAGAAAAGGACAGGCCCGTCAAGTCGGAGATCACCGAAGAAGAGGTCTACCAGTCCCTCCTGAACGTCTACGATCCCGAGATACCCGTCAGCATAGTCGATCTCGGGCTCATTTACGACGTCCAGATTTCTTCCGGCAATAACGTCAACATCAAGATGACCCTCACGACGCCCGGATGCGGCATGGGGGCGATGATAGCGAGCCAGGCCGAGCAGGCCGTGAAGGACCTCGGAGCCAACAACGTCCTCGTCGAGGTCGTATGGGATCCGCCATGGAACCCCGACATGATATCCGACGCTTTAAAAGAAGCTCTTCGAACGACTTTATAGATCAAGGAATTGCCATATGAGTGTGAACAGTTTTGCGAGCCACAGTTCTCGACGACGAAATCCGGACGCTTTCCGGAGACGGTCAAGTACCCCGGATTTACAAGAGACATCGTATCCTTCGGCATCGTGTAAAGAACATTAAGGTGGAGGGCAGTAGTGTCGAAATATCCCTCGTCCTCCCCAAACCCGACAGCAAAATCGAATCGGAGATAACAGAATCCGTAAGAAACAGGATTCTCGAAATCCCCGGGCGTGGGCGACGTCAGCATACGCATCGCCGCCCGCGAGCCCAAGCCTGCCCCAGGTCAGGGGCCGGCTAAGGCCGAGGCCCAGTCGAAGCTTCCGAAGGTGAAATACTACATCGCCGTCGCCAGCGGCAAGGGCGGCGTCGGCAAATCGACGGTCGCAGTCAACCTCGCCGTGGCCATCGCGAAAAAGCGTAAGAACGTCGGCCTCATGGACGCCGACATCTGGGCCTGGAGCCTCCCGATAATGCTCGGGGTCACCGACAGGCCCCACGCCACCGACGAGAACAAGATCATCCCCCTCGAAAAAGCACGGCCTCAAGCTCATGTCCATCGGGTTTGATAAGCGACGACGAAACCGTCATCTGGCGGGGCCCCATGGTGCATGGTGCTATTAAGCAGTTCATCGAAGACGTCGAATGGGGCGACACCGAATACCTCGTGGTTGACCTCCCCCGGGGACGGGCGACGCGCAGCTCTCGATAGCTGTCCAGACGGCGCCATTGAGCGGTGGCTCATCGTGACGACGCCCCAGGACGTCGCGCTCGTGGACGTAAAGCGCGGGGTCCACATGTTCCGGAAGCTGAACGTCCCCATTGTCGGCATCGTCGAGAACATGAGTTACCTCGACGTCCCCGGCGCCGAGCCCATGGACATATTCGGGCGCGGCGGCGGAAGGCGCATGGCCGAGAAGTTCGAGGTGCCTTTCCTCGGCGAGATACCGCTCGACCCGCGTATACGTAAGGGCGGCGACTCCGGCGTCCCGATAATCGAATCGGATCCCGACACGGCGGCCGGAAAGGCCTTCGACGCCCTTGCCGACATCGTCCTCGAAGCCGTCGAGAACCCGGGCAAATAAGTCCGCGGATCTCTCGCACGTGCTCCCGAAAACGGCTTGACGAAGCCCTTCGGATGATTATTTTATGAGTATAAAATCATCCACAAGGAGGGAATTATCATGAGGCATTTAAGAACTTTCGATCCCTTAAGAGACTTCGGTTCCCTTCAGGAGCGCATCAACAGGCTTTTCGACGATACGCTCAGCAGGGTATCCGAAGGGGACGAGGACATGGCTAAGGGCGCATGGGCGCCCGCGGTGGACATTCACGAAGCCGCGGACGGCTACACAGTAACGGCCGACCTCCCCGGAGTGAAGAAAGAGGACATCGACGTAGACCTCAAGGACGGCACACTCACCATCAAAGGCGAGAAGAAGTTCGAGGAAAAGACTCCCAAGGAAAATTACATCCGCATCGAGAGATCTTACGGCAAGTTCGTCAGGAGTTTCGTCCTGCCGAATAACGTCGATCCCGACAAGATTAAGGCGGCTTACAAGGACGGGTCGCTCGAGCTTCATATACCGAAAAAGGAAGAGGCTAAACCCAAACAGATCAAAATTGACGTTAACTGAGTTTATGGCTATTCTGTCCCTGACCTGCGCCGGGCGGGGACAGAACGGCCTCCTGAAAGAATATGGCGACGACTACAAAAGACTACTACAACATCCTCGGCGTATCCAAAACCGCCACGAAGGAAGAGATCAAGAAGGCCTACAGGGCGCTTGCGAGGAAGTACCATCCGGATCTTAACCCCGGGAACAAGGAATCCGAAGAGAAGTTCAAGGAAGTCCAGGAAGCGAACGAAGTCCTGTCCAACGAGGAAAAGCGCAAGGCCTACGACATGTTCGGCAGCGCCGAGTTCAGGCCCGGCGGCCGGACTACGTGGCGCCGCGCCGGCGACGCGCCCGGCGGCGCGCCGGGGGCCGGGGGAAGGCAGTACGAGTACACCTACAGCGGCGAGGACTTTCCGGGCTTCGAAGAGATATTCAAGGACATATTCGGCTTCTCGGGCGGCGGCGAGCCAAGGCCCGGCGGCGCCAGATCCCGTAGCGAGGGCTTCCGCGATCTCTTCAACAGCGCCCGCGACAGAACGGCCCGCGCAAGGGACATCGAACACCAGCTCGAGGTGGATTTCGATACGGCGATCAAAGGCGGCGTAAGGGATCTCTCCATCAGCCGCGGCTCCGATATGGAGCAGATAACGGTCAAGATACCCGCGGGCGTCGATAACGGCTCGCGGATACGCGTAAAGGGCAAGGGCGAAGCCTCGGGCGGCGCCAAGGGCGACCTCTACCTCAGGATCAAAGTAAGGCCGCACCCGATCTTCAGGCGTAAGGGCGACGACATCTACCTCGAAGTCCCCGTTTCCATATACGAGGCCGCGCTCGGGAAGAAAATCGACGTCCCGACGATCGACGGCTCGGCCGAGCTCTAAGCTCCCGGCCGGTGTGCAGAACGGCGCCAAGCTGAGGCTCAAGGGAAAGGGCGTCACAAACCTAAAGACAAAGGCAAGGGGCGACCAGTACATAGAGATAAAGCTCGTCATGCCCGACAAGATAAGCGAAGAAGAAAAAGCGAAGTTCGAAGAGCTCGAAAAGGCCCGGCCGTATAACCCGGACGAAATTCGAAAGATATATGAGGTAAAAGGGTCCGGCGCGCATCCGCCCCGGCCCGAAAATACGAGATAAAGGAGCTGACGGAGAAATGGCAAACGACGACAACAAAAAGCAGTCCCCCGGAGAGTTCACCATGGACTTCTCGGCGTTCATACTATCGCTTAACGCCTCTTCGCTCATACACATGGGCGAAATCCCCGATCCTCACCTGAGGGAAAGGCACGTCGATATCTCCGCCGCGAAGCACACCATAGATATCCTCGAGCTCTTGAAGGAAAAGACCGTCGGGAACCTCGACGAGGGTGAGGACAAGCTACTCGACGACATACTCTACAACCTCAGGCTGAAATACGTCCAGCACTCACAGGGCAAAAAATAACGGCCCTCACGACTTCCCGGTCACAGCCTTCTTGTACGCAGGGACAACCCCTAAGAATCTCGTAGGTATTGGCGATTACCGTATCTACGCCTTCCTGGCCGACCGCCTTTTTAAGCACCGAGAGGCCATCCGATACGACGGGATTTCTATGCCGCGTCGAATGGGCGTCCGAAGCGACGAAATGCACCGCCCCCAGCTTGGCCATCTCTATCAGAGCATCTCTTCGCCGAATCCCCGAACCCGCCCGTAAGGCTTCCCTGCGGTTATCTGAACCAGCGCCCCCGCGTTCACGAAATCGAGTATCCTCTTCGGCGAGCTCTGAAACTCCCTGTTCCTTTCGGGATGCGCCATCACGGCCTTCTTGCCCTGCGTCTCTATGCCGAATATGACGTCTTCCAGCCCCATCGGAAGCGAATAAAACGGTATCTCTATCAAGACGAAATCCCCCCCGGCAAGGGGGAGTATCTGCCCGTCCGAAAGGACCTGCGGGAGGTCGGGGATTATCCCTATCTCCATGCCGGGATACGCCGTAAAATCTATCCCCTCGGCGCGTAGCCGCTGGTTCATTTCTGCGACGAGAGAAACCACTGTGCCGGGCGCAGGCTGCCACGTCGTCCCCTGTATCCAGTGCGGGGTCATGACAGCGCCCTCGACGCCGTCCGAAACGGCCATCCTCGCCATCTCCATGGTTTCCTCCCAGCTTTTCGAGCCGTCGTCTATGTTCGGGAGGAAGTGGCAGTGTATGTCTATCATTCTAACAATTATATCTGACAGTTATGGGCCGTAAACTATTCTTAATTTACAGGCACTTCCGCCGTCATTATAATTAGAGCGTCCATTTCGCGAACGACGCGCGGACAAGGCGGCCCTAATCCTATGCCGATAGACGAGATTCTTAAGAAGATCGCCGGGAAGCGCATTCTCGTGGTGGGTGACCTCATGCTCGACCGCTACGTCAGGGGAACTGCCGAAAGAATATCCCCCGAAGCCCCGGTGCCGGTTCTGAAGGTGCGTGAGGAAACGTCCTCCCCGGCGGGGCCGGGAACGTAGCGCTTAACCTCCTCGGCCTGGGCGCGCGGTCGAAGTCGCCGGCGCCGTGGGCAAAGACCCCGAAGGCGCGGCTCGTCCGCGAGTTAAGGGCCAGCGGCGCTGGGGCGGCATCGATAGTCGCGGTCCCGGAGAGGCCGACGACGACGAAAACGAGGCTCGTCTCCGGCACGTCCCAGATAGCCCGGATGGACAGGGAAACCTCCTCGCCCCTTCCGAAAAAGACGGAGAAGGCCCTCAGCGCCTCTATAAGAAAGAGCATCTCCAAATTCAAACCCCACGCCGTCATAATCTCGGACTACGACAAGGGAACGGTGACGGAGAGCCTCGTCAAAGGAATTCTCAGGCTCGCAGACAAGGCCGGGATATTCGTCTCCGCCGACCCGAAGGGGCTCGACTTTTCGAAATACCTCGGCGTAGACGCGATAACCCCCAACCTTTCCGAGGCCGAGTCGGCTACGGGAATAAAGATACGCGACGAAGCCTCGCTGAAGAAGGCCGCCGCGAGGCTCCTCGACATAACAGGCGCACACATTGCCGTCATAACCATGGGCGGGAAGGGAATGAGCTACTTCTCCTCGGACGGCGAGCACGGCTCGGTGCCCTCGCTCGCGAGGGAGGTGTTCGACGTCACCGGCGCCGGCGACACGGCAGTGAGCGTATTCACGCTCGCCTACGTCTCCACGGGCGACCTCCCGGCGTCCGTCACGGCGGCGAACGCGGCCGCGGGGATAACCGTCGGCAAGAGCGGCGCGGCGTCCGTAACCCCGGGCGAGCTCCGCTCCTATTTCAGCGCTGCAGGCGAGGAAGATTCGTCACGCCTGAAGACCCGAAAGGAGCTTTCGAAGATATTGTCGGGCTTGAGAGCGCGCGGCAGGAAAATAGTCTTCACCAACGGCTGCTTCGACCTCTTTCACGCGGGGCACCTCCGGCTGCTGAACGACGCCCGCAAGCTCGGCGACGTCCTCGTCGTCGCTATAAACAGCGACGCCTCCGTTTCGAAGCTAAAGGGCAAGGGCCGTCCCTTCGTATCCGAAAGCGGCAGGGCCGCTCTCCTCTCCTCCCTCGGCTGCGTCGATTACGTCACCGTCTTCGGCGAAGATACCCCTCTTCGGCTCATAAAAGAGCTAAAACCCGACGTGCTGGTAAAGGGCGGCGACTACAAACCAGAAGAAGTTGTTGGGAAGGAAGCCGTCGAAGAAACGGGCGGCGAAGTGAAAATAATCCCTCTAGTCGAAGGCCTCTCCTCGTCCTCAATAGCCAGGAAGATAAAGAAAAGCCGCTGACGGTCGGCCTCTGATTCTCTTAAAATTATTGACAGACGGTGTTCAGATACCGGGTGGAGTTTATCCCGAACTCGGATGAGGGCGACAATTCGACCACCTTCGCGAACTCCGTGCACGCCCCCTCTGTGTTGTTCACTTTGAGGTGAGCCAGCGCTAGGTTATAGTGCGCCTCCTCGTATGCGTCATAACCGGCTATGGCAAGCTCGAACTCGGTCGCGGCCTGCGCATACCTTCCGGTAGACATGTAGAGCTTTCCCATCTCGTTCCGGGCATATACGAACGAGGGGTTTATCTGGAGAGCCTTATCGTAATTGTCCTTGGCCTTCACCATATCGCCCAGGCTGAAATACGCGATTCCGATGTTCGTATAGGCGTTTGCGCGCGCATCGTAAGCCGGGTCGGCCACGACGGATTCGCACTCCGTTATGACTTCCTGGTATTTCTTCTCGGCAAGATAAAGCCCGCAAAGGTTAAAGCGGGCGGCTGTATACGAGGATTTATTTCGAGCGCCTTCCTGTAACCATCCGCGGCAAGAGGGTAATCCTTCAGCTTGAAATATATTGCGCCCTTTATGAGATAAACCTCGGCGTCCTCGGCGTTTAGCTTCTGGGCGGCATCTATCTCGTCGAGCGCCTGCTTGAAGTTGCCCCGCCTGAACGAGGCGATGGCGAGAGCCTTCTGATTCTCGAAATTCGCCTGGTTGTCCTCTGGGGTTTCGGTCTTCTTGCTCCCGCCCCCGCAGGACGAAGCCGCAACAACAGTGAATATCAATAAGAGGAAAAGAAGCTTTTTCATAAGCGACGCAGGTTATATACCATAGCCTGAACAGGCACTGGAATTCAAGAGGGACCGGAGACTTTCAGTCTACAATCGCCGCACAGCGCCCGCCGCAAAAGCCTCAGTCGAGCCTCGAAAGCTGGAGGAACGCCGTGAACCTCTTGTCTATCTCCGCCTTTTTAAGCTGCGCGGTCCTCTTTACGCTGAAATCCTCGACGGCGAAGGAAGCGATGACGCTCCCATAGACGACAGCCGTTTTGAGTCCGGCGTTGTCGATGGCGTCATTGGCGGCGACGTAGCCCATGAACCCTCCTGCGAATGAGTCCCCCGCGCCGGTGGGGTCTATAACCTCGTCGAGCGGGTAGCTCGGGGCCCAGAATATCCCGTCCTTCGAGAACATGAGCGCACCGTACTCGCCCCGCTTCACTATAAGCACCTTCGGGCCGAGCTCGAGAATAGACCTCGCGGCCTGCGTTATGCTGGCCTTATTCGCAAGAATCCTCGACTCCGAGTCGTTCAGCATCAGAATATCGACGTGCTTTATGACTTCCTTCAGCTCCTCGGGCTTGTTCTCTATCCAATAGTTCATCGTATCGCAGGCGACGAGCTTCGGATTCTTCACCTGCTTTAAAACCCTCAGCTGCAGCTCGGGGTCGATGTTGGCGAGAAAAACGAACTTGGTATCACTGTACTCCTCGGGGATGACGGGATTGAAATCCTGGAACACGTTCAGATGAGTTCCGAGCGTCTCCGGGTCTCCGAGGTCGTAGCCGTACTTCCCTTCCCACCTGAACGTCTCTCCGCTCTCCCTCGTCACGCCCTTAAGATTTATCCCCTTCGCCCTGAAGAGCTCCAGATGCTCCTCGGGGAAATCCTGCCCCACCACGGCGACGATAGAGACGTCCGTGAACATGCTTGCAGCGAGTGAGAAATAAGAGGCCGAGCCTCCGAGAACGTTATCTTCCTTTCCAAAAGGCGTCTCCACAGAGTCGAGCGCCATCGAGCCAACAACGAGTAGTTTCATTATACGTACCTCTTTATGATTATTCCGAGCCTGTCCCTGACTTCTGGTGTAATCGCATCCGGGTTGGTTATTATCGCGTTCTCGAGCGAGCGCGAGCAGATACAATCCCTTGTTTCGGATATCGCCGTCACGACGCTCGCGACCACCCTCCTGGCGAGCTCGACGTTCCGGTTGACGGTCGCGATAATGTCGTCCACCGTGACGTCGCCGTGCCCCTCGTGCCAGCAATCGTAGTCCGTCGATAGGGCGAGCGTAGCATAACAAATCTCCGCCTCCCTCGCAAGCTTGGCCTCGGGCATGTTCGTCATCCCGATTATGTCCACGCCCCATTTCCTGTAAATCTCGCTCTCCGCGCGGGACGAGAACTGCGGCCCTTCCATGCATATGTATGTCGCCCCTGTGTGGACGGTAGCCCCCTCCCCCTTCGCCGTATCGGCGAGGATGCGCGAAAGCTCCGGGCACACGGGGTCGGCCATCGATACGTGCGCCGCTATGCCGTCCCCGAAGAACGTCGATGCCCGCGTCTTCGTATGGTCGTAGAACTGCGTGGGTACGACGACGTGCCCCGGCTCTATCTCTTCCTTCATACTCCCGACCGCGCTCACGGACACGATCCACTCCGCGCCCAGCTCCTTCATGGCGTATATGTTCGCCCTGTAGTTTATGTCCGAGGGTGAGAGCGTATGCCCCTTCCCGTGCCGGGGGAGGAACGCCAGCCGCGCGCCCGAAAGCTCGCCGACCGTAATCTCGTCCGACGGCTTCCCCCACGGCGTTTCGACGCTCGCCTTCTCCACGTTCGAGAGCCCGTCTATCGCATAGAGCCCGCTCCCGCCTATAATGCCTATTGTCTTCATATCTATTGCTATCTCCGGTAAGTACTTTTAAAAGCGAGATAATATAACTGAATCGAATCCGATTAAGAAGATTACTTCGCCGGCATGTCGAGGCTCCGCCCGAGCCCAGCCGAAAGTGCGGCCTTATAGACATGCTCCGCGACGGCCAGGTCCTCGACGGCGATACCCACTGATTTAAACAGCGTGATATCCTCCCCCGATATTCTCCAGGCGGCCTTCCCGGCTACTATCTCCCCGAGCTCCACGAGGCTCCGCCACTGAATCCGGCCCTTTTCAACGAGCGGCAAAAGCTCGCCGGCTTCTATCTTCGACTGCTCCCGCGACTCTACGGCGATTATGCGCGCGCTCATGGCGGTCTTCTCGTCGATCTCGCGCTTAAAGAGGAAGTTCCCCCCGATGGCGTTCACGTGGACGCCCTTTTCGAGCCACGCCCCGTGGAGCACTGGCTCGAACGCAGTCGTCGAGGTTATGACGCAGTCCACTCCCGCAACAGCCTGCGCGCGTTTTCTACGGGCGAGACAGGCACGCCCAGCGTCTCCTCCATCTCGCGCGAAAAATCCTTACGCTTCTCGACGCTCCTGCTGTAAACAAAAACGCGCTTCAATTCCCTCACGGCGGCGACTCCCAATAGCTGCCCACGAGCCTGGAACCCCGAGCCGAATATCCCTACCGTCGGAAGCATCCCCGCGCCATGTACTCGTCGCGACGCTCGTCGCCAGCCCCCGTCCTCATCATGCCGAGGTGGTTGGCGTCTATTATCGCCAGCAGCTTCCCGTCTCAACGTCGTGGAGAAACACCCGAAACTTGGCCCCCTCGCGACGTCGTATAGGCCTTGTAGCCCATAACGCCCAGGTACAGGCGCGCCCGCGAGTAAATGCATCATGGCCGAAGGGGTCCTCACCTTTGCCTCGGGTTGTTGATGGCTCCGCCCAGGCCGTCCTGCCTGAACATCTCTTCCAGGGCCCGGACAGCGTCCGGCATGGTCAGGACCTGCTTCACGTCGTCTTCACTGAGGAAAAGCACCATGGAGCACCCTCCGTAAAAGGGGTCAAAGCCTAATTCTAACACCGTTCACGTTTTTAAGGAACCGCCCTTCCCCAACCGTCCCAGCCGTTGATTTCGAGGGCGCGGGAGTAACATATAAGCTCCGGGAACATCCATATGAGCCCCGAAGAGAGCGAGCGGAAAAATAAAGAGTCTGGTAACGCGCCCCACTCCGTGCCGTTCGGCGAAGCCCTCAGGGTATGGGTGCGGGTAGCGTTCCTCAGCTTCAGCGGCCCCGCCGGCAAATAGCTGTCATGCACCGTATACTCGTCGAGGAAAAACGCTGGCTCAGCGAAAGCCGCTTCCTCCACGCGCTCAACTACTGCATGCTCCTCCCCGGCCCCGAGGCCCAGCAGCTAGCGACCTACGTCGGCTGGCTCCTCCACAAAACCAGGGGCGGCCTAACGGCTGGCGTGCTTTTCATACTCCCCGGCTTCATCTCCATACTTGTCCTCAGCATGCTCTACGCCTCGTACAAGCAATCGACCATCGTCGAGGCTATATTCTTCGGCATAAAACCGGCGGTCATGGCAGTAGTCGTCGAGGCCGTGATACGCATAGGACAGCGCGCGCTTAAGAACAACGTCATGATTCTCCTCGCCGGGGCGCGTTTGTCGCGATATTCTTCTTCAGCGTCCCCTTCCCTCTCATAATCCTGTGTGCGGCAGCTATAGGCTTTGCGGGCGGGCGGATGGGCATGCACGGGATATTTAACACAGCGCACGAGGAGGAGCCCGAAGACGCGAACGGGAACGGGTTCGTCATCACGGCAGCGGCCGCGAATCACACGCGCCCCACGCTCGGCCGTGCCGTAAAATTAATCGCCGTAATGTCCCTCCTCTGGCTCGGCCCCATTGCGATAATTGCGGCAGTGCTTGGCAGGGGAAGCATATTCACAGAGGAAGGGCTCTTCTTCAGTAAGGTCGCTGTCGTGACGTTCGGCGGGGCCTACGCCGTCCTTGCCTACATCACACAGCAGGCCGTAAGCAGCATACGGCTGGCTCAGTCCCGGCGAGATGCTCGACGGCCTCGGCATGGCCGAGACGACGCCGGCCCGCTCATTCAGGTCGTCCAGTTCGTCGGATTCGTAGGGGCCTACAGGAACCCGGGGCCGTTCGACCCCTGACGGCGGGCATTATCGGCTCCGTCGTAACGACGTGGGTCACCTTCGTCCCCTGTTTTTCTCTGGATATTCCTCGGCGCGCCGTACATCGAAAACCTGCGCGGTAATAAATCACTTGGCAGCGCCCTCTCGGCCATCACGGCGGCCGTCGTGGGCGTCATACTAAACCTCGCCGTCTGGTTCTCGATTCACACGATGTTCGGCACGGTTAACGACGTAAGCGCCTTCGGCATGACGCTCCACGTCCCCGTGTGAGACTGTCAACCTCGCGTCCGTGGCCATAGCCGCCGGGGCTTTCGTGCTAATATTCCTGTTCCGGCTCGGTATGATACCGACCCTCGCCCTTTCCGCCGCTGCAGGGCTCGCTTACCGCTATCTGATTGTGTAGTGGGAAATAAAAAGTGGCTACCGGGGTCCCGGCTCCACGACAAATATAACCGCGTCTGCCCGCCGTAGGGTAAAGTGAAACGCATCTTATGGGCGATCCTGTAACGCGCGTGCACTTCCTCGCCCGCCTGCTCCATTCCTTCGCCCCTTCTCCCGCGCATGAGGATAATGCTCCCCGCCGGGCTGAGATACGGCTCGCTCAGGGCGAGAACTTCTTTCACCCCGCTCACCGCACGCGAAATAACCCTCGGGAACGCCCCGCGCCGGACGCCGTTCGACTCGTCCTCGGCCCTCCCCCACACGGCCCTTATGCCCGTAAGGCCAAGCTCCCTTATCACCTCGTTCATGAATGTCGTCTTCTTGTGGACGGATTCTACGAGCGTAACGTCCAGCTCCGGCATGGCAATTTTGAGAGGTATCCCCGGGAACCCCGCGCCGGACCCTATGTCGAGCAGGCTCTCCGCGCCGCGCACAAACTTCGCCGCCGAGAGCGAATCCAGGAAATGGCTCACCGCTATCTCCCCGTCGTCCTTAATCGCGGTGAGATTTATGCGCTCGTTCCATTCCTTAAGGATTTCGAGGTGGCGTGCAAACTTCCCCGTGTCCTCCGCGAGAGGCTCACCCCGAACCCTGCGGCTCCCTCTTCGAGCATTTTCTCTACATCATCCGGGGCTCCTTATCAGCATCGGGTGATCGATGACGATCCCGGGCTTCCCCTTTCGCACCCTCACCCTGCCCGTAACCTCTATCTCCTTCCCTCGTAATCAGCCCCGGGGTCGATGCCGAAGAATTCGAAGTTATCGAAATCGTCCAGGAATATCACGACCTCCAGCTTGTCCTCAACGTCGAGGACGAGAACGTTCTTCGTCTTCTTAACGCCCGTAACCTTCCCCGGACGACCACGCGCTTCCCCGGGTGCCGCTCCGCCTTGTCCGAGCTCGACGAGGAACTCCCCGTTCCCCGAGGGCGGGCGCGAGCGTGTCGAGGTCTCCCCATACGCCCTTTCGCTTTTGCCTTGCCTCGGCGGCTGCTTCCATCAATAATCCCTCGTGCCTATTGTTCGGCTCGATGATGAGAGGAATCGCGAGCCCGGCCCTCAGCATCTCCTCGCTTACGAGACGTCGTCCACGTAGACGTATGCCAAGAGCCTCCCGTAAACGTCATACTTCTCCTCATCGAATTCGAGCCTCACATCCCTTCCCCCGACGAGCCTCCGGTTATATTCCTTCGCCTCCGCCCCGAGCGGGTCCCCCGGCGAGTCGGGCCACGCGAGCTCAGGCGTGTCTATTCCGAGGTATCTCACCCTGTTCTTCATGCCGTCGTCGATGACTATCGTATCCCCGTCGACGACTTCCAGAACCCGCACCATACCGGTGTCAGGCTCCGTCACCTGTTGCCGCTCGTTGTAGAAATGAAAAACGGCGGCGAGGACTACAAAAATGAGAATAAAAACTATCTTTCTTTCGGATTTCAAAACCGGCGCACTCCTGACCTTTCACCGCCCGGCCCCGGGCGTGTTATCTCCGCCTCGTCCCCTGTTTCCTCCGCGGCCTCCTCCGCGTCCCCGGATTCATCCGTGGCATACCCTAATTTCGCGAGCGCCTTTCTGCCGAACGTAAGGAATCCCGTATGGCTGACCATGCGCTCCTCGAGCCTCGTCTTGCCGTAGGCGGCGCGAATGTGCCTCACGAGGACCTCCAACGGTCTGGAGGAAAACGAACCCGTGCCAGAATCGAGTATCCCCGACGCCTTTTCCACCTGATTATAGGTCGGCAGAGGCTCGCTATCCGCCCCCTCCGCGAAGAGCCTCTGCCGCCGCCGGTATGCCGTCCCACGGTGACGGAAGGTCGAGCGCGACGACATCAACGCCGGTCTCATCGAACCCGTCGCCCGCTTCTCTCAGCTTGAACTCGACGATATCACCGAACCCCGCGGCCTCGACGTTTCGCTTCGCGTTTTCGAGGAACCGCTCGCTCCTGTCGTACGTATAAACCTTCCCTCCGGGCGCGACTGCATTGGCGAGGGCGATTGTGAGAGAGCCCGACCCGGCCCCGCATTCTATCACGCGCATCCCGGACTTTATGCCCGTTTTCATTATGATTATCGCCGCGTCCTTGGGGTAGATTATCTGCGTAAACCGCTTGACCTTCATCATGCGGTCTTCGAGCGTCGGCTCCAGGACCAAAAATGGATGCTTCAGGTTCGAATATATCGCGCTCCCGTATTCGAGCCCTATCGCGTCCCCGAGTGTGAGCTCTCCCAGGTGCGTGCTCATCCGTTTCCCCTCTTCGACAGTGACCAGGTAAGTCTTCTTGTCGGGGGTGTAAATAAGTACCGTATCTCCGTTTTTTATATTCATTCCAGCGCTAGACTAATTAAAAAAGGGGCCCATTTCAAGAATGCCTCCCGGGCCGCGTGATAACCAGCAACAGAAACCCCACGAAAACAAGGGCCGCCGCCGAAAGGTACATCCCCTCGTACCCGAAATCCCTCGCCGCCACGCCCAGTGGAAAGGCGAGAAAGTTTATGCCCATGCTGTAGCTCGCGTTAAACGCCCCCATCGCCTTCCCCCTCTCGTCCGCCTGCGCGTTGTCTATGACCAGCGCGCTCAGCGTCGGATAAAGGAACCCGTACCCGAAGCTGAAGAGAAACGATACGCCGACGGCAGTGAGCGGCGAATCGACGAGCGCCATAGCGGCCAGGGCGAACGACATGACGATCATCGACGGCAGGGCTATCGTCATCCTCCCGAGGCTGTCCGATACCCGCCCTCCGATCACCCGCACCGCGACGACCGTAATCGTGTAGGTGAGAAAGAAGTAATAGGCGTTAAGGCTCTTCGACGTAAAATAAGCCGCGACGAAGTTCAGCACCGCGCCGAGGCCGCCCGCCAGTATCACGTTGGCCGAAAGAACGGCGAGATATTTCCGCGATACTATGAGCTTGAAAAACCCGAGGCCGAACCTGTCCCCAGAGCGCGCGAAGGTGCCGTCCTTCGCGAACAGGCTCAGCACCAGCGACACGAGGCTGAAAAACGAAGCAGAAAGGAAAAAGAGTTTGAATCCCTCGAGGTCTATAAGGAATTCACCTAGCGAAGGGCCTATGGCGTACGACGCAATCGTGAACGCGCTGAATATGCCTAGCCCTTCCGCCCTCCGTTGGGGAGGTATGTAGTCTGCGACGAACGTTCCCGCCGCCGTGAACGAAAATGCGAACGATATGCCCTGAAGAAGCCTCAGGGCATAGACCAGCGGGGATAGGTCCGAAACGAAGAGATACGACAGCGAGGTCACGAACATGAGCGCGTAGCCAATGATGAGAAAACGCCTCCGCCCGTACTTGTCTACGAGGAACGCCACGAACGGGATCGCCCCAAGCGAGGTGATGCCGAACGTCCCCATTATAAACCCTATGTCCGCCTCGGTCCCGCCGAGGTCCTTTATGTAGAGCGGGAGGAGAAAGAAAGAGGAAAAGTTGCAGAAGAAGAGGAAATTCGCGAGCGTTACGAGGGCGAAGTTCTTAAAGGCCTTCGGGGAAAATCCCTTAAGCATCAGCGCACCCTCCGCGGGAGAATTCGTCCGCCGAAAGCCCGTCCCGAGACATCCTTTCAGTCAAGCTCGAAGCCATGGGGTAAATATCTTATCATCAACGTTCTATACCGCCAGAGACGTGCGTTCTTGCTTGGTCGCGGCGGTAATTGAAGTAAGGGAAAACCCGGCTTAGAATAGTTGAGGAGCCCAATAGAAATGAATCAGGAGCATTACACGAACAGTCAGCCAAAGGTTCTCGTCATAGCGGGCCACGTACGTTCCGGCACGACGCTCCTTAGAAACATATGCGACAGCCACCCTCACATATCCGTCACGAACGAGCTCAAGTATTTCAAGGGCGTGGATATATCGTTCGCCGCCCATTGCCGGGTTTTTCTCGGCAGGCTCTGGGGCAAAGCCGTAACTGGCGACAGCTACAGCGTTCAGATAAACAATTACAAATTCGCCTGCCGCTATTTATTCAATCTATTGAGATATAAAGAGGGGCCCGTTGTAAGCGCGTCAGCGATCAGGAAATCGCTATCGGGCGCATTCCCCGGGGCGCTGGTCGTCGGAGACAAAACCCCGGAATATATATTCTCACTCGATTGGCTCGTGAACCAGGAGCACTTATCCTGTCTCGTCATCTTCCGCGACAGCAGGGACGTCGCAAGCTCCACACTTCAAAGGGTGCGCACGAGGTGGCAGACCCAGGGCTGGACATCGAGTATCGATACGGCCGAGAAGGTCGCAGCCAGATGGATGAGATGCATTGATATAATGGAACGTAACAGGGAAAAAATTCATATAATCCGGTACGAAGACCTCGTAACCCGGCCCGGGCCCGAGCTCGAAAGACTCGGACACTGGCTCGGCGTCGATCCTCGGCTCTTCCCCGAAAGCGCGGTCTCGAAGATAACCGACGCCGGCATTGGGAAATACAAGACCGGCCTCACGGAACAAGAGCTCGCTGCGGTCACGGAAATCACGAGGCAAAAAATGGAATCCCTGGGATATCGTCTGTAAATGGAGAGAACCGAACATTGCCTGAGCTGACAGTCTCCATGCCCGCACGCAATTCGTCCCGTTTCATCGGCGAGGCCGTATCCAGCGTGCTCTCCGAAAGAAGCATTGATCTCGAGCTGATAGTCGTGGACGACGCCTCCACGGACGGCACGGCAGAAGTAGCCTCGTCCTTCGGCGACCCGCGCGTAAGGATCATACGGAACCCCTCCCGCCTCGGTATCGCCGCATGTCACAATATTGTCGTCGAAAATTCCGGCGCGCCGTTCATCGCGCACGTCGATTCGGACGACGTCGTCTTCCCGGGCGCTCTGCCCAGGATGCTGAACGCTTTACGGTCCTCCCCCGGCGCGGGTCAGGCCCACTGCAACTTCCAGTGCATCGACGAGCGCGGGGAAAAACTCGACGTCACTCTCTCCTCCGTAAGGCAGCCGGGCATCGATTACAAACGCGAGATCCTCGTTTGCGGCGGGATAATAAACCACCTCCGCACATACAGAAAAGAGGTGTTCGATAATGTCGGCCTCTTCGACGAAACCCTCGGCTACAGCATAGACACCGAAATGGCGCTCCGCATAATAGACAGGTACGACATAGTCTTCGTACCCGAGTTCCTGTACGGACGGAGAGTGCACCCGGGCAGCTCCAGCGACACGCTCACCCTAAAAGAGCTCAGGTATTGGCTCCAGCGGTACAGGTTCTCCCGGAGGCTTATCAAAAACCGGAAGCTAAATTATTTGAGCACCGGCGAATACGACTTCGACAGGCTCATGGCAGCGGGTCTCGTACGCGCGCTCATCTCCTGCGCGTCCCGCATCTTCGGCCCGGCGGCGAATAAATGACGCACGGACGACGTCCTGCCGGGCCTGTGCGCTAAACGAAATGGCGAAAATAATCACAGTCTACACCGACAGAAAACACTCGCTCGTAAACATGTCCTACATCAGGTGGTACAGGATGTCCGCCGCGCTCGCGTCCCTCGGGCACGAAGTTGACATGGCCGTCGGCGGGTCCCGGTGGTGGCAGGTTTTCGGGGGCCGGACGGCCCCTGACCTCCCCGATGCCAACGTTCGCAAGGTAGATATCGGAAACGTCAGGTGGGGCGACTACGACGTCGTAAAGGCGAGCTACGACGAGGGATTCGGCCTCCTCGAATCGCACGGCGGCGCGGGGCATCCGTTTATCATAACGAGGCTCGGGACAGTCGTCGGCCCTCGCGACACCGAAGGGATACTCTTTCGCGGACCGGAAAGGGAGCGCATATACAAGGCTCAGGAAGAAATGAGCGAGAGGTGCAGGTTCATGGCCGTTCTTAACGACGAGGCTCGCGGCCTCTGGAGGGAATGTTTCGGGCAGGATGACAACGTGCTCGTCGTCCCCGGAGCGGCGGACAGCGTAATCCCTTCCCCCGGGAAAGACCCCTTTCCGAAGAAGCATCCCGTAAGATGCATATTCGCTGGGAACCTCTTCTGGCGGAAGTACGCCCCGGACGCCAACGCCGCCGTCGTCAATAAGGTGAACGCTCTAGGACGGCTCCTCGCCGCGCGCGGCATACGGCTCTTCACAATGGGCACCGGGGATGCGCAAGGGCTCGACCCGGGTTTTGTCACGCACCTTGGCGCGGTTCCCTACGAAGACACGTGGAATTATTTTCACCACGCACACGCTGGAATCGAGCTGGTTAAAATGGGACGATTCATGCACAATAACGAGAGCAGCAAGATATACCACTACCTGAGGGCGGGCCTCCCCGTCGTAAGCGAGGACGGGATACCCAACAACCATGTCGCCACCGAAAGCGGCCTCGGGTTCATTTCCGAAAGCAACAACCTCCCCGAAATGGCAGCGAAGATAGACGAGGCAATACAGTCGGATTGGGACCGGGGGCGCGGAATCAGGTATATAATCGATAATCACACATGGGAGAGAAGGGCCGAAATCTACGACGGCATAATAAGGGGTATCGCTCCCGCACAGGCTCACGCACAGGAGAAAGCCAATGAGCGGCGCACCCGGTAAGCTGAAAATCGCATTCATAGCGGGGGTTTTCCCTGCCCTTTCGGAAACGTTTATCCTCAACCAGATAACCGGCCTCATCGACCTCGGCCACGACGTGGACATATTCGCGCTCGAAAGGGGATATTCGGAAAAGCTCCACGGAGACATAACCAAGTACGACCTCCTCTCACGGACGCACTACCCCGAGAGAAGGCCGGGCGAGCCGCTCGGCAGTATCAGATCCCTCGTCCTTCACTCTCCGGGCCTCCTCAAAAGGCCGTCCTCGCTTTTCAAAGTCTACCGCGCGATAAAAAAAGGCATCCCCGGCTCCGCATTCCTTTTCCACTGCGTGCCATTCTTCAGACAGAATTCGTACGACATCGTGCACTGCCAGTTCGGCCCGAACGGCAACATCGGCGCCGAGCTCAAGGAGCTGGGCGTCATTAACGCAAAGCTCGTCACGACCTTCCACGGCTACGACATCCGGCTCGGTCAAAGCCGCGGCGGGGGCATATACGCACCACTCAGGGAAAACGGCGATCTCTTCCTCGCCATATCGAAATACAACAGGAGGCAGCTCGAACACATGGGCTTCGAGCTGTCCAAGATCGTAGACCACCCCGTGGGTATAGACACCGAACGATTCAAACATACATCCTCCCCCGCCCCCCGGCCGGACGGTGAGATAAGAATCGTCACCATTGCCCGGCTCGTCAGGGAAAAAGGGCTCGAATACGCGATAAAGGCCGTCGGCATCCTGGCGGCGAAGAATCCGGGTCTCACGATAAAATACGAGATAATCGGAGAAGGCAAACTCCTCGACAAGCTACAGTCGCTCGCGGCTGAAGAGGAGACTTCAGATGCTGTCACCTTCGCCGGCGGAATGGATCAGGACTATATCTCCGGCAGGCTCGCAGAATCCGACATATTCCTTCTTTCGAGCGTCGAGGAAGCGCTGAGCGTCGCGCTCATGGAGGCTCAGGCATCGGGGCTCCCGGTCGTGGCGACTAAGGTCGGCGGCGTTTCCGAGGTTGTCAGTGACGGCGAATCCGGCTACCTCGTCCAGCCGGGCGACGCCGAAGCCCTGGCCGAAAAGCTCGACCTTTTGGTCAAAGACCCGGAGGGCCGGAAGAAAATGGGCATGGCCGGGAGGAAAACGGTCGAGGAGAAATACGACATACGCAAGCTCAACAAAAAACTGGTCGAGCTCTACCGCTCGCTACTCTCCGATAAGGCGTCATGAAGCCGGGAATGTCCGCCGTCACACGGCTCTTTCTCATGCCGCACGTTTTCGTGTATATTTTCTTTGACAAGCAGGATTAACGTGATATATTTTAGCCCTTCAAAAATTGAGCCGTTAGCTCAGTAGGTAGAGCAACTGCCTTTTAAGCAGTGGGTCACAGGTTCGAATCCTGTACGGCTCACAATCAATTGCACGTCCCCGTCGTCTAGCCTGGCCCAGGACATCGGCCTTTCACGCCGGTAACAGGGGTTCAAATCCCCTCGGGGACGCACAATGCACGCCACGCGTGCAGGAAATCGAAGTAGCAGCGGCACTGCAACTATCACCCACCGCGCTTCAGGTGCCTGCAAACTCCGAACGCACTACGCTCGTAAAACACACACGTGTGTGTCATTCCTGCAACAATTCCGAGGGAGTGAGGAATAGGAAGCCCTCACTTACGTCCTCGACGAGAATCCAGTACTGCGAATAGTCAGAACCGAATTAAAACAGGGGGAGATTTAAACGTTTTAAACATGCAGCATGTATGTCATTCCCGAATACTTTTATCGGGAATCCACTTCCGCAAGCAATCCATCCAGAGTTTTTGTCATTTCGACCGCAGGGAGAAATCTATATTTCCCTCCTACTTAACCAGCTTCGAAATCGCCTTGAACTCATCCGTCCCAGCCCGCTCGAGAAGCATGAATAAAAATGCCTCGGTCGTGCCCACAGTAGCCCCCGCCTTTCCCATAAGCTCGAGCCCCTTCTGCCAATCGAGGTCGTTCCTCGACACAACCGCATCGGCGGGCACGTACACGCTATACCCCTCGTTAACGAGGTCTATCGCCGTCTGAAGGACGCATACGTGCGTCTCGGTTCCGGCCAGAAGATAAGAGCTCCTGCCCAGTTCCTTGACGGCGTCCGCGAACTCCTCGGACCTCGCGCAGCTGAACACCACCTTTTCTATCGGCGTCGCCTCTTCACCGAGCGAATCCTTCACTTCTCCTATGGTCGCCCCCAACCCCTTCGGATACTGCTCCGTCACCAGCACCGGAATCTCCAGTATCCTGGCGGCCTCGATAAGCACCCTCGTGTTCCTCACCGCAACGCGCGAGTGAAGGTCCGGCATCGCGGACATAAGCCTCTCCTGCATGTCGATGACTACCAGCACCGTGTCTTCTTTCTTCAAAAAATCCATGAGATCTCTCCTTCGGCGGGGTTATTTGTATCTTGTCCAATCTTACAACGGAAAAGAAATTTTATAAAGATGGATGAATGGGCACACACACGGGCGAACAGCCCCGTCCGCCATCTGTTGATAGCAGGTCTATGAGTGGTTACTCTTATACTGCTAACTGAAAAACCGACGCAAGTTCCGTCAATTTCTGAATCTCTCTATGTAACAGGATTCAATGGAAACGGAAGAAAAATCACACGCCACCGCGGCCAAGAGCCGCTTGTATTCATTTTACTCGAACGAATACGCGTTCTTTATTTTCGTGGGAATCTTTATCGGGGCCCTTGCGGGGCTGGCCAACTACGTTTTCGTCGAAGCGTACAGCCTCCTCTACAACACCGTAGTAGCACCTTACTGGAGCTCCCCTTACGTGATACTCCCGCTCCTCTCGGGCGGAGTCATCCTCATGCTGCTCGCTTATATTTTCCCGGGCGACGTCCTCGGGTACGGCTTTACGAAGTTCCTGGAGAAAATAAACCTAAGGGGCGGCATACTAAAGTTCAAGGAAACGATAGCAAAAGCGCTCGGCGCCTGCATAACCCTTGGGTTCGGCGGGTCTGCCGGCCAGGAAGGGCCTATCGCGCAGCTGGGCGGGGCTATCGGAAGCTTCATCGGGCAGATATTCAAGGTGTCGAGGAGCAAGATACCCGTGTTCGTGGCGTGCGGGATCGCTGCCGGCATAGCTGCAACGTTCAACGCCCCCGTGGCAGGCGTTCTTTTCGCCGAGGAAGTCGCGCTTCTCAAGGATTTCAGAATCGGGAGCTTTCTCCCCATAGTCATATCGGCTGCAGTCGGTACGGTCGTAACCCGCTCGCTCAGAGGCAACGACCCAATCTTCGTCGTGCCGCCTTACCAATTCGTCAGCGTGAAGGAGCTTTTCTTTTACGCCGTTTTCGGCATTTTGCTGGGATTTTTCTCAGCCGGGTTCATAAAGCTCTTTTTCATGGTCAAGGACGCTTTCGCAAGAATAAAGCGTAATTCCCGGTTAAAGCCCGTCCTCGGAGGGTTTATCGTCGGCGTAATCGGCGTATTCTTCCCCTATATTTTAGGTAACGGCTATGACCAGGTAGACAAAGTCCTCCAGAACGAGCTTCCGCTTTTAATAATCGTGGGCTTGATTTTCATAAAGCCGATTGCAACTACAATCACCATCGGGTCCGGGTGGCCAGGGGGAATGTTCGCGCCGTCCATATTTATCGGTGCCGCGATGGGGAGCGTATTCGGAACGCTCGTCGAATCGATCCTGGCGAGCCCGGTGCCGCTCAGCGGCGCTTATGCGACAGTCGGAATGGGGACTTTTCTCGCGGCGGTGACCCAGGCCCCGTTAACGTCCATATTCCTTATATTTGAAATGACCCAGAGCTATCAGGTAGTCATCCCGATAATGATAAGCTCGGTCTTGGGCAGCGTGACGGCGCGGCTCCTCATAGGAGGCTCTCTCGAAAGCCTCGAGCTGAACAAGGCCGGAATCCACCTGGAAGAAGAAGTCGGGGGGAGAATCATACACGTACTGCGGGCAAGAGACATAATGAGACGCGACGTAGAGACCATCCCCGAGGACATGACTCTCCGGGAGCTGATCGAATTCCTGCCTCAAAGCCGCTTCACCACATTCCCTGTCGTGGACGATAAGGAGAACCTCGTGGGGATAATCTCGATACAGGACTTCAGGAAGTGGATATTCGAGGAGTCCATCAAAAACCTTGTCGTAGTCAAGGAGATGGCCACCCTCAACGTGGTAACCGTAAACCCGGACGACACGCTCTATACAGTTTTGAAGAAGTGGGAGAAGAAGCCGGTCGAAATCCTTCCCGTAATCGAATCGAAGACCTCGAAGAAGGTCATAGGGGCTCTTTCGAGGAAAGACGTGATCGCCGCCTATAACAACGCGCTGACAAATAATAAGACAATGTGATGCCGCATTGGTCTACGTGTGAGCCCCGGACAGGCATGGCACAGCGGCTTCAAGTGCAAAAAGAAAAAAACCGGATTCCCGATCGGTGTCGGGAACGACATGATTATTGAAGTCTCCCCTCACGCCTTGTGCTTTTCGAACTCCGCCTTGAATCTGTCGGCGAGCTCCTTCGCCCTGGCGTCGTATTCGGCAGGGTCTGGCCACGCCTTCCTCGGGTCGAGAACCCCGCTGTCCATTCCAGGGCACGACGCCGGCACGCTAAGGCCGAACACGGGCTCCTTCCTGAATTCGCCCTTGCCGAGCCTCCCGCTAACAGCCTCCGTCACGAGCGCCCTCGTCTCCTTGAGCGGCATCCTCTCGCCGACGCCGTACGGCCCGCCGGTTATGCCGGTATTCAATAGCCACACCTCTGCGCCGCTCTCCTCGAGCCTCCGCTTCAGCATCCCCGCATAAAAGAGCGGCGGGCGCGGCAAAAACGGCGCGCCGAAACACGAGCTGAACGTAGCCTGCGGCTCCGCGACCCCTCTTTCCGTCCCGGCCACCTTGGCGGTATAACCCAGAGTGAAAAAGAACATCGCCTGGTCGGGGGTAAGCTTCGATATCGGCGGCAAGACGCCGAACGCGTCGTAAGTGAGCATGAATATCGTCTTCGGAACTCCGCCGGTCCCGGATGGAACGATATTTTTGAGGAAATCGATCTGATATGCCGTCCTCGTGTTTTCGGTGTATCTGTCGCTGTCGAAGTTTATCTTCCTTGTCTCGGGGTCTATCTCCAGGTTTTCGAGCACCGTCCCGAAATGAAGCGACGCATCGTAAATCTCGGGCTCCGTTTCCGGGCTTAGCTTTATCGCCTTGGCGTAGCACCCGCCCTCGAAGTTAAACACCCCGCGCTCGTGCCATCCGTGCTCGTCGTCCCCGATGAGCGCCCTTCCCGGATCCGCGGAAAGTGTGGTCTTCCCCGTGCCCGAAAGCCCGAAGAAAAGAGCGACTTCCCCGTCCTTCCCGACGTTCGCCGAGCAGTGCATAGGGAACACCCCTTCCATCGGCAAAAGAAAATTGAGCGCCGTGAATACAGACTTCTTCATCTCCCCCGCGTACTGCGTGCCTCCTATTATGGCGACCCGCTTCTCGAAGTTGAGCACGATAAACGTCCCCGTCCTGGTCCCGTCCGTCTCCGGGTCGGCGGTGACGCCCGGGGCGGCGATGACGGTGAACCCGACGTGGTTATGCGGGAGCTCCTCAGGCTCCGGCCTTATAAAAAGATTGTTCACGAAAACGTTATGCCAGGCGTACTCGTTTATGATCCGCACCGGCATCTTGTAGTCGGGGTCGGCGCACGCGTAAAGATCCCTCACGAATATGTCCTTGCCCTCGAAATGTGAAGTTATCTTGTTATAGAGTGAATCGAAGTGCTCGCGGCTTATCGGCTTGTTAACCGCGCCCCAGAGTATGTACTCCTCGCTCGCGGGCTCTTTGACGATGAATCTGTCCTGCGGCGAGCGGCCCGTATGCGCGCCCGTGTATGCCACCAGCGTCCCGCCCTCGGCTATGATCCCTTCCTCACGTCTTACTATCTCTTCATAAAGCTCGGGAACGGGAAGGTTGTAGTACACCTTTCCCGGATTTTTTATACCATGAAGCTCGAAAAGGTCTTTTTCGGTTATGCGGCCCACAGAACGTCCCTCCGGCAGTTTTCGAGATGTGAATGAGTAGAAGAAGAGACTCTATCTTAAGCCGCATATGATTTCAAGGGAAAATTGCTACACATAAGCGCGCATCCGGGTCCTCATCCGACCGCACGCTCCCACGGGTCCGGGCTCCTTTATTTGACCGGCGGTCAGAAATGTGATAGATTGTTTCTTGGGGCGCCACCTTTTCACACACATAGGAGTTTCCTGAATCATGGCATTTAAAGTAGGCAACAAAGCTGTTTATCCTGCTCATGGGGTTGTTCAGATAAGGGCAGTCGAATCCAAGGAAATATGCGGTACCATAAGGGATTTTTATATTCTTCAGGTCGTTGACAGCGATGTCACCCTAATGGTCCCGACCGACAACGCCCAGACTGTGGGCCTCCGGCCCGTAATCACCCGCAAACAGATCATCAGAATCTACGACATACTCAAAAGTAAAGAAAAGAACGGCAACCACCAGAACGGCGGCCAAAGCTGGAACAAGCGCTACCGTGAATATTCCGACAAGCTCAAAAGCGGCGACATCTTCGAGGTCGCGCTCGTCCTCCGCGACATAAGCCTCCTCCAGAAAGGCAAGGATCTCTCCTTCGGCGAAAAGCGCATAATGGACACCGCACGCTCACTTCTCGTAAAGGAAATATCGATAGCCAAAAACCTCGAAGAAGACTCCGTAACAGAAGAAATCGAAACACTCCTCGCCTGACGATCCCCGAAATACCCGAAATTAATGAATCCTGATCTCTCCCCGGTTATACTTTTCTGATGCCGGGCACGGATTTCAATTCCCTACTCGACCTCGAAACAGCCTCGCGCCTGAGGCGCTTCTTCTTCCGCTCCCCATCCCGCGTAAGGGGGAGGAAAGCGGGCATACACAAGAGCTACTACAGGGGTATAAGCCCCGACTTCATGGAATATAAAGAGTACAACCGGGGCGACGAGCTCCGCCAGGTCGATTGGCGGCTCTACGGGCGCCATGACAGGCTCTACGTAAGGAAGTTCGAGGACGAGGTCAACCTCGACTGGTGCGTGCTCGTCGATACGAGCGCGTCCATGGGCTACGGCGCCGAGGGGGCTACGAAGCTCGACTACGCCAGGAGGCTCGCCGCCACCCTTTCCTACCTGCTACTCCGGCAGGGCGACGCGGTCGGCGCGGGGGTCTTCTCCGGCGAGGGCGTGGACGTCATCCCGCCCCGCGCGGGCAACCCATCGATAGCCCCAATACTCGACATGCTTGGCTCGGCTTCCCCTGCCGGCGGGACAGCGCTTTCCGACCCCGTTGCCCGTGCGCTCGAAGTCTACAGGAGGGACTCGGCATTCGTCATAGTCTCCGACCTTCTCACGGACGAGGCCGACATACGCAAATGCCTCCAGATGCTTAACGCCGCGGGCAGGGACGCCGTTTTCTTTCACGTCCTCCACGAAGACGAAACGGAGTTTTCTTTCCGGGGCTCCTTCGAGTTCGAAGATATGGAAAACGGCCAGAAGGTCATTGTCGATGCCGGAGAGGTCAGAAATAATTACATTCAGAGGATGAGGCAGTTCATGGACACCCTCAGGAAAACGTGCCACGAGTACGAATCGCGATACGTATTCGCTCCCACGTCGAGGCCCGTCGAAGAGCCGCTCATCCACATAGCAGATAAATAACGAGAGTGAGGTTTCTTGAATTTTTCCTTCCTTAGCCCGTATTTCCTTATAGGACTCGCCGCCCTGGCGCTTCCGGTAATAGCGCATCTTATATCCCGGAAGAGCGGCGCGGTGAAGAAGTTCCCGGCCATCACGTTCCTCCTCGCTTCGCGGGGGGACAGCGCAGTAAGGTCCCGGCTCAAGGACATGCTGCTCCTCCTGCTCCGGGCCCTCGTCATAGCCCTTCTGGTGCTCGTATTCGCGCGGCCTTCCCTGTTTTCATTCGCTCCGGCGGGCGTGGAAGGCCCCCGGTCAATCGCCGTCGTCGTTGACAACTCCTTCAGTATGGGCTGGGGCGGCCGCTTCGATAAAGCGGTGAAAATGGCGAGGGATACGATCTCCTCCCTCCCCGACGGGAGCTTTGCCATCGTGGCGCCGCTCGTCGCAAAGCCGGGCGAAAGGCTATCCCCGTCGAGCGACATGGCCGGTCTCAGGCAGGAAGCGGGGGAAATAAAGCTCAGCGCAACCTACGCCGATAACGAAAAGCGGCTCGCGGATGTATACGCCGCCCTCTCCGACTCTCCGCCCGAAAAGAAAGAAGTGATGTTCCTCACCGACATGCAGAAAAACGGCTGGCGTGAAACCCCGGCCCCCGGCGGCTGGCTCCGAGTCGTCGATGTCACGGGCGGCGAAGCCTCGCCCAACAGGGCCGTCAGTTCGGCCTCGGCGAGCCGTGGCAAGGACGGTACAACACTCGAAGTCGGGGTGTCCAACTTCTCCCCGAAGAGGCCCGCGACCTTCTTGCGAGGTGAGCACTTCAACGGGCACGATGTCAATGCGCACCTCGACGTCGGGCCCCGGCGAAAAGGCCGTAAAGGAATTCACGCTCCCTCCGGACGGCGATGCAGCCGCGCCCGGCCACGGAACGGCAAGCATCGATAAGGACAGCCTCCCGATAGACGACGCCCGCTACTTCGTCCTCACGGGCGGCGAAGGCTCCGGGATACTCATCATAGACGGCGACCCCCGCGAGGAAGCGAGGCTCGGCGAGGCCTACTACCTGGCGCGCGCCGGGGAAACGATATCCGAGATTTCCGGCGTGCCCGTATCCGTCAAGGACAACGAGGCGTTTCTTTCGGAAGACCTCTCGCCCTACGGGGTCGTGTTCCTCGCCAACGCCGGCGACATTCTTCCATCCACCGCCGATGCGCTAAAGGAATTCGTAATCAACGGCGGGACACTCGTCATATTCCCGGGCGACAGAATCAGGCCGTCCTCCTACAACACACTTTTGAAGGACCTCCTCCCCGGCCAGCTGCTTACGATACAGGAAGCGGGCACATTCGTAAGTCCGGGCGAGCGGCCGCGACTTTTCCGGCGACGTACGCGAAAGGCTCGGCAGCGTCCGCGTAAACCGCTACTTCTCGATATACCCCGAAGAAGGGGCCGAGACGATACTCTCCACGGCCTCCGGCGACCCGTTCCTTTTGAGGAAAGGCCTCGGCGGCGGGGCGTATACCTCTTCGCGTCCACGGCCGACACCGCCTGGAACGACCTTCCGATATCCCGGTGTTCCTTCCGGTCGTTAAGGAGCTCATGGACACGAGCGGCAATTCCGGGGTAAGGAAGAGGAGCTATCTCGCAGGCGAGATCGCCGCCATCGACGTTCCGCCCGGCACGGAAGGTGTGGAAGTCTCAGGACCCGGCGGCGTGAAAACAAAGCTTTCGGGCGCGGAGCCCGTATTCGCCGGGACGGATACCCCCGGCATATACACGGTCACCCGCGACGCAAAACCCCCTCTACAGCTTTTCAGTGAACGTCGATCCGGCCGAGTCCGACCTTTCGAGGATAACGATAGAAAGCCAGGCCCCGGGAGACGGACGGCCCGGATTCGTAAAGGTATTCAGCGAGCTCTGGCGCTACTTCCTCTGGGGGGCGATAGCCGCTCTTCATAACCGAGGCGGCCATGCAAGGGCGCTCTTCTCGTGATTCATTCCTAAAGCGACAGATCTATGCCGTCGAGGCCGTCCGGAAGCTGCCTTCCGAGGAGGCTCGTTGAGTATCGTCGGATACACGTCCACGGTCCTCGCGAGCTCGTCGGTGAGCGGCGCGCTGATTGCGAACGGAACCATCATGTGGTCCCTCACGAGTGAGCCGTGCGAAGATCGATGCTCGGGGCTTTCGTGGTGCGACCTGAGGTCATAACCCAGGTGTGCGCTCAGGACGAGGTCGCCCGCGCGCGGTGATTCGAGGAGCTGCATTATCTGAACCGCGGCGTCCGGGTATTCCGTGTTGAAGCTCGCTGCCAAAGCCTTCCCTCGCGGTCATGCTCTCCGGAACGCCGTTATAACCGAACGGGTCCCCCGAGATCTTCCTGTAATTGACGAGCCCGTCCTCGCCTATCCATGCCTTGGCCTCGCCCCTCGTGCTCTTTATCCTCACCCTCCCTTCCTCGTCCGTCCCGGCGACGATATCCACCTCGGGCCTTTCGAGGAAGTCCTCAACCAGCTGCTTCATCTCCGCGAACGTCGAGCGCCTCTCCCAGCCGTCCGGGCTCTTGACGTATATGTTAGCCATGGCGTTCCCGGATATGAGGCTCCCGGCGTCGGCGTTCGTGAAGTGCTTGAACACGTTGGGGTAATAAAAGGTCTTGTATCCCCGGGCATTTAGAAATCCGAGGGAATCGAAATGCGAATGGGTCTGCGTAAGGCCGTGGTCGCTGATGATGACGAACAGCGTTTCGTCGAGACGCCCCTCCGATTTGAGGCGCGAGGCTACTATATCGATCGTCTCGTCTATTCTCCTGTAGGAATCGATCACGTCCCTGTGGAACGGGTGGTTCACGTGCGAGTACGTATCGATGCCCAGGAACACGGTGAAGATGAAATCGTGCATAGCCCCGAGCTCCTTTACGAGAAGCCTCCGGGCGAGTAGGTCCACCTCGTCAGTCCTGTCCGTAAAATGGCTCTTCACCTTATGATAAAGCTTCGAAAATCGGGTCTTGTCGTTACTGAGCTTCACCCCGCGTGACAGCTCGTTCAGAATATTGCCGCTCCGGGGGAACACCTCGAATATGCTGGTATTATCGGTCGAGGCGTCGCTGTTCATGAAGTAAGTCTCGAGCCCGATGTAGCTCCTGAAGCGCCTGAAGGATAAGATCTTGCTCCTGTCGGCGTAAAGCCTCCTGTCGAGCCACCTTATCCCGGGGAAGTTGCATCTTCCAGGATATTTCCCGAAGACGTACGGCGTATACGCGGGTCCCGTAGTAGAGGGAAACACAGACACCGCCTCCCTGTACGCGCCCGGCTCGACTACGTAGCGCGATATCGCCGGCAGATCGCCCGCGTTAAGGAGCTCTTCGAAAACGTCCGCCCTCGCCCCGTCCGCCATGAGAAAAATGCAGCTTTTAAAATCCTTCATTTACTGGTTCTCCGTTTTTCCGCGGGCTCCGGCTCCGCGGCCCGTCCTGAAAAGTACCTGTTATAAATCTTCCTGATCTTGCCCGTCGTCGAGGTGTACTTCCTCTTGAGCTTCGCGGCGTCCCCTGGGTCCAGCTCCGAAGCCAGCTTTTCAAAGTCGCTCTCGTAGAGCTCGTTTATAGACCTGTCGTGAAGGAGCCTCAAAAGGTTCTCCATCTTCCTTAGGAACGTGAGCCCGTCGGCCAGCTCCGTATAGTCGTCTTCCTCGATTATCCCCGCTTCGTGGAGCCACGCGAGCGCGTCCGACGTATTCTGCTTTCTGACCACGGGATACTCCCCGCCGTACTTTAGCTGTAGCATCTGCACCAAAAATTCTATATCCACTATGCCGCCGCGCCCGGTCTTTATATTGAGCTTCTCCCGGCTCTCCGCGGCGAGCTCCGTTTCCATCCTCTTTCTGAGCCTCTTTATCTCTTTCTCGAAGCCCTCGTGTATCGGCCTCTCGTAAACGAACTCCGTCACGAGCTTCATGATTTTATTTCCGACCTTCACGTTCCCCGCCGAAGGGGCAGCCTTTACGAGTGCCTGCCTCTCCCAGATCTGCGCGCTCTCCTGCTGGTATTTCCGGAATGCGTTTAATGACGTTACAAGCGCCCCGGATCGCCCGGAGGGCCTTAGCCCCATATCTATCTTGTACGCATACCCCTCACCCGTCGGCACGGACAGGACGGAGATCACCTTCTGCCCGAGCTTCGAGTAAAACATGTGCTCCTCTTCCTTCCCGTCGTAAATGAAGATCACGTCGAGGTCCGAGTTATACGAAAGCTCCTTCCCGCCGAGCTTCCCCATGCCCATGACGACCATCTTGTGATTCTTCTCCGGGTGCTTCTCCTTGTCGCGGACGACTTCCCACGCGATTTCGAGCCCTGCTTCGAGTATGGCCTCGGCCACCATCGAGAGATACTTGCCGACGTAAAACGGCCCGACCTCTCCGTTAAGGTCCCTGAGGCAGATTTTGAGCGTCTCCACGTGCCTGAACCGCCTGAGAACGTCGAGCTGCGCCCCGTAGTCGTCCTCCTCGGCCAGCGATTCGTGAAGCTGAGCCAGCATTTCACCCTTGGACGAGTACTCCGTCCTCACGTCGCGGAGTGTTATCACGTCCATGTACTCGGGATGCCGTATCAGGAAGTTCGACAGGTAGCCGCTCGTCGAAAAGAGCTTTACCAGCAGCTCTATGATGTCCGGGTTCTCGGCGAGGACCGAATAGAGCGAGGTCCTCCACCCTATGCCCGAAACGAACCTTTCGAGGTTCACGATCGCGAGGTCCGGGTCCGGCGATTTCAGGACGCTCGCCAGGAACGCAGGAATCACCTTCCTCGTCGCGGCCCTCCCGCCCTGCGTAAGGCCGCCCCTCTTGGCGTCGAGAAGTTTCGAGAGCAGGTCGGCCGCCATTCCGGGATTGTTGAACCCGAGCGCGTTCAGATTCTCGATCGCCTCTTCTTCGTTCAGGTTCCCCTCCATCAAAAACCCCGCAGCCTTCCAGAACTCCTTCCCCACCTCCTCCGTCTTCTGCGAAGGCTCGTAAAAGAGCCCCTTGTAGACGGACGAAACCGCCGCTGTCCTTTCCTTGTAAAGTCTTTCGAGCTCGTCCCTGTCCGGCACGCCCACCCTCAATGCCAGCTTTTCGAGGTCGTCCGGCGACGACGGCAGCTTATGCGTCTGCCTCTCGTCCGCGAGCTGTATATTGTGCTCCACCTTCCTTAAAAAGAGGTAGGAATCCGATAGCGTCCGACGTACCTGCGGTGTTATCAGGTGCGCGGCTTCGAGCTTTCCGAGCGCTTTCAGAGTATTGTTCTCGCGTATGTACTTTATCTCCCCGCCGTTTACGAGCGCGAGTGCCTGGACGAAAAACTCTATCTCGCGGATTCCGCCCTTCCCGAGCTTGACGTCGCGCTTCTTTTCGAGCTGGTCGAGCCGGGTCTTCATATCCTTCAGGTCCTCTATAGACGAGTAATCGAGGAACTTTTTATAGACGAACGGCTCCATGTCGCCGACGAACTTCTCGCCGAGCGGGATGTCCCCGGCGATCGGGCGCGCCTTTATCATCGCCGCCCTCTCCCACGTGTCCCCCCAGTAAAAGTAGTGCTCCAGCGCCCCCTCTATGGGCACGGCGATCGTGCTCTTCCCGCCGCCGGGCCTGAGTCCGAGATCGACCCTGTATAAGAAGCCGTCCTCGGTCACGGCGCTGAGGGACTTCGTTACCTTCTCCGCCAGCCTGAAAAACGGGTCCGGGTCCCCGTCGTCCCTGTAGATGTAGATTATGTCGATGTCCGAGCTCAGGTTCAGCTCCCGCCCCCCGAGCTTCCCCATGCCTATGACGGTAAACTCGCCCGCCCCTTCCGCCTCGGGGCGGTAGAACGTTATCGCCGCCTCGACGATGGCCGAGGCGAGGTCCGAAAGCTCCTCCATCGTCTCGGTGAACGGGGCCCCGCCGGTTATATCCCTGTAGATTATCCGGGCGAGCTCCCTGTACTTGTAGCGTCTGAGTCCGGATTCGAGCTCAGCAGCGCTTTCGGACGACGCGGCTATCCCGCCGGTCTCCTCCATGAAAACGGCGGGGGTCTTTCCGTCCGAAACGGCTTCGCTGGAATCCAAGTATTCGAGTATTCCCGGGTCCTTGACCGCGGAGCGGCCGAGGAAATAGCTGTACCCCGCCAGGAGCTCCAGTATCTTCTTCCGCGCTGGGGAAATCTTCTTGTGACTCTCTTTATAGTGCTCTAAAACGGTCCGGGCGTAGCCTGGGTCCGGCAAGGGTTTATTCAACGTTGATTTTCCTGCTTCGTGATCCTCTCTTCTGTCCGGTCCCGGTCTTCCTCCGCTCTTTCGCTTCCTTTCCGGCCTTCTTCATGAGATCGATGCCGGTGTTAACGGCCTTTAGAGGCAGCTCGCAGAGGAACTTCCTGCCCTCCTCGTTTTCGAGGAGATGCCTCACGCCCTTTATGACGAACCCGGTCCCGGCCACTATCTCCGTGGCCCCGGCGAGGAAATGCTCACCGGCCTTCCCGAGGTCCTTCAGGTCAGGCCCCGTCTCGGGCTTCTTCCTCGCTCCCCCCGTTCTCGTACGCTTTCTCTCAGGCATTTCGAACCCCTTCCTACTATTATAAATCGGGATGAGCCCGCTTAAAACCCCGGGCGGAGATTATGTCGTAACGACGCCGCATTGCCGCGCGCCGATGGAGAACGATAATCAGCTGAAATTATACGGGTCCACGTCCGCCGACACCCTCACCTGCCCCGCTACCTTCCCCATCCCTGCCATGAGCCGCTTCACGAGTGTTCGGAGCGCCTTCACGTCCCCCGACCTCAGCAGCATCTGCCGGCGATAGCGGTTCTTTATGCGGCTCACCGGGCACGGCGTTGGCCCCAGTATCTCGACGGCCCCCGGCGCGAGCTTCCCGGCGAGCCTCTTTGCCGCCTCGCCCACCTTCCTCGCGACGTCTGCAACCTCGTCCTCCCGCCTCCCGGTGAATCTCACGTTCACGAGCCTAGCGAACGGCGGATATCCGAGCTCCTCTCTCATTTTGAGTTCCTGTTCGAGGAACCCCTTCGAGTCCTGCCGCGCGGCGAACGTTATGCTCGGATGGTCGGGGTTATAGGTCTGCACTATCGCGCGCCCCTCGCCGTCCCCCCTTCCGGCCCTTCCCGCGACCTGCGTCACGAGCTGAAACGTCCTCTCTCCCGAACGGAAATCCGGTATGCCGAGCGATATGTCCGCCGAGATGACGCCCACGAGCGTCACCCCCGGCAGGTCGTGCCCTTGGCGACCATCTGCGTCCCGACGAGGACGTCTATCTCCCCCGTTCGAGCTTCCGGTAAAGGTCGAGCAGTCGCGTCTTCCCGGCGACGGCGTCCCTGTCCATCCGCGCTATCCGCGCCTCGGGGATGAGCCCCCTCAGCTCGTCCTCCACCTTCTGCGTCCCTATCCCGAGCCCGCGCATCGCCTCCCCGCACACGTCGCATACCTCGTGCGGCTTCTCGACGAGCCCGCACAGGTGACACATTATCACGTCCCCCCGCGCGTGGTACGTGAGCGACACGCTGCAATTCGGGCACTTCAATATCTCACCGCACACCTTGCATATCATTATCGACGAATACCCGCGCCTGTTGAGAAACAGTATCGTCTCCCTGTCCTTCCAGAAATTATCGACGACGGCCTCGCGGAGCGCGGACGACAGTATCGCGCCGCCCTCCTCCTTCATGTCCACGATAGTGATCGCCGGAAGGAACGGTCGCTCACCCGGAGCGGCAGTTGCAGGTATCCGAACCTGTGTCTTTTGGCATTGTAGTATGATTCGACCGACGGCGTCGCCGATCCGAGCACGACCACCGAATCGGTCATTCTGCCGAGGACGAGCGCCAGGTCACGCGCATTATACGCCGGGGCCTCGTCCTGCTTGTACGACGTCTCGTGCTCCTCGTCCACGATTATCATCCCGAGGTCGGGAAACGGCGCGAATATGGCCGACCGCGCGCCTATAACGATGCCGACGTCGCCCCGCGCCGCCCTTCGCCACGCGTCGAACCTCTCGCCGTCCGAAAGCGCGCTGTGTATCACTGCCACCGCGTCCCCGAACCTCGCCCTGAACCTCTTCACGAGTAGCGGCGTAAGCGATATCTCCGGCACGAGCACAATAACCCCCTTCCCCTTTCGAGGACCCCGGCGATAGCGCGGAGATACACCTCCGTCTTCCCGCTCCCCGTCACCCCGTGCAGCAGGAACGGCGCGAACTTCCCCTTCCCGACCGCTTCCGAAATCTTCCGGCAGGCGATATCCTGATCGACGGTCAATTCGGGAGGCGCGTCACGCTTGATTTCGAGCCCCGCGAACGGGTCCCTCGAAACCTCCTCGTGATCTACCGTCACGTAGCCCTCCTCCGCGAGCCACGAAACGTGCGCGGACGGGTTCCCGAACACCTCCTTCAGCTCGTCGAACGGGACCCTCCCGTGCGCTATGATAAAGGAGAGTATCTCCACCTTGGCGCGCTTCCGGGCGAGCGCCGGGTCGTCCGCGCTCACCCCCTCGACGGCGGAGATAACCCTCTCCGTCTTTATCTTGGGGTCCGATTCCAGCTCGTAACCGAACTCGACGAGCCCCCTCCGCTTGAGGGAATTCAGGAGCTCCGCCGACGTGTTGTCCACGACGGACATTAGCCTCCGCGACGTTATCTCCCCCGCTCCCATGATAGCCTTTACGACCGTAAGCTCGTGGGCAGTGAGCCTCCCCTCGCCCGACGCCGCCCTTTCTCCAGCCGCGGTCAGCCTCAGCGTACGCTTTATGCTCGCGCCCAGCCCCCCGGGGTGCGCCGCCTTCAGCATCATCCCGAGCGGGATCAGGTAATAGTCCGCCGCCCACTTCAGAAACCCGAGCCGAGCCTCGTCGAAAAGCGGCTCGTCGTCGATTATATCGATCACGTCCTTTAGCTTTATATCCGGCGGCGGCTCCCCGAACCCGACGATAAACCCTATCGTTCTCCGGTTGTGGAACGGAACGAGCACACGCTTTCCGACCTCGGCCCCCTCCGCGAGGGCCGCCGGCAGGCTGTAGCTGTAATATTCGTCCCTCGGTATCGGGACGGCGACCTGTACCGTATCTTTCATGGTATTCCCGTGAGTCTAATGGTTTTCCCGATTTGGCGCAATAAGCCGGGGCCCCTGGTGCCAGCCTCTGTTATGTCCCCCGCCACGAGAGTCCCCTTCCGCTGGCGTAGTGGCCCTCCCGATCGCCGGAGCAGCGTCCGGCGGACGCGGGATATTTCTATTATTAATTACATCTTATGGCCGTTTTCCCGCGTCATAGGCTAATTTAGATGGAATCTGAACAATAAAACCCCCCGGAGGTTGACAACGCCCCCCTCAGCTAATATGCTTTACCATCAAGGTTCTAAGAACCTAACGGTGCATTGAATGGGAAGGTTGGACAGGCTTTTAAATAAAGCCGACGATTACAAGGAAGCAGGACGATTCGAGGACGCGCTTAAAGAGCTCACCAAAGCCATCAAGATCGCGCCCGAGGATCCCGACGTTTATCTTTCATTCGCGCTCACATACGACGCGATGGAGGAGTTCCACGCTTCCGTCTACTATTTCAGAAAGGCCCTCGAGCTAAACCCCGAAGATCCCTATATCTGGACCCAGCTCGGCATCACGCTCGCCCGCATGGGTATGCACGACGAGTCCATAAGGTCGTATCACGAGGCCTTGGAGCTCGACCCCGGCTACGTCATAGCCAAGTGGCACATGGCGCTCACATACCGCTCCGTCGGTCTTTACGAAGACGCGCTCAGGTATTTCCAGGAATGCGCCGCCTCCGGCACCGAGGTCGACTACATCAACGACGAGATACACTACCAAACCGGGCTCTGCTTCTTCGACATGGGGTGGACGAAAGAGGCCCTATCCGAATTCAGGAAGCACACAGAGCTTTGCCCGTCCGACACTTGGGCGCACCTTTCCATAGGCAACTGCTACTTCGATTTCGGATGGATCGACGAATCGGCGGCTAAATTCAGGGAGGTCATATCCATCTCCCCCGAATTTATCCCCGCCTACAACGCACTCGCGCTGTCCCTCGCCGAAAAGGGGTGGTACGACGAAGCGCTCGACGTCCTCCGCGCGGCGCTCAGCATCTCGCCCGACGACGAATCCGTAAAGGACAACATGGACTACATCCAGTCTCTGAAGGAAGACGACGACGGCGCCAAGGGCGTAATCCTCATGAGCCTCATACTCCAGCTCATGAAGAAAAAAGAGCTCTCCGAATAACCCTGTCTCAGGCTGTAAACTCTGTAAGCGATCTGCCCGCGAACTCCCTGCCTTTTTCGGTAAGCGAAAGTCTTCCGCCGCTATCCGTGACGAGCCCCTTCTTCACCGAATAAACGACTGCGCTCCGCGCGAAATCCTCTTTCCAGCCGAGGCTCTCTTCCAGATGCGAGACTTCCGATTCACGCTCCTCCTGGGGAGTCCCTTCATGGTTGAGGAGGTGTATGACGAGCATCCTTCCCGCAAAGTCCCTCTTTTGGTGCGACTTCCGCGAGTAAACCGCGATCAGCCCCCTCTCCGGCGCGAAGAGGAAAACGAGCAGGAAGACCACCCCTGCGGCCGACGCCATCGATCCTGCAATGCTGGCGTCGATCAGTATGGCGAACCAGAATCCCGCTATCGCCGAAACGACGCCTATCAGGACGCTCAGTCCGATCATCCGCGAGAGCTTGTCCGTAAGGAGGTACGCTGCAGACGGCGGCGCTATCATCAGCGCGACGACGAGTATGGAGCCCACCGTGTCGAAGGCCCCGACCGCAGTTACGGAAACGAGTCCCATTAATAGATAGTGTATGAGTCCCGGCGCGAAGCCTAGAGCCGCCGCGAGCCCGGCGTCGAAGGTCGCGAGCTTTAGCTCCTTATACATCAGCAGAATAAATACGAGGTTCAGGGCGAGAATAGTAGCCATGACGTACATCGACCTCGGCCCGATATCTACCCCGCCGATGATGAGCCTGTTGAAGGGAGCGAACGCCAGCTCTCCGAGGAGAACCGCGTCCACGTCCAGGTGAATGCTCCACGTATAGCGCGCTATTAGTATGACCCCGATGCTGAAAAGGAGCGGGAACACGAGCCCTATGGCGGCGTCTTCCTTGACCAGACCGGTCCTCGCCATGATCTCGACGAGGCTCACGGTCAAAACCCCGCTGAGCGCCGCGCCGATTATGAGAAGCGGCGAGGACACATTCCCCGCAAAGAACGCGAGCACGATTCCGAGGAGTATCGAGTGGCTTATCGCGTCGCTCATCATGGCCATACGCCGGAGGACCAAAAAGACCCCGGGTATCGCGCAAGCCGCCGCCGTGAGCGCGGCGATGATCTGAATATCTATCTGCTCAGCGCTCATCCGTGTGCCCCCTCCTCGTCTCGGCTATTCTCGCGGCCTCCGTCACGCCCTCTGGCGTAAGCGCCCATTCGTCCTTCCCGACGGGGTGCACGAGCCCGCGCTCTCGTAGTATTCGAAGGCTGTTTTCGACCCCGCCCGTCCCCGCGCTCATCAGCCTGAGCACAGACACCGAGTGCGCGTGCCCGCGGTCGTGGTGCTCCCTCGCGAGTATGTAAAGGTCTTCGAGGATCGCTTCGAGCCTGAGCCGCCCCCTCTGCCGCCTGTCCCTGAGCTTGCTCCACAGTATCCCGCGCCGGGGGGCGAAGAGAATGGAGACGATGACTATCACGCTCACCGATACGACTATGGTCGGCCCCGTCGGGAGCCTCGGCACGCTTGCGCTGATGACGGCCCCCGTAACGCCGGCCATCGCCCCGAAGAGCGCCGAGAGCGCCACCATCACGCCGAGCCTGTCCGTCCACTGCCTCGCGGACGCACCCGGCGCTACGATCATCGCGCTCATCAGAACGACGCCCACCGTTTGGAGTCCTATAACAATCGCGATGACGATGAGAGTTGTTAGAAGTATGTCCAGGCCCCTTATCGGGAAGCCGAGCGTGGACGCGAATTCCGGGTCGAAAGACAGGAGCTTGAACTCCTTCCAGAGCATGCCGACCGCCAGAAGCGAAAGCCCTCCGAGGACGGCCATCGTGACGACGTCCCGCCCTAGGAGCGCCGCCGCCTGCCCGAAGAGGAACTTGTCGAGCCCCGCCTGCGTCGCGTCGGGGCGCTTTTGTATTATGGTAAGGAGCACCAGCCCTGCGCCGAAGAATACGGACAGCACCATGCCGAGCGCGGAGTCGTATTTCACACGCGTCGTCGAAACGATGCTCATTATAAATAGTGTGGCGGCCCATCCGGCGAGCGCCGCGCCGACTATAAGAACGAGCGGCATCTTGCTCCCCGTAAGGAGAAACGCGAGCGCTATGCCCGGAAGCGCGGCGTGGGACATGGCGTCCCCCAAAAGGCTCTGCTTTCTGAGTACGGCGTAGGCCCCGAGCGCGCCGCTCACGATGCCGAGCACCGCGGAGCCGAGCGCAACCGTCCTCAGCGTATAATCGAAAAAAAGGTCTGCAAAAATCCCGGGGAAATTCACCTAAAGCCCCCTTTCCCCGTCTTTCCGGTATCTCCGTTGGCGTCCGCCGGCCGGCGGATGAAGGATACGTGCCCGCCGTAGGTCAGGCGGAGATTCTCGTCGGTAAAGACCCGCTCGACAGGGCCGCTCGCTATGAGCCTCACATTAAGAAGCGTAGCCCAGTCGAAATACTCGGGGACCGTCTGGAGGTCATGATGCACGACGACGACGGTCTTTCCCGCCGCGCGCAGGTCCTGGAGAAGCGCGACAATCGCCCTCTCGGTCGTCGCATCGACCCCCTGGAACGGCTCGTCCATAAGGTATACGTCCGCGTCCTGGACGAGTGCGCGCGCGAGGAACACCCTCTGCTGCTGCCCGCCCGAAAGCTGGCTGATCTGCCGTCCTGCAAAGCGTGTCATGCCAACTTTTTCGAGTGCCGAAGCGGCGAGCTCGCGCTCTTTCCCGCCCGGCCTCCTGAACCACCCGAGGGCGCCGTAACGCCCCATCATGACGACGTCCTCGACGCTAGTCGGAAAGTCCCAGTCTACGCTCCCCCTCTGCGGCACGTACGCCACGAGGCGGCGCACCTCCGGATAGGGCTTGCCGTATATGAGCACCTGCCCGGCGGCCTTGCCGACGAGGTTCAGGATAGACTTTATAAGCGTCGTCTTTCCCGCGCCGTTCGGGCCTACGACGGCCATCAGAACGCCCCTCGGCACCGTGAGATCGACGTCCCACAGGACCGGCTTCTCGCCGTAGGCGACCGTAAGGTCCTCTACTTCTATCGCGTTAGGCATAATCTTGTCCGTCCTTTCGCCGCTCAGGACTGCCCCCCGTCCAGAAGGGCGCTCGTAATCGTGTCTATGTTGCTCCGAACCATGCCGGCGTACGTCCCCGCGGACGACCCCGGATTCCCGAGCGCGTCCGAATAGAGGGAGCCGCCGACCTTCACGTTAAACCCCCTGGCCTCGGCGGCGGCCTGTACGGCCTCTATGTATTTCGGAGGAATCGAAGTCTCTACGAATATCGCCGGAATCTTCCTCTCGACGATGAACTCGGCCAGCGACTGGACGTCAGCCGTCCCGGCCTCCGATGCGGTGCTTATGCCCTGAAGCCCTCTCACCTGGAACCCGTACGCCCGACCGAAATAGTTGAACGCGTCGTGGGCCGTGATCAGCACCCTCTTGTCCTCCGGCACCTGCGCCGCCTTGGTCTTCACATAACCGTCGAGCTCTTTTAGCTCGGCGAGATAGGCTTCCGCGTTCGCTTTGTAGATGTCCGCGTTTTCGGGATCGGCTTCGACAAGACTGTCCCTCACGACCCCGACGGCCTTCATCCACATCGAAACGTCGAACCATACGTGCGGGTCGTAATTTCCACCGAATTCAGGCGGCGAGATAAGAACGCCCCTGTCTATGCTGTCCGTGACGGCGACCGTTCTAATCCCGCGCCTTTCCATCTGCTCGAACACCTCCGACATCTTCCCTTCGAGGTGAAGCCCGTTATAAAAGATGATGTCCGCACGGGATAGAGTCTGCACATCCCCGGCGCTGGCTTTGTAAAGGTGCGGGTCCACCCCAGGCCCCATGAGCCCCGTCACCTTCACGTGATCCCCGCCGACTATCCTCGCGGTATCGGCGATCATGCCGGTAGTCGCAACGACGTCCATCACCCCCGTCTCTTTTTCCTGCCCCGCCTTGTCCGAAGAACACCCGGCGAGGCCTGCTGCGACAACCCCCAACGCCAACACAAAAACCGTCAATAACGACCTGAGCTCCATTTTACGAATCTCCCTTGGCTTTTCCCTTTATGTCCGTGATGAAAACGTACTGCGCCGCCTCCGCCCCCAGTATGTGCTTCTCCTCGCCGACCTTAACGGTTATCGGTCCGCTGAAAGGCTCTACCGAAACGACTTTTACGTTCGTATGCGGATAAAGCCCCATGCCGCCTATGTACCTTAATAGGTTGGGATCGTGGTCGCTCACCTCGGCCACCACGCCCGACTGCCCCGGGCCGAGGTCGGCCAGCGGAATGGAATCGAGCTCGACGAGCGTCCCGTCCCTGCTCGGTATCGGCGAGCCGTGCGGGTCCCTCGTCGGGTATCCGAGCACGGCGTCCATCCTGTCCTCGAGGTCCTCAGATAGTATGTGCTCCCACTTCTCGGCCTCGTCGTGCACCTTGTCCCACGGCACGCCGAGGGCTTCCGCGAGATAAAGCTCGACGAGCCTGTGGTGCCTTATCACTTCGAGGGCGATCTTCTGCCCGGCGCCCGTGAGCAGCACTCCCTGATAGCGCTTGTGCGTAATCAGCTTTTTCTCGGAAAGCTTCTTTATCATGCTCGTCACCGACGCCGGGGCGACCCCGAGCTTCTCGGAGAGGGCATTGGTCGAAACCTTCCCCCGCTCCTTCTGTATTTCGTATATAGCCTTAAGGTAATTCTCGATTGACTCCGTATACATTTAAAAGCTCCTAAAGGTGATTTTAGGCGTATCTAAAAATATTTTATTGCCTTCACACTACGCTGTCAAGCGGTAAACCGCGTCAGAACGAGAACGTAAACGCCGCTGTAAGGACTGTTATCCTGTCCTCGTTCTTCACATAAATATCTGGCGTCACGCCGACAATGATGCAAAGCCAATCGAACGCATCCGCGGTAAACCCGCCCGTCACGTTTATAATCGAAATGTCGCCCCCGCCGCCTACGCTCTCGAATGCGTACGCCCCCTCGACGACCGCCTGGAGCCAGGGGGTCACGTAATAGCCAAGGCCGGTGTTCGTAACGAGGCTCAAGGAATCCCCCTCGACTATACCGACTACGAAATCCGTATCGAGGGAAAACCTGTCGGTGAAGTTCTTCGTCAGCACGAGTCCTGCGGGCTCGACCACCCATTCTCCCCCGTCCCCCGTCGGGAACGTCACACCCGCGACGTAGGCAAGTGAAAACGGGTTCCCGGCTTCCTCGTCTACGAACCTCAGCTTAAAACCCGAATCGATATGCCCGAAATCGTTCTCCGCCCGTATGAGATCCGAATCCTCCACGTCGAAAAAATTTATGCTGACGCCCGCTTCGAGATAATCCAGAACACCTGGCGTTATCCTTATCCCACCGCCGTATCTTTTCGTGTTATCCCTGTCGTCGGTAAACTCCGCGGAAAAGTAAGGCTCAAGCTCTATGTGCCCCTTCGGGACGGTATCCGCGCTGAGGACGGTGATCTTCGAATTGGACACCCCGCCCAGCGCCTCCGCGTCCGCCGCCAGGATAAGAAGCTGAAAGAATAGAAGCACGGGTATCGCGAGCACCTTCCCTGCCGACCGAACGCCGGGTCCGCGCGAATATGCATGCCCCGTCACGCCCCATCCACTCCCGTTTTTGTTGCCGTCCATTCCTCTCCCTCCTCCATACGCAAAAGCACTAACTCAAAATATTATCGCCATATGCCAACTATATTTTTAGACTAGTCTAAAATTATAATAAGGCAGGTATTATGTCAAGGGAGAGAAAATCGAAGGATGGGAAATTTGCGGTAAAACCGGCTAGTATATTAGCCTGTGCCGTATATGAGTCCCGCATATTCCGATAGAGGTAACCCCCGCCTATACAGCGGGCTGTCAGAGAAAGTCCTTATATCCGTGTACCTTCTTGCCATCCTCATACTTCTTGCCGGGAACCTCGCGCCTGACGCGCGGGCAAATGACAAGGCCCCGGGCATCCCCATCTACGGCTACGAGGTTGTAGCCTCCTATCCCCATGACCCTTCGGCCTTCACCCAGGGCCTCCTTCTCGAAGACGGCGTCTTCTACGAAAGCACGGGGAGGCGCGGGCAATCGTCGCTCAGGAAGGTAGACCTCAGGACCGGCGAAGTCCTCAAGATTCGGAACCTCCCCGGCGTTTACTTCGGCGAGGGCGCGGCCATAGCGGGCGACAAGATAGTCCAGATCACCTGGCGCTCGCAGAAGGGCTTCGTCTACGACAAGAACACGTTCGAGCTCCTCGAAACCTTCTCCTACCCCGGCGAGGGGTGGGGGCTCACGTACGACGGAAGGAGCCTCATAATGAGCGACGGCACGGCCGTCCTCAGGTATCTCGACCCTGCCACTCTCAAAGAGACCGGCAAGCTCGAGGTCTACGGCGAGAACGGCCCGGTCACCAACCTTAACGAGCTCGAATATGTCGAAGGAGAGATATTCGCAAACATCTGGGGGAGCGACAGGATAGCGAGGGTAGATCCCGAAACCGGCCGCGTAAAGGGATGGATAGACCTCTCGGGGCTCCTTCCCGAAAAGGACAGAAAGGGGGGCGAGGACGTACTCAACGGCATAGCGTACGACCCCGGCAAGAAAAGGCTCTTCGTCACCGGCAAGCTCTGGCCGAAGCTCTACGAAATACGCATCGTCCCCGCCGAAACCGGCAAATCGGAATAGCCGGGCGGCAATCCGCTTTCAAATCCGCCCGCGTTATTTAAACAGCGGCTGGTCTTCCTGCATCTCCGTTTCGAGCGGCGATATGTCGGACTCGATCTCTTCCTCAACCTCTGGATTGTACTCGTTCTCCATCGACTTCGGCTCGACCCTGTCCTCGAGTGTATCGGTGCTGGCCGGCTCCGCCGGCGCGTCTATCGTAGCGCACGAATAGCCGAGCGGCATCATAAGAAATAAAAGCGTGATCAATATATTTCTCATTTCGGTTTCATCCTCTAAATGTTATTGTCAGGCGATCCGGGCGACGCCTGCTGCAAGTGGAAATATAACACCATTCCGGCCCGGCGCACGGGTTATTTTTTGAGTCCCTTCCTCTTTATCCCCGACACGGCTTCGAGCGCGAGTATAAGCGCCTGCGTCCCTTTCCTTCCGTGCCCCTGCGCCTTGGCGGCGACGTAAAGCTCGCGTACGAGCGAAAGGCCCGGCAGGACGAGGTCCATCCTCTCGGCCTCGGCGAGCGCTATCCCCATGTCCTTTATGAAATGCTCTACGTAAAACCCGGGATTGAAATCCCCCTTCAGTATCCTCGGCGCAAGGTTATCCAGCATCCACGACGTCGCTGCGCCGCGCCCGACGGACTCCAGCATCTTCTCCGGGTCAAGCCCCGATTTGTAGGCGCAGGCCAGTAGCGTCTCGCACATCCCAATCATCAGCCCTGAAACCATAATCTGGTTACACATCTTCGCGTGCGGCCCGAGCCGGCCTTCCCGTGGTAGACGATGTTCTTCCCCATGAGCCTGAAGAGCGGCATGAGCGCATTCACAACCGGCTTGTCGCCGCCTGCCATTATAGACAGCGCTGCGTTCCTGGCCCCCATGTCGCTGCCCGAAACCGGCGCGTCTACGGTCTTTATTCCAGGCTTCCGGGCGGCATTTTCATATATCTCGACCGCGAGCGTGACGGCTCAGTCGTCGTCATGTCCACGGTGACCCCGCCCTTCCCGAGCCCGGCGAGAAGGCCGTCCGGGCCGAAGTAAACCTCCTCACGTCCTCCGGAAACCCGACGATCGTGAACACGACGTCCGACTTTCCCCGGCGACCTCTCTCGGAGACGGAGCCACTCCGCGCCTTTCTTCAAGAGCGGCGACGCCTTCTTCTTCGTCCTGTTGTAAACGGAAGTCTTGTAGCCGTTTTCGAGAAGATGCCCGCACATCGAAAGGCCCATCACCCCCGTTCCTATCCATCCGATTCTGGTTCCGTTGTCGCCTCGGTTTTACAGCTTTCATATAAACGCCTCCTCAGGCAACTCATAATATAACTATGACGGCCGTGTGTAAAGCGAGGGGAGCTCAGTTCCGGGTCCGACGACCTGAACTTTTCAGCGCCTGGTCTTGGCTTTTCTTCTTTTGTGCCACGAAATGTACAGGACGCTAAGAACCATAAAACGAGCATGTAAGGGACGAGAAACGCAACAGGCCTCGCATGTGAGTTAAGCTGTGCTATGACGAGCGCGAAACCCCGGGTTCCGCCCTGCAGCTTCGAGGGCCAGCGCGGCCTTCCTCTTCGGACACGTCCGGCGCCGAGAAATGCCCTGCCGCCAGGGCGAGCACGATGAAAATAACCACGGAAGCATAGGAATGAAAATCCAGGTCTAAAAGGAATCTGTAATGTCTTGGCGAAAAGCACCAAAACTACGAGGATCGTGGAGTATCCCGAATACCCTGTTAAGCGGGCGGCCGATTCTTTCCGCAACGCCCGGATACTTCTTCCGGACGAAAAGCCTGAGTCCGACGGAAGGAGAATCATCGTGAATGTGAGCTCCGGCGATCTGATAGGGTCGATACTCGCGTCAAATCCAATCAACGACGACATCACGGCAAGCGTAACCGGGGTGGATACTATGGACAGCGGCAAGGATAAGGTGAAGGCTCCCGACATAATCGAGCCTGCCGGCGGCCCTCGACGCCCTGTCAGCATAAGCGGCGCGGCCGGTGAAGACGCCATTATCGCGAGGCCGACGGCGGCCGGGTGCACAGGCCGTATAAGGTACGCCACGGCCAGCGCGGCCACGGGCACTAATACCAGAACGGCAAAGGATTGCATCAGAAGCGAAAGCCGGCCCCTGAAGAACTTGAGATGCCCGGGCACCATGTTGAGCCCCGAGCAAAACATTAGTCCGATGACCGCAATCGAAGTGCCGATCTTTAACAGCAATACCATTAATTGTCCATGACTTTAAGGCCCCACGGCTCCTATGTCATTTTAATTCCCGGATACCGCGAAGGCAACGGACTTGGATTATCGGGCGCCTGTCACCTGACGACCCTTCCGTAAAAGACCTTCTTGGCCGCCCGGCTGTGATGACGTACACCGCACCATGACTCCTATCACGGCCAGGAGCCTCCACGGAAGCGGGCTGAAACCGAAGAGTCCCGCGAGCGGCGAGTAAGGCAAAAGCACGGCGGCGCACGCTATAAGCAGGCTGGAAATGGCCAGATATTTCCCCGGCCTGCTTTTTAGGAACGGCCTCCGTGTCCTGATGACCAGTATCACGAGCGCGGCGGATACGACGCTCGACGAACCAGCCCGTCCTGAATCCTTCCATCGGCGCGTGGAACAAGAACAGCAAAACCCCGAACGTCACGTAATCGAAGACCGAGCTGATGACGCCGAATATCGCCATAAAATTTCTGATGAACTTTATGTCCCACTTCCTCGGTTTGCTCACCATCTCGTCGTCCACGCTGTCGCCCGCTATCGTCATTTCGGGGATGTCCGTCATCAGATTCGTAAGGAGAATCTGTTTCGGCAGGAGCGGCAGAAACGTAAGGAAGAATGAAGCACCGGCCACGCTGAACATGTTGCCGAAATTGGCGCTCGTTGCCATGAACACATACTTGAGCGTGTTGGCGAACGTCACTCCTCCCTCCCTCACGCCGCTGACTAGACCCCGAGGTCCTTTTTCGAGCACTATATCGGCCGCCTGCCGCGCGACGTCCGCCGCGCTATCGACCGATATGCCGACGTCCGCCGCATGGAGCGCCGCCGGCGCGTCGTTTATGCCGCCCCCTATAAAGCCGACTACGTTTCCCGCCTCTTCAGGGCGAGCACTCATACGCTCTTTTGAGCGGGCTCTATCTCCGCGAATATTGCACCGCGCGGCCACGGCGAGGATCGAGTCGCTGCTGAGCTCCGCCAGCTCGCCGCCAGTCACGACCTCGGCTCCCGCATCCCGACCTGCTCGCCTATAAACGGGCGACGTCGCGGTTGTCCCCGGTTATTACCTTGAGCGATAGCGTTGAGGCGGCCGAGCTCTGCTATCGCCCTCGGACTGCCCCCTTGGAGGGTCGTAAAGTGAGATGAATCCGAGGAACGTCATTCCGCTTTCCTCGGACTTATCGATATGGTTACTCCCTATCCCGGCCTTGTACGCAACCTGATAGTGCGGAACCCTCGCGACGAGAGATCCTTCGAACGCTCGATGATAGCACTTTTCAGCCCCTCGATGTCAGCCAGGCTGCCGGAGGGCAGCCCGCCTTCGAGCATACCGACAGGACGCTTCGCCAGGGCGCCCTTGGTTATCATGATGCGGTCATCTTCCCCGGATACGAGGACGCCCAGCAGCCGGCGGCTGGAAATTGCATTGGTAAATTTATCGAGCTTTTATAAGGCGACGCATCCATACCGGCGCAGCCCCTTATGGCGTTGTCGAGAGGATTCGCAAATCCCGTCTCGAAGCAGGCGTTCAGATAGGCATAGAGCAGCACCCGATCGCTCTTTCGCCGAGCACGTTCACGGCGGAATGAATCTCGATGCGTGACCTTTGGTTGGGTGCCCGTCTTATCGGAGCAAAGTATCGTTCATGCTCCTGAAGCTCTCTATCGAGCTCAGCTTCTCCTTTACGATGACATCGCTCTCCGCCATCCGCCTGCCCCGCGCGCAAGGTTAACGCTTATTACGGCGGGCAGGAGCTGCGGGGTGAGTCCCACGGCTATTGCCATCGAGAACAGGAACGACTCCAGGACCGGCCGATGGAAATAGGGATTGCTTACGGCAAAGACGGCCAGGACCAGAATGAGCGTCGTCTCCATGAGCAGGTAGCCGAACTTCCTGATCCCGTGCTGGAACTCCGTCTCCGGCGGGCCGAGCTAGCCGCTCGGATATCTTGCCGAAGACGGTCCTTTCCCCGCGAGCACTACCACGGCGCGGGCCGTACCGCTCACGACCGAGCTTCCCATAAAGACACCACTTTCCCCGAGAGAGGAGTGCCCGGCGGAAGAGTGCACACCGATTTTTCGACCGGGTAATTCTCCGGTGAGCGCCGCTTCGCTTACAAAAAGGTCCCTCGATTCGAGTATGCGGCAATCGCCTCGGAACCATGTCGCCTGCCGAGAGCAGCACGACGTCCCCCGGCACTATGCCCGCGATCGGCACATTAGCTGCCTCGCCGTCCCTCAGGACCCGAACGTTCACCCTCACCATCGAAAGAAGCTGACAGCGCCCGCGGCCCCATATTCCTGCCAGAAACCGAGTACGCCGCTCAGGAGAACGATAGCTAGTATGATCACCGCGTCGGTCACGCCGCTCAGGAATGCGGAGAGCACGGCGGCGGCAAGGAGAATAATTATTATCGGATTATTGAACTGCGACATGAAAAGCGGCAACCACTGCGGCATGCCCGGGGCCTTGCGGTCGCCGGCCCCGGCATCCTTCAAACGCCGGTCGGCATCTCCGGACGTGAGGCCCTCGGCCGACGTGCCGAGCCCGGAGACAAGCCCCCCCTCACCTGTCGCCCAGAAGTCTTTGAGGATTTCGTCCTCGCCTGATGCACCCTTCATGCTCAGCCTTCGCCCGCAGTATGGATCAACTGCATTCCCCTGCGGCGCGGTCACCGGGGTAACGCTCACATGCAGAACCCGTCAACGACAGCATTGCCGGGTTTGCGCAGCATATTAACTCCCTCTGGAAATTATATATCAGGCATCGCAAAAAACGCACTGCGAAATAGGATCGATTCCATCCGTAGCGGAAAGCATCCGTTGACGAGAGATTACTCCGTTTCGAGAGTCTTTCACTTCACTTTGTGAAACGGAACCAGCCGTTTTAAGAGTAAGAGCAGAACGTCGGCGCGCAGAAGAACGGATAAGAAAAGCCGGAAATCGCGCGGACCGATAAACACCTTTATATCCCACACACCGAGGTCTGCATCGAGCACGATGCTATCGCCCTCGACCGAAGTGCCGGTGATATGAACCTCGAGCTCACCCGCAGGACTTTCGACCTTCATATCTCGCCTCCCTTTCCGTTACGTACCGGAATATCTCCCCGGCTGCCTCCTCGCCCGAGCGGACGCAGTCCGGAATCCCCGCCCCTCCATAGGCATTCCCGGCGAGCCGGAGCGAAGGGAATCTCCCGGCCCTTTCATTTATCCGGGCGACGAGCTCGCCGTGGCCGACTGCATAGTGCGGGGTCGATTCAGGGTTCCGGCTGACCATTCCGAACATCGGGGCGGACCTTATCCCCAGAATCGGCGAGAGCGCACCGTGGGCGATATCGACGAGACAGCTATCCTCTTCACCGCAGATGACGGGATTCCGTGCGCCGCCCGCGACGACGCGGAAGAGGACGGTGTCGTCCGGGCTCCGGCCCTTGAATTTCACGCTGCTGAACGTACAGGCGAGCACCGGCAGCCGCTCGGAGGAAGGGACCAGAAATCCAGAGCCTCCCAGATGATGAGGCACCTCGCTCTTAGGATATGCGAGGTTGATTACGACGTTCGAGGCGTATTTTATTCGTGAGAGGTCGAGCGAGAGATCGAGGTCGAGGCCCTGTGTGACGAGTGCGGCCCCCGGCGCGGGAAGCGCCACGATGACGGCGTCGCAGTCCATCGGCGCGGCCCCGTTCAGATGAACCCTGAAGCCCCCGCCCAGGGCTTCTATTCTTTTCACCCTGCTTCGGAGTCTTACGGTGCCGCCCGGCAGCCGTGAATGGAGCGCACTCACGAGAGTCCCCATTCCCCTGTCGAAAGCGGCGAACCGGCCACCGGTCTCTCCGCCATTTTTAGGCGCTCCCGGGGAAGCCGCGCTCCTTCTCATTCCGCGCGTGACGCTTCCGTATTCCTCCTCCATTTTTGCAAGCATGGGCAGCGCGGTACGGACGCTAAGCGTCTCGGGATCCCCGGCGTATATGCCCGACAGCAGCGGCTCCACCAGGTACTCGTAAGCCTCCCGGCCGAACCTCCGCCTCATGAACGATGCAGCGCTCTCGTCCCCCCCAGAAGTATTTCCGGGAATGAACGCTTCGAGAAGCATTCTGAGCTTGCCCCTTATCGAAAGAAGCGGCGAGCCGAATAGCGCCGTCATTCGAGGGGGTCCCGGGAAGAGCCCGGCCGGCATGGGGACGAGCCTTCCGTTTTTGAGAACGAAGGCCTTGTCGGCTTCTTTATTTGTCCCGACAAGTAAAGGCGCGAGGCCGACGCGCGACGAAAGCCCGACTGCTTCGGGCTTGGTCCTCAGGAACGAGTCGGGGCCTTCCTCGACCGTAAAGCCCTCGGATTCCCTCGTCGATATGACGCCCCCCGGCCTGTCCCTTCCTTCCAAGACGGTTACTTCCAGCGGAAAGCCCTGCTCCGCACACAGCTCCGAGAGTCTGTGAGCCGCGCTGAGGCCGGTTATCCCCGCACCGATCACTATAACCCTGGGCACGGCATTTACTGAACGAATGGCATTGTTGTTCATTTGAGGAGCACGCGTCTCGAATCGAACTGCATCCGGGAAGAATAGAGCAATAACGATGCCAGATTATTGTCATTAGTTTTCGAGGGAGTGGACCGGAAAATGCTGCAAGGTGTCAGAAAGTCTTACGCATTTGCAGGGTGTATTTGGCCCTGGCGAGGCTGAGAACGGGCGAAGCCGGCACAACCTGACCCACGTCCGGCGCGTATACACCGATAAACATACATATAATGGCGCGCGGCCCCGGAGGCATGTCCTTATGGCCTGGAACTTGCACCAAATCAAAACGTTTCCAGACGAGGAGGTGCAGGCCAATGAGACACTTGAGGGACCTGGATTTTTCGCAGACGCCGTTCGTCGCCATTTGGGAGGTTACACGGGCGTGCGATCTGGCATGTCGTCACCGTAGTGGCCGAAGCGATTAACCAAAGAAACCCGGACGAGCTTTCGACGAGGAAGGCTACGACCTTATCGACAAAATCCGCCCATGGGCACGCATAGACTTGTGCTTAGCGGAGGGGACCCCGTAAAGAGAGAGGACATATTCGATCTTATAAGGTACGGGGCGCTGAGCGGCCTTCGCATGGCCACCATCCCAGCCGCAACTCAAGCTCTCACACCCGAGCTCGTCAGGAAGCTCAAGGAAGCAGGCCTCTCGCAGATAGCATTCAGCCTCGACGGGCCCGACAGTGAAACGCACGACTCGTTCAGAGGCACCCCCGGCGCTTTCGACCTGACGATGAAAGGCGCATGGTACGCTCGCACTGCCGAGCTTCCGCTTCAGATCAACACGACGTTCGGCGTGCACAACATCGACCGCTTCGAGGAAATCGCCACCCTCGTAAAAGACCTCGGCGTCGTTTTCTGGGAGGTATTTTTCCTCGTGCCCACAGGCCGTGGACGGCTTCTTAAACAAATGAAGGCATACCAGTACGAAAGGCTTTTCGAGAAGCTTTACGAGTTCTCAAAAGAGGTCGATTTCATAGTAAAGATAACGGAGGCCCAGCACTACAGGCGCTACGTAATGGAGCGGGAAACGAGGGACAAATCGCCCGGCGCGGCGGCGGACCTGCCCGAGCGTCTCACGCGCGATTTCGGGCCGGGAGGGAGCATAGGCCTAGCACCGAAGGGCGTCAACTCCGGGAACGGCTTCGTATTCATCTCGCACACGGGCGAGGTCTTTCCGAGCGGATTCCTGCCCATTTCAGCCGGAAACGTCAGGAACGAAAGCATAGTCGATATATACAGGAATTCCCCGCTTTTTGTTGGGATCCGGGACTACCGACAGCTCAAGGGTAAATGCGGAATGTGCGAGTGGAAATACATCTGCGGCGGCTCGAGGGCAAGGGCTTACGCCTTGACGGGGGACTACATGGAGTCCGAGTCCGGCTGCGCGTTCGTCCCCGACGGTTTTGGGAAGAGATCTCAAAGAGGAGCGTGCGTGAGCCATGTCGGTGCGTGAAGCCGGCAGCCTGGGCGGGCCCGCAGAGCTTGCCAAGGAAAACGGCCCCGCGGTCGCCGGAAGGCCATCGATGAATTTCGACGTCTCCCCCTTTATTGTGATTTGGGAGGTCACGCAGTCGTGCGACCTTGCCTGCCTTCATTGCAGGGCGAACGCGAGGATCTGCCGTGATCCTCTGGAGCTCACCACCCGTGAGGGTCACGGCCTGATAGACGATATTACGGAGTTCGGCTCACCGCTTCTGGTCCTTACCGGCGGCGATCCGCTGAAAAGGGAGGACCTTTACGACCTCATAGCCTATGGCGTCGCGAAAGGGCTCCGGACGACGGTGTCCCCGAGTGTAACGCCCCTTCTTACGAACGAGTCCATAAAGAAACTCAGGGAAGCGGGCATATCGAGGATAGCCGTCAGCCTCGACGGCTCGACAGCCGACATCCACGATTCGTTCAGGGGCGTCAAAGGGAGCTATGCCAGAACGATCGAGGTGCTGGCCGAATGCGGCAAGGAAGGCATACCGATTCAGGTAAACACGACTGTAACCAGATATAACATAGAAGACTTCGAGAATATCGCGAACCTCATAAGCGGCTTTGATCCTGTCCTCTGGAGCGTCTTCTTCCTCGTCCCGACGGGGCGCGGGAAGGTCGAGGACACGATAAGCCCCGAGGAATATGAATCCGTCTTCGAAAAGATGTACGAGCTATCGAAGATAATGCCTTACGACATTAAATCCACTGAAGCGCCGCACTACAGAAGGTACGTAACACAGGCGAGGGTAAGGGAGAAAAGAAGCGGCGGGGTGCTGCCCCGCGCCGTGCCCGGAATCATGCGGGACGCCATAGGCAGGGCGCCGCGAGGCATAAACGACGGCAAGGGCTTCGTCTTCATATCGCACAGGGGCGAGGTCTATCCGAGCGGGTTCTTGCCCCTGTCCGGAGGGAACGTAAAGAACGAGAGCATCGTCTCCATATACAGAACGTCGCCGCTGTTCACAGGCATAAGGGACTACGACATGCTCAAGGGAAAATGCGGCGTGTGCGAGTTCAAGAACATCTGCGGGGGGTCGAGGGCGCGGGCTTACGCAGTCACCGGTGACTTCATGGAGTCCGAGCCCTGGTGCGTTTACATCCCGGCGAAATATGTTCAGGTAGAGTCGGATGAGGGGAAAAACCGTTCGCCAGAAATATAACTCCTGCCGGACGTGCAGCCTGAGGGCCGGCACCATCTTCTCGGGCCTCGACGACGAGGGCGCGCTTGAGCTCGAAGGCATGCTCCGGCGAGTCGTTTACCCGGAGGGTTTCGTCCTCTTCATGAAGGGCGAGAAGCCTCGCGGCGTTTACTGCGTCTGCGGGGGGCGGGTCAAGCTTTACCTCCATTCACCAGACGGCAGGACCGCAGTGCTCGGCTACGCATCCCCCGGCAGCGTTATAGGTGTGAGGGCGATCCTCTCCGGGAAGTCCCACGATTTTACCGCCAAGACAGACGAGGAATCCCGGCTGAGCTTCATGGATAAGGACGATTTTCTGTCTCTGCTAAAAGAAACGGCGGCGTCTGCCTCAGGCTTGCGGAGACTCTGGGGGAAGAGCTCTCGAAGGCATACGAAGGCTTCGGGAACGTGGCCCTCGCGACGTCCGAGGAGCGCCTGGCCTCGTTACTACTCAGGCTTTGCGACGAGTGCGGCGAGCAGTCATCAGATGGAATAGTCATAAAGCCCGGACTCAGCCAGGAGGAGCTGGCGGACATGGCCGGAATGTCGAGAAGGACGCTCAGCCGCGCGCTCAGGTCGCTAAGGAAAATGAACCTCGTCGATTGCGGACGCCGCATCACAATTATCAAAAATAAACCCGCGCTTCAAAAACTCCTTTTCTGAGGACTTCTTCTTTTGCTCCACATATCCGAAACATACGAGCCCCCGCGGACTGAGACATTTGTCACAGTTTGGGTGCGTCATCCGTCCTTGACGCGGGAATCGCCCGGAAACGATAATTTATGGAAGGTGCAACCGGAAGTTTATATGGAAAGAACGGAGCAAATAACGATATGCGGAGGAAAGAATGGGAACATACGACGGCGGCGGAAAGATGAGTTACAAATGGCTTCCCGACATAAATCTGGACAAGTGCACGGGCTGCGGGAAATGCGTCAAGGCATGCAGTCCGAAGTCGCTCGTCATCGTAAATGAGGACTTTGCGCTCCTCATGCGGGCCGATACGTGCAGCAGCGGCGGCCACTGCGTCGAGTCCTGCCCGGAAGACGCCCTCAACATGGAATGGATTGAGATGAGGGGCGAACACGCCGCTGGCGATTGGATGACAATAACAGAGCTGTGATCAAAATCCGGGCCTCTGTCCTCGATATTACCCGCCTCGCTACTCTCTGGGGACGGGCCCGGGTTTCTTTGAGAATATAACTTTGAGAATGAAAGCCGCAATTTCAGAGTTTCTACGCAGTCACAATACGATGAGCCTCGCGACTTCGAGGAACAACCATCCTTATGCGGCGGCCCTGTTTTATGCGAGTGACGGACTTACGTTGTACTTCCTCTCGAACCCGGGCTCCGAGCACTCGCTCAACATATTCTTGAACCCCAGGGTCGCCGCCACAATAAACACAGAGCATTTCGACTGGAGAGAGGAAGACAGTCCGGGGCTCGGATAATAGGAACAGCCTACGCCGTAGGCAAAGAGAGTCGAAACGATGCGAGAGATATTTTCGAGAGCAAATATCCCTTCCTGACCGGGCTTCTAAAAAGCGGAGTGCTGCGCCGGGAATTCGCGGATTATAGCTTCTTCAAAATCATCCCCGAGACCATAAGGCTCATAGATAACAGCGTACATTTCGGATACAGAGCCGAAATGCAGATATGATGCTCGCCCCTATGTTATCGACACATCTGAGCTCAGTTGTATTTAAGCACCGGAAGCCCGAGGTCCCGTATCATCCCACTATCCTTTTCCATGGGGTCTCCCTTCGTCGTAAGATAGTCGCCGCCGATGAGCGCGTTGGCCCCCGCGAAAAGGGCCCAGGGCTGGTATTCCCCGAGCACGGCCTCCCTTCCGCCGGCACACAGGAGTATGCTTTTCGGAAGTATGATGATCCTGAAAACAGAGATAACTTTTAGGGCTTCGAATGGATGGAGCGTTCGCATTTCACCGAGCCTTGTGCCGGGCCTCAGGTTAAGGAAATTAAGCGGAACGACCTCGAGGTCGGAAGCCTTTGAGGTCGTAGGCCAGTATATCCTGTCCTCCGTCGTTTCTCCGAGCCCGATTATACCGCCGCAGCATGGCCCGATCCCGCTTTTCTTTACGAGGCGCGCGGTGCCGAGCCGGTCTTCATATGCATGGGTGAATTGCATACGCGGAAGAAGCTCCGCGAGTTTTCCGAGGTTGTGGTTGTAGCGCCTGACTCCGGCGGCGAAAAGTAGCGATGCCTGCTCTTCCGTCAGTATGCCGAGCGAGCATCCTATGCTCATGTCTGTGTGCGCTCTGATAAGACGGACGGACTCGATCACCCTGTCGAATATGTGCCTGTTAGGGCCCCTCCCGCTTATCCACGATGCAGAATTCAGAAGCCCCTCCTGCTTCGGCCTTCTTCGCGGATTCCAGTATCTCGCCGGGGCTGATCAATTATTGCGCGGGGGGACAGGCTCTTCGCTGTAAATCGACTGCGCGCAGAACCTGCAGTCCTCGGGGCACGCCCCGGTCGCTTCGCCTCGTTATGCTGCAGAGATACACTCCCTTTTCGTGGAGTACATGGACGTGACGGCATTCGAAAGGGACATCAATGCGGGGAGATTTCAAAATCCATAGAGGCGAGCGCGACGGCGTCGTCGAACGTTATCTCCCTCGCCCCTTCCGATAACCTTCTCCCTCACACTTTCGATAATATCTGCAATCATGGATGCATCCTCCGGGCAGTTCTATTGAACGTCATGCACCGCCGTAAGCCTTATACAGTTTTGTGTTGGGGAGTAAGTTAAAGGACTATATATTTATGCCAGATTGCGGTAAGTATGCAACCCGTCATTGAAAATCGGAACTACGGAATAAATGGTGAACGTAGTACTCCACCCTTATGAAGTCCACGGGGCAGATCACTCCGGGGAATGGAGACGATGTTGAAGGGATAACCCGGCGCAGGGAAGTAACAGTGGGGATATCATCTTTGATTACCGCCGTAAGATGATTATCGAACTCGAGTACAGCCTCCACGCTCGTTCCCAGCTGCGCAAAATCCTGGTGGAAACAAGAACCATGCTGCTTGAGAAATCGACGTCCGAGTGACTCGAAGAAGAAACAGCTGTCCCTGAACCTGCCCCAATCTTCGTTCGTTTTAATGACCAGCTCGCTTTGCTCGAAGTTTGTTTCAACAACCGGCTCATTCTGCTCGAACGGGCAAATAGACGGAGGCTCGCCGACAAACCCGACCTCCTCTAATATATATTCGTGACGGGAAGCTGTTCTTCGAAGCCCTCCATGCCTTCCTGCTCCGTGATCACTTCGTTCACTGTCAGGTCCATTACTATGACTGTGCTTCCATCCGCGTTCGGATCGAAGCAGGGGTCGGGCGAAGACTCAAGATAACAAAAGTTTTCGGCGTCGGAACCGTGATTACTGGAATCACAGCCCGCTACAAGGAATAAACTAAAAAGAATTACGGTAAGTATTGCGGTCAGATTTTTGTTTCTTTTATGGATGGTTCTCTTTGTATCCAGATTTTTCAACCGTCCCTGCCGTTACATGCGGAATTGCCTATTATTTTAAATAATACCTGACGAAACAGGAAGCGGTTGTCTCCCTATTCATTTTTCCTCGAGATTCGGTATATTGTTTCAAGTTAACCGGCGCACTGCGCTGCATTAGCACGAAGGTGCTCCTGGTTCAGCAGGTTTAATTTTGCCAACCGAATCAAATTCAGGGTAAAATACAATCCCATATTCTTCAAAATTACAGCAATAAGTTCTGTAACCAGTCCCCGTAGCTCAGTAGGATAGAGCGCAGGATTCCTAATCCTGAGGCCAGAGGTTCGAATCCTCTCGGGGACGTTCCCCTGCTGTCACACCTTTCCACCACCGTTTCAGACGATAAACATGCGGGTGTCCGTTTCAGTCACTATGCCATACATAGTTGTATCTTTTGAATTGCCAGCCCTGTAAGAAGGCGGCACAAGGCGTGTGAGGTGATAGGCAGACTTCCTCACATGCGGCGGATTCTTTCGAGAACCGTGGCGACGATGCGGTCGCATCTCCGGCCGAGCGAACGCGCCTGGGAGGCGCCCCCGATACGCGAGCAGATCTCGTCGCGGAAGCGGAACCCTCGCCCTGAATAGCCGCACCTTGACGGCCTCTTCGCTAAGGTCGAGGCACTCCGCCGTTCCGCCGTGCTCATATCCAATCTGCCTCCAGCATAAAAACCGACCGATACGCCTCGGGAAGCGAGTCGACGGCCTCTTCGAGCACCGAGGCCAGCTCTTTCGCCAGCACATTCTGCTCGGGGTCCAGTGTTTAGAAACATATATGTTCATACCGACTCCATTTGAGTCCTCGCCAGGCTGGATGTGTACGACCCTCTTCTTCATTCTGACACGCGAAGGGCCTCGTTCACGGCTATTCTCGTAAGCCAGGTGGAGAATTTAGCCAGCCCGGCGAACTGCCCTAGATTCGTATAGGCCCTTACGTAGGCGTCCTGCATGACGTCCTCCGCCTCAACGCTGTCCCTGACTATGGACCTAACAGTGCGGTATATCCTCCGGTTGTGGCGCATGATGATCTCGAACAAATCACGCTCGCCGGAGAGCACGCGACTTACTATGTCTTCGTCGAGGAGAGCTTCTATATTTAACACGGCGTCCATCATGCCGGGGCCTTTTCTGCAGTATTGTCCATGTATCTATTGAGTCCCGTCTCATAAAGGTTACAGGTTTTTTATTTTTTCGCGCTAAATGTAACCCCCCGCTTCTTATCCACTCTATCAGCTGCGTACGACAGTTTGACATGCAACTGTCGAAAATTCATGACAACAATTAACCCAAAAGGAGGTGATTCTATTATGAAGTTTTTAAAGGCAGGTTTTTTCGCGCTGGTTCTCGGCCTCGCGGCCCTATACACGTATTCGGACTATGCTTACGCCCAGGAGACCGCCCCTCCGGGAGGCAAGTATCAAAAGGTAAGCTCCCTGGTCGAGCTGCCGGACTTTATTCCCGGGCTCGGTGTTTTATACGTAGACCCGGCGACCTTGCCCGCGGGGCCGTTTCTCGCGCGATAAGGGCGGCAGCCTCGTAAGCACTATCTATATGATTCCACTATCCGACCTCGACGAGCACAAGGGGTTTAATAAACTTGCGGCGGCGAAGGATGAGGAGGTGGACCATGATGACGTACATTTCAACGCCGGGCACCCCGGCGTACCGTCACACTACCATATCATTCTCTGGCACGTATCGCCCGAAAAGGCAGCGGCGCTTAAATAGGAGCGGAACTCATGCCCACAAGGCGGGAATTCCTCAGAGCCGGCGGCATACTGGCCGCCGGCCTGCTGATCGCAAACAGAACCTCGGCTTCAGTTATACGACCCGGCAGCGGTTCCATCATCGAAATCGGCATGAAGAGCGACCTTATGGGCTCGCATGTATGGTTCGATCCCTTAGGGCTACTCATTAAACCGGGGCAGACGGTAAAGGTGGATCTGCGTCGAAAACGTTCATACCGTTACGGCCTATCATCCTCGAACGGGAACCGCTCACTCAGGATACCGGAGAAGGCAGCTCCGTGGGACTCGGGCTTTTTGCAGCCCCGGCGGCAAGTTCGAATACACTTTTATGGAAGAAGGCGTTTACGATTACTTCTGCCTCCCACACGAAGGGGCGGGAATGGTCAGACATGGAATAATAGCAGGCAGGCCCTCGGGGCCCGGGGCATTGCCATACGATTATTATAAGGGCAGGCCAGGCACCGCGGGTGGCTGCCAGTGCCGCCCGCTGCACAGAAAGCATTCCCGTCCGTAGAACAGATAATGAATGAAAAGGAAATCAGATACGAGCTAAAGGAATAGCTGCCCCGGATTCTGGTTTCAGCGGATAGAATGGCGCTCACTCTCATTTCGGGTGCCGGGAACGATCTCCATCCTGACGCCGTCGTGCGCCGCGCGCGCGTATGCTTTGTAGCCGTTTTCGACGGGGTGCCCGTCGTCGGTCGAAGAATAAACGTTACTCGACGTACGGAGCTCTTCGAGGACGTAAGGACCGGCGTCTACGTGCTCCAGGCCAAGCTCGTCGAAGAATTCAGAGAACTTCGCTACGAGATTGTTCTCGTTCTCGACGAGCTGATAATAATCGCCCGAGAGCTTGTATCCATGAGAGGTCAGATAACCGAATAGAGCCCGTGACTTCGAGGGAATGAAAACGATGCTGAAATCTATACCGGCCTCGTCGCATTTCTCTTCTATGTCCGCGATTACGCCCTTCGTCACCTCGAACCCGAGCGCTATTCTCTTGCGGCTCATATCCATCTTGCGCTTGTGGTTCAGTATGGATTTGTGCTTCATTATGGTGTGATTCGCCTTTTCTGTGACGACGAGCGAATCGCCGAAGTCGCTTCCCTCGTACACCCTCTTTACGGCGGAGGCAATCATCCAGTAGAGGTTCGATTTTGTGAGATAATACTTGATGGTTCTCCATGCACCCGACTTTTCGCGGCAGACCGAGGGATCGTAACCGTGCTCTTTCATCCAGCCGTCCCAGTAATTCGTCTTGTTTACGAGTTTGCACACATCGTCGAGGTCGTTCGTTACGTAGAGTGCGAGGACGATGTGCTTCGGCCTCATTTTTATGGCCTCGTCTATAAGGTAGTTGTACTGAAGCGTGCCGTAGCTACCGACGCCGAGATTGTAAACCGTGACATCGTCCATGTCGGCAAGCTGCTGCGGCCAGGACATTGCCGAGCTCACGTTGACGCCGTAGGTGTGTGAATCACCCAGCGTTACGATGTCCGGAGGCCCCAGCGGCTCAGGGTTCCTGAATCCCCTTTCGTCGATATCCGGGAGTGCTGGATTCATCTTCGTCCCCAGCCTGGCGTCGTAGGTTTGATTCGAGAGAGGGGAATATATAATGTCCGGCGTAAGGATCTGGAGCAGGAGCTCCGCAGCTGCAAGGGTGAATATAACGGCCAGTGTTATAAGGGCTGCTTTCTTGAGTCTCATGGGGCGCTATCCTTCCAGCCAGGGATTGCGTGGGCATAGCCCCGCGCGTTTTTCTATCCGGTAAATCCTCCGCCGGAAAGCCGTCTGCTCAAAACTTCAGGCCGTCCCGAAGATCAGCATTCTTATAACCTAATTGAGAAGAGAATTCAATACCCGGGAGGGCTATAAGATAATCCCTCCCCCCATCCAGGCAAAACTTAGAACTTTAAAACCTGACAAAGGAGATAAGGGGAGGGGTTATATTGTGCCGCTGCGTGAAGGCGGCATGTGCCGGCTCCACGCAGCGACGAGGGGGGTTTTCTATTTAAAGGAACTGATCGATAAAGATCATCAGCCTGCCCTGAACCGTCCAGGGGGTGTCGTTGTAATTAACCCTGTCGGGGGTGACGTCGTTGGCGATCAGCGTATTTCATCGCCTGAGCCTCGAGGAGCGTCTCCAAGCTGCTTCCCGCGAAGACTATGCCCCCGATAAGATCGAGGCTGACGCCGGGATGCACCTGCCAAGTAAGCGTGCCTTCGACCTCGGTCGCCATGTAAGTGTCCAGATTCCGACACGCCTGGGTACAGGTTATTCGTTTCCTCGTTGAAAGCCACCAGGACCTGCGGCGTGAAGGAAAGCTCGTCGATCAGCTTCACCGTGCCCCATGCGCGGGCGTAGTAAGCGTTGTAAACGCTGCTCTCTACCTGGTAGATGTTCGGTATCATGTTCTTGAAGAGAAGGTTGTCAATGTTGTAAGCGGGGTTGAAATAGACGAGCCCTCCATCGACGCTGCCGCTCGACAGGTCGTCGCCCTTCGCCCAGCCGAACTCCGCGGCGACTATCTTCAATGGCCAGCCCGGGTAGACCTCAGCACGCGCGGCGAATACGATGTTGGACGCATCGATGTCTATCGCCACTCCTTCCACGTTGAGCTTCCCCCAGACTCCGTCGATCTCGCCGACGAGCCTGAAGAGTAGTCGGTCTTATAATCCACGAGACCTGTATAGAGAATCATGTGGTCGAGATCGACGCCGCTGACCACCGCCCCGGCATTGGGCGGAACGCCCGGGTCCGTCCCCCTGAGCGGGAGCGAGTCGATGTTATTCTGATGAATATACGGGAAGAAAACGCCGCCGATAGTCAGGTTGCCCCGGCTACTGTTCCGGATTGTTGAAAATAAGCGCGCCGGCTATTATGTCGTAGCCATTACCGTTACCGGTCACGATGCTGTTCCCTGGGTGAGCACATCGGAGAGAAGAACCAGAGTGATGAGACGAAGATCCGGCCGAGAAAGATTTAAGATAGAGGAACCTGTCGAACAGGGTGCCCAGGTCGGAATACGGGTCCCAGCCGCCGTTCAAGGTATATCCCCATGCCCCAGTCGAACGGCTGGCGCCCTACCCTTACAAAACCGAGGTTATGAGGAAGAACTATATCAGCATGAAGCATCCTCACGTTAAAGAACCCCGGATCGTCTATTGCGCGAGGCCCGGTCAGTATTGCACCACGGAACCTGTCGCTGAACGATATGTTGGAGTTTACTACGGTGTTCTGTCCACCGAGAAGCTCCGAAGTTGCTCCGCCCCAGATGTTGTTGTCAAAGACGTTAAACTGGGCCCGGATCGTTACCGCATCGCTGAGCACCAACTGAGGAGTTAAACGCAGACTCGTGTCTACGAAGAATATCTCGTCTTTGTTGTTAGTAAATCCGAGCGCCTGTGCGTTACTGTTGCTCAACGCCGATATAAACGTGGCGTTTCCTATATAACGAGCCCTGGTACGCATATAGCTCGGAAAGCCGCCCAGTGTGAGTTCAACGGCGAACGTAGGCGCGGCCATAGATAGAGCCAATAAAAACATAAAAAGCCATTTGGCTTTACTCATCTCTCCTTACCTCCTTGGTTTTGTTTTAAGGTTTTACGTCTTTACAATTTTCTGCTCGTGCATTTTCCGAAGATATCGACGACATCTGGTTTTCTGAATTCATCCTCCGGGCTGCTTTATATAGATGAAAGTAATGTGCCAGCAGCCGGAGCCCGTGATTATTACTTTTTATTAATCCGGCTGCGTCGTTGTCAGAAAACAGTGCGAATCAGGCGTGCGCCCGAGAAGGGAGACATACCTTATTAACGATATGTGGTCCATATATGGTAGGAACGATAGGCTTCGTGTGGTCCGCATCATGACCCACAGGTTTCCGACATCTGCTGGTGAGCAAAGTGGAGAGCAAAAGCAATACGAAAAAGGCAGCCGGAACTCACGGAACGGCCGCCTTCCGGGAAAGGATTATTTTAGTAACAGGAAACTGAATCCGGTGGTGGCCCGGACTTCAATATCCTGCGTGAGACCGTTTCACGGAGAATGGCGTTTATATCATTAACGACGAGCTCCGGATGGAGGTAGGCAGATTGTATATCTCTCTTATATTGTCTTCACCGTCTATGAGATACACCCTCATCACGTGGTCGATTCTTCCGTCGGGCAGGGCCTTCGTCCATATGTCGTATTCAGACAGCACGGCCCTCCGTATCGGCGGCTGTGCCCTCGCAGGAAGCGCCAGTTCTTTCCATCCGCCCCGAAGCCCTCGGCATATTCCGCGAGCCGCTCTGGCGTATCGCGTTCGGTCGAACGTTATCGAGGGCCAGCTTCACCTCGCTGCCGAGGAGGCCCTCGTCACGGAGCATCCCCTGAAGACGGGGAAAGGACGCCGTAAGGAGACAGGCATCTGGACACGACGTGTATATAAATGAGACTACCTTTATCTTCCCGCCGAAATCTCCTAGGGTCACCTCGGTTTTCCTCCAGGGTCCGCGAGCCTGAAGTCGGCGGCGGATCTAATTACAGGGAGAGTGTAGTTCGCCTCGTCAGGTTTTGAGACAAGCGCCAGCGTTTCGGGCAGAGCAGCAGCCTTCTCGTGGGATTTACCGCTGTGGTGGCCGGCGTGCGTATCCCCGGCTGAAAGGGGCAGGCAAGAGCCGTCATTACAAAAAGTGAAAATATAAAAAGTGTTACGCGTATCATCTTTTCTTCCTCCCGATGATCTTATCGGCCGGCCCCTCCCTGCCCTATAGGTGATTCTATCGAGCCGCTGTCTGGTAATGGAAGGGTCCGGCCCCGGGTGCTATATCTTTGTGTCGTTATGAACTATGGAAAAGCTCACAGGCACAGGTCTTTGTATCGTATCGAGGACCGGGCAGTGGGCGTTCACGAGCTCGGCGAGCTGTTTTATCTGCTCGTCCGACGCCGGGCTCTTTATATCGACCTCGTAATCGACGTCGGCAAAACCCGCCGGGACCTCGGCGACGTTGAGGAGACCCCTAAGGTCGAGGCGGCCCTTGACGTTGATCCTGAGCGAATCTATAGGTATGCCGAGAACCGCAGCATAGGCCGCGTAGACGATTTCCTGGCACGTGCCGAGCGCCCCGAGAACGAGCTCGACGGGGTTCGGGCCCTTAACCCACCCCAAGAACACGGGCGGCACGTCGACGTTAACTGTGAACTGCCTGATACTGGCTTTCGTCTGAAACCCATCTACGAGCTCGGTCGCCGCCCCGAACTCCGCAACCGCCGGTTTGTCGCCCCTTGCCTTGAGCGAGTTGACGACGCCGTTTAACTTCTCGGCGAGCGACTGGTCGTCTGAAGCTACTTCTATGTTCTTCTCGATTTGTGTACTCATGCGTGATGTCCTCCGTGGTTATGGTTAGATTCAATACAAAAGCATGTCGTGCGGCTTCGCCGGACCGGATGCGAATTTCGTAAAATCGACGTTAAAAAACGGGTCCGTCTTCAGCTTCCCGTCCGGCCCTACCCTGATGAGGCGCACCCAGTAGTCGTCGGCCCCGAAGTCGTATGTGCTCAGAAGCGAGTTCGTTACGTACATGCGCTTGCCGTCGTAGGTAACGTGCATCATGTTCGGATGAAGACCGGGATGAGCGGTATCGTGCAGCTTTGGATTTTCGGGATCGCTTATATCTATCGCCTGGAGCTCGCTCGTCCCGAAGCAGCTCGCGTAGAGATACTTGTCGTCAGGAGACTGCCTCAGATCCGCGGGCAGGCATCCCTTCCCGAGGTCTATCGCCTTTTTGAATTCGAAGGAGCCGTTCATCTCGGTCCACATCCAGAGGCTGTCGCCTACTATGGAGTTCGTGTATCCGTAATTGGAGCCGGCCTTTCTCGCCCATCTCACTTCTAGCGGGAGCTTCTGGTCTATCTCGACGACCTCGAGCGGCTTTCTTTCCTTGAAGTCCCATATAACGAGCGTATTGCCGAACTGCTCCGGATCGTTTTCGGCAAACGGCTTGGAATAATTGTTAAGCGACGTCCAGCTCGACGTTATCATCCTGTTTATCTCGGGCTTGACCGCAACGTCGTAAAGGTATGGGGCGTCTTCGGGAAGGGGAAGCGTTCTTACGAACTTACCTTCGTTGGTGAATTCAGCCAGCCCTCCCGGCGCGCCTCCATCGGCGTTCGATGTAAACGTAAGCAGCATCCGTCCGGGTATGGCGTAGAACGTATGCGGACCGGCAAGACCCGTGAGCTCGCCTACGTTCTCTATGGTCTTTACAATCTTGGGATTGGCCGGGTCGGATGCGACGTCGATAATCCATATGCGGCTCGATGCCAGCCCTCCCGCCCAGATGCGGGTTCTGTCGTCGGTGAAGCCCATGTGATGTGTCTCGTTCCCTTTAGAGCCGAGGTCCAGCCTGTTTACGATCGTTCCGTATTTCGGCGACGTTATGTCCACGTCTACGACTGCGAGGAAGTCGTTATCGTTCCCGTCGGCGTCGAGCGCCATGACGTAAAGATATTTCTCCGGCGTCGTCAGGTAATTTATGAACGGCGAATGACAGACTTCGGCTCGTACGGAGCCTGGTGCGATAAAAATCGCCGCAAGAACCAAAAGCGCGCACGCCCATCCCTTGGCGTTGCGCGTTAAATCGGCAAATTGAAAACTGGTCATTTCTCTCAATCTCCTTCAGCCTTAAGGCGAAAATTTTTAGGCGGCCCACTGGAGGCGATAGCCCTGGGATCGGCATCACGGGCGAGTCGTCCTGGAGCATAGGGCCGCCTATTTCGAGAATGCGTTTGCAATTTCCGTGCCCATATCGAAATAGAGTGTGTTGACCGACACTTACATTTCCGGCGTCAAAATTTGTTTCTGGAAATCGAGCAGGATATAACCGAGAGGCGATTAAGATGTAACCACAAAATGAGTGGGCGCTCACTCACTATCAATTTTCCTCACCCCCGGCACGGCATAACAACCCTAGAAAAGTGAAACGCTAAAGACCGGATCAAGCCGAGGGGCGGGTAAGCGAGTATTGATACAGGAAGTCCCCCGGCCTGAATCAAGACACCAGCACGGGAACATGAGGCCCGATTGTGGCACGCGAAAGCTTACCCCGAAACAAATTCCCCCATTGTCAGAATAGATTGCTCTAACCGGTTACCGTCGGAAACGTAGAGAACGTAAAAGCGGTCTACTATATCTTAAAAGAGGATCGCATGTCTCGGGCATTTGGATATACGATACAGACTCTCTACCGGTCATTCGGATCTTACGATTTAGGGCGTGCCCATATACGTCGATGCAGATTTCTGTGTTTCTGAAAAAAAATTACTGCTCGATATATCGGGGAATTCCATAATTTAACCGGAACACAACAATGCATATGCAACGAACCAAAGGTGCATACAAAACGGGCATTTACACATTTTAAGCCTAAGTTTCATATACATCTAGAAATATTCAGCTCATACGTACTCGAGCCGCACGGTCGGCCAGTGTTTTTACGTATATCTAAATAACCGGGTATTATATCGAATGATAACGTATATCAATTTCACAATAACGCTTTCCCCCTGATTTTACTACAATAAATTAAGACGTATCTGTTTTACCACCAAGTTTGAAAATCTTGACACTAGAGGGTAATCTGTTATTATGAGAACGATATTCATCATCAATCTCATCATTAGCGCCGGAGCCCCGTCCGCTCGGAACACATTACAAAAGGGATTATTCGCTCGTGAAAATGACTTGTTTAAAGATTTTGTCGATCTTTGTCCTGACTCTTTTATGCGGGGTGGATCAATTGGCCCGGGCTGTGGATGAGCCCGTATTCGACCCCCCGGAGGCGGAGGAAACACCGTCCGAGGCGGAGGATTACATAGACGGAACCGTGCCCGAGGTCTACGAGCCGGACGACGAGGACGATCCGGTGCACAATCCGACGGAAGAAGAGCTGACCGGGCAGCCGGATGATGGTTATCAGAAACTGGAAGAGGTTGTAGTAACCGGTACGAGAACTGAGAAAAAGCTTCTCGATAGCCCTGTGAGGACGCAGGTGGTTACAAAAGAAGAAATCAGAAGAATTCACGCGCGTGATCTTAAAGAAGCGCTCGAATACGTCCCCGGGCCTTGCTCAAGGAAACCGAGAAGAACGGTTACAGCGTATGGATGCAGGGGTTCGATGCAGACTGCGTGTTGATACTGCTGAACGGCCGCAGGGTAACGGCCAGCACCGGCTCAACGGTCGATCTTACGCAGATAAGCGCGGCCGACATAGAAAGAATCGAAATAGTAAAAGGCCCCGTCTCGGCGCTCTACGGCAGCGATTCAATGGCCGGCGTAATAAATGTTATCACGAGTAAGCCCCCGAAGACTATTCCGCCACGATTCTCGCCGACATCGGAACGTTCGGCGACAAGAACGTGGACGACAAGCACATCGCCACCGAGCACCTGATGGCCAACCTTACCGCCAACCGCGGCCCTTGGTCTGTTGCGCTCTTCTCGGACGTCCGCTTCTTCGAGGGATACGACCTCGACAAGTCCGACCCGAACACGAACGGCGACGAGGGGTACAGGTGGAACGTCAGCGGACAATTTGCATATACGCTGCAGGGCGGAACGGAGTTTTATTTCTACCCGAGATACTACAAGGAAGACAAGACCATAACGTATACGAACTTCACACCGGGGCTCGGCGACGTGATTTGGGAGAGGCGGGAGAACGCCGACACCATAAATCTTACTCTCGGATCGACTGTGCCGTTCAAGGACGGTTCCCGGCTCCAGGGCGCTCTTAACTACGAGCGCTTTCACGACATAAGCATTCTCGACATACCTTCGAGCCCGCAGCTGGAACAGAAAAGAGACGCCACTTTCCTTTATTATTCGGCGGAAACGCAGTACGACAGGCCGATAGGCGAAAAGCATCTGGCGACCATAGGCGGCATCATGGGACGGCAGACCCTGGAACAGGACCAGATAAAGGAAACCGTAAACGGCATCGAAATAATAGAAGAGATAGCACCGGGGGCGGACATGAACTCATTCGAGGCTTTCGCACAGGACGACTATTTCGTCACTCCCTGGCTCGAGATACTGCCCGGGGTCAGATACCAGTACGACACCGACTTCGGCTCGAACGTCTCGCCGAAAATAAACGTCATGATATCCCCACTCGAAAATCTGAGGATAAGACTCGGATACGGAAGGGGATACCGGGTGCCGAACCTAAAAGAGCGTTACTACTTTTTCGACCACAGTGCGCTCGGCTACATCATACTCGGCAATCCCGACCTCATCCCCGAAAAATCGGACGGCTTTCAGGTCGGCGCGGAAGGCTGGTGGCGGGACCTCAGGTGGGATGTGAACCTGTTCTACAACCGCATACGCGACCTCATAGACGTAAGGCTCGACGAGGAGCTCAGCGACGAGATGGGGCTCCAGGTCTTTCAGTACATAAACGTAAGAAGGGCGACGACCATGGGGGCGGAGCTTGCCGCGACATATAACCTTCTCCGCTATTTCATCATAAACGCCGGGTACACGTATCTCTGGGCTAAGGATACGGACATAGACAAGTGGCTCACGGGACGCCCGAAGCACCAGGTGAAGGCAGGCGTCGACATACTAAACGTCCTCCCAGGGAACATGATTAATCTGAGGGCGGTCTACCAGTCGAGCGAATACGTAGACGAGGACAACACCATAACCTCGCCAGGATGGGCAGAGTTCGACGGGAAGATCAACCAGGACGTCTGGGAATGCTGCACGGTGTTTCTGGGGGTCGATAACATTTTCGACGTTCACAGAAACCCGAACGATGTGAACGACCTCAGGCCTTCGGTAGGACGTTACATATATCTGGGCATAAGATCGACTTTCCAAATTTCAAAAACACAACATTAAGGAGGCTAGGAATGAAGATATTTAAAACTATCTTTCCATTGATTTTGGTAGTAGTCCTGTCCTTCGGTCTCATGGGAGGCTGCGGAGGAGGAGGCGGTGGCAGTAACGGAGGTGGAGGCGGCGACGGCGGCGGGAATGGCGGCGGAGGCAACGGAGGCGGTGGCGACGGCACCAACGAAACCATTACCCTCCTGATCGATGCATCCGCCGGAGGAGTAAGCGCCGGCCCAGAGGACCCGGCCAACAAGTACACCTATCTCGATCTTTCAGCCGGAGAGGTGGTGGACCTTACGGATGCACAGGCACAGGATTCCACAAACTGGGATATTGCATTTAAAAGATCGACTGTAATCCTCAACGGCGGCGTATCCGGTACGGGCAGTGTCAGCGGATTCTTTACAGGCAACAATTCCGAGGCTTACGACTCGAACGGCGACGCCATATTCGACTGGTTCGCTGCGGCCACGGCCGACTCGGAACTCGAAGACTTCGAGATCATTTCGTCCAGCGACGTTCCGCTCGACGGAGAGGGCAACCCGGACGCATCGATATTCACATCTGACGTCCCGTCCCTGGTTATAGTAGGCGACGGCACCTCCGAAGGGTGGTGGCTCTACGACTTCCAGACCCATACGGTATCGGCCAATCCGGACAGCTGGTGGATAATAAGGAGCAACACAGGCGAGACTTACGTGAAATTCCACGTAACAGAGATAGCGTATGATATAACTAATCAGATATTCGACATAACAATCGAATCCGTCATTCAGAACGCGGGGGAAACGAGCTTTACCACTCCGCACACAGCGACCTTCTCGATACCCGAAGGAGGCGGTTCGGTTTATTTCGATTACGAAACACTCGCCCCTGTACCCTCGAGCGCAGATTGGGATCTTCGCGTGGGGTACGACCCGGCGACGAGGCTCTTCAGCATGTATACGAACGGCGGCCTCAGCGGGCCGGGTTCGGGCGGTGCATTCCCCATCGGGAACGAGCCGGATGCATTTACAGACGGTGCGGACACGAGCCAGATTCCGTTCTACTTCACGGATTCCGCGGGCGGCATATTCGTAGACTCGATCTGGTATGCATACAACCTTACCGGAAACGACCACCAGCTCTGGCCGAACTACAGGGTCTATCTGATTCAGACCGAAGGCGAAGTATATAAGTTGCAGATACTGAGCTACTATCACCCGCAGACGACTCAGAGCGGATGGTTCACGGTAAGATTCGAAAAGGTATTCCCGTAAACGATAATTCGTAAATGACGGTGCGGGGCCCCGCTGCCGGGCCCCGCATTTTAAACCGGCGCACAGTATTCCAGGGCAGTCTTTTCTTAACTTATCAAACCATAGCGGGATGGGGAGTAAATCAAGGCACGTAATCCCGGAGAGATGCCGCGGACAAACAGGCCCGGCGCCACTACCCGGAGAGTGCATATACGGCAAAGACGATATACAGATCAAACAATAAATGAGGATGCAGATCAAATGAACGCAAAACACATGCTAACGTTATTCGCCGCTATCGCGGCAGTTTTCTGCGGCTATGCCTGCAGCGGAGAGACAGAACCCAAATCAGGCGGCAATGCGCCGGCGGCGACGAGCGCCGAAACCAAGGCCGACGAAACATCGGCTCCGGCGGAGACCGCATCCCCGGAGGCCGACGCGGCCGAGGCAGGAACAGGATTCCTCGCACTCGTGCCGGACAGGGGATTCTCGGGGAACGAAGAGACCAGGGCCGCCTTCGAGGGCTTCGGAAAGGACTACACGGCCGAGCTGGCATTCGTAACGGGTGAGGATTTCGAGAAGAACGTACACGAGGCCCTCGCGAATCTCGAGGCAAGGAACGTGAATACAATATGGGTTGTTCCGTTCTTCCTTTCGAGCTCGGACTCGAAGTATAAGAACGGCGTCGAAGCGCTGAAGACATACAAGGGGAATGCGTCGATCGCGATAGCCGAGGACTTCGGACAGAGCTACCTCGCCGAAGAGGTGCTCATAGACAGGGCGTCGGCGCTGAGCGTAAACCCTTCGGGGGAAACGCTCGTAGTCGTGGGCTCCGGGGCGATGGACGCCGAGAGCGCCCAGGCCATAAACGCCGACCTCGAAAGGATCGTAGCCGGTGCGAACACGGGGCTCGGATTCAAGAGCACGGCTGTTGTCGTTCTCTACAGCTGGGGGGCCGACGACGAGCTCCACGGCAAGGGTATGGCAGACCTCCACAAAACGATCGCCGAGAGCACGAAAAACGGCGGCCGCGCGGTGGTGATTCCCTTAAACCTTGCAATGAAGCTCACCGGCATGATGAGCGAGTGGAACATGATCCAGGGCAGCCTCGCGAAGTATCCTGGCGCGGTCTATGACGGAAAGGATGTTACGCCGCACGAATACGTGACGCTCTGGTTCAGAAAAGAGGCGAACGAGAGGCTCCCGCTGGAGGACGACGAGATCGGCGTCATATATATGCCGCACGGGTCGGACTATAACTGGAATCACTCCATGAGCGTAGCGATCGACGAACTCAGGGACAAATACATGTTCGAGGATGCATTCAGCATGAGCGAGATAGATGTAGTAGAGCCTGCAGTAAGGAGGCTCGAGGAAAGGGGCGCCAAGGGCATAGTCGTCCTCAGGGTTTTCTCGCTCGAATCGAGCTTCAAAAAGGGCACCGAGCAGATGCTCGGGCTCACCGGAGAGAAGACTTCGGGCTATGCGCAGCAAGCCTCTGCAGGCCATGGCGACGCCCACGGCGGCCATGGAGGAGGGCATGGTGACGCCCACGGCCACAGCGGCAGCGGACATGGGAGCGGCCAGGCCGCGGACAGCAGTCATGGAGGGCACGGCGAAGGACATGGCCACGGCCATGGACACGGAGGCTCTTCGAGGATAGCGAGCGAAGCTGTATTCGTGACGCTCGGCGGGATAGAGGCGCATCCGTTACTCGCCGAGGCAATGGCCGACAGGGCGAAGGAGCTCAGCACGGATCCGTCCAAGGAGACGGTCATTCTGCTCAGCCACGGGACGGAGAGCGATCACGCAAACGATTACTGGATGAACAACCTCAAAACGATCGCGGAGTACATACAGTCGAGCAGCCCCGTTAAGTACAGGGACGTCAAGTACTATACGTGGAGAGAGGACTGGCCGGACAAGCGCGAAAAATCCGTAGAGGTTATACGCGGAATGGTCGAAGAGGCGTCCGTTGACGGCGGCACTGCAATAGTCATCCCGGTAAGGACCACGGGCGAAGGACACGAGAGAAAATATCTCGAAGGGCTCGAATACAAACTCGGCTCTGGGTTCGCACCGCATCCTAATTATGTTAAGTGGGTTGAAGAGAAGATACAGGAAGGGGTAGCGGAATTGAGAAAGGATATAGAAGAAAGAAACGAGCAGGCCAAGGCAGACCCGGGCAATTAATAAGACCGATTCTCCGCGGCGGACTCAGCCGGGAGAAATCTACTGTGAAACCGTTCCGCCTCCTCGACAGAACGAGGGGGCGGAATTCTTTTCGCACGAACCGAAAGCAGATTCTATTCATTATTTTTTCCGTGACGGATGACAGCCGCCATGAGTTGATATATCCTTGTAAAATAAGAGGTAAACCTTTATTTACCGTGTCTGCAAGGAGATCGCATATGGCGACTAAAAAAGAATCCACCCCCAAGAAAGCTGCTCCGAAAAAGACGGCCGCAAAAAAGCCAGCGGAGAAGAAGACTGCAGTAAGAAAGACTGCTGCGAAGAAGACAACGGTCAAGCCGGCTCCGGCGCCCGAAACCCAGGAATCGCTCTTCGATAGGATCGCCAAAAAGGCCTACGAGATATACGAATCGAGAGGCAGGGAAATGGGGAGAGACTTCGAGCACTGGCTGGAAGCAGAGAAGATCATAAAGGGCAAGAAGAAGTCTTAGAGGGCGCTCTTTATACCGTGAATCAGGCTGCCGAAAAGCGGCCTCAATCGAGCGAAGCTCGACAATACCGGGAAGACTTCGCCTTCTTTCCGGATCATTATATCGAACCTTAATAGCACAGTGCCCCGAATACAGACGTAACGGATAACGTTTCCGTCGCAGGTTCACATCCGGTTTTTCCCGTGAAAGGCACCGGGAGTAAAACCTAAATAATTTCCGGCTTATTTTTCAAAATACATCGAGTGCAGTAAAATTGTATTCATCTGTGTCCCGCACGATAAATTTGAGGAAGTGCCCGGACACATTGCCAGGAAATACCAAGGAGGATTAACGGGGCTCGCCGATACCGGACGCATTCGGAACGTCCGCCGGGGCTCCCTACCCTGATGACTACACCCCCGAAACAGACAGCGGAAGAAAAAAGGCTCGAAGAGAACAGGGAGAAAAAAGCATACTGGGAGCGCTGGGGCCCTTACCTGAGCGAAAGACAATGGGGCACTGTGCGGGAAGACTACAGCCCGGGCGGCACCGCCTGGGAATATCTGCCGCACGAGCAGGCGCGCTCAAGGGCGTACAGATGGGGTGAGGATGGGATAGCAGGGATAACCGACAATCACGAGAGGCTGTGTTTCGCAATCGCCCTCTGGAACGAGAAGGACCCTATATTAAAGGAAAGGCTCTTCGGCCTTACGGGGAACGAGGGCAACCACGGCGAGGACGTAAAGGAATACTATTATTTTCTCGACAACACCCCGTCGCACGCGTACATGAAAAGCCTGTATAAGTATCCGCAGGCTGCCTACCCCTACACGGACCTCGTCGAAACGAACCGGAGAAGATCCCGCTCGGAATCCGAGTACGAGCTTATCGACACCGGGATATTCGACGACGACAGATACTTCGACGTATTCATAGAGTATGCAAAGGGGACGCCCGAGGATGTGCTGGTGAAGCTTACGATTGTGAACCATGCATCGGATGAGGCGCGTTTGCATCTTCTTCCGACGCTCTGGTTCAGAAACACGTGGAGCTGGAGCGGGGATGAGAAAAAGCCGGTATTAAAAGAGACAAGCGATTCGGGGGGCGCGAAGGTAGTCGATGCAGACCATCCTACCCTCGAGAAAAGATGGCTCTACTGCGACGGCAGGCCCGAGCTTCTCTTCACCGAGAACGAAACCAATTTCGAAAGATTGTTCGGCGTGGCGAACGCCTCGCCCTATGTGAAGGACGGGATCAACGATTACATAGTTTCAGGCAACGAGGCCGCGGTCAATCCTGAAAAAGTCGGGACGAAGATGGCGGCGCATTACATACTCACCGTGCCCCCCGGCGGGTCCGTCACGGTGAAGCTGAGGCTGACAGACGAGGCCGGGATGAAAGACCCGTTCGGAGCGGGATTCGAAGAGACATTCCGGGAGCGCATAGCCGACGCCGACGAGTTTTATAACAGGATATCGCCCGAATCCATGCCGGAGGATCTCAGGAGCGTTCAGCGCCAGGCGTTCGCGGGCATGTTGTGGACGAAGCAGTTTTACTATTACGTTGTACACGAATGGCTGAAGGGCGACACCGCCTACCCTCCCCCGCCCAAGGAGAGAAAGACGGGGCGGAACCATAAGTGGATACACCTTTACAACGACGATGTGCTGTCGATGCCGGACACCTGGGAGTATCCGTGGTTCGCCGCGTGGGACCTCGCGTTTCACACCGTGACCTTGGCCGTGATAGACCCCGAGTTCGCCAAAAAGCAGCTGGTGCTGCTTACGAGGGAATGGTACATGCACCCGAACGGGCAGATACCCGCGTACGAGTGGGCGTTCGGCGACGTGAACCCCCCCGTCCACGCGTGGGCCGCGTGGAGGGTGTATAACATCGAATGGAAAATGTACGGACGGCGGGACCGTTATTTCCTGGAGCGGGTCTTTCAGAAGCTTCTGCTTAATTTCACCTGGTGGGTGAACAGAAAAGACGCCGAAGGGAAGAACGTATTCGAGGGCGGATTCCTCGGGCTGGACAACATAGGCGTATTCGACAGGAATGCCCAGCTGCCCTCGGGCGTCGTGCTCGAACAGGCGGACGGCACGAGCTGGATGGGAATGTACAGCCTGAACATGCTGGCGATAGCCATCGAGCTATCCAAGTTCGACCCGAGTTATGAGGACATCGCGAGCAAGTTCTACGAGCACTTTCTGTACATAGCGCGCGCAATAAACCTCCCAGACATGGGGCACGACGGGCTATGGGACCCGAACGATAAATTCTATTACGACGTGCTTCACCTCCCGAACGGCTCTCACATTCCGATGAAGCTGCGGTCGATGGTGGGATTGATACCGCTGTATGCGATAGAGACCCTGGAGCCGGAGACGTTAGAGGAGTTAGAAGGATTTCACCGAAGGATGATGTGGTTTATAGAGAACAGACCCGACCTCGCGAAGAACGTCGCCTCCATGCTGGAAAAAGGCGTCGGCGAAAGAAGGATTCTGTCCATAGTGGACAAGGAGAAGCTTAAGCAGATCCTTCAGAAGATGCTCGACGAGAACGAGTTCCTCAGCCCTTATGGAATAAGGGCTCTTTCGAAATATCATCTCGACAACCCCTACTACTTCACGGCAAACGGCGACGAGCACTGCGTCAGGTACGAGCCGGCCGAATCTTCGAGCGGCCTTTTCGGAGGGAACTCGAACTGGCGGGGGCCGGTGTGGTTTCCCGTGAATTTTCTTCTTATTGAGGCACTCCAAAAATTCCATTATTATCTCGGCGACGACTTTAAGGTAGAGTGCCCGACGGGCTCCGGGCAGTATATGAATCTCTGGGACGTATCGAAAGAGATAGCGCACAGACTGATACGCATATTCAAGAAGGAGAGTGACGGCAGCAGGGCCGTTTTCGGCGGCGCCGAGAAATTCCGGAATGACCCGGCGTGGAGGGATTATCTCCTCTTCTACGAATACTTCAACGGCGACGACGGTGCGGGAATTGGGGCGAGCCATCAGACGGGATGGACAGGGCTCGTAGCCAAGCTCATACTACAGTCGAGCGAATACGGCTCCATAGACGAAGTCTAGAACATAGGGCGATCGTTCCTGTTTTCCGGCCGGCGCGATGCCAGGCGCAGCCTTCACCGGGGGGTGTTTCCGCTTACGCCGGGAGGCTTCCGCAAAGGCCGCTATAGGCCTTATTCTTTAGATACCCATATGCCGCCCGGTCATTTTAAATAGGACTTTGCCGCACCGGTATGATGCGATAATCTTGTAAGTAGAAGCAGGGAGCAATCCCAACCAAAAGGCGAACGATCATATGGAAAAACTGTCCAAGAAGCAGATAGAGCTCATCGACAAATACTGGCGCGCTGCAAATTATCTCTCTGTAGGCCAGATATACCTTCAGGATAACCCGCTCTTGAAAGAGCCGCTCAAACCCGACCACATCAAGCCGAGGCTGCTGGGGCATTTCGGCACGGTGCCGGGGCTGAATCTCATATACGTACATTTAAACCGAATGATAAGATACAGGGACTGCGACGTGATTTACGTCACGGGCCCAGGGCATGGAGGCCCCGCCCTATTCGCGAACACATACCTCGAAGGCACGCTTTCAGAGGTTTATCCCGACATAACGAGGGACGAGGCCGGGATGCTAAATCTCTTCAGGAAATTCTCATGGCCGGGGGGGCTCCCCAGCCACTGCGGGCCGCAGACCCCGGGCTCGATAAACGAGGGCGGAGAGCTCGGGTATTCACTAGCCCGCGCAAACGGCGCCGTTATGGATAACCCCGAGCTTCTGGCGGTTTGCGTCGTCGGGGACGGCGAGGCCGAGACAGGGGCGCTCGCGGCGAGCTGGCAATCGAACAAGTTTATAAACCCCGTCCGCGACGGCGCGGTGCTCCCGATACTCCATCTTAACTGTTACAAGATATCGGGGCCTACCGTGCTCGGCCGCTCGACGGACAAGGAGCTTAAGGCCCTCTTCTCGGGCCTTGGCTACGCTGTGAGGTTCGTCGCAGGCGACGACCCGCTTAAGGTGCACAGGGCCTTTGCCAACGCGCTTAACCGTTCGTACCTGGATATAAGGAAGATACAGATGGACGCCCGGATGAGGGGATTCAGCAGGCGGCACAACTGGCCGATGATTATCCTCCGGACCCCGAAGGGCTGGACCGGGCCGAAGGTCGTCGACGGGAAGCAGATAGAGGGGACATTCAGAGCCCATCAGGTACCGGTGGCGAAGGTTAAAGAAAATAAGGAGCACCTCAGGATTCTGGAAGAATGGATGAGGAGCTACAGGCCGGAGGAGCTTTTCGACGAGGGCGGGCGGTTTATACCAGAGCTTGCCAACCTAGCGCCATACGGGAACAAGCGCATGGGGGCGAGCCCCTATGCGAACGGCGGCAAGCTTTTAAAGCCGCTTATAGTGCCCGATATAATGGATTACGCCGTCGTCGTGAGGGAGCCCGGCACGGAGAAGGCAGAGGCCACCCGCGAGCTCGGGAAATTCCTTAGGGACGTATTCAGCAACAACGCAGAAGAGAGCAACTTCCGCCTGTTCTGCCCGGACGAGACGAGCTCGAACAGGCTCGATGCGGTGTTCGAAGTCACGAACAGGTGCTCTGTAGAGAGAATCATCGAGACGGACGATCACATTGCGCCAGACGGGAGGGTGCTCGAAATTCTTAGCGAGCACATGTGCCAGGGGTGGCTAGAAGGATATCTGCTCACAGGCCGGCACGGGATATTCCCCTGTTACGAAGCGTTCGCCACTATCGTGGACTCGATGATGAACCAGTACGCGAAGTGGCTGAAAATGTCGGCGGAGCTCCCGTGGAGGGCGCCCGTTGCGTCGCTCAATTACCTCCTCACCTCGCACGCGTGGAGGCAGGACCATAACGGATACAGCCACCAGGGCCCCGGGTTTATAGATTCGGTCATGACGAAGAAGGGATCGGTCGTGAGGATATACCTCCCGCCCGACGCCAACTCGCTGATCTCCATGGCCGACCACTGCCTTAAGAGTAAGGGATATATAAACGTCATCGTCGCGGGCAAGCAGCCGGCGCTTCAGTGGATGGACATGCAAACGGCCATAGACCACTGCAGAAGAGGGGCGTCAGTTTGGGAGTGGGCGTCCAACGACGGCGGTAAGGAGCCGGACGTCGTCCTCGGATGCGCGGGGGACGTGCCGACGCTCGAAACCGTGGCGGCGGCGTGGCTCCTCAGAAAGCACCTGCCGGCGCTCAAGGTCAGGGTCGTTAACGTCACCGACCTCATGACGCTCCATCACCACTCGCACCATCCGCACGGATTCGACGAGGAGACCTTCCGCGAGTTGTTCACGGACACCGCGCCGGTCGTGTTCGCCTTTCACGGGTATCCGCGCGTCATCCACGTCCTCGCATACAAGCGTCCCAACGCCGAGCGCTTTCACGTGCGCGGCTACGTCGAGGAGGGCACGACCACGACCCCGTTCGACATGGTCGTATGCAACGGCATGAGCCGATATCACCTTGCCATCGAGGCCCTACACAGGGCCGGAAGACTCCAGTCCGAATCAGGGGATATCATCGAGTACTTCAAGAGAAAGCTAGAAGAGCACTCACAGTACGTACGCGCCCACGGCGAGGACATGCCCGAAATAAAGGATTGGGTGTGGACGTCCGACCCCAGGTAACGGGCTGGATTTCTTGTATCCGACTCTTTAAGTGAAGCCCTTTGATTTTACAAATCGCGCGCGAAAATAATGCTTGACACTTTAAGGAGGATACTTTATATTAATTACTAAGATTAAGTAACGCACTTAAATTCATCCTCCATCCTCCTTTAAGAAGAGAGGGAACACTTTCCCGAGCATTAAGTGTTCCCTCTCTCTCTTTTTAGAGCCCAAAACTCTCCCGAAAGTTGAAAAGTCCTTACAATCACTTATAATTTTATCCCTGTAGTTGGTTATAAATTAATGGCGGGGCTGCTCTTAAACCCCTTGATACAATGGAAAACGTATACGTAATCCTTTTCTACAAGTTCGTGAACATCGAAGATCCCGAAGCCTTCGTGGCAACCGAAAGGGAATTCTGCACAAAAGAGGGGCTTTTGGGGAAGATTCTCGTCGCCAAAGAGGGCATAAACGGGTCTCTTTCCGGCACCGAGGACAGCATCGATGCCTACAAGCGCCATTTAAATTCCATCCCGGGCTTCGAGGACGTCGCATTCAAGGATGAAATCTCCTCGTTCCATCCCTTTAAGAAGCTTATCGTCAGGAAAAAGAAGGAGATAATCCGGATGGAGCAGGAGCTCGACATGTCGAGGACGGGCAAGTACATATCCCCCGAGGAGCTACTGGATATGTATTCGAGCGGGAAGGATTTCCTCATTATAGACACCCGGAACAAGTACGAATCGGACGTCGGGAAGTTCAAAAACGCCGTTACGCTCGACATAGATTCCTTCCGCGAATTCCCGGAGGCTATTGGGGAATTCGAAGACCTTAAGGACAGGACGATAGTTACATACTGCACGGGCGGGATAAGGTGTGAGAAGGCGACTGCATACATGGTTTCCCGGGGCTTTACGGACGTATATCAGCTTAAGGACGGCATCATAAACTTCTGTCAGAAGCATCCGGATACGGTTTGGGAGGGGAAGTGCTTCGTCTTCGATCAGAGGCTGATATCGGACGTGGAGTCGGGCGGGGACTGCATAGCCGAGTGCATCAGGTGCGGCGGGGCGTCGGACCGTTATCAGAACTGCGCCAATGTCCCATGCGACGAGCTGGTCATACTGTGCGAGGGATGCAGCGAGGCCTTCCGCGGCACTTGCTCGGACGAGTGCCTGGAAGAATACGAAAACAACCTTTTGAAAAAGTCCCGGGATAGGCAGGGACGGAAATCGAGAAGCGCCTGAACCAGGGCGTGACTATACCATTCACGTCACTGCGGCATACTGCCAACCTACCCGGTTAGCAGGACCTCATTTACATTTTATGTTGGAATGGACGAAATTAATCGACGTTTCGTGAGTGGAGAATAATGAGCACGACGAACGTCATTAGGATTATTGCGTAGAGGAAAGGCGGGAGAAGCTCCATGTCGTATTACCTCCTGCCTGTTGATTTGTACTGCAGGGCTTAGAATCCGATGGGGACGCGCTTATCGCGCGCCCCCGCCGGCTTTTATCTTATCTTAAACTATCTTACTTCTTTTTTCCACGTCCCTTGGCGGACCTCTTGGCTATGAAGTTCTTAAGCTCGGTGAGGTCGGAGCCCAAAAGCTCTTTTATGCGGTCTGCGTTGACGCGAGCTACGATGATGTGGCCGACTTCGGTGTTTACTTCGTCGTAGATACCTAGGGCCTTCATACCCTGCGCCTGCTTCTGGTTGTCGTCGGTCGGACTTACGTAGTGAATCGATACACCCTTGTACCTGTGAATAAGGAACAGGTGGATGAGTGTCATAAGCCTCTTCTGACGGAGCTTGTCGTCGAACGTGTTCTGATCGCGGATGGAGATGAAGTTACTGCCCCAGCGGTCGTGAATCGTCGAGAATATGACGTTCGCGAGCTTGTTCTTCATATCGTCCAGAACGGAGAGCTCGAGAAGCTCGGAGCCCGCCGTGTGCGGCCTCAGCTTTACAGTGAGCTTGCCCGGTATGCCATAATGCTCGGACCAGAGCTCGAGCCAGTCCTCGAGGATTCTCGGCGGGACTTCCGTCTCGACCAGGTGCTGCACCTGCGTCGAGCCCTTGCCCATGGCTACCGTCGTTGCCGTACGGCCGGACGATGCGGCGAGCGCTCCGTCGAGCCTCGGGCCGCCGACGAGCGTCTGCGGCGTTCTGTACGGGGAGTCGATAAGCCTGAGCTTCCTCTGGAGCCTTGCGAGCGCCAGCATGCCGTCCTGCTTGAGGGCCATCGAGAACTCTTCGGCGGCGAGACCGTCTATCTGGTGTCCGCCGTAGGTGATGAAGTCGAATACGAATCCGAGCTTTCCGATCTCCTTCGGGAACTCCCTCATCTGGTCTTCGGTCATGCCGGTGGTGTCCCAGTTAAAGGACGGGGAGAGGTTATAGGCCAGCATCTTGTCCGGATACTGGGCGTGTATGGCCTCTGCGAATTCCTTGGCCTCTTCGTAGTTGGCCGTTTTGGTTTCCATCCATATGAGGTCGGCGTACGGTGCGACCGCCAGAGACTTGGCTATCGCGTACTCGATGCCGCCCTTTACCTGATAATAGCCCTCGGGCGTCCTCGAAAGCTCGCAGTCCCAAACTGCGTCTATACCCATGAGCTTTGCGCGCTCCTTGGCGTGCTGGTGGGAAGAGTGCTTCGCGAAATCGAACCACTCTTCGATGGTCATATCGAGCGCCCTGCCCTCTTCTATAGCGAATTCCATCTGCTCGGCGACTGCCTGGGCATAGGTCATGAGGCCGGCCTCGACTTCCCACGTCTCCACGAACTTCGTGGCGGCGTTGTCGAGCGGCTTGGTGATGCTTCTTTCTTTACCTTCTTTAAGGGCCTGAATGCTCTTGTCGATTATCGGGGTGAGGCCGACCTTGTCGAACCACTCGTAGGCCTCTTCGTACTCGTCATCCGATAGCTGGTAGAGCATGAAGCCGTTTACGTCCGTTATTCCCTTGTCGAAGAACCTCTTCAGAATCGCCAGATAACAGATCTTGTATCCGGGCATGGAGGTGTTGGTGACACCGAGTATGAACGGCTGATCCCGCTCGTCGCCCCTGCCGTCGAGAAGGTTCGCCGCCTCGGCGTCCGTCCTCGCGACGATGATTCCCGGGACTTTCATAATGTCGAGCTGGAACCTCGCGGCGACGAGTCTTTTGATCTGCTCGTCGATCGGCACAAGCACCTTGCCGCCCTGGTGTCCGCACTTCTTCGTTCCAGGCTTCTGGTCTTCGATGTGGTAGCCCGTGACGCCCGCTTCGACGAACCTCTTAACGAGGTTACGTACGTGGGCGTCGCCGCCGTGGCCTGTGTCGGCGTCGGCGATGATGAACGGCCTGTAGTCTACCTTGGGGGTGGACTTACGCTCCTGTTCGGACATCCTCGAGCGGAGGAACGTCTGGTTCCTGTCGGCCGTAAGGAGCGCGCGCACGAGACCCGCGGCCTCGTCGGGCACCTGGCTCAGCGGATAGCTGGCAAGGTCCGGACCCGGATCCTCGTCGGTAGATCCCTTAGCGGAAGTCGCCCAGCCGCCGAGGTATATGCCCTCTATGCCGATGCGCTTCATCGTTACGATCTGACCCGGCGAATAGGGGCCGAAGGTCGTTATCTGCTCGCCCTTGGCGAAAAGCTCGCGGAGCCTGTTGTAGAATTGTTCGGAGTATATCCTGGCCACGGTGTAGTCCTGCTCGAGTGTACCTCTCTGCTGGACGACCTGGCGGGCCGAGTAGAGCCGCCTTATTCCCTTGAACCGAGGGGCGGCGAACCACTCTTTTGTTTCCTGAACTTCCCTTTCGAACGAGTCGAGCTCGTCCTCGAGGAAGTTGTCGTTTCTGGTATCTGACGGGAAGTCGAGGTTTTCCGTTATCCTCGTGCCGTCTTTTTTGAATGCGTCTTTGTACTGCTTTATCCTGAGCTTCGCTGTCGGAAGGTCATGGTTGTTGAGGTTGATGTTGAGAAGGTCGATGTACCACGGGGTCTTTACGTTGTCGAGGACATAGGCTTCGACGATTTCCCTCGCTATCGGGAGGGTCGTCGGCTTGGAATAGTCGTAAACGTCCTTGTCCTTGGCCTTAAGGAGCTTGGAGTATTCTTCGGCGAGGAGACGCTCGAAAAGCTCTCTTGTGAAGACGTCCCCTGCCTTGATCCCCGTTTCCTTATCGTCTTCGTTGAGCTCGGCCCCTTTATCGACCCACTCCCAGAGGATGCTGAGCCTGATTTCCCCGGTGGCCGCGTCCTCCATAAGATAGAGTATGTCGTCGTTGTCGAAGAAGTCAGCCGGCTTGAGCGCCGCGGCCTGGAAGCCCTGGCCGAACGCGTTACCGTACTGGAGCGCAACGCTGATGAGGTTCCTCGCGCCCCTGATGGTCCTCGGCGCGGGCTCGATAAGCGTAAGCCCGTCGGCGTCCTCGTCGGTGTAGGTGAGGGGTGGGAATTTCCTTCCCGCCTGATTTTCCTCGCCGACCTCTTCCCAGACCGGCCTTACTATGTGGACCATCTTCCAGTGGGCGACCCACTTTCCGCTGGCCCCGGCCTTCTGTTCCCTCTTTGCTCCGGCTACCGCCTTTTCCATCCCGTCCTTGACGCCCTGGTCGGACCCGACCGGGATGTTCGGCTCCATGCCGCCCTGCCAGAGAGCGTAGTTCCCGTTGATGCCCGGGGTGTTTACAGCCCTTCTGACGCGGTCTTCGTAGTTCCGCATGTAGCCATAGGTCATTGTAATAGATTCGATGTTGGGGTTAATGAAAGACTGATCCCACGCCATTGCGTCGGACACGCTGTTGATGTAATCCCACCTGCCGGTGTTGTAGCCGACGAAGTGCCTGCCGAGAGCGGCGCGTATTTCCATGAGCTGGAAGGTCGCCTCGATCTGCTCGACCAGGACGTAGACCTTTATGGAGCCTACCTGGATGCCGAGATGGTCTTCGAGGGCGGTAAGGAGCTCGTTCCAGAATGCCGCCTCTTCGGCCGTCTGTATCTTCGGCAGATAGAGGACTATGGAAGAGCCCGCCGCCTGAAGCTCCTGGTAGTTGTTTACTACGTAGAGGACCGTATCGACTATCGAGGCGGAAAGGGCTACGCCGTTCTCGTCCCTTACATGCCTGTCGTCGAGGTGAAGCCCGCGTGCGCGGAAGATCTTGGTCGTGAAGTCGAGCTGCTTTCTCCAGTCGGTGATTATATCGCGCCCGAAAAAGCCCTTGGCCCATTCGTTCATTTCGCGCGAAACCTGCTCGGCCGTATTCATGAATATCGGGTCTTTTCTGATTGCCAGCTTAAGGTTCCTCTGATTGTCGAGGGACATGGTGCCGACCTGCCCGAGGGCGTCTTCGCCGTCGAACATCCAGCCGTCCGCTCCGGAGAGAAGAGCGTAAGCCACGTTACGTATGCTCTTGTCCACGCTGGAGTTGGGCCTCGCCGCGGGACCGGTTCCCTGTATCCACTGCCTTTGAAGATCGTGGGGGATGTCCGAGCCTACGAACTTGCCGTCTCTTGCGTCTTGTACCTTAATATTTGTGCGGGGAATGAAGTCGTTGGGGTTGAGAAAGCGGATGCGCTCTCTGTTGCGGAATCTCTGAGCCCTTCTGGAATATCTTTTTTCCATAAGAAGCTTCTGGTCTTTGTTGAAAACCGAAAGGGCTTTTAGGGCTTCGAGCACTTCCGGGGTATAGACGTCCGCGTATTCTATCTCCAGATTATCTCTTATCTGGAGCCCCCTCGGACCCGGGGTATTCCTGTAAGGCTGTTTCGTAATATTATGAACGGTACTCATACTCTCCTTCTCCTTGAGTTGGCGTTTTTTTGCTTTGCAATATCTGAAAAGAGGAAACCATTATAATACAAGAACCTCACAAATCAACTAAAACAAGGGAATTGGGCCGTATTTATTGAATATTTTAGAAATACGGAAACTTTGCTGATTAGATGACTATACCAGTTTATTTGTGCAGTGCACAATGAAACCCCTTTGCAATGTGCACGCACTACCCGGACCCTTATCTTCAATTTTACACGCTTTTTAAGGTTCTGTTAATAAGAACCCCTATAAATTCCTCATGTGGCGTCATTTCAGGTTCCGCCGGGGGGATTGAATTTCATGTCCTGTTGATATACCTTAGTAAATTTGCGGAAAACGCCTTCCGAACCGGTATGCATGCAGACGGGAGAAAGCACGTACCCAAAATATGTTCCCGTCGGTTTACACGGATTCGGTTTTAGCGTTCCGTTTCTGCATTTTCCTGCAGTTTATACACGGAGAGGTTTCCCCGAGCATATGCAGCAGACGTGATTCCGCCCGTAAAAGAATTTAGGGGCCCTCTCGAACCACCCCGGCCTCACACAAATCGCCCCGCACGAGCAGACAGAGTAACTCCCGCTCCGCTCCCAGGACACCCCGCCCCTGACGTCTGTCCTTCCCATGGACCTAATTATAGTGCAATTCACTGTGATGTGGGACTTTTAAGGATATTCGTCCCCCGGAGAGAAAAGATAGAACCGGCGCATTTTACCTGTTCCCTTTAAAGGGATATGCCGGAAATTACTTTATATATGAGACAGTGCGGTTAAAGGAAATGCCCTAATCAGCCTTCTTTTAAGCTCCTGACCATCTCTTCGACCATCTTCTTGGCATCCCCGAAAAGCATTAGGGTGTTGTCTGCGGCGAAGAGCGGGTTCGGTATACCGGCAAACCCGGGGCTGAGGCTCCTCTTTATGACGATGACCGTTTTCGAATAATCGACGTCGAGTATGGGCATCCCGGCTATTGGGCTTTGCGGATCCGTCCTGGCGACGGGGTTTACGACGTCGTTCGCACCTATGATGATGGCCACGTCAACCTGCTTGAAGCTCGGGTTGATGTCGTCCATCTCCCTCATCCTGTCGTAGGGTATATCCGCTTCGGCGAGGAGGACGTTCATGTGGCCAGGCATACGGCCCGCGACGGGGTGTATGGCGAACTCCATGGTGGACCCGTTTTTCTCGAGGAGATCGAATAGCTCCCTCACAGCGTGCTGTGCCTGGGAAACGGCCATACCGTAACCGGGCACGACGACGACCTTGACGCGCGCCTTCGAGTAGCATGGCGACTTCCTCGGGGAGGTGGCCTTGACCTTCCCGGCATAGACCTCGTCATCGGAAGGCCCGCCCTCCACGGCGCCGAACTCGAAGAGAAGTCCGTGATGGAGCGGTTCATCGCCCTGCACATTATAAGGGAGAGTTATTCCGGGAGGTACCAACGAGCGTACCCGCGACTATAAGAACGGTGTTGAAGAGCACGAAACCCGTGGCCGCAGCAGCCAAACCGGAAAGCGAGTTCAGAGCGCGATTACGACCGGCATGTCCGCCCTGCCTATGGGGATCGTGACGAGCACGCCGAGCACACAGGCCGCGATAACCATGAATATGTAGGGCGCCGAGGAACCTGGATACATCAACATCAGCGCGCCGAAGACAACCGAAATAATAGCGATCGCTATCTTGACGAGCTGGTCGGCTGGTACCTGACAGGGGTTTCTTTAGTGAGCCCCTGGAGTTTTGCGTAGGCTATCATGCTTCCTGTAAATGTTATTGCGCCTATGAAGCCCGATGCAAAAACGGACATGAGGAATTCTGCGTTAAGGTCGATTTCGAGCGGGGTTCCCACGAGATGAGGCACTTCGAAGAGCACCGCACTGGCCACGAAAAATGGACGCCGCGCCGCCGAAGCCGTTAAGCACGGCCACGAGCTGGGGCATGTCGGTCATCTGCACCTTTACGGAAAGGTAAGCACCGATACCGCCGCCTATGACCACGCCCGCGATTATGAGCCAGTAGCTTATTATGTTTCTGTCTAGAAGCGGTTACGACTATTGCTATGAGCATGCCGAGGGCGCCGAGCATATTGCCCTGACCGCCGACTTCGGATGAGTCAGACCCTTGAGCCCTATGATGAAAAGGGATGCTGAAACCAGATACGCTAAATTTACCAACGTTGGAGACATTGTTTAATCCTTCCTCCTGAACATTGAGAGCATCCTGTTGGTTACCATGAAGCCCCCGACGACGTTAATAGTACCGAGCACGACGGCGAGGAATCCGAGTATGGCGGTAAGGTTGGAATGCTGCGTCCCCGCCGAAAGAATCGCGCCGACGAGCGTTATGCCGGATATTGCGTTCGAGCCGGACATGAGTGGGTATGCAGCGTAGGAGGAACCTTGGATATGATTTCAAAACCTACGAATGAAGCCAGTACGAATAATGTGAAAACTGTTATAAAATCCATGGCTTTCTCCTTTCAGGCGTTACTGAATCCCGAGGCTCTCCCTGACGCGGTCGTTTACTACCTTCCCGCCGTCGGTCACCAGGGACTCCTTTAATATTTCGTCTTCAAGGTTTATATCTATGTTTCCGTCCTTCACCATAAGTGAAAGGAGGTTGGTAATGTTCTTCGAGTACATCTGGCTCGCGTGAAAAGGCACGCTCGAGGGAATATTCACGGGTCCGATGATCTTTACTCCGTTCTTTTCGGTTGTCTGGCCAGCCTCTGTAAGCTCGCAGTTGCCGCCCGTTTCCGCCGCAAGGTCGACCACGACCGAGCCCGGCTTCATCCCGGCTACCATATCGCCGGTAATAAGAACAGGCGCTTTCCTGCCTGGAACGGCCGCCGTGGTAATTACGGCGTCTGTCTCCGGCCACGACCTTGGCCAGAAGCTCCTTTGCCTTTTGTAGAACTCTTCGTCCATGGCCTTGGCGTACCCGCCTTGTCTTCGGCTTCGCCCGTTTCGAGCTCAAGCTCGACGAACTTGGCACCGAGGCTCATGACCTGCTCCTTCACCGCAGGGCGTATATCGTATGCGGAAACCACCGCCCCGAGCCTGTTGCACGTGGCGATCGCCTGAAGCCCCGCCACCCCCGCGCCAACAACGAGGACGGATGCCGGGGTTATCGTACCCGCGGCCGTCATCATCATTGGGAACATCTTGGGGAGGGAATCGGCTGCGATGAGAGCGGCCTTATACCCAGCGATATTCGCCTGCGAGGAAAGGACATCCATCGACTGCGCCCTGCTTATTCTGGGAACGAGCTCGAGCGCGAACGACTTGGCCCCGCTGGACGCAAGCGTCTCGACCGGCCCTTTGTTGGTTAGCGAATCCATGACGGCTATGACGATGGCGCCGTTCTTGAGATTCCCGGCGTCTTCTTTATCTGAAGAAGAATTGGTACCGAGCGCCCTTACCTGGAGAAGAACATCGGACTTGGACAGGACTTCTTTTCTGTCCTTGACCGACGCCCCTTCCGCTTCGTACATGGCGTCCGTAAAACCGGCATCGAGGCCGGCGCCGGATTCGATGTAGATTTCGAATCCCTTCTTCTTGAGTGAGCCGATGTGCGCGGGCACAAGCGCGACCCGGCTTTCTCCCGGATATGTTTCTTTAAGAACCCCTGCGATCATAGTCTCTGGTTTTCCTGTTTAGCCTGTAAAGTATTTCCAACTCAAAAAGCCACATTTTTATAACCGCAAATGAAAAATAAAACAAGACTCAAAAACGAGCAAATTCCATGCTCTGAAAAAAGCTTTTAAGATTCTAGTAATAATTTTCAATCAGTCAAGTTTAGGACACCTAAATAATTTAAATTCCCGTACGGCTTATCGGCCTCGGGCGCCGGTTGACGGGGATTCAGCCGCCGTCCCCGTTTTTTCATCTGCCGAATATACGGGCCAGCGCGCCGCGAACCGCATCCAGGATCCCAGGCCCGTCTTCACGTCCGTCGTCCCGCGACTCATCCTCGAACACGGCGTCTTCCCTTACGCTCAGAATGAGATCGCGGGCGTCTTCGAAGACATCATCCGGGACCATGATAGTTTTGGCGTTGAAACGGCCCACGTAGATCCCCGAGTAAAGCGAGCCGAAGTGATCGTTAAGGACGACGAACGGGATGCCCTCGGCTTCGAACACGCTCTTTAGGAATACGAGCTCGGACTCGTCGCTCGGGGTGTAGAGCTTTTTCATCTTTCAATAATAACACGCGCTTCGGGCATGGGTATATACACGGGAAAATCGGAGTGGAAATTAAATATTCAGGGGCGGCGGGACGCATCGGAAACGCCAGTCCAGAGCACACCGAATGTAACGTTACACCTGTACGCCGGGCCTAATATAATGATATAATTATCGGAGTAAACCGGGAGAAAAAATCACATGCATACACTGGAATCGGTACTCGGAGAGCACTACTGCTTTAAAGGGCTCGAGAAGAAGTATCTCGACATGATCGTGAACAAGGCCTACAACGCCGACTTCAAGGAAGATGAGTTCATTTTTCACGAAGGCGACAAGGCCGACAAGCTCTACATAATACAGGAAGGGATAGTAGCCCTCGAAACGCAGCTCGCGCCGGATAGGGACCCGATAACCATTCAGATGATCGGAGAGGGAGACGTGCTCGGATGGGCATGGCTCTTCCCCCCGTACCTCTGCCATTTCGACGCCAAGGTCGTCGCGCCGACGAAGGCTGTAATACTTGACGGCAACTTCATACGCACGAAATGCGACGAGGACCACGACCTCGGATACGAGCTTTTGAAGCGCTTCGCCTATATCATCCAGCAGAGGCTTCAGGCCGTGCGTCTTCAGAACCCCAACATGTACGTTGTAAAACCCAAGCAGTGAGCTGGGAACGGCGAGTGTCATTCCGGGAGGGCGGCCTTTTCGAGGAGCCTCCGCCGCCAGCTCTCGACAGCGGCCTTTAGGGTATTGAACCCGAGGTGAACGCAGCCGTGCCGCGTCAGCGTTAGCCTTTTTGCCGAGCGTATTCCAAGCAGCCCGGCGGACATCGCTTCGATCTCGGGGATCGTCATCCCCTCGGCCATTTCGAGGACGATCGAAGCCCCGGCGCGGCTCACCATGCACCCATCGCCCGTAAACCCATGCGGCGTACAGCGCCGTCGGGCCCGGCGTCGATGTATACCGTAATGAGGTCGCCGCAGCCGTTATTGCCGCCGCTGCAGATTATGGGAGCTGTCTTCGATCTCCCCGTAATTACGGGGAGGTTGTAGTGGTCGAGGATGAGCTCCATCACCTTTTCGTGAGTCATGCTGTTTCCGTATCGCTCACGTCCGGCCAGGGGGCCGGCAAATGAAGCTACGCCTCTCCGTTCGCCTTTCTGACTTCGTTTTTAATGCGGCTGTAGACAGCGCTGAGGCCGTACATGCGCCGGGTGCCGAGCTTGCTGTCGAGCTTTAACATGTGGATCAGGGTTTCGGGCGCTTCAATGACGTCCTTTGCCGGAGCGCCGTTGAACGCATCGACGAGAAGGGACACGAACCCCCTCACCGTCGGGGATTCGCGGGCCACGTCCGCATAAATCTCTACATTGCCGTCCTTTTACGTCCACGAAAACGAAAAACCGGGGTTTCGCACTCGGTGACCCTGTTAAACCCTGCGTCCCTCGCCTCCTCAAATTCCCCCGGAAGGGGAGGAAGGTTCTCGGAATAATCCAGCAGCATGGCGAGGGTCGTCTGGTAATCGGACTCGCTGAAAACATCTATAATGTCTTGTAATCTGCTCATAATCTCCACTTTATCCGGCCGCCCTCACAGCTCCCCCTGGGCGCTGTGAGCGGACGCCGGTTATAAAGATATAACCTTAGGGCTTTTCGATCGGGGCTCTGACAAGGTTGCCCCACTCGGTCCATGAGCCGTCGTAGTTCCTTACCTTGTCGAACCCGAGAAGGTAAGTCAGAACGAACCAGGTGTGAGACGAGCGTTCACCGATCCTGCAGTAGGCGATTACATCGTCCCCTTCCTTAAGACCTTTGTCTTCGATGTATATCTTGCGAAGCTCGTCGGCCGATTTGAATGTGCCGTCTTCTTTTGCGGCGGTAGCCCACGGAACGTTCTCTGCGCCGGGGATGTGACCGCCCCTGAGCGCGCCCTCCTGGGGATAGGCCTCCATGTGAAGCAGCTCGCCCGTGAATTCCTTCGGGGAGCGGACATCGATGAGAGGGTTCTTCCCTTCGAGGTGCTTAATGACGTCCTGCCTGAATGCGCGTATGGACTCATCGACCCCGGAGGATTTGTAAGATGTCTTGGGATAGGAAGGCACTTCTTTCGTAAGGGGCCTTCCCTCTTCGACCCACTTCTGCCTGCCGCCGTTCATAATGACGCACTTCTCGTGGCCGAACAGCTTGAATACCCAGAACGCATAGCACGCCCACCAGTTGTTCTTATCTCCGTAAAAAACAACCGTGGTGTCGTTAGCGATACCGTTGTCGGAAAGGAGTTTTTCGAACCTGTCCTTATCTATATAGTCCCTTACGATCTGGTCCTGAAGGTCGGCCTGCCAGTCTATCTTGACCGCGCCCTCCACGTGGCCGGTATCGTAAAGGAGCACGTCTTCGTCGGATTCGACGATGCGCACCGACGGGTCGTTTTGATGCTCCGCCACCCATTCGGTGCTAACCAACGCCTCCGGATGTACATAATCCGCCATGCTAAATCCTCCTGTTGTGTGGGATATAAGATTGTTAATAATGAATATCCTGCAATTTATACTGAATGTAATTATTGTATTGGTCAGGTTTCCTTAATTCAAGTAGAGTGGAAGGCCCCCGGGGCGCCGGGCAGTCCAACCCCCTGTATTTGCTTACAGTCCGGGATTATTAATATTCTTTCCGGGGCGTCGAAAATAGGGGGTTCTTTGATATTTGATTTTATGCTAAAATGGTATATAGGTGGGCTAAAGGCTTTACGGCTTAAACGTATAACCAGGGGGGTAAGCATCCATGCTTGAAGATCTCAAGGTTAAAGACCTCATTGGCGTCAGGAACAGGATTTATTTTGTGGATGCCGAAGATACCGCCGACGTAGCCGCCCTCAAGTTGAGGAATTTTAAGGTTAGAACCACGGGCGTTATGAAGGAAGGCAAGATGGTCGGCGTTGTCGGGCATTCGGACTTTTCCACCAAGATCGTGGCCCTCGGCAGAAGGCCGTCGGAAGTGAGGGTGGCCGATATCATGAGCACCGAGCTCAGGACTGTAACGCTCGAAACGTCGTTTTACGAATGTCTTGACCTCATGAATTCACACGGCATATCGCACCTTTTCATTCTCGACGCCGACGGCAATTATCACGGCATGCTTGCGTGGAGCGACCTGCAAAGGATACTTACAGGTGAGCTCAAGTATCAGCTCAAGGTCGCGCAAGAATACGCCTTCGGACCTCACATAAACGCCCTTTCACGATAAAGAGCGTTTTCGTACTGTAATTACAGGCAGCCGCCGATGAGAGGCGGTAAGGAAAGCTATAATGACTACAGATAAAGAACTTGAAGCTGAAAGAGAAGCTGCAGAGAAAGTAGAAGAGCGTGTGGAAGCCGAGGAAAAGGCCGCCGAAGCCCATGCACCGGAACCGAGCCCCCAGGCGAAAAAGGGCCTTATGGAGAGAAGGGAGAGTTTTTCCCAATCGAGCGTTCCAAACGCTCACAGGGGTTATAACCCGAAAACCCCGGTCGTCATGTTGTTTATAGTTGCCTTCATGGTCGTTTTGAGCTTTGTGCTGGCGGCGGTAACCTTCTAGACATCGGACAAGGCGCGTCGAGCGCCGCCCGGACGCGAGGGGAAGAAGCGGCTTTCTCGTAAATCCCCGGACGAAGGGACAACCAACCGGCGCTTTTACATCCACAATCTTCATTCAAAGCTTGTAATGCTTTTCCAAAATCCATGATAGAATTTTTTTGGCTCCATTTCGGAGCGGTGCAGACTCCACAATACAGCTTACGGTAGAGAGAACCAGATGATGCCCGTCCACAACAGCTCGACATACACGCAGGGCACCCCGGAGGTATCATGCACAGCCTAGGGGATAAGCTATCGCTCCCGATCACCGACCCGGTGATCGTCTTCTCCATAATGTTATTCATAATACTGTTCTCGCCGCTCCTGCTGAACAGGCTCAGGATTCCGGGGCTTATAGGATTCATAGTCGCCGGGGTCATACTCGGCCCGAACGGTTTCAATGTCCTTCTGAGAGACAGCAGCATAGTCCTGTTCGGCACGGTCGGGCTCCTTTACATAATGTTTCTCGCAGGGCTCGAAGTGGACATGGGGGATTTCAAAAAGAACCGGAATAAGAGCGTTATTTTCGGGTCAATTTCTTTCATGATCCCGATGATACTAGGCACGATGGCGGGTTATTACCTCCTCAACTTTCCGCTGTCGAATTCGATTTTGCTCGCGAGCATGTTCGCATCCCACACCCTTATCACCTATCCGATAGTGAACAGGCTCGGCGTATCGAAGAACAGGGCCGTTAACGTAACCGTGGGCGGGACCATAATCGCCGACACCGCGAGCGCTTATAGTCCTTGCAGTGATAGCGGGCTCCGCGGTCGGCGAGATAAACTCGGGCTTCTGGATACAGCTCGGTATCTCGATGGCGATCTTTATCTTCATAGTCCTCTGGGGCTTCCCCAAGATCGCCAGGTGGTTTTTCAAGAACATAAACGACGGCATATCGCAGTACATATTCGTAATCGGCATGGCTTTCGCCGGGGCCTTCCTGGCGGAGGTCGCGGGCATCGGGGAGATCGTCGGCGCATTCCTTGCGGGCCTCGCGCTGAACACACTCATACCGCACACCTCCCCCCTCATGAACAGGACGGAGTTCGTCGGGAATTCCATTTTCATACCGGTTTTCCTTATAGGTGTGGGCATGCTCGTGGATTTGAGGGGAATCTTTAACGGCATCGAGGCGGTCCTCGTAGCCATAACGATGATAATCCTGGCCCTGACAAGCAAATGGGTTTCGGCCTGGGTAACGCAGAAAATCTTCGGGTACACGTCGGCGGAAAGGGGCATTATATTCGGGCTCAGTAACTCGAGGGCGGCGGCGACGCTCGCCATAGTGCTGGTCGGATATAACCTCGAAATACTCGACGAGAACGTGCTCAACGGAACGGTTTTGATGATACTCGTAACCTGTCTCGTGAGCTCCTTCGCGACGGAAAAGGCCGGCCGTGAGCTTGCGATAGCCGAGAGCGAGAAGAGGCCGGACCTCTCCGAGAGCCCGGAGAAGATACTCGTACCGATATCGAACCCGGATACGATAGAGCGGCTGATCGATCTTGCGATCCTGATAAAGAACCCGGCGTCGAAGCAGCCCGTTTACGCGCTCGAGGTCATAAGGGACGATCACGAGAGCCGTGAGAACGTCCTCATTAGCCACAAGATGCTCGAAAAAGCCGTCGAGCACGCCGCGGCGACCAACAATGAGGTCAGGATCATAACCAGGGTGGACCTCAACGTAGCGAACGGAATCCTCCGGGCGGTTAAGGAAAACGTCATCACCGAGATCATAATAGGCTGGAACGCGAGGCTCTCGGCGCGGGACAAGATATTCGGCTCGGTTCTGGACAATGTGCTCAAAGATACGGACCAGATGCTGCTTGTTACGAACATAGTGAATCCCCTTAATACCGTGAAGCGTATAAGAGTAATGGTGCCCCGTAACGCGCAGCACGAGATCGGGTATTACAGGTGGATAAGGGTTGTGAAGACACTTTCGAAGCAGCTCGGGGCGAACGTCGAGTTCATGGGCTCCGAAGAATGCATGAAGAGGCTCGAATCCACGGTTAAGGAGTCGAAGCCCGAGATAGAAGCGAAGTACATACCTGAGAACTACTGGAGAGGGTTCCTCAGCATTTTGAAGAAATCAGGGCCCGACGACCTGCTCGTGGTGATCAGCGCCAGGGAAGGGACCATATCCCACGAAAAATTCCTCGACAGGGTGCCCGCCACGCTGTCGAGGCTCGTCTCGGACACGGGTTTCATCGTGCTCTACCCGGCGCAGCACAGCGCGGATTATTTTATCGGTTACTGAGTTTAGAGCATCTATAAGAATGGCACCTTAGGCCGGAGCGCAGAAGGGGAACGAAATTATCCGATGAGGAGGCTGCCATGGATTCCGGAACGAAGAAAAGTCATCACGTCGTCATACTCGGCGGGGGTTTCGGAGGCCTCTACGCGGCAAAGAGGCTCTCGAAGCTCGGGGTAAGGGTCACCCTCGTCGACAAGAGGAACTTTCACCTTTTTCAGCCGCTGCTCTATCAGGTCGCTGCCGGGTGGCTCTCGCCCGGAGAGATAGCCTCCCCTCTCAGGATGGTTCTGAACCGCTACAAGAATACTTACGTCTACCAGGCCGAGGTTACGGACATACTGCCCGACGAGAAGACAGTGGTCCTCAAGGACGGGAAGCTGACGTATGACACGCTGATAGTGGCCACCGGCTCCAACCACCATTATTTCGGACACGACGAATGGGAAAAGGACGCCCCCGGGCTCAAGACCGTCGAGGACGCGCTCGAAATGAGGCGGAAGATTCTGCTCTCGTTCGAGGCGGCGGAGAGGGAACCCGACCCCAACATTCAGCGCGAGTGGATGACCTTCCTTATCGTCGGCGCAGGGCCGACGGGCGTGGAGCTCGCGGGCACGATAGGCGAGCTCGCACGGACGACCCTCAAGAACGATTTCAGGAATATAGACACGAGGCAGACGTGTATAGTGCTCGTCGAGGGGCAAGATCACGTCCTTCAGGCTTATCCCGAAGAGCTGTCGAAAAAGGCGGAGGAATCGCTGAGGAGCCTCGGCGTAACGATCAGGCTGAATACGCTCGTCACAAAGATAGACGGGAACACGGTCCACATTCTTAGAAACGGCGTCCCGGAAACGATACAGTCGAGGACGATCCTCTGGACGGCTGGCGTGAAGGCGTCTTTTCTGGGGAAGGTTCTCCAGGAGAGGGCCGGAGCTGAGCTCGACGGCGGCGGCAGGGTTATGGTGGCCCCGGACCTCAGCATACCGGGACGTCCCGATATATTCGTAATTGGGGACCTCGCGAATTTTTCGCACCAGGGCGGTGCGCCGCTGCCAGGTGTGGCGCCCGTAGCAATGCAGGAGGGGAGCTACGTCGCGGGGCTCATATCCGACAGGCTCGCCGGCAAGGAAACGAAGGACTTCAGGTACTTCGACAAGGGCAATCTCGCGGTCATAGGACGGAATTCGGCCGTGGCCGACATCGGGAAGCTGAAGATATCGGGCTTTCCGGCGTGGCTGATTTGGGCATTCGTACATATAAGCTATCTGATAGAATTCGATAATAAGGTACTTGTCCTCTTCCAGTGGGCGTGGAACTACTTCACAAGGAAAAGAGGCGTGAGACTGATCACCGGTGATACGCCGCCGGAGCTCGTAGGGAGGGGCGAGAATCAGCCCCGTGCCTGACACGCGAGCACGCCGGCATTAATTCGCGCCTGTCACGCGGGAGGGCGTCTGCCCAGTATAAGTGAGACGATAAAGATTATAAGGAAGACGAAAAACAGTATCTTCGCTATCCCCGTCGCCGCGCCGGCTATTCCGCCGAATCCGAGTATAGCCGCAATTATGGCTATAATGAGGAAAGTAATGGCCCATCCAAGCATAAAATTCACCCCCTGCCATTCGATTTTGCCTCTTTTCTAACTCTATCATAGTAAGAATGCGATTACGACCGGGAAATTCGAGAGAGCCCGGCCGGGAGGGGTCAGAGGTCTTTATGGCTCGCGCGGAGAACATCCTCGATATACCCCACGCCTCTTAGGGTGAGAAGGGCGATCAAGGTGACCCCCAAGGCGATAACTATCTTCGAGAGTGCGACGCATATGCCTACGGCTGCCACGAATAGGAGAGTCGCCGCCGTCGTAAGGCCGTGGACCTTCTCCGCGCCGCCGCCCCTTATTATCGTGCCCGCGCCGAGGAAGCTGACGCCGGTTATTATCGCGCCGATTATACGGAGAGGGTCGGACCCGAGCGCGACGTCGTTTAGACCGTACCACGGCACGATCATACGCCCGCACCATACGAGGAGTACAGCAGAACCTGCAACGAGCATATTGGTCCTGAGCCCGGCCGGTTTACTGTGGAGCTCGCGGTCGAGCCCGACGACCGCGCCCAAGAGCATGGCCACCACGACATGGACGAGAACCTTGATCTCGACAGGGTCGTATTCGAACAAACCGAAAAGGTCCATCATATCTCCCCGGATACCGCTCGACCACGGCACGGAAAACTGCCCCGTTACCTGCGGCGGGGGCGGAATCCTATAATCATCCCGGCGGCAAATGCGGCAAGGATGGAAAGCACCGGACTTGTGCGCACTATGTCTCTCACGGCATCCGTCATACCGTACTGCCGGCGCTTTTTATTCGCGGCCGGGAGACGGACCTGCCCTTTGCGGGCGGCTTTGGAGCCTGTCTTACAGCCTCGCGTCCGTTTTTGCCGCTGCCGTTTGCAAGGCCGTTTACGCCTTCGTGCCCACCCGGCGCCCGGCGTTTACGCCGCGTTTCTTTTTCTTCCGCCATGATTAACCCCCGTAAAAATGAGTATGTTTGCTGCGGTATTGAGTGTCAAGAAATATTTGGGGAGGAACCGGGTGTAAACATCCTTTATTTAAGTGTATAAAATGCACTTTCAGAGCCTCGGCCGGGAACGGGCCGGGGAGAGCCTTTTTGTTGACTTCGGGATAGAATATCTGTACCTTATAGCTAGAGGTAATAGAAAGATGGGCCAATTTGGCGTTACTGAACTTTTAATAATACTCGGCATACTCCTTCTCATATTCGGGCCAAGCAGGCTGGGAGACTTGGGCTCCTCGCTCGGAAAGGGGATCAAGGGGTTTAAGAAGTCCATGAAAGACGACGAAATCGACGTCACTCCCTCGAAAGACGATTCGAGGAAGCTGAACGATAACGGTCTCGAAACCCCGCCGTCTTCTTCGGAAAGCAAAAAGAGCGCTCAGCAGTAATCTTCCCTTTCGACACAGTCGGTAAAACCCTTCAGAACACAGTTTTACAGCCGAAAGAACCGAACTGAAGAATTACGTCATGATGATTTCGTATGAGTAAAATCGGTGTGGCGTGGTTCCGGTAGCGTACCTTTCTATGCCCAGTCGCCCATGTGTTTGTCGCCGAAGGGGCATTTCCCGAGCCTCACGTGTTCCTCGAACTCGTGGCGGAACTTCCTGACTATGGATTCGACAGGCATCGCACAGCCGTCCGCAAGGGCGCATATCGTAGTGCCCCTCATCTGCGAGCAGGCGTCGAGTAGCGTGTCTATGTTCTCCATCCTGCCCCTGCCCTCTTCTATGGTAGTCAGCATCTTTTCGAGCCACCACGTGCCTTCCCTGCACTGAACGCACTGTCCGCAGGACTCGTCCCTGTAGAAGTGGGCGAGGTTCTGTGCGACCCTGACCATGCATGTCTCGTCGTCCATGACCGTGACGCCGGCCGTGCCGAGCATGGAGCCCGCTGCCGCCAGAGAATCGAAGTCCATCGTGATGTCGAGCTCTTCTGCCGAGAGCACACCCGCCGAGGAGCCGCCCGGGGATATGGCCTTCACTTTCCTTCCTCCGGGAACGCCGCCGCCGTATTCGTCGATAAGCTGGCGGAGCGGTATGCCGAGCGGAAGCTCGTAGAGCCCGGGCTTGTTGACCTTGCCGCAGAGCCCGAATATCTTCGTGCCAGCGTTCTTCGGGGTGCCTATGGCGGCGAACCAGTCCGCGCCGCGGTTGATGATGTGGGGCACGAACGCGAGCGTCTCGACGTTGTTGATGATCGTCGGGCATCCGAAGAGACCTACCTGCGCCGGGAACGGCGGCTTCGGGCGCGGCTCGCCGTTCTTGCCCTCGATGGATTCGAGGAGCCCTGTTTCCTCACCGCAGATGTATGCACCGGCGCCCCTGAAGACGACGACGTCGAGGTCGAAACCCGAGCCGAGGATATTCTTACCCAGGTAGCCCTTGTCGTACGCCTCTTTTATGGCGTTGTTGAGGACCCTGGCCCCGTAGGGCATTTCGCCCCTTATGTATATGTAGGATTTGTGCGAGTTGATTGCATAGCAGGCGATTACGATGCCCTCTATGAGCTGGTGGGGCCCCTGCTCCATTATCTCCCTGTCCTTGAAGCTCCCGGGCTCGCTCTCGTCGGCGTTACAGCAGAGGTAGATCGGCTTTTTGGAATCGCGCTGGATGAATCCCCATTTTATGCCCGTCGGAAAGCCCGCGCCGCCCCGGCCTCTAAGGCCCGATTTCTTGATCTCCTCGACTATCTCGTCGGGGGTCATCTTGAGCGCCTTGGGAAGGGCCGAATAGCCGCCCCCGGAAAGATAGGTATCGATGTCGGGATGCCCCGGATTATCGGCGTATGTGCGGAGAATTCTCAATTCCGGCATTTGCTTGTTACCTCGCGGCGGGGATTGCCCCCGGTTTAATATGGATAGAGCGGGAGGCGAACCGGCCTCCATCGCGATACTCCCGAGTATGATATATTACCGCAGCCTCCGTCGTTGACAATCGCCCGGGGGAAGAAATATCCCAAAACCGGCACCACCCGCCTTTCAGGAAAGGAGCGTATCGGCCACGTGAACAGCGAAGGCCAGCGAGCAGGTGAAGGCGGGGGATATGGCGTTTAGGACGTGAAGCGAGCCGCCGTCCCTTACGAGGACAAAGTCGTTTACGAGCTTCTTCGTCCGCCAGTCTACGAGCTGGGGGCGTATGCCGCACTTGGGCGTATCCTCGACGTCGCTTCTCGTGAGCTCGGGCAGAAGCCCCCTGGCCTCTTTGATCAGAACGTCCACCGAATATTTTTTTATCTCTGTAAGCGCCGCTCTTCTGAAATCCGGGTTCGTGAACAGGAGAACGCCGTCGCGGAAGAGTATCGAAAACGATTCGGCGGAGAGGTCGTCGAGGACGCCGTACTCTTCCCTCCCGAACGCGGGAATGGCGGTCGGGCCGATGTAGACGTCGCCGTGGGCGCTCTTCGTGAAGTGGACCCCGAGGAACGGGTTCCCGAGGTCGGGAACGGGGTAGATATTGCCCCTTACGAGACCCGCCCTTTCCTCTACGAGCTTCTTGTAGGTCCCCTTGAATGGGAGGGTCTTGTACTCGCCTCCGACTCCAAAAGCCGAAGCCACCCTGTCGGCATATGCCCCGGCGGCGTTTATAAACCTAGAGAAGGTTATATCCCCGGCGGAAGTCGCCGCGGTCCGGGAGCCCTTAAGCCCGGAAAAGACCGTGCCGAATTTTATGGTGACGCCCGAGGATTCGAGCTCTTCCTTGAGCGCAGTCAGTATCTCTTTCGGATCGACGACGGCCGTGTCGGGCGAATGGAGCGCCCTTTCGACGGGAGCGGCGTGGGGTTCGAGCCTGAGAAGCTCTTTCCGGCCTATGATCTCGGACCTCGCCCCGGCGGCGTCGGCCCTTCGCTTTAGCTCGTCGAGAAGATAGTCCTTGTCGGGGCTCCCGGGGACGATCACCTTACCGCTTTCGACGAGCGTGAGGCCTTTCTCGCGGCAGAACTCCTTCATGAGCCGCCCGCCCGTAACGCAGTAGGCAGCCTTGTTCGAGCCCGCGGGATAATAAATCCCCGCGTGGAGGACGCCGCTGTTGCGGCCGCTGGCATGTGCGCCGGTGGACGCTTCCTTTTCGATTATCGTGATGCCGGAGTGGCCGCGCCTCGAAAGCTCGCGCGCGGCGGCGAGGCCCGTGATGCCCGCGCCGACGATGAGGATTTCGCAGCCTGATTCCATGAGTCTTTACCTTACCCGGCCTTGCGTTTGCCAGTGGATCTGTCGAATCCGGAAAGCCAGCCGTTAAGGACCTCGAGCGTTACGGGCGGATTTTCCATGCAGTCGTGCTTCGCGTCGGGAATATAGACTAGCTCGGATTTTTTATTGCCCGATTTTTTGAGTATCGCCATAAGCTCCTCGACCTCGTCGTGCCCGACGACGTCGTCGTGCTCGCCGTGTATGAAGAGCACCGGGAGCTTCACCCTGGAGATGATTTCATTGGTCTTGGCGTTGTGCGCCTCCGGGCTTCGCATGAACCACCACGTTCTGTAGGTGTACATCTCGGCCTCGGCGGGGCTAAAGTTGGGGCCCCATGCCCTATAGACTATGAAGACCCTGTCGTTTTCCGTCGTCAAAGGATCGGGCTTTAAGACCTTTTTCGCGATTTCGTAGATATGGTCGTAGGACGGAATGCTCTGCCACTTGTCGAGCCGATTTTTGTTAGACGCCGGGAGCGAGGACGAGCATCCTTCGAGGATGAGCCCCCTTACGTTTTTGTGAGCGCCCCTTACGGCGTAGTAGACGGTGATGTTCGCGCCGAGGCTCCACCCGAGGACGATAATGTTTTTGAACCCCTCCTCGGCGAGGACGTTGGCAGCGGCTTCGACGTCGAGGGCCGATTCGTCGAATATGCCGCCCCCGAATATCTGGCCAGTGAACGCCATGCGCGTGTTTATCGAAAATGAGCTGAAGCCGTGATCTACGAGCGCGTTCGGAAGGAGCCTGGGGGTTCCCCTGGCAAGAAAGTGCCCGAGGACGCCGTGGACGACGAGCACAATGGGCGCTTCGTAGAGCTCTTTTTCAGATTCGAACTCGCCGGACACAAGGAGCCCGTTAATCAGGAATCCGTCTTCGGCTTCAAAGCTCACAAGTCTTCTCTGTCTCGGAACCATTAAACCCTTCCGTTTCAGGCTTTAAATCTCTCGTCGAGCCACTTTACTATGATTTCGCCGAGCTCTTTCTCGCTGCCCTCGAACGTGTGACCGGCGTTGACGTAGAAAGCGGACACGTCTTCGTTCCCCGACTCGAGCGCTATCCTGACGAGGTCGTGCGTTTCCTCGGGCCTTACGACTTCGTCGTGCCAGCCCTGGATGAGGAGAATGGGCAGCTTGACCCTTTCAATCATCAGATGCGCCTTGGCGGTTTCGGCCTCGGGGCCCGCGAGGAACCACCACGTTTTGTATGTATATATTTCGGTGTGCCACGGGAGGTATGTGCTCCCGCGCGCTTTGTATATGAGGATCGTGCGGTCCTGGTTAGTCGTGTACGGGTCGGGCTTCAGAATCTCTTTCGCCTCGTGATATACCTCGTCGTACGTGGGCTCGCTGTCCCATCTGTTCCAGCGCCGGCGTATGGATTCGGGCATGGAGTACGGCGTAGCGAGTGAGATGAATCCCTTTAAATGCGGGTAGCGCTCGGGGTCGTTCCTTTCGGCTGCGTACCTCAGCACCATGCATGTCCCGAGGCTGTATCCCGAAATGATAATGTTCTCGAAGCCCAGACGTAGGAGGTATTCGGCCGCCGCGTCTATCTGCGGAAGGACGTCGTCGATTATGCCGAAGCCGAAGAAGAGGCCGAAGTTGGCCATGCGGGTGTTTATCGCGAGCGACGAGTACCCGCTCTCGGCGAGCAAGGGCGGCAGGAAACGCTGTGAGCCGTCGAGGAAATTCCCCAGAAAGCCGTGTATATGGATTATTGCTGTGTTGCCGGCCGGGGAGTCGGGCGAGGAGCCCTTGCTGTAGTAATATAGCCCGTCCACTTTCCCGCTACCCGATGGGATGGACACGAGCTCCTGCTCCATGTACCTCGTAAGTCTATGCATAGGCGCGGTCAATACTGCCGGGCTCCCGTTCCAGCGTGCGTCGTGTGACTTCGGCTGCCGGGGCCGCGGATTATCGAAGCGAAAAGCCGGTGCGGGCTATACCGCCTTGCCGGCGGGCCTTGTCAGATATCTTTCGGGGGTTTCCATGACGTCGTCGGCGAACGACTTCGCTTCGACCCACGTCGAGGACTTGCCTATTTCGAGGACCTCTTTGGACTTTACGCCCGTGGCGTAAACGACCTTCGTATTCTGGTCCCAGATTATTTGCCAGTTCTCTCCGCCGGGCTCTCTCACCCAGCCGAAAGGGAATGTGCCGACACCGTCCAAATTAAAGCCCCCCAGTGTTTATTAATATCGAGCCCGGTCCTCCCGGGCATGTGATTAAAATTATTTACCGATAGGATTTTGTCAAGCCGGGCCGTTTGTCACCGCACCTCTCTTACGACTTCGCTCGTCCCGGAGGCGTTGGTGAAAACGACTTCCGTAAAGCCGCAGCTCCTGAGCTTGTCCATCGCGGTACGCCCCTCGTGGTCCGTTTCGAGGAAGGGGAGAATGAAGCGCTCCTGCGACGTGCATCCCGAGCACGAGAATACTATCGATTCGTCGAACTCGCCGCGGGAAGAGACCTTTACGTTGGGATAGTGCTTCTGGTAGCGCATGCTCCAGTCCTGGACGCATACTGCCCTCCGGGGATTCGGGAACACGTGCTGTACGTCGATCACTATCTCCTGTGTCCCCCGGTTGCCCTTGAACACCGCCTGCTGGAAGCCGCACTCGGAGAGCCTCATCATGCCGGTTTTGCCCCGGTATTCGGATTCGAGATAGGGCTTTATGAAATGGTCGTAGAGGCTGCAGTCAGGGCAGTAGAATACGGCGACTTCGTTATGCGCGCCGCGCGTCCTGACCTCTATGTCGGCCTTCCGGCCCCGATACTGCTCGGTCCATCTGACGGCGCAGAAATTGCGCTGGGCGTCGGCGTTAAAGTTGACCTCGGTTACGGCCCCTTTCGTATCCTGAGAAACGGCGGTTTCGGGCGCGCCGGTTAACACGGCGAGAAAGAACAGCGCCGTCAAAACGAATAGTCCTGTCCGGATAAAGCGGCTCATACCGGTCATCCTCCTCTGGTTATGAGCTAATTCTACAGCATTTCGAGAGAGGATGGAATACCTTTAGTAAAACATTAATTTCGCGGTTGAAGCGTCCTTGGATATTGACGTACTCACGGATGAGTCATCCCGCGACCGGCTCACCTCATCCTCTCGTAGAGCTCCCTGAGGTCGGCATCTATGCCGCGCGCCTCGCCGGAGAATTCCCGGAGGCTGTCGTTAAGGTCATTTTCCGCTTTACGGACGCGCTCTTTAAAGAACGGCGTAGCTATGACGCCGGCGGCGAGGCCGAGCCACGAAGCCCAGAAGAGAGCGGCCGGAAACGGGCCGGCATATTCTATGAAAACGCCGACGAACGCCCCAGTGACAATGAAGAGCGGGAACAGGAGCGCCCCCTTGAAAGCCTGAAGAAATACGCCCGGTTTTCCTCACGTGTGATTCCTCCAGCGAGACACGCCCGGAGAGCGCGGCCCCCGGCAAAGGAAGACTGGCGATAGAAGCGCATACGAACCCGGCGGCCAGCCCGGCGAACGCGGCCCTTGTGGTCTGTATGCCCCGACACATGCCCGAAGCGGCGGCGACACCCGAGAGAACCAGTGGGTAGTAGAGGCCGGCAGGCAGAGTGCCGGGAAAGAGGCGGAAGAGCACACGGACACTGCCGCGCCACATGCGGCGGAGATAAGGACCGTGAATATTATCGAGGATGGGATTCTTCTCATTTTTTCCTTGATATATAGATGGGGCATCACCGGTTAATAACAGCCCCGGCGATGCCCCGAATCCGCTTATTTATTTCTGTGCCTCACGAGCGCCTGCCTTTTGCCCTTTTATTATCACCCTGCCCTCTTCGGACGACGGGGCGGGCGGGGCGGCCATCTGCTGAACGGCCTCCTCGAGATCGCGCTCCTGCTTCATGGTCCTGGAGTTGCCGTAGGAACTTTATTGAGCTCGACGATACTGTCGTATGCGTCTTCGATAGGAGCGCGCGCCTTCGGCGTCCCCGCTCTCGTACGCGACCGCCGCTTTCTGATAGACCGATGCGGCATCGACGGAGACCTGCCTCGAACGGACGGACCCGTCCTCGCTCGCGGCGACCTTATCGCCGTCGGACGTGACCTCGTACGCAAGTGTCCGGGCAGAAGAAACGGGGGAGCCCTGCCTCAGGAGGTCGCCGTATGAGAAGCGACGCGGCGGCGAGCTCGTGCTTGCCGCCCGCGCCGGCAGGGACCGTGAGCTTCACGAGTATGTCCCTTTCCTGGCCGCCGAAGAAGTCGCCGAGCTTTATCTCGGCAGAGCCTTCGCGGGAGGAATACTCATAGCCGTAGACCTCGTCTATCCTTACGCCGGGGCGAGCGCGAGCTTTATTATCGTGTCCCTCGCGACGGCGGCCGCCATTTGGCCGAACTCCTTCTCGAATATCCCCGCGAGCTGGTTCGGCGATTCGATGAAGTAGTAGTTGCCTGCGCCGTGCTCGGCGAGGCCCATCATTAGGTTCTCGTCGTAATCCGCGCCGAGGCCCATCGTCGTCACGTATATACCGCCCTCCGACGCGCGGCTCGCTATCCTGCCGAGCCCGGAGGGGTCCGTTATGCCCGCGTTGGCGAGGCCGTCCGAAGGAGTATCACGCGGTTTACGTAGCCGCCGCGCTCAAACGATTTCAGCTGTGCGATTCCCTTTTCGAGCCCGCCCGAGAGGTTCGTCGAATCGGTCGGATATAGGGAGTTTATCGCCGAGATGGCGGCCTCTTTGTCGGTGGTCTTGTGAGCCGGGAGAAGGACCTCGACGTCCGTCGAATATGCGACGATGGCCAGCCTGTCGTCCTTTCCGAGGAGGCCGACTATACGCCTCGCCGCTTCCTTCGCGTATTCCATCTTGCCCCTGTCCGACATGGAGCCGCTCGGTCGATCACCAGGACGAGGTTAACGGGCGTTCTTTCCTGAGCTCGGCTTCCTTGCGCCTCGAGCTTGATGTTGAGGAGCATTTCGCGCTCACCGCCCTTGAGGACGTAGGGGCTGCCGAGCTTTAAATCCCACGACAGCGCGCCCTGCCCTTCGGGCTTCGGAATTACGGGGAATGCGGAGATGTATTTCACCCCTGCCGTCACGAATGCGAACAGGAGTAATGCGGTTATTATGGCGATACGTTTTTTCATTTCTTGCTGCCTCCTTTTTGAATGTTCTTTCTGATGGATTCGACTTCTTCGGCGATGAGACTTTCCTCCCTCTTCGACGCATCCTTATCGTGCGCGGTTTCAAGAGGGGCGGACTCGACCGACAGCCTTTCCTCGATCCTCCTGAATACCTGGAACGGCTCTTCCGTCCGGCATTCGGGCGAATGGCTTTCCGGGGTTTCCCGGGAGACGCCTTCCCCGGGCGATAGCTCGCAGAGAAGGACCGTCTTCTTCTCCTTTGCAGACTTGACCCTTTCCCCGAGCGATTCGTACCGCGCTTCGTATTCCAGCGCTTCCTCTTCCCTGGCCTGGACGGCGGAGAGGTGTCTCACCTTTTCGTCGATGAGCCTCCGCCGCCGGACGGCCTCGGCGGCGTTCTCGTCCATCCCCTGCCTCACGTATTCGACGGCGCGCTCCTGCCAGTAGGCGGACATTTCCCCTGTGCGCTTGAGGAGCTTCGAGCGCTCCTCTATGCCGGACCTGAGGACCGCCAGCCTGACGCGGGCGCGTTCGAGCCCTTCGTCCATTTCCTCGACTGCCTGTGCGAGGATCTTCGCCAGGTCCTCGGCCCTTGTGAGCCAGTCGTTGAGCCGGGACGGAGTATTACTTTCATTCTTTTCTTGAATCCCATGATCGTCTCCCTCGAAAGGATTTAGGGATTATTACGAGCGGGGGAGGAAAAGATTTCATCAAGGAAAAGTAAAAGTCGTTTGGTCTTTCTGTTAAAAGACTAAGTCCCCCCATACCCCCCTTTTTCTAAGTGGGGATGAAAAGCAAAAACAAAAGGCTGGATTCCCGATAAAGGCATTCGGGAATGACAGCAGCAGAAACTCGCTAGTGTTAGGCCTGCACGAGTGGTGCGTTTAGTTCACCGGCGTTACGGTCGGGGCGGGCGTGGCCGCTACAGCGCCCTGCTGCTTTTTGAGCTCGGCTATGCGTGCGTCGGCGTAGGGGGCCTCGGCGGGGGACAGCCGCCCGAGCTGCTCGTAACTGTTGACCGCCTTGTCGACGTCGCCCTTCTCTTCGTAGCACTCGGCGAGCGAGCGGTAGGAGACGGCTTGCACGCCGGGAGGCGCTCGGGCTGCGACGCGAGAGGCGCTTCGAGCGTCCGTATCGAGGAGGCACAGTCGCCGGCTTTTTGCTGGCGGAGAGCAGTCTGGAGCGGCTCGTCGTATTCGCCCGCAGCATCAGCCGAGTACAGGGCCGCGGTTTCGTTTTCGGGCGAGTCTTCGAGGACGGGCATTTCCCGCGCCCGGCGCCGGAGGGCTTTCATGATCCGCATTTCTTCCGGCGTGCTCATGCGTGCGGATTCGGCCGGGGACGTTTCGTCACTCTCCGCCATCGGCGCGGGGGGCGGGGCCGGGGCGGCGGCCTTTCGTTCCGTCATGGCGCCGGCCTCGCCGTAGGACTGGGCGCGGAGCTCGCTGTCCTGAGTAAGGGCCCTCTCGCGTTTCGGAGCCGGCGCGGCAGCCTTCATGTTCTCGGCTCCGGAGCCTTCGGACACGGGTTCTGACTTTTTCGCCATGACGGTTGTCGAAGAAGAGCCGCCAGACGGAAGATGTGTACCAGTGTTCGCGTAGTAGAACCACACGGAGAGCGCAATCGCCGAGGACAGAGCGGGGATCAGGAATGGCGAGAAGGTAAACCTCTTCCAGAAGGGTCTACGGCCCTTCGAGACGCTCTCCTTCGCGGCGCGCGCGGGGGCGGATACGGTTTCGGGCGATAGCTCGGGGGCCTGCCGCGTGCTCGGAGGCCGTCCGCCTGATCTCGGCGTAGTCTTCGTACTCGCGGAGGCATTCGGGGCAGGCCTCGATGTGGGACCTGACGAGCGCCGTCTCCTCGGAGGAGAGCTCGCCGTCCATGTATTCCAGCAGAAGCTCGCTGCATTTCTCGCAGTTCATCTTGTCCATTTACTCACCCCTCGCCTTACGCCTTTCCTCGAAATACCCGGACTCCGTGAAGGCGCGCCGGAGGTCGCGGTAGGCGTATCTCAGGCGGCTCTTTACCGTGCCGAGCGGAGAGCCCGTGACGGCGGCTATTTCGTCGAGCGATAGTCCCTCGACTTCGCGGAGGAGGAAGACCTCCCTGAATTCTTCTTTCAGGCCGCCGAGGCCCTCGTCGAGGACGTCCCTCACCTCGCGGTCGTAGACCTTTTCGTCCTGCGCCCTCTCCCCTCCCCTTATCATGTCTATAACTACCGCGCCGCCTTCGTCGCCGGCGGACACGGGCGCGTCGAGCGAGCCGTGACGCCTGAAGCTCTCCGTCCGGAGGAAGTCGATACAGTGGTTCCGGGCTATGCTGTAGAGCCAGGTGGTGAATTTCTGCCCCGGGTCGTAATGCCCGCGCCGCTCTATCACCTTGACGAAGACTTCCTGCAAAAGGTCTTCGGCGCGCGCCGCGTCCGCCCCGGTCATCTTCCTTATGAATCTAAGCACAGCCGGACCGTGGCGCATAAGGAGGACGTTAAAGCCCGACTCGTCGCCGTTTTGAAATCTTTTCATCTCTTCTTCGTCTGACAGTTCGCTTTTCTTTTTTATTCCGAACACCGGGCGCCCGTCCGTACGCGGTATATGGAATAATTATACGATGGAGCGCGTAAAAAGTTTTAAAAGCATGATCCACGCGCCTCAAGCGGCAGGTTCCGATTGAATTCAGCCGGCCGTTTATGTAAATTCGTTTATCCTCGTTTGATCTGATCGGAGGAGTCCTCTTTTGGCTACCAAGCCGGCCGACCTAATATACGGCGTTGACGATATGCCCCCTATCGGGCGGCTTATCCCGCTCGGACTTCAGTTCGTAATCTATATCTCGGTCACGCTCGTCTACATAGTCCTTATATCGGAGTACGGCGACGTGCCGCCCAAGGTCACTGCGGACTCGATAAGCATGGCGATGATCGCAATCGGCATCGCCACGATCCTGCAGTCGCTCTGGAAGGGCCCGTGGGCTCCGGTTATTTCGCCTCGCCGGTCTATTCTGCTGTGTATCTCGCCCCATGCGTGCTCGCCGTGAAGGCCGGGGGCTCCTGCAGTGTTCGCGATGACGATATTCGCAGGCGCGGTCGAAATCGTCATGTCGATATTCATAAAGCGCCTGAAGCCCGTCTTCCCGCCAGCCGTAGCGGGTTTATCGTTCTCGTAATCGGCATCGAGCTCGGGCTCGTCGCCCTCGACAACATGCTTTATATAAGGGGATACGGCCAGCCCGAGTATGTGCAGCATCTCGTCGTCGGGATGATCCCTCTGGATAATCATGGGGTTCAGCATATGGTTCAAGGGGATTCTGAGGCTCCTCTGCTCGCTTATCGGAATTTCGGTAGCGTTCGTCGTAGCGCTTTTCCTGGGCATAGTGCCCGACAGCAGCATCGAGCTCTTCAAGAACTCGGCCGTGTTCGCCCTGCCCGATACGTCTTTCATATCCTATGATTTCGAGCTGTCGCTCGTGCCGGCGTTCTTCATGGCGGCGATAGCGGCGTCTTTAAGGACCATAGGCGTCGTGACGACGGCAGAGAAGATAAACGACGCCGACTGGAAGAAGCCCGATTACGGACCGATAAGAAAAGGTATGCTCGCCGACGGCCTCGGGTGCATGTTAGGTGGATTCATGGGCGCCCGGGGATGAACGCGACGCCGGGAATCGTAGGCCTTTCGCAGGCCGCCGGCTCCACGAGCCGGTATATGGCCTTCCCGACCGGGATAATGCTGATAATCCTGGCATTCTTCCCGAAGGTATCCGCCCTCTTCCTGATGCTCCCGCTGCCCGTCGTGGGGGCGTCGCTGGTAGTGAGCGGCGCGTTCATGATAGCGGGCGGGATAGAGATAATGACTTCACGGAATCTCGACTCGAGGATGACGTATGTGATAGGGGTCTCGCTCCTTCTCGGTATCGCCCGGAAGGTTTACCACGGATTTTTCGACAGGTTTCCCGAGTGGCTCAGGCTCATGACGGACACCACGCTTTCTATCGCCCTCATCTCGTCCATAATCCTCGTCCTTATATTCAGGCTCGGGATCAAGAAGACAGAGGTGTTCGTAAGCGGGGATCTGGCTCCGACGCTCGACTCCCTGGTTACGTTCCTCAAGGCGAACGAGAAGAAGTGGCGGCTCGACGACGAGGTCATACAGCACGCCAAATCTACCGTCGAGGAGATAGTGAATCACCTTAACGAAGCCGGGCTTATATCGGGGCCGGTAAGGCTCGAAGCGAGCTACGACGAGGTATTTCTCGAAATCTGCATCGATTACAAGGGGACCCTGCTTGCGCTCCCCGCGGTCGGCGTGCACAAAGGGCAAATGTTCGGAGAGGATGCCTTCGTTCACGGTATAAAGGGGTTCCTCACCGGAGTGTACCCGGACAAGATAGAAACCTCGGCCAAAAAGGACGACGTGAAGATAAGGCTATTTTTCAGCCTATGATACGCGTTTCCGCTGTTAACTCCCCTGCGGCGAGCGCATAATGCGCGCAAATCCCAATACGCCTCTTTTCCAAAGTGAGTAAAGAGATCACCCACTCTGCCACGTCGTTTGCCGGCGGGCCCTGCCCGCATTAGAAAAATACGGGCTTTATGGCATAATTATTTCCCCGAAATCAGGTTTCCAAGGAGGAGTACCATGGGCAGTAAGAATACAAGAGTTGAGTACGATTCGATGGGGGAGATGGAAGTCCCCTCGGAGGCGTACTACGGCGCTCAGACAGCGAGGGCCATTGAAAATTTCCCGATAAGCGGCATACGCAAGCACAGCCTTTTAGTGAAGGCGCTCGGAATGATAAAGAAGGCGGCCGCGGAGTCGAACGTGCAGCTCGGGCTCCTCGACAAGAAGAAAGGCAATGCTATCGTCAAGGCCGCGGACGAAGTGATAGCCGGCAAGCTCGACGATCACTTCGTGCTCGACGTTTTCCAGACCGGGTCTGGCACCTCGAGCAACATGAACACGAACGAGGTTATAGCCAACCGCGCCAACGAAATACTCGGCGTGAAAAAGGGCGACAAGTCGGGCGTTCATCCGAACGACCACGTGAACATGGGACAGTCGAGTAACGACGTGTACCCGACCGCTCTTCACGTTTCAGCAATAATTGCGATAAACGAGGTTCTTCTTCCCGCCCTTAAGAACCTCGAGAAGGCCCTTTCGGCCAAGGCAAAGCAGTTCGACAAGATAGTCAAGATCGGAAGGACCCATCTTCAGGACGCGACGCCGATAAGGCTCGGGCAGGAGTTCAGCGGCTACGCCAGCATGATCACCCACGGGATAAAGAGGGTCGAGTACGCGCGTGAGGAAATGAGCGAGCTTGCGATAGGCGGCACTGCCGTCGGCACCGGCATAAACACCCACCCGAAATTCGGCGGACTCGTCGCAAAGAAACTTTCGGCGATGACAAAGACGAAGCTAAGGGAAGCGGACAACCACTTCGAGGCCCAGGGCTCGAAGGACGCGATGGTTTCGGCGAGCGGGCAGCTCAAGACTCTGGCTGTGTCGCTCATGAAGATAGCCAACGACATAAGGTGGCTCGGGAGCGGCCCACGCTGCGGCATAGGCGAGATACTCATCCCGCCGGTCCAGCCCGGCTCGTCCATCATGCCGGGGAAGGTGAACCCCGTAATCCCCGAAGCTGTGTGCCAGGTAGCGGCGCAGGTCATAGGGAACGACCTTACGATAACGATAGGCGGGCAGTTCGGAAACTTCGAGTTAAACGTCATGATGCCGGTGAAGGGACACAACCTCCTTCAGTCGATAGAGCTCCTGGGGAAGGTGTCGCAGGTATTCGTCGACAAGTGCATAAAGGACATCAAGGCCGACAAGAAGCGCTGCGAGGAGATGATAGAGAAGAGCCTAGCCATGTGCACTAGCCTCGCGCCGGTGATCGGATATGACGCCGCGGCGAAGATCGCGAAAGAGGCCTACGAGACCGGAAAGACCGTTAGGGAAGTGGCCCTCGAAAAGAAGGTTCTCCCGGCCGAGAAGTTAAAGGAGCTTTTGGACCCGTGGTCGATGACCGAACCCGGGACAAAGAAGTAAGACGGGAACTTAATATACTGAAAATAGAAGCGGGCCGCGCGGCCGGGATATTCCCGGGAGCAGGCCCGTTTTTTTGTTTGGACCCTCCTCCCCTTCCCCCTGCTCTCTATTCGAAGCTTTTAGTATTTCCATGCATCCAAATACCGGAGAGGTTTCCATATGCGGATTACGGGATGCGGACAATCCTGTTATATTTTCTCTCGCAGAGGGGAATCCAAAATCACACATTCAGCAGGTCTTAAAAGACGGCTGCGGAGGTATTAAATGAACGTAAAGGAATTATTCGACCTCACCGGGAAGACGGCGATCGTAACGGGGGGATACACCGGGATTGGAAAACAGATGGCATACGGGCTGGCCGAGGCCGGGGCCGACGTCGTCATCGCCGCGAGGAACTACGACGGCTGCGTCGAGACGGCAAAGGAGATAAGCGAAGCTACGGGCGTAAAGACGCTCCCGTTTAAGTGCGACGTTTCGAACGAGGGAGACGCCGCGGCGCTCGTCGGGGCGACTGTGGCGGAATTCGGCAAGGTGGACATACTCGTCAACAACGCCGGCATCGCCCTGGGGGCGCTTCCCGAGGACACCACGCTCGAAGACTGGGAAAAGGTTATGAGCATAAACGTGACCGGGACTTTTCTTTGCGCGAGGGAAGCGGCAAAGGAGATGATAAAGGCGAAGAGCGGGAAGATAATCAACATATCCTCCGTAATGGGTTACCAGACGACAAGCGTCGTAAGCGCGCCGTCATATGTAGCGTCGAAGGGCGCCGTCGTAACGCTGACGAAGGACCTCGCAATAAGGTGGGTGGGGCATAACATAAACGTAAACGCCATAGCGCCCGGATGGTTCCCGACGAACATGACGACTCCCGTAATCAGCGCCGAGTTCATGGGCAAGGGCGACGAGCTTTTGGCGTCGATTCCGGCCGGCAGGTTCGGGGGCCCGGACGATCTTAAGGGCGTGACGGTATTACTGTCGTCGCGCGCGTCCGATTACATCACGGGCGAGATCATAGTAGTCGATGGCGTGACTATTTCGAGGTATTGAGTTCAAATCTTCTCGAAGGCTTTTTTCACAGCTTCGTACCCGCCTTCGTGGACGATGTCCTTATGGGCGAGGACGACCTTGTCGAAGTCCCATTCGAGGATCCTGTCGGCCGAGCGGCGCACCTTTTTCCTGTCACCTAGGAGGATGTAGCGGGTGAGCCTCGACACGGCTGTCTTGTCATAAACGCCGTCGAGAAGGGCGAAGAGCTTCTGGCCGGGAGTGAGGCCCGAAGAGAAGTTAAAGACGAGGTCCGTGAATATCACCGTCCGGCTCGCGGGGTGAAAAAACACGACCTCGTTCACCGCCGGGATGCCCTCGAAGACGTGCTGCTCAAGTGAATCCTCCCAGTAGGGCTCTGGCTCATCCGAAAGGACGCCGTGGAGCTCGAGGTCTTTTCGCTTTTCCTTGAGACCCGGAGCGCCGTAGATGCGGGCATCAGGGTAGGCAGCCGCGAATTCACCCGCGTAGAGGTGGTGGAATTTGTTCGGGGCGATTATGAACCTGACCTCGCCGAGGGCGGAGAGCTCGTTTTTGAGCGCGTCCGTCGGGCGCACCGGCGAGTGCACAAGAAGGAAACCCGAAGCCAGCCTGACGATCGTCATTCGGGCGCCGACGTCCATCCCGAGGAAAGCCTGAGAAGAAACCGCAGTCCATATATCCTGAGCCAGGGGGATGAGAGAGGCGGGCATGGTATAGAGTATATTGAACGCGCGGCTCTATGAGAAGGAGGGCCCCGAAGAATTCCGCCATCGGCGGTAGGCGTAGAGGATGGACCGCACGTGCTCGTCGGGCTTTTGCGTGAGAAGCTGAAGGAGGAGGCTTTCGAGCGTCGATAATATCAGAAGCGTGGAGGCGATGTAAAAGAGCATCGGGCTGTAGCCGACGACGAACATGAATATGATGAAGACGTAGCCCGCCGCCGAGGAGGCCTTGGTCATGTAGAGGTGGAGGTCGGGAATACGCCTGAACTTCACGAGGCCGACGACGAGGGAGGCCGTCCCGATAAGCATCCATGACAGGACAAGCAGTTTATTATTGAAGAAGATATCCGGCTCTACGAGGATCACCCAGAATGCGGCGCACGTGACAAGCACCATGTCGGCCGCGGAATCGAGCCTGCTGCCGTATTCTGTCACGACACTCCATCTCCGGGCAAGGTAACCGTCGAGGACGTCCGTGAGACCCGCGACAATGAGCCCTGCGCCTACCCACATGGAGCGATCAAGCATGGCCGGAATCCAGAGCGCTATTGCCAGAAGCAGGCGAAAGCCGCTTAGAAAATTCGGAACTCTTTTGTAGTCGATTCTTTTCATAGGCGTTAATTATTGAATATTTTTTGAAGACGCTGTCCCCGTCTTCTTTTTCCGCCCTAAAAATTCTAACTTATAAAATCCCCGGTATAGAGGAAATCGTACTCCACCCCCTCAGGGGCAAATTCCGCTATTATTAGCACATGCGGGTTTTAATTCGACCATCGTATTCATAGATGCCCATGATAATTCGATTATTATTTTGTGCAAATGCGTACAAAAACCCTTGACAGGGCCCCAACGGCAATTATATTAGTATTAACTAAATCTTATTCAGGAGGTTTGCAATGTCAGAAACGACGAAAAAAGCAGCCTCGAAAGTGAAGGACTTCACCGAGCCCGCAAAGGAATTTTCCGGTCTCGTTAAGGAAAACTACCTTAACGGTCTCGATTTTTCCTTCTCACTCTTCGAGCAGAATTTCAAGGCCCTTACGGCCCAGGCCGATCAGATTTTAAGCCTCGAAAAAGAATTTCTCACCAACGTGGGCGAATTCTACAAGGACATGCCGAAGGATCTGCCCTTCGCTAAGGAATTTCAGTTCGACGGCGGCTTCAAGAAGATATCGGAGCAGCTCGACACCTACAATTCCTATCGCAAGGAACAGCTCCAGTCCGTAAAGACCACCACTGAGAAGCTAGCGAAAGACGCACATGCGGCTGCCCGTGAGAATGTCGAAAAGGCCTTCTCGCTGTTCGGTGATTATTTCAAAGCATTCGGCCTAAATCTCAACTCGAAATACTTCTTACATCAAGATTAAATCGAGTGATGATGGAGCTCAGGAGACGTGAATCCGTTCACGTCTCCTGATCTTTCCCCTGAGCCTTCCGCCGGATCGGACGATATCCGGAGTGAGGAGTATTAGCCTCTCGTATGAAAATCGATTATAATTTCCCGGAATGATCAGAAAACACACTGAACCCGGGGTGCCAGATTGAATCGCGCTACAGCCATACTTCTCTTGTTCGCTCTTATACTTCCTGCAGTCGCTTGCAGCACCGTACAGACCGGGAAGACAATGGCCATAGACAATCCGCTCCAGGAGTCGAGGACCAAGCAGTCCCTGAGCCAGGCGAGGCAGGACGTGGAAAAGTCGCGCAGGGCTCTCGATAAGTGCATGGAAGCGAGCGGCGGCGACGAGACCAGGTGCCAGAGCCAGAAGGCTCAGTACGATAAGGACGTCGAGGCCTACGTATCGTTTCAGGGGAGCTGAAGCCGCGGCAGGCTCCGACATTTAAATACAGCGGGAATAAATAACCGGAGGGCGTTAATCATGAGGCCGTTCGCATTTACCCTGCTTTTTTCCGCAGTCCTCTTTTCAAGCTACGCCTACGGCGCTGGCCCCGAGCAGACGGCCGGGCCGGCGCAGAACATTCAGAGATTCGAGATTGTCGTAGACAGCTATTCCTTTAAACCCGACCACATAACCGTAACGGCGGGCAAGCCCGTAGAGATAATGTTAAGGAGCGTTGCGTCCATAGTGTCGCATGATTTTTCCATAGACGACCCTGCTTCGGGGCTGGACGTCCACAAAATATTCCACCGGGCAAGGACGTCACGGTCGTTCACGCCCGGAAAACCGGAACGTTCATGTTCTATTGCAACAAGAAGGGTATATTCGGCTCTCATCTCGAAAAAGGGATGAAGGGTACGATAGAGGTAATTTAAAATGCCTCACCTGATCCAGCGCTTTAAAATCTGAGCTGAAAATCGAAGATGAAATCCGCCTTGGCGACGTCCTTGCTGGGACCGCTGACGGGGAACTGTACGGCAAAGCCCGGGCTGTACTTCCGCCCGAACCTGAGCCCGGGTGTGACGTAGAGGTCGGTGCCGCTCCCCCGCTGTCGTAGGTCGTGAATGTGTAGCCGTCGAACTCGAAGTAGAGCATAGGCGAGCCCGGCACGGGAACGGCGAGCCCGGCCGCAGCATGGTAGGTGAACCTGTTTTCGAAATCGTTCCCTTCGAAGTTCTTCGCGCCGAAAATAAAGTCGAAGCCAATGGACGTCTGAACGCTGAATGGCCCACGCCACACCCCGGCGGTAATGTAGGGCGAGACCCCGTAAGCTTCGTAAAGATAGGTCGGTATGTATCTCCTGTACTTTATCACCTGCTGGAGCCTGTTCTGATCGTCGGTGAACGAAGTTGGGAAGAAGATTTTAGTCCCGGTGGAAAGTGCGAAATTCGAAGACTTGGCCAGGACGCCCTTCGCACCGATGCCGAGGTTTCCGAACTCGAACCCGTCCCTTATCTTCGTGTCGCCGTCCTCCACGCTGTTGACGCCGCCGTACGGGACGTCGAGGTATATACCCCAGAACCCGCTCTCGGAGGGGAATTCGAGCCTTGCGGGATAGACTATGATCTGCCCGCTGCCCAAAACCTTTTTGAGGGTTACGACCTCGAAATCAATCCCCACCCTTCCGAGAGGAAGAACAGGCTCGAAGTAGCGCGGGTAGGCGAGCTCGAGCGCCTTACCCTTCGTCGTCGAGATGGTAAAAGGCCCTGGAACTGGAACGCACCCGTGAGGGGGTTTATGAGGCCGAGGTTTCTGTTCTGCACGAAGAGGCGAGTCGGGTTCGCGACGTACGCCGCAACGCGGGCTACACCGCTGTCCTGCTCGATGAGCCAGTCGGAGAGCTTCTCCATGCTCCACCCGAGAGGGATGCCGACAGCGGGCGTGACGATAAGATCCGTACCCGAGGGCTTGATGACCCAGCCCTCTATTGCGTATTCGAAGAGAGTGCTCTGGATGACGGAACCCAGAGCCGAGGCCCAAACGCTGTGCCCCCTGGCCCTGTAGAACTGGTAGTGAAGCATGCCGAAGAAGGGATGCATAACCCAGTTGACGAGGAAGGTGTCGCCGTCGTTCCATTCGGGCGCGGAGGTGAGGTTGTGCCAGAATGTAGAGAAGGAGGCGTCGAATATTTTTATGTTCTTGTCTCTTACCCACCAGAGCCTGCCGCCCCACTGTACGGTGTACCAGATTAGGGTGTCGTACATGTAGGTTTCCAGGTTGGCGGGCCTGAGCTCGGTGTCCTGATAGGAGCCTATCTCGTACTCGCCGCCCATGGGAAGAATAACGTCGTCCCCTTCGGCGGGGTTCTCCGCAGTCTCTTCCGCGAGCTTGGGTTGTTGATTATTGCTGGCCCATGCGCCCGTTTCGGCCAGCAGGCTCAATGCCGCGAGCAGGATAAGACATGTTACCCTGACCCTCATCGCATCCTCCATATTGCCGCATGCGGAGAAGTAGCCGGTGGGCGGACGGCCGAAGGGTGATACCGCATACAACTAATTGAATTGTAACGACTTTTTGAGCCGTTTTAAAGTAGAAATATGTATATGCTATGAACAGACGGCAGCCAGTGGACGAGAAAAAGGAAGTCAGAACCTGACCTGAAAATCGAACATGTAGCTGTATTTATCTATGCTTTTGTCCGGCCCGGTCAGCGGAAACTGCATCGCGAAACCGGGGCTGTATTTGCGGCCGAGCCGGACGCCGGTCGTTACGAAAAGGTCGGTCTTTTTAAACGTGTCCGCTGTTAGAGCCGAGTAGCCGTTAAACTCGGCGAAAAGAACCGGGGACGCTATGACCGGAATATTGACCCCTGTGACCGCACTGTAGTTTATCCTGTACTCGAACGAATTCCCTTCGAGCTGGCTGGCATTGAGGACGAAATCGTTCTGTACCATTGCCTGAATATTGAACGGACCGCTCCATGCCGCGGCGGTAAGGTATGGAGACACCGTCCAGGCCTTCTGGAGATTTATGGGGAAATTCCTCCTGAATAGAGTAAGCGTCTGAAGACGGCCCACGTTGTCTTTATATGACGTAGGCAGCATCAATCCGAGGCCGGCCGAGACTATGGAGCTGTGCGTTTTGAAGAGTATGTGCTTTCCGCCGACGAGGACGTTCGCGAACTCGAAACCGTCCCTCTGCCCTACCCCGTCTATACTGAGAGAATTGATGCCCGACTGCGCGATCTGGACGTAGACCCCCCACAGGCGGCTCTTGGACGGAACGTCTATACGGAGCGAGTAGAAAATGAATTCGCCGTTCCCCATGCTCTTTTTGAGGTTCACGACTTCGAGGTCGGCGCGGAATCTCCCGAGCGGGAATGGCTGCTCGAAAAAGAACGGATAGGCGAGGTCTATGGCCTCGGGCTTTCCGGGCGCGAATTCGAGCGGACCGCTAACAGACATGAACTGCTTCGAGAACGGATTATAGACCCCGATTTGCCTGTCGTGAACGAAATTCCTCATCGGGTTCAGGATATGACCGAGAATCTTTGCAGGAACGAAATCCGTGGAGACAAGCCAGTTGGAGGATTCCTCGAGAAGAATACCCATCGGGACGCCCACCCCCGGGGTGGAAACGAGGTCAACCAGCGAAGGGGTTTCGACCAGCCCCTCGACCGTGTATTCGAAAAGCGTGCTTTGAACGACAACGCCAAGCGCGGACACCCACCTCGAATGACCCATTGCCCTGTAGAAGAGGTAGTCCTGAGAGCCCACGATCGGGTGGGTAACCCAGTTTGTGAAGAACGAATCCCCGTCGTCCCATACTGGCCATTGAGAGATGTTGTTCCACCATTTTGACAGGGACGTGTCGAAGATCCTGCTGTTCTTGTTCCTTACGTAAAAGAATCGCGCCGCCCAGACGAAGGAGTAGGAAAGTGCGGTGTCCCTCATAAAAGCCTTGACGCCGAGGTTCTGTGTCTCCCCGGCCGCGGAGTCAGGGTGTACCGCGCTATCATAATCGTCGTAATCGCCTTCAGAGGCGCTTTCGTCGGGGGGTGTTTCGAGGGAAGCAGTACCCGAAAACGCGTAATCGAATATATCCCTTATCTCTACCTGGTCAGCGATTGCGGCCTGGATCGGGAACAGCGCCGCCAGCAGCATGATTAAGAATCTGCGAATTAAACTCAACTCGTTATCCTGTTTCTTATCCTCGTCCTCTTCGTGCGGGCATGCGCAGGAAAGAATTGCACTCTAAGATACACCGAAAAGACGACAATGGGAATATTATTTATGACGACATTTAACTTAAAGAAGTTAGTAACGGCCGGATAAGACTAAAGAATACGGGCAGGTAGGAGCGCTAGAACCTGACCTGGAGATCAAACTTGTAGCTGAATCTGTCGATTTTCTTGTCGGGCCCGTAAATCGGCAGCTGGACGGCGAATCCCGGGCTTACCTTTCTTCCGAGCCTTACGCCAGAGGGACATATAAAGCCCGGTTCTTGAACGTCTTCGCCGTAGGGACCGAGAACCCGTCGAGCTCCGCGAAGACGACGGGAGATGCAATCACCGGTATGTTTACCCCGGCGGCAGCGCCGTAGTCCACCCTGTATTCAAAGCCGTTCCCTTCGAGCTCGCGGCATTGGCGATAAAACCGCTCGATGCCGTAGCCTGGATGCTGAGCGGGCCCTTCCACGCGGCCGCCGAGAGATAAGGCGCTACGGTCCATGCCTTCTGGAGGTTCACCGGGAAGTTCCTCCTGAAGAGAAGGAGTGTTTCGAGCCGGCCGAGGTTGTCCTTGTAGGACGTCGGGATGATAAGCTCGAGACCGCCTGATAACACGGAGCCGCTCGTTTTGTACAGCACGGCCTTGCCGCCCGCTTTCATATTCGCGAATTCGAAGCCGTCCCTTACCTTTTCACCATCCACCGAAAGAGAGTTGAAGCCCGACTGTGCTATTGAGACAATAAAGCCCCAGAGCTGGCTCTTCGAAGGCACGTCGACGCGCGCGGAATAGAATATGAGCTCACCGCCGAGATCTCCCCTTAAGGTTTACGATCTCTAGATCGAGCCGAATCTTCCGATGGGCATCGGGCCTTCGAGGTACATCGGATACGCGAGGTCGATGGCAATGTCTCTTGCAGGCACGAAGTCTATGAAGCCCCGACAACGACATAAACGTTTTGGACAGGGGATTATAGACCCCGATCTGCCTGTCGTGAACGAAATTCCGCATCGGATTAAGCACGTGGCCGAGTATTTTCGCCGGGACGAAATCCGTCGATACGAGCCAGTCGGAAGACTCTTCGAGCACGACGCCGATGGGGACGCCGACGAAAGTCGTGGATATGAGGTCGGGAAGCGATGGGGTTTCGACCCAGCCCCCTCGACCGTATATTCCCAGAGGACGGCTCTGGACCATAGAGCCCAGGGCGGAGGTCAGAAGTCGTGCCCCATAGCCCTGTAGTAAAGGTATTGCTGGGAGCCGATGATGGGATGTGTCACCCAGTTGGTGAAGAACGAATCCCCGTCGTCCCATTCGGGCCATTGAGAGATATTGTTCCACCATTTGGAGAGAGGTATCGAAGATCCTGCTGTTCTTGTTCCTTACGTAAAAGAATCGCGCCACCGCCAGACGAAGGAGTAGGAAAGTGCGGTGTCCCCTCCTCTTAAAGCCTTGACGCCGAGGTTCTGTGTCTCCCCGGCCGCGGAGTCAGGGTGTACCGCGCTATCATAATCGTCGTAATCGCCTTCAGAGGCGCTTTCGTCGGGGGGGGTGTTTCGGGGAAGCAGTACCCGAAAACGCGTAATCGAATATATCCTTATCTCTACCTGGTCAGCGATTGCGGCCTGGATCGGGAACAGCGCCGCCAGCAGCATGATTAAGAATCTGCGAATTAAACTCAACTCGTTATCCTGTTTCTTAATGAGGAATGACGGCTTGTGCCGAGTTGAAAAAGATACCCCACGACCCACGGATTAAAAAGCGTTTATTTAAAGCCGAGGACCTTCTTTACCTCTCTTCCCATGTGTAGCGCGGACGTCGGCGAGTGCGCCGGACGCTATCCGGCCGGCAAGGGGGAACGCTGTCGTGAGAACTCGGGATGAGCGGCTCGTAAAGGGCATCTGCGCTGTCAGGGGGGACGACGACTGCGTTTTCTCCGTCCCTTAAAGCTCATTTACGGAAGGAAGCGACGTCGCCACTATGGAGGCCTCCCGGGCCATGTACTCCGAAGAGCTTTATCGGCGAGGTGAAATCAGTGGCCACGGTGCCCCCCTTTATCGTCATGGCGGTAGTGTACGGCATGACGAGAACATCCGCCGCGGCGAGATAAAGCGGGACTAGGTCCGTGGGAGACATAGCTCGTGAACTTAAAACCCGAAGCGTTTTTTTGCGCGGCGAGCTGCCTGTAGCGGAGAACATCCTCATCTCGCCCGCCGACTATGAGGAATTTGGTATTCGGGAGCTTCACAGAGACATCTATCAAAAGCTCTATACCCCTGCCTTCGTAAATGTTCCCGGAATAGCAGATTATATCCTTGTCGAGAGCTAGGCCTGGTCCTCGCCGTGCTTCTTCTTTTGGGAAGGCTTGCGTACCGTTCGAGGTCGACACCATTGTGGGCAACGACCAGCTTTTCGGGCGGAAGACCCTCTTTGAGGTATGTCCGCAAGGCCGCCCGTATTGGTGGAAAACCTGACGAGATTCGGCGAATCCTTCAGTCGCCCTGAATAAAGGCCGCGCCCCTGTGACGAGCGGATGATGAGCGTCGTACACAACAGGAATGCCGAAGACCTTCGCGGCGAGAAAGGCGTAGACTATGTTCCTGGTTACGGTTATGTCGTACAAGCCCTTTCTCCTCCCCACTTTACCAGCCCGGACACCGTGGAGGACGTTCCTCGCAAGGTTTTTAAAATAGGGGAATTGGATTATGTTGAACGCGTAATCGACACCATAATGAGCCCGTATGTCAGGCGTCCTTCCCGGGCGTTGCCAGAGTTAGATCCGTCTCGATGCCGAGCCGGCCCATGGCCTGGCACATCTTCATGACGTGTATGGCGCTTGCGCCCTCGAAAAGAGCTCCGGGGGCTGCCTATATAGGCAACGCGATGCGGCTTTTCCAGGGAGCGGTTCAGTTTTCCTGGCTCATTATGCCTCCCGGAGCCATAAGTATATGTGCAATATGCTGCGTTGACTAATAGACTGGAATTTATATAGCAATTTGCCGCCTGATTAGAAGTAGGGCCCCGGCCTGTATACTTAAGTCCCTCTGCCGTAAGGACAACCGGGCGGAAGCCGTTATATTAAAAGGAATATCATGGAAACGAGAACACCCAGGGGGGATTTCACGACGTACTGCCGGACGATATTAGGAGATGGCAGTTTATCGAGGTTTCTTGCCAGCGCATATTCGATCTATATGGATTTTCGGAAATCAGGATCCCTGTGCTGGGAATTTACAAGAGTATTTCGCCCGGAGCCTGGGGACTACGACCGACATAGTCGAAAAGGAGATGTATACCTTCACCGACCGGGACGCTCGTCCATAACGCTCCGCCCGGAGAGGGGCTGCCGGCGTCGTGAGGGCCTTTGTCGAAAACTCGATGCATGCGAAGTCCTCCGTCAGCAAACTCTGGTACAGCGGTATGATGTTCAGGCACGAGAGGCCGCAAAAGGGGCGCTACAGGGGGTTTTACCAGATAGGGGCTGAGCTCCTCGGCCCGAAGACCCGGCATCCGACGCGGACCTTATAACGATGGTCTGGGAATTCCTCGAAAGCATAGGTCTTTCGGACAGGCTCACCTCGAGATAAGCTCGCTCCGGGGACCAGAACTGCAGGCCGCAGTATAAAGAAAAACTCGTCGCCTACTTCGAACCCGAGGTAGACGAGCTCTGCCCCGACTGCAGACGGAGGCTCGAAACGAATCCACTGCGTATACTCGACTGCAAGGAAGAGGGCTGCCGAAAAATAGCGGCCGGTGCGCCTAAGATGATAGACAATCTTTGCGACGAGTGCTCTGTCCACTTCGAGACCGTGAGAGAATACCTCGGAAGCGCAGGCGTGCCGTACACAATAAACCCGAAGATCGTGAGGGGGCTCGACTATTATACGAGGACTGTGTTCGAGGTGACGACGAACGAGCTCGGCTCGCAGAACGCCGTTGCCGCGGGAGGAAGATACGACGGACTCGTGGAAGAGCTCGGCGGGCCGAGGACCCCAGCCGTCGGATTTGCAACGGGCATGGAGAGGCTGGTGCTCCTCCACGAAAAGGCGCGTCCCGGAGGATTCCAGAGGGAGATAAAGGTGTTCGTAACCTACATCGGCCAGGGGACGCAGGCGGCTGCCTTCAGGTTGACGGCAGCTCTCAGGAAAAGAGGAGTTTCTGCCGAGATGGAATACGGCGGCAAGAGTCTCAAGAGCCAGCTCAAGCGCGCGGACAAGTCTGGCGCCGGGTATACGTTCATAATAGGAGAGGACGAGCTTTCACGCGGAAAAGTGAAGCTCAGGCGCATGGAGACGAGCTCGGAAGAGGAAGTTGATATAGAGACAGCTCCCACGCTTTCGTTCTGATCTTTCCGGATAAGGGACGAAGGAATTATTTGGCGATCTTCGCCGAATTCACTTCTATATAATCTTTTATGAACATATCGGTGAGCTCGCCGACGCTCGTTTCGACGCAGATTTTAATCCCGTCGGCCGGGCACGAAAGGAGCTTCCCTGTAGACCACGTGGGGGCTGCCGTTGTTATATTCTGCCCCAGCTTCTTCCCGAAAAGAACGACCGTTTGATGAAGCTCGAGATCTATGAAGACGGCGTAAGAGGCGCCCGATTCGTACTTACTAGCTATAACCTCCACAAGAAGATACGCCCCGCCGAAGACGCTGTACCATTCCCTGTCTTCGAGGAGTATTATGTTCGCCTTTTCGAGCTTCGATATGACGAGGGCCTTAATGTCCGATTCGAGGAGGCCGTCGGCCCTGGCTGTAGCAGAGACTTCGTCCACCATTACGGCGACGCCGGAAATGTCTACGAGGGTCTCCTTGCCCCCGGCCAGTCCTGTCTCGGGAGAAAGAAGGCAAAACAGCAGAATCAAAAGAAAGGGAACGAGCTTCAATATTGTTAATATATTCCGAAGAGGGCCAAATGTAAAAGTATGCGGATAAGGGCTGTAGACCTGCCCTTCCCCATCCTAGTGGGCAGGATGGTCTTTCCCGTAAAACTCGAACAGGCGTTTGAGGTTGGTTTTGACGATTTCGTGGGGGCCGGGGAAACGGTCCTGCGTGAAGACCTTGAGGGCTTCCCGATATGATTTGGCGGCCTTGTCGTAATTGGCGATTGCGTTCTCTTCCGGCCAGAGTTGAATACGCTCCGCCGATGTTGCTGCGCGTAGTCGCGGTACTCGAGCGGGAACTTGTCGGCCGAGTAAACGATGAGCGCCGTTTCGTAGGCGTCGATTGCTCTCTTGCAGTTCCGTGCCCTGTCTTCTATATCGGACAGCATCCTGTAGACGATGCCGAGGTTGTTCTGAGTCGCTGCGAACTGCATAGGACTGCTTTGAATCGTCCTGACCTTGAGCGCGTCTTCAAAGGCCTTTAATGCTTCCTTTGCAGTTGGGCTCCCTGTCCCTTGCGTCGGCAAGAGTCAGCGTAGGCGAGGCCGACGTTGTCTTTTGTCGAGCCGTACTGTATGGGGTAATCGTTTTCGGTGTAGACCTTTAGAGCACGCGCATAGCATCCGAGGGCGCGTGGCAGTTATCGACCTTCCTTCGTGCGTGGCGAGCATTCTGTAGACGACGCCCAGGTTGCTGAGTGTGGCGGCGTATTCCTCGGGATGGTCTTCGAGGTTGTAGGCGGAGAGAATCATGTCGTAACATTCAATCGCCTTTCCTGCAGTTGACCGCCCTGTCGATGCTTTCGGCGAGGAGCCGATATATAGGCCCCGCGCTTATGAGTATTGCAGTGTGCTCTTCGGGGGGACTGTTCGTAGGTGTAGTACCTGAGCGCATCTTCGTAGGCTTCGGCGGCCGGTTCGGAATTCGCTATTTTGTCGGATACGGCCGAGAGTCCTTCGTACGCCGAGGCAAGACTTTTTTATGAAACCGTATCCCGGGACAGCACTCGAATGTTAAACTTGAGGCTTTCGCGAAAGGCCCTACGGCCCGGACGTAATAATCCGGATCACCGTTCGTTCTGGCCAGGCCGGTAGGCAAGCCCCCATCTGTTTTTCTTATCTCGGCGTACTCGGCCGGGCTGCCGTTAACGTCGAACACCCTGAGCGATTGTGTGAATGAATCTATTGCTTTGATATAGCTTTCGAGATTGCCATCAGGAGCCGCCAGCTTAAGATAGCCTTTCCCAGTATGTAGAGAGTAGAGATGCGTAAATCTTCGGACAATCCGTGTGAGACACCTCACCGAGCCTATTCCCGCAATACTGACGGCCGCCTCCGGGGCCTCCGGTATGGCCTCTTCGTAGAAGACCGGACAGGCCTTGTGCATACCGTTCGCCCCAGCCTCCTGCCGAGGTGCGCTCCAGTAACCGGCGGAAGCATTTTCACCGGCTGATATTCTGCCGGAGACATCCAGTGATTGGATTTGGCGGGATCGGCGTTTCCGCCCACGGCTTCGACTTCGGCAACGTCGAGCGCTTTAAGCCTCCGATATTTCTTCGTTCTCCGAGGGAAACAGGTCAGGTGGGAAGGATTCGAGCGTAACCGTAAGCGCCCTTTACGCACGCGCTGAAAACTGGCGTCGCTGGCCTCACGGGCGATGCCGCCGAAGGCTGAACCTAGCGAGGCCATAATACGGCCGTATTCGGGCGAGCCCGGCGTGAGGCCGTCCGAATCCAGTGCCTGTTGGAAGCATTCCGCAGCCTTCCGAAGATTTCAGCGTCGTTTTCGCCGGCAGCAGCCATATATGTCATTCCGAGCGATTCATATACGGAGGGTGATGTATCCCCGTACAATATCGCTTCATTGTAATATTCGATCTTCATATCAGGCCCGGCGTCGGGAGAATCCCCGAGCGTGCGATAGAGGGCCGGATATCAGCCCCGCCGTCTCCGCCGCATGGCCTCAGTCCCGGATTCGGCATAGTAGGAAAACGCCTCTTTATAAGAAGCGATATAAGCTCAAGGTTTGCTGACCTGTCCTCGGTTTCGGCAAGTCTGCGTAGAACCCGGCGACCCTGCTGGGCCTCCTGCATATTCCGAAGGGAACTCGTCTGGACCGTAAAGAGACAAAAAAGCTCGGCATAGCATTCGAGGGGCTTCGCCGTTCGCCCTTCTTCGGATTCAGCGAGCGAGTTATATAGCCCCGCGAGCATGCGCGCAGTTTCGCGGTACCCTTCGACGTCGCCGGAAGACTCGTCATATTTGAGCGCCTCCCAGAATGCGGCGATCGCCTTTTTGCAGTCGTCTGCGCAGCCCCTGACTCGTAAAGACGCCGGAACGAATTGCCGAGCGTCTTCCCGCGGCGGCATATTCCGCCTCGGCCGCATCCTCCGGAAAATATACGAACGCCTCGTCGTAATATTCAGCGGCCGCGCCCGGATTGCCGTCTGCGGATTCCATCTCCGCCAGTGTCTTGTATGCGTTACCTGCCTTCTCATGGAAAGCCTCTCGAACCCACCCGAAGAGGGGTCCTGATGGATGAGTCCGAGGGCTTCCTTATAAGACTCGGCTGTTTTTTTATAGTTGTCTTTATTCATCACTTCCCATGCTGACCCGGTCGTGCAGTCGCCGAGCTTTTCGAGAACGCCCGCGCGGAGACGGGCTGCCCACTCGCCGAGAAGAGCGAGGTATTTCCTGCATACGGAAGCCGCACTCCCCGGCTCTCTCTCGCAAACGCCTTCGAGGAGAGGATAGAGCGCACAAATGTTGTCGCGGGTTTTGGAATCCGCTTCGCCCCCGCCGAGCGTACGGTACACGCCGAGGGCGTCTTCGTAGGCCTCCATGGCGTCGAGGAAGAAATTCCCGCCTCCTTCAAGGATGGTGAGTGCGCTACACGCTTCCCCGATATCCAGACATAAGCTCGCCGTACACCTCGGGGACAGATTCTGCCGTATAAACCCTGAGAGCCTGGCGGCAGGAGTATAGATTTGTTATAGAGGCCGGGTTCGTCGAGTAGCGCAGCAAGCTCCCTGTAATACCGGCCAGCCGGATCTTCATCGCAGCGAACTCTTCCGGCCTGTTTTCAAGGTTGTAATAAGCAAGGGAATTGAAATATGACTCTATAGCCTTCTCGCGGTTGTAGATCCTGTCTTCCTCGGCGGCCAAAGCCTCGTAGATGCCGCCCAGCTTGACCATCGCGCGGGCATAGAGCCAGCCGGAGATGCGCCGTCGTTGCAGGCCTCCGCTATTTCGGCATACGCCCTTTAGGGTCGATCCGGCGTCGGCGCTTCGTAGCTGCCGAGAAAGTCGTAGAGCGCGGAGAGTGCATCCCGCACTCAGTATTTGCCCTTCGGTTTGCCCGCTCGGAGTAGTACTCCGACGCGTCTTTATAGCACTCTATCGTCTGCATGGCATGCGAGCAATCGTTGCTGCTCAGGGCAAGCCCGAGAACAAGCGCCCTTCCCTGGCCCTAACGCGTGTGCGTACTCGCCTGAAAGAGACCCGGAGCGGTAGGCGAATGCCGCGCTTCCGAGATACTTCGCAGCTGTTTCTACATCGCCGGCATCCAGACGTCTGTTCAGCAGAGCGCCGCCGAATACGCCGTCTGGAGTGAGCGCCGTAAGGCGGCGTTTTCTTCCGATATGCGTACTGGTTATAGAATTCGAGCGCCGGGGCGAGATGTTCGGCAGAGCCGGTATTCACCGAGCGCCAAGTATGCCGCGCCGAGATTGAAATCTAGGACAGCTTTTTCGTTCACAGAGAATCCCCGTTCGCCCTCGGAGAGAGACGCGGCAAACGACTCGGCTGCAGTCGGTGTAATCATCCGAGCGGATGAAGACGCCTAGCCCAGCCAGTGCAAGCCCGAGATTGTTCAGAATAGAGGATCTTTCGCGGGAATGTAGGTCGGGCTCTGTCATATCGAGCGCTTCCCTATAGAGCGACTCTGCCCTTTCGATGTTTTCCGTGCCGCTGTTTGAGGAAGAAGGAAAAAGGAGGATAATGTCCCCAAGCTTTTTCCGGGCAAGAGCTCCAACCAGACCAGCACAGCCTCGCGCGATTATCGATTCGTATATGGCGAGCGCTCCTCGCGGCACTCGGGGAATACGTCGGCATCGGGACCGGTTTCGGCGAGCCCGGGTGTATAGAAAAGGAGTCTTAAGGGTATTTCAGGCGGGACAGAAATCCCCAAGCGCTTTGCGCCTATCTCCGAGAATTCCCTGTCGACAGAAGAAAGCTCTTCGTATGAGGAACCCTCGCCGGAAGGGATAGAGGCGAGTCTTTCCGAAAGCTGGATACATGTCTCCGGTCGGGCGTCCTTCGGAGTTCTACAGCGCACTCCGTCATATTGGACGAGAGCACATGGGACGGATTCCAGTATCAGGCGTATTACCCGCTCGGAAAGCCTTCTTCCAGGAAGCTGGAGAAGAAACCGTCCGGAAGCCGAAGGCCTGATTCTTCGGGCGATTCGCTTCCTGTTTCTTTTCCTTTGAGATCGCGAGCAGTCTTGCCCGAGCCTTCAAATAACCGGTATTTGCAGAATGACGCTTCGCGGTCGTCATCTCCGAAGAGCACGACGCTCCATAAAGGACTCTTCAGCGAGTGTTTCAAAGCTGTTTAGCGAATCGGCAGCGAGATGAAGCGAGGATGTGACGCCGAGACGGGAAAGCGAAGACCTGAGTGCCGCCTCGATCTCCCCGGCCAAAGCGCCGGAGCCAGAGATAAGGCATTTAAATCCGCTCTCTTCCGAGAGATATTTTTTCCAATCCGCGGCCGAAAGAAGGCCTGTAAAGCCAGTGCCAGCATTATATCCTGTCCTCAAAACCGTATTCAGGGCATGGTCCGGGAATTAAACGATTCCCGAGCCGGCCCGGTATCAAAAAGACCGGGAAAATTCCCGGATATCCAAAGAGGGACATGCTGGACGCCGTCGCCACGTTCCCCCTGACGGTAAAAGGACGTTGTCTTGTCCCCACTTCGGCAGCCCGGCCGCCAGGGCGGCTTCAGCAGCGCACCCAGGCCCGAAGCTTTGCGTCCCACCCTTTCGGATGGTTTGCCTTTATCGGTTAAGGGATCAAAACCCTAACTAAACCAAATCTAAAGCCGGTTGGTTCCAATGTCAATATTTCAATAATATTTGAATGTTAGAGGCGAGTTCCAGCGGCCTGGACAGTACCGCGCTCACTCGGTTTTTGTATCTTCAGAGCCGTTGTCCGGGCTGGATAGCGCCTTGAGGCTGCCGAGTGCCTTTTGTGCACTCGAGTGTATAAGATCGAGCTCCTCTTCGCAGGAGACGATTTCGGCATCTATCCTTTCGATACCCTCGCATTTTTCACGCGCGATGTCTACGCTGATCTGCCCTTTGTGCTTATACGATCTGTAGATGGAATTTCCCATGTCGAGCACCGCATTCCGGCGCCTGTATTGAGCTCTCTGATTTTATTTTTATTTTGAGCGTATCGTAGGCTTCCTGACCTTATATTCGTCGATCCTGAGCCCCTTTGATATACTGCCCCTCACTACATCAAACATGCCTTTTGTATCGGAAGCATCCAATGGTACAAGACCTCCATTTGCTAATCTCTTTTGAAACCCCACCCGTATCCTGACAAACATAATATTACTCGAATATCAGGCCGGGTTAAACGGCAAGAAGAGTGGAAATTACCGTTCGGCAGCGAAGCCGCCGGCCGGCCTAATTAAATCGTTTGACTGGAGAAAGAGATAGATACCCTTTTCTGGACAGACTTTTTACGGTCTGTCGTCAGGGTGGCGAAGGAGTTTTGGGATAGAAATCATCCTTAAAGACATTAAAAACATCCGCGAAAATTCGGATCACTATTATTCGCATCTGCCCGCTTTTAATCACGTACTGTTCGGATGGAGGAGAGAGATGAGCGTTCCTGAGTATAATAGCCAAAGAAGTGCAGCGGCCGCCGGGATGGAGCCGCTTCTGACACTATTGCTCGTATGCATTGCTGCCCTGTTATTCCTTAACTCCGTCACTGCTGGAGCAGCGGAGAAAATTCTGTCCATGGGGAACGAAACGAAACCGCTTTCGGAATGGGAGATAGAGGGGCTGAAAAGAGCTCTCGACCCCTGACGAGAAAGTAAGGGAGAAGGCCGTTTCGAGCTTGCGGAAACAGGAAACCCCGACAATATCCCGGGACTGGGCGCACTTCTCACGGACAAGAACCCGGCGATGAGGAAAGCCGCCCTGGGCGCAGTCGCCAAGATGGGAGCATCATCGGCGAAATTCGCCCCGGAGGTCATAGAGGATATCAATGATCAGGACAAATTCCCCAAGTATCCTGCAGTCACCGCACTGGCCGGAATGGGCAAGCTCCAGCGTGATCAGATACCAGCAGTAATAAAGCTACTCAGCGACAAGGACGGGCTCGTCAGGGCCAAGGCCGTCCAGATACTTTCCTGGAATCGTGAGTATTCGGATCTGATCGTCCCCGCCGCCCTCGACATGATGCGGACGGGAACCACGGAAGAAAAAGTTACCGGCATGAACGTTCTCGAAGGATGGGCTCCCGAGGGCGTTAAACATTCGGCCGATATAGCAGTTACTCAACAGCGAGGATCCAGCCGTAAGGGCGGGTGCGGCGGCGGCACTCGGCGACCTCGGCTCATCGTCGAAGCCCTATGCAGGGAATATAATCAAGCTCCTGAAAGATAAAAACTCGAATACGGTTCTCCAGGCGCTAAGGGCGCTGGCAGGATCGGTGACCTCACCGATGAGCGTGAGACGATGCAGGTGGCCGGATTCCTCGAATCCAGGAACTCGAAATTGAGCGGATCCGCCGCCAAAGCGCTCGGGTCGATAGGAAAGGCAAAGAGCGGCACCGCGGGTCTTATAGTCAGGTACCTCCGGAGCGCTAACCCCAATACCAGGGCCACTGCGATGCTGGCCATCGAAGATATGGGCAGGAACGCCCGGGAGTACGCTCCGAATATAGCCGAGCTTCTGAACGACAGCTCTCCGATAGTCAGGCTAACCGCTATCAAGACCCTGGGGAATATGGGGGATGCGGGAAAGAACGAGGCCGGGCAGATAAAAAAACTTATCTCGGATAAAAACACCGCGGTAAGTAGAGAAGCATTGTCCACGCTGAGCCAGATGGGCGTACCCCTCGGGGATTCGGCAGGCGTAATAGTAGGGATGCTTCAGAGTCCGGACAGAAATCGCAGGTGGCTGTGTCACGGTGCTCGCCGGAATGGGCGACGAGATAGGCGGACAGGTGCCGAAGCTTATAGACCCTAAAAACGAGAAACCCCAAAAACAGAAGCACGGTTCTATACATTTCAACAAAATGGGCGCACCGTCCAGGAAATATGCCCTCAGGTGGCGGAGCTTTTGGACGACCCGAATCCTGTTATACAGCGATTATCGGCCTGAAGGCGCTCGGCGGTATGGGGAAGTTCGCAGACGGCGAAACCGGGAAGATGCTCGAATCTCTTAGCATGTAAAGATCCTGAGGTAAGGGCAGAGGCCGCGAGCGCACTCGGAAAGACGGGCTCGGGTTCGATAGAGCTTCTGGACACCCTTTCGGGGCTGCTGAAAGACGAATCGGACAAGATCAGGCTTCCGCCGTTGGGGCGATAGCCCGTCTGAGCGGCCATCCGAAGATAAGGGCCGAGAGAATAGCACCTATGCTCGACGACGAGAAGCCTGAGGTTCGTAATCTGGCGGCTGTGGCCCTCGGCGAAATAGGCCCAGACGCCGCTTCCTGCGGCCCCGCGTCTCGCGTCCTACATAGAAGGCCTGACGACGCCAACCGCACCGAGATAACACCGCTGACCATCGCCCTAGAATCACTGGGCAGCATGGGGCAGGCCGCTTCGGGAGAGGCCGGGACTGTAGCCCGCGCGCTCTACGCAAACAAGGATTACGTGAGAATGACGGCCAGAAAAACCCTTCGCGAAATAGGGCCTTTCTCACCCGACCTCATTCCGCTGATACTCGGGGCTACTTATTCAGAGCCCAAGGCGGCCACGGATACGAGGCTCCTCGTTTATTTCGCCGAACCCCCGTCGGGCTCGAAGCTGGCCGCAGTAAAGTGGATTGGCATCGGGGGCGAGAAGATGCCGGCCGAGATGGACAGAACCGATGCAGGCGAGGTTCTCGGCGTTTATCTCGCAAACTGGGAACTCACTTCAGGCAACCAGAAGGCGCGGGAAGCCTTCGTCGAGCAGATCGCGGCCGTGGTCGAAGCGGGCGAATGGACGAAGGAAGACCTGCCGCTCCTGAAAAAAGCGCAGGAGGCCCTTGCCTCAGGGCAGTTCGAGAACCAGGCCAGCGCCGTCAACGAGAAAATAGGCAAGGTGCAGGGATAAAAACCGCCGCAGCGTAAATCCGCGAAGCGGCGCCGGGCTCTTAATTAATCCTGTTTTCAGGTATCCTTACCCGACTCTATGGCCTCGGCGCGCACAGGGGCCGGAAGAACCACTCAGCGACTAAGCAGGAGAAGCCCTTCCAGGGTTAACGGTAGTTCTTATGTTCGGTAAAAAGATATTCTACGGCTGGTATATAGTCGCGGCCTCTCTCCTGATAATCATTCTAGACGGGATGCTGCTTTACTCTTTCGGGGTTTTCCTTCCCTATCTGAACGACGACTTCGGACTCTCGCGCGCCACGGGCTCGTCTCTCTTCTCTTTCAGATCCCTCGTGCAGGCCCCGGCGTTCATCCTCGCCGGAAGGCTCATAGACAAATTCGACCCGAGGGCCGTCGTGCTCGGCGGAGGATCGATAGCCGCGCTCGGAATGATCTTCGCCGGGCTGTCCGTCACGAGCTGGCAGCTCTATTTATCCTACGGGCTCATGGTAGGCGTCGGGGACGCCGTGCTTTACATCACCTGCGTCGCGCTGGTGAGCAGGTGGTTCGTCAGTAAGCGGCCGCTGGCTATCGGAATAATAACGACCGGGGTGCCGCTCAGCGGGCTCATAACGAATCCCCTTACCGCATGGCTGATAAATGATTTCGGCGTGAGAAACGCCCTCTTCGCACTGGGCGGGCTGATGTTCACAGTGCTGATGGCGAGCTTCGTTTTAAGGTCGCGCCCCGAGGACAAGAACCTCCTCCCCTATGGCATGAAGCCCGGGAATTCTGCGGAGGGAATTGAAAAAGGGGCCGGCGCGGGCTCGCCGAAAAAGGACTGGAGGGTGAGGGAAGCGCTTTCGACGCCCACATACTGGGTTATGTATTCCATGTATTTCCTCGGCTTCACGACGTTCCTCATAATCGTGACGCAGTTCTACAATTACATGATAGACATAGGCGTCCCGGCCATAGCGGCGGCTGGACCGCCGGCGGCCATAGGGCTCGGAAGCATCATCGGGAGGACCGTGCTTTCGTCACTCCTGGCCGAAGTGCTCGAGTTCCGGAAGGTGATACTCATATGCTTCATCGCGCAGGGAAGCTCTATAATCCTGCTCCTGACGGTCGATCATATTTGGGCGTATTATCTCTTCGGATTCATATTCGGATTCTTCTACAGCGCGTGGGTGCCGATATTCCCGACCCTTCTCGGGAGATTCTACGGGCTCGGCGCGCTCGGGACCATATACGGGGTATTCGGAACGTCGTATTCCATTGCCGCCATAGGCGGGCCCATACTCGCGGGCTACATCCACGACGTACTCGGGAGCTACCACTACCCGTTCATATTCACGATATTCTGCTGCTACCTCGCTGCGGCCGGAGGGTTTATAATCAAGACGCCGCGTCATAAAACGGAGGCCGCGTAGGGCACGCGGCGAAGGAACGGCCGGATGAGCGGATACCTCGAACGTCTTACGGGAAATTCCGGAGAAAGGCTTCTGAAGCAGCTTTCCGAACGGCTGTTCAGGGAATTTTCCGGCAAGGGAAAACCGGGCAATGACCTTACAGCGATTATGCGGAGCTGCCCCGACTTCGGCGAGAGGGAACTGTTCCAGTCGGTTTGGGACTCGGAGCCCGCGGACGGTGAAGCGGCGGCCGGAAGGAGCCTCGCGGCTTCGTTTCTCGCGCGGGCGTTCGTACTTTCGCGGAGCGCCGGGATAGAAGACGGCATCGCAGGCGTAACGTCGGGGACGTTTTCGTCCGGTGGGAAGTCGCTTTCGTTAAAGTCCCTCCGTGGCGGGCTAATCCGGCAGCGGAAGCGGGGCGAAAGGGAGCTCGCCGTTAAGGCGGCAAAGCCCTCGCTCGAAAAGCTGAACACACTCCTCAGAAAGAAGCTCGACGCTATAACGGAAGCCACTCAGGCACTCGGATTCGGGGATTACGGAGAGCTTGCCGAAAAGACATCCGGCCAAGGAGCGAGCGACTCTGCCGCAGCTGCCAGGGCGTTCCTCTCTGACACCGAGTACGCTTCGAAGGACCTTCTAACGTGGTTCCTGTCCAAAAGAATGGATATAAAACCTTCCCGGGCGGAGGAGCACGACCTCGCTTATTTTTTAATTCCGACGAGCTGAGGGATATTTCCCTGCACGTAACATGCTTTCTTTTCGCGGCCGATACTGGATGCCCTGGGGATCGTGCCGGAAGGCGGAATCACGTACGACGGCGAGAGGAAAGCGGGCAAGATATCGGACGGCTTTTCCGTGCCACTCAATCCTCCCCTGAGGACCGGCCTCTCCATTTATACTGTAGGCTCCGTGAGGGACTACGGGCATTTCCTGGGATCGCTCGCACAGGCGCTTTCCTACATGTATACCGAGCGCGAGGATTACGCGGAATTTAGATGGCTCAGGGACGCCTGTCTTGAATCCGTCTTCGATTCGCTCTTTCGTAATCTCGTTCACGAGCCGAAGTGGCTCGCGAAATATCTGAGAGTAGACGAGGAGGGGATTTCAGGAGGCTGCTTGGATTGAGACGCCTTATGTCGGCGAGGTACGCAGCGGGGCTCTTGATCTACGAAGCCGACCTCCTCAAGAACAGCGAAACCGAATCCATGCCGGAGCACTACGTTCGAGTGTTGAGCGCGGCGCTTCACTGCAGGATAGATGCCGATGGCTATCTCGGGCTGCTGACCGGGCTCTCGCATCCGTCGCCCGTCTTTCGGGGCGCCGCGGCAGCCTCATGCTGTCGAATTATCTCAAGGAAAAATTCGATGAGGAGTGGTGGAGGGTGCCCGACGTTGGTGAATTCCTTAAGGGACTATGGCGGGATGGCGGAAGGATAACTTTCGAGGAGCTATCCGCGAAAACGGTAGAAATGCCCTGCGGTGCAGATTATCTTCGCCAGGCAATAGAAGAAGAGATCGACTGAGCCTGCCGCGCCCTGACGGACGCGGCAGATCCCGTGAGCAAATTATTATTCAAGTTTTAAATTCAGGGGTTAAGAATAACCTTGCCAAACTGGCTCCTGTCTTCGAGGAGCTTCTGCGCGGCGGCGGCTTCGGATAGCGGCAGACGCTTGTCTATCACCGGCTTCAGCCTCCCGAGTGATACGAGATTTATGACGTTTATAAGATTGCTCCGGGGTGCGTTGAACACGGTTACGCCGAGTACGGAAAGGTCCCTTACGATCACCGGACCGAAATTAAAGGTCGTCTGGCCTCCACCGACGACACCTACAAGAAGAATCCTACCCTTCATCTTGAGTGACTTCAGGTTGTTCTCCCATACGGATGCGCCTATCTGGTCGAATATGATGTCAACACCCTTGCCTTCCGTAATCTTCTTCACCTCTTCGGCGAAGTCGTGCGTGTTGTAGTTGATGGTCGCGTCCGCACCGAGCTTCTTTACCTTTTCGAGCTTCTCGTCGCTTCCGGCCGTGGCGATTACGAATGCGCCGCCCTCCTTGGCTATCTGAACGGCCGCGCTGCCTGTACCGCTGCCCGCCGCATGTACGAGGACGGTCTCGTCCTTTTGCATGTTGCCCCTGTCGAAAAGCCCGTACCATGCGGTGACGTAGCATATCGGCAGCGTGGCCGCGTCGTCATACGAGACTTCGTCCGGAATCGGAACGGCATTCACAGCGGGGACTTTTACATACTCGGCGAATCCGCCGTAGAAATTGACGCCGACGACCATCGGCCCCTTGGGCGTCTTCACCGTCGGGTCTATTACAACCCTGGCCCCGGGTTTTACGTCGGTGACGTTCTTGCCGACAGCCTCGACGTCCCCTGCTATATCCACGCCGCCTATGTGGGGAAGATCGACGGGCCTGGGGGACTTACCGGACCTTAACCTGAGGTCGAGGTGATTCAAGGCAGCCGCCTTCACGCGCACCAGAACCTCGTCGTCTCCGACTTCCGGGTCGGGTACGTCCTCGTATTTTAGAACTTCTACTTCTCCGAATTCGTGAAAACGGATTGCCTTCATCAGCGCCACCTCTCATTTCTGTATTTTTCGGTTACCCGTTCATTTTACAACATTCGATAAAAAACTGTAGTGAATTGGAGATTCGGCGCTCCGCCGTGCCCGAAAAAAGCACGGAACAACACACCCGTGGCGCCGCGCGGGGGCGGCTTACGCGCCGCTTGTACGCCCCCGCGGATTTATTGAACATGCGGGGCTAATAGGGTAGCCTTTCACGTTACAGGAGCAGGAATGTTTACACCCAACGAAGGAGCCCACGGACCATGTTCGGCATAGGAACCAGCGAGATATTGATAATTCTGGTCATAGCGCTCCTGGTACTCGGCCCGAAGGAAATTCCCAAGATCGCAAGGACGCTCGGGAGAGGCATGCGCGAGCTCGAAAGGGCCAAGAATGAGCTCAAAAGCTCCATAGAGTTCGAGATAAACGAAGAGGACGCAAAACAGGAGCTCGCGAAAAAAGAGGCCCAAACGGAAGAGACCAAAGAAACCGAAGCGGCCGGCGACACTACACCCCTCGACAACCCGACGAGCAACTCTCGCGTCTGATCCTCAGAACGCCTGACCGATACTTATAAAGAACTGCACCCTTCTTATACCCGGCTCGGGATTGAGCGCATAGCCGACGTCGAGCCTTATCGGGCCGATAATCGTATCGTACCTGAGCCCCACGCCCGGCGCGTATTTCAGCCTCGAGAGGTCGTACTCCCATTCGTCGGGGTATACGTTTCCGTAGTCGAGGAACACGACGCCCCCGAACTCGCCGTAAAGAGGGAACCTCGCCTCGAAGCTTCCTACGAGAAGCGAGTTGCCGCCGAGCGGGTCGCCGCCATCGCTGAGCGGGCCGAGTTTCTGGAATGGAAAACCTCTCATGCTCGTGCTGCCGCCTGCGAAGAACCTTTTGAATATAGGTATGTCGAATGTGCCCGTCGAGCCGAAGGGCTGTATGACGCCGACGGTTAAGCGCGAGGCCAGGATCATTCGCAGGAGCCGTTTATAGCCCCTGAGCTCGACCGTGCCCTTGAAGTAGTTAACGTCCGAGAACAGCGCCCGGAAGGACGACTCGAGGCCGCCCGCGATAACGAACCCGCGCGTCGGGTTCAGGATGTTGTCCGTCGTGTCCATCTCGAGGCCGGAGTTAAAATACGTAAGGAAGAAATTCTCGCGGCTCTTCTCCTCGGGAGTACGGCGCGCGCTACGCTGAACCCGGGAGAGCTGTATGTTGAACGAGCCGAAGGCGGAGTAATATTCGCGAAAGTCCTTCTGCACCTCGGCGGTCGTAAGGAAGCTCTCGCCCTCGAAGCTGGGGACGTCGTCCCTCTGGAAGTTGAGAGACCCGATGAGTTGCGAATCCCTGCCGAGTATGTAGGGCTGAAGGACGCTCGTCTCGAGCCTCTGGGTTATGAACGAGAACTTACCCGCGACCTCGAGCCTCCTGCCCCCGCCGAAGAAATTCCTCTTCGTCCAGATGGCCTGGGCCCGGAGCTTGTCTTCGGTGCCGAACCCGACGCCGAACTTGACCGACCCCTGCTTTCTCTCCTTGACGGTTATTCTTACGTCCGCGACCTGGTCTTCTTCGTTATATACGGGGTCGATGACGACCGACCTGAATAGCCCGAGCTGGAAGATATTTGCCTGGGTTTCGTTTATCTTCTGAAGCGAGTAGATGTCGCCCTTTTTGAATGTCGCTTCCCGGGATATGACGTAGGTTTCGACCTCTACGTTGCCCACGACCGTAACCGAACCGAACGTATAGACAGGCCCGGGTTTTACCACGAACTTCGCCCTGGCCCATTTCTCTCTCCTGTTTACGAGGGCCTCACCGTCAACGACCGCTTTGGGATGCCCTTCGTTGGAGAGTATCTCTTCTATTGCCCCTTTGGTCTGCTGGTAGCCGACCGGGGAAAAGGTTTTGTCCACTTTGAGCGGGACCGCTTTGTCGATCTCTTTTTTAACCTCGTCGGTTAGGTCGCCCTCGTAGCCGATGCTGAGCTCTGTGAGGATTACGGGCTCGCCTTCCTTGATGTTGATCGTTATTTCCACCCTGGTGTGGTCGTCGTTGTACTTGAGCTCGTATGTGGCCTCGGCGTCGTAGTAGCCGTGGCTCGCGTAGAGACGCTTTATCCTCACCATGTCGTCTATGAGGACCTCTTCGTTAAATTCCGGCTTTTTGACCCAGAACCTTATCGACGGGGATTCGGTGCCTATGCTTTGCTCTATATCCTGTTTGGATACAGCCTTCGCACCCTTGATCTTTACCTTTGATATGCGGACCGCGACTTCTTCGGGCTGGGCTTCTGAAGACTCGCTGTCATCGCCCGAATTTTCGGCGGCGAAGGCGGGATGACGGATGTCGGGTAGAAGGGTCAGATATAAAATCAGAAGGAGTATTATATTGACTTTATTCATCTGGAAGACAAAGCTGCGTTATTCAGACTGCTCACAGAAACCACGTTTCAATCCCGCGAGGCGTGATAATTATGCATGATAATACCACAAATTAACATCCAACTATGAGTTAAAATGTCACGGAAGTAATAACGTTTTCAGCGCTGCGGGGGTTGACAATAACCCGCGGGTGTCTTTATAATGGCTATGTCTGGCGTGGCTTGTCGTTCTAACCTTCACTCACTCGTACAAACATGAAAAACCTAGGCGGCCTCTTCAATCCAAGCTCTCCACAAATGGAAGCACTGGCTGGCCTGACCTACTATACGATAGCCATTTCCGTAATCATTCTCGGCATAATAGTAATCGCCGTTACCTATATAGTAATAAGATTCAGGAAGAAGTCCGGGGAAGAAGGCGAGCCCTATCAGGATTTCGGCAGTCTTAAGCTGGAAATCACCTGGACGGTGATACCGATAGCGATAGTAGCCGTCCTCTTTCTACTCACGTGTTCGACGATGAGGGCCATCGACCCCCCGAGCGCCGACAGGGAGCCAGACATTATCATAATAGGGCACCAGTGGTGGTGGGAGATAATCTACCCCGAATCCGGCGTTATAACGGCGAACGAAGTTCACCTGCCCGCGGGGAGGCAGCTTCTGGCGAGGCTCGAATCTATAGACGTCATACACGATTTCTGGGTGCCCGAGCTCGGAAGGAAGATTGACCTGGTACCGGGGCACCCGAATTACATGTGGATAGTCGCGGGCGAGCCTGGGGTTTATCTTGGGGCATGCGCCGAGTTCTGCGGGGCGCAGCACGCGAACATGCGCATACGGGTGATCGCCCAGACGGAGGAGGAATTCTCCGCGTGGCTCACCGAGCAGGCGAAGATACCCGAAACGCCGTCTACCGGAATCGCGGCCGATGGTGCGAAGATATTCCAGGAGGTCGCCTGCATGAACTGCCATACTATAGCGGGGACGCCTGCCGCGGCGCGCGTGGGGCCGAGCCTCACGTATCTTGCGACGCGCGACACGATAGGAGCGGGCGTTTTGACCAATACGCCGGACAACCTCGCCAAGTGGCTCAAGAACCCGGCTAAATACAAGCCCGGGTCGCTGATGCCGAACATGAAGCTGACAGACAAGCAGGTAAATGCAATAGTCGCGTACCTGGAGGCGCTGGATGAGTAGCAGATTACCGATCGTGCCGGAAAGTACGGAGCCGCTGCCGAGGCTCGGTGAGAACACCGGGCTTCTCAGCTGGGTCGCGTCCATAGACCACAAGCAGATCGGCATCATGTATTTGATCGCCACGCTGTTTTATTTCGTGATAGGCGGCATCGAAGCGCTGATGATTAGGGCGCAGCTGGCAAAACCCGGGAGCGAGCTTCTGTCGCCCGAGATGTATAACCAGCTATTCACCATGCACGGGACGACGATGATATTTTTCGTCGTGATGCCGTTCCTTATAGGCGTCGGCGTTTACCTGGTGCCGCTGATGATCGGGGCGCGGGACATGGCGTTCCCGAGGCTTAACGCGCTCAGCTTCTGGCTGTTCGCCTTCGGCGGCGTGCTCCTTTATTACAGCTTTTTCACGCAGAGCGGCGCGCCCGACGTCGGATGGTTCGCATATGCCCCGCTAAGCGAAAAACCGTTTTCTCTAAACAATGGACCTACGTACTGGGCGCTCGGGCTCCTAGTATCGGGCATAGGGTCGCTCATATCGGGCCTTAACAACGTCGTGACTATATTGACCATGCGGACGCCCGGCATGACGATGCGGCGATTGCCGCTGTTCGTCTGGATGATACTGGTGACGTCGTTCCTTCTCGTATTCGTAATGCCTATCATCACTTCCGCTTTCGCCATGCTCCTTCTCGACCGTCTTCTGGGCGCGACGTTCTTCACACCGTCCTTCGGCGGATCGGCGATACTGTGGCAGCACTTCTTCTGGGGATTCGGACACCCCGAGGTTTACATACTGATTCTCCCGGCGTTCGGAATAATATCCGAGGTCATACCGGTCTTTTCGAGAAAGCCGATATACGGCTACGAGTTCGTAGCGGGCTCGACCGTCGCGATAGGGCTCCTCAGCCTCGGCGTCTGGGCGCACCATATGTTCGCCGTCGGCCTTGGGAATGTAGCCAACGCCTACTTCTCTCTGGCCAGTATGCTCATCGCCATACCTACGGGCATAAAGGTGCTCAACTGGGTGGCGACGATGTGGGGCGGGAGGATAAACTTCGCAACTCCGATGCTCTTCGCTACGGCCTTTATAATCGAGTTCGTCATAGGCGGGCTTTCGGGCGTGGCCATCGCGTCGGTGCCGATAGACTGGGTCGTCACGGACAGCTACTTCATAGTCGCCCACTTCCACTACACGATATTCGGCGGCTCTCTCTTTGCATATTCGCCGGGGTGTATTACTGGTTCCCGAAATTCACCGGGCGCATGCTGTCGGAGACTTTAGGCAAGTGGCACTTCTGGCTTACAGTGGTCGGGTTTAACATGACCTTTTTCATCCAGCATTTTCTCGGCGTCATGGGCATGCCGCGAAGGACCTATACATATCACGACCTGCCCTATTGGGGATCGATGAATCTTCTATCGACAGTAGGGGCTTTCATAATCGCTATTTCTGTGCTGATTTTCATATGGAACATCATAGTGAGCCTGAGGAAAGGCGAGCCCGCAGGGGACAACCCCTGGAAGGCGTGGACGCTCGAATGGGCCACCACCTCGCCGCCCCCTGTATATAACTTCAAGCTGGTCCCGCCGGTGAGGGGCAGAAGGCCGCTATGGGACCTCGCGCACCCCGACTCGCCGGACGAGCCCAACGCGAAGATCGTGACGGAGGGACCAAATGGCTAACAACAGGATGATGATAAAGTTCTTCATCGCATCGGAATCGATCTTCTTTCTGATGCTCATTCTGGCATACGTCAACTTTCACAATTCCGTCACCACGGGCCCGACGGCGAAAAGCAGCCTCGACCCCTACGTTACGGGCATATTCAGCATCTTTCTGCTCGCGAGCAGCTTTACAGTATGGCTTGCAGGCAAGAGCCTCAAGAACAAAAACCGCTCGGGGCTAAAGTTCTGGCTTTTCGCGACTATAGTGCTGGGCGCGGTATTCATATTCGGGCAGGCGCGCGAGTGGTTCGGGCTTTTCGGGCGCGGCATAACTATAAGCAGCAACGTATTCGGCTCGACGTTTTTCACGCTTACGGGATTCCACGGGTTTCACGTGTGCATCGGGCTCATAATGCTTTCGATACTTCTCGGCCTCACCCTCGCGGGGGATTTCGAGGGCCGAAGTCGGACGCCGTCGAATGCGTTTCATTATACTGGCACTTCGTTGACGGCGTATGGATAGTGGTTTTTTCGGTCATATATCTCTGGGCGTTTTTATGATTTAACGCGATTCCGGAGGGAAGCGTAATGAACATATCTGAATTCCTCACAAATGCGTGGGCGCCGGAGCCGGGTGTTATAGCGCTCGCGATCTTGTTCCTGGCCGTATTCATAATGGCCGGGGGCCTCAAGGACAGGGGCCGGACGGCTCTTTTCGGCGCGGGGGTTGCGCTCATGGTGCTGGCCGTCGTCTCCCCACTAGGAAACCTCGGGCGGAATTATCTACTTAGCGCCCACATGATTCAGCACATACTGCTCCTGCTCGTCGTCCCGCTTTTCATACTGTTCGGAATACCCAAAGGCGCGGCCGACAGGGCGCTCTCGTGGAGGCCTGCCGGGGCTGTGATGAGCGTGCTCGGGAACCCCATCGTCGCGTGGACGCTCGGTGTAGGGTCGATGTGGCTCTGGCACGTGCCGTCCGTTCACGACGCTGCAATAGCGAGCGACAGGCTCTATGCAGCGCAGCAGGTGAGCTTCGTACTCATAGGAATAATATTCTGGTGGCCGGTGTTCGCCCCGGTCAAAGCCCGGAGGCTGACGCATCTCCGCTCGACAATGTACTCGCGTCTGCGTGCCTAGGATGCACGGTTCTCGGAATATTGCTTACATTCGCCGGGGCGGGAATGTACCCGGTTTATCTCAACCCGGCGGACTCTGCCGGGATACTGCCGTATCTAAGGAACGACCTCTGCATAACGCCCGGCGTGGACCAGCAGATAGCAGGGCTTACGATGTGGGTGCCGGGGTGTCTTATATACCTCACGGCGAGCATGATAACGCTGGCCCAGTGGTACAGATCCCCCGAAGCGGACGAAGAGACCGCAGCGCACGGCGGCAGGATTCTGCCAGGCGAGGGCAAAACGGTTTGAGTGAGCCCGATAAGACGATGAAAGAAAATTGCGGACGAAGAGACAAAATGGAGGACGGACGTTGAGCTCAGGAAGCGAATTTCAGGCCCCGGAGCAGGCTGCGGCGGAGAGCCTCGAGTATCCGGAGAGCTTTGAGGAAGTCGAAAGGGAAATTGCCCGCCAGGGCATCCCCCCTGGATGGCATAAGCCACTCCCCGAGAGGCTCCCCTCGCCGGGATACTGGCCCGCCATAATGGCACTCGGCATAACGTTCATGATGTGGGGGCTTGCCGTAGGGTTCAACGAAGTCCTGAGCACCATTTTAATATTATCTTTTATAGGATTCGTATTATTCGTCGCAGCACTTATAGGATGGATAGGAGATCTCAGAAATGAGCGACAAGACCAGAACGAGTGAATGTACGAGAAGGCAGTTCTTCGTCAGGCTCGGTATCGTTCTCAGCAGCGCTGCCGGGGCGCTCGTCGCAATTCCGATAATCGGCTCGATACTGGAGCCCATATTCAGGAAGCCGCCCCCGAAGTGGAGGCCCGTAGGGGTCTTGGGCAGCTTCACAGAGGGCGAGACGGTATTGGTTAAATTCATAGATTCCTCGCCGCTTCCGTGGGCCGGTGTGACGGCCGAGACAGCCGCATGGCTGAGAAGGTCCGGGCAGTCCGACTTTATCGCGTTTTCGGTGAACTGCGCTCATCTGGGATGTCCTGTGAGATGGATAGCCGGGGCGAAGCTTTTTATGTGCCCGTGCCACGGCGGGGTTTATTACGAAGACGGTTCCGTCGCCGCGGGGCCGCCCCCGAGAGGGCTTTACCAGTACCCAGTCAGGGTAAATAACGGACAGGTCGAGATACTGACGAGCCCGATACCGGTTACGACGGCGTAAATGCACTTCCGGAGATGGAGCCGCATGAGACTTAAAGGGGGACATACAATATGAATTTTTTAAGGAGCGCGTGGGCATGGTTCGACGACCGCACCGGTTTGTCGGCGGCCGTGGGGCCGATAGCCAAGCACGCCGTCCCCCCGAATACCGCCACGTGGTTCTACGTTTTCGGGAGCGCTACCCTTTTTGCATTCATACTGCAGGTCGCAACGGGCGTGACGCTCGCGTTCATATACGTCCCCGCCGCGGGCGAGGCGTATCAAAGCCTCCAGTACATAACGAACCAGACGACCTTCGGGCGGATCGTGCGCGGCATACACAACTGGGGCGCGTCCGCCATGATGCTGCTGGTGGGCGTCCACATGATACAGGTATACCTCACGGCGGCGTATAAGTTCCCGCGCGAGATGAACTGGATTTCGGGCGTGGTGCTGCTCGCGCTCACAATCGTCATGGGCTTCACCGGGCAGGTAATAAGGTGGGACCAGACGGCCGTGTGGTCTGCAATAGTCGCCTCCGAGCAGGCGGCGCGCGTACCGTTCATGGGGCGCTGGCTTGCGGACTTTATAATAGGCGGCGAAACCATAGGCGGAGCTACGCTCAGCCGAATGTTCGCGTATCACGTGTTTATAATCCCTGCGCTAATTTTCGTATTCATAGGATTTCATCTCTACCTCGTCATCAGGAACGGCATTTCGGAATTCCCGAAGGCCGGCGACCCTGTGGACCCCGCGACGTACAGGGAGAAATACGAGAAGCTCGTCAAGACAAAGGGAATTCCTTTCTGGCCCGACGCGGCGTGGAAGGACATGATCTTCGCATTCATAGTTATAACGACCGTTCTGGTCATTGCCATAGTGATCGGCCCGCCGACGCTGGGGCCGCCGCCGAATCCGTCGAACATAGACGCGCTCCCCGTGCCGGACTGGTACTTCGTTTTCTATTTCGCGTTCCTGGCCCTTATGCCGCCCGCATTGGAAACGTATCTGATGGTGCTCGGGCCGCTGCTCGTAGGGCTGCTTCTTTTCTGTCTCCCGTTCATATCGAACAGGGGCGAGAGAAGCCCTCTCAGAAGGCCGTGGGCGGTCGCCATGGTGGCGCTCGTGATTCTGACGATATCCGGGCTCTGGGCCATAGGAATCGTATCTCCATGGTCTCCGCGATTCCACGCCGAGCCGATTACGGCAGAAATAATAGGAGCGGATTCGGGCCCGATATACAGGGGCGGGATGGACTTTAACGACAAGGGCTGCCTCTACTGCCACACGATAGACGGGCACGGCGGGCTGAGGGGCCCCGACCTCACATACATCGGCGACAGGCTGAGCTCGAACGAGCTTACGTGGCGGATCATGAACGGCGGACTGAACATGCCGGGGTTCGGCGGAACCCTGTCCAATCAGGAACTAACCGACCTGGTGACGTTTTTGAAGTCGCGGACGAAAAAGCCCGCTCAGGGCTTGCCCGCGGACTGAGGCTCGTTCTGCCTCTGCCTCATCTCCATTTTGAGCTGGACGATATCCCTCGGGAGGAATATGTCGAGGAACCAGTCGATGGCTACTCTTATCTTCCTGTCCCATCCTGGGAGCTTTCCTAAATAGATGCAGCGCCACAGAAACCACGCGAAGAACCCCGAGAACTTGACGCCCCTTATTTCGGCGACGGCGGACCTGTGCCCGAGAGGCGCGAGCATTCCCATCGTCCTGTAAACGAACGGCCTCTTGTCGCCGTCTTTGGAGTTTATCGAGGCTGCGACGTTGGCCGCTACGCGGGCGCCCTCGCGCTCTGCGTTCTGGGCCGTTGGGGGATAGGACGCGCCGGTGTGCGGATCGGGAACCACGGCGCAGTCGCCTATGGCCCATACCCCGGGACAACCGGCGACTTCCATGTATTCGTTCACCTCTATCCTGCCCCTTTTGTCGGCGCAGGAAAGAGCAGCAATTACAGGCTGGGGAGCTGTACCCGCCGCCCATATGGTAGTGCAGGTATCGACTGTGCTCCCGTCCTCTGCTTTTACGGAGTCTTTAGATACCTCGCCGATCCTCGTTTTCAGACGGAATTCCATCCCGCGTTTCTTGAGGAGATTGAGGCCGTATTCGGCAAGCCCTTCGCTCATCTCGTGCATAATTCTGTCGCCCGGGTCGATCACGACGACCTTTACCTCGCCCGCTTTTACCTCCCTGTAAAATCTCTTGCTGGCGGAGACATAGTCGTTGAGCTCGGCGGCGACCTCGATGCCGGTATACCCACCGCCCGCTACGACAAAAGTGAGGAGCTTTCTCCTCGTGTCGGGGTCGGTTTCGAGCTCGGCCCTTTCGAACATGTCTATGACGTGGTTCCTCAGCACCATAGCGTTGTTGAGGTTCTTAAGCGGAAACGAAAATTCTTCCGCGCCCGGGATGCCGTGGAAACCTGTGATGGAGCCAAGGGCCAGCACGAGGTAGTCGTATTCGTAGAGAAATTTCTCGCCCGTATCCGGATGGCTGCACGATACTGTTTTTTTATCGAGGTCTATGCCGTCTATGGAGAGCTCCTTGAATTCGGCCCTCTTAAGACATTCCCTGAGCGGGATAACGACGTGCTTGGCTTCGATGGCGCCCGACACGACCTCGGCGAGCATAGAGGTGAATACGAGATAGTTGTTCTTGCTGATAAGCGTTATCTCGACGTCGTCTCTTTCTTTGAAAATCCTTTCGAGATGCTGGGCGGCCTCGAGGCCGCCGAAGCCTCCGCCGAGAATTAGTACGCGCTTTTTCGCAGGCTCCGGCATGGGATCATCCTCCTGGGTATTCAGAATATGCAGGGTGAAGGCCGATAGACGCCGGCCAGTTCAAGCTCTTTCCATTTTCTCATGAAAAGAAGGCAGGTGTCAACAAAAGGACCCGATTAATAATACACCCATAGCGCCGGAAGATGTGCGCTTCATGCCGGAAAAGAGCGGACGAAAATTCGATTATGTCCGCTCGTGGGCTGAAAGTGCGGTGTTAGGATTTTCCTTCGCCCACTCTCACCGCCGTGTAGATCGTGTTGTTACCGCGTTTGACGAGGAAGAGCGCGGTATCCCCGGCTTAACGGAGGCGAGCGCGGCCTTATAATCCTGAAGAGTTTTTATTTCTTTCTTGTCGAGCTCGACTATAACGTCGCCCGGCCTGAGACCGGCATCGAGAGCCGGGCTGCCGCGCCGTACGTCGGCGATTATGACTCCCTTATCGGTGTCGAGATTAGCGCTGCGCGAGCTGCGGATCGAGCGGCCTTACGATAAGACCCAGGCTGTCCTCCGGTCTTCCGTCGCCCCGGCCTGCGCTTCGTCGTCGGGGAACTCGTCGAGCTTGACCTTGAGGTCTTTCCGCTTGCCGTCCTGAATGAGCTTTACGTCGACTTCAGTCCCGGGGGACGTTACGGCAGCGAGCGTCGTGAGGTCGGAGATGTCGTCTATCTTCTTACCGTCGAATTCGACTATGACGTCGCCCCTCTTGATGCCGGCCTTGTCCGCCGGGCTCCCGGACGTGACGTCGCTCACGAGCGCTCCCTCGTCCTCGTCGAGGCCGAGGCTCGAGGCAAGCTCGGGGGTAAGCTTCTGGACGTAGACTCCGAGCCAGCCCCTTACGACCTTACCGCCATCTTTTAACTGCTCGATGACGAAATGGGCCATGTTCATCGGTATGGCAAAACCTATGCCCTGCCCCTGTGCGACGATGGCCGTGTTAACGCCCACGACCTCGCCCCGGAGGTTAAAGAGCGGCCCTCCGCTGTTGCCCGGGTTGAGCGACGCGTCGGTTTGTATGAAATCGTCGTACGCGCCCAGCCCGAGGGACCTTCCCTTGGCGCTTACTATGCCGGCCGTGACTGTGTATCCAAGGCCGAACGGGTTACCGATAGCTATGACCCAGTCGCCTATCCTGAGGTTCTCGGAATCCCCGTACTTGACCGCCTGAAGCTTGCCCTTGGGCTCGAATTTAATGACGGCGAGGTCCGTTTTAGGATCCCTGCCGATTACTTTCGCTTCGTATTTATCGCCGTTTTCGAGTATGACGCTTATATCCGTGGCCTTTTCGACTACGTGGTTATTGGTGACAACGTAACCGTCCTCGCTGATGATGAACCCCGAGCCGAGACCCTGGCGCTGGAACTCTTCCTGCGGCTGCCCCTGGAAGAATCTATCGAAAAATTCCTCGAACGGGTCGTTGGGGCCGAAGGGTGAGCGCCTCTGGCCCTGCTGCCCGAAGCCCCTTTGCTTTACGACGCTCGTCGTGCTGATGTTTACGACCGAGGGTTTGAGCACCTCGGCGAGATCCGCAAAGGACGGGAACTCCGCGACGGGAAGTTTTTTTACAGCCTCGGCAGCTTCCTTGGCCGACTCCGGAACGGCCTTCGCCGGCTTCTCGGGTTCGGGCTGTTTTTCAGCGACGGGCGCTGTGCTTTCGGGAGTTTTATCTTCCGCTCTTCTCTCGCATCCTGCAGCGAGAACCAGTATCAAAAGCGGGAATATTACTAAGAGTGCAGTAAAACGCTTCATTGAAAAGCCTCCTCGATGTGAAGGAAATTGCATATGTGGGTATTGCATATCTGAAAACAATCACAAGAAATAATATAGCCACCAAAAATCCGGAGGCAAGAATTAATTCAGGAAGCGGTTCCCGATATGATGCACGGGGAAAAAGACGTGGGAAAAGGCGGACTTACACATAAACCAGGCGTGGAAAGATGAAAGTTCGGAGGCAAGCAAGGGAAAAAATTCAAAAAATAAGTTCATTCTTTTTGCCGTAAATTACGAATGTATGACCCGGCAGAAACAAAGAAAAAGTGAATATCGCCGCACCGGGGAATTTCTCTATGCCGCGCTCTTTCACTCTACATACGCGGGGAATATCATCGCCCCATACGGGCCGCGAAAACCGGAATCCCGTCCGTCCCACGATAGCCCTCCGGCGAAGCCCGCCCTTTAAAAAACGCCTCGGTCGATTACAATCAGAACTTAAACCTAAATAATTCAGCCATCGCCACGGCCGGAGGAGAAACCTGAATGCTCTATTCGACCAAGGAGCTCACGGAGCTCAACGACAATATATCCACCCACATGTCGATCATTTCCGGATGCATGATGGATACGGAGAAATACGGGAAATTGCTGCTGGCATCCCCTCCCCGCTCGCGCTATCCATACATATATCCCAGGGACTCCAGCTCTTCGGCGGCGCTTTTAAGAAGGATCGCGGGCTCACTACATCATTACGACAGCGCAGGGCAGGCCTACGAGATGCTCGAATCGATGGCCCACTTCATCAAGGACGCGGCCTCCCCCGAAGGGGCGTGGGGGCAGCGCTACGGTATCGATGGAAAGAACATGAGCATCTACAAACAGGAGGATAACGTAGCGCACGGTATTTCGATAATTTGCAACTACCTCCTAACAGCGAACCATCTGCAAAAGGAAGTCCCCGATCTCGAGGATTTCCTCGCGTGCGTGAACAAGGCGCTCGATTACGGCTACACGGAGCTTTACGAAAAAGAGCTCAACCTCTTCTATTCAACAACCGCGATTCACGAATCGGCCATGGAGGAGGGATATACTTGCTGGGTTAATTTTTCGTTCCTGTACGCATATTCCCTTGCGAGCGAGGTTGCGCAGAAGGTAGACGAAAAGGGCATCATATCCCCTGCGCATTTAAATTTCAGGCAGCATTTCCTCTATACGGTAAACGAGCTGTTCATGTCGGGGAACAGGTACATACGAAGAACGGATCCCTTCGGCTCAATGGACATGAGGCCGGACTTTACGCTCCTTAGCCCGTTTTATTACGGATTCCTACATTACACGGAAGAGATGAAAAGGAGCGTTATGTTCCTCGAAAAGCAGCTCTGGGACCCGGAGCTCGGCATGATAATGCGCTATCTGCCGTTCTATAAGGACTTTTCGACACACGTCCACGCGGGCAACGGCCCGTGGCTCCAGTACACCGCCATTCTAGCCCAGTATCACTATTGGAGCGGCAACAAGAAGCGGGGAGACGAGATACTCTCCATAATCGACGGGTACAGGGGAGAGAAGGGGGAGATACCGGAGCATCTATCTACGCGGCAAAGGTTCGAGGAGTTCATGGATCGCGAATGGAAGACCGGGATCGATTTCCAGAAGGAATTCTATAAGGACATACTCCTCGACGACGTCGATTTTAACACCATACTCGAAGAAGCCAACAACATGGACCGTTCTTACAAGGACACGGCCAAGATAGCAATGCACCCCGACCCCCGGCAGAGGGAGGGCGGATACATACAGTTCGCGGCGCCGCTCACGTGGTCGCACATAGAGTACATGAGGGCGCTTTTGGTGCGTTCGGGCGACTGGTGGAAGATAGACGGTGCATGAGGCCGTGAAGAGTAGAGTCCTTGCCAGCAGTGGCAAAACGCTCAGTATACGTAATCCACGATGCTGCCGATCCTGAGCCAGAGCCTCGCCAGCGGGTTTAGTATCCAGTTGTCTCCCGTGAAGACGGCCACGCTCGCCGAGCCGCCGATCCTGAGCTCGTATTTCTCGTGGTCCATGTCCGTTATCCTGAGGCGTACGGGAAAGCGCTGTGAAAGCCTTACCCAGTTCCCGGCGTCTTCGACCATCGGGAGATCGCCAGAGGGAACCCCCTGCCCTGCCAGCACGCCCCAGTCCGTGCTCTCGACAACGGCCTTGAAAATCTTCCCCGGATAGAGCGAGATGCTGACCTCGGCCTCCTGGCCGGGCTTTATCCGCCCGACGCTGTTCTCCCTGAAATTCGCCACTATACGCCAGTTGCCGTCGTCGACGAAAGTGAGCACCGCGTCGCCGGCCTTGATATAGGAACCCACGACGAGCTGGAGATTGGTGACGTACCCGTCCGAGGGAGCGTAGCAGACCGTCTGTTCGAGGTCGTATTCGGCAAGGGCAAGGCTCGACTCCGCCTCTTTTATTATCGCGTACTCATCGTCAATTTTGTATTCGAGAGCCTGGCGGGCCTTTTCGAAATCGGCCCTGGCCTGGTTGAGCGTAGCCCTTCGGGCGTTTACCTGCTGGAGGGCCTTGTCGAGCTCTAGTTTGGCGACGTAGTTCTTTTCGGCTAGCGGCTTGAGGTCGCCGTAGTGCTCGTTCGCGTAAGCAAGGTCGGCTTCGGCCTGTTTTATGACCTCGGATGCGGCGGCGATGTCGCTATTTAGCTCGTCTATATTCTGGCGCGTCTGGACGAGCTTGGCCCGAAGCTGCTGTGCCTGGTACTCGTAAGGCCGCGGATCGAGGCTGAAAAGCTTCTGCCCCTTTTTTGCCTGCTCGTTGTTACCGACGTAGATCTCGACCACGCGTCCATCTACCTGTGGAGCGACCTGAAGTACGTAGGTTTGTATAAAGGCGTCGCTCGTATACGGGGTATACCTGTCCAGGAGGACGTAGTAGAAGATAAGGACGATGATAATGCAAACGACGAGAAGGACCCAAAACCTGACCGACGACGTCAGGCTTTTCGGATTTAACCGGGTCACGAAGTCCTTGAGGCTCATGGGCCGAACGTACCTCTATCCTCCGGCAGCGGGCCCGCGGAAGAACCGCGGACGCACCGCCATTAAATCTTTACCAGCCCCACGGGCCGCCTGCCCATCCCCAGTATCCGGGGGCGAACTCGGCTTCCTCCATCATTTCAGCCGTTTCCTGCTGCTCTTCGGCTATATTCGATTCCACCAGAAGCCTTTCGTAGCGGTTATAGGCATCCTGGTCTCCCGTCCAGACACAGCCGCAGTTGTCAGGATCGGCGTACCAGTAGAGAGGCTTGTTATCTTTCACGGAGAACTGGACCTTGTTCGGCGTAAGGGAGTCCAGCATGTCCTTTTCTTTGGGGGTGGTAGCTGGAACCATCTTGAAGCCGGCGGCGCTTAGAAGGCTCTCGGTGTTAACGGTCTCTTCGGTCTTTATGGCCGCACATCCGATAAGGAACGAAAGCGCGAGAAACGCCGGGACAACAATTCTTAGATAGGTCATTAAAATTCCTCCTGAAATATTCATCGGCGGTGAAAGCCGAATCGATGCTTGCGATTTTACTTAAACCTAACACCTAAACGCGCGGAATTAAATAGGGTATCGCTAATGCGGATTCCCTTTTTTGTTATTCCATTTGACGGCGTTCTCGAGGGTTAGGCCCTGGACCAGTATGGAGAACACGACGACGATATATGTCATGAGGACTATGAGGTCCCTTTCCTGTGAGTCCGGCAGAGATAGCGCAAGCGCTATGGAAACCCCTCCCCTTATGCCGCTCCAGGTCATAATAAATCCCGAGAGGTTCGGTATCTTCCTCACGTATCGGAGGAGAACCAGCGGGAACTCGACGCTGACGAATCGGGCGAAGGTGATGAGCGGAATCGCAAGAAGCCCGCAGATGATGTAGGATTTTTCGAAGTCGAGTATGAGCACTTCGAGCCCTATGAGGACGAAGAGGACGGCGTTCAGGACGTCGTCGATGATCTCCCAGAAGCTCCCGACGTAGGACCTTATATGATCGGCAGAGCTCGGCATGAGCCTTCGCCTCCTGGCCAGGAAGAGCCCGGCGACGACGCAGGTAAGCGGCCCGGATACGTCGAGCAGCTCGGCAAGGGAATAACCCCCCGAGACGAGGGCCAGGGTTATAAGGGCGACGACTATGCTCCCCTCCTTTCCCCTGACAACTATCTCCAATATCATCCGGTAGCTAAGGTAGCCGAGCGATACCCCGAGCAGGAGCCCGCCGACCGCTTCTTTAAGAAAGAACTTTCCTATATCGATTCCAGTGAGGGTCGTTTCTCCAGAGGCGACGTCAAGGAGGAGGACAAAAATGACGACGGCCACTGCGTCGTTGAAAAGCGACTCGCCCGTGATTATGGATTCGAGCGTTTTCCCGGCGTTTACGCGCCTGAAAAGCTTTAGCACGACGATGGCGTCAATAGGCGAGATTATCGCCCCGAATATTAGGGCGTATACGAGCGGTATGTTTATACCCAGGAGACCGAATACCCACCAGATAACAAGGCCCGTAAGGAAAGTCGCGATTATCATTCCAAGGGTCGCGAGGTAGGCTATCGTGCCCTTGTACTCGCCGAGGTCGTCGAGGTTGACCGTGGACGCCCCGGCGAAAAGAAGAAAGCTCAGCATGCCGTTCATCATGAGGTGGTCGAAATCGGCCGCCGTAACGAGATCCACGGCCCAATGCACGTGGCCGAACCCGAAATATCCCGCGACCAATATAAAGAGGGATGCCGCCAGAGAGGCAAGCATGATGCCTATCGTCGTCGGCAGCTTCAGGAACACTTCGTTAAAGAAGCTGAATACCGCCGTAAGCGTCATTAGAATCGTAAAGACTGCAAAGAGGTCCATTATCGCCCGGTGAGTCGGCAATGGGTAGACATCGGGAAGCCGATCTCCTCACCGCATTATACAAAGCGCCGGAGTGAAAGTCCATATCCGCTCGGGCTATGAAGCGCTGCTCCCGGCGAGCGTTATGGCGGTGCTTTTTTCCGGCTGTTCTATCGTGGAAATGAGCGAGGATATTTTCGACAGGGAATCCAGTATTCCATCGACGCTGCTCGCCATGAGGATGTCCTGCTCGACTTCCTTTACGGTAAAACTCTTCCAGACCCCCGACGCCCTGAATTCCTGCCTTCTGCTTTTTATCTCTTCCATGAGGCCGGAGATTTCCTCGCACAAATCGCCGCGTGTGTCGAACCCGGAAGAGGCGTCGCCGAAGACAGCGCTTATTTTTTCGTAGCTCGGGGCCATGTGCTCGATATATTTCGCCAGGAGTGCGGTGTCTTTTCCCGAATAGACCGATTTCTTTATGGTTTCGAGCTCGGAGAATATCACCTCGAGCGAGGCGATTATCTCGACGAATTCCTCCCCGTGCAGCCTCTCGTCGCCGATCACGAAGCGGGCGTCGAAAAGAAGGGACGAGCTCGTCGGCAAAGAGGCGGCAAGGGGCGTGACCATGGATTCGATCCTCCCCCGGTCCTTTTCCTCTCCCGTCAGCAGCCTGGCGAATATCTGCCCGCTGATCCCGAGCGCGTAGGATATCTTCTTTTTGAGCTGCTCGTAGGGGTTCACGGGCCAGAGGTTGTGGAGAATAATAAGGCCTATCGCAGAGGCCGCGAGGAGCGCGCAGAGCCTCGTGAACGCGAGGTCGAGATTCACCTCGGGGCCGATGTTCACAAGGAACACGTACGGTATCATGAGGCCCGCCTGAATGCCCGAATAAGCTATCTTCATGCTGCCCGTGGCTACGTAGGCGGCGACGAAGAGCCCGAGACAAAAGAGGAGAATAAGGATTGAGAAGTGCTCAGTCTGCGACACTATTAAAAGCCCGAGGAGACCATAGGCGAGGCCGGCGAGGACGCCAAGAATGGCGAGCCTGCCTTTGAGGTGGGCCTGGCCTGTATTGGGCATCGAGCCGAACAGAACGCCGTAGAAGGAGGCCTGGGAGCTCCCGGGGAGATTGAAAAATTTTTCGCCGAGAAGTAAAAGCATGATGATGACCACCGTCTTCACGGACTGCTTCATGTTCTCGCGCGTAAAGAGAGAGCCGAAGAAGCTCTTTTCCTTTTCGACTTCCGGGGCGTGCGTAACCCTCTTACCGCGAAGCTCGGCGTAGGAGCCCTCGTGTATGACTCCGAGCACCTGAACTGAATCCTTTAGGAGGGTGAGCGCGCCGTCGAAGAGCGGAGGCAGCGCCCCCAGGGCGAGAAGATCCTCGAAATAATCCCTGTCGCCCTCAACCTCATGGAGCTTCATGTAGAGTGCCCCTAACGAGGCCGATGCATTTCCGAGCCCGGCGTCCGGGGCGGACGGCGCGCTTCCGGCTTCGACAGCGCGGGCGAGCGCGTCGAATTCCGAAGAGAGGCCAGTGAAGATATCGTGGAGTATTTTTTTCGCTTCCTCTACTTCGAGGCATTTATTGTCCTTGGATACGAAATCTTCGAGAACGTCGAGCCTTATGTATATGCCCTTGGCATAGGCGGCGAGCTTCATGAAAGGCTCGGGATAGAATGTGCCGTTCCGGCTCTCGCGCTCGGTGCGGTCCACGAGGTTTACGAGGTTATTGAAGACTTCGAGGGATATCGTGTCCTCGCCCCTGTCTGTTATCGCGCCGTCCGCAAGGCCGGCGAAGCGCCTGGAGAAATCCCTGTAAACGGACGTGAGCGTGGTATAAAGGGCAGCCTTACTCCGCCGGGGCCATATAAGCTCGTCGATTATCCAGGCGGTAAAGACACCCAGGAACATTTGAATGAGATAATTCTCGATCGTCACGGACGCCTGGCCCAGCGAATCGAATATCACCACGAACATCGACATCGAGGCGACGATCGCGCTAAGGAGCGCCGGGAGAAAATATTTACCGAGGAGGAGCATGATCAGGAAAATCAGGCTGCCCATGAGGAGGAGGTAAACGATCCCGGATTGGACGAAGACATTGGCGATCAAAAGGGACAGGGCCCCGACCACCACACCGCCCGCAAGACACTGAATGCCGGCGATTAAGGTTTGCCCGTCGTACATGAGCATGATGAGATAGAGAAAGAGAACTGAAAGGTATGCGGATTCGAGGTGGAAAATGTTACCGACGAGGAGGCATATGAACCCGCCAAGGGTTATCTTTATCGCCGACTTGATGCGAAATGTGAAGAGAAAGTGTTTAAGGTTCATGCCGAGGCACCGGAATGAAGGGCAATGTGAGATTATCACACGGAGGCCGGACACGTGTCAATCCGGCCTGGTTGACAACGCTTTTGACTTCGTGCGATAATGGCACAGTCGGAGCTGTAGCCGAACGGCCCGGCAAAATCGAAGGAGCGTCAATGATAATCCCCGAATCCACCATCGGCGGAGTTTTACTTCTCTGGTTCATACTGACAGCACTCTCGCTCGTATTTCTCATATACGACCTAGAGAAGAATACACCTACTCTCGGCGTGATGAAGCTCGCATGGGCGCTTATCGTCCTGTACACCGGGCCCGTGGGACTTTTCGTTTATCTCCTGTCCTGCAGGCAGCCCATGCCCGGCTCGCACGAGATGTACATCGCAGCCCATTGGAAGCAGTCGGTCGGGTCGCTCATGCACTGCGTCGCGGGAGACGCGACGGGGATAATCCTGGGCGCGATAATAACCTTCCATCTGGGCCTGCCGAACGGACTCGACCTCATCTTCGAATACGTCATGGCCTTTATCGTGGGGCTCTTCGTTTTCCAGGCCCTGTTCATGAGATCGATGTTCGGCGGCAGCTATTTCACCGCGGTTAAAAAGACCTTCTTTTCGGAAACCGTTTCCATGAATTTTGTTATGGTGGGGATGATCCCCGTTATGGCCATACTGAGGGCAAAGGTGCCGGGCGGAGACGACCCCGCGGGGCTCATGTTCTGGGGGATATCGTCCTTGGCCACAATGGCCGGGGGGCTGGCGGCGTATCCGATAAACTCCTGGCTCGTCGGGAGCGGGCTCAAGCACGGCATGATGTCGGCATCGACCGGGAAACCGGCAGACAGCGCCATGAAGGACATGCCGGGAATGGATATGCGCCACGAGAACAAAAAGCCGAACGTTTCGTCCACGACGAAATTCCTCGTGTTTCTCCTTTCGTTGGCATTTCTGGTTCTGGCGGTATGGGTAACCTCTTTCTTCGTGACGCTCAGGCTGGACTAGCCGATTCGGCTCCGAACAGACAACGGCCGCCGCTTCGTATGATAGAATTAATGTCATGGTCTCAGAAGAGACGCTGAAAGAGCTCAGGGCCGAGTACGAGCGGGTGAAGGAACCTATCACGGCCCAGCTCGGCGAATTCAAAAAAACGAGCGAGAATGCGGACGACGAGAAGATATTCGAGGAGCTTGCGTTCTGCATACTGACGTCGGCAGTGGGGCCGAAAGTCGGCCTGAGGTCTATCGCCGCGATAAAGGATATTCTGAGAGACGGCAGCGCCGGGGAGATGGCGGAGAGGCTCGAAGGAATACATAAGTATCCCGAGAAAGCGGGCTTCATCGTTCACACGAGGGACTATCTTAAAAAGGAGTACGGCTTTAAGCTCGTCGAGCTCGTGAGTTCCTTTGATGACCGGAAGGCGCTCAGGGATTTTTTCGCGCTCAACAAGGACATAAAGGGGCTCGGCTATACGCAGGCGAGCCACTTCCTCAGAAATATCGGCTACACTGATTACGCGATTCTCGACAAGAACGTTGCCAGGATGCTCCACGAGATCGGGGTTACGGATTCGGAGAAGCCTCCTTCCACGGGCAAGAAATACGTGGAAGCGGAAGAGAAGATGAAGGCCCTTTCGGATGAGCTGGGCATAAGCCTCGTCGAGCTCGACATGCTTCTATGGAGTTTTAAAACAGGACGTATACCGGTATGACATTGATATTTTTTATATTGGGATTCGTGCTCCTGGTCGTAGGGGCCGAAGCGCTCGTGCGCGGAGTATCGCGGTTGGGAGCCTATGCAGGGATATCGCCGCTTGTCATAGGCCTTACTATCGTCGCCTTCGGGACAAGCTCGCCTGAAGCCGCCGTGAGCATCGCAGCGGGCCTCCACGGACAGGGGGACATCGCCCTAGGGAACGTTATCGGCAGCAGCATATTCAACATACTGTTCGTGCTGGGGCTGTCGGCGATGATAGTGCCGCTATTCGTATCGCGGCAGCTGATAAGGCTGGATGTTCCGATAATGATAGGCTCGTCCGTGCTTCTTTATATAATGGCGCTCGACGGGAATATCGGGCTCGTGGACGGGCTGATTTTGCTCGCCGTTCTGGCGGCCTACGTAACCTTCCTTATAAGGGAGGCCCGGAAAGAAAGGAGCGTTATTTCGGACGAATTCGAAAAGGAGTACGGCGACGGCAGGAAAAACACTATTCTCCGCGACATTGTGTTCATCGTGGCCGGGCTCGGGCTTTTGATCCTCGGCTCGAAGTGGCTCGTGGACGGCGCCGTTTACATAGCCGTCCGGCTCGGGGTGAGCCAGCTTATCATCGGGCTCACGATCGTAGCCGCGGGCACGTCGCTGCCCGAGGTTGCGACGTCTGTAGTCGCGAGCATACGAGGGGAGCGCGACATTGCCGTCGGGAACGCCGTCGGAAGCAACATATTCAACGTTCTGTTCGTGCTGGGAATCGCGAGCGTCGTAGCGCCGGGGGGTATCCCTGTCCCCGTATCGGTGCTCAAGTTCGACATGCTTATCATGCTTGCGGTATGTGTCGCTTGCATGCCCATTTTCTTTACCGGGAATCTGATCGCGAGATGGGAAGGAGCGGTCTTTTTCCTCTATTACATTGCCTATACTGTTTATCTTATTCTGGACGCCAGCGGGCACCATCTCCAGGACGGATACGGCCATGCGATGCTGTGGTATGTGATGCCGATTACCGCTCTTACGCTCCTGATATTCGCCGCGCGGTCCTTTCACCTGGACCGAAAGGCCGGGGCCTGAGCAGAAGAGCTAGAGCTCGATTTCCGCGAATACCTCGGCGTATTCCACGACCGTGAGCCCGCCGGTTTGGTTAAAGACGGCGCGGTAGCGGTTAAGGCCTTTCATGCCTTCAGTGTAATTCTTGTATTCGATCTGGCTCTTGTGGGCGTCGATGGCGGCCTCTTTAACGTGCATCTGAAGGGAAATGTCCTCTATCCTGTCGTAGGAAGGGAGCGGCGTCCATACTTCGTAGCACCAGATCCTGAGCCCATCCGGCAAAAGGCCCCTGTCCATGCCCCTGAGGGCTTCGAGGGCGGCTGAGGATACGGCCCTGTGGGTCGGATGCTTGTCGATTTCGGGGTGCGGCATGTAGATCTCGCTCGGCGAGAAGCGCTTTACCGCTTCCTTCAGCGCCGTGACGAAGGAGATTCCGTTTTCCGCCGAGCGGAGGTCGGCAAGGCTGAGGAGTATGAGATAGCCTATTCCGAGCACTGCCGTTGCGTTCCTCACCTCGGACGCCCTTAGCTCCACCATCTCATCTTCGCTGAGGCCGTATAGACTGGTGCTCCGCCTCCCGTCCGTCACAACCATCGACACGACGTTCACGCCGGACTCGGTAAACTTCGCCACAGTCCCGCCCATACCTATTTCGAGGTCGTCCGGGTGGGGGGAAATAACCAGCACATTATCGCTCATACTATCTCCGTCCTTGACAATTGCCCCTTATCAATCACCATTAATTTAACTGAAAGGAGACCCGATTACATGGAATTTGAACCGGTTATAGGCCTCGAGGTGCACGCGCAGCTCGAGACCGAGTCCAAAATTTTCTCGACAGCATCGACGGCTTTCGGCGCGAAGCCCAATTCGCAGGTAACGCCGGTGTGCCTCGGCATGCCCGGGGTGCTGCCGGTCCTAAACAAAAAAGCACTGGAACTCGCCGTAAAAGCGGCGCTCGCTCTTAACTGTACGATACACGAGCGCTCGCGATTTGCGAGGAAGAATTATTTTTACCCCGACCTGCCGAAGGGCTACCAGATCTCGCAGTACGAGGAGCCCTATTCTTCCGGAGGCTGGCTCGACATCCCGTCGGGCGAGGCGGTGAAGAGGATCAGGCTGACCAGGATACACATGGAGGAGGACGCGGGGAAGCTGGTACACGACAACACCGGCAGCGGGAGCCTGGTTGATCTTAACCGAGCGGGCGAGCCGCTCATAGAGATCGTGAGCGAGCCGGACATTTCGGACGCCGACGAGGCTGTGGCGTATTTGAAGAAGCTCCGCTCGATACTGAGATACATCGGCGTCTGCGACGGCAACATGGAAGAGGGGAGCCTCCGGTGCGACGCCAACGTTTCGATCCGCCCGAAGGGCTCTGAGAAGCTCGGCACAAAGGTCGAGATAAAGAACGTAAACTCCTTCAAGTTCATCCAGCGCGCTATCGAATACGAGATCAAGCGTCAGGAAGCCGTCATCGAATCGGGCAGCGAGATAGTTCAGGAAACCCGGCTTTACGATGCGGACAAGGGCGTCACATTTTCCATGAGGACAAAGGAAGAGGCCCACGACTACAGGTATTTCCCTGATCCGGACCTCCTTCCTGTGGAGATAAGCACAAAGGACATAGAGACGCTCAAGGCGTCTCTCCCCGAGCTGCCTGATGCGCGGCGCGACAGGTTCGAGAAAGACTACGGGCTTCCGGAGTACGACGCCGGCGTGCTCACATCCTCGCGCGAGATAGCCGATTATTTCGAGGAGGCTCTCTCACATTACAAAAACCCCAAAACCCTCGGCAACTGGATAATGACCGAGGTCCTCCGCGAGCTTCGTGATGAGGACGACATCTCGGCATTCCCCGTAACGGCCGACAAGCTGGCGGGGCTCTTGAATCTCATCGAGGACGGGACCATAAGCGGCAAGATAGCGAAGGACGTTTTCGCCGAGATGGTTTCGGGGGGCGGCACAGCAAAGGAGATCGTCGAGAAGAAGGGGATTAAGCAGATATCCGATAAGGGCGAGCTCGAAGATCTCATTGCGGGGATACTCGAAAAGCACCCGGACGAGATATCCAGGTACAAGGGCGGAGACGAAAAGCTGATAGGGTTCTTCGTCGGGCAGGTTATGAAGGCGACCCAGGGAAAAGCGAACCCGAAGCTCGTGAATGAAATCCTGAGGACAGAGCTGGCAAAGTAGATTACGAAAAAGGGAATGCCCTAGAACCTGGGCTTACTGAGCTCGAACATGAGGCCCTTTAGGTATTGCGAGCCTGTGTTTGCGACCATCTTCCTTATGTTCTTCCATTCTTCGACGGGGATGCTGACAAAAGTCTCCACAACCATTGGATCGAACTGAGTGCCGGAGGCTTTTTTTATCCTCTCTATAGCCTCTTCAAACGGCAGGGCTTCCTTGTAGACCCTCTTGGAGGTCATCGCATCGAGCGCGTCCACAACGGAAAATATCCTCGCCCCGAGCGGAATGTCGTCGCCGGCGAGCCCGCGCGGGTAACCCTTGCCGTCGTAGCGCTCGTGATGCGTATAGACAATAAGAGACGACTCTTCTAGGAATTCTATTTTGTTGAGAAGCTCGTAGCCGTGTTGAGCGTGCTGCTTCATAAGCCCCCATTCTTCGTCGGTGAGCGTGTCGGGCTTGAGCAGTATATCGTCCGGAACACCGATTTTCCCGATATCGTGAAGGAGGGCGCCTTTGGCCAGGACGGAAAGCTGCGCTTCGCCGAGCTTGAGGTGCCTTGCGAGGTTAAGAGCATACTCGGTGACCCTGTAGGAATGGTGCCCGGTTTCGTGCTCCCTCAAATCGAGGGCCAGGATCATCGCCTCGAGCGTACCGGAGTAGAGCTTTACGAGCTCCCTCGTCTGGTCGGCTACCTTTCGTTCGAGGTTCTTCTGGTAGTCCTTGTTCGCTTTTATGAGGGCGGCCCTTTCAAGGGCGCGTCTAATGACAGCGTCTACGTCGATGACGTTAAAGGGCTTGAATACATAGTCGTACGCCCCTTCCTTGAGTGCGACGCGGACGTTTTCTATGTCTCGCGACGCGGAAACCATGATGACCGAGAGATCCGGCGAATAGGATTTCAGCTTCTTTAAGGTTTCGATGCCGTTTAACTCCGGCATCTGGACGTCGAGCAGAACGACGTCGAAGTCCTTCACCCTGTAGAATTTCTCGAGACATTCGAGCCCGTTCTTTGCGACGTCGCAGTCGTAGCCCAGCTCGTTCAGGGCTTCGACAAAAAGGCTCCTGATAGCGTCTTCGTCGTCTACTATCAGTATTTTATCTTTTTGGGCCCCCGCCCTTTTAAGTACAGTCACTGCATTGTTCATAAGCTTCTAACTAGTGATACAGCAATTTTTCCTTCATATCAAGCAAAATTAACACCAGTTTCAAACCCCTGACGGGCGGGTGAAATTCCCGGCGATCCTGTTCCGCACCGTCTCACCCGTCGGAATTGATGTCATAGGCGGCGGACAGCCCGTTCGGAACTATCAATAAAACCTGGTTGAACCGCCCATACGCCTCTGAAAGTTAAGATGCCGGCGCTAAAGATTGGGATGCAAACCGAAGCCGTTCGATCCGAAAAACGGGAGGAACATCTGGATTTTCGTAGAGACTCGGGCCAAAGTTTGACACACGGGTTTTTCAAATGTATTTTCCCAACCGGACATGAAAAAAGCTATTCTGGTTTTAGAGGACGGTACGGTATTCGAGGGACGGGGATTCGGGGCGGATGGAGAGGCCCACGGCGAGGTGGTTTTCAACACCTCAATGACAGGCTATCAGGAAATACTGACCGACCCTTCGTATAACGGCCAGATAGTCACCATGACCTACCCCGAGATCGGCAACTACGGAGTAAACCCGAGGACGCCGAATCGAGAAGGCCCTTCCTTAAAGCGCTCGTCGTAAGAGAATACTGGAGAGACCCAAGCAACTGGCGATCCGAGGACGACCTCGGCTCGTACATGGCGAAATACGGAGTCGTCGGCATAGAGGGCGTCGATACGCGGGCCCTTACGAAGCTGATACGCTCGGAAGGCGCGCAGAAGGCGGCCGTTTCGACCGTGGACACAGACCCCGAGAGCCTGCTCAAGAAGGTGCGCGCAGCGCGCGGCATCGTGGGCGTAGACCTCGTTACCGAAGTAAGCTGCGAAAGCCCCTACGACTGGAGCGAAGGGACCGGTGCCTGGCGGCCCGAGGGCGAAGCCGCCTCGTCCGAAGGAAAGCGGTTTAAGGTTGCCGCCTACGATTACGGACTCAAGCAGAATATTTTGAGGAAGCTTACAGACCTCGGATGCGACGTGACGGTTATCCCTTCGAGGACGCCGCCGCACGAGGTGCTGGCCATGAATCCCGACGGCATATTCCTTTCGAACGGCCCCGGTGACCCGGCAGCCGTCGCATACGCAGTCGAGAGCGTGAGGGCGCTCATCGGCAAGAAACCGGTTTTCGGCATCTGCCTCGGGCACCAGATAGTGGGGCTTGCGCTCGGCGGGAAGACCTACAAGCTCAAGTTCGGGCACAGGGGCGGAAATCAGCCGGTGAAGGACCTGAGGACGGGCAAGGTGGAGATAACGTCACAAAACCACGGCTTCGCCGTAGACCCCGAAAGCCTCGGGAGCGACGTCGAGGTTACACACGTAAACCTGAACGACGACACCGTAGAGGGCCTCCGCCACAAGGAGCACCCGGTGTTTTCGGTGCAGTATCACCCCGAAGCATCTCCAGGCCCGCACGATTCTTCTTATCTCTTCGAAGAATTCGTCGAGATGATGAAGGAAAACGCCTGAACCAGGCGTCACATATTTCCAGTAAAAAAATTTCTCGTTAAAACCAGGATTGATTTCTGAAGAAGGGATTGCTGCGTGCGGCGGCTCAGGCGGCGCGCTGCTCCATTATCTCGCGCGCGAGCTTTTCGGCCTTGTCGATGCCCTCGACCGACTCGCCGGAGACGAGCTTGAGCGCCTCTTCGCCGACCTCGAGGGTAATGTCGTAGTTCTTTCTCTTGTTCCTTTCGAACTCGGAGAGCGGGAAGATTATGTTGTCTATGAATCTGTAGAACGCCTTTATCGTCCGGCGCCTCACCTTGCCGTAGCCCTTGACCATCGAGCCGCTCCTCGCGACGAGGGAGCCCAGCTTGTAGTCGAGCCCGGCGTAGTAAAGCGTCGATTCCTTATACTTATCCATGAGCGCCCTCTCCTTTTTGAACCTGTAGGAACCGGGCCTCATAAATTTCATTTTGGTCAAGAGCCAGAGCCGGAGGAATCCGGAAAAGGATGTCGTCGTAGGGGTCTGGGCGAAAGTTACCGGCCTTTTCCTCCGCCATATCTTTTTAAACAGCGAGCTTTCGATCACACGCACGAAGGGGGCGATCACGACGTTCGGCAGGAGGCCGTAAAGCTCCTCGGCGTCAGGCTTCAGATAATCGATGACCTTGAAGACCTGGTCGTCACGGAGCCTCATTTCCTCTTTTATACGCTTGAACCTGTCGGATTTTATCTTGAGCTCGGCGACGCGTATGCCGTCCTCGTAGCTCATGAGGAGCGCGAGGTTCCTGGCGAAATGTTCGGTCAGCTTGAGGTTCCCCTTCATGGATTCGTCGAGCGCCAATACTTCCCTTACGTCGTTGATGTATCTGTCGGCGTACTCGGCGTCCTGGTAATCGATGAGCCTGTAGAGCGACTCGGCCAGGATCTCGCGGAGCTGCTTCGGGAACTCGGTTTCTATCCGGGAGACCTTCCCGAGGTAGACCTCCCTTTCGTATTCTTCGAGCTGATCCGCCCTCGTTCTGACGAACGTTTCCCACACGACCTGCTTTTTCCCGGCATCCCCGGCCTTGCTGGAGGAGACAAAATTCCAGCCGACCTCGAAACCCCGGAGGTTTGTCTTGACGGCCACGCCTACCTTTTCGACAGATGATACGAAGGAAGCCTTCGAGAGCGGTATGCTCCCGGAAGCGGCGAGCGCACCGAAGAGAATAGCGTTTACGGCGAGGTCGTCCATGCCGTTATCCTTGGCGAGCTGAAGGGCGTTTAATTCTATCAGCTTCGACGAAAAGGCCGTCGCGATTTTCCGAAGGTTCTCGTCGGAGTAGATGCCGCTCCCGATGGGCATCTTTTCGAGAGTCGAGTAAATCCTGTGCGTGCTGGTGACGATGGTCGTCCTGTCCGAGCCGTAGCCGAGCTGAAGGGCCCTTCCGAGCTCGAGGAATTCCTGTGAGATTATTACGTCCACCTCGCCCGGCACCGGGAACTGGGCGAATATTATCGGCTTGTCGTCAGCCTCCGGCCTGGGGTGCGCTTCGAGGTAGTAGACCGTCGAGCCGCCCCTTTGAGAGAGGCCGGGAAGGCTTATGCCCTGGACGTCGTAGTCCTCGAGGAAAAAGGCCTGCACGAGCCATTCCGTAAGGACCCCTCCCCCCTGGCCGCCGACGGCCGGGACCATAATTTTGATTAAATCGCTCTTACCTTCCATCTCAGGTGCTACTTCCCTCTTTCGAGACATACTACAATAATTTTCCCGCCTTCAAAAGCTGTGGTTTGTCCGGTGATCGGCCATTCTTCAGGACCGCTCCGGCGCATTACGCCAATTTACAATTTTTCAAAGCCTGCCGGGTAACGAGGCCGCGGAGATGACGGAAAAAGAAGCCGTCAGCCTGTCCAGCCGTTTCGCGAGACGAGATGAAGTAGAGAGCGGTTGATCTTCGCACCGATCCTGTCCATGAGAGACGGATTGTCGATAACCTCCACCCTGTAGAAGGAGGGGCACAGGACCGCGGCGTGCGCTATCTCGCCGCAAAGGCCGCATCCGACGCAGGAGTGCTCGATGAACGCGACCGGGTCGTCCCTGAGAATTGTGGGACTTTCCTTAAGCGTAAGCGACGGGCATCCGTTGTACCTCATGCAGGAATGATCTCCGGTGCAGACATCGGCGTCGACGCCGAGCCTTTTTTGCACCATCCTTTTCCCTTCCTTTATATTCTTTTTCAGAACGACTTTTTCTCTTCTCGTTTTTTCGAGCTGGCACTCGCCCCTCGAAATTATTACCCTGAGCCCCTCGTCCTCTTCGTAAGCCTCTGTGAGCACGCCGAGCGACTCCGTGAGGTCGTAGGGATTTACCGTCTTGATCCATCTTACACCCGCGCCGCGAAGCGCCTTTTCGATGTCCATGCCCACGCCTTCCTGCCTCATGTTCTTACCGGAGGCCGGGTTTTCGTGGTGCCCTGTCATCGATGTCCAAAAATTCTCGAGTATGATGAGTATAGCGTTTTGATTGTTATAGACGGCGTTGGCTATGCTCGTCGTAAGACCGCTGTGCCAGAACGTGCCGTCGCCCATGAACGAGATCACCCTTTTGTTCGCCATGCGCGAAAGCGCGCCAGCGGACGCGAGACCGATCCCCATCCCAGTGATGGAGTTACTGAGGTCGAACGGCGGAAGGCCGCTCATCGAATAGCAGCCGATGTCCGAGGCATAGTAAGACTTCCCGTAATCCTCTTCGAGGATCTTAATCGCCGTAAATATCGGCCTCTCGGGGCAACCCGTGCAGAAGACCGGGTTCCTCTTGGCGACGGGCTGTTTAAGGTATGTCGCCGCCCTTTCCTTGTGCTTTTCGGTAAATTCGCTTTTTTCTTTTATGCGTTCTTTCTCGTAAGAAGAATGCGTGTATTTAAGGAGATACGCCCCGACGCCCTTGGCTATGTGGTCTGGGGTGTACTCGCCCGCCTGGGGGAGTATGTCCTTCCCGAATATGTCGAGCCCGAGCTTTGCCCTTTGGGCTATGGCGCGAATCTGCTCCTCTATGAGGTTCGGCATACCCTCTTCTATAATGAGGACCGACTTCTTGTCACGGAGGAAGAGGATTATCTCCTCGGGGACGAGCGGGTTCGTAACGTTTAAGTTAAGTATCGGCAGCCGCGCCTCGCCGTAGAGGTTGGCCTCGCCGAGGTTGTAGAGGCATCTCATCACCGAGTTGAATATCATGCCGTGGGTGATGATGCCCATGTCGTTTTCAGAGCCGTCGAAAAATTCGTTGAGCTTTCTTTCGAGGACGAACCTCCGCGCCGCCGGAATGCGCTCGTGATATTTCTTCTTTTCGTGGTCGAACGTAAACGGCGGGAGAGGGATCTTGTCGAGGTCCGTGATGAGGTCGTCGAGCCGGTGGTTCATGCTTATGGCCGGCGTCAGGTTATCCCTGCAAATCATCTTGTTGCGGATGTGCGCGACCCTCGTCGAAAGGAGGAACATCACCGGCATGTTCGAGCATTCGGAGAGCTCGAACCCGGCCTCGACCATCCTGGCGACGTGCCCGAGGTCGCCCCTCGGGTCTATCACTGCCATCGTTGACTTAAGAGCGAACGGAAGCGCCCTTTCGGCGACGCACGTGCTGTCGCATCCATAATCCTCGCCGACGATTATCATCGCGCCGCCGGTAACTCCCGAGGACGATATATGGGACAGCGCGTCGGAGGCGACGTTCGTGCCCACGATCTTCCAGTTAACGGAGCCCCTTATAGGATAGGAAATCGACGCCGATAGAAGCGAAGCCGCCGAGGCCTCGTTGCCCGAGCAGTCGAAGTAGACGCCCTTTTCCTTTAATATCGGCTCGTACGCGTCGGAGATGGCGTCGATGAGCCCGGCCGTTGGCGAGCCGGGATAGCCGCCGAGGTAGCTTACCCCCGACTGCATGAACGCCTTAAGAATGGCGAGAGGGGTATCCCCGAATAGTGTCTCCCCTTCCCCGAAATTCAATTGGTCGAGCAGTTCTTTCGAGTAACCCATTTTAACTCCTGTCCGGGCCGCTCTCCTTATCCCGGAAGTTATAATCTACCAGAAAAGAATGGTTATTTCCATAAAACCGGACCATGGAGCGGCAGCCGGCATACATTATCTATATCTATAGCGGCTCTTTTATATCGAGGGATTCGCGAATGGAGTCGAAGTATGTCTTGAGCGATTCCTCTTGCTCCCACGTGACCACGTGGAAAGGCCTCTTGAGCTTTACTACGTTAAGCGCCGTGACGGGGTCTATCTTCATCAGGTTCATGAGATAGGCCGCTATCATGAGGTTCGTCCTTCCCATGCCGGCATAACAGTGTACGACTACCTTTTTCTTTTCGGCGGCCTGGGCGTGCATAAAATCCATGAACGATGCGTAATCCTCGGGCTGGGGGGGCTTGAAGTCGTTTACCGGGATTTGCTTTACCGTAAAACCGGGATACTCCTGTGCATATTTCTCTTCTTCGAGGTTGACGATGACATCGATCCCCTTATCCCGAAGGAAGAGGAGGTCTTCGTCAAGCGGCTCGAAAAGACCCGGCCTTTCCATACCGGCCAGCGCGTCTTCGATAACCCACGAGAATCTCTCAGGCATAGGCTATTTCCTCCCTTTCTTTAACTCGGCAACGTATTTGTCGGCAATTCTCGTAGGCTCGGGGATCCTTAGCCCCCTGGAGCATGCGAGCGCTATTTCGAGCGCCGATTCAAGATCGATTCTGTGCCCCGGCGAGACGAAAACGGGCTTCGTCCTGTCCTTCGTCCGAAGAACCGCCCCTATGCATTCGCCCCCGGGCGAGGCAAGCGGCGTCCACGAGCCCTTCTCCGTTCCGGGCTCTTCGAACGAGCCGTAGAGCCTCGACTTCGCAATTCCCATGGCCGGCACGTCGAGAAGCACCCCTACGTGGCATGCTATGCCGACGCCGCGAGGATGCGCCGTCCCCTGCCCGTCGAGGATGAGGACGTCGGGCTTTACAGCGAGCTTCCCGTAGGTCTCGATTATAGCAGGGCCTTCCCTGAACGCCAAAAGCCCGGGAATGTAGGGGAAGATTTCCTCGACTTCCGAGTATGCGCGCTCGATCTCCGTCATGTCGGGATACGAGAAAACGATTATTCCGCAGATGAGCTTCTTTTCAGATTTAAGTATGGATATGTCGGCGCCGGCGACTGTCTTTAATTCGCCGAAGGACCTCTCGCCGATTATGCTGCTGCGGAGGCGTTTCTGAAAATCCAGCGCGCGAGCCACCTCTGGGGGCTTCCCGCGGTAGAGCTCGTCGAGTGTCTCGTAATCAATGGAACCCATATATTTCCCTGATAGCGCGCTTGAACCGTGGTGCGTACAAAAGCTCGAACGCAAGCTCCTTTCCGGGGAATAGTCTTAGGGCGTAGCCCTTTACCTTATCTATATGCAGGAGAGCCTCTTCCCTGGACATGTCCGATTGATATATGAGCGAGAGTGTGAAATCGACCATGAACCGGAGCCTTCTCAGGTTGCGGTTTTCCTCGGCGATCTCCGCAGAAGTGGGTTTTTCCTTTTCCATCGTCCTCAGCCCGCCGTGCTCCGTAAGCCCCGGCCTCGAAGTTAAGTATACACCAAGGGCGGGGCGGGGGTAACGGCGCCCCAGCCGGCGGCCCGGCGATTTGTCCGCATCGATAAAATTCGGTAGAATCAACCGACCGGCAGGGCACAACCATGAACCTTAAAATGGCGTTCGTCATGGACCCGATAGGGTCCATAAACATCGAAAAAGACACCACATTCGTCCTCATGCTCGAAGCGGAGGCGCGCGGGCACGAGGTGTGGTATCTGGAGCTTAAAGACCTCTTCGTAAGACACGGCAAGCCCTTCGGGAACGCCACACGCGTTTCGCTCAGGAGAGAGAAGGGAAATCATTATACGCTGGGGGAGACCGAGACCGTGGAGCTCGGGAGCTTCGACGCCGTCTGGATGCGGAAGGACCCGCCCTTCAACATGGACTATATATATTCGACCTACATCCTGAGCCTGATAGACGGCGGCAGGACGAAGGTGCTGAACAACCCGAAAGGGATACGCGAATCGAACGAGAAGCTCTACACGCTCTACTTCCCCGAGTGGATACCCGAATCTATAGTTTCGAAGGATATACAACAGCTCAATCGTTTCTTGTCCGACGTCGGCGGCGAGATGGTGGTAAAGCCGCTCGACGGACACGGAGGCGAAGGGGTCTTCTTTGTAAAGGAAGGCGACAGGAACGCCAACGTGATACTCGAATCGATCACGGACTTCGGGCGGAGATATGTGCTTGGGCAGAAGTTCATCGAGCGCGTGAGCGAGGGCGACAAGAGAATAATACTCTTAAACGGCGAGCCGCTGGGCGCTGTCTTGAGGGTCCCCAAGCCCGGCGGGGAGTTCAGGTGCAACTTCCATTCCGGCGGCAGCCCGGCTAAATCGAGCCTCACCGACAGGGAGGTCGCGATTTGCGAGTCGCTCGGCCCCAGGCTCCGCAGCGACGGGCTATACTTCGTCGGCATCGACGTCATAGGCGGATACGTTACGGAGATAAACACCACGAGCCCGACGGGGGTTCAGGAGATAAACACGCTCGACGGCGTAAAACTGGAAAAGGATGTCATAGACTTCGCCGAAGAGCTCTGCGGGAATAAGGGCTAAAACACACTACTGGGAAATCTGAATATGAAAATTTCAAAAGAGGAAGTCGTAAAGGTAGCCGAGCTCGCGAGGCTCGAATTCACGGACGAGGAGCTCGACGAATTCACCGAGCAGCTCGGGAAGATTCTGACCTACATCGAAAAGCTGGGAGAGCTAGACACAACGGGCGTAGAGCCCACGTCACACGTCCTCGACATCGCGACGCCGCTCAGGGACGACAAGGTCGCCCCGTGGCTCACGCAGGAAGAGGCGCTCGCGAACGCACCCGATGAGGAAGACGGATACTTCGCTGTCCCGCAGGTCATAGAGTAGAGGATTAAGGAGATTATGCGCATGGAACTTCCTTTTTTAACGATAAGGGAAGCGTCGGATCTAATAGACAAGGGCGAGATATCGCCGGTCGAGCTTACAGAAGCCGTGCTCGGCAGGATAAGCGAGCTCGACGGGAAATTAAACGCCTACGTTACCGTCCTCGCGGACAGGGCGCTCGAAGACGCCCGCGCCGCCGAAAAGGAGATCGCCTCCGGAAAGCGTAGAGGCATGCTACACGGCATCCCCATAGCTCTTAAGGACATATTCGTCATGAAGGGCGCACCGGCGACGTGCGGCTCGCGGATGCTCGAAAATTTCATGCCGCCCTACGACGCTACCGTAACGAAGAAGCTCCTCGAAGCCGGGGCCGTGATCACGGGCAAGAACAATATGGACGAGTTCGCAATGGGCTCCTCGACCGAGACGTCCTACTTCGGCCCGACGAAAAACCCCTGGGACACCGAGAGGGTCCCCGGCGGGTCGAGCGGCGGGTCCGCTGTGGCGACGGCAGCGTCCCTCTGCCTGGGCTCGATAGGCACGGACACCGGGGGATCGATACGCCAGCCGGCGGCCTTCTGCGGAGTCGTAGGGATGAAGCCCACGTACGGAAGGGTGAGCAGGTTCGGGATGATAGCGTTCGCCTCGTCGCTCGACCAGGCGGGCCCGCTTACGAAGACTGTCGAAGACACTGCAATAATACTGAACGCAATTTCCGGACACGACGCGAACGATTCTACGTGCGCCGATTTCCCCGTCCCGGATTATACGCAGAACCTTAAGGATGATATTAAGGGCATGAAGATTGGAGTGCCGAAGGAATACTTCATCGAGGGCATGGACGGCGAGGTAGAGAACGCCGCGAAAAAGGCGATTTCGGTACTGGAGAAGCTCGGCGGGGAGATAGTCGAGATATCGCTCCCGCATACGGAATATGCCGTCCTCACCTATTATATAATCGCCCCTCGGAGGCGAGCTCGAACCTCGCCCGATACGACGGGGTGAAGTACGGCTACCGTGCGCCCGGCACGCACTCGCTCGGCGAGATGTATTTGAAGACGCGCGCCCAAGGGTTCGGGAACGAGGTGAAGCGGCGCATCATGCTCGGGACGTACGCGCTTTCGTCGGGATATTACGATGCGTATTACCTTAAGGCCCAGAAAGTGAGGACGCTCATAAGGAAGGACTTCGACGAGGCGTTCAAGAATGTAGACGTCATAGTCGCGCCGACGACGCCCGAGGTGGCGTTCAAGGCGGGCGAGAAATCGGGCGACCCTATAAAGATGTACCTCTGCGACGTGCTGACCATCCCATGCAACATCGCCGGGCTGCCTGGCGTGTCGCTCCCGTGCGGGTTTTCGTCGGGCGGATTGCCGATAGGGCTCCAGATACTGGGGAAGGCGTTCGACGAAGGGTCCGTCATACGCGCCGCGCACGCATACGAGAGGGAAGCGGGATGGTACCGGGAAAGGCCTTCGATATAACGATTTCGGTTCTCCGGACTGTACACTTATAACAAAGGGGGAGCTCTCACATGACCGAGAAGAAAAAGGTATGCATGCTTTGCGGAAAGCCATCGGACGCTTCGATATGCGACGCCTGCAAGGCGAACGTCCAGGGCGAGGCGCTGGGCGAGAAGAAGAAAATAGAGAAGCAGGCGAGCGTCGTTTCCGAGGCGGATAAGGACAGGCTCACCCGGAAGCGAAAGGAAGACTGACCCCTCCGTTTCCCGGACCGGGAGACTACACCTTGCCCCATACTTCAAGCGCGCGTTTATACGTGCTGCTCTTGGATGCGCCGGTTTCCTCCGACGCTCTTTTCACCGCGTCTTTAAGGCTTAGACCTTCCTCCAGGTAGGCCTCTAGAAGGCCGTCCACGGCTTCGGCGTCGGGCGCGGCGGATTTCTTCCCCGCCCCTTCGACGACGAGAGCGATCTCTCCTTTTACGCTGCCCTTTTCTTCGAGCCGCTTTTGAACCTCCGATATGCTGCCCCGTATTGTTTCTTCGTAGAGCTTCGTGATCTCCCTCCCGAGCGAGATGTTCCTGTCGCCGAGCGTATCCAGCATGACGGCGAGAGTCTTCGCCACGCGGTTCGGGGATTCGTAGAAGATAAGGGTTTCGGGGTAGTCCTTCACTCGCGCTAGAAAATCACCTAGGGCCTTCTGTGTTCTCGGGGGGAAGCCGAGAAATACGAATCCAGAGGTCGGAAGGCCCGACACGCTGAGGGCCGCGATCGCCGCCGAAGGGCCCGGAACGGGGAGCACTTCGAAGCCGCGCTCCGAAGCGAGCTTTACAGCCCTGTAGCCGGGGTCGGATATGCATGGCGTGCCCGCGTCGGTGACGAGGGCGACGCTTTTATCTTCGGCGAGAAGCGAGGCGATTTCCTCGGCGCGCGCCGTCTCGTTGTGCTCGTGATAGCTGAGGAGCGGCTTGTCTATGCCGTAGCGGGAGAGGAGCTTTCGCGTCGTCCGCGTATCCTCGCACGCTATGACGTCCGCTTCTTTAAGTATCCTTAGAGCGCGTAGGGTGATGTCTTCAAGATTCCCAATCGGGGTTCCGACTATGTAGAGCTTTCCCGCCATCAAGTGATGATAATACATCACACCTAAAAATAAAGACGGTAAAAACTATATTACATCGGCAGGGATGGCTTCTACCGGCCGGATTCAATCCACGTTACAGCGCTTGTTGGATTCGTAGTTGATGCACTTGTCCTGATCCTTGCCGCCATCTATGCTGTCGGTGCCGGTGCCGCCGTCGAGGAAGTCTTCGCCGTCGTTTCCTTCCATATAGTCGTCTCCATCACCGCCGTAGACGACATCGTTCCCCTTCCCTCCCCTGAGGTCGTCGTTTCCGGCATCGCCGTAGATGATGTCGTCTTCCCCGCCGCCGGTTATGACGTCATTCCCGTCTCCGCCGCATATTATGTCGTTACCGTCGAACCCCTTTATGGTATCGTCGCCGCCCATCCCGGCAATAACGTCCGGCCCTACCGTGCCGTTAATCGAATCGTTGTCATCCGTCCCGATTATCGTAGGGACCTTCCCCCCGCAGCTCGGAGGCGCGTCCGCCGCATCGCCCTGCGCCGAGGCAGGCTGAGTACCGAAGAAGCCGTAAGCCAGTATACCTAGCACGATTAAAAGCTTTCCCATTTCGACCCTCCCGTTAAAACCGCTCTTACCCCAATTAAACTCCTCGCGCCGCTTAATGTCAAGGACGGGGAATTGTTTCAGGAGTGACCCGACTTTGTATCACAAGTAACCACCGGGCGGTCCAACGCGGCCGCGGAATACCCTGTAATTATTAAATTATTGACGTATGGCATGAGGGTTGCACTAATACCGGGAAAAGAAAAATGACGGGGGTTTTATATGAGTGAGAATTTGAGCAACATTCTGGACGCTAACTCGAAATACGCAGACAGCTTCGGCGAAAAGGCCGATCTGGCCATGCCGCCCGCAAGGAAGTTCGCCATACTCACCTGCATGGACGCCCGGCTCGACCCGGCGAAGTTCGCGGGCCTTAGCGAGGGCGACGCCCACGTAGTCAGGAACGCAGGCGGAAGGGCAAGCAACGACGCGATACGCTCGCTAGTGATTTCGAGTGAAGTGCTCGGCACCAGGGAATGGTTCGTCATACATCATTCGGACTGCGGAATGGAGACCTTCTCGAACGAGAAAATCTCCGGAGACCTTAGAACCATCTTCGATACCAACGAGGGATATTTTATCAACTGGCTCACGATTCCCGACCGCGAAGAGAGCGTAAGGGAAGACGTGACCAGGCTCCGCAACCATCCGCTCGTCTCCAGGGATATACGAATTTCAGGCTATATCTTCGACGTTAAAACCGGGAAGCTGATTGAAGTTGTAAAGGGTTAGATGACGGCCGGGTACTCCTTCCCGGCATCGGCGTATCGGTAAACCGGATGCTACCTTGCGTTCATCCCGCGCGGCCGAGGGCGGCCGTGCGGGATGCTTTACATCGGGCAGTCTGTTACTGTCTTATCCTTCCACCCTCGGCGCTTCCTGTTCCAGCCTTTATTACGAGCTTTCCGTCCCCAATAAACAATGCGCTCGACTGCATGCAAACGAGCCTGTTTCCAGGGGAGGCGCTCGCCAATATTCTCACGCCGAACAAAAAAATCCCGAATCTTTTTTTTCGGAAATCTCCTAATTATAATTGGAGAAGTGTAGCCAATGACCGACCATAACCTTGACTATCAAACAATAGGAGGAATTACACATGATCGCAGCACGCATGTACGGCTACAGACAGCCGCTCGTAATTGAAGAAGTAGATGTTCCAGACATAGCGGCCGACGAGGTTCTGGTAAAGGTCGCGGCTACGGGGATGTGCCGAACAGACTGGCAGCTTGTGGACGGCTATTTCAAAGCCTACAAGCTGCCCGATCTCCCGCTCACTCTCGGGCATGAAATCGCCGGGACCGTAGACAAGATCGGGAGCCTCGTGCCCAAGAGCCTCGGACTCGCCGAGGGCGACCTCGTCGCTGTGGTCGGGGGCTGGGGAGACGGCGCCTGCAGGCAATGCCACGAGGGCAACACGCACATATGCAACCATGGGAATTGGCCCGGCTTCGGCCCGTACGGCGGATATTCGGAATACGTCCCCGTTCCCTACAGCTACCTCGTACCGATCGGAAAACAATATAACCTTACGGCGGAAGAAGTCGCCCCGCTGACCGACGCGGGCCTCACACCGTACAGGGGAATCAAGAAGCTCCGCGCCGCCGGGGCGCTCGGCCCGGACAGGATTCTGGCCGTTTTCGGGGTAGGAGGGCTTGGCACTTATGCGGTTCAGTACGCGAAGATTCTCGGCTCTGGCGCAACCGTCGTGGCTTTCGGCAGAAACGACGAGAAACTCGCAATAGCAAAGGATTACGGCGCGGACGAGACAATCAACGTCAAGGGAAAATCGCTCGACGACATCCGTAGAGAGCTGGTTCAAAAAACCGGACACAGGGAGATCGACGCCGTCATAGACTGCGCCGGGGCGGAGGAGATGATACAGACGGGATTCGGCCTGCTCTCGACGGAGGGTCATTATTCATCCGTCGGCCTCGTGGGCGACCGCATAAATATTCCCCTCTTTCCGTTCGTGGCGCGTGAGTTCACGTACCACGGATCCTTCTGGGGGAATTATAACGATCTCAAGGAAGTCGTCACCCTTGCCGAGGAGGGGAAGATCAGACACACGGTGAAGAAAATCAAGCTCGAGGAAGTTAACGAAAATCTGGAGCTGCTTCGGGACGGCGACATAGTCGGCCGCGCCGTCATAGTCTTTTAAACACGCCGGGAATTCTTCCGCCCGGCGGATCACATTTTGGATAAGTGCATCCTCCCGGTCCCGGCTTTCAGTCAGGATCCGGGAGGCTCATTCGAGGAGAATACAATCATGAACGAAACCCATATAAGAAAACCAGCCGGGAATATAGAAGCCCGGCCCGACAAGCATTCCGGCCACGGAGGCATCTTCCACCGGGGGATACTGACAGGCTTCGTAGCTCTTACAGCAATAGCAATGCTTCCGGCAATAAATGCCCCGAACCTGAAAGAAGGGGATAACTTCGGGCCCGCCTACTCCGTAGGCGCTGAGGCGGCGCACGCACAAACAACCGAAGGGGACGATACCATGGAAGAGAAGAATAAAGAGATAATCAGCAAGGCATTCGCCGATTGGGCGAACGGAACGGGCAGCTTCTTCGATCTTCTGGACGAGAACGCGGAATGGACCATCACCGGCAGCAGCCCCATTTCGAAGACCTACACCAGCAGGCAGCAGTTCCTCGACGAAGCCATAACGCCAATAAACGAGCGGCTAAGTGTGAAGATAGTGCCCAAGGTGAGGGGCATTTATGCGGACGGGGATATGGTTGTCGTCCTCTGGGACGGGACAGCGACGGCCAAGGACGGCACGCCGTATAACAATACCTATTCGTGGTTTATGACCATGAAAGACGGGCGCATAGTGGAGGTCGTGGCGTTCTTCGACACGATTGACTTCACCGAATTCTGGAACCGGATTACGCCGGAGAAAGCGAAGTAGACCTATTAGTCATTTACCTCCGCCTGTTTGTATCAGGGTTCGAAGTGAAGACTAAGTTGACTCACTGTGACCGGGAGACGAGTGATCCAACTGCATCTTCGAGCGTTACAGTGCCGTCTATGCGTTCCGTCCCCTGAGCGCCGAAGTCGATCCACCCCGAGTTAAAGGCGTCGAGCATCTCTATCCTGTGCGCCGTGCGGTCGGCCGGCGTGCCCTGATCGATAAAGAGCCTCTCCCAGGAGTCGCGTGGGACAGCTTCGGCCTCTACGTGCCGCCCGAGTGTGACTGAGAACGCGGAGGCGAGATCGAGGGGAGAATAGCGCCAGGGGCCGGCGACTTCGATAAGGCGTTTACCAATCCAGGGCTCGAGTAGAGTGTCCGCGGCTGTGCGCCCCACGTCCGAAACGGATACCAGCGGGAATGTTTTTTCGAGCGGCTGAAGGAAAGAATATATCCTGCCCTCCTTCCCGGCCGATGGAATATCCCAGAGCGCGTTTTCCATGAACCAGCCGGCCCTGAGAAACGCCGTCGGCACCGGCAGCCTGCCCAGCTCCTCTTCGAGGATATGGAGTATGGTTATGAGCCCGGTATCGGAAGACCGTTCGGCCCCTACCGAAGAGAGGCAGACCACCCTCGGCGGGCGAGCAGACGCAAGCGCCTTCCCGAGGGCTGTAATGAACACACGGCTGTCGGCAAAATCAGGTTCCGGTGCGAAGTTGGGAGGTATCATCACGAAGGCCCCTTCCACGTCCCGAAACGAAGCCTCGAGCGCGGCGGCGTCCCCGAAATCCGCAGCAGCAATCTCGATCCCCCGTTCGCGGAGATGTGCGGCCCTTTGGGGATTTCTTACAGCCGCGCGCACACGCTCGCCGCGCGCCAGGAGCGCATCGGCTACAACAGCCCCAACCTGCCCTGTGACTCCCATTACCGTATACATAGCGAGAACCCCTCTTAACTCAGGCGAACTTCAGACTTGTAGAAACTCTTTTGCCAAAGGTCATAGAATAAAATTGGCTACGCCGCCGTCGGCCCTGAGAGCCGCGCCCGTCGTAGCTGACGACAACGGCGAGGCGATGTAGGTGACGAGGTTAGCTATCTCTTCGGGCGTCGCGAATCGGTTTATGAGCGAGCCCGGGCGCGCCGTCTCGAAAAATTCTTTTTCAATCGCCTCGAAATCCTTATCGGGATCGGAAACCATCCCCTGAACGAAGACCTCTACACCCTCGGACCACGTCGGCCCTGGCATTACGGTGTTTACAGTTACCCCTGTGCCCGCGACTGTCGCGGCAAGGCCGCGGAAACCGCCAGCTGCGCCGTCTTCGTCATGCCGTAATGAACCATCTCGACAGGGATCTGAATGGCCGATTCGCTCGCGATAAAAATGACCCGGCCCCATTTTCTTTCGACCATCCCCGGGGTATAGCGGCGGGACATCCTGACGCCGCTCATGACGTTGACGTCGAAGAACCTCTGCCAGTCGCCGTCCGTTATTTCGAAGAATGGCTTGGGCTCGAATATCCCGAGGTTGTTGACCAGAATATCAACGTATGGGACCTCTTTATAAAGAGACTCAGCCCCTTCCGGGGTTCCGAGATCTGCGGCCACGCCCGAGACGCCGGCGGCCGGAAATTCATCCTTTATCTTCTTTACCGCTCCGGACACCCTGTCTTTTGACCTGCCGTTTAAAATGACATTCGCTCCCGATTCGGCAAGGCTCCGCGCGATGGCGAAGCCTATCCCGGCCGTTGACCCCGTAACCAAAGCCGTCTTTCCGGTTAAATCGATTTTCATGTAGTAACTCCATTCATAGTACTTTTGCCGTTAGTGTCATTTTCTTCCCGAGCGCCTTCGTAGTATCCTGTCGAAGCGGACAGGGCATACCAACGGGACGCCCCGCGCCGGGCGAATGAATTCTTCTCCACCATGCGCGCCGTGGCACACCTATCCGGCCGGGCATGCACCGGAGAATATCGCCGCTATGCCGACGGCGCGGCAGGCGTCGTATTAGTCCGCCCTGACGAGCGGGACGTCCACCAGGTGCTCCGCAAGGAACCAGACCTGCAGCTCGTTCGTCCGTATGATATCGCTGACGAGAAGGTCGTTCGTCCCGTCGTCGCCGTCTTCCGCCGCCTGCTTCGCCATGGATCTGGCCTCGAGCAGTATGACCTCGTGTGCGTGTAGGAGCCGGGAAATCTGCACCGGGACTTCCTCGCGGCCGCGCGGCGGTCGTGGGATCATCGTCGTCTCCGCGATGTCGGCCGCCATAGCCAGGCTTATCCCGCCCAGGAGCTGAATCCGCTCTGCAATGGTGTCGACGAGCTCGCTCTGCTCGCCGAAGTGCTTGTCGAAAAGAAGGTGGAGCTGGTAGAAGGTGTGCCCCGCCACCTGCCAGTGATGCTTTTTGTAGAGATCACGGAGCGTCATCGTGTCGGCCAGGACCTGGTTGAGGTTCTCGACGCTCTTCGCGCAAACCTTCTCGGACAGTGCGATAGGAAGCTTCACTATCATCCCGTAAGGCTGAATCTCCACTGCGTCCTCGTGGACAAAGGGCTTGGCCTTTGCACCGACATTCTCATAATCCTTGCTCGATCTTTGCTTTTTCATGATTCGTCTCCTCTGCCCGCGGCCCGTGCCGTGACGTACGGCGGGGCCGCTCCGGCTGTTTTATTTATTACAAGTTTAAATACTCTCACTGTCGTCCACAATCAGTTCTGAATCCGCTTCTCCCATCTACCGTAAATTTCATTGCCGCTCCGACAATGGTTTACGACTTTATGAAGTCGAGGAGATCCTGGTTGACCTTGTCCTTATGGGTGGAACACAGGCCATGCGGCGCTCCTTTGTAGAGATTTAGCTCGGCCCCCTTGATGAGCTTGGACTGGAGCATCGAGGCAGCCTGTATAGGCACGATCTGGTCGTCGTCGCCCTGAATGATCAGCGTCGGGACGTCGAACTTCTTAAGGTCCTCGGTCTGGTCCGTCTCGGAGAATACCTTGATGCACTTGTAGAATCCGGCGAAGCCGCAGATCATACCCTGGAGCCAGAAAGAATCGCGGAGCCCCTGCGAGACCTTGGAGCCCTCGCGGTTGGCGCCGTAAAACGGCGCGCTCAGGTCCTTCAGGAACTGCGATCTGTCGGCTTGAGCGGATGCGCGGAGCTGGTCGAACACCTCGATCGGCGTACCAACCGGATTGTTCTCGGTCTTCAGCATGAGTGGCGGGACCGACGAGATCAGCACGGCCTTGGCGACACGCTTCGTACCGTGCCTCCCGATGTAGCGCGCCACCTCGCCGCCGCCAGTCGAGTGACCTATGTGGATGGCGTCCTTGAGATCGAGCGCCTCCGTCAGCTTCGCGAGGTCGTCCGCATAGGTGTCCATGTCGTTCCCTTCCCAGGGTTGACTCGACCTGCCGTGGCCGCGCCTGTCGTGGGCTATGCACCTGTACCCCCGGTCCGACAGGAAGAGCATCTGGTCTTCCCAGGCGTCCGCGCTGAGCGGCCACCCGTGGCTGAATACGATGGGCTGCCCCTTGCCCCAATCCTTGTAATAAATAGTGACGTCCGCTCCGTTCTCTTTACCTACGTTAATGTATGGCATGGTTTACTACCTCCTGAATGGTGTTGTTTGTCTGATTTCTGTATGCAGTGTTATAGAAAAACGATCCGCCGGTTTTACGTTCCACGGCGAGCCTCAACTCTTCCCCCCTCCGAAGCTGGGGAGCCTCACCTCGAGCCCTGCGTTCTCCGCAGAAAGAAGGGCGAGGCTGCTCCAATCCAGATCCCCATAGCCCCGCGCCAGTGCGGTCAAGAACTGATCGTGTATAAGGCTCGCAAACGGCATGGACACGTCCACATCATCCGCCGCCGAAAGGGCGAGCTTAATATCCTTAAGCCCGAGCGGCACCTTGAACCCGGCCGGCTCGTATTCCTCACGCGTGATCAGGTTGCCGTAGGTCTTGTAGACGGGAGCCGTAAAAATTGAATTTGTGAGGACATCGAGGTACACGTCCTGGTCTATGCCGCTCTTCCGTATAAGGGCAAACGCTTCGCCCAGGCTCTCGATCACCGACGCTACGAGGAAGTTGCCGCTCAGCTTGACGATGTTGGCCTCCGAAGGATTTTCGCCGATGAAGAAAGTCTTCTGCCCGAGCGCGTCGAAGACGGGATTGCATCTGCCAATCGCTTCCGGGGTGCCCGCAGCCATTATGAAGAGCTTCCCCGCGGCAGCCGCCTCCGGACGTCCGAAAACCGGCGCCGACACAAATCCGCGGCCCGCCCCGGAGTGAACCTCCGTCAGGCGCTTCGAAAGATTCGCGCTGATAGTGCTCATTGAAATGTGTATGGTCTCCGGCCCTAGCGCGCCGATGAACCCGCCGCCTCCGAGAACAACGTCCTCAACTGCACGGTCGTCGGAGAGCATGGTTATTACAACGTCTCCGCCGCATGCGTCGGCGGGCGTATCGACGACCACCGCGCCGTCCGCTTCGAGCTCCTCGGCCCGGCTCCGCGTGCGGTTATAAACGCTGACCTTGTGTCCGGCTTTGCAGAGATTCCGCGCCATCGCCTGCCCCATGTTTCCAAGTCCTATAAATCCTATTTTCATTTTGTAATCTCCTTCCGATTGATTTCTTTTTTATTGAGAGAGCACGCCACTGCCTGTCTCCACGCTCAATTACCTAGATAGATAATCCGAGAGCTTGGTCCTGAGAACGAGCCTCGCCCTGTGTATCCTCGACTTGACGTTCGGAAGCGTCAGGTTGAGCGCCTCGGCGACCTCGACGTTGCTGAGGCCCTCGACGTCCCTCAGGTGAAAGACAGCCCTGTATGTGGACGGGAGCTCGCTGACGGCCTTCTCTATCCTTTCCATCCACTCGCGGGTCGACAGCGCCTCGTCGGAGCCGGGAGCACCTGAGCTCAACGCAGAGCCGATGCCCGCGCCGTTCTCGGCGGACGCGAGATAATCCTCGAAGCTCACGCTGTTCCTGTGCTTTTTTTCTGAACGAAGGTGAGAAAAGCTCGCGTTCGACGTAACGCTATAAAGCCATGTGGAGAATTTGTATTCCGATCTAAAGGTGTGAAGTTTTTCCACGAGTATGATGAATACCTCCTGGAGCACGTCTTCGGCGGCGCTCGGGTTGCGCGTGATTCTGAGCGCGGTCCTGTAAATCTTGTCCGCGTATCTATCGACTATTTCGTTAAAGGCCCTTTCGTCCCGTGTATCCACGAAGCATCGGACGAGGTTCTTGTCCGGCAGGCTTTTGAAATCCGGAGCAGTCGTGTTTTTTGAGCGCTCCATGCCAGCGGACCGGGACGGCGCCCTGCCCTCTTCGTGGAAAGTAAGCCTGGATAAGTTCTTCGTTTGAGGCCGCCCAGCCTCGAGGTTATTACATCTCATTTGCTTTCTCCTCAATGCCCGTTTTTGTTATTTTCGTCTCGATTTATGAACCTGCTTAACAGCGAATGTATGAAGGGTGAGCAGTTGACCGTCTTTACTCTCTCGCCCTTTAAATCCTTCAGCATCTCGAGGCCCCTGGCCTCGATGAAGGTTACGCCGGAGAAATCCAGCACCACTACCCTGTTCCTTTCGTCCCTGTGAAAGAGGCAAACCCTCTTCAAGTCGTCTACCCATACGCCTATTACCTTTCCTTCCAGCTTCATCACGATCTCCTCTCCGTCATCAGAAATCTCGGTAATTCTGAGCAACTCGTTTTCTCCTCTACCCGCTATCCCCGTCTGTCATTAGTGCAATACCCATGCCAAACGCATATTCGGAAGCGGTTCTGTGCGTAATCCACTAGCTTCTTTACATTTATTGAGATTTCTTCGAACGCGGCGCTAATGCGTCATGGAAAAGTAGTCGGGATATTTCCCGACGATCGGGAAATATAACAATAGTGATAGCCGGTCTTGACGCGTTCTTCTCGCAAAGATATTTTTAATCTCAGGGAATCCACACGTCCGGGCGGGGACGTCGTAACTGTAAGCGCTTTCCTGGTCGTACCTTAATATAATCCTTATCTTCGGCGTTAAACACGGCGCGCAACCGCCATCATACCGGACCCGGCAGGACTCATACACAACCGGGACTTTTTTGAGGGAAACCCTTCTGTAAAACCAGCCGTATAAATTCAGGCAGGCGACGGGTCTCGCCATTGGATAGAGGAATTGACGCGGATGCAGAAGAGGCCTTACAGAGAGTTAGCCATATCCATCCTCTGGAGATACGGGTTATGCGTAGCGCTGGTTGCGCTGGCGATAGTACTCACCCTCCTTCTCCAAAAGGCGTTCTCCGCCCCATTCTGGCGTAGCTTTTTCTTCGTCTGGGTCATCGTCGGAAGCATGTGGTATCTGGGAAAGGGGCCGGGGTTCACCGCCGTCATACTAAGCACCCTGGCCGTCGATTATTATTTCACACCGCCGGCCGGCGAATTTTCACAAGACCTGAGGAACCTGCCCTTCGTTGTTGTTTTCTTTATATTCGCGCTGGTGTCGGGATGGATAAGCTCGAGACTGAAAGAAAGGGAAAGGGCGCTCAGCCAGGCCCGCGACGAGCTTGAAACGAGGGTTCAGGAGCGGACGAAGGAGCTCGAAAAATCGAACACGCTCCTTCTGACCGAGATCGAGGAGCGAAGGCGCGCCGAGAAGGTGCTCCGCGAGCAGACAGAGCTCTTGCATCTGACGCACGACTCGATCTTCGTACGCGACGGTGAGGGCATAATCACGTATTGGAACCGTGGGGCCGAGGAGCTCTACGGATGGAAGAGTGACGAGGCGATAGGCAAGACCGCGCACGAGCTCCTCGGGACCGTCTTCCCGAAACCGCTCGAAAAAATAATGTCGCGGCTCATCGTAAACGGCCGATGGGACGGCGAGCTCGTACACACGAGGAGGGACGGCTCGCTGGTCATAGTATCGAGCAGGTGGGCCGTTCAGCGGGGCGATGACGGACAGCCCGTCGCCATACTCGAAACCAATAACGACATCACCGAACAGAAACGCGCCGAGGATGATATCAGAAAGCTGAACGAAGAGCTCGAGATGCGGGTTATAAAGCGGACCAACGAGCTCGGGGAAGTCAACAAGGAGCTGGAAGCCTTCGCCTATTCCGTATCCCACGACCTGAGGGCCCCTCTCCGTCACCTGGCCGGATATGCCGAGCTGCTTCAGAAAAGCGCCTCTTCGAACCTCGACGAGAAGAGCACGCGGTATGTGGCGATGATACTCGAATCGGCCAAACGCATGGGCGATCTTATAGACGATCTGCTGGCCTTTTCGAGAACTAGCCGTGCCGAGATAAAAAAGTCGCGCGTCAGCCTGGAAGAGCTCGTGGACGAGGTGCTTGGCGACGTGAAGCGCGATGCCAACGGGCGCGAGATACTATGGAACGTAGGGGAGCTTCCCGACGTTTACGGCGATCGTTCGATGTTAAGGCTCGCGCTGGTTAACGTTATTTCGAACGCGGTTAAGTTCACACGGCAACGGGAGCGCGCCGAGATAGAGATAGCGCGCATCGACGAAGGAAACGATGTGGCGATATTCGTCAGGGACAATGGGGTCGGCTTCGATATGAAGTACGCACACAAGCTGTTCGGTGTATTCCAAAGGCTCCACAGGGCAGAGGAATTCGAGGGCACCGGGATAGGACTCGCCCACGTACAGCGTATAATATACCGTCATGGGGGCAAAGTCTGGGCGGAGAGCGCCCCCGACGAAGGCACAACCATTTACTTCACCCTTCCCAGGCCTCCGGAGGACACCGGCGATGAATAAACTCGGCAGAATTTTGCTGGTCGAGGACGACCCCAAGGACGTAGAGCTCACACTGACAGCCCTTGGCGAATATAATCTCGCGAACGAAGTGGTTCTGGCGCGCGACGGCGAAGAGGCGCTCGATTACCTGTACGGAGGGGGAAACCCCGGCGCCAGCGGAAACGGCTACCCGGCGGTGGTCCTGCTCGACCTTAAGCTGCCCAAGGTGGACGGGCTCGAAGTTCTGAGCCGGATAAGGTCCGAAGAAAATACGAAGGCGATACCCGTCGTAATGCTCACCTCTTCGCGCGAGGAAAGAGACGTACTCGAAAGTTACAAGCTGGGAGTAAACGCTTACGTGGTAAAGCCGGTCGATTTTCACGAGTTCGTAAACGCTATAAAGGAGCTGGGAGTCTTCTGGGCAATTATTAACGAGCCGCCGCCCGGAAGCATGAAAAGGGAATAAGCGTTATATCCCGGCGGCATGCGGACAAGCTTATGAAGCGTCCTTTACACATCCTTCATTTGGAAGACGACCCACACGACGCGGAGCTCATACAGGCTATGCTCGAAGCCGATGGCATCGTCTGTGAGGTAACCCGCGTAGAAACCGAAGCGGATTTCGTCACCCGTATCGACGAAGGCAAGCCGGACCTCATACTCACTGACTACACCCTTCCATCGTTCGACGGGCTTTCCGCCCTGGCAATAGCCCGGAACAAGTGCCCCGACGTGCCGTTCCTGTTCGTATCGGGTACGCTCGGCGAGGAGGTGGCGGTTGAGGCCCTTAAGGGTGGGGCCGTGGATTATGTGCTTAAAGAGCGGCTGTCGAGGATAGCTCCATCCGTACGCCGGGCGCTTCGCGAAGCCGAGGAAATAAGGGAGCGGAAGTGGGCGGAAGAGGAGCTCTACAAGGTCAACCGTGCCCTGAAGGCGCTCAGCGAATGCACACAGGCGGTGATACAAACGACCGACGAAACGGCTCTCCTGAACGAGATATGCAGGATCATCGTCGAGGTCGGTGGATATCAGATGGCCTGGGTCGGCTTTGCCGAAAATGACGAAAGGAAAAGCATAAGGCCTGCGGCCCTTGCGGGCGGCGACAGAGGGTATCTCGAGGCCCTCGACCTCTCATGGGGCGCGGCGGGAGCGGGCGGAGGGATAGTCGGCAAGACCATACGCACGGGCGAAATCTCGATTTGCCTGGATATCATGTCCGACCCGGATTTCAGCAGATGCCGGGATGCAGCCATGGAAAGGGGATATTCCTCGGCGGTCAGCATTCCAATGGTTTCGGGCTCCGCACCTTTCGGGGCGCTCAGCATCTATGCCAAACGCCCGGACGCCTTTAATTCGGAGAAGCTGCGTATGCTAAAGCAGCTGGTGGAGAATCTGACCTACGGGATACTCGCGCTACGCACAGGCATCGAGAGGAGGCGTGCGGAGGCGGCGCTAAGGGAGAACTTTGCGCAGCTGTCCAGAAAGAACCGATACGAAGCGATAGTCAGCAGGGTCACAAGAAGCGTGCACCGGTCTATCGATCTTCAGGAGGTTCTGGAAAACGCCGTCGATTCGCTGAATGAAAATATAGAAAAGGTGAAGCACGTCCTGATTTATATTGCCGAAGGGTCCGAGGCGGTTGTCAGGGCACAGAGGAACTGTCCGGAATGGTATATCGAGCGGGCGGGAAGGATACCGTATCCGAGGGGGCTTACATGGAAGGTTATCCTCGAGGGGAAGTCCGTACACTGCGCGGATATCGATCTGGACAGGGCAATGGGGCAGGCCGGAAGGGAGACGGAGATAAAGAGCTATTTGTCCATGCCGATTTTCTTCGAAGGAAAGGCCGTGGGCACCCTTCACATAACCTCCGTTTACAGGAACAACTTCGACGAAGACGAGATAAAGCTGCTCGAGCTGGTGGCGCAGCAGATCGAGACGGCAATAAGCAACGCCCGGCAGGCCGAGGCTTTGAAAAAGGCGCTGTCCGAGGTGGAAGAGCTCAAGAACAGGCTCCAGGCAGAGAATATATACCTTCAGGAAGAGATCAAAACGGAGTACAACTTCGAGGAGATCATCGGGGAGAGCCAGCTCCTTAAAAAGCTGCTGGTGGATGTGGAGAAGGTCGCGCCGACAGACGCCGCCGTGCTTATTCTGGGGGAGACCGGAACCGGGAAGGAGCTGATCGCGCGCGCCATTCACAACCTGAGCAATAGAAGGGACAGGCCGCTGGTTAAGGTCAACTGCGGGGCCATATCGGCCGGCCTTGTCGAGAGCGAGCTCTTTGGCCACGAGAAGGGGGCGTTCACCGGAGCGGTTCAGCAGAGGATAGGGAGATTCGAGATTGCGGACGAGGGAACCATATTCCTGGACGAAGTCGGGGAGCTGCCGCCCGAAACGCAGGTCAAGCTACTGAGGGTGCTTCAGGAAGGAGAGTTCGAACGGGTAGGAAGCAGTACGCCCATTAAGGTGAACGTTCGGATAATTGCAGCCACGAACAAAAGACTAAAAGAGGAAATTAAATCGGGCTCGTTCCGATCGGACCTTTTTTACCGCCTGAGTGTTTTTCCGCTGACTGTGCCATCACTAAAAGAAAGAAAGTCGGACATTCCGATACTCGCGAACTTCTTTCTCGCAAAATTTTCAAAGAATATGGGAAAACGAATAGACGGGATAGCCGACAGCTCGATGGAGCGGCTGATGAATTACTCCTGGCCCGGGAATATAAGGGAGCTGCAAAATGTTATCGAGCGCGCTGTCGTGCTCGCAAGGGAGCCCGTAATCAGGATCGACGAGTCTCTCGAAGAGCGGACGGCCCCGGACGACGCTGGAGCGCCAGAATCCGGAACGCTTGAAGATGTGGAGAGGGCGCACATCGTTCGAGTGCTCGAAGACACCAACTGGGTGGTGCACGGCAAAAACGGCGCGGCGCTCATTTTAGGAATGAACCCAGACACGCTCAGATCCCGCATGAAGAAGCTCGGCATAAAGAGGCCGGGGCGGGATTTCTAATACACACCTAAGACCGCAATCAGGACAATATTTATACATTTCGAAGGGGAAGATTGTGCGGAGGGCGAGGGATTGAACCCCCAAGTCCTTTCGGACGCCGGTTTTCAAGACCGGTGCATTAGCCGTTCTGCCAGCCCTCCAAGCCAATAATTACAAAAAGTTATGATACATCGGATTTGGTTGAGTTGTCATTGGTAGCATTCTGTCCAAAATTGCCGAGGGATTCGAGCGCACCCTTCAACAAATCTTCAGGGTGAGTATACCTCATCGTGGTTTTAATATCACTGTGGCCTAGTATCTTGCCTATAGCCACTATGTTCGCACCTGATTCGACCATCCTCGTGGCTGCGGTGTGCCTCAAATCGTGGAACCTGAGACCCCTCAGCCCTGCCCTTCTACATGCCGCCTCGAATGCGGTTAGCACAGTTTTTATATTGTCGCCATTGGCATCGACGAGCACATACCATGAGTGAGAGTGATGGAATTGCTCTGAAGAACAACGGGTGGGTTAGGACAGCAAACGAGCTCAAGCCGAGAGGGATACGATAAACCCGAACATATGTTTCAATCTTTTTTGGCCGGCAGATACTCGGCACCTGCCGGCCGCAATATTAATTCTTAAAGTACTCCATATAATCAATTTACAAAGAGTATCCAGCCGTTTTCGTTACCCTTCACTTCGCCGCTTATTTTCACGTTGGTTCTCTGCGGGTTCCTTTCGATCTTCATAAGACCTTCCTGAAGACCCTGAAGCGAATAAACCGTGTCGGATGTAATTATAATATGCTGATGCGGCGGCGCGCCGTCACAGGGTTTGGTTGCTACCACAGGATTAACGGTACCCTTGGCGTAATCTGGAATCAGGCATATCACGGTCCCCTGAACAGTCTGCATTCCCTCCTCGGCCGCGAAAGAATTTACAGCATACGTACCACCCAGGAAAGCGGCCAATATCAAGACGGCAACCACATATTTAACTCTGATCATTTCTAATACCTCCTATCGTATATTTACGTCTGTATATTTGGACGAACGGTGGAGGAGAATAGATCTAAGTTTTCTTAATCAGTGTTTAAAAGCGATCGGGCTGAGCACCGCTACTTTTTTTTTAGGAATGATCTCGTGAGCTCAACCGTTTTTTTGTAGGTGTTGAGAAAGGCTGTACAGTCAGGACAGTCAGCCAGGTGTGCTTCAAAGGCCAGGGCGACATCCGGGCTGATGCTTCCGTTCAAATACTCCATGATCAGAGCAGTGGCTTCTTTACAGGATAGCGAAACCTGGTTGTCGGTTTTTCTGCGCTTGGGCATTTCCATTCCTTAACTTAGACGACTACCACCACAAAACGGATCCTCGCTATTAAGGAATATCTAATTTAAATGCCTCATGCTGAATTTCAATGCCTTATTTTTGTTCGGCTGATTCTACCCGCAGGTATCAGAGTTTTGCCGCCAGCTTGCCCCGCAGGAAGATCCTCGACCTATGGAGCCTACCTTTAACAGCCAGAAGCGTGAGGCCGGTAACTTCCGCAATTTCAGAGTTCGTAAGCTCTTCCACTTCGCTCAGTACGACGATAGATTTATCAAGCGGGAAAGAAGACTAAGCGCATTCTCTATTATTGCATGAAGCTCGCTTTCCGCCACTTTTTTCTCAATATCCTGAGACCAGTCCATCACGGGCCTTTCAATATGCCGGCCACCGTCGTCAAAACCCGGCATGTAGTTGTCCAGCGATTCGGCTCTACTACGTTTGTTCTGCCTCAGCCTCGAAATAGCTTCGTTTGTAACAATCCTGTAAAGCCAGGTGGAAAATTTGGAGCTTTGTCTAAACGTGTGGGCCTTTTTGTAGAGACATATACATGCTTCCTGTACAACGTCTTCGGCGTCGCTGTGGCTGTCGGTGACTCTAAAAGCGATGTTATACATCTTGTCCCTGTATCGGCTTATGAGATTATTAAACGACTCCTCATTTCCGTTCACTATATCCCTGATGAGCGATTCATCGGACTGATTGCTTGGCGGTTCGTAGACCTTGTCCATTGAGCCGCTATTTCAAGAATCTCCGCTGACAGTGTAGAAATCATGATTATCACCTCCCCATATTTTATGAATTGCTATCTTGTCTTGCGTTCATACCTATCAGCAGAAGGATATGAACGGAGAGCAGTTTATTATTTTCAATTTTTCATTGGCGAGTTTCGCGAACATATCTATGCTTTCCTCGTCAATGTAGCTGACACCTTCAAGATCAAGCGTCAGCCTGCCGTTTTTCATCAATTTATCGCAAATCACCCTGAGCTCGTTTACATAAAGCGCCTCGATTTTTCCGTCGAGCTTAAGCGTCGTGCCTTTATTATCTGTTCTCTTTTTCTTCGATCCTTAACATTCAATCACCCGTTCAAGCCCGAGACATTTTCGATGATGAACATTAAGAGCAACCGTCGTGCCAAGTGTCGGAGGTTTTTATTTTGGGGATGCAACGACCCGTTATCATTACATAATATATCGGCATGTTGTTTTGAACGCAGTCGATGTAGTTGCGGGGTTTATTTAAATATCGTGATCGTGACGAAATTCAGTGACGAGACGGCAAGAAGAATTGATTGCGAAACAGAAACGCTTCGTAGTCTTGGGACCGGGGTTCCGGGCATTTTTGAAAATGTTATTGACATCAATAATTAATCGTAAAATACTTTTCTGACATAGTGGGGTAAGTTGGGTAGTTCATGAAAGGTAAAAATACAAAAGGCGGCGAGACGAAAGCGCTGAAGCTGTCCATTTCGAGTGAAAACACACCGGCTGAAGAGCTTTGCATCCGTGATGAAGAGATTCCATCTGTAGATTCCAACGGCGGTTACAAACGTCAGAGCCAGTTATTAAACACCCTTCAAAACTATGAGCTGCTTCATCACGTAGCGCTCGGCACAGCGTCGCTGGTCGGTGTCAATTTTTTCGATTCTCTAGCACAGCACCTGGCCGATGCAATGCGGGTGCGCTACGCTTTCATAGCACAGTGTACTGATGCGAGCCTCACGAGGGTCCGTACTCTTTCCTTCTGGAACAGGGACAAATTCGAAGATAATATTGAATTCGATCTTGCAGGAACCCCATGCGCGAATGTCATTGCGGGCAATGTGTGCATCTATCCGGAGAATCTTCAAACGCTCTTTCCAGAAGACACGGGTCTTGCGGACATGCGCGCCGAGAGTTATCTCCGGAATACCCATCAGGGACGTGCTGGATAATGTCCTCGGCCATATAGCTATACTCGACGACAAAACCATGGCCGACGAGCCTCTTGGTATAGACGTTCTCAAGATATTTGCAGCCCGTGCTGGGGCAGAGATGGAGAGAAAGCTGGCCGAGGAAGCGCTCAGGGAGAATTTCATCAGGCTCAGCAAAAAGAGCCGGTACGATGCTATAATCGCAAATGTCATGCGGGTCGTGCATCAGTCGCTCGACCCGGCCGTCGTATTTGAGAACGCGGTCGAAGCTTTGAGCGCGAGCATCCGAAAGCTGAACTGCGTCAGGATTTATATTATCGAGGGCGAGGAAGCCGTATTAAAGGCAGAAAGAGGATATCCAGACAAGTTTCTGCAAATTAACAGCAGGATACCGAAACCCGCGGGGTTAACCTGGCAGGCTATCATCAGCGAGGAACCCAAATACTATCCCGACCTCGATGTCGAGCAAATATCGAGCATGGGTAAGAAGCTCGGCATAAAGAGCTTCCTCTGTGTGCCGATAAAGTCGGAAGGCAAAACGATAGGCACTCTCGATATCACATCTTTTCATAAGCAGGCATTTGACGACGACGAGCTCAAGCTGCTCGAGATAATTTCGAGACAGGTCGAAACGGCCATCAACAACGCCAAGCATGCAGAAGAGCTCAAAGCGTCGCAGCAGTCCCTAAGCAAAGCCCTTGGCGAGCTTGAAAAGCTCAAAAACCGCCTGAATATGGAAAACGTATACCTTAAAGAAGAAATAAATACGGAAAACAATTTCGATGAGATCGTTGGCAGGAGCGCTGAAATCAAAGCCGTGCTGAGGCACGTTGAGCAGGTGTCCGGAGCCGATACGACCGTACTTGTTCACGGAGAGACCGGTACGGGCAAGGAGCTTATCGCAAGGGCATATTCACAACCTGAGCCCGCGGCGAGGACGGGGCTATGGTTAAGGTTAACTGCGGCGCAATATCCCCCAGTCTTGTGGAGAGTGAATTGTTCGGGCATGAGAAGGGAGCCTTCACGGGAGCTCTTCAGAAGAGGATCGGAAGATTCGAGATGGCGGACGGAGGCACTATATTCCTGGACGAAGTGGGTGAGCTGTCCGCCGAGCTGAGTAAAGCTCCTAAGGGTGCTTCAGGAAGGTGAATTCGAACGGGTGGGAAGCAACGAGACCATAAAGGTCGATGTCAGGGTCATAGCAGCCACAAATCGTGATCTTGCAGAATCCGTCAGGGATAAATCCTTCCGGGCAGATCTTTATTACCGTCTTAATATTTTCCCGATACACGTCCCGGCTCTCCGGGACAGGAAAGAGGATATACCGCTCCTGGCAAATTTCTTCCTGACCAGATTCTCGAGAAAGCTCGGAAAGAACCTGAGCGGGTTTACGGACAGCGCGATGACAAGCCTGATGGAATACCAGTGGCCGGGCAACATCAGGGAGCTTCAAAACGTAATCGAGCGGGCGGTTGTGGTGTCGGCGCATGAAGATGCCGTTATAACCGGCCCGATTACCGGTGAAGTTACACAGAGCATATCGACGGACGGGCAACACGACAAAGGGCTTGAGAATGTCGAGCGCAGCCATATTATCAAAGTGCTGGAAGAGACCCGATGGGTAATCAACGGCAAAGGCGGCGCTGCGGAAATCCTCAACATCAATCCGAACACCCTCAGGTCGCGTATGAAAAAGCTTCACATTAAAAGACCCGAAGAGCGAATTTGAGTCGGGACTATCACTTTCTTTAACCTGTGCGCGCCCGGTTGTGCACCGCTTTATTCCTCGATTACGCAATATTCCCCGCACTGCTGTATTAATTTAGCAACCAGACCTGTCCACCCTGTCTGATGACTCGCCCCTATGCCGGCTCCGTTGTCGCCGTGAAAGTATTCGTGGAATGGCACGTAATCCCTCCATTCGGGATCGGACTGAAACATTTCGGCACCCCCAAAAACGGCCCTCCTCCCATTTGCGTCTTTCAGGAATATTCGCATCAGCCTGTGTGATATCTCGGTCGCTACCTCCCACAGGGTCATCATATTCCCCGAGCCTGTGGGGCATTCGACTTTATAATCGTCTCCGAGATAATAGTGGAATTTCTGAAGCGACTCGATAATCAGGAAATTTACGGGAAACCACACGGGACCGCGCCAGTTGGAATTACCGCCGAACAAGCCGCTTGAAGACTCTGCTGGCTCATAGTCCACCCTGTGTTCGTGACCGTTGACGTGAAATACATACGGATGATCTTTATGCGTCTTCGATAGGGCCCTGATTCCATACGGGCTGAGAAATTCGTTTTCGTCCAACATCTTACGCAGTATCTTTCTCAGCTTTTCTCTGTCCACTATCGAGAGAAGCCTCCTCTCGCGCATCCCCTTCGTCCGCATGCATGCGACGTTCTCCCTGAGATCGGGCCTGTTTTCGATGAACCATTCGAGTCTTCTGTTGAATCCGTGCAGTTTTTCCAGGACCTCGGGCTCAAGCGTCTGTATCGCGAAGAGCGGAATCAGCCCGACCATTGAGCTGACCTTCATTGGCAGGTGATGTCCATTGGGCAAGTGGAGCACATCGTAATAGAATCCGTCCTGTTCATCCCACAAACCGTTACCTTCTCCTCCGAGCAGGTTCATCGCCTTCGCTATATAAAGAAAGTGCTCGTAGAATTTGCTTGCAATATCTTCATAAGACGGGTTTTCCTCCGCGAGCTCAAGCGCAATTGCCAGCATGTTAAGACAGTACATACCCATCCAGCTCGTGCCGTCAGCCTGCTCGATATGACCCCCAGTAGGCAGCTGCGCGCTCCTGTCGAAAACCCCGATATTATCGAGACCTAAAAATCCGCCTTCGAAAACGTTTCTGCCTTCTCTGTCCTTTCTATTCACCCACCAGGTAAAATTGAGCAGCAGCTTCTGGAAAACGCTTTCGAGAAACCCGGTGTCTTTTCTATCGAACATTTTCTTCTCTATGTTATAGACCCTCCAGGCGGCCCACGCATGAACGGGCGGGTTTACGTCCCCGAATGCCCATTCGTAAGCCGGTATCTGCCCGTTCGGGTGCATGTACCATTCCCTCGTGAGGAGCGTAAGCTGACGCTTAGCGAATTCAGGGTCTATCATAGCAAGAGGGATAGTATGAAACGCGAGGTCCCATGCCGCGAACCAGGGATATTCCCACTTGTCGGGCATCGAGAGTATGTCGTCGTTATGTAGGTGCGCCCATCCGCTGTTCCTTCCGTTCTTGCGTTCACCGGGGGGCTCGGGCGCCCTGGGATCGCCCTTGATCCATTCGTCCACCACATAGTAATAAAACTGCTTGGTCCAGAGCATGCCGGAGAATGCCTGTCTCTGCACCGCCTTCATGTCATCGCTTATCCGAAACGGCGTGGTTTTATCGTAAAATTCGTCCGCCTCCCTCTTACGATCTTCGAACGCGGAGTCGTATTCGGCGCCCAAGGGGTTCTTCAAATTTCCCGTATCGGATAAACGAAGCTTTAGAGATATTTCTTCGCCGCCTTTAACATCGAGGACATAATGAGGCGATACCTTGGTGCCTGTACCTTCCTTATTCACGGCCTCTGTTACGCCGTGGACGATATAGTCGTTGATGCCGTCTTTAAAGAACGAAGCATGATTCTCAGCTCCGAATACCCTTTTCAAATTTGTCTCGTTGTCTGTGAAGAGAAGCTCATCCGGGCTTGCGAAATAGAGCCATCTGGCCCCCAAATTTGAATGATCCGCTTCGACAACCTGGAATAATTTTTTCTTGTCCCATGCGCGGATTACAGGCTTTTCGCCTCCGTCCCACGACCATGTGTTTCGGAACCAAAGAGTTGGCAGAAGATGGAGTGAGGCCCGTTCCTGCCCTCTGTTCACTATCGTGACCCGAATCAAGATGTCGTCCTGTGACGCCTTGGCATATTCCACGAATACGTCGAAGTAGCGGCTACCGTCGAATACGCCCGTATCGACGAGCTCGAACTCGAGGGCGTTCTTACCTCTTCGGGCATTCTCTTCGACGAGCCTGGAATACGGATATTCCCCCTGCGGGTACTTATACAGGTACTTCATGTAGGAGTGGGTGGGAGTGTTGTCGAGATAATAATAGTATTCCTTTACGTCCTCGCCGTGATTGCCCTCGCTCCCCGTAAGGCCGAAGAGCCTCTCTTTAAGAATCGGGTCTTTACCGTTCCAAAGCGCGATTGCGAAACAAAGCCGCTGATGGTTGTCGGAGATTCCGGCTATACCGTCCTCCCCCCACCTGTATGCCCGGGAGCGCGCCTGGTCGTGTGAAAAGTAGTCCCACGCGGTGCCGTATGGGCTGTAATCCTCCTCACGGTTCCCCACTGCCTCTCGCTCAGGTACGGGCCCCACTTCCTCCAGTGCGCCAGTTTTTCGCGGTCCTCTTCCAGCCTCAGTCGTTCTTTCGTCATTACGGTATCTCCCTCTTTCGCCCATACTTAGGCTATATATCTGTCTTATTCGATAGCCAATGTAGCTTCCACGCCTCCGCATTTGGGGCAGGTGTGAATTTCCTCGAGTAACCCTCCGAAATCGGGATCGCTTTCCCAATTGGCCCCGGCGCGCGCTTCGTAACCTATCTTTTCGGCGTGATTGTTCATTTCCGCGCCGCATACATTGCATATCAGCTTTTCTTTAGCCATGATTCCACCTTATATCTCAACGTTTTCACGTCCGTATTTAAGTACCTTCGCCATCCATATCAGCTCATTTATGAACTTGTCCGTACGTCTTACATAGGCCTCTTCCGTGAGCTTTCCCTTCTCATCGAATGCGTTCTGTACGCTCGAGAAATTTATGTCCCAGAAAATCGTCACCAGGCCGAGCTCTCTCATTACAGGCAGCAGGTTTTCAATGACCCTCGTACCACCGAAGGGCCCCGCCGAGACGCCGCATATTCCGACGGGTTTATGTATGTATTCCTTGAGGTTCGTATCGAGCGCGTGCTTCAGAAGGCCCGGGTAGCCGTGATTGTACTCGGGCGCTACTATGACGAATGCGTCCGCCTTCATCGCTGCTGCGGAGAAGCCGGGGTCTTTTGCCTGCTCCCCTGCGTCATCGGTCGGGAGCGGCAGGTCGCGGATATCGATCACCTCGGATTGAACGGAGTCCCTCGCTGCCAGATCCTCCGCAATGAATCGAGCGACGTGCTCGCTCACTCGTCCACGCCTCGGAGTGCCGAGCACAACCGGGATAAAAAGCGGGTTGGTAGAAGCCATTTCACTCTCCATCGTTATTTTTTTCTATAACCTGCATCACGTGCCCATCCGGATCCCTCACAAGAAACCCTTTGTCGAAACCGAGCGTTTCTTCGGGCACATCGGTTGTTTCGGGGGATACGAATGAGTAGTTCCCGCTGCGGAGCGTGGCTTCGGCATCCGCCGCGTCTTCCACGGCCAGATTGGTCTCCCAGTGCGCAACGTCGTTCGCCTTCTCGTCTTCGGGTATCGGCCTCCCATCCCCGGGCGTCATGTATTCGAGGAATTCTATGCCTGGGCCCGACGGCGCTTTCAGCGAAGTAATTCTGAGACTGGCTCCGAAGACGTTGTTCAGGTGTTCCTGCTCCGTTCCATAGTTATTGCTCTCTCCGGCGACCTTCATGCCGAGGGTGTCTCTATAAAACTTGAGGCTTTCGTCGGTATCGGCGACCACTATCGCAGTGTGGTCGATGCCCAGAAATAGGCCGGCGTTCTTCCCGTGCCATTTCGGGTTGCCTTTGCCCGGGGGAAAGTAGATTATTTCGAGGAAATGGCCGTCAGGGTCCCTGAAATAAAAAGCCCTTATGCCGGCCGCCGCCTTGTTCCATTCCGGGATTGTCTGGGGCGCTGTCGATGCGAACGTGACTTTATTTTTTCTCAACAGCTCAAACGCCTTATCCATATCGCTCACGACGATGGCTATGTGCTGGAACCAGCCGTCATTACTCCTGGTGCCTTGCGGATAGGGCCTGCCCTCGGGCGTAAGGTAATCCGTAAGCTCTATCACCTCATCCCCGAGCCGCAAGCGTACTACCCTCATCCGGACCCCGAACACCCCTTTCAGGCTTTCGTATTCGCTACCCCATACCTCTGTGTCGGAAATCTTCTCGAATGACAAGACTTTCGAGTAAAAATCGACGGCCGTATCCATATCCGATACAGTCATGCCTATCGAGTCGACCGCTTTGACGGCCGTTGTCTTTTCGGATGCCGTTCCGTGTTAAAGCTCGCAGCCAGAAGCAGCAGGAATACGATAACAAATCTTACGGGTTTTTGGGTCGGCATTTTTATTTACTCATTCTGTGTAAGTTAGCGCAGTCTTTCGATCAAATGGTCACCTACGCGAAGCGCATTCGCCATTATTGTGAGCGCAGGATTCACCGCCCCGCACGAGGGAAAGAACTCGCGTCAACGACATAGAGATTGTCGAGGTCGGAGCCTTGCAGTTTCGGTCCAGTGGACGTGCTCGGATCATTCCCGAATCGTATGGTTCCGTTCTGGTGCGCGCTACCCCCGCAAGAGGAATCTGCTGACCTATAAAGAGATTCCTCGGTATCAGGTGCTCCTCGTGGCATCCGATGGAGTTCATGAGTCCTTTCAGCTTCGATATCAGCCGCTTGTGCGATTCCTGATTATTCGGCTTGTACGAGAGAACGATGTTGCCGTCCGAATCGAGAGTTACCCTGTTATCCGGGTGCGGGAGGTCTTCCGAGGTAAGCCAGAAATCGAGCGAGTGTTTCGCCATGATGTCGAGTGTCATCCCCGGGACAATGGCTGGGGCCCCGGCCGAAAGCGTAGCCGCGTCCAGCTTCCCGACGAACGATATGTGTCCCATCGGATATTCATATTCTTTCGATCCGAAATAATAGTCGTTCAGTCCGAGGGTTTTCTGGAATACTGTAGGGTTTGGCTCCTTTGAGATCGCCATGAGGATCGAGTTAACGTGTCCCATGTAATGCCTGCCCACGACGCCCGAGCTGTTTGCGAGTCCGCTCGGATGGTGCTCGTTCGCCGAACGAAGCAGGAGCGCGGCGGAATTGATCGCGCCGCAGGATACTACAACAAAATTCGCCGAATATTCCTCGGCAGCGCCGCTTCGGTCTACAATAATCTTCGCGACCTCTCTGCCCGAGGGGCTCGTCACGAGACGGGTGACGCGCGCATTCGTAAGGAGCGTCACATTGTCCCGCTCGAGAGCGGGATCGACGCACAGGACCTGGGCGTCCGATTTCGCATACACGAGGCAGGGGTGTCCGTCGCATGTGCTGCATCTTATGCATGGGCTCTTGCGCCTGTTCTGCTCGTCGAGCATTACGCCTATCGGTACGTGGAAAGGCTTGAGGCCGCATTTCTCGAGGTCGTCATGGAGCTTCTGGATCCGTGGTTCATGCGATACGGCGGGGTAGGGATATGGGGCGCCCGCGTAGGGCTCCGTTGGGTCTTCCCCCCTTTGTCCGTGAACGTGGTACAGAAACTCCGCCTTCGTATAATAGGGCTCAAGGTCGTCGTAGGAGAGGGGCCAGGAGGGCGAAATACCGTCCTTATGTCTCAGCTCTCCGAAATCCTCTTTCCTCAGACGGAACAGGGCAGCGCCGTAAAATTTGGTATTTCCCCCCACGTAGTAGTTCGTATGGGGATGAAGGGGCTTTCCGTCCTTGTCCCGCCACACTTCTTTGGTCTGGTACTTGCCTTCGACGTTTACCGCGCGGGTGTCACAGTTGTCCTTTTCCCTCGGCACGTAGTCGCCGCGCTCTAGAAGGAGTATTTTCTTCCCTGACGGGGCAAGCGAATGGGCCAGAGTTCCTCCTCCGGCCCCCGTTCCAATGATTATGACGTCGTAATGGTTATTTGCTGACATCACGTTGCCTCCGGAGAGTCAGTTCTTTGCCATCAATGGAGCCGTACCGAAGTTGACCCCGAATCTTTTGCACCAGATTGTTACGGAGTGGTAATTCTCAAGGTCGGTATCTGCGGGTATGTCGTAATTCTGATCACCTACATTACCCTTGAGTGGGCCAAGCTCTATATAACCTGCACTCGTCACGGTATCGTTGTCGTTGGCATCTTTCGCCTGGCCGATATATACCCGCACATCGGGACCATTCGAGGTCTCGAAACCAGTGAGTCTTAGTACCTGCTGTCCGTCCGGGAGCTGGTAAATCGTAGCAGTACCCTTAGTTTCATGGGCGA
>JAWKQD010000003.1:0-231896 GCA_041390285.1 Thermodesulfobacteriota bacterium | reverse complement strand
TATCTTCTTGTGCCTGTCGTCGTTCTTGAGCACCTTTAGAAGCTCCATGCCGTTGTATCTGGGCATAACTATGTCGAGCACGATAATGTCCGGCGTAAACATAGGGAGCTTGAGCAGGGCATCCTCGCCGTCGGTGGCCGTTTCAACTGTATAGTTCCTCGAGCTCAGGATTCTGGTGTAGAGATTACGCAGGGATTCTTCATCTTCTATAAGGAGTACCTTAGCCATATCAGTCCCTCGTCTAGCGTTCGGGTAGCCGCATTTACCGAACACTTGGGTCAGCTCAGCCGGTTTATTTAATTATATACTTACCGGCCACCAAGGTATTATACAGCTTAAAAAAATTGTTTGTGAGTATTTACAACTATTGATAAGAACTTTTCCTGCGACGGGGCACCGGACGATACAAGTCTACCTTAAGGGATAACGCACCGTTATCCCTTAAGGTTAACCTGATATCCTGATGAGATAATCTTTACTGCCGGAGTCTGGAGTTGGCTGTTACTATCCTAGAACGGCGTCCTTGCAGGCCTTGGCTACTCTGAACTTTACAACCTTCTTAGCCGGTATCTTTATCTCTTCGCCGGTAGCGGGGTTTCTGCCGATCCTCGCTTTCCTGTTGTCGAGAACGAGTTTGCCTATTCCTGGAATCGTGAATTGCTTATTCTTCTTGGCTTCCTTATAAGCAACCGCGGCCAGCTCGTCCAGGATTTCACCGGCGACCTTCTTGGTAACACCAGCCATCTCTGCAATGTGATTTGCCAACTGAGACTTGGTCATGGGCTTTTTCTCTGCTGCCATCTCCCTCTCCTTTAAAGTGAGTATTTTCGTGAATACTACAGAAACGCACTATAAAAATCAATACAAAAGAGAAAAATACGAATATCGAACCGATGCGCGAGACCCCATTTTCACAAAGAGAATGCGGCAAGCGGTACAGTCCGCCAGACGGCATGAGGACATGGAGAAGTCCCCCTCCCCATGTCCTTCACCGAAGATGTAATTCTCATACGGGAACTCTCGTCCCATTAAAATTCCCCTGTCCTGTAGTCGTTGAATACAGCCTCTCGCCCCTGGGCGCGTCACTCAAAGACATACTCCTCGAAATGCACTCATGGGGGGGAGAAGTACGGCGGCAGGATTCCAACGGCTGGAGCAAACGAGGACGAGGACAGCGTGGAGAAAGCAGCCGGGCGGCGCAGGTAAGCCAGCGAGTAATACTTAAGATTATAGCGGCGGGAGCCTCAGACCTTCCGCTTCCACCAGAAGACGGCAAGGAATATCACGACGACGATCGGGATGATGATCATCCATATGAACTGCTCGAGGACAGCCGCCCCGGCAACGCACGCACCGAGCACTATGCCGACGAGCAAGAACCGCCAGTCGAAGTGGACGCCGGCCAGGAACGTCGCCAGCGCCAGCGCCAGGAGGCAGAGTATGCCGAGCTGGTTGTTGTTTATACGCCCCGCAGGCTCGTAGAGGAGATATATGAGCGCTATGGCCGCGAAGAGTCCGGCCCAGTGCAGTATCTGGACGCGAATAATCCTCGACACCCCCTCCCCTCTTCTCCTGGCTTTCGACCATCCGATATAAAGGCTTACGAGGCCGAAAACGGGCGCCATGCATGCCCAGTACCAGAAGCTTTTTAAAGGCGCGAAATTTGTCACGCCTATGCCTATCGCCGATAGGGCTATGAGGGTTATCAGTATTGCCTCGTCGGTGCCAATGGTCTTCGCCAGGCTCTCGCGAGGAGGCTCGGGATTCGTGGATTCTTCGCTATAAGAAACGTCTTCACTCATTTTTATCACCCGGAACCATTATATCACTTTAAGCTCGGCGGACAAAGCGAGGCGTCCGGGAATTGCATATGAGGACGAAGAAACGGAGCTATTCATTCCGCCGGATTTGCCGGATCGAGCATCCCGGAATTCTGAACTGTCATTCGGGCCGGCAACTCATCCCTATTGGCAGGGATACGCCGCCCAAAACCGGTTAGAAAGAAGGATTTATGAACGTGAAGTAGATACCGCCGATGAAAAGGAGGATCGTTGCCACGATAAGGGCCGAGGCCAGAATCGTGAAGAGGCCCTCGTAGTTGTTCATCGTGCTTACTTTTGTGGAATCCCTTTCGTCGCTCATTCGGGTTACCCCCCTCTTTATTGATTCACGTATATATTATGCTTTCATAGACTCCTGTCAAGAAGGCGTCAGGTAGTATTATACGCAAGATTTTGAAGAGGATTTAACATGGCGAGAATAATTCTCTATACAGGAAAGGGCGGCGTCGGCAAGACGACCACTGCTGCCGCGACGGCGCTCCAGGCGGCCAAAAGGGGCTACAAGGCGCTTGTCATATCCACCGACCCGGCGCACAGCCTCCGGGATTCCTTCGACCAGGAAATAGGACCCGAGCCCAAGAGGTTGATGAAAAACCTCTACGCCCAGGAAATAGACGTCTTTTACTCCGTCGATAAGTACTGGGGTAAGCTCACCGGGTACATACAGTCGCTCTTTAACTGGATGAAGGTGGACGATATCCTCGCCGAGGAGTTCAGCATATTCCCAGGTATGGAAGAGGTCTCGTGCTTCCTCTGGGTTTACAGCCACTACACCGAAGACGATTACGACGTGATAATAGTAGACAGCGCTCCGACGGGGGAGACGCTCAGGCTCCTGTCGCTTCCGGACGTGGCCAGGTGGTGGATAGTCAAGGTCTTCCCGATAGAGAGGAAGCTGCTCAAGGTGGTACGGCCGGCCGTTAAGGTAGTGTCCGACATGCCGCTCCCCGAAGAAGAGACGTACGTAGCCATAGAAGACCTCTTTGACAAGCTGAACTCCATACACAAGATCTTTTCCAACTCGGACGTAACCAGCATAAGGCTCGTCACGAACCTCGAAAAGATGGTTATAAAGGAAACCCAGAGGGCGTACACGTATCTCAGCCTTTACGGATACAACGTGGACTCCGTCATAGTGAACAGGACGATGCCGACCCACATAGATCACCCCTTCTTCAAAGAGTGGCGGAAATCGCAGGCCGAATACAGAAAAGAGGTCGAACACCTCTTCAGCTCGGTCCCGATATTCGAGGCGCCCCTACACCAGCAAGAGGTAATGGGCACTGAAGCCCTCGTAGAATTCGGCGAATCGCTTTTCGGCAGCAAAGACCCCGTGTCTATTTTCTCGAACATAAAGCCTTACGAGATAGTGAAGGACAAGGGCGTTTACACTCTCACACTGAAGCTCCCCTTCGTAAGCAAGGAAGAGGTCAAGCTCCACCAGGTGGCCGACGAGCTCACTATACAGATAGAGAACCAGAGAAGGAATATATTCCTCCCAGGCTTTCTGGCCAAGCTCAACGTCGAGAAGGCGAGCCTCGAGGGCGGAGAGCTCAGGGTAACCTTCGAGAAGCCGGCGAGGGGCGGAAAGAAGTGAGCGCTGCCCTGCCCCGTACGTTGCATCAAAGCGAGCGCGACGGTTCTGCCATAGGCCGCCCCCTTTAACTGCAAATTCACGCTTCGTTAAAAGCCCCTTAACACGCCGTCATTAATATATTTATCGTATGACGATTCTTCCTCAGGATTTGACTGTCGTTGTTCCAACGAGAAACGAAGAAAGGAATATAGGGAATTTCCTCTGTTCGATACCCGACGGCATAAGGCTCGTGGTCGTCGATGCCAGCACGGACTCGACGCCCGATATTGTTTCTCGGGCGAGACCGGATTATACTACTGTTATCAGGTATCCGGGCACCGTAACAGAGGCGCGTCTGGCAGGTGCGGACGCGGCCAATACCCCTTGGCTTCTCTTTACAGATGCTGACATCGTATTCTCCGAGGACTATTTCGGGAATCTAAAGTCGCTTGAAGAATACGATTTGATCTATGGGCCGAAGCTCTCCCGCGACAGGCATGCGGGCTATTATAAATGGTTTGCTTACGGACAATTCCTGATACACCAGTTGGGTGTTCCGGCTGCCTCAGGGTCGAATTTCATCATACGCAGGGAAGCATACCTCGAATCGGGGGGCTTCGACGCCGCGCTCGCGTGCAACGAGGATTCAGAGCTCGCGTGGCGGGTGAAGCGTGCGGGATTCACGGCGCATTTCACATTCGATCTTGTTGTTTACGCCAAGGACCACAGGCGCGTCGAGATGGGCAGGACAAAGAAAACGCTTCATTCTCTTACGAGATGCACTGCGCTATACTTTGGGCTGATACCCGACAAATGGCGCGGCAGGGATTGGGGATACTGGCGCGGGTACGATTCGGACACGGAGCTCCGAAATGGAAACTGACAAAAAACTATATCAGCAGTCTGCGGAGCCGATTGTCATCCCTGAGGGATGGCGTGACAGGTCGGCGCGAATCATCTCTAACGTCTTCAGCCCGCCGCTCATAGCGCTTGCGTGTATCGTGGTAACCGCGCACGCGGCGAAGGCCGATTCCTCCCTGTGGTGGATATTCATGTTCATCGCTCTTCTCATCATTCCGCCGACGCTCTACATACTTTCGCTCGTCCACTCGGGCGCGGTAAGCGATTTCCACCTGAGCAGGCGTGAAGAGCGGGCAAAGCCGCTCCTGGTGATATTCACATACGCCTCGCTCGTTTTCGTCGTCACGTATCTCCTGAACGCTCCGAGGCTGATGATCATCGTGACTGGCATTGCGCTAATCCAGATATTGCTCGTGTTCCTCATTACGCTCAGATGGAAAATAAGCGGTCATTGCACGTCGGCCGCAGGGCTTTCGTTCCTGGCGATAGCGCTTTACGGCGAGCCCATGATTCCGCTCACTTTGATCATCCCTGTCGTAGCGTGGTCCCGCATAAGGCTCGGAAGGCACACGCTGTACCAGACCATCGCCGGGACCTTTCTCGGCGCGGTCACAGTAATGGGGATTCTTTACATGACCGGCTCGCTGTCCGTATGATCCGTCCGGGGAGCCGGGAGAGGCTTTCAACCAGAGGATAATTCCATGAAGATCCTTCTCGTTACGGATGCATGGCCCCCTCAGATAAACGGCGTCGCGAATACGTTAAGCTACATAACCGGCCTGATCAGAAAAGAGCACGACGTCATTGTGCTGACCCCATACGTCGAAGGGTCCGAGACGCTGCCCCTTCGAATACACAACATACCGATCGTAACTAACGCGGCAATACTCGCCGAAAGGTACCTCGGCGCGCATTCGCCCGACAGGGTTCACATTGCAACCGAAGGGCCGCTCGGGCTCGCGACGAGGCAGCTCTGCAGAAAGAACGGCATAGCCTACAACACCTCGTACCACACGCGTCTCGCTGACTACGGATGGATACTTTACAAAGTACCTGCGTTCCTGACGTGGCCGTACATAAGATGGTTTCACATGTGCAGCCGGAAGGTTCTCGTCACGACGAGGAGCATCACGAGGCAGCTCGGTCTCAGTAACTGTATGGTTTGGGGGCGAGGCGTGGACACCAGGCTATTCTATCCTGAAAGCGGCGCGAAGCCGCACGGCGAGAAGACGATTATCACGGTCGGCCGCGTAAGCAAGGACAAGAACCTCGACGACTTTTGCAGGATTCGCGGATACAAGAAGATTCTCGTCGGCGGTGGGCCATACCTCGATACGCTCAAGGCAAAATACCCCGACGTCGAGTTCACGGGTCCCGTGCCGCACGGCGAGCTCCGGCATATGTACGCAAAGGCCGACGTGTTCGTCTTCCCGAGCAGGCTGGATACGTTCGGGCTGGTTATACTGGAGGCGATGGCGTGCGGGCTTCCCGTCGCGGCCTACGACGTGCCGAGCCCGAGCGATATAGTAAAGCACGGGGTCACAGGGTATCTCGGGGACAACCTCGAGGAGAACGTCGAGAATGCGTTCGGGAACCTTGAAGACGTCTCGGCCGGCGCGCTCGGGTATGCGCGCACGCAGAGCTGGGAATCCATTGCCGAGCAGTTCATAAATCATCTTATGTGAGCGCCGAAGAGGCGCAAAATAGGGGCTTTTCGGGCCGATTTACGGGCCTTATCGAGGGGCCCGATTTCTTAACATATTCTTAACACATTCTTAACAATCCCCATATACACTACCCACAGCCAATTTGAGGAAATCCCAAGGAGAAATCATGGAGACCGACGATCTGGAAAAGCTGCTCATAGAGAGCAAGTTTGAAAGGCTTGTTTCGAAATCGCAGAATTACATCAACTCGCGAAACGAAAGCGATCTAATAGCGCTCAGGAACGACCTTATACATCTTAAACTTAAGCTCGAGCTCGAGCTGGAAAAAACCAAAAAGCATAAGAATCCGGAGGGCGTCGCCGTGCTCAAGCTCATGCTCTCCATAATCCAGAAGTTTAACTATTCCGTTCAGCTGATGGAGAATATGAAGTCGAAAAAGCCCATCTGCCGTGAGTTCGACACGAAACAGATGCTCGACATTCTCCTGCCGCACCTTATAAACCTCGTCGAGTACGGAAAAGGCGGGGTGCCCGATACGAAGAAGCTCGAGGATGATTATCTGCTCATCGAATCGATAGAGGACCAGCACAAAAGGGTGCTTCTAACCTATCTCGTCCAGGACTGGCACAATATGGACGAGGTTATAAACCTCCTCAAGATAGGCGAGATATACAAGAACATCGCCGAAAAGCTCGTCAACCTTTCGCTCATAAACAGGGTTTCGGAAACAAGACAATAATACAGGGTGGTAATTTAGGAGCAGTAGACGCGGAAGCCGGAATATCTATTCCGGCTGGCTGAGGGGGGATGTGTCTTCCCCGAGGCTCCTTTTGGAGCTGAGCTCGGGCGCGCGGCCCACGCCACTGCCGTTCTCGAGTATCCTGTCCACGATCTCCGGAAGATTGTTCGTATAATCCGGCTTGTACGAATATCCGGAACTGACCCAGCCGGAGAGCATATCCGCGAATCCGGCATCTACCCTTCTTATAACAGGGACGCCCATTCTTCCCAGCGCCTCGGCGTTACACTGCTGCTCATACTGGCCCTTCATGGGAATGACCATTATCTTCTTCCCGAGATAAAGCGCCTCGGCCGGGGTTTCGAAACCGGCGTTACACAGTATCCCCTCGCATGTGACAAGGCTCCTCGCGAATCCGTCGTTGCCGACCGGGTATACAGTGACGTTTCCGTCCTTAAACGCCTCGCCCTTGTGGTGCTTCGAAAAAACCTCCCACCTGACGTCTATCTTTTTCAGTATCCCGGATATCCGCGCGTAATCGTATGACGGAAGGTAAACGGTGTAGTGCCCGTCGTTACGGGGATCCTGCTTTCTTATCTCTTCGCGTATTATAGGCGTGAATATAAAATCGTCGTAGCGTTCGAAGTGAAGCCCTATAGAAACAGGCGCAGGGGCGTACCATTCGAGCACCTTTTCCTGAAAACGGTTGCGGCCTTCCGGGGGGCGCGGGATCTTCGGCGACAGAAACGCCGCCTGGTGCGATATGGCGACGATCGGACGGCGCTTGATGCGTGCGGCCCACGCTGTGACCGGCTCGAAATCCGTAAGGACCAGGTCGTACTTTTCTACAGGCAATCCGTATATGTCCGAGAGGAGCTTTCCAGGGCTGAAATTCCGGAGGGAATGAACGTAATCTATGCCGCCCCTCTTGCCGAACGTGAACCCGAGGCCGGGGAGGTTATACTTCACCTCGAACCCGATGTCCACCTCGTGATGGTATCCGCTGAGGAGGATATCCACGCTCGCCCGCTTGCTCAGGTACCGAAGCAGCTCGCGGGAGCGGGAGATGTGGCCGTTGCCCGTACCCTGTATGCCGAACAGTACTTTCATGTCATACCTCTCTGCCGGTCTGGGGCGAAGTCGGCTCCGGGAGAAGTGTGCCGTGCGGTCTTATCCCGCCGCCTCCGGCAACCGGCCCCGCAAACAGATTTTTAAACGAAAGAGCCCTGCCTGCAAGAAAAATCAAATTATATTCCATCGTGAAATTTATTCCAAGCTCTCGCCGCCCCCGTGGGCTCGGCACAGAGTTCTGAAATACATGCCACAGTTCACGTTCCGGAAAAGCCGGCTGCGTACTATTACACATATGGCAAAGTTATTTCTGCGAAGTATTGTAATTCGATTTTATTAAGGGAATATTTAGAGGAAATGTCAAATTCGTCAAGTGACTCGCCCCCCGTCCACATCTGGACTTTATATCCCGTTTTTAGATATAATGGATACGTTTTGTAAACGGTGAATTAACAGCTGGTTAGTCAAAACCAAACAATACTATGTTATAAAACTGTTAGAAAGCTCACCGGAGATGAGAGAGAAATGAGAGAGAAAAAATCCACATCGTTCAGGAATACCGTCACAGGCTCGAACGTACTCGGTAGCGCGTTCAAATGGAAGCTGAGACAGTTCCGGACCAAAGTTCCCATCAACATAGAAAGTAACCGCTTCGTAATAAAAACCGTCGAAAACATGTCCGAGCTGGAAAAGGCCCTCGACCTCAGATACGAGGTCTTCTACAGGGAGACGCTCAACAAGGACAACTTCAGCAGGACCGACATAGACAAGTTCGATTCCATCTGCGACCATCTCATCATACTCGACAAGAAGCAGAACATGGTCATCGGGACGTACAGGTTCATATCATCTACGTTCTCCGATAAATTCTATTCGGAATCGGAGTTCGACATCGAGCAGATCAAAAACGCCCCGGGAATAAAGCTAGAGCTCGGAAGGGCATGCGTTCACAAAGACTACAGGACCGGGACAGGCATAGCGCTCCTCTGGAAAGGGCTCACGGAATACTTCAGGGCAATAAAAGCGAGGTACCTCTTCGGCTGCTCCAGCATCGGGACGACCAATCCCGTCGAGGTCAGCCTCATTTATAAATATATAAAGGAGCTCTACCTCTCACCCGAGGACTTCCGGGTTTTCCCGAAGGAAAAGTACAGGGTGAAGGAGCTCGACCACTACATCAACGCCTTCGACAAGTTCGGCATCAAGACGGAATCTATCGAAGAGTTCATACCGCCGCTCCTCAAAAGCTATCTCAAGGCGGGCTCCGTCATATGCGGAGAGCCTGTCCTCGACATGAAGTTCAAGTGCGCCGACTTCTTCACTGTGCTCGACCTCGAGGTTCTTTCAAAATCTTTCGAGAAGAGGTACAAGGGCGCAAATGATTAGACGGTATTTGAAGGTCTTCTTTTTTTTTGTGTAGTCGCCTCGTTTTTCGTCATCGCTACAGTGGGACGGACGCTTTTAAGAGACAAGAGAAAAAAGCTCCGATTTTCAACGAGGGTTGCGTCATTCTTCACCGGGCTCCTCTCGCTTAACTTCGGCGTCAGGGCGCGTATCAAAAACACCTCGAAGGGTTTTTCGAAAGACAAGAACTACCTTATACTCTCGAACCACCTTTCCTACCTCGACATCTTCATACTTTTTTCCGAGTTCCCTGCGTCGTTCATCGCCAGTGTCGACGAGGTAAGGGAGATGTTCCTCCTGGGGAGGATTACGGCGCTCAGCGGAGGTTACTTCGTTGAGAGGAGGAACCGCTCTACACTGAGGACCGACATCGATGAGATAGCCGACATACTCAGGTGCGGCGTAAACGTAGCGCTTTTCCCCGAGGGCACGACGTCCACGGGCGAAGGCGTACTACCGTTCAAGACGCCCCTCATAAACGCGGCCGAGAAGGCAGGCGTCGAGGTCCTCCCGGTCTGCATCAAGTACAAGAAAATAAACGGCGAGGATATCGGCCCCGAAAACCGTGACCTCGTTTACTTCCACGGTGACATGGAGTTTTTCTCCCATGTCGGAAAGCTCCTCAACGTGCAAAGAGAATAGACGTCGAGGTCACCATTTTAGAGCCGCTAAGCGTTTCGTCCGCAGGGTCGAGGAAGGATCTCTCCGACAACGTCTATAGTGTAATAAGCTCCGAGTATGCCGGTGGAGTAATCGAGCAGGACAAGAAGGCAGCCGCGAGAGAATGAGGGGCACAGCCAAAACCGCCGCGCTTTAGGAATACCGGCCGATTTTTACCGGCCGGGAATCTCCGATCACAATCTCCGTAGTGTCAGTCCTTTTCGAGGAGCGCCACGGTTTCCACGTGATACGTCTGCGGAAACATGTCGAATGGCTTCACGCGCCGCGGGCTCCAGCCGAGCTCGTTCAAGCGTTTTAAGTCCCGGGAGAGAGTCGCCGGATCGCACGAGACGTAGATTATTTTTCCCGTGGCAAGCGACGCTATCCCTTCCAGGATTTCCTTCGCCCCTTCCCTCGGCGGGTCCAGGACCACTACGTCGAAAGCTTCGCCTTTTTCGAGGAGCTCCCCTACAGCTTCGCCTGAACCGGCGGTTACGAACGAGATATTAGTCAGGCCGTTTATCCCGGCGTTCTTCCGTGCGAGCGCAGAAGAGAACCTGTTTATCTCGACGGAAACGACCTTCGATGCCGCCTTCGCGAGCGGCGCCGAAAAATTGCCTATGCCGGAGTAAAGATCGAGGACAGAGAGCCCTTCTACAGGGCCTGCCCATTCCAGAGCCGTCGGACGATCGCCTCGTTCACCCCGGGTTCGACTGCGTGAAGACGGACGGGTTTGCCAGGAATTTCATCCCCGCGAGCTCGAACTCGAACTCGCCTTCGGATTTGCCCCTTATCGAGACTTTCTCCGTTTCGGGGAACCTCGCGAGGTGTTTCGCCAGGGCGTTGAGCGCCCCGGGCGCTTCCGGTCCTGGCGACGAGTGATATGTGCGCGTCCTTCCGTCGGAAGATATCTGTATGAATTCGAGCAGGAACCTGGGCTCGCTGAAGGCTGACAGAACGGCGGAGAGCCTCCCTATGGCGCCGTTAATCGGCCCGTCCGATATGGGGCACGACGTTATCCCGACCTTCCTTCGCGTCCCGCCGATGTTATATCCGACGTGCCATTTGCCTGCGTAATACCACGCGGCGAGCCTGACGCGCGTCCGGTAGGAATACTCGCTCCCCGAGGGGAATATCGGCTCTACGGTCAGGTCGGCAAAGCCCCCGGTCCTCTTGAGAGCGTCCTCGAGCATATGCTCCTTTTCCCTCGTCTGGGCCTCGTAGCCGAGGTTCTGGAGCTGGCATCCCCCGCACGTTCCGAAAACCGCGCAAACGGGCTCCGCCCTTTCGGGCGAGGGAGTGATCACGCTCTCGATTATTGCCTCGGCATAGCTCCCCTTGTCCTTTATTATCCTGACTTCGAGGACGTCCTTCGGGACGCCTCCCTTGACGAAGATAACCTTCCCCTCTTCCCTCGCGACCCCGCTGCCCCCGAATGCTATGCTCTCGATCTCTACCTGCAAATTTTTCTCCCTGAATCAGGTTATGAACATCGCGTCGCCGTAGCTGAGGAACCTGTAGCCGTTCCCGAGGGCTGCGCCGTACGATTTAAGTATAAGCTCCCGCCCTGCAAAGGCCGAAACGAGCATCAGCAGCGTCGAGCGCGGCATGTGAAAGTTCGTCACCAGCGCGTCCGTCACGCGGAATTTATAGCCCGGGTATACGAAGAGGTCCGTCCTGCCGCTTACGGGGGCGACTGTGCCGTCCTCTCCGGCGGCCGATTCGAGCGACCTGAGGACGGTGGTGCCGACGGCTACGACGCGCCCGCCTCGGGAGCGCGTATCGTTCACCATATCCGCTGTTTCCGGCGAGACCTCCCTCCACTCCGAATGGATCCGGTGCTCTTCTATCTTCTCGGATTTTACGGGCAGGAACGTACCCGCCCCGACGTGTAGCGTAACCCGCGCGACGCCGATGCCCTTACGCTCTATTTCGGACAGGAGCGCTTCTGTAAAATGAAGACCGGCAGTCGGTGCGGCTATTGCACCTTCCCTCTCGGCGTACACAGTCTGGTACGTCTCCTTGTCCCCCTCGTCGGCCCTTCGCTTGATGTATGGCGGGAGCGGCATGTGCCCGAGCGAATCGAGGAAGGAAAGGACGTCGTCGCTGAACTCTATCTGCCAGGTGTCCCCGCCCGACTTCGCGAGCGTCCCCGTAAGCCCCTTCCCGAAATCCACTACGAGGTTCTGCTTTGGGCCCCTTGCGATGCATTTCCACGTGCGCTCTCCCGTCTTTTCTTCGAGGAGCACCTCGATCTCCGCTCCCGAAGGTTTTTTGCCGTATAGCCTCGCCGGCAAGACGCGCGTGTCGTTGAGTACGAGCAGGTCCCCCGGGCCGAGAAGGCCCGGCAGTTCGAGGAACTTCCGGTGCGTTATAGAGCCGCTTTCCCTGTCGAGTACGAGGAGCCTCGAATCCTGCCTCCCGGGAAGGGGGCGGACGGCAATCCTCTCCTCCGGGAGGTCGTAATCGAAATCCGAGGTCTTCATGTTGTGACCGTTTTTATTTCTTCTTCTCTTCGAGGAGCTTCCGCATCGAGAGCCTGAGAGCGTTCAGCTTAATAAAGCCCGTCGCATCCGCCTGGTTATAGATGCTGTCCTCCTCGAACGTCGCGAGGTCCGGGTTATAAAGCGAGTTCGGCGAGCGCCTTCCCGCGAGTATGATGTTGCCCTTGTATATCTTGAGCCTTATGGTGCCCGTCACCTTCTTCTGCGACTCGTCCACTGCCGCCCTCAGCATCTCCATTTCGGGGGAGTACCAGAAGCCGTAGTAAATGAGCTCCGAGATCTTGGGGATGAGCGAATCCCTGAGGTGCATGACCTCCCTGTCCATCGTGAGGGATTCGAGCGCCCTGTGCGCTGTGTGGAGTATGGTGCCGCCGGGGGTTTCGTAAACGCCCCTCGACTTCATTCCGACGAACCTGTTCTCTACTAGATCAACGCGCCCCACGCCGTTCGCCCCGCCGATTTTATTCAGCGTATCCAGGAGCTTGGCGGGCTTCATGGCTTTCCCGTCTACCTTAGTCGGAACGCCGCTTTCGAAATCGATGTCTATGTATACGGGCTCGTCCGGGGCCTTTTCGGGGGACACCGTGAGCTCGAACATGTCGTCCGGTGGCTCTGACCATGGGTCTTCGAGAATGCCGCCCTCGTAGCTTATGTGAAGCAGATTCCTGTCGCAGCTATATGGCTTCGCCGCGGTGACCGGTACGGGTATGCCGTGCTTCTTCGCGTAATCGAGGAGCGCCGTACGCGAGTTTAAGTCCCACTCCCTCCACGGCGCGATAACCTTTATCGACGGGTCGAGGGCGTAATAAGTGAGCTCGAAACGGACCTGGTCGTTCCCCTTCCCTGTTGAGCCGTGCGATACGGCGAATGCCTTTTCCTTCTTCGCTATCTCTATCTGACGCTTTGCGATCAGCGGGCGGGCGAGCGACGTTCCGAGGAGATATACGCCCTCATATATTGCGTTTGCCTGAACGGCGGGATAAACGAAGTCGCGCACGAACTCGTCCCGGAGGTCTTCTATATATACCTTGCTCGCGCCTGTCTTGAGAGCCTTCTCACGGGCCGCTTCCAGATCCTCGCCCTGGCCGAGGTCGGCAACGAATGCGATTATTTCTGCGTCGTACTTTTCGGCAAGCCATTTAAGGATGACGGACGTGTCGAGGCCGCCCGAATACGCAAGCACAATCTTACTCTTCTTAGCCATTATATCTATTCCTCCGAAGTGTCTTTGAGCCGGGTTTTTTCACAGCGGTCCCGGAACCGAAACGGCGTTCGTGCATGTTGTAGCCGGTCTTTATTTCATGGAGCTTCAGCGCCGGGAATCGGGCCTATTCCTGATATCCTTTCTGCTCCGTGGGGGGCCTCAGGTCGTGAAGGTAGAATTTCGCGTTGTTGTTCTCGTAGAATTTCTCCAGCGTAAAGCCTATATATTCTATCTTCTCCTGATCGTCGCCCATGTAGCTCGCCTTCTTTATCTCGTCCGAGACCTTGCATTCGATGGGGATGTCTTTCGAAGGGTTCTCGGGAGAAACGAACCTGAGCGTAAGATCCCTGCTTTCCATTGCGAAGTTTTTCGGAAGAACGAAACCCACTGCCATTTTGGCGCTTATGAACTCCGCGACCAATAGCCTTATTACACTCGTGCCTATACCTTCCGTGCCGCCTTCCACCTCGAACGTGTAAGCGTAGTAGTTTAGCGTCTGGTTCTTCTCGTTCATCGATTGGAGATAGAGATAATCTTCCGTATCGACCCAGCACAGTATCTGAAGCATGCTCGCCTCCAGTCAGTTTTATTTTCCGGATAAAACCCCGATATTATACCCAAGCATGAATATAACACCTATTTCCCGCCGGATTAAAGAAGGCCTATGAAGCTGAGCTGGCTCGGGACGCCCTTCCCCTCTCTCCTGTAGGAGTAAAAGCTCCCCTCGCACTTTGTGCAGTAGGTAAGGGTTTCTATGGCTCCCGCCCCTGCCCTTTCGAGTATTATCTCGTTCATCCGCGTAAGGTCGAGCATGTACTTTCCGCCCCCCTTTTCGTGGAGATAATCGCCCTCCGGGCCGAATTTGGCGAGGAATTGCGAGGCCACGTCCTCTCCGACCTCGTAGCAGCAGAGTTTTATTGACGGGCCTATTACGGCGCGCATCCGTCCGGGCGTAACGCCGTAGCGCTCATCTATCAGCCTGAGGGCTTCGGCAGATATCCCGGCCAGCGTCCCGCGCCACCCCGCGTGGACCGCGGCCGTCACGGTGCCGCCCTCGTCGGCGAAGAGAATCGGCACGCAGTCCGCGGCGGCGGCTGCGATTCCGAGCCCTTTCGAGGCGCTTATGAGTCCGTCGCCTTCGGGCGCAGGCGGCTCGAATACTTCCTCGTTGTCCACGACGATTATCCTGCTGCCGTGGACCTGTTTCAGGCGGGCTACTTTTCTGAGTCCGAAGGACCCGGCGATGCGCTCCGTGCCCCCGGAGTCTCTCTGCCCGAAGCCGTGGACGACTCCCGGGATGGATGACAATATGCGGGATTTTATCCAGCTCATTTCTATAAATTATTTTCCCCGGCTTCCGAGAGAAAGTTAAGCGCTTTTTTCATGTCCTCGGGTATCGGGGACGTAAATTCCATGCGCTCGCCCGTTCGGGGATGGGTGAACGCGAGCTTCCACGCGTGAAGGGCGTGCCTGCCTATTATCTCCGCGGCGGTGGAGATCACGTGCGGCTTCCGTCCCTTGCCGCCGTAGACCTCGTCCGCCAGGAGCGGGTGCCCCGCCTCGGCGAAGTGGACCCTTATCTGGTGCGTCCTTCCGGTACGCGGCCGCGCCTCTACGAGCGTCGCGCCCTTGAGCCTTTTCCGCACCCTCCAGAGCGTGAGAGATTCCCTCCCGGACGGCGCCCGGGATGACATCTTCTTCCTGTCCGTCGGGTGCCTGCCTATGCGTGAGGAGATCGAGCCTGAATCCGTCTTCATAGTTCCCTCGACTATTGCCAGGTATCTCTTCTCGACTGTGCGCGATTTGAACTGGGCCGCGAGCGAGTTGTGGGACGCGTCGTCCTTCGCGGTGACTATGACGCCCGAGGTGTTTTTATCGAGCCTGTGCACTATCCCCGGCCTCACCTTCCCGCCAACGCCCGAGAGCCCGTCCAGGCGGTGTAGGAGCGCGTTCACGAGCGTTCCCTTCGTAACGCCCGCGCCGGGGTGGACGGTCATTCCCGCGGGTTTGTCTATGACGGCGATATAATCGTCCTCGTAAATGACGCTTACGGGTATGTCTTCCGGCTCGGCTTCGAGCGGAGTAGGAGCGGGTATCGTAACGACAACGGTTTCGCCCGGCCCGAGCTTTCTCGACGGTTTTATCGCACTCCCGCCCACGAGGATATTCCCTTCCTCTATAAGCCTTTTTATGCGCGAGCGGGTGAGCTCGGGCATAAGGCTTGGCAGAACGGCGTCCGCCCTCTTTCCTGAGAGCTCGGGTGATATTACGAAAGTGAGGGTTTTATCGCCGGCCGTCATGCGTTGACCCGCGCGGAGGGGAGAGTAAATCTATTTTCTCTCATTCCGCTCCTTCATCATGTTCTTTACAGCCGTCGCGACTACGCCCGAAAGGTTCTTGTTCCACCTGAGGTTCCTGAGGTCGAACTCCCGGAGCTGCTTTAAGAGCCCTATCGATATGTGGGGCGGCGTCTTCGGGTTCGTGACGAGGGCCAGCTTTACCTGATAGAGCCTCGTCCACTTCCTGCTGTCGGATATTTCGCGGAGTATTTCGTCGGTTACAATCTTCGACTGCGCAATGTGCACGACCTCGGTGTCGGTGATTCGCGGGTTTTTGAGGACGGCACGCGAGACTATCCTGTTCGGGTCCTTTACCAGAATCGCCCTCGCTTCCCTGTTCCCGAGCAGGGCGAGCTTTATCTTCTGCCCAACGTTAAGGACGCTTATTTTTATGTGGAGGCTCTGGTTTATCGTATCGTGGGAATGATGCTCTTCGGCGGATTCATCTCCTTCTTCGTAGTCGGCCTCATCCTCGGACTCCTGGAGAAGCTCGTCGTCTATTTCGAAGTCGTCGAGAAAGGAGCTCTCTGGAATCGGTGCGCCGTTTGCCTCGGCCTGGGTGAGAGCGGCCCCGGCGTCTTCATCTTCTCCGGCATCGGCTCCGGAAAAAAGGGCGAATTTGCCCCCCATGTAGAGCTTTAGGAAATCTATCACCCCGTCCATCGTCGAGCGGGTAATGAGCGGGTTTTTGCTGAGGGCTTCGACTATGTCGTTCGAGCGGGCGATCCTCTCGTGGTTATTCGCTATAAGGTCTATTATGTTCTGGTCGTGCACCCTTTCCGCGAGATATGCGACCGTTTCGTCCGTGGCCGAGTTGTTGAGGAGTATCTTCTGGAATGCGGCCTCGTCGGCGAGCGCCCTGGCGAAGAAGTCGAGGAGTCCCGGCTCGGCGGCCGTGTCGGTTAGTATCGTCGAGACCACCTCGGACGGCATACCCGATAGTGTTCCCCCCGCTTCGCGTGACACCTCTTCGTCCTCGTCCCGCGTAAGGTAATAGAGTATCCGGGAGAGATCCCTCGGCGAGGCGGGAACGAGCCCGCGCGCCGCCATCAGGCGGAGCTCTTTCGGACGTGATGGGTCTACGAACTGTTTAATCGATTCGGGTATAGCTCCTGACATATCTTCACTAGTGTATTAAAAAAAGCCATCCGGTTCAACACGGCAGGGCTGGAGTGACCCGGGGACGGCACACGAGCAATAGATTTTTAAAAGAATTGGAATATTATGTACATGTAACAATCGAATCCGGAGACTTCACGATGACAGACTACAGCGGAATTGTTTCTAAATACGAGGGACAGTGGGCAGGCAGGCCGAAGAATGTTAGCGAAGGTGTGCTTTTCAGTTATTACGCCCCGGGCGCGCAGAGCGTTTTCATATCCGGGGACATGAACGGATGGAACAGCGACGTCAGCAGGCTCGTCAAGGGACACGACGACGTGTGGCGCGCGATATTCAAGCTAAGGCACGGAAGGTCCTACGACTACAAGTTCGTAGTGGACGGGAACTGGATCACAGACCCAAACAACCCCGACCTTAACCCAGACACGTCTGGTGGTGCGAACTCGATCGTATACATAGGCGGAAACGGCGAGGTCCTCCAGGCGGACAATCCCGAGAGGAAAAAGTTCACGCTCGAAGGCAGGGGCATTTCGCATACGTTTTTCGACTCGGCTAGGTACAAGAGGCGCTTCAATCTCTTCTATATCCTACCGCCGAATTACGACGACGAGATACCGCCTCCAGTCGTCATATGCCTGAACAACTACATAAAATCCCAGGACATCGAAAAGCACTGCAGGAAGAACGGCTACCTCGGGATAATGCCCGCGCCCGAGATCGGCGGGGATTTCATAAGACAGGGAAAGCTCTACATTTTCGCCGAGCTCCTCGAGTTCGTTAAGCAAAAATTCAGGGTAGACGAGAGCAGGATATATCTCACGGGCATGTCCAACGGCGGGCTCGAAGCGTTCCTCGTGTCGATGTACTACCCCGACGTCCTCGCGGCCTCCGCGCTCGTATTCGGCCCCTACAGGCTGAGGAACTATAAGGACACAGTGAAGGGAATGGACAGGAACGCCCTGGTCAGGTTCCTGGAGGGGCTCGACTTCCCGCACAGGATGCTGCTCAATCTCGAGAATCTCCCCGTTTACATATCCCACGGCGGGGCGGACGAAGCCGTGCCGACGGCGGACGCCGTTGCGCTAAACGAAATACTGGAGAAGCTTGGGGGAAGGGTGAAGTTCAACTACTACCCTAACGAAGGTCACACGTGGATGATGGTGGACGACGACCTTCCGCATGTGTTCGAGTGGTTCGAGAACTTCAAGCTCGAAAAATACCCGAAATCGGTTTACTACACCGCGCCTTTCGGGGTCTTCAAGAACAGGGCGTACTGGACCGAGTTCATGCCCTACGAGCTTACGAAGCCCCTTAAGGTAAAGGCCGAGGTGAACGGAAAGAAGAAGCTCAAAACGGCGGCCGAGAACATAAAGCGGGTCATCCTGCGGCCGTCCCGGAAGCTCATCGATACGGCGCAGAACCCAAACGTAGAAACAGGAAACGACTCGGCCAGCGTGGAAACGGACCAGGACAAAAATATAATAACGATAACGTATTAAAGCGCGCAGCGGACGTATGAAGATATCGGCATTCATGGAGCAGGAGCTTATTTCCATCCCCTACGCGATGGGGAAAATCGACGCGCTCTACTACAAGAGCACGGCCCCCAGGCAAAAGGAGGGAATGGGGACGGTCATAATACACGTCCACGGCTTTTTGGGGAATTTCCTCGAAGGCTCCCAGAGATTTTTGCCTCCGCTCCTGGCAAGGGCCGGCTATTCGTCCCTCTGCATGAACACGAGGCTCGCCACATTCGGCCTCTTTTTCGGCTACGGGATAATCGACGACACCATCCCCCAGCTGGACGCCGCCATCATCTATCTGAAGAAGCTGGGCTATAAGAGCATCGTGCTCTCGGGTTACAGCATCGGCGGGAGCGTCGTCCTGAGGTACGCCTCGCTAAGGAGCGACGTATCGAAATTCCCGTCGCTAAAAGCCATAATAGCCGTTTCGACTCCCTATTCGCACCCTGATTCGGTCAGAAGAAGATGGGACAGGTGGGGCAGCAATCCTTCCTACGAGGAGATTTACAGGAGGGTGAGGGAGACACTCAAGCCTGACCCTATGCACACGGCGGAGGACCGCACGATGGTTATATACAGGGCGCGCGGCGATACGCTCAACCCCGAGCACACCGAGCTTTATACATACAAAACGTGGTGGTTTCTCGCCGGCCCCGAGGCGGAATCCGCCAAGTGCTATAAACAGATCACCGAAATAAACATCCCGCTCCTTCTCATACAGGGGCGCCGTGACCAGGATCTCCGGCCTGGGGAAGCGGAAGACCTCGCAAGCCTCGCGCTGCATGCGGGCAACGGCGACGCAAGCGCTCTCTATCTCGACGCCGCGCACGACTTCGAGGGATGCGAGGAAACCCTGGGCGAGGCGGTGACGAACTGGCTCGACCAAAGACTGGGCGCCGGGCCGGGTTAGGACGAGTCGAAAGCGGCTCCAAAAACCCGGATTCCGCCGCATGAATATCCCAATAATCATTCCCTGAATTGCATAACACGTGACGAAAATTGTTAAGGCTCTAAAAACGGCCTGGGACGCACAACAGAAAAGCGCATAGTTTACGGCTGGTTAGAAATTACGGCCTTCTGGCATAGTTTTTGCACTTTGATGCTTTCAGTATGCATGGGGTGATGCATCGGCGAATTTAATGGGAAAAGTGAGGCCGGAAGGGACGAATGAGAAAATATGAAGAAGCCGATATCGGAGCACATATGATAAGAAGGCAATTTTTAAACATGGCGGAGGTGGAGCCTGACGGTTCCAGGGTGGTAAGGCTTAAGTGGAGCGACGTGCTCGAGAGCGCATTCGACTACTACTACACCGAATACATCCCCGCATGGACGCTGAATCCAACGCCGCTCAACAACTCGGGCGACAAGCTCTTCATATCGAAACGAAACAGAGACTGGGTAAGCTGGGAGAAGATAGAGCCGATGAACAGGCCCGACATAGCCACGCTTTTCGATCTTCTGCCCGACCTACCCGACGACAGCACATTCTGGCAGCTTATAAAGAAGCTCGAGAGCGAAGGCGTAAAAGAGGCCGAGGACCACTTCTGGGAAAACATTTTCACCTACAGATCCATAAAAGAACTGGAAGTAAGAGGCAGAAAGTACAGGATAGAGTGGGAGGCGTAATTTAAGATTGCCGCCAAGCCGGTGCTTTATGCTTTCAGTACTTCCACTTCGGGAAGCCTCCCGAAGAATTCGAAGGCGCTCCCCTTGTTGACCGAGATTTCAAGGAACCCCGAGCTCCCTACGAGCGCGATAAGCTCCCCTTCTTTCCCGTCCGCGTAGTTCAGAGACAAACTGTTTATAGTTAGGTCCCCGGCGCGTATTCCACTCGAGTCCGCAACAACTGCCCCCGGAATATTCGTAACGAGATTCCCGAACCTGTCCGCGTATATAGCCCTTCCGGTTACGACATCCCCGCCGTCGTGCGGCTGGGGGATGTCGAGACTCGTAGGACGTTAGCACGTCCCCCAGCTCTTCGAGCGCTATCCCCTTCGACAGATGAGCGGCAGCCGGCGCGAATATGTCCCTTCCGTGGAAAGTGGCGCTTACCGTCGGGAGCATGAATTCGGGATTCGTTATCCGGGCCATCCCGTCCACGCCGCACTTATCGAATATCATCGAGAAGACGCCGTTATCCGGCCCCACGAATCGGTATCCCGCGGCCTCGGCGGCGATCGCCCTTCGCGCGCTCCCGACGCCCGGATCTACGACCGCCACGTGGATGGTTCCTTCGGGAAAGTAGCTGTACGAGGCGTGGAGCTTGAACGCGGCCTCGGCGATGTTATAGGCCTCTATTCCGTGGGTTATGTCTATCACGGCGGCGGAGGGGTTTATGCCGGCGATAACGCCCTTCATTACGCCCGCGTAGTGGTCGCCCGCGCCGAAGTCCGTTGTCAGTGTGATTATCCCCATGGTCGGTTGCCCTTTCCGGGAAGAGGTGCTACATTGCTCGAATATTACAATAACCCAACCTGGCGGGATTTAAAATGAGGCTTACGATTCTGGGCTCGGGGACGTGCGTTCCCTACGCGAGGAGGGGCTCCTCGGGCTATGCGGTGGAGCTCCCGGACGCAAAGATCGTCCTCGACTGCGGCAGCGGAACGACCAAGCGGCTCGCCGAAGCGGGGATAAATTACCTCGACATCGACTACCTCTTCCTCTCGCACCTCCACCCCGACCACACCGGCGACCTTGCGGCGTTTCTCTTCGCTACGAAGTACGCGTACGGCTCGCCATGGGGCGACAAGCGCGAAAAGCCGCTCCACGTGAGAGGCGGCCCCGGCTTCGGCAGTTTCTTCGAGGCGCTCAAGGGTGCGTTCGGCGATTGGATTTCTCCCGAAACTTTGGAGCAGGGCGAGCTTACGGAAGGCGTTTACGAATTCGGCGGCTTTACGCTCACGGCGGCGAAAACGCCCCACCTCGAAAGCAGCCTCGCGTACAGGATAGATCACGGCGGAAAGTCCCTCGTATATTCCGGGGATACGGAATACTCCGAGCCGCTCATAGAGCTGGCACATGGGGCTGACGTTCTAGTCGTCGAGTGCGCCATTCCTGACGATAGCCTCAAACGAAAGGGGCACATGACCCCGGGGGACGTCGTCGATACGATAAACCGCTCGGGCGCAAAGCGCGCCGTAATAACGCATCTCTACCCCGCGTGCGACAGGGATGACGTCGTCGGGCGTATCAGGGAGGGCGCTGATGCTGAAGTAATAGGCGCAGAGGACCTCCTGACCATTGACGTCTGACCCTGTTTTAACCCTCCATCAGGAAAGATTTCCATTGACAAGAAAAATTCGTGTTGTTAAATGGTTTAAGACAAAACGACAGGAGGGAACACCATTATGGAACTGATGGAAGCGATAGGAAACAGAAGGAGCATAAGGTTCTTCAAGCCCTGGATGGATGTCGAGGACTGGAAGATACAAAGAATGCTCCAGGCCGCTCGGCACGCCTCGTGCCAGGGGAACTGCGGCTCGACGGAAGCGATAGTCATCGACAAGAAGACATACCCCGAAGACAAGTTCGAGGAGCTCATCCAGTGCGCCTCGACGTTCAACGAGATTCAGCTCAGGACCGCGCCTATAGTAATCGCGTGGCTCGTCAACATGGACGCCTGGTATAAAGAGCTGGTCGAATCCTTCTCGGTCCTGTTTCCGGCGCGCGCCATCACCGCGGCGCACGGCTGGACCTACAAGATCCTGACCGAGAGCACATATCCCCGCCTTATGAGCTTCCCGAAGGATAAGGCCGAGGACCTGCTCAGGGTCGAGGCAGGGCAGGCCATAGCGAACTCGCTCCTCGCCGCGACCGAGCTCGGGCTCGGGTGCTGCCTCCTCGCAACGGGCAGGAAGCCGGCGGAGTTCCCGAAGGTGCTCGGTGTGCCCGACAACATCGTACCGCTCTGGATAATGGCCGTCGGCTACCCCGCCGAAACGCCCGGGCAAAGGCCGAGAAAGCGCTTCGACAAGCTCTATCACTACAACACTTATGGTAACCCGCTCGCCGAAGACCAGGCGGTAAAGGAAGAGCTCATAGCCGAGAACATGATACAGCCCAAGGACCCGCTACCGGGCAGGGAAGAAGAGCTCAGGCACGTATGCCGTATGTTCGGCTACAAGGAAGACATGCCGGACATGCCGAAGGAAAAGATAAAGGCCCTTTACGAAGAGGATTCTATCTACTACGGCGAAGTACCGCCGGGGCTGGTAGAAAAAGGGGTTTAACCGGAAAAAGCATTCGGCGAGGTCAAGGAGAGAAGGTCGAGTACCGACTCCTTAACCTCGTCAACGCTAATTTCGCGGAGGCACCTGACTCCGTAGGGGCATGGCGGCGTGTATCCGAACTCCGTACACGGGCTACAGGAAAGGCGCTTGTTTATGACGGCGCTCCGGCTCCCGCGAGGCGCCCACTTTTCCTCGATGCCCGCGCCGAAAAGAGAAACCGTGGGGGTGCCGGCTCCGTACGCAATGTGCATGAGGCCGGTATCCCCTGAAACGAGGGCGTCCAGCATCGAGATAACGGCCGCCGTTTCCATGAGCGTCGTCTTTCCCGTAAGGTCGAGGACGCTTTGATAGTCGAGGCCGCGTTTGACCTCCGCCGAGCTTTCCACATCCCCCGGCCCGCCGAGTAGGACTATGCCGAGTCTATCTTCAGCGAGTCCCTTTGCGAGCCCGGCGAATTTTCGGGTGCCCCACTGTCTTTCCTTCACGGTGGCCCCTGTAAAATGCCTGCTACGGCCCTCTTACCTGCCCTGAACTCGTCGAGCACGGCAGCGGCCTTCCCGTATTTACCCCGGTCGATCGTGAGAAACGCCTTGTCCTCGTCGAACGCGTATTCCTTTCCGGTGACGGCGGAGACGAGGTTTAAGAAGCTCACCGCCTCTGTAGTCCCCGCGGTTGTGTGTGACGGGACGCGTGAACTGCCGGGCCCCTCTCGTTCGTGGCGAACCCCGCCCTCACCCGGGCGCGTAAGGTAAGCGAGGGCGGCCGTCATCCTGTGCCACTGCTCCGTATCGATAACTATGTCGTACCCCTTTAATAACGTCTGAGAGGGTTTTAAGCGGTGAGGAATCGTAAAGGAGAACGCCGTCTATATACGGGCAGCCGGTGAGGATACCGGCGTTTCTCTTTCGGCGAGCACGTGAATCACCGAGCCGTGGAATCCGTCCCTCAGTGCCGCGAGCGCCGGGTAAAGGAGCACGGCGTCGCCTATCCCGCCCGGTCTTATGACGAGTATTTTCGGCGAGGAGTCGGCGGAGCCCTCCCTCGGACTTACGAGGAATCTAGAAACGCTGCACGCAATCCCCCCGAGGATGCCGTCAATCCTTTTGAGCCCTTCTATTTTCCAGTTCATAACGAGACTCGGACGTTAACGCCCGCACTCAATTATAAATCCTCGCGGTGAAATAGTGTAGGAATCCCGGCGCGGAGAATATCCCGCGCTACAGGTGACAGAGTTTGGGGATGACTTCGGTTGCCGGGCTCAGGCTATCGTGACGTCGCCGCAGAGGTAAACGTTCTGAACGGCGTTCAGTATCTCGACCCCTTCCTTCATCGACTTCTGGAAGGACTTCCGCCCGGTTATGAGGCCCATGCCGCCAGCGCGCTTGTTTATGACGGCCGTCCTCACCGCCTGTGCGAGGTCGTCCTGGTCGCTGCCGGTCGAGGCGCCGCCCGAGTTAATGAGGCTTGCGCGGCCCATGTAGCAGTTCACTACCTGGTAGCGTGTGAGGTCAATCGGGTGCTCCGTCGTAAGCTTCGAATAAACGCGGGGGTCGGTCTTGCCGAACTTGAGCGCGAGGAAGCCGCCGTTATTCTCGGCCTGCTTCTGCTTTACGATGTCCGCCTCAATCGTCGCGCTTATGTGGTTCGCCTGCCCCGTGAGGTCGGCTGCGAGGTCGTAATCCGTCTTTTCCGTTTTAAACGCCGGGTTACGAAGATAGGCCCAGAGGACCGTTACCAGCCCGAGCGTGTGTGCGTACGAGAAGGCTTCCGACACCTCCTGTATCTGGCGGTCGCTCTCATCCGAGCCGAAGTATATCGTCGCGCCGACGGCCACAGCGCCCATTTGATAGGCCTGATCGACGTTGGCGAACATTATCTGGTCGAACTTGTTGGGATACGTCAGAAGCTCGTTGTGGTTAAGCTTCACGAGGAACGGAATCTTGTGCGCGTATTTTCTCGAAACCGCGCCGAGGACTCCGAGCGTCGAGGCGACGGCGTTACAGCCGCCCTCGATTGCGAGCTTCACTATATTCTCTGGGTCGAAGTAAATCGGATTGGGGGCAAAAGACGCGCCTGCCGAATGCTCTATCCCCTGATCGACGGGTAGTATGGACATGTAGCCCGTTCCCGCGAGCCTGCCCGTGTTGTACATCAGCTGGAGGTTACGAAGAACGGAGTTAGGCCTGTCGGACGGGATGAATATGCGATCGACGAAGTCGGGGCCGGGGAGGTGGAGCTGGCTCTTGGATACGGTTTTGCTCTTGTGGTTGAGAAGGTAATCGGCCTCGTCACCGAGGAGCTTCGATATCGAATTTATCCCTTCCGTGCTCTTTACTTTTGCCATTATTGCACTCCTCTCGCGGAATTTTAGATTGTCGGCACAGTCATGCCCAAAGATCATCAGAAGTTTAAAATAAATTACCCCCGAGCGAAAGTCCGATCGACAATCGGGCTTCGGTTGGCGGCCAGGGACATGCGCTCTTCCCTGTCGTTCAGGATCGATATTCCGGGAGCTCGTCGCCGCCGAGGAATTCGAAGCGCTCCGCCGCCGGTCGATATGTGCGTGATCTCGGAGTCGAGCACCTCGGCCTTCCTTATGGAGGCTATCGTCTCGCCGCCGCCCACGACCGTCGTCGCGCCGCGCCACGTGGCGAGCGCAACGGCCCTTGCGAGCTGCGTCGTCCCGGCCGAGAAATCGCCGACCTCGAATACGCCCATCGGGCCGCTCCAGAATATGGACCCCGTGCCCTTTATCTGGTGGTTATACTTCGCGGCCGTCTTGGGGCCTATGTCGAATCCCTGAAGTTCGTCGGGTATGGAGCCGTCCACGACCATGCAGGTCTTTCTTTTTTCCAGGCTGTTGGCTACCACGTGATCGACCGGGAGGTGTATCTTCTTGCCGTAGGTCGAAAGCGCGTCCTTCGCCCAGGCCACCTGGTCGTCCTCTACTATCGAATTGCCTATCTTGACGCCCTTGGCCTTGAGGAACGTATACGCGACGCCGCCTCCGAGGAGGACCTTGTCCGCCTTGTCTATCAGGCTCTGAAGGGCGTGGATCTTGTCCTTGATCTTTCCGCCGCCTACTATGACGATGAAGGGACGGTCCGGGTCTTCGCGGAGCCTCGTAAGGAACTTGAGCTCCCTGCTTACGAGAAATCCGGCGACCTTGATCTGGAAATTGGCCGCCATGCCGTAAGTCGAAGCGTGCTTTCTGTGAGACGTGCCGAACGCGTCGTTAACGTATATGTCGGCGTAAGATGAAAGTGTTTTTGAAAATTTGGGATCGTTGTCGGTTTCTTCTTTGTGGAATCTAAGGTTTTCGAGCAGCATGACCTCGCCGTCGGCGAGCGAGTCTATCGACTCCTTAACCTCTGGCCCGGTCACCTTGCCGGTGAATTTCACCGACTTTCCGAGGAGCTCGGAGAGCCGGTCCGCAATGGGGCTCAATGAAGCTCGGGCATCACAATGCCCTTCGGTCTTCGAGGTGGGAGCCCAGTATAACCTTTGCGCCCCTCTCGACAAGATAGTCTATCGTGGATTACCCTTCTTATCCTGTAATCCTCACTTATCTTCCGTCCCTTATCGGCACGTTGAAGTCAACCCTGACAAACGCGTTTCCCTTTATAAGTCGAATCAGGGAGGTCAGATATAACGAGCTTACTCATTTTAGCCTTTCTCCTATGTACTCGATGAGGTCCTACCCTCGACGAGTAACCGTATTCGTTGTCGTACCAGCCTATTACTTTCACCAGGTTGCCCTCTACGACGGACGTAAGCTGCGAATCGAGGATCGCCGAATGCGGATCGCCTATAAAGTCGGACGATACGAGCTCTTCCTCGACGTACCGGAGATACCCTTTCAGCTCTCCCTCGGCGGCCTGTTTGAATTTTGCGTTTACCTCTTCGGGCGTGGTGTCCTTTTCCACTTCGCAGGTGAAATCGACGACGGAAACGTCAGCCGTCGGCACCCTCATGGATACGGAGCTCAGCTTGCCCTTGAGTGCGGGGTAGATTATCTGTATCGCGCTCGCGGCGCCGGTGCTTGTGGGGATTATTGAAAGCGCCGCAGCCCTCGCCCGGCGAAGGTCCTTGTGCGGGGCGTCCAGTATTTGCTGGTCGTTCGTGTAGGAGTGGATAGTCGTCATCTCACCCCTCTTTATTCCGAAATTTTCGTGTAGCACCTTTACTATCATCGCAAAGCAGTTGGTCGTGCACGAGGCGTTGGATATTATGTTGAAATCAGGGCTGTAGTCCCCTTCGTTCGCACCCAGCACAGTCGTGAAATCCACTTCGCCCTTTGCAGGGGCTGTGATTACGACCTTCTTGACCGTGCTGCCGAGGTGCGCGCCTGCGGCTTCTTTCGAACGGAAAACCCCGCTGGCTTCTGCGATGATCTCGGCCCCTGTATCCTGCCACGGTATGTTCTTCGGATCCCTCTCCGTGAATACCCTTATAGCCTTTCCATCTACAATTATATGTCCGTTTTCGGATTTTACATCTCCTTTGTACGGGCCGAATACGGAATCGTATTTAAAAAGGTGGGCAAGCGTTTTGGAATCGGATATATCGTTAATACCTACGAATTCGAGCCCTTCCCTTTCGAGCCCTATGCGGAGAACGTGTCTCCCGATTCTTCCGAACCCGTTAATCCCAACCTTGATAGACATCTAATCCCTCCAATTACTTGTAATGTTATTTAATTTGAAGAAAATCCTCTAAAAATTACCTTTACATATAATGCGCGTCAAGGTGCTGCACGGGCTCACCAGGTCCTTACTCTGCGCATCGGCGAAGGAAAATTCTCCCCCCAAACTTGTATTTGACAATTTTACCGTATATTTTCAATCCTTATGCGGAAAATAAGAGTCGGAATACTGGGGGCAAGCGGTTATACCGGGAGTGACCTTCTCAGGTTCCTCCTTACGCATCCCTCCGTGGATATTGCACATTTAACTGCGGATAAGCACGCCGGGAAGAGGATATCCGATGTATTTCCGCACCTTTCCGGGTTCTGCGATCTCGAGCTAAAACCCCTCGATCCGGAAACCCTCCCCGAAGATATAGACGTCGTCTTCCTCGCCCTGCCTCACGGAGCGTCGGCGAAGGTCGTGGGCGAGCTTTATAAAAGGGACGTAAAGATAATTGACCTCGGGGCCGATTTCAGGCTGAGCCACAAGGTCTACACAGTCTGGTACGGCGAGCATCCGCATCCCGAGCTGATTCCCGAAGCCGTATACGGCATCCCCGAGATAAACCGGGGGCGGCTCAAGTCCGCAAAGCTCGTCGCGAACCCGGGCTGCTACCCGACGTCCGTCATCCTCGGCCTACTTCCGCTCGGGTGGGAGCAGCTTCTGGAGCCCGGGCTCGTCATCGCCGATTCCAAGTCCGGCGTATCTGGTGCAGGCAGAAACCCCTCTCTCGACACGCATTTTTGCGAGGTCAACGAGGGGTTAAAGGCATATAAAGTCGGCGAGCACAGGCACATGCCCGAGATAGAAGAAGTTATGCGGGAGTATTCCGGCATCGACCTCAGGGTACAGTTCGTGCCGCACCTCATCCCCATGGACAGGGGCATCCTCTCGACGATATACGTCAGGCTGAACAAGTCTATGACGACCGGGGAGCTTCTGGAGCTCTACGGAAAGCACTACGAGAACGAAAGGTTCGTCCGGATTTCCCCCGAGAAGGTCTATCCGTCTACGTCTCAGGTGAAGGGCTCCAATTTCTGCGATATCGGCATAAAGGCCGACCCTGACTCGAAGTCCGCCGTAATCGTGTCCGTGATCGACAACCTCGTAAAGGGCGCGTCAGGCGTCGCCGTTCAGAACATGAACATCATGATGGGTTTCGAGGAATCGACCGGGCTCGAGATTGCGCCGCTTTTCCCCTGAGCAAAGGTTACGACCCTGTTCCCTTAAGGCCTCTTATCCTCTTTACGGCCGAAACGACCGCCGAGGCGGCGTACTCTACCTCTTCCTGTGTAGTAAACCTTCCGAGGCTGAACCTTACGGACGAGTGAGCCTCTTTCCTGCTGCGCCCCATGGCTAGTAGAACGTGCGAGGGATCGACGTTCCCCTCCGAGCATGCCGAGCCCGTCGAAACTGCTATGCCTTCGAGGTCGAGCGCCATTGCGAGCGAGCCGCCGTGAACGCCCTCGAACGACAAATTGAGCGTGTTCCGGACCATGCTGTCCGGCGCGCCGTTCACCGTGACGCCGCCCGCTCCCGAGTATATGCGAGCGAGGAGCTCGTCCCTGAGCCGCCCCACCCTTTCCCTGTCCCGGTCGAGCTCGGCGAGGGCGAGCTCCGCGGCTTTTCCCAGGCCGGCTATGGCCGGGACGTTCTCGGTCCCCGACCTGAGCCCCCTCTCCTGCCCGCCGCCGTGAATGAGCGGCACGAGAGTGAGGCGCCTCGCGAGCCCCTCCCTCACGAACAGCGCGCCCGCGCCCTTGGGGCCGTAGAACTTGTGGGACGATATGGAGACCATATCCGCCTGAATCCTTTTCAAGTCGATGCCCAGCTTCCCCGCGGCCTGCACAGCGTCCACGTGAAAGAGCGCGCCTTTTTCCTTTACTATCCCGGCTATCTCTTCTGCGGGCATTACAACCCCCGTCTCGTTATTCGCGTAGATTATGGAGACGAGCCTCGTCTCGCCGGTGACGGCGTCCGCAGCTCGTCGAGGTCGATGAGGCCGTGCTTATCCACGCCGAGGTACGTCACCTTGAAACCCCGCGTCTCCAGGTACATGAACGCTTCGAGCGTGGAATCGTGCTCGACCTTCGTCGTCACGAAGTGCTTCCCTCCGCGCCCGCCCTCGGCGAACGCGGCGCCCTTTATGGCGAGGTTATTGCTCTCGCTCCCGCCGGAGGTAAAGAGTATCTCCCTCGCCCCTGCCCCGAGGAGGGCGGCGACATTCTCCCGCGCCTCGTCGAGCGCTGCCTTGGCGGCGCTCCCGAAAGCGTGGATGCTCGAAGGATTCCCGAAGCCGTCCTTAAAGTACGGCATCATCGCTTCCAGCACGCGCGGGTCGACGGGGGTCGTCGCGTTATAGTCAAGATATGCTTTCTTCATACCGGCCATGCCTGTATCCGAATTAACTTAGTTTACACAAGCGGAGCCCGGTCCTGACAGGTCCGGAGAACCGCGATGGACTATATTTTTTCGCCCTTTCGAGGAGCGAAGCGTATTCGTCCTTCACCATACCTATGAATTCTCGGGCCAGTCTAGAAGGCCTTCTGTCCCTGTGCCACGCCGCGACGACAGTCCTCTTCGGCGACCGGCCCTTTATCGGCCTGTATACGCAGGTGTTCGATGTGTCCGTAAGCACCATCATAAGCGGCACGAGCGAGACGCCGTTTCCGAAGGAAACGCAGTGCTGTATCGTCGAAAGGTTCCACGTCCTGCAAACGACCTCGGGGTTTATCTGCCTCTCGTAGCAAAAGTTATTTATCTGCTCGCCGAGGCAGTGGTCCTCTTCCAGGGCTATGAAGGGGACATTCCTCAGGTCCTTCGCCCTTATCTCGCGCATTTTAAGGAGCTCGTGGCCCGGCGAGAGCGCAAGGTAAAGCGGGTCGTCGAACAGCGGCTCCGTCGTGATCAGGTTGTTCTCTATCGGCAGGCTCATGATGGCGACCTCGATTTCGAGGTCTATTATCCCCCTCACCAGCATGTCGGTAAGGTTTTCCTGAAGCGATATGCGTGCGCGCGGGTACCCGGCGTAGAACCTCTTGAGCGCTCCGGGCAGGAGATAAGGGGCTATCGTCGGGATGAGCCCCGCGGAAAGTGTGCCGACCCCTGCGGCCACGTCCTCGACTATGGCCGATTTTATATTCCCGGCCTCGCTGAGAACGAGCCTCGCACGCGGGAGGAGCGCCCTCCCGGCCTCGGTCAGCGCAATGCGCCTGCCTAGCCTTTCGAAGAGCCTCTGCCCGAGCTCCTGCTCCAGCTTGATTATCTGCTGGCTGAGCGAGGGCTGGGCGACGTAGCACCTCCTGGCGGCCTTGCTGAACCCGCCCGATTCGGCTACGGCGACGAAGTATCTAAGCTGGTGAAGCTCCATGCGGCATTCTCCCCGGTTACAGGACATCCTGTAACCCTGGGTTTATATATTTTACACTCTGAAGGCAGTTTAGTATAGGCATTGCCTATCTGACGCATAGACAAGGAATATTTGACGGCTATAGATTAAAGCGTTCATAATATTACTCTGACAGCAAGCATTCAAAGAGGAGGCAACAAAAAATGAGTGAGAAGAATACGTCATCGACGGCTCACGACGCAGTAATAGGAGACATGAATACCGAAAGTGCAGCCAAGTGCCCGTTCTCGGGCGGAATGTCCAAGCACAGCGCAGGGGGCGGCACCTCGAACAGGGAATGGTGGCCGAACATGCTCCGGCTCAATATCCTGCGCCAGCACTCCCCCGCATCCAACCCGATGGGCGGTGAATTCAACTACAGAGAGGAATTCAAGACACTCGATCTCGATGCAGTAAAGAAAGACATTTTCGATCTTATGACCGAGTCCTGCAGACTGGTGGCCTGCAGACTACGGTCACTACGGGCCGTTCTTCATTCGAATGGCCTGGCACAGCGCTGGGACCTACCGTGTAGCGGACGGCCGCGGCGGCGGAGGCTCGGGAAGCCAGCGCTTCGCCCCGCTCGACAGCTGGCCCGACAACGCGAACCTCGACAAGGCGCGCCGGCTTCTTTGGCCGATCAAGCAGAAATACGGCAAGAAGATTTCCTGGGCCGACCTTCTGATACTTACAGGCAACTGCGCCCTCGAATCTATGGGGTTCAAGACGTTCGGCTTCGCGGGCGGCCGCGAGGACGTCTGGGAGACCGAGGAAGACATCTACTGGGGCTCGGAAGCCGATTGGCTCGGAGACAAGCGTTACACCGGCGACAGGGAGCTTGAAAACCCCTCGGCGCGGTCCAGATGGGCCTCATATACGTTAACCCGGAAGGCCCGAACGGAAACCCCGACCCCATAGCGGCGGCCCGCGACATCCGCGAAACATTCGGCCGCATGGCCATGAACGACGAAGAGACCGTCGCGCTTATCGCCGGCGGACACACCTTCGGCAAAACCCACGGAGCCGGCGATCCGGTTAAGTACGTCGGGCGCGAGCCCGCCGCAGCCGGCATCGAGGAGCAAGGGAGCTCGGCTGGAAGAACAAGCTCGGCACCGGCAGCGGTGACGACACCATCACGAGCGGCCTCGAAGGCGCGTGGACCACGACTCCGACCAAATGGACCAGCAACTTTTTCGAGAACCTCTTCGGCTTCGAATGGGAGCTCTCGAAGAGCCCGGCAGGCGCGCATCAATGGAAGCCAAAGAACGGGGCCGGCGCTGGCACAGTGCCCGACCATGACCCGTCGAAGAGCCACGCGCCGTTCATGCTCACGACGGACCTCTCCCTAAGGGAAGACCCGATATACGGGCCGATCTCGAAGCGCTTCTACGAGAACCCTGAAGAGTTCGCGGACGCCTTCGCCCGTGCATGGTTCAAGCTCACGCACCGCGACATGGGCCCGCGCTCGCTATCTCGGCCCTGAAGTCCCACCGAAGATCTCATCTGGCAGGACCCTGTTCCGGCGGTTACGCACGAGCTCGTAGACGATAAGGACATCGCGGCGCTCAAGGCCAAAATACTCGCCTCGGGGCTCACCGTGCCCCAGCTGGTATCGACCGCATGGGCCTCGGCCTCGACGTTCCGCGGCTCCGACAAGCGCGGCGGCGCCAACGGTGCGCGCATCCGCCTCGCTCCGCAAAAAGACTGGGCAGTCAACAATCCGCCCCGGCTCGCGAAAGTGCTCGCGGCGCTCGAAGGCATACAGAAAGAGTTCAACGACGCTCAGACAGGCGGCAAGAGGATTTCACTCGCCGACCTGATAGTCCTCGCAGGATGCGCGGGCGTGGAGCAGGCAGCAAAGAACGCCGGCAGTGATATTACAGTGCCCTTCACGCCAGGGCGCGCCGACGCGTCTCAGGAAGAGACCGACATCGAATCCTTCACGTATCTCGAGCCCGAGGCCGACGGTTTCCGGAACTACCTCAAGGGCCGCTACACCGTAAAGCCCGAGGAAATGCTGGTCGATCGAGCCCAGCTCCTTACGCTGAGCGTCCCCGAGATGACTGTTCTTCTCGGCGGCATGCGGGTTCTCGACACCAACTTCGACGATTCCAGTCACGGCGTCTTCACCAACCGCCCGGGGCTCTGACGAACGACTTTTCGTAAACCTCCTCGATATGGGCTTTATGTGGAAGGCGACTTCCGAGGACGAAGAAGAATTCGAAGTACGCGACCGGAAGACGGGCGAGCTCAAGTGGACCGCTACCAGGGTCGATCTTATCTTCGGTTCGAACTCCGAGCTCAGGGCGGTCGCCGAGGTCTACGGATGCAGCGACTCTCAGGATCGGTTCGTTCACGACTTCGTAGCTGCTTGGGATAAGGTAATGAATCTCGACCGCTTCGATCTGATCAACTAAAACTGGAAAACAAAAGTTCTGACTATATCCTCCTCCTTGTGAAGAGAAGCGGCGGTAATCCCTTGAACCGGGGATTGCCGCCGTTCCATTTTAGGACCCGGGAACAACGAAAGAGCCGCCGGGTACGGAAAAGGAGGTCCGGATCGAGGCAGGTTAGGTACTCGCCCGGCTGGCCCTATCCCACCCGCCGGGACTTCCGGCGAAAGTATTGACCCGGCCCTAAGAATATGTAATTATTAAATTTTGGGTCACTAAACAATGATAATATCTCTGAATTGGCTTAAGGAGTATGTCGATTTCTCCGTCTCTCCGGAGGAGCTCGCCGACAGGCTGACTATGTCCGGGCTCGAGGTGGAATCGATAGAATACGTGGGTAAAGCCCTCGAAAGCGTAGTCGTCGCCGAGATACTCGACATGGGTAAACATCCGGACGCCGACAAGCTCTCTCTCTGCAGGGTGTCGGACGGCGAGGCCGAATATCCGATCGTCTGCGGGGCGAGCAACATGAAGGCGGGCGACAAAGTCGCGCTGGCGAAGGCCGGGACGGTCCTTCCGCCGGGGCCGAAATTCCCCGAGGGAATTACCATTAAAAAAGCGAAAATAAGGGGGCAGGTCTCCGAAGGCATGCTCTGTGCCGAGAACGAGCTCGGGCTCGGGATAGAATCTGACGGCATTATGATTCTCCCGCCGGGCGCGGTTCCGGGGACGCGGCTCATTGACGAACTAGGCGTTAACGACGTCCTCCTTGAAATAGGTATAACCCCCAACCGTCCCGACTGCCTGAGCGTGGTCGGGACGGCTAGGGAGGCAGCCGCCGTGCTTTCCGGCACGGCCGGTTACCGACACGTCTGTAAAGGAATCGGACGCACCCGTAGGCGACTACGTATCCGTCGAGATAAAATCGCCCGAGGGCTGCCCCAGATATACTTGCCGCGTAATAAGGAACGTGAAGATAGGCCCGTCTCCCAAATGGATGAAGACGCGGCTCGAATCGGCGGGGATAAGGGCCATTAATAACGTAGTAGACGTTACGAACTATGTTCTGCTCGAGCTCGGGCAGCCGCTCCACGCATTCGACTACGACCTCGTAAAGGGGCAGAAGATCGTTGTCAGGCAGGCTGAAGACGGCGAGACCATTACGACCTTGGACGGCGTCGAAAGGAAGCTCTCCTCAGACGACCTTCTCATCTGCGACGGCGAAAGGCCTGTTGCGCTCGCGGGCGTCATGGGCGGGGCGGACACCGAGGTGAGCGAGGGGACGACGAACATTCTCCTCGAAAGTGCCTACTTCAGCCCCGATACGGTAAGGAAAACGTCCAGGAAAACCGGGCTCAAATCCGAATCCTCCTACAGGTTCGAAAGGGGCGTCGATCCCGAGGGCGTCGCAAAGGCGCTCGACAGGGCCGCGTCGCTCATCGCCGAGCTCGCCGGGGGCGAAGTAGCCGCCGGAAGGATAGACGAGAACCCTGTCATAATAGAGCCCGCGGTGGTGAGTGTGACTGCAGCGCGCGTGAACGCCATACTCGGCACCGACATAAGCGAAGAAGAAATAATATCCATACAGAAAAGGCTCGGGCTCCGGCTTCTGTCGTCGGAAAAAGGGGTTCTCACTTTCGAAGTACCGACGTACAGGGTAGACCTCACCCGCGAAATAGACATCATAGAAGAGACGGCCAGGCTTTACGGCTATAACAACGTGCCCGTCACTCTCCCGGCGGTTGCCATGAAGACGGAGCTCCCGGGCGGCGTAAGGGCAGTACAGGCTAAATTCAAGGAAGTATTCACGGCGAACGGCTTCTACGAGGCGATAAATTACAGCTTCGAGGACGAGGGGCTTCTAGGGCTTTTCAGCCCGGATAAGGCGCTCCCGATACTGAATCCGATCAGCAAGGACGGGGCGGTGATGAGGACGAGCCTTACTGCCGGACTGGTAAAAAATGTTCTCCTTAACCTTAACCGGCAGGAAAACGACGTAAGGATATTCGAAACGGGGAAGATTTATATCCCCTCGTCCGGAGAGAAGCTCCCTAAAGAAACGAACAAACTGGCTGCGGCCGCAACCGGAAGGAAACAGCCGGAACTCTGGGACAGGGAGGAATTCGATTTCTTCGATTTAAAGGCGGTGCTCGAAATGGCGCTCGGCGCGCTTCACGCGCAGGAGAGCGTCTCGTTTAAGCCGGCGCCTGAAATCGAATTCCTTCATCCCGGAAAATCCGCCGAGATTATCATAGACGGCGAGGCCGTCGGATACGCCGGCGAGATTCACCCCGGGCTCATGGAGAGGCTCGAGCTCACGAAGAGGGTGTACGTCGCCGAAATAGACCTCGACGCAGCCGCTCGTCTCACGGCGGGGAAGAAGGGCGAGTTCAGGCCGCTTCCGAAATTCCCGTCCGTAAGGCGCGACATCGCGCTCGTCGTTGACCAGGCTGTGTCCGCCGGCAGTATAATTGATGAGATAAAATCAATGGGTTCGGGCCTGATAGAAGACGCCCGGATATTCGACGTATTCACCGGTGGCACGGTGCAGGAAGGCAAGAAGAGCGTCGCCGTTTCGCTTCATCTAAGAGCGTCCGACAAGACACTCACGGAAGAGGAAATAAACAGAATTCAGGACAAGGCGCTTAAAAAACTTCAATTGGCTCTGGGTGCCGAATTACGTACAATATAGCGAAAGGAGGGGTAAAGAGATGACTAAAAAGGAACTGGCGGACGTAATACACACCAGAATCGGTCTCTCGAAGAGGGAGTCCGCGGAAATAGTAGAGTTCTTTTTCGAGATCGCCAAGGACAAGCTAAGCAAGGGCGAAGGCATAAAGCTCCCCCGGTTCGGCAGCTTCCGCGTCCAGAACCGTAAGGCGAGAAAGGGCCGCAACCCCGCTACGGGCGAGACTATAGAAATCGCCGAGAGGAAAGCCGTCGTGTTCAAGCCCAGCAGGTTCCTCCGCGATGCTATAGACAAACCGACCGCATGATGCTGCATGAAGCACATCTATAGTTTTTTCAGGAATAATATCCTGGCCGGAATACTGGTCACCGTACCATTCGGCCTCACACTATTCATACTATTCAAGCTCGGCACGTGGATCGTCGGCCTCGTTAGCGCAATACCCGGAGGGTTTTGGGCGGCCCGTCCTCAGACCTCCCGCAAGGCGTTTACGAAATCCTTCTCTTCTGCATAGGGCTCCTCGGGACGCTGCTCATAGTCCTCGTTGTCGGGGCCCTGGCTAGGAACATACTCGGCAGCAAGCTCGTCAGTCTCGGCGAAGCCGTTATAACGCGCATACCCCTCGCGCGCACGATCTACGCCGCAACCAAGCAGGTAATCGAAACCGTGTTCATGGGTAGGGGGATCAAGGATATAAAGAGGGTGGCGCTCCTCGAATTTCCCCGGAAGGGCGTATACTCGCTTGGCTTTATTACGTCTAGTCTCGAAATCGGCAAGGGCGTGAACAGGACGGACAAAAAGCTCGTCAGCGTCTTCATTCCCACGTCGCCGAACCCGACCTCCGGGTATTACGTCATGGTCCCGGAAGAGGACATAAAAGAGCTTCATATCTCAATAGAGGACGCGTTCAGGATAATAATGTCCGTCGGCCTCGCCGCTAATTCCGTAGAAAATGCTTTCCCGGATACGAAAAACAATCGAGAAGTATGACATGCTCCGGCCCGGGGACAGGGTCGTCGTGGGCCTCTCCGGGGGTGCGGACTCCGTATGCCTCCTCCACGCGCTTCACGGGCTTAAGGCCTATAAGCTCACCCTCATAGCGGCACACCTTAACCATGGTATACGAGGAAAAGAGGCAGCGCGAGATGCGGAATTCAGCCGCGGCGTCGCAAAGTCGCTAGGCGTGGAATTCGAGCTCGGCGAGGCGGACGCGCCTGCGCTTAAGAAGAAATCCCGGCTTTCTCTCGAAGACGCCGCACGGACGCTGAGGTACGGGTTTTTCGAGGAAGTGCGGAAAAAGCACAGGGCGACAAAGATCGCGACGGCGCACACCCTCGACGACCAGGCCGAAACCGTCCTCATGCGGCTCCTTCGCGGGAGCGGGGCGCGGGGGCTCTCTGGCATTCCGCCCGTGTCCGGCGAACATATCGTAAGGCCCTCATCGAGACGGACCGCGCGTCGATAGAGGGATACCTGAAATCCCACGGATCGAATGGATAGACGATTCTACGAACCTCGAAAGGGATTACCTCAGGAACAGAATCAGGCTGGGCCTCCTGCCCGGCCTTTCGGAATACAACCCGAAGATAAAAGATACTCTCGCGCGTACGGCGGACATTCTGCGCCTCGAAGAAGACTTTATTTCCCGCGAGGCCGAAAGGCCTTCCGCAGGATTTTTAAACGCAATGGCGGGGAGCTCACGGGAGACATCGCTAAATACACCCGGCTTCATGGGGCCGTTAGAGCTGCCGTCCTCATGCCGCGCTCACCGAGACGAGGGAGAATCTCAAGAACGTGTCATCCGTGCACCTGACCGCGGCGGACGCCTTTCTGACATCGATGGCAACGTCCGGAGAGTCTGCATTTCCAGTGGGGAAGCGTCATCGTAAAAGGGCACGGCTCCTTTATCGTGACGACGAAAGGCGCCCTCGCCCGTGAATTCTCGTACGAGTTGTCCGGCTCCGGGAAATGGAGCTTCCCCGAGCTCGAAGTCGAGGTCGAAGAAGCCCCGGCTAGTGGACTCGAAGAGGATAGAGAAGACGTCGTATTTCTCGACCCCGGCGCGGTGAAATTCCCGATCCAGGTAAGGAGCTTTAAGGCCGGTGACAGATTCATGCCCCTTGGGATGAAGAGCCGTAAAAAGGTAAAGGACTTTTTCATCGACCGGAAAGTCCCGGCGTTCATGCGGAAACGTGTTCCGATATTCCTTTCCGGGGGAGATAGTCTGGATAGGCGGTATGAGGATCGACGAGCGGGCGAAGGTAACAGGGAAGCCGAAAAAAGGCTTTGAAGCTGACTCTCGTAAGGCCGCGATTCTAAAACGCCGCCTTCACCGCCCGCCTAGGGCGAGGTAGGCCGCTCCCAGTATTCCTTCGTCGCCGTTGAGCTTCGCTCTTTCGATCACTACCTCTCTCGAAGGTGCCCTCAGGCCCCGCTTTTTCAGCTCGGCGCGCGCGGCCCTATGAACATGTCCCATGCCTTGGCGACCCCTCCGCCGAGGACTATCATCTCGACGTTAAGTATGTTTACGAGGCTCGCCATCCCTATCCCGAGGGCGACGCCGAACCGCGCCCAGATATCTATAGACGCCGCGTCCCCCTCGAGAGCCGCCTTCATGACCACCTCCGGAATGTCGTCGGGGTCGGTCTCGGGGACTCTATCCCTGAGGACGGTTTTAACCTCCGGCTTCGCTAGCGTTTCCCTCACCATCCTTCTAACAGCCGTAGCCGATGCGTAGCTTTCGAGGCAGCCGTAATTCCCGCAGTTACAGAGCGCTCCGTCCGGGTAGACGGTCATGTGGCCGACCTCCCCTCCCATGCCGTCGGCTCCGCTCCACAGCTTGCCGTCGAGGATGATACCGCCGCCTACCCCCGTGCCGAGCGTTATCATGACCAGAGACGAGATGTCCTTCCCCGCGCCTATCCACCATTCGCCCAGCGCCGCGCAGTTGGCGTCGTTTTCCACGATGACTCCGACCCCGGAGCCGAGTTTCCTGACGAGGTTGTCGCGTATCGGATAATTCGTTACGTTCGCTATATTTGGGGCCTGCGTGATGACGCCTGATTTGGAGTCTATGACGCCGGCAATGCCTATCCCGACCCCCGAGACGCCCCCCTCGCCCAGCTCGTCCACGAGCTTTGCGATGTTCTCTACGACGGCGTCTATGCCGTCGTGCGCGCCCGACGCGATCTTGAGCTGCCTCAGTATGCGGCCCTCGGGCGTGACGAGAGCGCCCCTCAGGTTCGTCCCTCCGATGTCCATTCCTATAACAGTTTTACCCATGCGATTACCGGTCCCGGGGTTAAATATTCACGGCTTTGCTGTAAAATATCGTCGATTGTTCTCGTCTTGTAAATAAGCCGATGGAAGAAGAAAAATTCACTGGAAAGAGAGAGGCGTGACGCATTGAGCAAGGATAAAAAAAAGGGTGCATTGTGCGCGGTGGATTCGCTTGCCGCCGAGGAGCCGCTTTACGGCACTGCAGCTGAGGCAAGCGGATGGATACTGATAGAGTACAGAGGCAGATGGTCCGATGACGCGTATAAGGACAGCTCCATCCCCAAAGCCGCCAGGGAGAAGCTGAAGAAGATCGGGAAGGCGATCAAGGGCTCCCGCCTCCAGGTCGTGAGCCGAAACGGGCGCGAAGACGAAGGCATAAGCCTCTTCATCTCGCGCGCGTCCGATACGGAGGCAAAACTCTACGAGATAAACCTCGGCTCATACGAAGACCTCCTCTCGCTGGACGTGAACTCGGTGTTCGAGGGAGATAAATATGAAAGAAAAGAGCCCCTCGTAATCGTCTGCACGAACGGCGAGCGCGACACCTGCTGCGGGAAATTCGGCAAGCCCGTATTCCTCGAAGCCGCAGCAGGCCCGCACGGCCGGAACGTATGGCAGACGAACCACATCGGCGGGCACAGGTTCGCCGCCACCTTCATCTGCCTCCCGCACGGCATTTGCTACGGCAGGGTGAGGGAAGGTAAAAAGGCGGACGAGGTAATCGATAAGTACGTGCACGGCGAGATCGACCTCGCAAGCCTTCGCGGCCGCTCGTGCTACAGCGCCGAGGCCCAGGCCGCGGAATACTTTCTCAGGGCGGAAACGGGTAAGACCGGGCTTTCGGAATTCACCCTTAAGCGCGAGAAAAAACCAGGGACGGTATCGACGTCGATTTCGTATCGCGCGATACGGGCGAGACGTACAGGGTAAGCGTCCTTAAGTCCAGGCACATGGCGAAGGTCCTCAAGAACTGCGGCGACGGCAAAAGAGACTGGGTGTCGGGCTTTATAAACGGGGAGTCAGTGCAATAAAGGCAGATGATAGAGCGAGAATAGATGAGCATAAAGAACCCTCTTCACGTAAACGAGATCACGCCCGAGTGGCTGACGCGCATACTGAGAGAAGGCGGCTCTATTACGGAATCGCGCGTGACCGCTATCGACGTCCAGCCCGTGGGCGGCTCCGTGGGTTTTTTGAGCAGCGTCGTGAAAACGATTCTGACCTACGACGCCGTAGAAGAAGGGGCTCCGAAATCTCTCGTGATAAAGATCGAGCCCGAATCCGAATCCTACAGGCAGGCTAGCGATCAGCTCCACGCCTTTACGAGGGAGATAATGTTCTACAAAAGCGTCGCCCCCGGCGTTTCCATGCGGCTGCCGCGCCTCTACGGCTCGGTTATCGAGCCGCCGGCCTACGCGCTGGCCATGGAAGACCTGTGCTCGCTAAGGCCCGGCGACCAGGTCAGGGGAATAAACGAAGAGGAGGCGCTCGGGATTACCGAAGAGATAGCCAAGCTCCACGCAAGGTACTGGAACAGCCCCGAGCTCGACGGATTCGAATGGATGCCGTGCGAGAACCCGGTCTGGCAGGATTACGGGGAGAAATGGCCCTCGTTCATGGAACACTTCGGTGGTCTACTCGAGAGTAACGGACGGGCCGTCGGGGAGAAGCTGTTAAAGCACGTCGAATGGCTTGCAGGCGAGATAAGCTCGCGCCCGAAAACGATCGTCCATAGCGACCTCAGGGCGGATAACCTCCTCTTCGGAAGCCCGGGCTCGGACGACTGGGTGGTTATAATCGACTGGCAGATAGCGATAAAGAGCATGGGCGCTTTCGACGTGGCCAGACTCACCGCGGGCAGCGAGCCGACGTCCGAGCTGAAGCAGTACCACTACGAGGCCGTAAACAGATGGTACGGGACTCTTATCGAGGGCGGTCGGCCTCTATACCATTGACGACGCGGTAAGGGACTACAAGCTCGGCCTGCTGCTTAACCTCTGCTTCCCGTGCATTTTCACAGGGAGGCCCTGACAGTCACCGGGCGGACAAAAGACCTCGTGATGACCATGATCACGAGGGATTTTGCGCCGCAGCCGGAGTTCGATGCCGGCTCTGTTCTGCCAGGCTGAGTAACCGGTGGCGATCATTCACCCGGCTTTACACCGAACCGGTTCAGATGAAATACCTCTCGGGGATTTCCGGTTTTTCTCGTGTCCGGCGAGCCCTTTGTCAAAATATCCGAAGGGAAGGACGGTCAGGATATTAAGTGAGCCGGGGATGCCGAGATACTGCGCGAGCCCCTTTTTGTCTATCATTCCGATCCAGCACGACCCGAGCCTCCGTCCCCAGGCCGTAAGCACCATGTTCTGCACCGCGCGGGTGCTGTCAACCTCGTGCCATTTGTTGGACGGGTCCGTAAGGACGACAACGGCGAAGGCGGCCTCCGATACGAACCTCCCGCTGGTGCAGTATTTTTCTAGCCCCTTGAGCACATCCCTGTCGGTTACCAGAATAAACTCCCACGGCTGCTGGTTACGGGCGCTGGGCGCTAATCTCCCCGCCTCCATGACCTCGCCTATTACCTCGTCGGGAACGTCGCCTGTAATGTAGCTCCTGATAGAGCTCAGCGTTCTTACACATTCGAATACTTCCATTTTTATCACCTCTACTTTTAAGCCGCTGTCCCGTAAATCAGCCCGGGAAGCGGCGATAGCTAACATGATTAAGTATATCAGCATGCCCCCGGTAGCGCGGAAGGAGCGGGCGCGCCGCGATGTCCGTTTCGTATATTATCAGTTAGTCAGGCAGACCCGGGAATCATCCTCTTTGGCTTAAGTTAACGGCCCTTACGTGATATAGTTTCACAATCCCTATATTCTAAGGCCGTAAAAATCACGGTAATATAAAGGCTTAAAGTGGAGGCCGAGTGTGATCAAGAAACCATGGGCGGGAAGGTTCAAGAAGGGTACGCATAAGGTTGCCGAGAAGTTCTCGGCATCGATAGACTTCGACAGAAGGCTCTATAAGGAAGACATCGAGGGCAGCGTAGCGCACGCCGAGATGATGGCCGCAAACGGCATCATCCCCGAAAATGAAGCCGCGAAGATAATAAAAGGGCTCAGACAGATCGAAAAGGAAATCGATTCCGGGAAATTTCCGTTCAAGGAAGAGTACGAAGATATCCATCTCAACATCGAAAAAAGACTCATCGAGAAAATTGGCGAGGTCGGCGGGAAGATTCACACCGGCAGAAGCCGAAACGACCAGGTAGCCCTCGACATGAGGCTCTACCTCAGAAAGGAGATAGAGGAGATAGTCGAGCTCCTGGGTCTCATCACGGAACGGCTGGTTGATCTCGCGGAAAAGAACTTCGGCACTGTCCTCCCTCTTTACACGCACCTCCAGCGGGGGCAGCCCGTCCTCCTTTCGCATCACCTGCTCGCATTATTCGAGATGCTGAGGCGCGACATGGAGAGATACATAGACTGCTTCGGAAGGGTGAACGTGATGCCGCTCGGCGCGGGGGCCGGTGCGGGGACGACATTCCCCATAGACAGGGAGCATACCGCCTCTACGCTCGGATTTCCCGAAGTCACGCGGAACAGCATAGACACGGTAAGCGACAGGGACTTTATCATCGAATTCATATCCGTTTCAGCGAACCTGATGACGCACCTGAGCCGTATATCGGAGGAGCTCGTTCTGTGGTCTACTAAGGAGTTCGACTTCGTGGACCTCGGCGACGAATTCACCACAGGCTCCAGCATAATGCCCCAGAAGAGAAATCCCGACATGGCCGAGCTCATACGCGGAAAAACAGGCCGCGTCTACGGCGACCTCGTGGCTATACTCACGATAATGAAGGGCCTCCCCTTCTCCTACAACAGGGACATGCAGGAGGATAAAGAGCCCATGTTCGACGCGGCCGACACGGTGAAGTCCTGCCTCGCAGTCCTTCACGAGATGCTGCACACGATAGAGTTCAAAAAGGAGAACATGGAAAAGGCGCTCGGCGAGGGGTTCATCACGGCGACCGACATCGCAGACTATCTCACGCGCAAGGGCATGCCGTTCAGAAAGGCCCACGAGGTTACGGGAAAGATAGTCGGGTATGCAGAAGAGAAAGGAAGGGAGCTCATTAACCTCCACATCTCGGAGTATAAGATGTTCTCCAAGATCTTCGACGAGGACCTCTTCGATTATATAACTCTCGAAGGGTCGGTCGGGAACAGAAAGTCCTACGGCGGCACGGCCGGAGAGAACGTCCTCAAAATGATAGAGGCGGCAAAAAAAGATATCTCTTCCCTGAAAAAAGAAGGGTAGCGCCTTCGAACGAATCCCGGTCAAACCGGGTGGGAGGTTCCATATGCCTGAAATGACTGACGCAGAATTCAGGAAATTCCTGCTGGACGGCACAAAGACTGGCAAGCTCGCGACGGTAAGGAAAGACGGCTCACCGCACGTCGTACCCGTGTGGTATGATTTGGACGGCGACAGCCTGGTTTTCACGACCGGCGCCGAAACTGTCAAAGGAAAGAACATGAAAAGGGACCCCAGGGTTTGCATAGCCGTAGACGACCAAACCCCGCCCTACTCTTTCGTCATGATAGAAGGCACAGCCGAGCTGTCCGAAGACCCCGGGGAGCTCTACCACTGGGCGGCGCGGATAGCCGGGAGGTACATGGGAGAGTCGGAGGCCGAGGCTTACGGAAGGAGAAATTCCGGGGAGGGCGAGGTACTCGTCAGGGTAACCCCTTCGAAGATAATCTCGTACCGCGACGTTACTGCCTGGTAGATATGCTCTTATCCCGTATTCGCCGCGGCCGGGAATGGTCGGATTATAATTTATTGTTTTAACCCCGGAGGAATGGATGGAGATTCACTCTGAGCGGAAAACCGGTAGTGCAGGGCTGTCAAATGTCCTTAAAAGATTTCTCGCGTCCGAGAGGAAATTCACCCCGCTCATCTTTTGGGCTGCTATAGCCGGGGGCCTTACCGGTATTATCGGCGCACTGTTTCAAATCTCGATAGACAAGATCGGCGGGCTCCGGCAGGTGTTTATGGACAGCCTGCCCCAGTCTCCCTACGTACTCGTCATAGCGTCCGTTCTATTTTCCGCTGTCCTCGTATTCTTCGCGTTTCTATTGGTAAGAAGGGTCGCGCCCGAGACGGGCGGCAGCGGCGTCCACGAGATAGAGGGCGCCCTCGACGACGTCCGTCCCGTAAGGTGGAAGCTCGTACTGCCCGTAAAGTTCCTGGGCGGCCTTTTGTCTCTCGGCGGCGGAATGGTCCTCGGCCGCGAGGGGCCGACGATACAGATGGGCGGCAACATCGGCAAAATGGTCTCCGATATCTTCAGGACATCGAAGGACGATACCCACGCCCTCATCGCCGCCGGCGCGGCAGGAGGCCTGACAGCGGCGTTTAACGCCCCGCTCGCGGGCATATTGTTCGTCTTCGAGGAGATGCGCCCCGAGTTTAAATACAGCTTCCTCTCGGTGCAGGCCGTCCTCGTGGCGTCGGCTGCGTCCGACATTGCTCTCCGCGCGATAATGGGGCAGCAGCCCGACATATCGATGCAGATGATCTCCGCACCCGCCCTCTCTTCCCTCTGGCTCTTTTTGGTATTCGGAATAGTGTTCGGGGTATTCGGGGTGCTCTTTAATTTCCTTCTCGTAAAAACGCTCGACTTCTTCGCGGGCCTGAAGGGCCATATCTTTTCCATGACGGGCCTTCTGGTCGGTGGGCTTATCGGCCTCCTCGCATGGTTTTTCCCCGACACCATCGGCGGCGGATACTCTGTTATACCCAAGGCGCTTACGGGAACCTTCCCCGTGATGGTTCTATTGATACTGTTCGCGGCCCGGTTCGGGACGACGATGATAAGCTACGGCTCCGGTGCGCCCGGGGGTATATTCGCTCCCATGCTGGCGCTGGGCACCCTCTTCGGGATGTGGTTCGGTCACTATGCGGGCTTTTACTTCCCCGGTATCGACATAAGGCCCGAATCCTTCGCCGTGGCCGGAATGGCGGCCCTCTTCTGCGCTACGGTAAGGGCGCCGCTTACGGGAATCGCGCTGACAATAGAAATGACCGGGAATTATTTTCTAATACTGCCGCTCATAATCACGTGCCTTACGGCGACGGTCGTTGCGGAAGGTCTCGGCGGGAAGCCGATATACACGGTGCTTCTGAGAAGGACCCTCAACCTGGCGAAAAAGGTGGAAGTAGGCAGCGGCGGCACATCAACCGGCTAGCTGACGGGATTTAATCAGGCGCGCGCCCCGGTTTCGTCGTCCTTGCACCCACCCTCTCTCAATATCTCCTCTATCTCGTATCCGGCCGCAATGCTGGCTATTGAGGAGACGAGCTCGTGCGCGGGCGAGCAGACGACGCACTCTGCGGCCCCGCTTTCGACCGGAGCGCCGTGATAATACAGGGGAACGAATCCCATGCCGCGGGTGTTAAGGTTTTCGAGTCCGCTCTTGCCGCTGTTTACCCTGAGGAATCCCCCCGCCACCCTGGCGTTCACGAGATAAAAGACGGGCTCCGCCGCGGAATCGGCGCCGTGGGCTAAAGTCGTCGGTATCCCTTCCTGTATGACTATATCCCGGACGGGCTTTCCGCCCTTGCTCACGCGCATCCGCTTTCTGCCCTCGGCGTTCAAGTTCCTTATCTCGTCGGGTCCGGCTACGCTTATAACCGCCATTCCGTAAGTGCCTGAGTTACTCTTGATAAAGAGGTAGGGCTTGTCGCTCACCCCTCTCGCCTCGTATTCCCTTTTCAATCTATCGAGTATTTTTGCGGCTACTTCGGCTACCCGTTCACGGTCCGCCGGATCGTCGAAATCGACTCCTTCCATAGGCACGGTTTCGATGCTGACTATCCAGGGGTCGATGCCGATTATATCCGCCGCCTCTCGGGCGAGCCTGTTGTAAAAATCGAAATGAACGCTCTTCCGTCGGGTGTGCCAGCCGATTTCCACCGGCGGCTCCACGGGCTGAATTATGTCGTTAAGGGATTTCGGACACCTCTCGGAAAAATCGTTGTTTATAAGGAGAAGGTCGGGGACCGAGTTCGATGTGAAAACCTTGTGGTCTTCCTTTTTGACCTTATACGCCGTGACGTCTTCGCCGTTCTGGGCTTTGAACGTCGCGCTGTCCTGTGTAAAGTCGTCGCTGACTATTCCTATATCGACGGAATAGCCGACCTTCACGAGTATGGACCTGAGGACAGAAACGTTTTCCCAGTAGTACGAGTTCCTCGTGTGGAGCTCTGGAATAATCGTGATGTTCTTTACGTTCGGATGCTTTTGGCTGAAATAGGCCTTGAACAGCTCGGACGCCCTGTCCCTCGATTCCTGCGACAGGTTGTTGAATCCGGCCGGGAATATATTCGTATCGACGGGCGCTATCTTGTAATCGGAAATGCGGAGATCGACCGATGAATATAGTGGAATAAATTCCTTCTCGGCCTTGCCGAGAGCCCAGGATTCGAGACTCTCGCGGTTCTGTGATATTTTTTCGTTTATTTCCTTTAGTTTTTTCATTTACCGTTTTAATCCTTTACGACATATGTCCCGGCAATCTTATCGTGCCACGCCTGGCCTTCTGAATCGAATATCGCCCAGAAAAAACCGGCCATCATAATGGCCGCCGATATAAAATAGCCGAACCACCTTAAAAATGCGTCCCAAATACCGATATCTCCCCCCTCGTCGCTTATGAGCCTTATGCCCATCAGCATCTTTCCTATGGTCTTCCCGCCGAGGGCGTGAAGGAAGATAAAATACGTGGAGGCGAGAAGAAAAAGAACCGGGTAAACATAATCCATTCCCCTGGTCCCACCGCCGCCGGCAACCATGAAGCTTAATTGCAGCGTAGCGTATGCTATCACCGCCACTATTACGAGGTCGATAAGAAACGCCACCGCCCGTGGGAAGAATCCCGCAAGGCTGTAGACCTCGTCGGCTTCGCGCCCGCGATACGGGGCTCCGGGCTCCGTACGGACCTCTTCTTCTCCGAAGGGGTCGTTGTATTTGTCTGCGTGTTTATCCGGGCCGCCCGGGGGCAGCCAGTCTTCGGGGCTGCCCTCTTCCAGAGGATCCGGCTCTTCCCCTGCCGATTCATTAGAGACGCCCGGGGAGGCATCCGATTCATGAAATAAATCGAGCTGCTTTCTGGGCGCACGCCGTCTGGGCCCTGAAAGGCGTTCATCGCTTTCGGGTCCTGAAGGGGAACGGCCCTCATTTATTGGTATGTCGAGAAATTCGTCAGGCTGAGAGTCTTTTCCACTGGTGAATTCCGGCCGAACGCGTGGCCGGGGTTCGTACTCATCTTCCGTGCCGCTTTCGATCACGGGCCTCATCCGAGGGTCGCCCCTCAGCGCGGAGCCGCACTTCTTACAGGTGTCCAGATGATCGAAGCTGTTGTATCCGCAAGTAGGGCACTTCATTTTTGCCTGCCGGAAGAAGTATTATATAGAAGATACGCTAAAAATAAAAAAATGCGCCCTACCCCGTAATACCGGCTCTGTCTGACGTCGGTTGTTTCGGGATAGGACGCACCATTTGTGGTCTTGGTTTTATGTTTATGAGTCCTGCGAAAGCTTGATATCGATCGCGGATTTCAGGCCTTCGGGATTCGCACCTGGTACTATCATACCGTTTACGACGAACGTCGGCGTGGACTGAACGCCGATAGCTGTCGCCTCGGCGACATCCTTTTCAACCTTGGCCTTTATATCCGGCGAGTCGAGACAGGCGTCGAACTTCTTGGTATCGAGCCCGATCTCCTTCGCGAACTCATTGAACTTCTGCTCGGAGTTTTCGAGGGTTATCTGCTTCTGGTTGTCGAAGAGCTTGTCGTGCATTTCCCAGAACTTGTCGTTACCCTGCTGGTACGCGCACTCGGACGCTATCGCCGCGGGCATAGCCCAGTTGTGGTTCCGGAGCGGGAGCTGCTTGTAGGAGATGCTTATCTTGCCCTCATACTGTTTAAGTATTTCGGGAAGCATGTCCTTGCCCCTCTTACAGAACGGGCACTGGAAGTCGGAATACTCGACGACTACGACCTCGGCGTCTTTCTTGCCTTTGGTCGGTACGTCCTTGAGCGAAATCTTTTCCATGATCTCCTGATGGGGGTCGATCGTTGTGTCCATTATCTCGGTGCCGAGAACGAGGTACTGACCGTTATCGCTTATATATACCGGCACCTGCTGCGAGCCGCCCATCATGAAAGAGCCGCCCCTAAAACCCTTGAGCTGCGACTCCTTGAACGTCCCCGTATCTACGATTTCGCTGTTGATTATGAGATACTTTCCGTCGTCGGTCATGAGGAGAGGAAATTCGCCCCTTGGGATCGGAACCGCGCCCTTCTTGATACCCTTTATCGGGGTAGCTTCGAAGGTCTTCGTATCGACCACGTTGCCCATAAGGATATACTTTCCGTCGCCGCCTATGACGAAGGGAACTTCCTGAGCGCCGGCCGCCGAGTTGATGACGAACTTACCGGACTTAAGATCGCCGACCGAGCTCTTCTCGAAGCCCTCGATCTCTATCTTGCTGTCCGACGGGATGTTCACCCCGAACCTGTTCTTGAAGAACTCCTGAAGTCTGTCGTTTTCTTCCTTGGAAATCTGCTGCGCATAAGCAGCCGCACTTACTATCAGGAAAGTAATAGATAGTATTGCAAGAGATAAAAATCTAAATCTCATACTTGCCTCCTTAGGTATAGATTAGCTAAAACTATACCACTGAATGTTTATAATGCAATAAAAAATAAGGGCTCAAATCAGCCGCTTCTATCTATAATCATTAGATTTTGGTCTATGCGAACACCCTCTCGAATATGCGGTCCACGTTCTTCAAATCGGCCGTTTCGTCAAAGCATTCGGCGAGCTCTCCGGGGGTGAGAGTGGCGGACACGGCCTTGTCCCCCGCGAGGAGCTCCTTGAAGTCTCCCTCGCCCTTCCACGTCCTCATGGCGTTTTCCTGAACGAGCCTGTAGGCGTCTTCCCTCGAGAGCCCCTTCTCGATGAGCTTAAGGAGCACCTTCTGCGAAAATATAAGCCCGCGGGTGAGCCACAGGTTTTTCTTCATATTCTCCGGGTATACCTGAAGGCCGTCGAGTAGGCCCGCAAGCCTCGAGAGCATGAAGTCGAGTAGGATCGTCCCGTCCGGGCCTATAACCCTTTCGACAGACGAATGGCTTATATCGCGCTCGTGCCAGAGCGGGATGTTCTCCAGCGCCGGAAGAGAGTACGACCTTACAAGCCGCGCGAGCCCCGAGAGGTTTTCGGAAAGGACAGGGTTTCTCTTGTGCGGCATAGCAGACGACCCCTTCTGTCCGTGCGTGAACGGCTCTTCGAGCTCTAAAACCTCGGTCCTCTGAAAGTGCCTTATCTCTGTCGCGATCTTCTCTATGCAGGACGCGATAATGGCGAGCGTGACGAAAAACTCGGCGTGTATGTCCCGCTGCACGATCTGCGTCGATATGGGGGCGGCCTTAAGCCCGAGCCTCTTGCACGCGTCCTCCTCGATCTCTGGCGGCACATTGGCGAACGTGCCGACGGCGCCCGATATCTTGCCGACGCTTATAACATCACGCGCCCTCTTCATGCGCTCCGTGTTCCGCTTCATCTCGTCGTACCAGAGCGCGAAGACGAGCCCCATGGTCTTGGGCTCGGCGTGAATGCCGTGGGTCCTTCCGACCATCGGCGTGTTCTTGTACTTGTACGCCTTCTTTTTCAGTATCTTGGTTACCTGTTTCAGGTCTTTTATCAGTATGTCGGAAGCGTCTCTAAGCTGAAGCGCGAAAGCCGTGTCCAGAACGTCCGACGACGTAAGTCCCAGGTGAACCGCTTTACCTCTTCGCCGACGTGCTCTGAAACGGACGTAGGGAACGATATCACATCGTGCTTCAGCTCCTTTTTCGAGCTCGTTAATCCTGACGACCTCGAATCCCGCCTTCTTTTTTATCACCTTGACGGCGCTCTTCGGTATGCGCCCGTATTTCGCCCCCAGGCCTCGCAAACGGCGATTTCCACCTTGAGCCAGTTGTTATACTTGGCCTCGTCCGTCATATGGCGGACATCTCGGGCCTCGAATATCTCTCTATCAAATTCCAAATACCTCCCTGGCGTTTCTGGTGCGACGGATATCACGCTATGTCCGACTCGCCGCCTGCTTTCCTTAAAACCCCGAACGCCGATTCGTATGCAACCTCGGGCTATTATTGACCTGGCTCAGGTGTGCAAGCACGACGTGCCTGAGCCCATGGTGTATGAGTCCGCCCAGGAGCTCAGACGCCTGGCCGTTCGAGGAATGGCGAAAGAGTCCCTTTATCCCTCTGTAAGATCCCACGGGTAGTGGCTGTAAAGGAGTATCTCCGGGTCGTGGTTGAACTCGAGTACGAGTGCGGTGCATCCCTTGAGCCTTTCCCTTACGAGCGACGTCGCCGTCCCAATGTCCGTCGCAATGCCTATTTTAGCGCCGTTCCCGATTCTATGGTGAACCCCACCAGGTCGAGCGCGTCATTTGGCACCGAAAGGGCGTGATGTGAATCTTTATCGTAAACGCCCTGTCGCTCTCTGAACTCGACGATCTCGAGACTTTCTCTTTCCACAGGTGAGCCGTCGCCGAAGCGACGTAGGCCGGAAGGCCGAGCCGGGAAGCGACGACGTGTGATCGGAATGCTCGTGCGTTACGACTACGGCGTCTATATCCGAAAGCGAGACCCCTGGAATCCAGCCTGAGCGTCATTTGTCTCCGGCTGATCCCATCGACTGAAAATGTCTGGTCGCGCCGCATTCTATATAGAGGAGTTTCCCGAGCTACCGCTCGCAAGCGTGCAAACTCTCATTTATATGTTCATGCCTCTCTTAAAAAATCCCGGTTAGATGCAACATACACGATGACGTCCGCCGTGTATACACCGGGGCTAATAAACGCGCCGCCCGCTGTCCGCCGCCGTCAAAATTCCTTATCCCTCGGGGCGCGGGCTCCGGCATGATGGTGTTCACGCCGGCCGGGATGCCCTTTTTTCCGGAACCGTGGAGTATGGAAAGTAGCCCCGTGTAGAAAAAGCCGAACTGTATAAGAAGGAGAAAGGGTATCGAGGGTAGCCCATAACCACTGCAAGGCAAAGACCGTCTGGACCGTGAAGAAGAGCCCGAATACTATTTCGACGATTGCGGTAAGCTCCTTCGAGGCGACGTAACTCCGTGAGCGCCAGTTGTCGGTGCGCGAGGTGACGGCGAACTTCGGCGTCCTCCGGAATTCGAGTCTTGCCGAGGGCTTCCAGAACGGCCTTCGAATTGGTGACCGCCATGCCGGCCCCGATGGAGATCGCGAGCGGCACGTATTTCAGGTACCCGAGCCACTTCTTACCGTGAACTTCCTTCACCGTAATTATATAGAACAGGACAGAAGCTGAACGTCCCGGCCGTTATCGCGAAGATGTTCAGCACTATGCCGTTTTCCCAGCCGAGGTGCCTCCAGAAGAGCGCCACCGGGAACGATAGGAGGAAGAGAGCAATAAAAGGAGCAGATAGGATATATTGCCGAACAGATGGAAGAAGGCTTCGAGCTTCACCCTGAAAGGAAGTCTCTGGTCCCTGAATATCCTCGGTAGGAGTTTTATCGCCGTCTGCACACCGCCCTTCGCCCACCTGTGCTGCTGGCTCTTGAAGGCGTTCATGTCCACCGGCAGCTCGGCGTCGGCAGTCATGTCGCCGCGTACACGAGCTTCCATCCGGCAAGCTGCGCCCTGTAGCTGAGGTCGAGGTCTTCGGTCAGCGTATCGTGCTGCCAGCCGCCCGACGATTCGATGCACTCCTTTCTTATCACGCCCGCAGTGCCGTTGAAGTTAAAGAACATGCCCTCGTTGAACCGTGAAGTCTGCTCGATGACGAAATGGCCTCGAGGGTATGGGCCTCGCCCTCGTGAGGTTCGAGTAATCGAGGTTCGTGTCCCCACCTCACCTGCACCATGCCGATCTTCGGGTCGGTAAAGAAATCGACCGTATTCTTGAGGAATTCCGGAGGCGGCATAAAATCGGCGTCGAACACTGCCACAAGCTCGCCCTCGGCCTTTTCGAGCCCTTCGCGGAGAGCCCCCGCCTTATACCCCTGCCTGTTTTCCCTGTGGAGATGCTTAATGTTAAAGCCCTCAGCCCTATGCCTTCGGCGCAGGCGGCTGCTATTTCGGTCGTCCTGTCGGTGGAGTCGTCAGTATCTGTATCTCAGGAGGTCTTTGGGGTAGTCGAACCTGCTCACGGAATCGACCAGGCGCTCTACGACGTACATCTCGTTGTATATCGGAAGCTGCACGGTAACCTTCGGAAGGACCGCGAACTATATCCTTCGGAACGGGCTTTTTGTTCTTGCACCTGCCGTAAGGTGGGACAGGTAGTACCTGTGAAGACCGAAAATGCAGAGGAGTATAAGGGTTAGCGTATATAGTAAGGTTATTACGATTTTAGAAGTTAAAATAAAATATTCCACTTCTAATTTCCCGCTGCCTTTTCATTTGTGAAAGGGGTCAGTATTTGACCTCTTTCAGCCTTTCCACCGCTTGAATTATCTTGTCGGTGCTGAAGGTAGTCGAAATCCTCGCATACCCTTCCCCGTACTTTCCGAATCCGGTGCCGGGCGTTACGACTATCCCGGTGTCGGTCAGGAGCTTCGCCGAAAATTCCTTCGAGGTAAGGCGGGCACTTCGAACCATATGTAAAAGGTCGCCTTCGGCTTTTCGTAACTTAGCCCGGCCTCGTCGAGTCCCTTGCAGAATATGTCGCGCCTCTCCTGAAAGATCTTCTTTCTGTCTTCGAGTCCGAGCTTATAGTGCTTGAGCGCTTCTATGCCCGCCGCTACCTGCACGGCCTGAAAAGCCCGGAATCGATGTTGGTCTTGATCTTGCCGAGTCCTCCCACGGCCTTCGGGTTGCCCACGGCAAAACCAATCCTCCACCCTGTCATATTAAACGTTTTCGACAGGGAATGAAACTCGATTCCTACTTCTTTTGCGCCGTCGAACTGAAGAAAGCTGAACGGCTCGTATCCGTCGTACGCGATTTCCGTGTACGCTGCGTCGTGGCAGATAAGAATGTTGGCACTTCTGGCCGAACTCTACGAGTCTTTTTGTAAAAGTCCGCGTCGGCCACGGCCGTCGTCGGGTTGTTGGGATAATTCACGAAAAATATCTTCGCCTTCTGTTTTACGTCTCGGGTATGGCGTCGAGGTCGGGAAGGTCGTTCTCTTTAAGTAGCGGCACGGCGTACAGTATACCGCCCGCGAAGCTTATGGACGTCGGGTACACGGGATATCCGGGGTCGGTGTAGAGTCCGACGTCGCCAGGGTCTAAAAACGCGAGCGGCGTGTGGGCTATGCCCTCCTTCGAGCCCTATTAGCGCGACGGCTTCCGTCGCCGGGTTTAAGGAAACGCCGAAGCGCTCCTTATACCATTCGGCTACTGCCTCCCTGTATGCGGGCATCCCCTCGTACGAAGGATAGCGATGATTTTTGGGTCATCAGCGGCCTTTTTAAGCGCTTCTATGATGAAATCCGGGGTCGGGATGTCGGGGTCGCCCACGCCGAGGTCGATTATCTCCATCCTTTGCCCTCATCTCGTTTTTCTTGGCATCTATCTCTGCGAAAAGGTACGGCGGAAGGTCCGCGATTCGCTTCGCCCACTTCAAATCCATTTGAAATTCTCCTTTATTATTGCCCTTTAAGAGCTTTTATCATAGCAAACTAAAGTGCTTGGGCAAGCTTTATTACCGCGTATACACGCATCATGGATTGCTGTAATCAAAGACGGCTTAAAAGGCGTCCATATTCGGCATGGGAGTCACCCGTCTAGGTAGCACGCTTATCTCCCTGCTTATGCGATGTCGGAGATGTCTTTTCTCGAAAGCCCGCGCGTTTCTATCGGCTGTAGAGCCGTGAGCTCCGCCGTGGCTGATTTAAGCCCGAGGAACCTGAAAAAGTGTTGCTGAAAAATGTGATATCGCCGTAATAGTAGACGAGCGGTGAGGTCTCCGGCGTTATGGGCCCCCCGTTTACTGTACTTTATGCAGAGGGGGCAGAACCTCCCTTCCCTCGGCGGCGGCGGAGAAATGAGCTTTGAACGGCGAAACGCCACTCCCGTCCGGACGTCGTGCCCTCGGGGAAGAGGACGACGTTCAGTCCGAGGTCGAGCATGTCCGGTGTTCCTTCCATATCCTGGAGCAGACGCGCCCGGCCCGCCTCGACGAACACCCCGCCGGAATATTTTTATTATTGTCAGGAGAAAGGCCTCTTCGAGCTCCGAGTTCGCGACAGATACAGCGGCGGGGACGTTCCGAGAATATGGCGAATACGTCTATGTAGGAAGATGGTTACTCTGGGAACGAGCCGCGTCCAGTGCGAGCCTTTCCGGGTTTATCACATTCACCCTTACTCCCAGAACGGCGAGCGCCATCTTCATGTAAAAAGAAGATATGCGCGAGAAATGAAGCGTTTCGATTTTTCATTCCTGACCGCGAGGATCGCGGCGGCGAACGATATCGTAATGAACGTTACGACGAGTAATATGAACCCTGCGATTTTAAGCGGTTTCAGAATATATCTCATAATACGAAGGCAGTCGTCTCCGCCGGGGCGGTTTCAGATATAATCTACTTCAGCCGGGGAAAAGTAAACACGCCTATGAGCGCCTTGACGGAAATAATAAAAAAGAAATCGGACAAGGGCCCGATGACGTTCGAGCGGTTCATGGAGCTTGCGCTCTATCACCCTGGCTACGGCTATTATACATCGGGCGGCGCGTATCGGAAAAGAGCGGGATTACTACACTAGCCCGTGCGTCCACCCAGCCTTCGGCGAAACCATCTCGGTTCCTGGTCAGGCGGATACGCTGGGGGCGATGAGTTTACGGTGGTCGAGCCCGGCGCAGGCTGGGGCTCCTCGCGTCCGACATACTGGGCTCGCTCGGGGAAAACACGCCAGAGCTATACAGACGTACGAGCTACGTCGTGATCGAGAAGAGCCCCGCCATGATAAGCGAGGCCGGGCACTCCTCGGCGGGCACGGCGGGCGCGTGAGATTTGTGCAGTCGCTGGGCGCCCTCGGCCCTGAGAGCGTAACCGGCGTCGTACTCTCGAACGAGCTCATGGACGCCCTTCCCTTCCGTAGGGCCAGATTCGAGGGCGGAAGTCTCCGTGAGATACTTGTGACTCTCGAAGACGGGCGATTTATTGAAGCGACGGACTACCAATCAGCTCCGGAGATAGAGCGTTACTTCGCCTGGAAGGACGACTACGTCGAGGGGCAGGAAGTTGAGGTCAACTTCAGGTCGGCGGAATATATGAAGGACATCGCGCGAGTTCTGAAGAGAGGCTTCGCGCTGACTATCGATTACGGCTATCTTGAGGAAGAGCTTTTCAGCCCCGACAGGATGAAAGGGACAGCTACAAGTGCATCTACAGGCACACCGTAAGCGAGGACCCCTATTCCCGTATAGGCAGAGAGCAGGACATTACGGCGCATGTAGATTTCAGCCTCCTTATGCAAGCCGGCGAGGAGCCGGGCTCGGTGAGGTGAAATACACCACCCAGGAGCCAGTTTCTTATAGACTGGGGCGTGCTCGGATACTCTGAAAGGGTGAGCTCTGTCAAAAAAGCCAGGAACTTAGGGAAGTTAAAGCGCTGTCGGCTATAAAGAGCCTTTCCTTCGGGCTCCATGGGACACAGCTACCGGGCGCTTCTCCAGGCAAAAAGGCTTGGCCGCGAGCTGGAAGGGTTTTATCCCGAATCCCCTGACTATCAGTTTCGGGGTTACTTAACCGCCTCTGATTACTACACTATTCAGGCTCTTTATACGGTAATTCCTTTATAGAGAAAATTATCTGTGAGCCTCTTCTGGCATACAATTAGAGGACTGGGTAGTCAGTACTAATTGTGCAGGGTTAGAAGAAAGGGATAGCAGTATAGAGAAGGTAAAGTGGGTTAGTGAAGTGGATGTCAGTGGAGAGGATATTTATTAGTACGGAGGGATATTTGTCCATAGGCGGCAGCAAGAGAAAGATTATCGACAGCGCTCAGGAGCTTTTCCACAGGCAGGGCTTTCAGCAGACGTCGCTCGACGATATTACGAGAAGAGTGGCGTCACCGAAGCATAACCTCTACTATCATTTCAATAGTAAGGAGCCACAAGGTCTCGAAGCTTTAAGGGCGAATACGGCATTACGAGGGCTGAGGTGCTGGGGCAACTCAGAAACACATCGCTGCCGCCTTCCGAGCGTCTTTCGGCATTCTACAGCCGCGTCGCAGCTTATCACAGGGCCAGACACCCCCGGCGGGGTGTCCATTCGGCAACCTCGCGGTCGAGATGTGCGGACGAACGATAACTTCAGGGAAGCGCTTTCCTCGTTCTTCGACGTAATGGGACTCCCTGGAAATCTGTATCAGGCAAGGGATAGAGAGCGGCGAGTTCGGGGGATTATCCGCCCAGGCTAATGGCGCAGATGATCCTTTCGCACCTCGAGGAATGGTCCTGATGGTAAAGACGCACCGCACAATGGAGCCGCTCGATTCGGGAGCGCAATGATTATGTCACATCTTAAAGCGACCTGAAATACGACACACACAAACGGGAGGCAATATCATGTCCGATCATATGTTTAAAAGCGTAATAGGCAAGGAAATGGCTCATTTTAAGGAGCTCAATCCCGAGCTTCACGGCGCGTGGTCCGAATTCCACGATAATACGTTTAAGGACGGGGCGCTCACCCAAAAGAAGCAGCTTATTGCCGTCGCATGCGCACATATAACTACCTGTCCTTACTGTATAAGATCGAGGGTAAGGCTGGCCAAGAATCTCGGAGCGACGGACCAGGAGATAATCGAATCGATATACGTCGCGATGAGGTTCGCCATGGGCGCTCCTTTCGCATATTCCAGCATCGCGTTCGAAGCGCACGATACGCTCGATAACGACTTGCCGCTCACCGAAGGGCACTTTTTCAAGAAGAACATCCTTAAAGAAGTAAACGATTTCCATGCATGCAGCGGGGAAATATCCGAGTCATTCAAAAAGTACACGAAGAAGGTCTTCGAGGACGGAGCACTGTCCAAGGACTTTAAGCGCGGTATCATGGGGCTCGCATGCGCCCACCTCACAAAATGCCCTTACTGCATAAGGGGATGCGTGAAGGACGCCCGGAGTGCGGGGCTTTCCAAGGAGAAGATGGCCGAGGCTATCAACGTGGCCATGGTCATGAGCGCGGGGTCGGCGTTTGCCCATACGAGCATGGCAATGGAAACCCTGATGGAAATGACGAGAAGGAAAAAGGCCCGCGCTGCCGTTTGATCCGGGCGATTTAGCTTATGGAAATCCGATTATGCCGACTCCCCTGCCGCTGGTTATTGCGGCCGGGGAGTACAAAGATGGCCCCACCAGCCCAGTTATGGTAATTTATCCGTTACATGGGCTCCTCGTTTACCCCAATGACGATACGATTGCCGCTATAGCCACCCCGCCAGGGACGGCGGAATAGCGGTTATACGCATAGAAGCGGTCCCGATTCACTCAATATTATTCGCACCATCTTCAGAGCCGGTGCGGAAGAGGCACCGAGCTTCGCGCCCCGGACTCTATACCACGGGAATATCACCGACCCGGAAAGCGAGGCGCGGATCGACGAGGTGCTGGCCGTATACATGAAATCCCCGGCCTCCTACACCGGCGAGGACGTCGTAGAGATACATTCCCACGGTGGCCACATAGTCCCGAAGAAGATCATCGGCCTCGTATTCGCCCAGGGGGCGAGGCCCGCGAATCCCCGGGGAGTTCTCGTTAAGGGCGTTTCTTGGAAGATGGATCTGGCACAGGCCGAGGCAGTTGCGGACGTGGTAAACGCCCAGACAGACGACGCCCGCCAAGCAAGCCAGGCTCCAGCTCGAAGGTGCTCTCCCATAAGATACAGCAAATAAAGGATATTATCCTCGACATACTGGCCGAGGTCGAGGCACAGGTGGACCACCCCGAGGAAGACATAGATCCCATCGTCAAAAGCGCCCTCATCGGGCGGACTCAGGACATTCTGACTGGCCTCAGGGCGCTTTTGGACACCTACAGGGAAGGGAGAGTTCTGAAATACGGCGTCGCCACGGCCATTATCGGAAAACCTAACGTCAGGAAATCGAGCCTCCTTAACCGGCTCGTCATGAAGGAAAGGGCTATTGTCAGCCCCGTTCCGGGCACGACCAGGGACTTTATCGAGGGAAAGCATCGACGTCCGGGGTCTCCCACTCCGCCTGGTCGATACACGCGGGCATCAGGATTACGGCGGACGAAATCAGAGCGTGCCGGGGTAGACCTCTCGCAAAGAAGAGGCCGGTGAGGCCGAGCTCGTAATATGCGTTATAGACGGCAGCATCTCTCGACGAGGATGATTACGAAGTTTTACGCAGTCTAAAGGGAAAGCAGGCCGTTCTGGCAGTCAACAAGGCGGATGCGGGGCTTAAAGTCAGCGATGGTGAGCTGCGGCGGTTCTGCGCCCCCGAGAGGACAGTTCATACGTCGGCAAAAGCGGGAACCGGCATCGAGGACCTGAAAGAGGCCATTAACGGGCTCCTCCGCTTGGAAAAAGACGGACGCAAAGAAGCCCGGGCGAGATCGTTTTGACCGAGCTCAGGCATAAGCTGGCCATCGAGGAGAAGGCTGCGGAAAGCCTGTCGTCGTTTCTGAATCTGCTGGATGCCGGGAATCGCCCGAATTCCTTGCGCTCGACCTGAGAGTAGCCCTCGACTCACTCGGTGAGATTACCGGAGAGGTTACGACAGAGGACGTACTGGGCCGCATATTCAGCAAGTTCTGCGTGGGAGAAGGAAATAAATACGAGATACGCTATGTTTCACGTGAAACAATGGCAATTGTGGATAAACAATTTCACATTTGTTAAGGCCATGTTAAACAATATTATTCATTGATGACGGATGGTTAGAACACGGTTCAAGGTTTTGTGAAATATTCATCCACAATCCTTCCACTTTTTTCCACACTTTTTCACGAACTGTTTACCACCCCAGGCAATCACTTAGAGGCCTTTCTTTACGCTATCGAAATGGGCAGTATCGGTATCCAGCGAGACGTGGCCTATGACCGAAACGGGCATAACCCCGATAAGGGCGTTAGTAGCTAGCGCAAGCTCGCATTCGTAGAGATCGTCCGGTGCATAGCGCCCCTCCCAAACATCCAGGCCCGCATCAGCTGCAACCGCAGGAGGGCTTCACGGGTGGTTCCGGGAAGAACCCGCATTCGAGGGACAGGGTATACAGCATACCGTCCCTGATCCAGTATATATTGGCAGCAGAGCACTCGGCCACGTGCCCCTTGTCATTCAGGAAGAGACATTCGCTGAACCCTGCCGAAACGGCCTCCCTCCGGGCGAGCACATTTCCAAGATGGTTGCAGCGATTTTAAGTGCGACAGGGGCGAGGTCGAATTCCTCCTTGTGGAGCCTATGTGAAGCCTGAGCGGCTCCGAAGGCGGATATACTCCCTAACTACAGTTAAAACGGCGCTTTTCGACGGAAGGTCGTAAAAGAGCGTGCTTCCGTCTGAAAGTAGGCATACCTTAACGTAGGCGTCCTCTATTCCGGCCGCCTTTACAGCATTCTCAACCTGACCCTTCGATATACGAGATCGAATACATCGGTATTCCGAGGTACTCCGCGCCCTGCCTCATCCTTTCATGTGCCTCTCCGAACAGCGCCGGCATCCGCGATTTATACCTGAAAGTCTCGAAAAGCCCCTCTCCGTAAAAAAAGCGTTCCACAGGTGATGGCGCATCGTTTACGGGCTTGTCTTCGATAAAAATATGCTCTGCCGATTTGGTATTATCCCTCCGAAAGCCCGGGCCTTGTCGCCTTCGGTCCCAAGGGTCGTCTCCAGGAATTCCGCCTCGGGGTCAGAATCCCGCACTATCCCGCCGCCCGTCCAGAACGTTGTCCTTTCCGACTCAAAACAGCCGCCGTCCGTATGCCGACGCTGAGCGTAAAATCGCCGTCTGGATAGAAGATACCGAGCGCGCCGCAATGGGGCCCCCGGTAATGCGGCTCGAGCTCGTCTATTATTTCGAGCGCCCTCTTCTTTGGCGCCCCCGTCACGGACCCGGGCAGGAAAACCTTCCCCAGTATACTTGAAAGGAGATACCCTCCCCCTTCCCTCGCTTCTCCTCGACCTCCCGAAACGAGCTGATGAAGCGTCGCGTACGTTTCCACGTCGAATAGTCTGCCTACCTTGACCGAGCCCTTCCTGCACACCCTGGAGAGGTCGTTTTGCGTGAATCTACGATCATGAGGTTCTCGGCCCTCTCCTTATCGCTCGGAGAAGCTCGGCCTTCTTGATCGTATCCTCTTCGCGCGAATGCCCCACAGCTGCGATGTCCCCTTTATAGGGCAGGTCGTAGGCGTCCTTCTTCTTCCCAGAAAGAGTTCCATAGATCCGCTGACGAGTTGAAAATCGCCGAAATCGATACCGAACGGCACATGTTTGCGTGAAACCGTACTCGGAATAAGCGCGACCGCATCTCGCGGCCTTCGACCTCGAACCTACGCGAGAGATTTACCTGATACTCATATCCCCGGCCTCTATGTATTGCTTGGCACGCTCCACGATACGAACATACTCCAGGCTGTCCATGTTAGAAATGTCTGCAAGGCTGCGCCCTGAAGCGGCTGCCGGACTGTGGCCGGTTCATCGTCGCCGGTTATCGTTATATCCTTGGGTCTGTGAAAAGCGAGGGTCAGGAGCTTCCTCCCCGTCTTCTCTCGTTTCCTCAAAAGCCGTCCTCGGTATTCCATACTCATAGCCTATATATCCCACACGGCTATGTACCCTTCTCCGATGTAGCTTTCGAGAACCTGAAGCGGATTACGACTCATTGTTAATATTTGTTTATCATTATTAATTGTTATTAATTCATTATCCATAATAATTTTAATTCTGGGCTCACCGAAAATAATCGAGCCCTCCCGGCCGGGCTCTCGGGGCCATCCACTTCCCGAATCGAGGAATGCGGCAGAATATTCGGTCCGGTTTCTCATGTATTTATTCCGGATGCAAAGATAAGACGCATCGGTAAATCCTAACCCCATGGGCGGGATTTACAATACTGCAAAAAGGTTGGGGAGTAACTGCGGAGTAAGTTAGGAAGCGCTCGGGAGTGCCCCGGAGCGCTTCGGTCTTCTTGTCAGGATTTCTTATCGGGCTCGACAGATTCCCGGAGGATCATCGAGATGTCCTTGATCTGCATCTTCTCGTTCCCGGCCTGCTTGGCGCGTCCTCAAACATCGTATCGCAGAAGTAGCACGCAACGGCGAGCGTATCCGGATTCTTCGACTCGACCTCCTCGAAGCGGTTCCAGTTAACGCGCGGCGCCTCTTCCTCCATCCATATCTTTCCGCCGCCAGCGCCGCGGCAGAAGCTGCGCTCGCGCTTCCTGTCGAGCTTCCACCAGGTTCACGCCCGGTATCGAATCGAGGAGCTCTCTCGGTGCGTCGAATATCCGGTTATAACGCCCGAGGTAGCATGGATCGTGATACGCGATGTCCTCCTTTATCTCCTTCATCGGACGCAGGCGCCCCTCCTTGACGAGGTCGTTGGGAGCTGGGTGTGATTTATCACCCGAAATTTCCGCCGAACTGCGGGTACTCGTTCTTGATCGTGTTAAAGCAGTGCGGGCAGTTCGCGATGACCTTCTTAACCTTAAGATCGTTCATCGTCTCGATGTTCTGCGTCGCAAGCATCTGATAAAGGGCCTCTTCACCGAGCCTTCTCGCCGGGTCGCCCGTGCAGCTTTCCAGCGGCCCGAGCACCGCGAAGTTAACGCCCGCCTGCGTTAAGAGGCTTACGACCGACTGCGCTATCTTCTGGCCGCGCGGGTCGTATCCGCCGTAGCATCCCATCCAGTAAATGTAATCGAATCCGCTCGCGTCCTCGTTGCCCTCGTCGCCGATAACGTTAACGCCCTCGTAGCCTGCAACCCATGCGGCGCGGTCGCTGCCGCTGAATCCCCAGGGGTTACCCTGCGTCTGGAGCTTCTGGAGCGTCTTCACCGCAGAGCCCGTGAGCCTTCCCTCTAGCGTAAGGAAGCGCCTCATCTCCATGATCTTGCCCATCTGGTCGATAAAGAGCGGGCACTGCTCGACGCACGCGTTACAGCTCGTACAGGCCCAGAGCTCTTCCTCCGTGACCCACTCCGGCCCCGGAATCGTGTCGAGCTCCTCGGCGACGGCCGCCGCGTTGCCGTTGGCGTTCATAAGGACTTTGCCTTCGCTGGACGCGTAATGCCTTAATTTCACTACTATTTCTCTCGGCGAAAGGGGCTTTTCGGTGTGCCACGCCGGGCAGTTGTCGGTGCACCTTCCGCATTCCGTGCACGTGTAGGCGTCGAGTATGTCCTTCCACGTGAAATCTTCGAGCTTCCCCGCGCCGAAGTGGTCGATGTCGTCCGGAACGTTCTCGAAGTCTATCGGCTTCAGCGCCCCCCTCGGATTTAGGTTCTGGAAAAAGACGTTCGGTATAGCCGTGAATACGTGGCTGTGTTTCGAGTATGGAAGGTAATTCAAAAAGCCGAGAACAATAAGTATGTGGAACCACCAGAAGAATTCGTGTGAGAACCTGACGCCGCTCTCGCTCATGCCGCTGAAGAAAACGCTGGCTATCGTGCTCGATACGGGGAGCCACGTCGGGTCTGCTTCGCCGAGGGCGACCTTCGTGCCCATGGCCGTAAGTGCCGTAACCATAAGGCCGAATATTAGCCCGAGGATGACGACCGCGTCGAGCCCGTTCACCTCGCGCCTCTTGGCTATCGTCGTCCTGTTTATGACCCCCATGACCAGCGCGACGATAACCAGTAGCTGAACGATATCCAGAATGAACTCATACGCAACGTGCGCCTGTCCGGGGATGAGCTTGAACCCCGGGACGACGCCGCCGATCAGCATTTCTATCGTCCCTATCGTGATTATTACGAAGCCCCAGAAGATCATGAAGTGCTCGACGCCGGCGAAGGTGTAGTTCTTGACGAGCCTCTTCTGGCCGAAAACATATATAAGTACGAGTTTTATTCTTTCCTTAATGTTGTCGAAACGCTGTTCATACTTCCCCACACGAAGGAGCTTGATCAGGTTGTAAATGTTGTATGCGAAAAAGCCGAAGGCGGCTATTATAAGGACTGCCATTATTATTGGCTTCATATATTATCGTCTCCTTGGGCCGGTGGGCGTAGTAACCCCGAAACTTGACAAGTAGTATCTTAAGAAATAGCGGTATGCAAGTCAAGCTCGAAACCGCTTTTCGCCTTGCCGTTATTAGCTATTTTGAAGATGACCCGGCAAAAATGTACTTATTCTCCCTGTGCCCGCAAGCTATGACGTATATATGTTCTATATATTACCGCCGCGGCTTGGTGCGCATCCGGCGAGCGCCGGGCGCTTAGGGCGACACCCGCGAGCTATTTTAACTGTTTTTCAGATTTAGGCACGTCCGTGCCTTGGTAACGGCTTTCGGAGGCTCGTCAGTTCATCGTGACGAGTATCGAGTCTACGCCCGGCTCGGCCGATTTCATGTCGTTTCCGTACCTGTTGGCCTCGCCTTGGGTGGTGAACTTACCGATCTTCACCCTGTACCAGGTGCCCTTTCCGGGAATCTTTACTTCTTCGGTATACGCGGGGTAGCGCTTGGCCTTGAACCGCATCTCCATTTCCTCGGCCGACGCTTTGTCCGGGAAAGAAGCGACCTGCACCGTATACCTTCCCTCCGAGCCGCTGACGGCGGATTCGGCTTTCAGCACGGCTGCCGTTTTAGTCCCGGCGCCGGCGCCGAGGAGCGTCCTTCCCCTCGTTCCGGGGGCCGGCTCCACGCTGGAGGATGCGACCTGCTTACCGTTTTTGTAGACCTTTGCCGAGTTCGCGGTCTCGACGTACATGAAAGACTTCGAGGATTTCGAGGATCCGGCTTTGCCTGGGGACGAGACCTTGTCCTTACTGGTTGCCACCATGTTCTTGGTGTTTCTGTTGACGTGATAATTCCTCAGGTGATCGTAATGAGCGTAAACCCTGTCCACATATTCTATCGTTTCTTCGTATGGGGGTATCTTGTATCCGTATTTTATGACGGCGTTTTCGCCCGCGTTGTACCCTGCGATCGCAAGGGTCGTATTGTTGTTAAAGAGCTTCATCAGCATGGCCAGGTACTTTATGCCGCCGTTTATGTTCTCCTCGGGGTCGAATGCGTCCGCAACGCCGACGCGCTCCGCTGTCCCCGGCATAAGCTGCATCACTCCCATGGCCCCCGCCGGCGAAACGGCATCGGGATTAAAGTTGGATTCGACCTTTATCATCGCCTTCACGAGTAAGGGGTCGAGGCCGTTCTCCCTGGCCGTCTGATTTATATGCTTGTCGAATTTGTCGGAATACTTGTGGTTGTTGAGATAGCCTCTCTGGCTCTTCGGGGTGCCGCGGAACGTGCCCCACGGGCTTGCGATACGCTTGAAATCCTTACTCTTTGGATTGATATTCGTGTAGTGGACCACGCCGTTTACCTCTTTTTTATAAAAGGAAGTATCGGCGGAGCTGTCGCCGGGAAACGAGCCGAGTAAAAACGGCAAGGCCCCAAGCAGGGCGAGAAAACGGCGCCCGATTATTTTTTGCGTTCCTCTTTTCATAAGGACGCACCTGTGCTGCTCAGCCGGCAAAACGAAATCCGGCCGCGCATCGATACGAACTGAAGAGCGGAAACATCCAAGACCCATCCTCCATCTCTTCGGTTAGTCGCCGCGGGGAGGTGAAACAGATTTTCCAGACCCTCACGCTATCCCCGGCGCGATTAAAAAGGCCTTTTTCCTCCGAAAATCAATTCTCAGGCCTTGTTCTCATTCTAAAGCCTCGATTTTTATTTGTCAATAACATTTGGAGCTTATGGTGCATCGTTAATGCATTAAACTATTAAACTTAATAAACTATACGAAGAAAATCGCATATTTACACGCGGTGCGTTCTTATTTATGATGAGAAGGCCCTCGACATGCTGAAAAAGATAATAATTCTCCCGTTCGAAGACTTCTTTTCGGGCCTCGACTCGGCCCTGACTACAGTCTCCGCCGTAAACATAGGCGTGATCTTCGTCCTCTTCGCGCTCACCTGGTGGGTCTACGTGCCGATCCACGAGCTCGCGCACGCGCTCGGGTGCATTATCGGCGGTGGCACGGTAAGCAGGCTCGAAATAAGCCCCCTTTATGGGGGAGGCGTCCTCGAGAGGATATTCCCGTTCGTCTATTCGGGCTCCGATTACGCGGGGCAGCTCACCGGGTTCGATACAATGGGTAGCGACGTCGCCTACATGCTCACGGTCTTCCTGCCCTTCCTTCTTACCATAGTACTCGGCGTGCCGCTTTTGAGGTCCGCCGCTGGCTCGCCGCCCCTCGCGGCGTCTGTAAAGCTCGGTGTAGCGCTCCCAATTGCGTTCGCGCCGTTTATATCTTTCAGCGGGGATTATTATGAGATGGGCTCTATAGTCGTGTCCCGTATTGCGGAGGCAATATCAGTGGCGGCGAATTCGGCTGCATGGAATTCGGCGGCGTGGAGGAGCGACGACGTCTTTAAGCTCGGAGAAGAGCTTTTCTTTTCCGGAAAGCCCTACAGCACGGCGGATGTTCTGGGTGTGGTCTCTTCGTTCGTCCTCGGAGTCGTGTTTATATACGTAACCTATCTTCTCGGGGTCCTCTGGAGTAACGTGCTTGGCATCGGGAAGAAAAAGAGCCCCGCGTCCTGATGACGCTCACTTCTTTTTCCACCTTCCCTTCTTCGCCCGTTTGGGCTGGGCTTCGGTGTGCGTCTTTTCCTTCGGGCCGTCGGCCGGTGCGGGCTTCCGGGCGGAATCCCTGAAGAAGTAGAGGTACGCGCCTATCAGAAAGGGCTCGAACCTTACGACCATATTATTGATGAATCCCCAGAGGAACTCCCAGAATACGTGCACCGCCTCGCTCGACTTCTCGTAGCCCTGCTTTTCCAGCTCCGACGTAAGCCCGTGCGCCTCGTATGTGAAGACGAAAAGGAAATGCACGACCACCATTATCAAAAGCGCCTCGGCATAGACGCGCCGCCTTTTCAGAAACGGATAGAACGCCGCCATTATCGCAAACGTGAGCGGGGCGTTAAATGTGTAATTCGATATCGGAACGTTTATGCTCGTCTGAAGAATCGTCACCCCGTATTTTTTCGGGATGAAGCCGACTGTTACGATGTCCTTTTCCCTCTTCATCTCGACTATCTTCACGTTCTTGACGATAGCCGTCGCGTAGGAAGCGACAGTAGTCACGGCCATGCCGTAGTAGTTCTTTATTCCGAGCCAGAGCCCGAGCGAGACGAGGTAGGCGGCGATAAAGATAAGAGCCGACTTTAAAATGACGGACCTATTCAATGGTCTCTTCCTGTTTCTCCTGCTTCCGGTTTATATACGTCAGGTACAGGACGAACGTGCCGAGCGCAACCGCTATCATAACGCCCTGTGCTACGTAAAGGTGTATAACGTCGAAGAGCTCCCTGTGGTATACGCCGGCGTATGCGAGCCCGACGATTCTTATTAGATTCAGCACCTGGATCACGGCAAAGCCGCCGATTATTCCGATGAGCCTCTGCCTCCAGGTCGCGGGGAATGTGAGGACTGCAACCGTGTAGATCATTACGGCTTCGAGGCCGTTACACCCGAACTCGACGTCGAGCGATATCGACGGGAGATGCATGAGCGAGCCCTGGGTCGAAATGGGGATGCCGATTACGCCCAGAATCTTTGCGGTAAGGAAAACGATTACCTGCGAGTAACCGTCGTTAATGTCGAACACGTCCTGGACGGGCTTCAGCCCTATGAGGAGAAAGAACAGCCCCATAAGGACGACGTAAGTTATGACGAACCTTAAAACGCTGACCGGGGCGGGCCCGGCTTTTCCTTTTGGATCTTTCGCTTCTTCCGTCATGAGGCTCCGTTGACTGGTTGAGTGTGAGGGCCGAGGACAGCTTCAGACTTTGTAAATACAGGACTCAAATATACATCCGGGGCCCGGTTTTTTCAAAGCGAACGGAGGGGCTGCAAACCGCGCTCAGCAGCACCCATCGTGCTCGCCGCGCACCGCCTCGAGCCCTTCCTTGAAAAGAAACGCGACGATCACCAGCCCGGCGGCCGGGTCGGCCCACCATATGCCGTACAGGTAGTTGAGCCCGAGCCCCGCCAGAAGAGAAAGTGAAAGATAGCAGCATGCGAGCGTCTGTTTCGAATCGGCGACGAGGCCCCTGCTCCCGACCGATTTTCCGAGCTTGTATTTCATATAGAAAACCACCGGCATCACGATGAGTGACACAACCGCAATGATTATTCCGATGATGCTGGGCTCGAGGCTCACGTAATATGAGCTTCTTCAAGCACTCGTACGCGACATAAGCCCCCAGTACGAAGAAGGTATACCCTATGAGCTTCAGCGCACGGGCTTCTCTTCTTTCCTCTTCTTCTTTGGAGAGTTCACCGCGTCCCCCGAAGCGCCAGATCATAACCTGCCCGAGAGCGATTCGACAAAACTGTCGAGGCCGAATCCGATAAGGGCTATGCTGCCCGCGGCCGCGCCTGCGGCAATGGATTACCGATTCCTTCGAGAAAGTTATACGCTACGGTGAATATCGAGAGGTAAAGCATCTTTTATGCAAGGGCTTCGGACGGCGCCGGAATCGGATGGATTTTCTGAAGTCGAATGCTTCATCACATAATTGGACTGCCGAAATCTGAAGATTTATTTAATCAGGATAGCACAACTATTTTTCCGCACCGCATCATACCGCTCTCGACTGGGCCGAAGTATCCGTCCTTCCCAACGATTATGTGGTTGAGGACGCGTATATGTCGAGCGTATGTGCGGCGGCGGTTATGTCGCGGTGAGCATCCGGTCTTCTTTCGAGGGCGACGGGTTTCCGCTCGGATGGCTGTAACGAGTATCAGGCCTGAGGCATGACGTGCGAGCGCCCTCTCGATGATCCTCCGGGTAGACCGCGACGTTGTCCACGGTCCCCTCCTGCAGCATGGCGTAGTCTATGACCTCGTTCTTGGTGTTCATGAATATGACCATGAACGCCTCGTGCTTCAGGCCCGAAAGCCGCACCCTCGCGAACTTGAGGACGGCCTCGGGGGAGGAAAGCACGTCCCCCTTCTTCATGTTTTCGGCAAGGTATGTGGAATAGAGCTGGTTCACGAGCCGTATCAGCGTCGCCGTCATCGGCCCCACCCCGCGCACCCTCTCTAGCTTGTTCATGTCCGCGTCGAGGACTCCCGAAAGGCTGCCGAAAACGCCGATGAGCCTTTTCGCAAGTGGCTTTACATCCATCCGGGGTATGGCGTATGTGAGTAGAAGCTCCAGAAGCTCGTAGTCGTGCATCCCCTCCGCGCCCGACTTTTCGAAGCGGTCCCTCAGTCTTTGTCTGTGGTGTAGATAATGCGGCTCGTTAGACATGATCGGCGAAAGCTAAATTGTAACCTCAAACGTAAAAATTTTAAAAGGTTTAAAAAGAGGAATAGAAGATATTGGACGGGGAATAAAAAAAGGCGGGCTGCCTTTTTGGGGAGCCCGCCTCTGTGTTTCTACTTTGTTTGTTCGTGTTTCATGATTACATCATGCCCATGCCCGGGTGGCCCATGCCGCCCATGCCCGGCGCTCCGCCGCCTGCCTCTTCCTTCGGCTGCGGCTTCTCGGCTATAAGGGCTTCGGTCGTAAGAAGGAGCCCGGCCACGCTAGAAGCGTTCTGTATCGCGCTACGCGTTACCTTCGCAGGGTCCAGGATACCGGCCTCTATAAGGTCCGTGTAGGTAAGGGTTGCGGCGTCGAACCCTACCGCGCCCTTCTCCTCGCTTACCTTACCAACCACTATTGAGCCGTCCCATCCGGCGTTGGCTGCGATTCCGCGAAGAGGCTCTTCGAGTACGCGCTTTACTATGCTTACCCCGGCCTTCTCCTCGTCGTCCGCTCCCGTAAATCCGTCTACGGCCTTTATAGCCCTTATAAGGGCTACTCCGCCGCCGGGGACTATGCCCTCTTCCACCGCTGCACGGGTGGCGTTAAGGGCGTCTTCTACTCTGGCCTTCTTCTCTTTCATCTCGGCCTCGGTTGCTGCCCCTACCCTGATTACGGCTACGCCCCCTGCGAGCTTGGCAAGCCTTTCCTGGAGCTTCTCTCTATCGTACTCGCCGCTGGCCTCGTCTACCTGGGCCTTTATCTGCCTGATTCTGCCCTCTATCTCGGCCTTCTTCCCTGCGCCGCCTACGATTGTCGTATTATCCTTGTCTATTACTATTTTCTTTGCCCTTCCGAGGTCCTGAAGCTTTGCGTTCTCGAGCTTCATTCCCGCCTCTTCGGCTATTACCTTTCCGCCCGTAAGGATCGCTATGTCTTCGAGCATGGCCTTACGCCTGTCCCCGAATCCGGGGGCCTTTACGGCCGCGGCCTTAAGGGTGCCTCTCAGTTTGTTGACTACGAGCGTTGCAAGCGCTTCGCCCTCTACGTCCTCTGCCATTACGAGGAGCGGCTTGGTGCTCCTGGCTACTTCCTCAAGGAGAGGTACCAGGTCCTTCATGTTGGCTACTTTCTTGTCGTACATGAGGATTAGCGGGTCTTCGAGCTCTATGTACATCTTCTCGGGATCGGTGATGAAGTAGGGGCTGAGATATCCTCTGTCGAACTGCATACCTTCTACGACGTCGAGGTCGGTTTCGAGGCTTCTTCCCTCTTCCACCGTGATAACCCCGTCCTTACCTACCTTCTCCATTGCGTCGGCGATGATGTTCCCTATCGTAGAGTCGCCGTTTGCGGATACCGTGGCTACCTGGGCTATCTCCGTCCTGCCCTTTACCTGCTTACTCTGCTTCCTTATGCTCTCTATTACCACTTCTACCGCTTTATCTATACCCCTTTTGAGTTTCATCGGGTCGTGACCTGCGGCTACGAGCTTTATGCCCTCTCTGAAGATTGCCTGGGCCAGAACCGTTGCCGTCGTCGTTCCGTCGCCGGCCACGTCGCTCGTCTTGGACGCTACTTCCTTTACCATCTGTGCGCCCATGTTCTCGAACTTGTCTTCGAGCTCTACTTCCTTGGCCACCGTTACGCCGTCCTTCGTTACCACAGGCGCTCCGAAGGTCTTCTCTATAAGTACGTTCCTTCCGCGGGGGCCTAACGTAGCCTTCACCGCGTTGGCTAGCGTGTTGACGCCCTTCAATATCGCGTCCTGCGCTGCCCTGTCGAATTTGATTTCCTTTGCTGCCATTTTCTTCTACCTCCTGGGATCTTTAGATTTGGGGGGTGTTAGTCGATTACGGCCAGAATCTCTTCCTCGCTGAGTATGAGGTAGCTTTCGCCGTCGATGCTGATTTCCGTACCGCCGTATTTGCTGAAGAGAATCTTGTCTCCCTTCTTGACTTCGAGCGGCTTGATCGAGCCGTCTTCGAGAAACCTGCCGTTACCGACCGCTACTACCTTGCCCTCCTGCGGCTTCTCCTTTGCGGAGTCGGGAATGATGATACCGCCCTTGGTGGTCTCTTCGCTGTCGAGTCTCTGAATTAAAACCTTGTCGTGTAGTGGCCTTACTTTCATTACAAACCTCCTTCTATTTTTATAATAGTGTTATCTGAAATAGGACTGGTTGGGGTTTCAGTATCTGTTTTTCAGTATCTGTTCTATTATAGTGAAAACCGATTTTTCCGCATTAAAATAACCATACGCTTAACTTTGTCAAGTATAACCAAACTAGTGTACCCAACGGATAAAATAATAAAAGGGTGGATGCGGTCCTTGAAAAGAGTCCGTAAACGGGATATGTTTGAGGCCTATTATGCCTAAAGTTGGAATTATAGTAGGAAGCGATTCGGACCTGGGAAGCATGGAGGACGCCTGTAAGGCCCTCGAAGAGCTTGAAATAGAGTACGAGCTCAGAGTGGCCTCCGCACACAGGACGCCCGCCAGGGTTAAAAACTACGTCGAAAGCGCCGAGAAAAGGGGAATCGAGGTAATAATAGCGGGCGCCGGATGGGCCGCCCATCTGCCGGGGGTAGTCGCGTCATATACGACGCTCCCAGTGATCGGCGTCCCCGTGGACTCGTCGCCCTTAAACGGGCTCGACGCGCTTTTGGCCATAGTGCAGATGCCGCCGGGGATACCCGTGGCCTCCATGGCCATAGGCAAGGGCGGCGCAAGGAACGCGGCCCTTTACGCCGGAGCCATTCTGGCAGTCAAGTACCCGGAAATCAGCAAAAGGGTAAAGGAAGCCAGAAAGAAGCTTGCCAAGAAGGTCGAAAACGCGGCGAAAAAGCACGACAGGTAAGAATCGCAGGCCTTGACTGAAGTAATAAAAGCCGGGGACCCGGGATCGCCGGAACGGGCGGCAGGGGTTTTAGGGGCAGGGGGCGTGATCGTCTATCCGACGGAGACCCTTTACGGAATAGGTGCGCTCGTCACGAGCGGCGCGGCGCTCGAAAGGATATTCGAGATAAAGGGCCGCCCCAAGGATATGCCAATCCCCGTCCTCGTAAGAGACTTCGAGATGCTCGGGTCCATAGCCGAGACGACGCCCGCCGCCGAGAGGCTGGCAGAAAAATTCTGGCCCGGGGCGCTGACCATAATATTAAAGGTTTCGGGAGAGCTGAATCCGATCATAACGTCGGGGACCGGGAAGGTTGCGGTCAGGATCTCGGCCCATCCGTTCGTAAGCCGGCTCTTCGAATATATCGACATTCCCCTTACATCGACGAGCGCAAACCTCAGCGGCGCGGGTAATATATTAAAATCGAGTTACATTTACGAGACATTCCGTGATAAGGTTGAACTTATAATAGACTCTGGTAACATTCCGGCCTCGAAAGGGTCTACAATCGTGGACCTCGCCGCAGGCTCCCCCCGCATAATACGAGAGGGAGACCTTTCATCCCGGAAATTAAAGGAGTATTTATAAATGCCTACAGTCAAAGGGTTTAAGGGAATAAGGTATAACCGGAAAATCGAGGACTTTTCGAAGGTGCTCAGCGCCGCCGTACGACGTTATAAGCCCGGCCGAGCAGCAAGTGATGGACATGGACCCGCTTAACGTCTCGTGAGGCTCATTCTTCCGAAGGAGAGTCCGACGTAAAGTACGAAGGGCGTAAAGACCTTCAGGGACTGGTTCGTCAATGACACACTCATACAGGACAAGGAACCGTCCATATACCCCTATTACCAGGAATTCGAGCTCGGCGGAAGGAAGTACACACGGAAGGGATTCATAGCGAGGGTGAAGCTCGAAGACTTTTCGACAAAGAAGATACTCCCGCATGAATTGACGTTCCCGAAGCATAAGCAGGACAGGCTGAAGCTGAATACGGCGTGCAAGGCGAACATGAGCCCGGTGTTCTCCGTTTATTCCGACCCCGAGGAGGACACGGAGGGGGCCATCGAGGAAGCTCCGGCGCACCGATATTCGACGTTACGACGGCGGACGGCGTGAGGAACATGCTGTGGAGGATATCGGACGAGGATGTCATATCGCGCGTGGCCGGGCGTCTCGAGGACACGAGCTTTCTTATCGCGGACAGGCACCACAGGTACGAGACCGCGCTCGATTACAGGAATATTCAGAGGCTGAGCAATCCGAGGACGAAGACAAGCCATACGATTACGTGATGATGTTCCTTGCGCGCGGCGAGGGCGAAGGACTTATTATCAACCGCGCACAGGCTCGTAAAGAACATCGGGCAGAACACGACGGAAACCTTCCTCTCCAGGCTGGAGCGAGTATTTCGAAAATGTGAAGGAAATGGAGTTCGGCCAGGCCGTGTCGAACATAGGGCACGAGGAGTTCACCGTCATCACCGGGGACAGGACGAAGGCGTACAGAGTTTCGGTGAAGGACCAGTCGGGAGAAGGGTATGCGAGGCTTGGCGTCATGCTCCTTCACAAGATAGTCTTCAAGAACATACTGAACGAGGAAGAATCCGGGGTTTTCTACACGAAGTTCCTGGAGGAGGCCGTGAGCCTCACCGGGAGCGGGGAATATGCGCTCGGCTTCATGCTCCCCGAAAACTCAAGGCCGGCGACATATTCGATGTCGTCCGCGACGGCGAGGAAGGATGCCGCACAAGACCACCTATTTTACCCGAAGATACTCTCGGGACTCACTTTCAATCCGCTCTGGTAATGCAGCCGGCCGCTTCGGCGGCCGACAATTAACGCGAGGTTCGTCGCCGGGCCGGGATAAATTGATTTATAATTTATCCGGACCCGAAGAATCCTGAAACCGCATTCCCGAGAACGAAACAAGAGAGGCAAAGACGCAGCCGGGACACTTATAGTTCTCGCCGTTATAGCGGTGGCGGCATTCGCACTAGTAGGAATTTACAGCTTGGACTCGTCAAGCTGAGGAATGGCCGAGCAGGCATGGTCGGACGTGGACGGCGTTCGAGGCTGAAGAGAAGATACGACCTCATACCGAACCTCAATCGAAACCGTGAAGGGATACGCGTCCCTGAAAATCGACCTTCGAAAGCGTGGTCGAGGCGAGGAACCGCGCCATGCGAGCCCGGCCGGGAGCCAAGGCCGAGGCGGAGGCTTTTCCTGCAGTCTACGCTCAAGAGCCTGTTCGCCCTTTCGGAAGCGTACCCGGACCTTAAAGCCAGCCAGAATTTCTCGAGCTACAGGCCGAGCTTTCGAAGATAGAGGAGCGAATGCAGCTCGCGCGCCGCCTATTACAGCGCCGTCGTGAAGACCTCAACACGAAGATCGAGACGGTTCCGAGCAACTTCGTCGCCAATATGTTCGGGTTCCAGAAGAGGGAGTATTTCGAGCTCGATTCGAGGCCGAGAGAACCGCTCCGCAAGTAAGCTTCGGCCAGTAATAAGGCCCCCGGGAGACGCCCTCTTACATGACGCAAATGCGCGCCGCCTTAATATTCCCTAGCCCCTCGCCTTCCTTGCCGTCCTCCTTCCGGCGGCGGCGAACTCCCGGAGGAGATAAAGAATTTCCATTCGGATATATGCACATAGACGAGAACGGGAGCCTGACCGTCGTCGAGGACATAGAGTACGATTTTCAGTACGCCCAGAGGCACAACTGACTGTCTACAGGTATATCCCCTATAAATACGACTACGGGTACAAGCGTTACAGCATAAAGATAGACGTTAAGGATGTGACGGACTTTGACGGGAATCCTTATCAGTATAAGGTGAGCACCAGGGGTGATCAACATCAGGATAGGGGACCCGGACACGACCATAACCGGGGTGCACGGCTACAGGATCGAGTATACGGTCAAGGGAGCAGTGGCGTTCTTCCCGGAGATCGACAGAGAGGCTTTACTGGAACGTGACGGGGGGACGAGTGGAGGTGCCGATCGATAAGGCCGGCGCCAGGGTGTATCTCCCCCCGAGGGAGCGGCGGGAGAGATAAAGAGCGGAATGCTACACCGGCCCGAGAGGGGCGGCCGGCGGCGGAATGCACGGAGTCCGCAACCAGGCGAGGCCGGAATTCGCCTCGTCGCGCACCCTTTGGGCCGGAGAGGGCCTCACCATCGTGGCCGGATTTCCGAAGGGGATCGTAAAAGAGCCCACGGGCCTCGAGAAATTAATGTGGCTCCTTTCGGACAACTGGTATTTCATCCTGCCCTTCGCGGCCTTTTTCGGAATGTTTTACATATGGCGGACGAGGGGCCGCGACCCCGAGGGAATGGGGTCCATCATGGTAAGGTATAGCCCGCCCGAGGGATTCACCCCTGCCGAGGCCGGGACGCTCATAGACGAGAGGGCGGACGTCGCCGACATAACGTCGACCGTAATAGACCTTGCCGTGAGAGGGCTCTCAGGATCGAGAAGAGACGTCAACGAAATTCTATTTCTTCCTGGACAGGGATTACAAGCTCATAAAGACGAAAGAGGCCGTACCGGAAGGGCTCAAGCCGCATGAGAAGAAAGTCCTCGACGGGATTTTCAAGAGCGGAGAAGAGGTGGAGATATCGGACCTCAGGAACAAGTTCTATAAAGAGCTTCCCGGAATAAAGAATATACGCCGGGCTGGTAACCGGCGGTTACTTCCCCGGGGACCCGGAGGAGAGGTGAAGGGGATTTATAAGTGGGTGAGGTATTCTGCACTCATAGTAGGCTTTGCCCTCTTCACGAACTTCTTACTAAAGATTTCGATAGCTCTATCGGGCGTGATAATACTCGCGTGGTCGGGATTCATGCCCAGAAAAACGAAGCAGGGAGCGCTCGCCAACGAAGAGCTGCTGGGTTTCAGGGAATTCATCGACAAGGCCGAGAAGAACCGTATAGAGGCGCTCGCGAAGGACGACCCTACCCTGTTTGACCGTGTGCTCCCCTTTGCGCTCGTCTTCGGACTCGAAGAGAAATGGGCCGACGCGTTCAAGGATATATACAGGGAGCCGCCGGGATGGTATTCGTCGCCGGGTTACAACAATTCGTTTACTCCACGGATTTTTGCAGCCGACATCGGAAGGAGCCTCAGGGTTATGAGCGTTCGCGTCCGCACCGAGGAAATCGGCGGGCGGACTCGGAGGGGCGGCTCTGGCGGAAGGTGGCTTCGGAGGAGGCGGAGGCGGATCGTGGTAGAGGAGCACTGCAAGAATATAAAAGAAGAAATCCCCCCGTACCCCCCTTTTCCTAAGGGGGGGTTAAAAACTAAAGAACAAAGATGTGTGGAGGCGGTGAGTTGTGGTAGTCAGTCCTCGGCCAGGAGCTCCCTTATTTTGGTGTCTATAGTTTTGTACGCAAGGTCGGCGTCGGGGTTGTCCTCGCTCCTGTAAAATTCCCCGCCGTCGTGGACGAATCTTATAATCCCCTTTTTATCTATCAATATGCTCGATGACGTGTAGGAGCGCCGGACGCCGCCGAGCCAGTAGGCGTTTATGACCTTCCAGTCCCTGTCCTGAGCGACGGGGAATTCGAATCCCAGACCTTTCGCTGCTTTAAGGACGAAGGCGTCGTCCCGGGCCCTTTCGGATTTCGGATGATGGATCCCTATGACCACGAGACCATCCTTGCCGTACTTCTCGTAGAGCTCGGCGAGGGCCGGGGCAGTATTCTTGCAGTAGGGGCAGCCGACGAGCCAGAAGCGGATGAGGACAACCTTGCCCCTTAGGTCTTCGAGGCCGAGGGGCTCCGAGTTAAGCCACGTGAGCCCGGAAAGAGCGGGCGCGGGCCGGCCTATGAGCTCAGCACCTTCCGAGGGCTGCCAGAAGGGATCGCCTTCGGCAAAGACGGTCGTATAGAAAACGAGAGCCGGCAGAAGGGACAGCGTGAGCGCGAACGCCCAATTGAAAATCCTCCGAAAGAAAAGCTTGCGCATGGCTGATGTTAATTATACACAGCCGGTCTTCCTTCACCGACGCCTAAAACGTCATAATTTATGTTGAAACAAAACGATATCAGACATAGAATTAGGAAAAGCGCCCGAAAGCGGGCGCGCACATAAGGCCGACAGGGATACACAAAAGGCTCGCTTAAGCTAAAGGAGACGGGGATTCTCCGAACAGGCTGACCCATACCAACCGACGACTATCATTCCCAACCCGCCGGCGAATTTATTATATTGAATGCCAGACGGCGCATATGAGTAAACCTTTTATAGAGCAAACCGGAAAGCCGGATTCGTCTTCCGAACCGGCGGCAGGGAAGGCATCTTCCGCAAAGGAATTCCTTACCGATAAGGACCTTTCTTATAAGCCCTTTTACGAATTCAGCTCGTTCAATTATGTCACGGTGGACAGCCTCGGGAAAATCGTCGCCGCGAATTCCACCAGCATGTCCAATCTCGGGTTTTCCGAGGAAGAGCTCGCGGGGAAACCGATTCTGGACATATTCCACCCGGGCGACAGGGAAGGCGTGGCCGAGAGGCTGAAGACGTCCTTCGAAAACCCCGGGGTCGAGTACAGGTGGGAGGCCAGAAAGGTCAAAAAGGACGGCAGCGTTATATGGGCCAGGGAAAACGCCACGACCGTCCGGACCGATAGCGGGCAGGTATTCACCAAGATCGCGGGCGAAGACATAACGCAGCAAAAGCTGGCCCTTTCCATGCTGAGCATGGAGAAGAAGGTATTCGAGACAATGGCTGCGAATAAGCCGCTGTACAGAACACTCGATCTCATTTGCAGCGAAATAGAGGGCCTGGCAAACGGGATGCTTTGCTCGTTCCTGATCGTAGACGAAAGCGGAAAACGCTTAAGGCACGGCGCCGCCCCGAGCCTCCCGGCAGAATACGCAAGAGCCATAGACGGATCCGAGATAGGACCCTCCACCGGCTCGTGCGGCACGGCCGCGTACAGAAAAGAGCCTGTTATAGTGACCGACATTGAAACCGACCCTCTTTGGGACGACTACAGGCATCTTGCTCTCAGACATTCGCTCCGCGCGTGCTGGTCGATACCCATAATTTCGTCCGAAGATAAAGTCCTCGGAACGTTCGCGATGTATTACAAGGAGCCGCGGTCGCCTGTCTCGGGCGAGCTCGTTCTCGTAGATACGGCAGTAAGGCTCGCGACAGTCGCGATAGAGAGAACCAACGCGCAGGAGATGGCCACCCATTTCGCCGAGATACTCGAAGAAGCCATAAACGAGATATACATATTCGACGCCGGGACTTTCAGCTTCCTTCAGGTAAATAAGGGCGCACGGGATAACCTTGGATATTCGCTCGAGGAGCTGAGGGAAATGACGCCCGAAGATTTGAACCCCGACCTTACCCCGATTTTTTCAGGAAGCTGGAGTCTTTAGTTCAGGGCGGCGGCGAGAAGGCGCGGTTCACGTGCGTGCACCTGAGGAAGGACGGCACGAACTATCCAGTCGAGGCATATATACAGCTGTCAAATTACAAAGGGCTCCGGGTGTTCGTAGCGAACGTTATAGACATGACCGACCTCAAGAAGACGGAGGAGGAGCTCAAGCAAAACGTAGAGCAGCTTTCGAAAAAGAACAGGTATGAATCAATCATAAGGGCGATCACGGAAAGCGTTCACAGGTCGCTAGACCTCGGAGAGGTGTTCGATAACGCCGTCGATGCCCTGAACAGAAATGTGGGAGAAGCGACGAACGTCGTCATTTTCATGGTGGAAGGCACGGACGCCGTGATGAAGGCCAACAGAGGGCACGCGGACTGGTATGTGAAAAGAGTTAAGAGAATCCCCTATCCCATCGGGGCCACGTGGAAAACGATACTGGACAGAAAGGCCAGATACGTTCCCGATGCGGACCTGGACGAAACGATCGGCCAGGCCGGAAGGGAATTCGGAACGAAGAGCTATCTGTCGATGCCCATATGGTCCGACAACCAGGCCGTCGGTTGCATACACATACACTCGCAGGAAAAGGACGCCTTTTCGGTGGAAGACCTCGACATGCTTCAGATCGTGGCGAGACAGCTGGAAGTCGCGATAAACAACGCAAGGCAGGCAGAAGCGCTCAGGCAATCCGAGGAAGATATAAAACAGAAGCTCGGCGAGCTGTCGAAGAAAAAGAGATACGAGGAGATATTGAGCGCTATTACCAGAAGCGTGCACAGCTCGATAAATCTGGAGCAGGTCATGGAGAATGCGGTCGATACCATGCACCGGAGCATAGAGGGAACGGACTTTATATCGATCTACTTCGCGGAGGGAAACGAAGCTGTTATCAAGGCCCACTGCGGCTACCCCGATTGGTTTACGGAGAAGATGAGCAGCATCCCCCACCCTCTCGGCTTTACCTGGAAGACGATAATAGAGGGCAAGCACATATATTGCCCCGACATAGAACACGACACGATAATTGGATCCGCGGGGAGGGAAGCCGGCACGAAGAGCTACGCATCCATGCCCATACAATATATGGGCAAGACTATCGGGTGCATCAATATCAATTCCCTGAGAAAGAACGCATTCGACGAGGAAGAGCTCAATCTTCTAAAACTCATAGCATCGCAGATCGAAATAGCCGTCAACAACGCAAGACAGGCGGAAGCGCTTAAGGAATCGGAAGAAAGATACAGGACACTGTTCGAGCAGACGCCCGTAGGCGTATATACCTACGATAAAAACCTGATCATCATGCACACCAACGAACGGCACGCGGAGATCATGCAGTCTTCGAAGGAGAAAATAATCGGCCTCGATATACATAGTCTCGCGGACAAGTCTTTCAATGATATACACGAGAGGGCCGCACGCGGCGAGAGCGTGAGCAGGGAAGGCTTTTACAGATCTACGACGGGGAATATCTCCCTTTACATAATGGTATCCGCCGCTCCGCTGAGGGACGCATCGGGAAACATAATAGGCGGGATGTCGGTCGTCGAGGACATGACCGAGCGGAAGAGGGCGGAAATCGCATTCCTCCAGTCCCAGCAGCGGTATGAGAATCTTGTCAATACTGTAGACGGTATCGTCTGGGAGGCGGAGCCGGAGTCGTTCAGGTTTACGTTTGTAAGCAAGCAGGTGGAGCACATATTCGGATACACAACCGAAGAGTGGCTCGAGAACGATAAATTCTGGACAGAGAAGCTCCACCCCGAGGACCGCGAGAGAGTTGTGAACTACTGCAAGACGTCGACGGAATCTCTGAAGGATCATGTAATCGAGTACAGGATGATCGCTGCCGACGGAAGGGTCGTGTGGATGAGGGATATTGTCAGCGTCGAAGTCGAGGACGGAGTTGCCGTCGGCCTCAAAGGGATAATGATAGACATCACCGACCTTAAAAAAGCCGAGGACCTTTTACTCGAACGCGCGGAAAGATACAGGACGCTCGTCGAGAACAATTACGACATAATAGTGGAATCGAGTGAGGAAGGGAAGTTCCTTTACCTGAGCCCCAATTTCAGGGAATCGCTGGGTTACGACCCGGACGATATGCTCGGGAAGAGCATGTTCGGAAACGTCCATTCGGACGACACACCAAACATGATGAAAGAGTTCAGCAGGATAATGACCACCCGTAGCCCGGGAAAGACCGTATTCAGATACAGGCACAGGAACGGGACGTGGAGGTGGCTCGAAAGCTCGGGAAGGGCATTCGAAACCGCTGCCGGGGAGCTCCGGTATGTAGGTATACTGCGAGATATAACGGACAGAAAGAGATACGAGGACGAGCTTTTCAAGGCGGAGAAGCTGGAATCCCTGGGCGTTCTCGCCGGCGGGATAGCCCACGACTTCAACAATCTCCTTACCGTCATTTTAGGGAATATTTCGGTCTCGAAGATGCACCTAAAATCCTCGGACAAGCTGTATACGAGGCTGACCGAGGCGGAGAACGCATCCTTCAGGGCCAGGGACCTCACTTCGCAGCTCCTGACCTTCTCGAAGGGCGGGGCCCCTGTGAAGGAGTACGTGCATACTCTGGGGGATCTTATAAGGGACACCGCGTCGTTCGCCGTGAGCGGCTCGAAGGTGAGGTGCGATTTCGATATCGACGAAGACCTCTGGCCGGCGGAAGTGGACGGGGGACAGATAAGCCAGGTTATACATAACCTCGTGATGAATTCGGACCAGGCGATGCCGGACGGGGGAGTCATAACCGTAAGCGCCTCTAACACAAACGGGAAAGGACCCGACGGCGGCGAGGATGGGAAATGCATAAAAATATCCATCACGGACAGCGGAATCGGCATGACCGAAGGCCTCGTAGAAAAGATATTCGACCCCTACTTCACGACAAAGCAGAAGGGGAGCGGGCTGGGACTCGCAACCGTTTATTCGATAGTGAAAAACCACGACGGCAGGATAGAGGTGGAGTCCGAGATCGGGGTGGGAACGAAGTTCGATATATACCTCCCGGCGGCGGCCAGAAAATCTGCGCCTGTGGACAGCGAAAGCGGCGTCAAGAATGGAGAGGGGAAAATCCTTATCATGGACGACGAGGAGACCGTGAGGCAGGTGGCCGGGGATATGATGAAGCGCCTCGGGTACAGGGTCGAAGCGGCGGCCGACGGGCAGGAGGCGATAACCAGATATATGGAGGCCAAAGAGGGAGGAGAACCCTTCGATGCCGTTATGTTCGACCTCACCGTGCCGGGCGGCATGGGAGGGAAAGAGGCATTCGCGAAGCTTCTGGAAATGGACCCCGGAGTCAGGGCAATAGTTTCGAGCGGCTATTCGAACGACCCGGTGATGGCGAAGTACGACGAGTATGGATTTAAGGGCGTGGTTACGAAGCCCTACAGCATCGAGGAGCTGAGCAGGGTGTTGTACGAGGTTCTGAGCGGCGGGCACTGATACCTGAACCTTGGTCCGAAGGGGATTCGGCCCTTACATTTGGGGCAGAGTTTGGACGCATTTCCAACCTCCGGTTGAATATACTCCTTTTTCCTATATACTAGCTCTTTTCCGCCGCTGACGGCGGCTGTTCTCAGCTCAATTTTATGGAACCCAAGTACATAAGAAATTTTTCTATCATTGCGCACGTGGACCATGGGAAATCCACGCTCGCGGACAGGCTGCTCGAATTCACCGGGACGCTGTCCGAGCGGGAGAGGACCGAGCAGTTCCTCGACAAGATGGACCTCGAAAGGGAACGTGGCATAACCATAAAGGCGCAGGCCGTGAGGATCTATTACACGGCCGACGACGGGATAAAGTACGAGTTTAACCTCATAGACACCCCCGGGCACGTGGATTTCAGCTACGAAGTGTCGAGGAGCCTCATGGCTTGCGAGGGAGCTCTTTTGGTTGTAGACGCGTCGCAGGGAGTCGAAGCGCAGACCGTCGCGAACGCATACCTTGCCGCCGACGAGGGGCTCGAGCTTATACCGGTTATAAACAAGATAGACCTCCCCTCGGCAGAGCCGGAGAGGGTCAAAAAAGAAATAGAGGACGTTATAGGAATAAGCGCCGAGGACGCGATACCGGCGAGCGCCAAGGTGGGGACCGGGACGAAGGATATCCTGGAAGCCATAGTGAAGCGGATACCCGCTCCCGAGGACAAGTCCGGCCTTCCGCTGAAATCCCTCATATTCGACAGCTGGTTCGACTCGTACCAGGGCGTGGTGATGCTTATAAGGGTGTACGAGGGGAAGATCAGACTCGGCGAGGAGATAAAGTTCATGTCCACTGGGAGGACCTTCGAGGTGAAAAAACTCGGGGTGTTCTCGGCTATGGCGGTAGAGGTGGACGAGCTCGGGACCGGCGAGGTGGGATTCGTGTCGGCGTCGATAAAGGACATAAGCGAGGCCAAGGTCGGCGACACGATAACGAGCGCGGAAAGACCCACGGAGAAGCCGCTTGCGGGATTCAGGGTGATGAAGCCGATGGTGTTCAGCGGGCTTTATCCGATAGACCCCGGGGACTACGACAAGCTGAGGGAGGCGCTCGAAAAGCTGGGGCTTAACGACTCGTCGCTCGTATACGAGGCGGAGACGTCGGTAGCGCTCGGGTTCGGGTTCAGGTGCGGATTCCTCGGGCTACTGCACCTGGAGATCGTAAAGGAAAGGCTCGAAAGGGAGTTTCAGCTGGAGCTGATTACGACGGCACCGACCGTCGTATACAGGGCGACGAACAAGAAGGGAGAGGTCGTATACGTCAACAATCCGAGCGAGCTTCCGACACCCGACAAGATAGAGATGATCGAGGAGCCTTACGTAAAGATCTCGATACATACGCCGAATACCTATCTCGGGGCGATATTCGACCTTTGCATAAAGAAGCGCGGCATACAAAAGGATATAAGGTACATAACGCAGGACAGGGTTATCATCGAGTACGAGATACCGCTTTCCGAGATAGTGTTCGACTTTTACGACAAGCTGAAGTCGGCCACGCGCGGGTATGCGTCGATGGATTACGAGCCCGTGGGATATCTGCAGTCGGACCTTATTAAGCTCGACGTCCTCGTGAATGGCGAGCCGGTGGACGCGCTTTCGATAATCGTCCACAAGGAAAAGTCGTTCGAGAGGGGAAGGGAGCTTATAGCGAAGCTCCGGAGCCTTATACCTAGGCAGCTCTACGAGGTAGTGATACAGGCCGCTATAGGGAACAGGATCGTCGCCCGCGAGTCGGTAAAGGCCGTAAGAAAGGACGTTACGGCGAAGTGCTACGGCGGGGACGTCACCAGAAAGAGAAAGCTTCTCGAAAAGCAGAAGGAAGGAAAGAAGCGCCTTAAGCAGATCGGGAAGATAGAGATACCGCAGGAGGCCTTTCTTGCGGTCCTTAAGACCTGAGCGTTTTTAAACGCCTACCTGTTATTCGCGGACATCATCATTTCGGTAATCACGCGGGTCGCGCCGCTTACGGCATCCGGGTCGGAGACTACGTTTACGAGCGCGGGTTTTCCCGAAGAGAATGCCCTTTCGAGCGCGGGCGCTAGGTCTTCGGGCCTTTGGACGAACTCGCCGTGGCCGCCCATGGCTTTCAGGATTTCGTCGAAGGGCGTGAGTCCGAGCTCGACGCCCGGGGCCTTCGCCCCCTCGCCGTAGGTTATTTCTATCTGGTGCTTCGTCATCCCCCACGCGGAGTCGTTACAGACGACGGCGACGAACAGGAGGCCGTGACGGAGGGCGGTGTCGAATTCCATGAAGTTCATTCCGGCTGCGCCGTCGCCGGTTATGAGGGCAACGTTTTCGTCCGGCCGGGCGGCCTTAGCGCCGAGGGCGAACGGCACGCCGACGCCCATGCATCCGAGCGGGCCGCATTTGATGTAGCCGCCGGGACGCCGCACGCGGACGTGCCCGTCCACCCATGCTCGTATCGCCGCCATCGACGACAAGGGTGCCGCCGGGGCCGAGGACGTCCTCGACGACAGCGGCGACCGTGACGGGATGCATGGGGGATTTTTCGGGAGCCTGAGGCTGCTCCGATTCCTTAAGCCTTTTATCCCTTATGGCCTTGCAGCCCTCCGTCCAGCCTGGTAGTCGGGCTTTATCCCATTTTCACAGAGGTATTCGGTGACGGCGGATAGGGCGCCGCCGAGGTCGGAGACTATGCCGAGGTCCACAGGTCTGTTCCTGCCTATCTCGCCGGCGTCATGTCTATCTGCGCTATACTGGCTTCGGGGTTTAAAGTCCGCCCGAAGCCTATGTATATCGAAAGCCGGACGCCCATCAGGATAACGAGGTCTGCCGACTGCGTGATCTCCCGAAAGCCGTTCGGGGCCGATGGGCCCGCCGCGCCGAAGGAGAGCGGCTCGCCGTCGGGGATTATTCCGCGGCCGGCGTTTAACGTGAAGAGCGGCATGGGGACTGTTTCGAGGAAGCGGCGGAGGCCTTCCTCGGCGCGTGAATACCACGCTCCGCTCCCGGCTATGGCGACGGGCCTTTTAGCCGAGGCGAGGAGGCGCGCGAGACCGGCCACGGCGTCCTCGGCGGGCCTCGTTCTTACGGAGTGGATGGAGGTGTCGTAGGGGATTATTTCTTCTTCGGGGCAGGAGGGATAGAGGACTTCGTAGGACATGCCGAGGTATACGGGGCCCGGCCTTCCGGAGGACGCCACCCTGAAGGCGTTCGAGACGTACTCGGGAATGCGGCGGGTGTCGTAGACAGTTTTCGCCCACTTTGCGACGTGGGCCGCCATGCCCTCCTGGTCTATTTCCTGTAGGGATAATCTGTCGTTTTCCTCGACGCCCGACCTGCCGGATATAACGAGGAGCGGCGAGTTCGCGAGCCGGGAGGCAGCCATGCCGGTGAGGGTGTTCGTGAAGCCGGGCCCTGCAGTCACGAGGCAGACACCGGGCCGTCGGCCCGCCCTCCCGTAGGCGTCGGCGGCCATGGACGCACCCTGCTCGTGCCGCGTGTCGATTATCCTTATGCCGAAATCGGGACAGGCCTTGTAGACAGGGTTGATGTGCCCCCCGGCGAGGGAGAAGATATCCGTTACGCCGAGCTCGTGAAGCGTCCTCGCTACGAGACGGCCGCCCTCTGACATGACCATGGATTTACCTCCGTTATCTATACTTTTACACCTTCGAAAATCCCAACGCAAATATTATATGACGCACGGCCCGGGCCGCCTTTCGGCTTTAAACCCGATATGTGTTAGAATTAAGCTTCAAAATCAAAGGAGGCAGTTATATGTCTGATGAGGGAAACCCGCAGGGAGCGGGACAGAACCAGGAGCTGACACAGCTCCAGAGCTCAATACTTATGGCCTTTAACCTGGGCGTTTCGTATAACCAGCAGTCGGGCGGGCTTAAGGGAATAACGGAGGTTTCGAGCGAGCTCGGGCATAACATATATTCGAATCTGTCGCAGGTATACGGAAACAGGCTCGAGGACGATTACCTGAAGGCCAATACGGAGTATTTTCTTCAGATCGCACTCCTTGGGTATATCATCCCTTCCGTCTGCGCATACGAAGAGGACTTCAAGAATAGGCTTTTGAGCCTTATCGAAAGAAGGGCTCTCAAGACACAGGAGCAGATGTCGAGACAGGGCGGCCCCGGGGGCGGAGGCTCGATAGTCACGCCGTGAGGCGCATCGTATGGAAGCGAGAAACAGGCCCCTCGGCGGACGGGAAAGCGTAAAGGTAGCCGTAGTTCAGGCGTCCCCTGTCTTCATGGACAGAGAGAGGACCGTCGAGAAGGCATGCGCCCTCATAAGGGAGGCAGGCAGGAACAAGGCCGAGCTGGTCGCGTTCTCGGAAGCCTTCATACCCGTTTACCCAGCTTACTATACAGTCGGATACGAAACGCCGGCCCACGAGTGGACGGACTACATGATAGCCCTTCAGGATAACTCCATTTCCATACCGGGCGAGGACACGAGGGCGCTCGGGGAGGCCGCGAAGGAGGCGGGGGCTTACGTTGTCATGGGGTGTAACGAGCTCGACGACAGGCCCGGCAGCAGGACCGTTTATAACACGCTTTTATTCATCGGAAAGGACGGCGAGGTGCTGGGAAGGCACAGAAAGACGATGCCCACCTATACAGAGAGGCTCTATTGGGGAAAGGGGGACGGAAGGGACATAAGGGTTTTCGACACGGATATAGGGCGCATCGGCGGGCTCATATGCTGGGAGAACCACATGACGCTGCTGCGGGCGGCCATGATACACCGGGGCGAGGACTTTCATGTAGCCGTCTGGCCGGGGAACTGGAAGAGGGGAACCGAAAGCCTCCTCGATCCGGACACGAGCCCGGGGGGAGCGATGTGCAACCTTCAGTCTCTGATTAAAGTCCACGCGTTCGAGGCCGGGGCATTCGTTTTGAGCGGATGCGGGTACCTGGATTCGGACGATTTTCCGGAGAAGTGGCATTACATTAGGGACGGCGATCATATAAATTACGGATGGGCCTGCGGGGGGAGCTCGATAGTAAACCCGGCGGGAAGGTACCTGGCAGAGCCGAATTTCGAGAAAGACGCAATACTATACGCTGAATGTTACGCGAACCAGATAAAGGCCGTGAAGGCCGTTTTCGATTCGCTTGGGCATTATTCGAGGTGGGACATCGCACGGCTCGAGCTTAGAAGCGAGGGATGGGAGCCGGAAGCGCCGATGAGAGAAAGCGCGGACCCGGCAGCCGACATTCCGCCGGGCGAGCTGAGAAGGATTTCGGAGAGGTACGAAATAGAAATAGAGAGCCTGGAGGCGCTTTTGGAAGAATTGAATGCGCTCCGGGCGGCCGGGCGGCCGGACGCGTAGAAGAGGCCTCCTTCTACGACGTTTCGGCCGCGCGGCTATCACGAAAGTTACCCCCTTATCCGCCCGTTTTACAGCCTAAACAGGATACTTTTCTATATTTATCGTCCTTGACATTACTATCGAAACGTTATATAAACCAATTGCTAGGGAGAATTTTTGTGGGCCATGCAAAGGAGGGTCGGGTGATGAATTTCAGGGATGAGTACGGGGAGTTCTCGGCGCAGGAGGCCGTGGACGCGATCCTGGTGATCCTGAAAAAAAGCGGGGTGGAGATAGACGACAAGAGCTTTACCTGGACGCTCGTCGGGGCCCTCTTCCAGAAAGGCGTAATACCGCGCCAGGACTTCGAAAGGATTTACTACTCTTTAAAGAATCAGGCCGAGGACAGGGACGTTTTGGAAAACGTCATCTGACGGCTTTAATTCCCGGATAACTCTTCCATAGCCGAAGCGAGCGCCTGCTCGATAATCGAACGAATCTCGGCCATTCTTTCTTCACCCAGCGCCTCGAACCTGAGAACCAGTGCGGGCTGCGTATTCGACGCCCGTATGAGCCCCCACCCGTCGGGGAATTCTATCCGCGCACCGTCTATGTCGATTACCTTATATTTCTCGCCGAGCTTTTTCTTCACGAGCTCGACGGCGGGGAATTTTATATCCTCGGGACAATCGACCCTTATTTCGGGTGTCGATACCGCCGGCGGGACGCCTTCGAGTAACTGAGTGATCGTCTTTCCGGTGGAGGAGATTATTTCTAGAAGGCGAAGGGCCGCGTAAAGGGCGTCGTCGTACCCGAAGAACTTGTCGGCGAAGAATATGTGGCCGCTCATCTCGCCCGCGAGCGCCGCGCCGTCCTTTTTCATCTTGTTCTTTATGAGTGAGTGACCGGTCTTCCACATGACGGGCTTCCCGCCCGCGGCCTCGATACCCTCGAAGAGGCGGTTCGAGCATTTGACGTCGCCGATTATCTCGGCCCCTTTTTTACGGGATAGGACGTCCCTCGCGTAAATGAGGACGAGCATGTCGCCCCATATTATGCTGCCGTCGCCGTCAACGACTCCTACCCTGTCGCCGTCGCCGTCAAAACCTATGCCGAGGCTGAAACCTTCACCGGCAACCGTCGCTGCGAGCTCGGCGACGTTCTCCTCGACCGTAGGATCCGGATGGTGATTCGGGAACGTGCCGTCGGGTGTGGCGTAGAACTCTTTTACGTCGCAGCCGAACTCCCCAAACACGCGGGGACCGATGATCCCGACCATGCCGTTCCCGTAATCGACCGCCAGGCGGAGGCCTGGTTTTATCTCGACGTTGGATTTAAGGAATTCGACGTATTTCTCTTCGACCGACGTTTCGCTCGCCGTGCCGGAGCCCGTATGGAACTCGCCGGCGTCGGCGATCTTTCTTATCTTTTGAATCTCGTCCCCGAAGACGGAGTCGCGGCCGAGGCAGAGCTTTATGCCGTTATATTCCCCGGGGTTGTGGCTGGCTGTTATCATGACACCGCCGTCAACGGGAAGGTTGTAGAGGGAGAAATAGAGCATGGGCGTCGTTACCATGCCTATGTCCACGACGTCTATGCCAGTAGAAGTTATTCCCCTCGTCATCGCGCGGGCATAGTCGGGCGAGCTTAGCCGGCAGTCGCGGCCGAGGGACAGGACCTTTCCGCCGTGGTCCTTTACGTATGTGCCGAATGCCTTGCCTATCGTTTCGTAGACCTCTTCGTCGAGGTCGGCGTCTACTATGCCTCTTATATCGTATTCGCGGAATATGCCGGGGTTTATCGTTTTCATCTAATGAACCTTTAGCTTTATGGGGTTCAATACTATTGCCTAAAATCGCCCAAAGGCAAGAAGAGACTTATAAGTATATGGCCGGTTTTGAAGAGTGGGGCAGATGAGAGGTGTGGAGAGGGCGCCGTATTTCTCCCCACCGTTTCTTGACTTTGACAGGCCGCCTTATATTCTTAGTTTCGATGATTTTCCCGACATTTGAGGAGTTCAAAAAGAAACTCGAAAAGGGCAACCTCGTCCCCGTATGGAGGGAGGTGCTCGCAGATTTCGATACCCCCGTTTCGGCGTTTAAAAAAATAGAGACGGGCGATTTTGCATTCCTTCTCGAAAGCGTGGAGGGCGGCGAGAAGTGGGGAAGGTATAGCTTTTTAGGGGCAGAGCCTTCGGTGATTATAAGATCTCGAGGGCGGGACATAGAAATTATAGAGGACGGCGTAACGACGAAGAAGAGCGGAGACCCGACGGACGCCCTTAGGGAGCTTCTGTCCCGTTACAAGCCCGTTATCGAGGAAGAGCTCCCGAGATTTCACGGCGGCGCGGTGGGGTATTTCTGCTACGACATGGTGAGGTTCTTCGAGGACCTGCCGGAGACCAAGAAGGACGAGCTCGGGCTCTGGGATTCGCTTTTCATGATAACGGATACGGTGCTTGTCTTCGATAACGTCAACCACAAGATAAAGATCATATGCAACGCGTTCGTGCCCGACGCCGGGAAGGCCGGGGACGCATACGACGCGGCGCTCGAAAAGATAGATACTATAATCGGGAGGCTGAGAAAGCCCTCTGGCGAATATTACGAGAGGAACGGCAACGCCGAAGGCGGCGCAGCGACGGAGCTGGTGTCAAACTTCAGGCCCGAGGATTATAGAAAAGCCGTAGAGAAAACGAAGGAATACATAAACGCTGGCGACATTATTCAGGCTGTCATCTCGCAGAGATGGAAGACGAAGCTGGACGTGGACGAGATTCGATCTCTACAGGGCACTCAGGGTTTTAAACCCCTCGCCGTACATGTTTTACCTGAAAACGGATTCGGAAACGCTCGTGGGATCCTCGCCCGAGGTGATGGTGAGGGTAGAGGACGGAATGGTCGAGAGCAGGCCAATAGCGGGGACGCGGCCCAGGGGGAAGAACGAGGCCGAGGACTCGGAGCTCGAAGACGAGCTTTTGGCCGACCCCAAGGAGCGGGCCGAGCATATAATGCTCGTAGACCTTGCGAGGAACGACCTCGGGAGGGTGGCCGAGACCGGCACCGTGAAGGTGGATGAGCTTATGATCGTCGAGAAGTACTCGCACGTTATGCACATAGTGTCGAATGTGATAGCCAGGCTCCGCCCGGACAGGGACGCGCTGGACGTCGTAAAGGCGACCTTCCCTGCGGGGACGCTATCCGGTGCGCCGAAGGTAAGAGCGATGGAGATTATAGAGGAGATGGAGCCATCGCGGCGCGGCGCGTACGGCGGCGCGGTTGGATATTTCAGCTTTTCCGGCAACATGGATACCTGCATAACCATAAGAACATTCGTAATAAAGGACGGCGAGATTTACGTACAGGCCGGGGCAGGCATTGTGGCGGATTCGGACCCTGAGAAGGAGTACCAGGAGTCGGTGAACAAGGTGAAGGCCCTCGTGAGGGCCATAGAGGTCGCGAAGACGGGCCTCTGACCCGGACGGAGAAATGTCATGATACTGATGATAGACAACTACGATTCCTTCACCTATAACCTGGTCCATTATCTTTCGGAGCTCGGGGAAGAGGTTACCGTAGCCCGCAACGACAAGATAAGCCTCGAGGACGTGGGAAAGATGAGCCCCGAGATAATAGTCGTTTCGCCCGGGCCGTGCACGCCGAAGGAGGCCGGGGTTTCGGTAGACGTGATAAAGGAGTTCGCCGGGCGGACGCCGATACTGGGCGTTTGTCTCGGGCACCAGTCGATGGCGTACGCCTACGGGGCCGAGATAGTGCGCGCGGGGAGGCTCCTCCATGGGAAGACGTCGCCCATAAGACACGACGAGAAGGGTATATACAAGGATATTCCGAACCCGTTCGAGGCGACGAGGTACCATTCGCTGCTTATAGAGAAGGGGACGCTCCCGGATGAATTCGAGGTTTCGGCGTGGACCGACGAAGGGGAGATAATGGGGATAAGGCATAAAGAGCACCTTATGGAAGGGGTGCAGTATCACCCTGAATCCATACTCACAAAGCACGGGAAGGACATACTCCGGAATTTCATCGAGCTTGCACGGGAAAGATCGGGGGGCTGACGCCCCACCCCTCTAAAAAGCATTTTTCACAAAGCCCCCACAGGGCGCCTCGGTTTGACATTTCAGGCTGCTATTTATATATTCCTAAAGCCGTTTAATTGACCGAGGTGATTTCTAATGCTGCTTTTATTTAAACCGCGTGACCAAAAATATATTGGAGAGGGGACTTTACCTTTCGGAAGCTACGACGATACGTCGGAATGGCTCCCGATTACGAGATACCTCGAACAAGGCGCGGCCGAATTCCCGGATAAAACCATGTTCCGCGTCGCGGACAGGGACGGGAACCTGATAAATACACACAGTTACCGCGAAACGAACGAATGGGCCAACAGGGTTGCGAACGGCCTTATAAAGGATTACGGCATAAAGAAGGGCGACAGGGTCGGCATATACATGCTGAACTCGTCGGAGTTTGTCGTTTCGATAATCGCGATACATAAAGCAGGCGCGGTGCAGGTGCCCATAAACAAGGACGAGAAGGGCGACAGGCTCGCGTACATTATAAATTACTCCGAGATGAAGGCTCTCGTCGTAGACCCCGAGAGCATCCCGATGCTGAACGAAATAGCAAAAAATCTAGATAAGTTAGAGCATGTTTTCGTCACGGGAGACCCAAACGCCGTTCCGGAATCCATTGGCGGGATAAAGACCCTGCCCTACTCTGTTTTCGATAAGTATCAGGGCGAAAACCCCGGGCTTGATGTGAAGGTGTCGGACGTAGAGAGGTGCATGTTCACGTCGGGGACGACGGGGATGCCAAAGGGCGTATCGAGGAACCACGGCGGCGTGATACTGACCGTGAGGGCATACATACAGCAGCACGGCGTAAGGAGCGAGGATGTGCTGATGAGCGTTCTTACCCTCGGCCATGCGAACGCGCAGGTGATGTGCCTCTTTACCGCCATAGGCGCCGGCGCGACGGCAGTATTCTATCCGCGGTTCTCGGCGTCGAGCTTCTGGAAATGGGCCGCCGAATGCGGGGCGACTTGCGTCAACATGCTTGGCGCGGTGTCCGCATACCTTTGGGCGGCGGAGCCGAGCGAGTGGGACAAAAAGCACAGGGTAAGGAGTGTTCTATCGGGACCGGCGCCGAAGCAGATTAAGGAATTCCAGGAGCGTTTCAACACGCGCGTCATAGACGGGTATGGTTCGACGGAGATGGGCATGGCGCTCTGGAACGACCCGGAAGATACCCGCCCGGGAGGGTCGGGCTATCCGATGGAGGGCTATTACCTCGAGCTGAGGGACCCGGAGAATACCAGCAGGGTAATGAGACCGTTCTGGGACCCGAGCAAATCGCCGAGGCCCCCCGACGAGGTGAAGGGCCTTCTATTCATAAAGCCTCTTATACCGCACACTACACTTAACGAGTACTTCAAGGACGAAAGGAGAACGAGGGAAGCCTTCGACGACGACGGCTTCTTTAATTCGGACGACCTCTTCGCAAGGGGCATAGACGGAAGGTATTACTTTCAGGGAAGGTTCAGCAGGATCAGGGTTTCGGGAGAGAACGTGGACCCCATTGCAGTTCAGGACGCGGCGAACATGTACGAGGGCATACACGAGGCCATAGCCGTCGGAATAAGGCTGCCCGACGTATCGGACGACGAGATAAAGCTGAACGTGACGCTCGAAAAGGGGGCCGAGTTCGACCCGGTCGAATTTTCGAAGTGGATGGCGGAGCGAAACCCGGTGTTCATGGTGCCGAGGTTTATAGAGATCTATGAAAACGGGTTCCCGATGACGGCGTCACAGAAGATAAAGGTCGCAGAGATTAAAGAAATAACGGAAAAAACATGGGACAGAAACAAGGTGGGGCTAAAGTTCAGGGCGAGGTAGACTTTTCCTTAAAACCGGCGCTGCGCAGACGCAGCGGATATACACCGGGGGGTGGTTAGCAAGCGGGAGAGGGACAAGCATATAGATGCTTAGATAATTCACCAATCTCCACTAAATATTACACTTTTTAGGTTATTTTCAGGTTGACAAATTTTGTCAACTTTCTTATTGTAATAAGTCTTAGACAGGAAAGGACTAAAAAAAGAAGCCACCATAGGAGGAGTGCTATGCTTTTATTATTTAAACCCCGTGACGCGATGTACCTCGGCGAGGGCACCTTGCCCTTCGGCAAATACGAGGATACGTCCGAATGGCAGCCAATAACAAAATCTCTCGAAGCAGGAGCCGAACGTTTCCCGGAGAAGACCATGTTCAGGGTCGGCAACCCCGAGGGAGATATAACGGAAAGCTATACCTATAAAGAGACGAACGATTGGGCCAACAGGGTGGCTAACGGTCTCAAGGATGAATTCGGTGTAAAAAAGGGCGACAAGGTCGGCATGTATATGCTGAACTGCTCTGAATACGTTATATCCATCATCGCAATTCACAAAACAGGGGCCGTACAGGTACCTATAAATAAAGACGAAAAAGGCGAAAGACTCGCATACGTTATCAATTATTCGGAAATGAAGGCGCTCGTAATGGACCCGGGCAGCGTACCGTTTATCGAGGAGATAGCAAAGGATTTAAAGGGCCTCGAGGTGATATTCATGACGGGCGACCCGGCGAAGGTGCCGGCGGAAATCGGCGGCATAAAGACGCTTCCCTTCTCGTCGTTCGACAAGTTTTCGAGCGATAACACCGGAGTAGAGGTAACGACGCAGGACATGGAAAGATGCATGTTCACGTCGGGTACGACCGGAATGCCGAAGGGAGTTGCCAGAAACCACGGCGGCGTCGTGCTGACTGTGCGCTCGTATCTACAGCAGCAGGGCATAAGGAGCGGAGATGTGCTTATGAGCATACTCTCGCTCGGGCACGCAAACGCCCAGGTCATGTGCCTCTTCAGCGCCATGGGCGCAGGGGCGACGGCTGTATTCTTCCCGAGGTTCTCGGCGTCGAGCTTCTGGAAATGGGCGGCCAACTGCGGAGCGACCTCGATCAACATGCTCGGGGCTGTTGCCGAATATCTGTGGGCGGCGGAGCCTTCGGAATGGGACAAGAAGCACAAGGTAAGAATAATGCTGGGCTCTCCGGCGCCGAGGAACCTTCCGGAGTTTCAGGAGAGGTTCGGCGTCAGGGTTATCGACGGGTACGGCTCGACCGAGATGGGAATGGTGCTCTGGAAGGATCCGGAGGATCATCGCCCGGGCTCTTCGGGATTCCCGATGGAGGGGTATTATGTGGAGCTGAGGGACCCGGCCGATCCGTCGCAGGTGATGAGGCCGTTCTGGGACCCCTACGAGAATCCGGTTCCGCCGGACGAGGCCAAGGGCCTTCTTTACATAAAGCCCCTTATACCGCACACAACGCTTAACGAATACTTCAAGGACGAGAGAAGAACGAGAGAGGCCTTCGACGACGACGGCTTCTTTAACTCGGACGACCTTTTCGCAAGGGGTATAGACGGAAGGTATTACTTCGTCGGAAGGTTCAGCAGGATAAGGGTTTCCGGTGAGAACGTTGACCCGATCGCCGTTCAGGACGTGGCGATGCAGTACGAGGCGATTCAGGAGGCCGTGGCAGTAGGCATAAGGCTCCCGAACGTATCGGACGACGAGATAAAGCTGAACGTAACATTAAAGCAGGGCGCGACTTTCGATCCCGTGGAGTTCTCGAAGTGGATGGCCGAGAAGGTCATGGTCGCGATGGTCCCGAGGTTTATAGAGGTTTACGAAGACGGTTTCCCCGTGACGGCGACCCAGAAGATCAAGGTTGCCGAGATAAAGGAAATTACGGACAAGACCTGGGACAGGCAGAAAGCCGGCCTTAAATTCAGCGCCAGGAAATAACGAGCGGCGCGGCGCTTTCATCGGGCCGCCGCTCACAACCGATGATACTGAAAAAAGACGAACAGCTCATGCGTCTGGCCCTCGCGGAAGCAGAGGAAGCCGGACGCATGGGCGAAGTTCCGGTAGGCGCGGTAATCGTCGACGGCTCGGGGAGAGTCCTCTCCACCGGGCGAAACCTGAGGGAATCCTCTCAAAACCCCACAGATCATGCAGAGATAATTGCAATACGCGAAGCCTCGCGCGCCCTGGGAAGCTGGCGTCTCGAGGGAGCGGCCATATATGTTACGCTTGAGCCGTGCATGATGTGTATGGGCGCGATCATAAACGCGAGGATAGAGCGGCTGGTTTTCGGTGCAAGGGACCCCAAGGCCGGGGCAGTAGTGTCGGTGATGAACCCGGAGGATTACGAGAGTTTAAACCACAGGGTGGAATGGCGCGAAAGCGTCTTGGAGGAGGAGTGCTCTTCCCTCCTCCGGGGGTTTTTCAGAACGCTCAGAACCAGAGATAAGTGAATTATTTCTTTCCGCTGAAGAATCCGAGGACGTCGGTTATTACGCTCTTGTCCTCTTCGCCCGCCAGCTTTTCGAGCTCGCCCGCGTCGAGCCATACGCCCCCGCAGGAGCTGCAGCGGTCAATGCTGACGCCGCGGAACGTGACCTCGTGGAGCTGCCCGCCGCATTTCGGGCATTTCATATAGCAAGCCGCCTTTATGCGCTCCCTTTCCTCGGCTTCGGTCTCTTCCCTGTGCTTTTCCTTAAGCCTCTTGGCCTTTTCGGCCTCTTCCTTGGCGAAATATTCTTCTTCGGGTTTGTTGTGCTTATCGCTCATCTTGATCTCCTGATTTACGTCCGTTCAACATGTTTTCGGGCCGAGCCCCAGACGCCGGCAGATTCTCAGCCCTTGGACGACGGGGTGATTATTATGGTTTTTTCATCGTTTTCGACTTTTGTCTCGTAGCTGACGCCCCTTTCTCGTTTGAGTGTAAGGTAGGCCGTCCTTCTATCGGCCGCCGAGAGCGGGCCCAGGGATATGGGCTTTTTCGTCTTTCTTACCTTGTGTATCGTTTCCCTGATGAGATCTGTGACCTTATTGTCCTTCTTGCTTTTGTAGCCGTCGATATCGATGGAGACTCTTTTTTCCTTACCGGTTTCGCAGTCCTTGCCGGCTATCTTGCCCACCAGGTATTCGAGGGACTTTATCATCTCACCCCTTCTGCCGATAAGGAGGCCCTTGTCGTTGGTGTCACGGATTTCGAGCCTTATCCTGTCCTGGTTTTCGCGGAGCCCTACCTGGAACGTTGGGATGAGATAACCGAGAATGTCTTCGAGGGCTTTTTTGGATTTAAGGCCTTTGTCGCTGAGATTCTGATTTTTTAATGAGACCCTGACTTTGGCGTTCCGGCTGCCTATGCCGAACACACCCTTTGAGCCTTCGTCGAGTACTTCGACTTCTATTTCGCTCCTGGCGACGCCGAGGGCCTCGCAGGCGCTGATCGTGGCGTCGGAAACTGTCTTGCCTTCTTTCTCTATACTAATTGCCATTTAGGATACTCCTTGCATAGTGCTGACCTTGTGGTTCACGTACATCTGCTGGAATATGGAAAGTATATTGCTCACAGTCCAGTAGAGTATCAAGCCCGATGGCAGGCCCCAGAACATCACAGTGAAAATTATAGGCATAAATTGCATCATTTTCATCTGGAGCTGCATGTTTTCGCCGCCGGCCGCCGGGGTCATGGGCGTCATTTTCTGGGATATGAACCACGATACCCCCATGAGCAGCGGGAGTATCCTGAACGGAATCCCTATGCCCGGTATGTCGAACAGCGTTTCAGGCTCGGAAAGGTCCTGGATCCAGAGGAACGCGCTGTGCCTGAGGTCTATCGAGTGAAGGAGAACATCGTAGAGCGCTATGAAGACCGGAAGCTGAATAAGGAGCGGGAAACATCCGCCGAGACTGGCGAGTGGGTTTACGCCGCTGCTCGTGTACAGCTTCATTATTTCTGCATTCTGCTTCGCCTTGTCGTCCTTGAATTTTTCCTTGATGGCGTCCATCTTGGGCTTGAGCTTTTCCATCTGGAACTGCGTCTTCTTCATCGAGATCATGCTCCGTATGGTGAGCGGGAGGAAGACGAGCCTTATGATTATGGTGATGACGATGATGGAGACGCCGTAGTTATGGAAGTAGCCGTTCAGCCATTTGAGGAAATCGAGGAGGGGCTTTGCGAGAAACTCGACCCATCCGTAATTTACCGATTCCTGAAGGTTATAGCCGACGGCCTTTACTATGTCGTATTCGAGCGGGCCGAGATAAACCTCCCAGGTCCTGGCCGACGTTTTAGCGGCCGGTATTGTGTCTTCGGGGTAGCTGTAGACAGCCCTTACGAGGCCTTCCTCGGAGAGCCCGTCAACGGATAGTTTTGTGTCAGCCCCGGTTTCGGGGAGAAACGTCGATATGAAATATTTCTGGGAATAGCCGAACCACTCCACGACGCCCGAATACTCGTTCTTTGTCTTGGGCGCCTTGTCCACGTTTTCGAGGTCGCTCGACACGAGGGCGACGAAGCTCATCGTGTTCCCCCCCCTGCCGTGGTGCTCTATGTGCCCGTCCCAGACGATATCGAGCTTCTCGCGAAGTGAAGCCGATGTGGGGTTCGTAACCTCGAATCTTTGTTTAAGGGTGTATGAGGCGGCGTCTATTTCGTAGACCTTCTTTACGACGATACCCTCGGGGGAAGCCCAGGAAAACGTGATTTCCTTTTTGCCGTCGTTAACGCTGATCTTGTCCGGGCCGCTGAACTCGAACGGAATGTACTCGGGGATGTTGTAGCCGTCTAGCCTGAGAAGCGTGCTGAACCCGAGCGGCGAGCCCTTGAAGAGGTCTACGGGACCTGAGTCGGGGTTCGTGCTGTCTTTATATTTCTTGAGATCCCATTTGAATATGCGTGCGCCGGATGTGTCTATCGTCCCGGTGTAAAGGGGGGTGTCTATCGTAATCAGCCTGCCGACCGGCTCTAGCTGAACGGACTGCGCAGGCACGCTCCCGTCGAATACGTCCGCCTGAGGCGTGGGAGCCCCGCCCGGCGTCGGAGACGCCCCGCCGCCCTGCGCCTGCACCTCGGGCTTCGGAGGCTGGGGCTTTATAAAAAAATACGAATACCCGAAGATAATCGCCACGGATAATATAAGGAAGATTACGAAATTAGACTTGTTCTCGCCCATTAAATAGTCCTTTACCTGACCGGATCGTACCCGCCAGCCGAAAACGGATGGCATTTACACACCCTTTTTACCGCAAGCCACGATCCTTTGATGAATCCATACTTCCGGAGCGCATCCTCCGCATAGCAGGAACAGCTGGGATAGAACCTGCACGAAAGAGGCAGCAGCGGCGATATGAAATATTTGTAAGTCCTTATCAGAAGAAGTGCAGGGTATGCGAAAAGTTTGGATGTCATGAGAATCTGGACCCGATTATCGCCTCGATCTCTCCCTTAGCCTGAGTATAATCGAGCTCCTCGCTACCCTTTTTGGCTACTATGACCAAATCCATTGAGCCGAAAAGGGATTTGTTCCGCCTGAAGACCTCGCGGAGCACCCTCTTGACGCGGTTCCTCCCGACGGAGCCCGGAATGCTCTTTTTGGCAACAACCATGCCGAGCCTCGGGTATCCAAGGAGATTCCGGACGTATAGTATTCGGAAATGCTCTCCGTTGAGCTTTCTGCTCTTCCCAAAAATCTCTTCGTACTGAGACGTCCTTCGGATTTTTAAGTCTTTTGGGAAAGAAAAACTCAAGTCAAAGCTCATTTCTTCCAGCGCTGCACAGTCAGACTGTGCCGGCCCTTAGCTATCCGCCTCTTGAGAGTACGCCTGCCCGCCTTGGTGCTTATCCTTTCGCGGAAGCCGTGCGTCCTTAGTCTCTTTTTTACGTGTGGTTGATAAGTCCTTTTCATAATGCGCCCTAAAAACTAACACGAAAAGATTTGGCGGTCAAGAACGGGAAAAATGAATGATTTCCGCGCCCGTCCGCAGTCTGAAAATATACCCGAATAAAAAGAGAAAGCATGCCTCCAGGCGAATGCGGAAACAGCCAAAGGAGCAGCCAAATAGCTAGCCCTTTTGCATAGGGAGCGAGCCCACAATCTTAGCAATTGCGTTATCAAACCAAGCCCGGCATTTTAAAACATTAACAATTACAGCCAATTGCAACATCGCGCCTGCGAAGAAGCTTCTTGACATGTGGCTTTGACCTGTTAGTATTAGCCCGGGTCAAATTTTTATAGACAACTTTAAAGTTAGCGGGAATAATTAGTGACATATAAATCCGAGGCTCTAGTACTTAAGGTTAAAGATTTTTATGACTATCAGATAATAACAGGAAGTCCGGTGCGCGAGTGCACGATCTCCGAATACGATTTTAGCGGGTCGGGTGAGCCGGAAAGCTGTATTAGAGAGAAGTCAGAAAAAATGGTTAAGCCGGTCAAATCCAGATAGTGTAGTCCGCCTGCCGCAGTTCTGCTTCCTTTTGCTTCTTGTTACAATGGGGTGACAATTATGTTAAAGACTGTTTACGACTTCACGATGCTTTTCGTTGTGGGTGCCGTAAAGGTTTCACTTTTCGTTTTTCTGTTCTGTTTTGGAATGTTGTTCTTCATGAAATCGAAAGATTTCGCGATATCCGACAAGCCGGCGCATGCCGGTCTTCTGACCAATCCTGGAAATACGGAGAATATTAAAAACGCGCTGAACCACGAACCGGCAGCCGGTGTTCCGGCCGTGCCGGACATAGAGGACATGACGCCCGAAGAGGCCGAAGTATTTCTTTTCGTGCTCAGGTTCTCGGAAGGTATGTCGACGATGAACGCCAGGAAGCTGGCGAAGATAATCGTCGAGGAATGCAATAGCCACGACCTCGACCCCTATCTCATACTGGCGGTGATAAAGGTCGAAAGCGAATTTTCACCGGTCGCCGTATCGAAAAGGGGCGCCATAGGTCTGATGCAGGTTATGCCCGGAACCGGCGAGTATATAGCAAAGGAGATGGGCATATCGTACGGGGGAAGGAAGTCTCTTTACGATCCGTTCGTTAATGTAAAGCTCGGGATCAGCTACCTGTCGTCTCTAGAGGACAGGTACGAGAATGTGGAGAGCGCGCTTAACGCGTACAACCACGGCCCCACGAATTTCGAGAAGAGAGTCAGCGCGAACGACATTCCGACCGGGTATGTAAATAAGGTGCTCAGCTTCAAGAGCTATCTCGAAGAAGAGAGCATTATACTTGCCAAAAAGGGTTGAAAACGGATTAAGCGCCTGTCCGCAGGATTCTGCGGACGGGCCTTCCATCCAGCCATGAAAATCGGAATAGCCCTTCCCATATTCGGGAAATATGCGGGCAGGGAAGAGATCATGGAGGCCGCCCTCGCCGCCGAGGCGCTCGGGTACGACTCCATCTGGGTAAGCGACCACGTGGTCGTGCCGGATTCCCACAACGTTTTCGGGGACGTTTTCTTCGACCCGCTTATCAGCCTCGGTTTCATAGCATCCGCCACGAGCCGTATAGAGCTCGGAACGAGCGTTATCGTCCTTCCATACAGAAACCCGCTTGTTCTCGCAAAGTCCGTATCGAGCCTGGACGCCCTTTCGGGCGGAAGGGTCGTGCTCGGCGTAGGCTCGGGATGGCTCAAAGGAGAGTTCGATGCCCTGGGCGTCGATTTCGCCCGGCGGGGACAGATGACCGACGAATACATAGAGATAATGAAGGAGCTCTGGACGAGCGACAGCCCGTCGCACGAGGGGGAGTATTTCTCTTTTACTGGGATAAGGTTTGAGCCAAAGCCCGTACGCAAGCCCCACCCGCCGGTATGGGTGGGCGGCGAGAGCCGGAGATCCATAGAGAGGGCCGTCACGCACGGGGACGGATGGCACCCGGTCGGGCTCGGGCCCGGGGAGCTCGCGGCGAATGCGCGCGAGGTGAGGAGCCTCCTTCCGGACGAGAAGAGGGAGAGCTTCGTAATATCTCTTAGAAGAAACGTCGAGATAAACGAGGGAAGGGAATTCGGGCCCGAGGAGACACTTCGCGGGACGCTCGGAAAGATACGGGACGGCATCGAGGCGTACAGGGAGGCGGGGGTGGACCACCTTATACTTTATGTGCTGAGCGGCGAGTTCGAGGGGGTGCTCAGGACTATGAGGGTGTTGAGGGAAGAGGTGCTGTAGTTTTTGCTTTCCATTCCTGCTATTGAGATAGATACAAAGACAAGGATTAAATCCCCCGTTTTATTTTGATTCCGGTCAATCGCGTACTGGATAACTCGAGGATTAAGCCGGGGTCACTCACCTGCTCGATTGTCGGCCGCAGAAGCTCGCGACAGGTCTTTTCCAGACTCGCTATCGCCAAGGCTGCCGGAAGGCCGGGTGAGCGAAAACTAATCCCCCATACCCCTTTTAGGGGGGATTAACAAGAATCAAGAATGGATTCCCGATAAATGCATTCGGAATGACAGATTATAAGAGAGATGGGTGATTCCTCGCTTGCTCGGAATCGTCGTGAATGACAACTAAGGTAACCCATCTGACCTTCCCTTCCGAAGGGAAGGAAGAGAGTGAGGAGCATGAAGTGTTTAATATTATTTGATTGACACTTCGTTTGCAATCGTGCGATAATGGACCTTGCAGGCGATAAAAAGAGTTCCCGCGCATCGGGACAGTCGGGAGGCACTACTATGAATAACGAAAATGAAAAATTCACGGCGGCGGCCGTTCAGATGGCCCCGGTATTCCTCAACAAGGCCGAGACAATCGGGAAAGTAATCAGCCTCATAGAAGAGGCGGGCGAGAAGGGGGCGAGCCTGATAGTGTTCCCGGAAGCCATTATTCCGACCTACCCCTACTGGCCGAAGGACATAGGATCGGTCGAGGGACGGAAGCATATCCTGGATGCGTACATAGAGCTCCACAAGAATTCCGTCGAGATACCCGACGCCGACACGGAGAAGCTTTGCAAGGCGGCGAAAAAAGCCGGCGCGTACGTCGTTATAGGGGTGAACGAGAAGGAGGGGGGCACCCTTTACAATACAATATTATATATAGACAAGAACGGCACGATACTCGGCAGGCACAGGAAGCTGATGTCGATAGACAGCGAGAAGTGCATATGGGGCATGGGCGGGGCAGAGGACATAGGGGTGTTCGACACGGAGATCGGAAAGCTCGGGGGATTTTTCTGCTACGAGCATCACATGACGCTGGCCAAGGCCGCGATGTTCTTAAAGGGCGAGCAGATACACGCGGGGCTCTGGGCCGGGCACGGGTTCGTGAAGCCGACGATGGATTTCGCGAGCCGCGAGTACGCGTTCGAGGGGCAGGTATTCGTCATCGCCTCGGCGGCTTACATAACGGAAGACATGGTCCCGGACAGCTTCCCGCTTAAGAAGCATACGCTCTGGGACTATCCCGGCGGGACAGGGATCATAAGCCCGAGGGGGGATTACCTCGCCGGGCCTGTATACGGGAAGGAAGACATCGTTTATGCGGAGATAGACCCGAGCCTTATCATAAGGGCGAAGGCCGTCATAGACGGGGTCGGGCATTTCTCGCGGCCGGATATTCTGAAGCTCGAAATAAAGGGATACGATGCGGCCCGCGGCAAAAAGCGGGAGAAGAAACCCGCGGCAGCACCGGCAAAAAAGAACGGGGACGGACGGTCCGCCGAGAGAAGAGCCGCGAAATAGATCCGCGGCTGCGCTTACTCGCAAGCCCCGCCTACTTATTATTGTTCCTATGAAAAAGTCGCACGGCTGCAGGCGCTGTCCGGATTTGGGCAGGCGCCTAGGGGATGGTTTTACCCTCGCCGCTTTCTACCGAATGGATGAGATCGTGCTTTAAGCTCCAGAGCTTTTCCGAGAGTGAGACGTGGTAGAAGTGGGGGTTCATTATACGTCTTACGCCGGGGTCGAGCCGCTCGATGTCGGAGATCCTGAGCGCGCGCATATCTTCTATAGAAGGGAGGTCGCAGACGAGCTTGCCTTCGTCGAGCACGGTGACGAGAAGCGGCTCTATCGCGCTTATATCCTCCCCCTTCATAATCCTGAGCTTGGAGATGTCTGACGGATGGCGGAGCCTCAAAACATCCTTGCCGCGGACGTCTTCCCCGTCCACCGTGAGGAGGTCGGCTGTCGCCTTGCCTCTTTTGTCATAAATGCGCCAGGCCAGCTTGTTCCCCGGGTTCAGGGTTTTCTTCGGGGTTTCGGAAATCTTTATCGCGGGCACCCATTTGCCGTCTTCCTTCACCGAGACGAGCTTGTATACGCCGTCGAGGGCAGAGTCGCCCCTGGATGTTATGAGCCTCGTGCCGACGCCGTAGACGAGCCTTTTTATGAGGCTGTCGGGATCGACGCCGTAACGCGGGGCCTCTTCTTCGATCTGCGTTATTATCTGCCATATGACGAGCTCGTCGAGCTCGTTCGACAGGACGATGCTCGTATCCGGAAAGCCGGCCTCGTTAAGCATTCGCGCGGCCTGGATCGAGAGGAAGGCGAGGTCGCCCGAATCGAGCCTTATGCCGACGGGCTTGTGGCCCTTGCGCCTTAGCTCCTCGAAAACCTTTATCGCGTTAGGGACGCCGCTTTCGAGGGTGTTTATCGTATCGACGAGTAGGAGGCAGTCGTCGGGGTAGACCTCGGCGTAGGCCCTGAACGCCCCGAGCTCGCCCTCGCCGAGGGCCATGAAAACCTGCACCATGCTGTGCGCGTGTGTGCCCCTCGGCGGAAAGCCGAGGACGGCGGATATGCCGACGCCGGAGGAGAAATCCGCCCCGCCTATGAGCGCGGCCCGGACGCCGGCGTTTACGCCCTTGTCGTGCCCGCGCCGCATGCCGAACTCGAGTATGGGGCGGCCGCGCGCGGCTTCTTTTATCCTCGCGGCTTTTGTCGCGATGAGTATCTGGTAGTTGAGCTTGTTGAGAAGGGGCGATTCGAGTATCTGCGCCATCGGAAGGGGGCCCTGGATTACCGTTATCGGGATGTTCGGGTGGACCACCCTGCCCTCCGGAACCGACTGGAGCGTTATGCCCTCGAAGCTGCCGTTCTTCTGGAGCCAAGTGAGGAAGTCGCCGCTGAACATAGGAGCGCCGGAGCTTCCCTTCCGGGACCTGAGGTATGCGATCTCGTTTTCGCCGAAGCGGGACTCCTTCATCCAGTCGAGGAGCCATTCGAGCCCGGCGTTCACGCAGTAGCCTGATTTATGCGTCCCGTAGTCTGGGTAGCTTCTGAAGAAATGATCGAACTGTGCGTGCATATCCTGGAGGCCGAACCTGTAGTAAAGCTGGGCCATCGTGAGCTGGTACTGGTCTGTAAAGAGTATTCCCTCGGCAAGGTTCTTGTTCATGGACGGTTGTTTACCCCCGAAGGTAGTATAACTTCACACCGGCCGGGGGTGAAGAAACGCACAAATTCGATAAAGTTAGCAATTTTAGGCATACAGCGGGCAATTATTTGCTTTGTTGACAATCTTCGTAATACTGACTAGTATTTGTCACAGGTTGGTTGTTTATTAAATTAATTGTCCCAGGCGCACGAAGACGAGTCAATTTATGTCTCTAAATGTCTAAAATAGGGTAGAATATCTTTGAGTGGCTCGTACGGGCCGAATAAGGAAGGAATGGCTAGGGGACGGATAAACCTTTCATGGGGTTTGGAAAACACTTGAGAGGTAGGCAATGGAGACTATAGGAAAGATAATAAGCATAACCCTTCTTACCATATTCGGATCGGCGGCCGGGGCCATTTACCTCGTCGATAACGGAATACTCTCCTCGATCTTCGATACAGTACCCGTAACGTACACGTCGGATTCGAAAACCGACATGCCGGACGAAACCTTTTACCAAACCCCCGCGGAGACAGAGACCGAAAGGCGGGAGTATGCGAGCTTAAAGCCCACACGGCCCGAGGAGTCGATTCCCGAAGGCCCGCACAAGAGCGCCATATGGGGGCAGACATACGGAACCATGGATAGCGGGGCCGGGAACGACAGCGCTTACAGGCTCGCAGGCGGAAGCACGGCGGATTCGCTCAGGCGGAACAGGGAGTACTGGAAGAATGAGTACGCCGCGGCGAAAAGCGAAGGAAGGATGAGCGACGCCGATAAGGCTTACAGGAAGTATCTCGAATACGAAGAGGCGCTAAGGATAAAGCTCGGCTCCGGAAAATAGAACGTAAGCACCTGCCGACCGGCAGGAACTTTCAAACCAGAAGTCTGTAAACCGTTAGAGAAGAAGGAAGAGCTTCGTAAGGAAGAAGTCGCCGATGATGATGAGAAGGAGCGATACGACCACGGTTTGGGTCGTCGCCCTGCCGACGCCCTGGGTGCCGCCCTCGGCGCGCATGCCGATGTAGCAGCCGGTTATCGCGACGATAATCCCGAAGAAGAAGGTCTTCGAGATCCCGCTCACGAAGTCGTTTATCGTCACCCATTCCAGGATGCTCGAAATGAAGAGCCTCGGCTGAACGTCGAGGTCGATCATGGACATAAGGAGCGCGCCGAAGATACCCGTGAAGTCTGCTATGATCGTGAGGAACGGGAATGCTATAATGGAGGCTATGAGACGCGGGACAACGAGCTTCCGGACCGGGTCGGCGCCGAGGGTTCTTATGGCGTCTATCTGCTCGGTCACCTTCATCGACCCTATTTCAGCCGTTATACCGGCGCCTACCCTGCCCCCGACGAGAAGGGACGCAACCACCGGGCCGAGCTCCCTTACGAAGGAGAGGGAGACCACAGGGCCGACGATGCCCTTCGCCCCGAACCACGCGAAGCCCCAGGCGAGCTGGACAACCATGACCATGCCTATGGCCATCGCCGAGGCTATTACTATAGGAATGGATTTAAAGCCGATTTCGTCTATCTGCTCCATCAGAAGACGAAAGTTAAAGGGGCGCGTTACGGACGCGGCCACGGCGCTGTAAAAGAAAATGGCTATCTCGCCCATCTGCTCGATGAGGGATATGAAGTAATCTCCGAACCTGGTTATGTAGCTCGCAACCATAGTTAAAGGACCCTGAACTGGGAGACGAAGCTGTCGTACGCAGCCTCCCCCGCGCCGAAGCTTTCGGGCGACGACGCGTAAGTGAAATCATATATGCAAATGCCTTTCTTAAAAACCCGTGCGTCTATTTTCACCGGGACGTTTTCGAGCGAGCCGGTGTAGATAGTCCGGAGCGCCTCCTGACCGTCTATGGTTATGGGCTCGCGGGACTCGGCCTCCTTACCGGATATACCTATTATAAGGGATTCGGAAAGGGCCTTCAGGCTGTAGCGCATTTTCCTTTCGTCGCAGGTGGAGTTGACCGTAATGGTCGAGTCTCCGGACGGGTCGCTGAACGCGAGGTCGCCGCCTTTTATCTCGACACGGGACCAGCCGGGCGGGAGCGAGCCTATTTTGTACGAGGTGTCGTCAGTGGTGTAGACGAGACCGCTTAGATTTCCGCTGTCTTCCTGGCCGGCCGACTTGTAGTAGCCCACGAACTTCGTGAGCGAGCATGACGTAAGGAACAGGAGTGCGAACGTGAGCGCGACAATGTTCTTGTTCATAGGACAAAAGGACATACGAGAATTAAAGATACAGCCAAATCCGCCCCTTATACAGATGGGGGCGAATCGGGATTTCAATAATACTTGAATCTCCCGGGAAACCAAGCATATTACACTTTAAGAGCGTCGGCAACCGAAGGGCGCGGAAAAGAATTGGTTAGTATAACCGTTTACACGACAAACTGGTGCGGCTACTGTGCAGCCGCAAAGTCGCTTTTGGGCAGGATGGGACTCGAGTTCACCGAGATAAACCTTACGGGTGACCCGGAGCGCAAGGCGGCCCTGAAAGAGAAATACGGGTGGAGAACCGTGCCCATGATTCTCGTCGGGGAGAGGTTCATAGGCGGCTTCAGGGAGCTTTCGAAGCTTGAAAAAAGCGGAGAGCTCGACGCACTTTTAAAGGGAGAAGGACCGGAGCTATAAAGCTCCCCGGACCGAAGAGCCCGTATTTGACGGACCCCGGACTCTAAATTAACATTAAACCCCCATGACAGTCAGAACCCGTTTCGCACCGAGCCCGACAGGCTCACTACACATAGGCGGCGCGAGGACCGCCATATTCAACTGGCTCTTCGCGAGGCACTACGGGGGGACGTTTGTCCTCAGGATAGAGGACACGGACCGCGAGCGATCGACCGAGGAATCGATAGGCGAGATAATAGCGGGGATGACGTGGCTCGGGCTCGACTGGGACGAGGGGCCTTTCAGGCAGTCGGACAGGCTCGGCGTTTACAAGTCGCTCGCCGAGAGGCTCATAGAATCGGGCGACGCGTACAGGTGTTACGTCAGCGCCGAGGAGCTTGAAGCGAAGAGAAAGGAAGCGCAGGAAAAGGGCGAGGTGTTCAGGTACAGGCGCGAATGGGCGGATAAAAACGCCGCGCCGGGAAAGCCCTATGCCGTCAGGCTAAGGACGCCGGACGAGGGGACGATAGAGGTCACCGATTTACTCAGGGGAGTCGTCAGCTTCGACGCAGCCGACATAGACGACTTCGTGATCCTGAAGACGGACGGGTTTCCCACCTATAATTTCGCCGTCGTCGCCGACGATTCGGAAATGAATATCACGCACGTGATAAGGGGCGACGACCACCTCACCAACACGCCGAGGCAGGCGCTCATCTACAAGGCCCTTTCGCTCGACATGCCGAAGATGGCGCACGTATCGATGATACTGGGCCCCGACGGGAAGAGGCTTAGCAAGAGGCACGGGGATACGTCGGTGATAGCATACAAGGACGAGGGATATCTTCCGGATGCGCTCGTCAATTACCTGACGAGGCTCGGGTGGTCGTTCGGGGACCAGGAGATATTCACGAGGGAGGAGCTTGTAGAAAAGTTCACGCTCGACAACGTCGGGAAGTCGGCCGCCGTCTTTAACATGGAGAAGCTCGACTGGCTTAACGGATGGTATATAAGGAACAGGCCCGCCGGTGAGATAGCGGCGCTCGTCCTGCCGATGCTGAAGGAAAGGGGGATCGACGCCGCACTCGACACGAAGCTGGAGATGATAGTGAGGGAGCTCGGGCAGAGGGCGAAGACCCTTCTGGATATTGTGAATTCGATCGGATATTTCTACGCGGAGGAGATCACCTTCGACGAGAAGGCCGCAGAGAAGTTCCTTACACCGGAAACGCGCGCAGTGCTGAAGGACCTTTCGGAGAGGATAGCCTCGGGCGAGTTCACGAGCGACGGGCTCCACGCCGACTTCGAGAAGATAATGGAGGAGCGGGAAATAAAGATGGGGGCCATAGCGCAGCCCGTGAGGGTGGCCCTTACGGGCGGGACCGTGAGCCCTGGCATCTTCGAGGTGATGGAGATTTTGGGGAAGGAAGAGGTTTTAAAGAGGCTCGGAAGGGCCGTAGATTACATTTCCGAAAAGCAGTAATCCGAAGCAGTCACATCCAAAATAAAAACCTGAAAACGAGATTTCTCGCTACGATCGAAATGACAGACCCCGAGTTTCCAGAGCGTTAAGGACAGGCCGTTAAGCCTGTCCCGCAAACCGAGCCATTAATATTGAAAGAATCCCTTTCCGGTTTTCCTGCCGAGCCAGCCTGCCCTTACCATCTGGCGGAGAAGGGGAGCGGCGCGGTATTTCGGGTCCTGAAACTCTTCGTAGAATACGTCCATTATGTTTATGGTGACGTCGAGGCCGATGAGGTCGATGAGCGCGAGCGGCCCTATGGGCTGGTTCGTGCCGAGCTTCATTGCCTTGTCGATGTCCTCGGGGGTGCCGACGCCGTCCGAGTAGGCGAATACCGCCTCGTTAAGCATCGGGACGAGGATCCTGTTAACTATGAATCCGGGGTGGTCGATCGTCTTTACAGGGTCCTTTCCGAGAGCAACTGCGAAGTCATATGCGAACTGGAGCGTCTCTTCGGACGTGGTGAGGGCCTTTATGATTTCGACGAGCTTCATGACGGGCGCGGGGTTGAAAAAGTGCATCCCGACGACCTTGTCGGCCCTTTTTGTGCTGACAGCTATCTCGACTATCGGGAGGGACGAGGTGTTGGTGGCGAGGACGACTTCCGGCGCGACGGCTTCGTCGAGCTTCTTGTATATGTCTTTCTTTACGCCCATGTCCTCGAAAACGGCTTCCACTATTAGATCAACATCCTTTAAATCCGGAAATTCAGTGGTTTTGGATATGCGGGAAAGAATGGTATTACTCTCTTCCTCGCTGATCGTCTCCTTTTTTACGAGCCTACCGAGGCTGCTCCCTATGCCTTTGAGCCCCCTTTCGAGCGCAGCGTCGGATACGTCGATTAGTGTGACTTCCCTTCCGCTCGATGCTATGACCTGAGCGATCCCGGAGCCCATAGTGCCTGCCCCGACGACCCCTACTTTCTTAATGTCTTCCACTTTCTTGGACATATCGCCCTCCTTTTTTATTCGCAACTGCGAAGTCTGAGTTAATTATACCTTATAGGTGATTTTATCAAGACCCCGGCGGGAGGCTCGGCGAAAAGGCCCGTGAGCGGGTTTGAAAGTCGCCCTCCGGGGAATTAAAATACCGGCCATGAAGGTTTTAGGACTTACGGGAAACATAGCGTCCGGAAAGAGCACCGTGGCGCGCATGCTGGAGGGGATGGGAGCCCGGATAATCGACGCCGACCAGATAGCGCGGGAGGTCGTCGAGCCCGAAAAGCCTGCGTGGGTGGATATTGTGAAAAAGTTCGGGCCCGGAATTCTGAGCCCGGACGGCGCGATAGACAGGCGGCGGCTCGGGGAGATCGTTTTCGGGGACGAGAGCAAGAGAAGGCTGCTTATGGACATAACGCATCCGAGGATAAAAGAGGCCGTCCGGGAGCGGCTCGCGGAATTCAAAGAGGAGAATGCGCCCGTCGTCGTCATAGAGGCGGCGCTTATAGTCGAAAAAGGCGGGCTCAGGGAATTCCTCGACGGGCTTATAGTGGTGACGGCAGACGAGGAGGCGCAAATAGAGAGGCTCGTGAAGAGAAGCGGGCATACTCGGGAGGAGGCGCTCGCGAGAATAGGCTCGCAGATGCCTGCAGGAGAGAAGGCGCTCCACGCGGATTACCTTATAGATAATTCAGGCACGGAAGAGGAAACCGAGGCAGAGGTAAAAAGGCTCTGGGAGGAGATAATCCGGGAGGAACGATAGAGAGTATTCCGATATCGTACCCCAAAGCACTACATCCCTTCTATATATATTACGACAGTTCTTGCCCTTTGCCCGCCCTGATGCAGGTGCATGCTAGCGCGGGGTGAATATCGCATTTAAACCCGCCCCGCCGCCCCGTACCCAACTTGCATAATAACTATTTACATAGTATTTTTTTGGATTCCCAAGAACCTTCGAAGGAGCCGATAATGAAGGAAAAGATTGCAATTCTGGAAGAGAAAGAGAAAGAAGCCGAGGAAGGAGGGGGCGAAGCCAGAATAAAAAAACAGCACGAGAGCGGGAAGCTCACGGCGAGGGAGAGGATAGATCTCCTCCTCGACAAGAACACGTTCGTCGAGCTCGACAAGTTCGTCGTGCACAGGTGCGCTGACTTTGGCATGGACAGCAAGAAGTTCCTCGGCGACGGCGTCGTCACGGGGTACGGAAAGGTCGAAGGAAGACAGGTATTCGTCTACGCGCAGGACTTTACTGTATTCGGCGGCTCGCTAGGTATGGTGCACGGGAAGAAGATATGCAAGGTCATGGACCTCGCAATGCAGGTAGGCGCTCCGATAATCGGGCTTAACGATTCGGGCGGCGCCAGGATTCAGGAGGGCGTCGAAAGCCTCGGCGGCTACGGGGAGATATTCTGCAGGAATGTGCTCGCATCGGGCGTTGTGCCGCAGATATCCGCCATCATGGGCCCGTGCGCGGGAGGCGCGGTTTACTCGCCGGCCATAACCGACTTCACGATAATGGTGAGGAACACGAGCTATATGTTCATCACCGGGCCCGACGTTATAAAGGCCGTAACACACGAAGAGGTCAACTCCGAAGAGCTCGGCGGAGCCGACCTGCACAACTCGAAAAGCGGCGTCGCCCACTTCGCGACAGAAGACGACAAGGAATGCATAGCACTAATAAAAGAACTTTTAAGCTTCTTACCCTCGAACAACATGGAAGACCCGCCGAAGGGCGCAACCGACGACCCGGCGGACAGAAAGGCGACGGCCCTCCGGGCAATAATTCCCGAAAACCCGAACAAGCCGTATGACGTGAAGGACGTTATATCCGCCGTTGTGGACAACGGGTACTTTTTCGAGGTGCAGGAGCTTTACGCACAGAATATAGTAGTCGGGTTCGCGAGGCTCGCGGGGCGAGTCATCGGAATAGTCGGCAACCAGCCGAACGTCCTGGCCGGATGCCTCGACATAGACGCCTCCGTAAAGGCCGGAAGGTTCGTCAGGTTCTGCGACTGCTTTAACATACCGATACTGACGTTCGAGGATGTCCCCGGATTCCTCCCCGGAACCTCGCAGGAGTGGGGCGGGATCATAAAGCACGGGGCGAAGCTTCTTTACGCATACAGCGAGGCCACCGTGCCGAGGGTGACCGTCATAACGAGAAAGGCCTACGGCGGCGCGTACGACGTTATGTCGTCCAAGCACGTGAGGGGCGACATCGTAATGGCGTACCCGACGGCTGAGATCGCGGTCATGGGCTCGGACGGCGCGGTGAACATCATATCCCGCGCGCAGATACTCCAGGCCGAAGACCCCGAGGCGGAAAGAGCCAAGCTGATCGAGGATTACAAGAAGAGGTTCGCAAACCCCTATAGGGCCGCGGACCTAGGATTCGTCGACGAGGTGATCAGGCCCGAGGACACGAGGCCGCGCGTTATATCCGCCTTCGAGATGCTCGACGGCAAGAGGCAGACGAATCCCCCGAAAAAACACGGGAACATACCACTTTAAAATTAAAGGACGCTTCATGTTCAAAAAGATTCTGATTGCGAACAGGGGAGAAATTGCGGTAAGGATCATAAGGGCCTGCAGGGAGCTCGGAGCGAGCACCGTGGCCGTTTATTCCGACGCCGACAGACGCTCTCTCCACGTTGCCCTGGCCGACGAGGCCTATCACATCGGCGGATCCGCGCCGGGCGAAAGCTATCTCAAGAAAGAAAACATCATAGACGTAGCGCGGAAGTCAGGCGCCGAGGCCATTCATCCGGGGTTCGGGTTTCTATCCGAGAACGCCGAGTTCGCCGAGATGTGCGAAAAGGCGGGGATAGTCTTCATCGGGCCGTCGCCCGAGGCCATCAGGCTGATGGGGGACAAGATCACGGCGAGGAAGATCGCATACGACGCCAAGGTGCCGCTCGTGCCGGGCTCGGAGGGGGCGGTGAGCGACGTCGAGGCTTCGGTCGTGGCGGGCGAAATCGGATACCCGCTCATGATAAAGGCGTCCGCGGGCGGCGGCGGAAAGGGAATGAGGCTCGTGAGGACGAAAGAGGACTTCGAAAGCGCGCTCCGCATGGCCCGCAGCGAGGCGAGGTCGGCGTTCGGCGACGATTCGGTGTACGTCGAGAGATTCGTCGAGCAGCCGAGACACATAGAGATACAGCTCATTGCGGATTCTCACGGCAACGTGCTGCATCTATTCGAGCGCGAGTGCTCGATACAGAGGCGGCACCAGAAGGTTATCGAGGAAGCCCCGTCGGGCTTTATCAGCGCGAAGACGAGAAAGAAGATGGGCGACGTCGCAATAAGAATCGCCAAGGCTGTAAAGTACAAGGGCGCGGGCACCATCGAATTCATAATGGACCAGAAGCAGAATTTTTATTTCCTCGAAATGAACACCAGGGTTCAGGTCGAGCACCCCGTGACGGAGATGATCACGGGATTCGACATAGTGAAGTGGATGATAAGGATCGCCGCCGGCGAGAAGCTCCCGTTCAAGCAGGGCGATATAGAGATGAATGGGCACGCCGTCGAGTGCAGGGTGTATGCCGAGGACCCGGCGACGAACTTCATGCCGTCCCCGGGGACCATAGAGTACCTGAGCACGCCTTCCGGCCCTGGCATTAGGGACGATTCAGCGATATACAACGGATGCGAGATCACTTCGTTTTACGACCCCATGCTGTCGAAGCTGATAGTGTGGGCGGATACGAGGGAAGCGGCGATAGACAGGATGGCGGCGGCGCTTAAGGATTACATTGTGCTCGGCGTGAAGACGAATATAGGGTTCCTGAGGCGCGTCATGGCCGACGAGGAATTCAGGCAGTGCAAGATAGACACCGGCTATATCGAAAGGCATCCGGAGCTCATAAACCCCGGGGAGCGTGACATTAAGCCCGCGCTTATAGCCGCGGCCATAGCCATGGAAAATTCCACCGTGAGCGGCCCGCAGTCGCAGGCAGCCGCCGCATCGAACTGGAAGCTCTTCGCAAGGAGAGTCGGTGTTACGAGGAGCCCGCTCGCATGACATACACCTTTAAGCTGAACGATCAGATATTCAAGGTTACATTCGAAGAGAACGACGGCCAGATAGAGCTCGAAATAGAGGGCGAGAAGCTGCCGGTCGATTACCGTAAGATCGAGGACAATCTTTATTCCATCATTTTGGACGGACAGTCCATAACGCTCGGGGTATTCAAGAAGGGAAAGAAGATACAGGTGTTCCTCGACGGCGACCTCTATGATCTGGAGTCCATTTCCGAAAGGGAGCAGCGAAAGTCTTCGCTCGCAGCCTCGGGCGTGCAGGAGATAAAGGCCCCGATGCCGAGCAGGGTTGTGAAGGTGCTGAAGAGCGAGGGGGACGAGGTTACGAAGGACGAGGGCGTCATCGTGATTGAGGCCATGAAGATGGAGAGCGAGCTCAAGTCGCCCCTAGCCGGGAAGGTGAGGAACGTAATGGCCAAGGAAGGGGACGCAATAGAGGCCGGCACCGTGCTTATGGTCGTTGCGTCGGACACCGCGCCTACCGAATAGAATGCCCCGCCGGATTTAAGCTACACTCACCGCAGATTATTCGAGCGGCGCCGACAGCGGATACTATCCCGAAGATAGCCGCGTCCGGACGGTGCCGTTACTCCACTTTATCTTATTGCCGTTACCGTATACCGAAAGAAGAATGCGGGGAGACCCGCGGCATCCGAAGTTATGTGATTTCGCCGGACTTTACGGCTTCGCTGTAGATGGCGCCGAATTCCTCGACAGTGAGGGTTTCAGCGCGGCTGGGTCCTGTCGATGCCGGCCGCGGCGAGGACCCTGTCGGCAGCGCCCTTTTGAGTGCGGAGCCGAGGAGTTCCCGAGCATCTTCCGCCGGGAAGAAAAGGCCGCCCGGAGTATCCTTTCATACACTGCTTCGTCGGCTATCGGGACGCGGGGCTCGGGAAGAGGGGTGAGCTTCAAGACCACTGAATCGACCTTCGGTGCTGGCCAGAAAGACGAGGGATGCACGTGGAAGAGGAGCTTCACGTCGAAGTATGTTTGAATGAGTACAGAGAGGGAGCCGTATTCTTTTCCGCCGGGCGGGGAGGATATCCTTTCGCCGACTTCGAGCTGGAGCATGAGGACGAGCGTCGAGAAGAGCGCCCGCGAGCGGAGAAGCCTTACGAGAATAGGCGAGGAAACGCTGTAGGGCAGGTTCGCCGCGACCTTTAGCCTACGGCCTTTGTAGAGGTCACCGAAGTCTACGTCGAGCGCGTCGCCGCAAATGAGCTCGACGTTGGGCCATTTCGGGAGAAGCCCCCGGAGCCTTTCTGCGAGCCGTGCGTCCTTTTCGACGGCCACGACGCGGGCGGCCTTCCGGGCGAGCGCGAACGTGAGCGCGCCGAGGCCCGGGCCTATTTCGAGCACCTCGTCGTCGGGCGTTATGCCGGCCTCGGACACTATGCGCTCGATGACCCTTTTGTCGGTGATGAAATTCTGCCCAAGGCTTTTACTGGGCCGGGCGTTTTCGGCCGAAAAATAGTCCCGGGGTTTAAATTCGCTTCCGTTTTCTTCAGTCATTTTTCAGTCAGGGATAACGCGGGGACGCTACCGGAATCAGCGGGCCGGAGCGTCTTGATATGAAAGCACGCGCGTACCGCCCGCCGCTCAGCTCCCGAGTTCTTTCAGGGGAACGTCCTCGAAATGAGTGACCTTATTCTTACCGTGGTTCTTGGATTCGTAAAGGGCGCGGTCGGCCTTGGAGATCAGGGAATCCTTGTCGGATGCGGAGATCGGGTACGTGGAGATGCCTATGCTGAGGGAAATTTCAATCTCCGTGTCGTCCGATTTAAGCGGAACCCTGAAAAGGTTTGCGCGGATTTTCTCTGCCACCGCAAGCGCACCGTCCTTGTCGGTGTCGGGAAGTATGACGGCGAATTCATCCCCGCCGTACCTCGCCGGGATATCGACCTTGCGGAGCGAGCTCGACAGAACGTCGCCGACAGTTGTCAGCACCCTGTCGCCCGCCTGGTGACCGAAGGAGTCGTTTATAGTCTTCAGGTTGTCGAGGTCTATCAGGAGAAGCGAGGACCGCGACGAGTATCTCTCGGAATGGGAGATCGTGTAGGAGAGCATCTCCTGGAAATGCCTGTGGTTGTAGAGCCCCGTAAGGCCGTCCCTTATGGCGAGCTCCTTTACCTTCTGGAAATTAAGGGACGCCGTCATGGATTTCGCCGATTCGTTGCATATGATTTTCGCGAGGCTTATTTCGCCTTCGTTAAACGGGCTTTTGGACTTGCGCCCGATTATGACGCACCCGAGGACCGCCCTCTCGTCGTCGTCCGCACCCTGCGCTATCTCGTGGAAGGGACATATGAGAACGGACTTTAAATTCTTTATACCGAGGCCGAAGTCTATCTCTTTCCCGAAGACGCTCCTGTAGCGTGATCTGGACGAAAGGTCTTCGAAGTGAAACGCGCCGCCCGTGCCGGCAACGAGTCCGACCAGCGTGTCGCCGTGCGTTATGTCGAGGTCTTCAAGGTGCTCCTTCATGCCGTCGCTCGTTCTTTTGAGGTGGCTTATACCGTTATCTTTTTCGACCAGGGAAATGCCTATGAAATCGGATTCGTATATCCTCCCGAACGTATCGACGACGTGGTCGAGTATGACTTCGATGTCGCTCGTGGAGCTCAGCCTCTGGGCGAAATCGTAGAAGGAATTCAGCTCCTGGGAACTGAGGTAGACCTTTTCGGAGAGCTGGAACCTGTCTATCATCTCGACGATCCTGTCGGAAACTAGGGAGACGATCATCTTCTCCTTGTCGCCGAAAGTGTCCTGATGGAGGCTGTCGATTATGAGGATGCCGAAGACTTCCTTGCCGGATTCCTCGGCGCCCTTCCCGGATTTGAGGAGAAGAGGCGTCGCGAGAAGCGATTTTATGGGAACGTTCTGGTTATAGTAGAGGAGATTTCTCCTGACGTTCTTTATGCTAGTTATATGGACCTGGGTTTTCGTCTTGAACACCCAGCCGAGGTAGCCGCCCCGGAAGTTGAGCTTCTGCCCGCTATCGACGTGGTCCCCGCTTTTGGAGACGAAGTCGGCGATGCCGAAGAGCCCGTCATCCATTTTAAGATAGAGAATTATGCTGTGACCGGGCACGAGCTCGCCGAGGATCCTGAGCGAATTCGCTATCTCGTTCTTGAGCTCTACCATGCCGAGGGAATCGTCGTCGGAGTCCCTGGACGCAGAGCCGGAGATAGCGCCCGGAAGGACGAGATTATCGTTTTTGTTTTTCCTGAGAAATCCCGCTGTGAAGCGCTCGCCGCCTCCCTTGAGAAGAAATCCGAATACCGCCGCCGAGGCGAGCAGCAAAAGAAGCTCTGCAGGAAGCGACGGGCTCGGGCGCTGCACCGCCTGGAGCATGGCCACCGCGAAAAAGGACAGGAGGCCCGCCTCCCATCCGAAATAGAGGATGACGAGGGGCACCATGATATAGGAAAGCGGGAAAAAGGCGTTGCCGAATACCTCGAGAAGGACTTCGAAAACGAGGGTATAGAGAAGCGCGAATTCGAGACGGTCGAGGACCGGTATATCGCTCCGGCCGGAGTTTATGAGATTTACGGTTTTGTAGGCCGCGGCGGGGATCAGAAGAAGGAATGCAAGAACGGAGAATGCGTTCAGTGACTGAAGACTGTCCTTCAGAAGAAGCACGACAATCAGCACCGAGAGGAGTACTGTGAACACCTTGCCGAGAAGGTAGTTCGAGTACGTTATCTTATTCTTTAAATCGATAGATTTTTTCACCGGTCTTTATCATCCCCAGCTCGTCCCGTATTATTTTTTCCATGTAAGCCTTGTCGGTTTTTATGAGATCTATTTTCTTCATGAGCTCCGCGTTGGCCTGCTCCAGATCCTCCCCTGCATCTTTACCCTTTCGTTTTCCTGATGAAGCGCGTAAACGTGGGAGACCTCCCTAGCGAAGAGGTAAACCACGAAGGAGACTGCGGCCAAAACTATAATTACCCTGAATGCAAGCTTTTCCATTGTTAGAAGAGACTGAATCCTCCCGTTATGAAGGGATTGGATTTTCTTTCTATTTCTATAGTAGTAGACGGGCCGTGACCGGGGTAGACCTTGTAGGAATCCGGGAGCGGCATGAGCTTGGCCTTTATCGACCCGACGAGCTCGGCCATGGATGTGCCGCCGGTGAGATCGACCCTGCCGACGCTGCCGGCAAAGAGCGTATCGCCCGAGATCACCACGTCGTCAATGACGAGGCATATGCTGCCCCATGTGTGCCCCGGCGTGTGGAGGACTTTCGCACGGAGGCCGCCTATTTCGACCTCGTCGCCCTCCTCGACGAAGCCCTCTACCTCAGGCACCTCGACGTCGCCGAATTGCGGGAACCGCATTGCCGCCTCGGGGAGCGCCTCGAGGACCGGCACTTCCTCGGGGTGTATATAAAAGCCGACCCCAAGCGCTTTCTTGGCTACTTCGGCGCCGGCAACGTGGTCAATATGAGTGTGGGTGTTTACTATCTTGGTTATGTTGAGGCCAGATTTTTCGACCTCGCGGAGTATGTCGCCGATCTGCTCGCCCGGGTCTATGAGTATTCCTTCGTTCGTCTTTTCGTCGCCCAGTATGTAGCAGTTCGTAAGAAAAATACCGCCCGGTATACATCTAAGAATCATTCGCTTAATCTTCTCCGAAAGTCAGTCTATTATGAAATGCGTAAACTCGCCCGTAGCCCCCGACCTCGTTACATCGACGGCGGCCACCCTCGCGTTCGGAGGCCCTTCGTGGCACCAGTTTACGAATTTCTCAACCATGTCTATATTGCCCTCCACCACTGCCTCTACCGTGCCGTCCGGGTTGTTCCTCACCCACCCGGCCAGCCTGAGCTCCTCGGCCTTGCGCCTGGCAGAAGCCCTGTAGAAAACACCCTGAACCCTGCCTTTGACGATGAGGTGCGCTCTTGTAAGCAACATATAAGGCTCAGGTTACCAAAACGCCCTCCGGCTGTCAACAACGCACCCTAAACCGATAAATTCCGACAAACCAGAGACTTAGAATACAAGCCTTAAAGCGTTTCTTTAATAAAAACACAGTACAACACTTTTAAATAAATTTCCAGTACCTTTATTAATAAGAGTGGAAAAAATCGGAACGAAAGGGAATCCCTACCCCCTAAAGCTCCTTGTTTGACAGTCAAAAACCGAAGGGGTATTTTGTTAGCCATGAGTGAATATAGGGCGTGGTTTGCCTGTATAGACGACGAATGCGGCGAAACCTATTCTCTTGACGAGATAATTTACCGATGCAGGAAGTGCGGAAACCTCCTCGAAGTCCGGCACGACATGGAAAAGCTGAAGGAAAAGTCGGCCGACGAGTGGAGGGAGATTTTCGATAACCGCTATAGAAAGCAGTCGTGGCCGCACGGGAGCTCGGTCTGGGGGAAGAAGGAGTGGGTGTGCCCGTACGTCGAGGACGAAAACGTCGTTTCTATGTATGAAGGGGCGACCAACCTGTTCTGGGCCGAGAGGTTTGGATCCCAGATCGGCATGGAAGATATATGGCTCAAGATGTGCGGAAACAGCCACACGGGGTCGTTCAAGGACCTCGGCATGACCGTGCTCGTGTCGGTCGTAAAGCAGATGGTATCCGACGGGAAGAGTATACCGGCAGTTGCCTGCGCTTCGACCGGGGACACGTCGGCGGCGCTCGCCGCGTACTGCGCCTCGGCGGGGATACCGGCGATAGTGTTCCTGCCCAAGGATAAGGTGTCCGTCGCGCAGCTTGTCCAGCCCATATCGAACGGGGCGCTTGTTCTGTCGCTCGATACGGACTTTGACGGGTGCATGGAGATGGTGCAGAAGGTCTGCACCCGGAACAATATATATCTCGCAAATTCGATAAACTCCCTCAGGATCGAGGGGCAGAAGACGATAAGCATAGAGCTCTGCCAGCAGTTCGACTGGGAGGTCCCGGACTGGATAGTGATTCCGGGCGGTAACCTGGGGAACATATCGGCGCTCGGAAAGGGCTTTTTAATGATGCGCGAGCTCGGGCTTATAACCAAGCTGCCGCGCCTCGTGTGCGCACAGGCGGAGCACGCAAACCCGCTTTACCTGAGCTATCTGAAGAATTTCGAAGAATTCCACCCGGTAAAGGCGAAGAAGACACTCGCCAACGCCATACAGATCGGAAACCCGGTGAGCATAAACAAGGCGATTAGGACCCTTAAGGAGTTCGACGGCATAGTCGAGCAGGCAAGCGAGCAGGAGCTTGCCGACGCGTCCGCACTCGTCGACAAGACCGGGACCTTCAACTGCCCCCACACGGGGGTCGCGCTGGCTGCGTTCCTTAAGTTAAAGGAAAGAGGCGTATTCAAAAAGTCGGACCGTGTCGTTATTGTATCTACCGCGCACGGGCTCAAGTTCGTCGAGTTTAAGATCGGCTATCACATGGGCCAGCTCGAAGGGGTTTTCTCTAAGTATGCGAACAGGCCCGTCGAGCTTCCGCCCGATTACGACGCGATCACCGAGACGATCTTCAAATCCATAGAGAAGTAGGACTGCCCTCTCCGGCGGGACCGTTTCAGCCGCCGAACTTTACGAGCATATCCACCAGGAAATCGACGTTGGCGAAGTTCGTAATCTCGCTGCTGCCGAATGGAATCTGAACGCCCGCGCCGAAGCTGAACATCTGCCCGCCTACCCTGACGCCCGGTGTTACATAGGCCCCGGTCACGTTATTCTCGAAAGTCGTCGAGGACGCGAGTAACATCTCGAGGAGAAAGGAGGTCGAGAAGGGGATGCCGAAGTCAGACGTGAGACTGGCCGTGGCTCCGTATTTGAGCATGAGCTCGGTGCTGTCGCCGCCCGTATCGAACGGGCTTCCGTCAGCCTTCTTCGCATTCGTCATGATGTCAATCGAGGTTCATACGAAGCGCGAACATGTTGCCGCTTATGGCGAAGACGGCGTAGGGGACGAAGGTATAGGCATCGTCTGTGAAGTAGGCGAAGTCGCGGAAGTAGGAGCGGGCCCCGAGCCTGCCGAGGTCGTTGCCCGTTGTGGGAAGGATAGCCTCGAAGCCGACCGTGAAGACATCTTCCCGAGGCGTGGAGAATTTTGTTCCGACGCCTATGTTGCCGAAGTCGTAATCGCCGTCACCGAAGACCCCACGTCAAATTTACGCCCCGCGAACGGGAATTTACCGTATAGGCCGAAGAAATTGTTCCCTAGATCGATGTCGAGCCTGAGCTGGTTCATCACCAGCGCGCCGCCGCCGTCTACGGATGCGATCTCGAGGTTACCCTTAAGGCCGGTCGAGCTGTAGGGATGCTCAGAAAGAAGGAATGCGGTATATTCCTGCCCTGGGCGGGACTCTTCTAGCGGCATCGTTGCCGCCGATATCACGAATATCAAGAAGAGTGTGATAAGTACCCATTTCGGGCAGCTTTTCTGTCTCATGCGGTCATACCTCCGGCCGTTTAGGATTCATTTTATAATAGGCCCTCAAATATTTCAAGTAAATTCTAAGATAATTTCACAATAGGCTTTAATTACATAACATATTGAAAACGACAAGTGTTTACGAAATTTCGCCGTGTATGTAAACCGAAGCTAAAGCATTTGCCCATCCCGGCGCTATTGGATAGATTTTCCGGGTATGAAAGTACACGGCGGGCTTTACCTGATTACGGACCAGAAGCTTATACCCGAAGGCGTTCGCGGAATAGTAGAGGCGGCAGTGAGGGGCGGCGCAAGCATACTTCGGCTCGGGGAAAAGGACACGCCGCACGATGAGGTTATCGTGCTCGGGAAGAAACTCCTCGGCATCACCAGGCGTTACGAATTCCTCTGATTATAAACGATTCCCCGGAGCTTGCCGCCGGATCGGGGCAGACGGAGTGCACCTGGGCGAGGGAGACGCCGGAATCTCCCACGCGAGGAGCGTGCTGGGCGAGAGCGCTATTATAGGCGTATCGTGTTACGGCAAGATGGAGCAGGGAGCATCAGGCACTAGCCTGGGGAGCGGATTACGTCGCCTTCGGAACACCGTACAATACCCTACCAAGCCCGGAAGGACGCCGACACCGTTCAGTGCTGGGGGAAGCGGCGGCGCGTATAAGGGCATCTCCGTGTTCGCCATAGGCGGAATAACGGCGGAGAACGCGGAGACGTTCTCGATACCGGCGTCTCAAGGAATAGCCGTCATCACGAGCGTTTTCGGGGCCGCAGACCCGGAAAGGCTGCCCACGCGAGCTCTGTCTAATCGCGGAGAAATACGCAAAAACCGGCGACAACGATCGGTAATGACATCCGGGACGGCACGCCGCAAGTTTTATATTTCGAGGGAGCGCTCTCCCCTGTCGAATATGCTCTTCCTTCCGAAATGTATACAAAGCTCGGGAAAACCGCCGAGGGTTTATTGCCCATGAGCACGAGCGGCGCCCCCTTCCATCCATATTTTAAGCAGATTATCTTCCACAGCTCGGGATAGGAGCCGATTGGAATTTCCCTGTACACGATGCCGGCCCTTTCGAGAACAGCTTTTGCCGCATCGCAGTAAATACAGTTCTCCTTGGTAAAAATGGTTACTCCCGACACGCTGGAAATCTCTTCATTTTTTATATTATTCGTATTATCAGCTACGGACATAACACTCTCCTTCAAATCCATATGAGACTGCGTAAAAAGACAATGTCTTTTTACGGCCAAGGCATTTAATTTCGACTGACGGACTTAAAGAAGGTAATCGGGAGGAGATTTATTGGTAATGTCAGAGGTGATTAGATCGTACTTCGCTTCGCTCCTGTACGTATAGAGTTTCCTTGCGGCGTCAGGAGCATTAATGGTTTGGGATCCGGAAATTTCCGCCGACTGGAAATATGTGCTGGAAACAGCGTCCTGATCGAAGCTGTAAATGATGCTTCTTCCAGGGGCGGTCTCATCGCTCATACGCCCGGACAAATCCCTCGTATCTGCATGGATAACCCCCGTTAGGCACGGGGCTTCGAGGTAGATGCTTTGCTCAGGATCGCCGCTTTCGTACCCAAAGAGCGTGGCGAGCGTAAGCGATGCCAGGATGAAAAGGAGGGGCATACTCTTCTTGAGTGACATATTAAATTTCACTTTACCACACTTTTGAGGCGGCCGTAAACCGGTTTTAGCCACAAACGCGCCTCGAATAACGCTAAAAAAGATTAGGAGCCGCCTTACATGACTATATTCACAAGCTTTTTAGGCACCACTAGGACCTTACGCGGCTCTTTGCCGTCCAGATGCCCCTGGATTTTCTCGTCCGCGAAGGCGGCCTCTTTCATGCCTTCCTCGGTGACGTCGGATTCGAGGGAGAGCTGCGCCCTCACCTTTCCATTTATCTGGACGACGACGGTTATGGCGGCGCCGGCGACGAGGCCCTTGTCCCACGCGGGCCACGGCTCATCGACGAGGGTTTCACCGTATCCGAGCTCTGCCCAGAGCTCTTCTGTCACGTGCGGGGCTATGGGGTAGAGGAGCCTTACCATCGCTTCGATGGATTCCCTAAGCGCGGAGGCGTCGCCCTCGCCCTGGGGGTCGAAGCGCGAGGTATCGTTCAAAAGCTCCATCACGGCGGCGATGGCAGTGTTGAACTGAAACTTTTCGAGGTCGCCGGTGACCTTTTTTATCGTTTTGTGGACCTTGACGCGAAGGGCCTTGCCCGCCTCGGAAACCGAAGCCGGGTCGGGCGGGACCGCGGCGTTTTTGATCCCTTCGAACCTGTCATATATGAGACGCCATAGCCTGCTAAGGAACCTGAAAGCGCCCTCTATGCCCTCGTCGCTCCAGTCGAGGTCTTTCTGGACAGGGGCCGCGAAGAGCATGAAGACCCTTACCGTATCGGCGCCGAAACTGGCTACTGCGTCGTCCGGATCGACGATGTTGCCGAGGGACTTCGACATCTTCGCCCCGTCCTTTATGACCATGCCCTGCGTAAGGAGATTAGAGAAAGGCTCGTCGAGCCCGCAGAAGTGAGTGGTCGCGGAGGGCTTTCGTGAAGAACCGCGTAAAGGAGGTATCGCGTACTCGATGCCGCCGATGTACTGATCGACGGGGAGCCAGCAATCATCTCGGCGCGGTCGAATTATGCTTCGCCGAAATGAGGCGAAGCGTATCTGAGGAAGTACCAAGACGATTCGACGAACGTGTCCATCGTGCCCGTCCGTCCGTCTCGCGCCGGGCCGGGCCGCCGCACTCGGGGCACGAATGTGGTGTTGACGAAGCTTTCGACTTCTTCGATACGGCGAGCCGCCCTTCCCCGAAAATTCTATGTCGAGGGGAAGCTCGACGGAGGTCCTTGTCCGGGACCGGCATCAGCCGCACGCATCGCAGTAAACCATCGAAATCGGCGTGCCCCAGTATCTCTGGCGCGAGATGCCCCAGTCGCGCAGCCTGTAATTTATCTGGCGCTTGCCGAAGCCCTTTCCTCGGCGTACTCGGATTATCTGCTTGCCTCTTCGGACGGGAGGCCCGTGAACTGCCCGGAGTTGATCATGACGCCCGGCTCCTCAGCAGCCGTCAGCGTCCTCGGCCCTGAGGTTCGCGTCCTCGGGCTTGATGACCGGGATCACCGGGATGCCGTACTCGGCGGCGAACTCGAAGTCGCGCTGATCGTGCGCCGGACGGACATGATGATGCCGGTGCCGTATGCGTAGAGGACGAAGTTCGCGATGTATATAGGCACGCGCGCCGTTGAAGGGGTTTATCGCGTAGGAGCCCGTGAAGACGCCCTTTTTCTGCGCCTTCGGCGATCCCTTTCGAGGCTCGTCTGCCTTATGACCCCTTTTGGATAAATTCTGCCGTTTTCTTCCTCGGGCTTCGTTCCCTTGATGAGGGCGGCCGCGAGGGATGTCAGGCCAGTGGCCATGACGACGCCGAAGACCGTGTCGGGACGGGTGTAAATGTCGAGGCTCTTTTCGCCGCCCGCGGGTTCTTCGAGGGGGGAATTCGATCTCGGCCCCTGTGCTCTGGTTTCATCCGCTCTTTCTGCATGGCGAGGACGCGCTCGGGCCAGCCGTCTTTGAGCTTTTCGGTGAATTCGAGGAGCTCGTCGGTGTGATCACTCGGTGGTCTTGAACCACCCTTCCATTTCCTTCTGACGACCTCTTGAGCTGCAGCGCCAGCAGTAGCCGTCCTCGACCTGCTCGCTGGCGAGGACCGTTTCCACACGAGGGGCACCAGTTGACGGTCGTAGACTTCCTGGGTAGGCGAGCCCCTTTTCGTACATGCGGGTGAAGACCATCTGCTCCCATTTGTAGTAAGTAGGGTCGCAGGTGGCGATCTCGCGCGTCCAGTCGTAGTTGTAGCCGAGTTTTTTGAGCTGGGCCTTCATCTGCGAGATGTTCTCGTATGTCCACTTGGCGGGATGGACGCCTCTTTCGATGGCGGCGTTCTCCGCCGGGAGGCCGAACGCGTCCCAGCCTATGGGATGGAGGACGTTGTAGCCCATGGTCCCTTGAATCGGGCATGACGTCGCCGATGGTGTAGTCTCCGGACGTGGCCCATGTGGATGCGGCCCGAGGGATAGGGGAACATTTCGAGGACGTAGTATTTGTCCTTCCCCTTTTCGGCGCGGACTTCGTAGAGCCGCTTTTCGTCCCAGGCGTCCTGGAGTTTTTTCTCTATTTCGTGTGGTTTATAGCTATCTTTCATTACCTGCTCGCTGTTCGGAAGTTCCTATTAGGATAGAATTGTTTACCATAATCACAAGCGGAGGACAAAACGGCGGGGTGATTGGACGCGGATTCAGGGGACGGATTAGGACCTTTCGCCCGAGCTTGTGAGCGGCGTATGGATTTTTCCCGTTAAACCGTGTTTTATATAATACGGATGAGCCGAGAGCGCGAATTAAAAGAGATAGCCGGGGATTTGCGGCGGTACTACGAATTCCAGAAAGAGATGGGGGTGAAGAGGGTTTTCAGGGAGAGGAAGGAGGAGACCGCCGGAGACAGGAGAGAAACGGAGTACCCCCGGCGGGAGGAAACCGTGACACCGAAAAGAACCGTTGCCAGAGAAGACAGGGGAGCCGCACAGAACGAAGAGATAATCAGCGTCCCGGAACAGATGGGGATGTTCGATGCGTCCTCGAAGATAATGCCGCTCGATGAGATACGAAAGGAGCTTATGGAGCGGATGTCGTCGAGGCTCTTCGAGGGGAGTAAGCAGATTGTCTTCGGCGAAGGGAACCCGAAGGCAAGGCTCGTGTTCGTCGGCGAGGCCCCGGGCAGGGACGAGGACATACAGGGGAGGCCGTTCGTCGGCAGGGCCGGGCAGCTACTGAACAAGATAATCGAGGCAATGGGACTAAAGAGGGAGGACGTGTACATCTCGAACATCGTGAAGTCGAGGCCGCCGGACAACAGGACCCCTACCCCGGACGAGATGGCGGAGTGGGAGCCATTCCTGTTCCAGGAGCTGAGGTCGATAAATCCAGACGTGGTCGTGTGCCTCGGAAACACGGCGTCGCAGTCGATACTGAAAACGAAGGCGAGCCTCGGGAGCATGCGCGGAAAATTTCACCGTTACGGAAAGTTCAAAGTCATGGTAACTTATCATCCAGCCGCGCTTCTCCGGAACCCGAATTTCAAGAAGCCCCTTTGGGAAGACATGCAGCAGGTCATGAAGGAGCTTGGAATTTCCAGACCGGGCGATTAGCTCAGTGGATAGAGCGCAGGCCTCCGAAGCCTGAGGTCGGGGGTTCGAATCCCCCATCGCCCGCCATTGTTTTAGTTAATGATTACATTTTGTTAAATTCTACTACGCATATAATCCGCATGGGGAGAGCCGATTCCTATTGGCCCAAGTACCCCTGTATTCTCCATCTAACTCTTCCATGCAGTTTTATGAAGGCCTGTTCAGACCCGGAAATGGGGCAGGTATTACGCATCACAGCTACTAAAAAGGGATGTGGATACGGAGAGAATGTTTTATACTTTTTATCAGGGTGAGAAAAATGAGGAGAAAAAAGCTTTTCCTCACATACGTAGGCAATAGAAAGTGGAGAAAGGTTAGAAGCTCAAAAGCTCCCGAAGGAAGAGATTTCCTGAAGTATACCGGGAACAGGACATGGAAAAGAGTCAGCTCTGTCCATGACGATAAGAGCGAGCGCTGAAACCGGGTTTTTAAATCGGCCTTCGCCGGGATAGCTTCCTCCACGATTCTAGCTTAAACCTCGCTTGACTAAAGGGGGATAGGTACAGGTTCGAATCCCCTGACCACCCGCCGCGGTTTAGTCAGTAGTTACGCATAGTAAGGGTTTATAATGATGCTATCGTCCGGGATTTAATACAGATAAGAAATCGATAAAATGCGCTTTATCTTTTATGGGCTGATTTATCGGAAAGTTCTTCCAGAATATCAATCTGGACTTCCTGTATTTCCAGGAGCCGTTCCCACTGCTTCATAAGAAGATGATCCATTTTTTCATGAAGATGTCTTATCTCCAGTTCCGCCCTTAAATTAATTCTATAGTCATTTTCTGCTCGTAGCCGGTCTCTTGGTTTCCTGTCTGTTCTGGCTCATCATAATTACAGGAGCCTGCATTGCAGCAAGACAAGAAAGCACGAGATTCAACAGGATGTACGGGTAGTCGAATGGTTTCCTTATAATTACCCATGAGTTAACAACAACCCACGATACCAGGATACAGCTGAAGATAATTATGAACAGCCAGCTTCCCCCAAAACCGGCTATGACATCGGCCAGTCTTTCACCAGGCGTTAATTGACGTTCAAATTCGAGGTTAATATTCTCTGAAAGAATCTCAAAGTTGTTTCATTCTATCCAGAACTTCTTTTTCGAGATCCGTCAACTCACCTTTATCTTTCTCAATGACTTTTTTGATGTACTCAGCCCTGGAATTTGTTCAGGTCCTTTAAGGGCAAATGTATCCATCATTATTCCAATCGGGGTGGCGTTCGAGAATCAGGTTCAGTATCGTCGCCCGTACCAGATCGGCCGATGCTTCATATAATTTTTTCGGCTCCCCAAATCTGACATTGCTTATTATTTCTCTTTTCCATCATCTACCACGCCAGACGATATCAATATAACAATATTCTATTTTAATATGTCTTGCCTTCAATACCTCTCATCGATATTTTTCGTCCCGCGCACATTTCTAAGGCTATCCAAAGACGCACGGCTACACACACGATTCGCTGGCTTCGAGTATTAGGCAAAAAAATAAGCAGGATTCACCTACATATTCATACCATGGGACGATTATACTAATAAGTATAGGACAACGAAGTAACGGGAGATATAGAAATGGATATCAAAGAAACGGCACACAGCCCGGCAAAGGACCCGAAGAGTATTTTACCGGCGCTGTACGTATCGACCCCCTGTTCCAGGCGCCTGACCCCGCCCGGGTTACCGGGGCGCTCGTTACGTTCGAACCCGGCGCACGGACCGTATGGCATACACACCCGCTGGGACAGACATTAATCGCAACGTCAGGGAGCGGCTGGGCACAGCGCCTGGGCGGGCCCGTGGAAGAAATACGGCTTGGTGACGTGATATGGTTCCCGCCCGGCGAGAAGCACTGGCACGGGGCGACGGCAACCACGGGCATGACGCACATCGCCGTTCAGGAGCGGCTGGACGGCAAGGCAGTCGAGTGGATGGAAAAGGTAACCGACGAAGAATATAAAATTTAGTAAGACAGGAGAAATAACCATGAGCCAAAATATTGAAGGGAAAGTCGTCGTCATTACAGGCGCGAGCAGCGGGCTGGGCGAGGCGACCGCAAGGCATCTCTCGGCGGAGGGCGCAACCGTCGTGCTGGGCGCGCGGCGCACCGATCGCATACAGCACCTGGCGGACGAGATAGTTGACAGTGGGGGTAAGGCGCTCGCCATTACCACGGACGTCACCGACTGCGATCAGGTGAAGGGGTTGGTCGATGCGGCCGTTAAGAACTACGGACGTATAGACGTTATCATCAACAATGCGGGGTTGATGCCGCAAGCGCCGCTTGAGCGGCTGAATATTAAGGACTGGGACCGCACGATCGATGTAAACATCAAAGGTGTGCTCTATGGCATTGCAGCAGCGCTGCCTTACATGAAGGAGCAGAAAGCGGGGCATTTCATCAACGTTTCCTCCGTCGCCGGCCACGTAGTCGGCCCTAACTTCGCGGTCTATGCCGCAACAAAGCATGCCGTGCGTGTGCTGTCCGAGGGACTGCGCCAGGAGGTTAAGCCCTACAACATACGCACTACGGTTATCTCGCCGGGCGCAGTGGACACCGAGCTGCCGGGAAGCGTGACCGAGCCGGACATTGCAGAGGGCATACAAAAGTTCTACGATGAGTACGCGATTCCCGCAGAATCGTTTGCGAAGGCAGTTGCATTCGCAATAAGCCAGCCGGATGACGTGGACATAAACGAGATCCTGTTCCGGCCCACAAGCCAGGCACTGTAAGACGAGGGAGACGCTGCGTTCGCGGAGGCCTGCGCAGATTTAGGGGGCTCGGATCCCCCCTCGCCCGCCATTTACTCCGGCTCTATCGTGCCGGTAACTTCACCCGTCGACCCGCCAGAAGCAAAGCCGTTCACCGCGGTCGTGTTCAAGAAGATCGAGCTGGTTTTTAACTCGACGGGGCCCGCGGCACCCTCGAACTGACCCGTGCCTCCCGTGAAGCTCCCTTCTTCAGAGATCTCGGATCGTCCCGCGACGGGGTCGAAGCAGCTCTTGCCGGATTCTATAACTCCCAACAGAAGGTCTCCGTTCCCCACCCTGATTACGAAGCTGCCCTGTACCAGATCGAACTCGAGCGTATCCGGGGGGCAATTAACCGGGGGAACGGGCTGGGCGAATTCGTCGAGGATGGTGATAACGGTATTTCCGAAATCGCTCTGGCCCCCGTATGCCCTGAGGCTTGCAGGTCTTCCGTCGCCGTTGGTATCGGTGCTGGCCGGAGCCGGCACGAAACTGCCGGAGAATGCCAGATCGAATGCAGTAGCGTTCTGTTGAGCGTTACCGTTGTTATCACACCCCGACAATGCGGGAATCAATAATACGAAAAACAGGACCTGGATAATAATATTGACTCGCATATCATCCCCTCCTTCTTTCTATATTTCGGATACCCGGACATGTGACATTATCAGGAGTCTATCACGTACAATGCCCCCTCTGTCAAGAGAGGCCGAGGTATGAAAGACGCGGCAATTCGGAAGAATGAAAAGACAACTCCCACGGCTTAACCAAACAGGATGCGGTTTTAGAACGGGGCTTTGTCGGCTTTGTGGAACTGGGCCGTTACGTCACCGGCGAGATATATGTTGTCGGGGTCGAGGAGCATAACAGGCGCGCCGGCGTTAAAATCCAGCCCGGATAGTTCTACCCATATCAGATTGGGCGCGGTCGTAAGCTCGAAGAAGTAGCGGCGGTTCGTGAGATCGATAGCCGTCCGGTACTCGGTGTTGTAGAGCGTGCCGGGTGCGTTGTTCGGAGCGCCGAAGGGGACCGAGGCGTTCCGGGCGATTGCGAGTATGCCGGCCATCGCCTCGCGCTCTGTTTTAGGCTCGGGGAGCTTCTGGAGAAAATAAGCCGCGCGGATGAAGCGCTGGACAGGGTCCACATTGCCCGGAAGCGGCGTCTGGCGCGTAGAGTTTGTGAAGTCGTAGCCCGAAAGGTTCTTTAGCTGCTCGTCGTACGCGGGATCGTTCGTCAGGAGCTGATATTCACGGCCGTGGTGCACGACAGGCTGCCCCCCGATGTATTCGACGATGGCCGAATCGCCTGACGAATCCTCGATGGCGAGGTGGACGGTGGATTTCACGCCGCGCGCCGTGACCATGATAGGCTGGATACCCTTCATGAGCTCGACGGCTTCTGCCACCGTCGCGGCATTATCGAGGAAGTACTGACCCCATAGCCCCGCATGCACGCCCGGCTTGGCGGCGTCGCGGGGGCCGTAGTCCGTCGCGGTGAGATAGAGCATGTGGATCGCAAGCCCCTTTTCGTTGACGCCGTCCGCAGTGCCGATACCGTAAACGGTCGTGACGAGGCTACCGTATTTGGACGTCCAGCGGGCGGGGTTCTCGGGAACGACGCTTTCCGGCCCGACCATGCCGCCGTCGCGCTCCATGCCCCGGGGAAAGACCGTCAGCACGGGCTCGGTCGATTCCGGCCAGTCCATCGTCCTGCCTACGACGACCGCGAGTTTGTTGTTATTCCAAAGGATACGTGTGCACATAGATGTTTTGAAATATACATTACGAACTGAAGCTAGGAATTATACCAGCAGTTTCACCGTTTTAGGAGTTTGCGTAATTTATCGGCGGTTGATGTCAACGCTCACTTTTTGCCGCATAATTAATAGCCGGCCAAGCTGACCGGCCTGGAGACGGCAGGGAATGAGCAGGCTCACTATTATAGTCCTGGCGCTGGCGGCGCTGATTTGCTGCACGCGGATGGCAGCCGCGGCCCCAGCAGGCGGGACCCAGAATCAACCCCCACAGGCGGGGACGGCCGAGCCATTTCTGCTCGGGCTGCCCGAGCAGGCAGGCCCCCTCGTGGTGGAAGCCCACTTCGATTTTTATGACATCAACGAGATAAACGACGGGGCGGAAACGTTCGAGTTCACGGGAGTGCTCACGCTAAAGTGGAAAGACCCGCGCATAGCCTTCGACCCTGCCGTTGAGGGAGTTAACGAAAAAATCTACCAGGGCGACTACCAGTTCAACGAGCTTGCGACCGGGTGGTATCCGCAGGTGGTTCTGGTAAACGAAGCGGGCGGCTTCGAGATGGACGGCGTCATTCTGCGCGTAGAGCCCGACGGAACTTCAACCCTTGTCCAGACGCTGGACGCCACCGCGGAGGTGGAGTTCAACATGAGCCGATACCCATTCGACAAGCATCGGCTGAAAGCCATTTTTGCAGTGCTCGGCTACGACACGAACGAGGTCCTGATGCAGGTGCAGAAGGATGGGCCGGGGCCCTCGGCCGGAGAAACCCGTGTGCCTCAATGGATCGTCACGGGGGTCGGCGAGTCCGTCCAGGAGCGCCCTGCAAGCTACGCAGGGAGCCTGGGGATTTCGTCGACGTTCGTCGTGAGCGTGGATGCGATGCGGATGCCGTTCTTCGTGATGCGGCTGGTCGTCTTCCCGCTCGTAGTCATCGTCCTTCTGTCCTTTACCGTGTTCTGGATGGACCGGTCGTCGCTCGGCGACAGGATAAACGTTTCGTTCATCGGGATACTGACCGGCGTCGCCTACATTCTAGTGACGAGCGACCAGCTGCCCCACATCTCGTACGTCACGCTGATGCACGGGTTTCTGAACGCGAGCTTCCTGACAATGTGCGCGACCGTCGTGGCCAACCTCGTCGTGGGCGGGTTCGACAAGCAGGGGAAGTACGAGCTCGGAGACCGCATAGACCGCACCTGCCGATGGGCATTTCCACTCGTGTATTTCGGGTGGCTATTAACAATGTTCTGCGTGGCGATGTTCTTCTACTAGTATGGGGCCTTATCCACTATCGCCCGCCCGCATCCGATTTTTGACTCTGCTGCATATACATACCTGCCTTAAGATATCCATATTAGTGTGCCTTTGTATTGTGCATGCGATGATTAAAAATCGGGCGTCAGGGATATTGATCCCGCTAAAAATTGGTTCAACTAGTTCTCAGGATTGCAAATTATCCAGCATATTCAAGGTGATAAGGTTTAATCTGCCGACTATAGCCGGCTATTGACGCGGCGGCCTGTTTCTTGCACCTGCAAGTATGGTTTATGGTTATTTTGCTTGCAGGCTTGTGTGACCGCATTGTATGCTGACAGGGGGAACAGTTTTTCAATATAGACAATCTATGAACGTTTAGTATTCGAAGAATTACATTGGCGGCAGAACTGCAGACATTGTGAGGCAAAACCAGGTGTACAGTGTGTTTGTGCTGTTTAATAAATGACGCAAAATCGGATTATGTTTAAGTCATCAATGTTGAATGAGGTGTTTGACGGCAGCAAGGACTAAATCAAGCTATTGGAGGGGGATATGAAAAACATACTGTTTGCCGTATTGGTGGTAGTGGGCTCATTGCTGGGGATATCCGGATGTGACAGTGGAGGGGGCGGGGACGCTTTCGGAAGAGACCAAGGCTTCGCTCGACGATTTGATAAAGTGCGCAATGCTGCAAAAACAGTTGACCGGGGTTGCGGTCACGGTTACGAAAAACGGAAAGCCTATCTATCAGGAAGGATTCGGCCACGCGGATATATCCCAGGGGATAGGGGTTACAAACGAGACATCATTCCCGATCGGCTCTGTTACAAAAACCTTCACTACTATTGCGCTGATGCAGCTTATAGAACAAGGATTCGCTTCGCTCGACGATCCTATAGGCCTTTACCTCCCCGACCTGACCAGCGACGAATGGAAAGCGGTGACTATCAGACAACTGCTTTCCATGAGCAGCGGCATACCCCAGAATATGGTTTGTAATTCGGGCCCGAAGCAAGGCGAAACCTGTGCGCCGTTGTCTCAGAGCCATCCTCTGAATTCAGAATTCAACTGCGGGGAAGGCATTGCGTGCGTGGCCCCTCCGGGACAGGTCCCGTATATTGATAACCTTGTGGCCGCCGAACAAATAACGCCGCTTCTGTTCGAGCCGGGGACCGAATATCTATACATCAACATGAATTTTGTCCTTGCCGGACTGATCGTGGAATCGATATCCGGGCTCCCGTTTGAGACTTACCTTTATAATAATGTTCTGGAGCCGCTTGGCATGTTACGTACTGCGCCAAGCACGCTGCCGCTTACAGACACGCCTAACTCCGCGCTGGCTTACCGTCACGTGGAAGAGGGCGAGGAACCCGTGTCGGAGTCTTTCGATTGTATTTCGTTTGACGACGCGCCCGAGGGCTGCGGGGCGGAGCCGATAGTCCCAACCAAGTGCGTGGAGATACCCACGGAAAATCTGACCGCGCCTTTCACGTCCTTCAGCGCCGGTTATCTGACGACCACCCAGATCGACATGGTAAAGTATGAAAAAGCCCTCCATAGCCTGAGCCCGATGCTGCTCGATAAAGAGTCGTACGATCAAATGTGGACGAACGCGCAGCTTAAAAACGGGTCGTACATAATATTCGGCCTCGGATGGGTAGTGTGCTCCTCGCTGGATGAAGAGACCTGCCCCGCCGTGGATCCTGACAATGGAGGCGATACTTCGCCCCCGGCAAATTCGGAGCCGGCAGGGGAAGTGTCAAAGGTTGTACAGAAAGACGGCGGAGTTGCAGGATTTCATTCCCAGATAGTCAGATATCTCGACGACGGGGTTACGGTTATCGTGTTTGTAAATACGCAGTCGCCGAGTGAAGGACCTTATGCTTTTTCGGTCGCCAACCTTGCCCACGACATTGGACGCATTATAAGGGATAGTCTGTAAAGTAGTGCGTGTAAATAACCGGATAGGGGTATTTATCTCAACCGCCCCGGGAGGATAATATGAGAATACTTCTATTACTTGCCATAGTGATAACGGCAATCGCTTTCTCCGACATAGCGCTTGCGGAGACGGATAACAACAACACGGGAGTGATATGTGAGAACAAGTATGTGCTGTGCACGTCGGCGCCTTGCATTCCCGATCCAAGCAATCCGGACACAAAAGCGATATGCTCATGTAATGTAAATGAGGGCAAGAACTTCGGGATGTCCGAATGCCAAACGCGTACCCCCGTGACGGATTCAAACGGAGTGACGAAGGCAGTTTCAAATTATTCTTTTAACCAGACGCCCGTTAAGCCTGGGCTGTTGTGCCCCGCGGGAAAACCGTGGACGTTTTGTTTGGATAAACCATGTATTATCGATCCGGCGAATCCCCTTAAAGCGATTTGCACATGCGACATAGAGCGCAAAAGAGGCATTCGTTACTTTCGGAGGCGAGTGCAACACGATGACATGTGATACCGCCTACTGGTCGGCAGCCACTTTAGAGGACATAAAAAGGGCGAACGCCACACTTACATGAAAGCGTTCGACTTAAAGGACGATCCATAGATTACTGCCCGGGCGTTAATCCGTAATAAGGTTCCTCGGATAGGAATCTTGTAGTTTCAGTGATTGTCATTTATCGGCTGTAAAATCTGTTTGGAACCCCTTCGAGGCCGAGGGCGGCTTTGATAGACCGCCCTTCTTCCGACACGTTATGCCCATATTCAGGCTTTGTCTCAGGGACGGCCAGGGATTAGCCCGCGGTCTGGCCGGGAAGCCAGATCCAACAGCCGCTTTCACTTGCCTTTCTTCCGGCCAAGTCCGTCCCGCCAGGCCATGGCCTCGAGCTCGACGCGGACGGCGTCTTCAACAGGAACCACTGGCCTTGCCTGGAATTCGAAAGCGGGCCAGGTCGAACAAAACTTATGAATGGCCAGGGGATCATCGCAGTCTACCAACACATGCCCACCCATTCGCCGACCCGCACTACGAACAATTCTATCTTGAAATTGTCGGGAGCTTTCCATTGACCGAACACCTCGAGTATCCGCTTCTGGGCATTTTCGTACTCCGCAGGCGAACCTTGAGGACGTTCGAACCAGCTGATCATATACTTCATCGGTATTCCCCTCTATAACGAAACGATGATTGTTCGGTCCGAACCAGCCACGCAACATATTGCAAAAGCCGCTAAACGGTTATTACAAACACAAAATATTTCATTTATGAACGAACTTCTTCCAGTTCCACTATCTCAAAAAAGGACCCTTATGTCAATACAATTCACTGTCCGGCTGGAATCGCTCATAGCTTGTATAGATAAACAGCAATTTGAGGGCTCTCTCCTCTCGACCTCGTCCTGCAATAGTCGATGCTTTCCCGTCTCCAGGCGTTATGTTGATCACTTCTTAAAGCCCGCAACTACCATTAATTCCTGACTTTTATTAATTGAACGTTTAACACAAATACATGCATCCAAAAGGGCGGTTCGTGTGTCTAATCATTAGGTGATGAAGGTAAGAAGACACTAATTACATCTATATTGATAATGTTTGCAGCCACGTCCCTAACCTTTGCCCAGAGCAATGAAGCGCAGGATGCCATGCTGCTGGCAAGGCCGATACGAAACAGCGGTCGGGGATGTTATCACAAAAAGCGAAGAACCCGACGATATTTCTTTATTGACCAGGAGTGGGCTCGCGGCCGGGGTGAACGACCAGACATATGAATCAGACTCATTGAATGTCGAAGACTTCCCGCTCGTTATATCCACCGCGGACAAGAAGACAGTAAGCATCGTATTTCCGCCGTTCCTCTATTTTAAAACGAAGTTTTAGCGAACAGGTTTATCTCGCGGCCCGGCGAGTCCAAACCTGTCCATGCATTTCGCCTTCGACCTCCAGTCCGGCCGAAACCGTAGCATCCTGCTCCCGACCCCTTAAAAGAACTTTCCTTTAATTTCCAACTGTTTTAGAATATCAGAGGACCGGCCTTCACGACGCGGGTATGAATGAAGGCGGAGGGTCAATATGTAAGTGCAAGCGAGGACTCGCATGGTCTTATTATCCAAGAGCAGCGGCGAAATTAAAATCAAGCACCTCATTAAAAGGGCCCGGCCGTTCTCGGAGCCGTTTCGTATTACGAAGGGCAAGAGCTTCAGGCTCAAGGACATAGACCCTGGCGATACGCTGCATCTGCAGTCGGAGGACAAGCCACGCGCGAAAGAGGTGCTTGCTATGGGGGTACAGCTCCTCGCCGAGCTCCAGGAAATGCTCTACGCACAGGACCGCTGGTCGGTGCTTATCGTGCTCCAGGCAATGGACGCTGCCGGAAAGGACAGCACGATAAAGCACATAATGTCAGGCGTGAACCCGCAGGGTTGTCAGGTGCATTCCTTTAAGGCACCGTCCGAGGAAGAGCTCGACCACGATTATCTCTGGCGCTCGATGAGAGCTCTGCCGAACCGCGGCAACATGGGCATTTTCAACCGTTCGTATTACGAGGAGACGCTGGTTGTGCGTGTGCATCAGGAATTTTTGGCAAAGCAAAAGCTCCCACAAAAGCTCATCACAAAAAACATCTGGAAAGAGCGCTTTTGAAGACATACGCAACTTCGAGAGCTATCTGACGCGGAACGGAATCGTCGTGAGAAAGTTCTTCCTGCACGTGTCGAAAGAAGAGCAGGAGAGGCGTTTCATCGAGCGCATAGAAAATCCCGAAAAGAACTGGAAGTTTTCCGCAAGCGATATAAAAGGAGCGCGCGTACTGGGACGATTATATGAAAGCATATGAGGACATGATACGAAACACGGCGACGAAAGAGGCCCCCTGGTATGTCGTGCCGGCGGACAATAAATGGTTTACGCGTCTGGTGGTAGCGGCGGCGATCATAGACGCGCTGGATTCTTTGGATCTCCATTATCCGATAGTGGGCAAGCAAAAACTGGAAGAGCTGGAAGAGGCCAGAAAAACGCTTTTAACAGAAAAAAAGAAAACGGAAGAAGTCGAAGAACAAAACCTGATAAAGAGAGGCGAACGATGTCCGACAATGCCGGGGAAAAGGGTGTGTCCGGGGACGGGAAAGGCAGGAAATGAGAACGATAGTCGAGGAGCACAAGATCTTCTGGACAACTTTGCCCATTGATATGCCAGTCGGAGAAGAGGGGCTGGTAAGGGTTGGGATGACCATAGCACTCGTGGGGACCGAGGCGGAGGGGCATCCTCCGGAGGACGAATCGGCAAAATCGGCTACCTTCGATTGCCTGAACAGGCTGGCGAAATGGCTTACTTCGGAGCCTCCGAAAGGCGTGCGGTTCGACATCAGAAGGCATTATAACGTTGTCTTTTTCCTTCCGGGCGATCTGAGAACGAACAGAAACAATTATGTGATCAGTGTAAGAATTCTTCACAACGAGCAATTCGACGCGCCGATAGGCGAAGCGCAGATAGAAGCATTTCAGGACTTGCAAGACAAGCTAAAGGATATCGGCTCGCCCAAGGAGCATTGGAAAGAACACCACACGACGCTCTGAGGGTTTATCATTCGGCATATCTGCCGGCCGCCGGCTTGACAAAACGTCTCACAGAGTAATGTATATACAAATGTGCCGGTACGGGAGCCGGATTACATTTCCCGCCACACACAGGCTATTATGTAAATAATCCCACAAAGGAGGTGTTTGTATGTCTACAATAGGCAAAGTACAAATCACTATAGTGTTCATTTGCCCGCCGGAGCTCGTTGCAGAGGGAGAGAGGATATTCGCGAGTCACGCGAAATGGATAGAGGAAACACATCACAAGACGGGCGAGCTGGCGATGCTGCGCTATAACATTATAAAAGGACCGGAGCTCGAGAACCCGTTCGACCCGACATCAAAGCCGACGGGCAATACGATGTTCGTCCTCGACGAGCTTTACGAGAATCAGGCGGGCCTCGACGATCACTGGAAGAGAGCTCCAGTGGAGTGGAACGACATAGGAGCGTTCGTCGAGTGGGGCGGCAAGTGCAAGGTAGTCACCGCGCACAATGGAGTTGCCATACAGGGTTTGTGGTAATAATCGAAGTGCTTCTTAAGTCCCGGCTTCCGTATATCCGGAGAGCCGGGACGCCTTTCATCATAGAGTCGGCATCCAACGAGTATAGCAGTTAAATGCCGCGGATTCCGACTTCGATCGTACATATCCAATTAACAATCCGGGATTGAAAATAAATCGTTGCGGTTGCATGCGCTATCGACTTTTACCGGCTGCTTCGGGAAGGCCGGACTTGACAATGACGGCTTGAAAACTAGATTAATATGCTGCTATGCGAAGGAAAGCCCATTTCATAGCATGCTCTCTACTATTCCTCGCCCTGTCGTTAAACCTGGCGCTTTACACTTCGCAGAAGTATGCGCCGCCACGGGCGGAGTCACTTTCCTATTCGGTTATGGACTGTCCCTCGCACCAGGGCCAGGGCCGTTTATCCGCCATCGCCCGGTTTATTACCGGAAACAACGACAAAGATGGCGCCGAGAAGCACTGTTTCTGCCTGAGCTGCTGCAGCCAGAGAACGAATGTATTTATTCCGGTTTCAACCTATCTCATCTTAACAGAGCATTTTACTGTTTACAGGACGGCAGAAACCGAGTTTCATCAATCTGAAGAATTTTACGCAAGTCTCCCCACACGTTCCCCTCCAGTAATTTAATCGCGCCGCCAGTTCGTGAGAATGGCGGAAACCTTTCTTAAGCGGAAAAGAGTGAAAACTCTTTTCCCGACACGTAAGCACAGCCGGTCCGGCTTCGTCAGCCGGGTAGTGCGGAGGCACGTCCACGTGCTCGCAGGGACGCTTCCGTCAAGACGACGATCGGCCGGACTGTGCGGACTATACAAGGATTCAATTACGGGAGGTCTATATAAAGATGCAAAAGAATTGTCACGATAACAGGATTATGTCTTTTAAATACGCGGTACTGTCGCTTCTTATGCTGGCGGTGTTTTCCGTCGATGCATATGGCCAGAAGTGGAGCGGCGCAAGGCCGGACGGACATGCGCCGATAGGGGTGATGGGCGACCACACACACAACGCGGGAGAGTTCATGCTTTCGTACAGGTACATGTACATGGACATGCAGGGCATGAGAAACGGGACGAACAACCTCAGTAACCAGCAGGTGCTCGAAGACTACATGGTTACGCCGCTTAAGATGGACATGCAAATGCACATGTTCGGGTTAATGTACGCGCCCACGGATTACATCACGCTCATGGGCATGGTGCCGTACATTAAAAAATCGATGAGCCACCTTACTAGGATGGGCGCCCGCTTTAAAACGGAATCCGAGGGCTTCGGGGATATAAAGTTCACGGGGCTCATAAAGGTCTTCGACAACTACGACCAGAGAATGCACATCAATGCGGGGATGAGTTTCCCGACCGGGTCGATCGACAAGAAGGACGATACGCCCATGGGGTCTAACCAGCAGCTCCCCTACCCGATGCAGCTAGGCTCGGGGACGTTCGATCTCCTTCCGGGCATTACGTACCTCGGCCAGCACAATGACATTTCGTGGGGTGCGCAGGTCAGCGGAGTGATAAGGCTCGGGGAGAACGACAGGGACTACAGGCTCGGCAACAGGTTCGACGCGACGGCCTGGGGGGCCTACGACTGGTTTAACTGGGTGAGCACGTCGGCCAGAATGGACTGGCAGTCGTGGGGGAATATCCACGGGGCGGATTCCGCGCTGAACCCCGGGATGGTGCCGACCGCAGACACGGATAATCAGGGCGGCAATCGCCTCGACCTGCTCTTCGGAATGAATTTTTACGTGCCCGAAGGCCCGACTCTGATTAAGGGACAGAGGCTGGCCGTGGAGTTCGGGTTCCCGATTTATCAGGACCTGGACGGGCCGCAGCTCGAGACCGATTGGGTGCTCTGGCTCGGATGGCAGTACGCCTGGGCGTTTTAACAACGGTTAAGAAATACCGGCCGGTACAGTTCGGACTTTTCGAATTTACCGGCCGGGTTCATACCTTCTTTTTCATTGCGGCCGTTATGGACTGGCGGGTGGTGAAGAAGTCCTTCCACGGATCTTCCTTTAGGGAAGAGAGACGGGCCCGCAAATTGCCGACGTTGTATTTATTCGGAGTGAGGTCGGGCGAGAGCTCGTCCCACGTTATAGGGGTGGAGACGGGGGCGCCTTTACGCGCGCGCGTCGAATAGGCGGCGACGGTTGTGGCGTCACGGTTGTTCCGGAGATAGTCGATGAATATCTTCCCTTTCCGTTTGGCCTTGCTCGCTGTGGCGATATATTTTCCGGGCTCGAGTTTTACCACCCCGTCGGCGACGGCTTTGGAGAACGATTTCATTTCTTCCCAGCCGGAACGGCGATCGAGCGGCACGACGATGTGGAGCCCCTTGCCTCCGGAGGTTTTGACGAAGCTCACTAGACCGAGACCGTCGAGGATGTCCCTGATTTTAAACGCCGCTTCCACCACGCCGGGATAGGAGACCCCCTCGCCCGGGTCGAGGTCGAACACCATGCGGTCGGGCCTTTCGAGCTTGTCGATGCGGCTGCCCCACGGGTGGATTTCGAGAACCCCAATCTGCACGAGTGATATGAGGCCCTTTACATCACTTATGGAGATGTAGGTTCTGCGGGCGTCTTTGCCTTCGATGGAAACTCCGTGGACCGCCTCGGGAAGGCCTTCACCGACGTTCTTTTGATAGAAGCACTGCTCTGGCTCCCGCCCGGGCAGCGGACTATGGTGAGCGGGCGGTTAACGACATGGGGCAGAATCCAGCCGGCAATGTCGGCATAGAACTGTGCGAGCTCGGCCTTGGTGAGCCCCTGGTCCGGATAGAGGACCCTGTCGGGATGTGTGAGGTGAACGCCGGCAATAGTATCAGGCGCCGGATCATTTTTATTGCCGTTGTCTTTTGCCATGGATTCCTCCCCGGAGCTTCGCTCGCGGTTATTTCACTTGCCGGTTTATCTTCGCGTAGGCCCTTGAACGAAGGGTGGCGAAGGAGGTTGTCGTCTGTCCATTCGGTGAATTCCACCTCGGCGACAAGCTCGGGGCGGACCCAGCGCCCCGGGCGTCGGCCTCTGTGGGCGGATTTACGAACGGAGAGTCCTTTCGAGGAATAGCGTCGAGCTCCTTTCGTATGCTCTTTAAGGACTTCGAATCGAATCCCGTTCCGACGCCGCCGGGTAGACGAGGTTCCCGTCGCCGTCGTAGTAGCCGAGAAGAAGCGAGCCGAAGCCCGGGCGTGAGGCTTTCGTGCTGGCCTTGTAGCCGCCGATAACAAATTCCTGGCGCTTGTGGCATTTGACCTTGAGCCAGTCGCGCGTTCGGCGCTGGGAGTAGGGCGAGGCCGCGCGCTTCGAGACGATGCCTTCGAGGGACATCTTGCACGCGTCTTCGAATACCCGGGAGCCCTTGCCGACGATGTGGCCGCTGTAGTGAATAAAGCCAGGTTTTATACTGCCCAGAATCTTTTCGAGATAGGTTTTACGATCGAGGAGAGAGGCGCGCGTGAGATCGTAGCCATTGCAGTAAAGGAGGTCGAAGACGAAATAGTGGAGCGAGTTTTTCCGGGGTCCTTTGAGCGCGTTCTGAAGGGCCTGAAAGTCGGATACGCCGTTTTTATCGAGAACGACGGCCTCGCCGTCGAAGATCGCCGACTTTACCGGAAGGGCCCCGAGCTCGCGGGCGATACCGCCGAATTTGTCCGTCCAGTCCTTGCCGCCCCGGGTCAGCATGCGGACTTTGCCGCCTGAGAGTATCGAGATAAGGCGGTATCCGTCGAATTTGACCTCGTGGAGCCAGTCGTCACCCGATGGCGGGCTGTCTACCAATGTCGCAAGCTCGGGCACTATCTCTTCAGGGAGTTTCGATTTCCGCGCGCCGGGTAGCCCGGCGGGATCGGGCAAATCGCTGTCCGGATCGGGATCGCCATGCTTCTTTTTCGCCCGTGACGAGCGGCCGGCATTATCGTTTTTCGCGGCTTTCCCCGCGGCCGCCGCAATCTCCTTCATGTCGCGCCCGCTCGCGGCGCTGAGTGGATATTCGTCCAGGGCGCTTTTGCCGCCGCGTCTGGAGTAACCGTCTTTCATCTTAATCAGGAGCCAATTGTTTTTCTTTTCGTCCGCGCGCCGTGCCATTCTAACAAGCGCCCACTCGCCCTTTAGCTTCTCGCCGTGAAGGCGGAATTCGAGCCTGCCGGCGCGAAGCCCCTTATGAGGGTCCTTAAGCGGCTCCCACGTGCCGCGGTCCCATAGCATTACCGTCCCCGCACCGTAGTTGCCTTTTGGGATTATGCCCTCGAAGGAGCCGTAGCTTACGGGGTGGTCTTCGACCTCTACGGCGAGACGTTTGTCTGACGGGTCGAGGCTCGGCCCCTTCGGAACCGCCCAGCTCTTGAGGACTCCGTCCAGCTCGAGGCGGAAGTCGTAGTGAAGCCGGCTGGCGGCATGCTTCTGGATTACGTAGAGATGCCCCGCGCGGGACCTTTTGACCTTGCCTTCGGGCTCTGGGGTAAGCTCGAAGCGCCGCTTTTTCGTATATTCGTTAAGTCCGCCGCCCATGGTGTGTCATCCGGTTTTCTTTCCGGAGCCGGAAGCCTTTTTCTTTTTCGAAGACGTCGTTTTCGCCCGGGTCTTGCCGCCCTTGCCCTCGACGCTCTTCTTCAATAGCTCCATCATGTCTATGACCTTACCGCCGCCCTCTTCCTCCCCGGGCTCTTCTGCGCTTTCGGGTGGGACTTCGAGACCGCCTGCCTTGGCCTTTTTCTGTATCCATTCCATGAGCTCGGCGCGGTATTCGTCCTCATACTTTTCGGGCTCCCATTTTGTTGTCATGGCCTCGACGAGCTTTTCAGCGAGGTCCACTTCCTTTTTCGCAACCTTGTAATCGGAGAGATCGTTCCCGGGCAGCTCGAATTCTTTGGGGTTTCGGAGCTCCTGCTCGAAGCGGAGGAGCTCAAGGACGAGGACGTCGCCCGCTACGAAGAGGGCCGAGAGGTATTCCCGCGTGTGGATCACTACCCTGGCTATACCGGCCTTGCCGGTGTTTCGAAGAACCTCGCGGAGGAGAACGTAGCCCTTCTGATTCTTCTTGTCGGGGACAACGAAATAGGGCTTGTCGAAGTAGACGTGGTCTATCGAATCCACCGCGACGAAATCTTCTATCTCTATTGTGCGTGTGGCCTCGACCGCCACTTTCTTGAATTCCTCGTCGTCGATGAGGACGTACTTGTCGTCGTCGTATTCGTAGCCTTTGACTATCTGGTCCCAGGGGACCTCTTCGCCAGTGACCTCGTTAACACGGGAGTAGCGGATCTTGGCCTTGTCACGGCTGTCGAGGAGCTTGAAGTGAAGGTCGAACCGTTTTTCCGCCGAGTAAAGGGTTATGGGAATGCTTACGAGACCGAACGAGATGTGTCCTTTCCATATGGGACGCGGCATTGTCTCCCCCTTAGGCCGACGGGGAAAGCCACTCCGGCTGCCCCCGGACCCGTTTTCTAATTCTACTACATATACCGCCGTAACATAGGCGAAATTAGAGGCCGGGTGTTCGAATGCGTTTCAGGGCGCGGACAGACTGGCGAGACAGAGCCTGCCCCTTCCGGAAGATAAAGAGCAGGCACCTCCAGTAGACTGCACTATGCTCAGCCTTCGAGGACGGCGTCGAGGGTGATCTCCGCATTGAGAAGCTTCGATATCGGGCAGCCCTTTTTCGCGTTATCCGCGGCCTTCTGGAATGTAGCGTTGTCTGCGCCGGGTATCTTCGCCTTAAGATCGAGATGCACCTTCGTTACGGCGAACCCCTGATCCGTTTTTTCGAGCGTTACCGCGGCCGTCGTTTTTATGCTGTCGGCTGTGAGATCGAAATTGGCGAGCTCCAGAGAAAGGGCCATCGAGAAGCAGCCCGCGTGAGCCGCCGCTATGAGCTCCTCGGGGTTCGTACCCTTACCCTCTTCGAAACGTGTTTTAAAGGAATACTGGGAATCGGACAGGACGCCGCTTTCGGTCGATATCGTGCCCTTCCCGCTTTTAAGATCTCCTTTCCATTCGGCAGATGCGCTTCTTTTCATAATTTCCTCCTGCCCGGAACGTTAGCCGGGGTTTTGTCGAGTTTATATTTTTATTATACCAAGCGCGCGGATTTACGCTCGCAGAACCATGGGAGCCCGGCACGAACGCAAGGCCCGTCCGCGCCGGGCACTGCTTTACAAACCCGCAGGAGCGAGTATCATAATGAGTGAGTACTCACTCATTACAGGAGCAGGCCCTTGAAGAAGATAGACAAGGAAAACAGAGATACGATCTTCGACCCGGCGATGAGGACATTCTTTATACTGGCCACTATTGCCGCCATATATTATCTCATCCTGTGGACGGCGTATTACACGTTTAAGCTCAATCTGAACTTCACCAGCATGTCGCCGCTCATGTGGCATGCGCACGAGATGCTGTTCGGCTATTCGGTGGCTGTCATAGCGGGGTTCCTTCTGACCATCGAGAGATACTGGTCGGGACTTGTGATAAACAAGAAATCGGCGCTCGTTCTGCTTCTGGGGCTCTGGATCCTTGCCAGGGTGTTTCTATCGCTTACGCTTGTGACGGATATTTCGTATAAGATCGGCGCAGTATTCGACTGCCTGTTCCTTATAGTACTCACATTCAGGGTGCTTTACCCCGTAATCAAAACGCAGAACTGGGAGAAATCCGCGCTCGCGGCGCATCTTGCCATCATAGCGGCGAGCAACGTGCTGTTTTATCTGGGGGTAGCCGGGGTGCTGTCAAACGGACAGCGATGGGGCATATATTCCGCCCTTTACATCGTCATATCGATCATAGTTCTTATGGGGAGGAGGATGATCCCGATATTTATCCGGAACGGCCTTAAGTTCACGTTCGAGCCGAAGAACCGGAGGAGCATAGATATACTGAGCGTGGTCTTTTTCCTCCTGTTTTATTTCGTCGAGGTCTTTTTCGTGAACGTGAAGCTCGCGTCGATGACTGCCGGGGTGCTGGCCGTTATCTATTCGATAAGGCTATACGGGTGGTATTCGAACGGCATCTGGGGAAAGCCGATGCTGTGGGTTCTTTTCGTGGCATACTCGTGGATCGCAGTGGGGTTCGGGCTCAAGTTCGTTTCTCTCTTTACAGCCATTCCGCAGATGCCGGCCCTTCACAGCTTCGTTTACGGCGGTATCGGGATGATGACTATAGGCTTCATGGCGCGGGCAACCCTCGGGCACACGGGGAGGAACGTATTCGAGCCGCCGGGAATAGGGTTCTGGATATTCTCCATACTGCTCCTGGGGTCTATAGTCAGGGTCTTGGTCCCGATCGTGGACATGGGGCATTACATAGTATGGATCGCTACGGCGCAGGTGTTATGGATACTGGCGTTTTCGATATTCGCGGTAGTATTCCTGCCCATGCTGTGGAATCCCCCGCTCGATAACGGGATAGGGGTATCGCACGAGCACAGCCGGATGCGTCAGGAAGTGGCGCGGACCTAGGGAGCTTGTCGCGCTCGGATGCAGGCACTCACGTTTTATATAATTTAGCTGCGCAGGTCAGGTATCGGACTGATTTTTACGGTTACCGGATTCGAAATCGAGCAACCATTTTTTTCTGAAAAGGCCGCCGCCATACCCTGTCAATTGGCCGTAGGAGCCAATCACCCTGTGGCATGGAATAAGAATGGATATACGGTTTTGCCCATTTGCCGAAGCGACGGCCCTGACCGCTTTCGGATTGCCGATCGCCACTGCCTGCTGCTTATAAGACCTAGTCTCTCCGTAAGGTATTTCCCGGAGAACATTCCAGACCGACTGCTGAAAGTCGGTGCCCGGCGTATGCAGCGCGACCGTGAATTGCCGCCTTTTCCCTTCGAAATACTCCGCCAGTTCGGACTGAACCCAGACCAGGTGATCGTTTTCGCCGGGCAAAATGACTGCGCCGAGTCTTTTCCGCAGGTCTTTGAATTCAGTTTCCAGCATCTTTCTATCAGTGAATTCCAGGAGGCATAAGCCTTCTTTCGTGGCGCAGGCGAACATGGGACCGAGCGGCGTCGTAAAACGGACTATATTGATTATGGTTTTGTTTTTTGCTTTCGGAGGCGGGGCCGCCGAATATAGACCGGTAACTATCGTTAAAGCCGCTAAGGGATTTGTACCCGTTACCGAACGCCGAATTCGTGATGCTCTCTCCCTCTTTAATCTCGTTGTACGCGCTGTTGATTCGCAGCATTCGTTGATAAGTATGGAAAGTCATGTTGTGATATTTTTTGAACCACCGTCTGATCTGGCTCGGCTCTATGCCCTTCTTTCGTAAATCGAAATCCCTGATCCTGAGGTAAGGGCTTTCATTGAGCTCGGCGATAACGGACTTTATATAGGCAGGGGTTTCTTCCATATTTTCCATAGGTTTACATATCTTGCAGGGCCTGAACCCGTGCTGAAGCGCTTCCCTGACCGTATCGAAAAAGACGACGTTCGCGGCTTTCGGCTTTCTCGCACGGCACGAAGGACGGCAGAAAATTCCGGTCGTTTTGACGGCCGTAATGAATACGCCCTCGAACAATTTACTCTGTTTGCCGATGGCGTCGTATTTATCCTGAAAGGTCAGCTCGTTTTTCATAATATAAATATTAAACAGGGCGGCCCAATTCAGCTACCGAAAAATCGACAAGTAAATTCAGGATGAGGAGTGCTTTTCTAGGGGAGCTTGTCGCGCTCGAGCGCGGCGCGGTCCCACTTCGCAAGATCGGCTGCAGCTTCGTAGGTGCTCTGAAGGAAGCCGAGAAGCGCGGCGTCGGGGTCGTCGGACGCTCTTACCTCGTCGTAGGGCAGGAGGAACTCGCCGAGGTCGTTACTGTAAAACGCCCCCTTCGGCTTTATTTTATAGTCCTTAAAGCCCTCGGGCGTCGGGTATGCGTAGGCGTAGTAGGCGGGATAATCGATCGCCCCGCCGCCGGGCCAGAAGCCGCAGCTCGAGACTTCGTGCGAGTAGGCCTCTCGCGCGACGACGTCGGGCATGTGGGGCACGCCGCCAGGATGCGGCGGCGCAGTGCGCCCGGAAAAGCGCGTGACCGCGAGGTCGAAGCTCCCCCAGAAGAAGTGGACGGGGCTGCATTTTCCTATAAAACGGGCCCTGAATTCCTTGAATATGCGGTCTGTCTGGACGAGCACGCGCCAGAAGCGGTTGGCGTAGTCGGCATCGTAGGAGGCGTTCTTGTGGTCTTCCTCGAAAGGTATGGGATCGGGGATTTCGTTGGGTGTCGTGTGTATGGCGACGTCGATTCCGAGGCTCTTCAGAGAGGACATCACCTGGCTGTAGAAATCGGCCACCGTCCTGGGGCGGAGGTCGAGGAGACGGACGTTGCCGTCGCTGGTTTCGATGACGAGCTTGTGGTCTATGAAGTCAAAATCTATCTGAAAGGTTTTGAGCCCGTAGGGAATCGGGGAGGTTGTGAGGCCGCGGGATGTGACGTAGAGCGTGACGTGCCAGGAATGATTTATCCACGGCGTTTGGGACAGCCTTATCTTGCCGATTATCTGCGTCCACATATGAAGCGTGGCGGCCGTGTCCTTCCACTCCCCCAGAGGAAGGGACGGCCAGGGGTCGATGTTACCGGGATATACGGGCGTCATGGGCTATCTCCTCCGAAACTGCGTTTATCTACACCAAATTATAGCACATATCCGAACGGCGGCGGAGCTGGAAAAGGGGGACGACACCAACGGATGTAGGGCGGGATCAATTGTCGAAGGGGCTTTTCTCTTTACTGAGATCCCTGGTCGGAACCGTGACTATAACGTTCCTTGCGTTCTCGAATTTGAGGAAGAGCTCTATGCCGTCGATGTCGGCAACGGAGGCCTTAAGGCCTTGGAGCAATATGTATGGGCCGCCGGGTTTGAGCGCAACGCTCCCGCCCGCAGGGACGGCCAGGGAGTCCGCTTCTACCACCTCACCTTTGCCGCCGCCGGGTTTCGGCACGTAGATTACGGCCTTGTCGGCCATTACGGAAGTTACTTTGACAAGCTTGGCATTGCCCTCACTTGGATTCCCTATCTTGAAATAAACTTCGACGGAATCCTGCGCGGCGGGGGCTTCGCCTATCCGCATATCCGAAACATAGACCTTGTTTAGAGCGTAAGAGAGTGAGGTCAGGATAAAAAGCAGGGCCAGTGCATAAATGTACTTTCTCATCTAATCTCCTTATCGCGCCGGGGGCGAAGATATCTTATTACCAGCACAAGTACCGCGAAGTCACGGGATGTTTACAGTATAGCTGAGCAACCCGCATCACGGGGTTTTGCGCCATTCAAGGAGCCTGTTGTTGACGGGCATCTCATGGTCTTTTATGAGCGTAAACCCGGCGCGCTCGGCCAGGGAATTCACCCATTCGAAGTCCTTTATTCCGCTTTCAGGGTCCCTGCCCTTGAGCCACTCGTCGAATTTTTTGTTGCTGTCGCTCGTATAGCCGCCGCCGTAGTTAAAGGGGCCGTATATGCAGAGTGTGCCGCCCCCTCTCATGACGACCTCGACGCCGTCGAAAAAACATCCGACCCGGGGCTTGCTCATAATGTGAAGGGTGTTCGCCGAGAAGACTCCGTCAGCCTTTTCGACGGGCCAGAGCGCATCGGCGACGTTCAGGACTATAGGGTCTTTAAGGTTAGGGAGCCCGGCTTCGTCTACCCACATTTTAATGCCCGGGATATTATCGGGGAGGTCCGTGGGCTGCCAGACGAGGTCCGGGAGGCCGGCCGCGAAGTAGACCGCGTGCTGACCTGTGCCGCTGCCGATTTCGAGCACGAACGCCGCGTCCTTGAACGCATCTTTCAGGACGCCTAGTATAGGCTCTTTATTATTTTCGCTCGACTGGCTGTAAGGCTTTTCCACAATATTTCCCCATTACTGGTTAAATTTCTTTTCCCGTTTTATTTCTATCTCGCGTTTTGTGGAGCTGAGCTCGAATTTACGGAGCCTCTGACTCGAAGGGGTTATCTCGACTAGCTCGTCCTCTGCCATGAATTCAATGGCCTGGTCGAGTGAGAGCGGCCTCGGGGGTCTTAAGACGACCGTCGTTTCCGCCGTCGAGCTCCGCATGTTTGTGAGCTTCTTTTCTTTCGTGATGTTGACGTTGAGGTCGCCGTTCCGGTTCCTTTCGCCGACTATCATGCCCTCGAAGACATCCGTGCCTACATCGACGAAGAGCTCGCCCCTGTCGGCCATGGAGAGGCAGGCGTAGGCTGTGACCTTGCCGGACCTGTCGGAAACCAGCGCTCCCGTGGACCGCTGGGGTATCGGGCCGTACCAGGGCTCGTAGCCTTCGAAGAGGGTGTTTATGACGCCCGAGCCTTTCGTGATTATCTGGAACTGGCTCCTGAAACCTATAAGCGCCCGGGAAGGGATGAGGAACTCTATGTCCACACGGCCGTTACCGTTGTTGCGGAGGTTTTCCATCCGGCCTTTACGGGACGAGATGGCCTCCGTGACCGCGCCGACGTATGCCTCGGGGACGTCTACGAATATGCGCTCTACGGGTTCCGTGACCTTGCCGTTTTCCTGGCGTGTAAGAACCCTCGGCTTAGAGACCATGAACTCGTAGCCCTCGCGGCGCATCATTTCGATGAGGACCACCATCTGGAGCTCGCCGCGGCCCGAGACTTCGTAGGCGTCCGCCCTGTCCGTTTCCTTGACGTCTATCGCGACGTTGCCTAGTTTTTCACGAAGGAGCCTGTCGCGTATGTGGCGGGAGGTGAGGAACTTGCCTTCCTTGCCCGCGAAGGGGCCGTTATTCACGTAGAAGATCATCGATATCGTTGGCTCGTCGACCTTTATGCGCTCGAGCGGAACGGGGTTTTCGAGGTCGGAGACTGTGTCCCCTATCTTGACCTTGTCCTCGCCGGCTATGGCGGCTATGTCGCCGGCCTCGAGCCTGTCGACCTGTGTTTTTTTGAGGCCGTCGAATGTATATAGGACCGAGATCTTTATTGGCGTATTCGCGCCGGCCTCGCCGCAGAGTGAGTAGGAGCGGTTGGCTTCGAGGACGCCGTTCGTTAGGCGGCCTATGGCAATCCTGCCGACGTAGTTGTCGTAGTCGAGGTTCGTGATAAGGAACTGCGTTACGTCGCCCTCGCCGACTTCGGGTCCTGGGATCGAGGAGATAATGGTCTCGAACAGCGGGACGAGGTTGGGCGAAGGCTCCGCGAGGCTGAGCTGCGCCGTCCTGCCTTGCCGTTCGTGTATATGATGGGGAATTCTATTTGTTCTTCGTTCGCGTCGAGCTCGATGAAGAGGTCGTAGACTTCGTTTATGACCTCTTCCGGGGCGGCGTCACGCTCCTGTCGATTTTATTTATGACCAGGATTATCGGGAGCTGCTTCTGGAGCGCCTTTTTTACGACGAAGCGCGTCTGCGGAAGCGGGCCTCGCTCGCGTCCACGAGAAGCACCGCGCCGTCGACCATGTTGAGGCTCCGTTCGACCTCGCCCCCGAAATCGGCGTGGCCGGGGTATCGACTATATTTATCTTGATGCCTTTATACTGGACCGCGGTGTTCTTCGCCATGATCGTGATCCCGCGCTCCCTTTCGAGGTCCATCGAGTCCATGACCCTTTCCTCGACCACCTGATGCTCGCGGAATACGCCCCCCTGTCTGAGCATGGCATCGACGAGTGTTGTCTTCCCATGGTCTACGTGAGCGATTATCGCTATGTTACGTATGTCGTCTCTTCTCATATAAGTACTTTCAGCCCCTTTGAAATCGGATAAACCGGACGACTCCTTCCCCGGCAGACATTAAATATACACTACAGGTTAGCCGGCAACAGAAGGCGGCGCAGATTCGCCGCCTCAGGGTGTGGCAGACAGCCCATGAGGGTTCGGAAAAGCCTTATTTCGGAGAGCGTGTATTTAGTCAAAAGTCTTAGAAGATATATGGACTAAAGTCTGATTGTAAGGACCATTTTTTTAGTATATTTTGTTAATTATGAAGAATGGGGGATTTACAAAAAATGAACTGAATCTCGGGGAGATAGCCGAGGGCAAGGGCGAAACTATAAGGGTCCTCCGGCGCTCGACGAGGATCCCTTATTACAAGAAGCTGAAGTATGGCCTTTTGAGTGGCCGCGGCGTGAGACGAGAACGATAATCTCAGGTTCACCGGATTCACGTTCAACCTGTCGGAGCACGGCATTGGGCTCGAAGGAAACAAGGGATTTCCCCAATTTCAGGATCCGCGCCACTTGTTCACGGGCGAAGAAACCCTCAAATTCGAAGGGACGATAAGGTGGCTCTACCACACGCATTCCGAGAAGTGGTTCATGGGAATAGAAATCACGAGCCACACCGATGAATTAAAAAAGATATACGCCCTACTCTTCCAGACCCGTGGGGCGGGTCTCTAGGTTTCAGAAGCAAAAGGGCTTTCTTCAGCTATGCCCTATAAAATCCCCAGGCGCTAATTCACGCTTTTGTTGATCTCTTCGAGCTTTATTTTAAGCTCTTCTATTCGCGACCGCGAGGCCGTGAGCTTCTCCCTTTCCATCTTGTAGAAATTCTTGAGCGGCATCAGGGAATCCATCGCCTGAAGGCGTATGCCGTCGAAGTCCCTTTCAAGCTGGGAGCGGATCGACGATATCATTTCTTCTATGAGGGCGTCTACCTTCTGGCTGAACTCTTTCATGGCGTCCCGGCGTTTTTTGGGAAGTATCATGAACGCCGTGGCCACGACGGCTATTGTGGCGAGGATGCCGGTTATGTCTACCAGGAGCGATGAGAACGCCGTGACGACTGCCGCGCCGAGAGCAAGCCCGCCGACCTGGACCCCGAGGACGGACGCGACAGCAGCGCGCGGAATCGACGAGGTTCCCGCCGAGATCCCCGGATCTATGGCCTTTCTCTTGGCTTCGAGCTCGGAGCGGACCGTATCCAAAAGCCGCGTCCTGTCGTACATGAAGCCCGTAGTGCCGGATGAAGACTCGGGTCTTATGGACTTGTTATAAAAATCGACTGTGGAGTCGAGAAGGCTCCTTGCGGATTTTTCGGTCCACACGACCATCGCGTCGAGGTCCTTTTCGAGCTCGTTAACGGTTTGCCGGGAGACTTTGTATTCGAACTCCTTTGCTATCTTCTGCTTGCTTATGAGCTTGGGGATGTTGCCGAAGCGCATGAATTCGTCAATGAATTCTATGCCTCGCGTTTTGAATTCGAGAGCCTGCTCCTTATCCTCTCCGTGAACTGCGCCGAGTTCTGGAGCATCTCTACCTCTAGCGATTCGAGCTTCTTTTCGAAATCCCCGAGCTTCTCGACGTCTTCGGCAATCTTTTTCATATCCTCGCCGAGGGCCCTTTCGGCTTCGGCGCAAGACTGAAGCGCGATGTTCGTAGTGCTCCGTATCTTCATCTTCACGCGCTCTTCTTCGCTGAGCGTGCGGAAGATGTATTCTTCGAGCTGCCCGAAGCCGCTTTTTTCGGCGATTGCCGAGTCGCCCAGAGCTTTGCATCCTTCGACAGGCGGGCGGAGACGGGGATGATGTGCGGCTTAATGCCGAATGCCCTTTCGAGCTCGCGTGAAGTGTGCTCGAGAAGCTTTTCGAGCTCGGCGTCGTCCCTGGCTATGTCTATTTTATTAAGGAGAAAAACAATGTTCTTGAGCCACTCGTCCTTTACGAACTGGATGAGCTTCGCCTCGCTGCCCGTTACGGCGCGCTCGGCCCCGATGACGAAAAAGACTATGTCCGCCTTCGGGATGAACTCGCGTGTGATCTTTTCGTGCTGCTCTATCGTGACGTTCGTCCCCGGCGTATCGACTATGAAAATTCCCTTCAGCCTGTCCTGGGGAACGGATATGTAACGCACCCCGTTTTCGATGCTTTCTCCGCCCGTCTCGTCGTGGCGGATTATAGTGATTTCGTCCGTCGTCGGCGTTATGCCCTCGGGAAGGACGTCCTCACCGAGAAGGGAATTTATTACCGAGGATTTGCCGGTGCTGAATTCACCGATGAAAACGAGCGAGAAGAGGTTATCGAGGCTTTCCTCCACGGACCTGAGCCTTTCGATAAGCTCTTTGCCCGAGACTTCGCTTATCTCCCCCAGGAGAGATTTGAGCAGGAGCTTCTCTTCGAGGATTATTTTCGAGTATTTGTCGTCGAGTATCTGCATGTTGAAAAGTACCTCAATTATAACCAAGAAAAGGCCGGGTGAGTATCCGCAGGGTATAGCGCCCGAAAGCGGCAGCCCTGCAGGAATAAGTGCTTGGTAAACGGGATGCCGGTATGTAAACTCAACTATAAACCGAGTATACGAGCGGTCGGCGGACGGCCGGGGCGAAACAGCGGCTTTCCGAATATCTCCGTCGCCTTGGCTGTGATCAAAGTCCCCGTTCGCATATAATCCACCCAAATGACAGAACTTAACAGACTTGCAAACGAAAAGAGCCCCTACCTGCTGCAGCATGCCGGAAACCCCGTGGACTGGTACCCGTGGGGAGAGGAGGCGTTCGAGAAGGCGGCCAGGGAAGATAAACCTATCCTGCTCTCTATCGGGTATTCGACGTGCCACTGGTGCCACGTGATGGAGCACGAGTCGTTCGAGGACCCGGAGGTCGCGCGGCTCTTGAACGAGGCGTTCGTGTCGATAAAGGTCGACCGCGAGGAGAGGCCCGACATAGACGCCATATACATGACCGTGTGCCAGATCCTTTCGAAGGGCGGGTGCGGATGGCCTTTGAATATTGTGATGACGCCCGACAGAAAGCCCTTTTTCGCAGCGACTTATATTCCGAAAGAGGCCCGGTTCGGAAGGGCCGGCATGGTGGACCTCGTGCCGAAGATTAAGGAGATATGGGATACGCAGAGGGACGAGGTGGTAAGGTCGGCGGAGAGCATAACGGAGGCCATGAGAAAGGCCGCCGACTCCCCGGCCACGGCCGGGGGAGCCCCGGGGATGAGCGCGCTTACGACGGGCTATAATCAGCTCCTCGGAAGATTCGACGAGATAAACGGCGGGTTCGGCACTGCGCCGAAGTTCCCGACGCCGCACAATCTCGTCTTCCTTTTGAGGTACTGGAAGCGGACTGGGGACGAAGAGGCTCTCCTTATGGCGGAGAAGACGCTCACCGAAATGAGGCTCGGCGGAATATACGACCACGTCGGGTTCGGGTTTCACAGGTACTCGACCGACGCCGAATGGCTCTTGCCGCATTTCGAGAAGATGCTCTACGATCAGGCGCTATTGGTCATGGCGTATACCGAGGCCTACCAGGCGACGGGGAAAGAAGACTACAAAAAAACGGCGAGAGAGATAATCGAGTACGTCCTCGGGGATATGACTTCGCCCGAGGGCGGGTTTTATTCGGCGGAGGACGCGGACAGCGAGGGGGTAGAGGGAAAGTTTTACGTATGGACGACCGAGGAGCTGGAAGCGGTCCTCGGAAAAGAGGATGCGGAGCTGATCGCGCGGCTGTATAACGCGCGCCTCGGAGGGAACTATAGCGAGGAGGCGTCGGGCGAGAGCTCCGGAGGGAACATACTGTATTTGAGGGCGCAGCTCGACGGGCTTGCGATGTCGTTCGGCGAGAATGCCGGGGCAGTTTTGGAGAGGGTCGAGACGGCGCGGCAGAAGCTGTTCGAAGCCCGCGAGAGACGCATACATCCGCATAAGGACGACAAGATACTCACGGACTGGAACGGGCTCATGATCGCGGCGCTGTCGAAGGCGGCCTCGGCGTTCGGGGAGCCTTCGTACGCAGACGCAGCGAAGAGGGCCGCGGATTTTATACTGACCACGATGCGCGGCGAAGACGGGAGACTCCTTCACCGCTACAGGACCGGCGAGGCCGGCATAACCGCACACGCCGACGATTACGCATTTTTGATCTGGGGGCTTTTAGATCTTTACGAGGCGAGCTTCAACGCGGAATATTTGAGGACAGCGATAGCGCTTCAGAAGGATATGAACGAGCACTATATCGACACGGAGCGGGGAGGATATTACTTCACCGCGAACGACGCAGAGGAGATGATAATCAGGCACAAGGAGGTTTACGACGGCGCGGTGCCGTCCGCGAATTCCGCCGCGCTACTGAATCTCCTGAGGATAGGGAGAATCACGGGCGACGCATCATACGAAGAGGCGGCGGAGAATCTCGGAAAAGCGTTTTCGGCTGTGGTGGAACAGGCGCCTAGCGCATACACGCTGTTTTTGGCGGGACTCGATTTCGGCATAGGGCCTTCGTACGAGATAGTGATTTCCGGCGAGCGCGGGAAAGAGGACACGGAGAGGATGCTGGAGGCGATTCGTGGTGTTTACGTTCCGAACAAGGTGGTGCTCTTGAGAGACTCGGGCTCGGGCATCGAGGACATCGCACCATTCACGAAAGAGCAGGAAACGATAGACAGGAAGGCGGCGGCGTACGTGTGCATGAATTACGAATGCGAGCTCCCGGTAACGGAGCCGGAGAAAATACGCGGGCTTCTGTCGAGGTAAAGAATTCACAAATAAAGATTAGGGAAAAGAAAAACGCAGGATTTTTTACATTACATATGAATGGCTTCATATAAAAAATTTGTATTGCTTTTCGTCGTCCGGACCTTATAATTCATCAACCTTAAAGTTTCCCCGTAGCTTTCGAAGCGGAATAAAAAGTCTGTGTTATAGTATTAATTTAGATTGCCGGGAGGAAGACAGCGGCATGGAGGAAAGGCGTATGAACAAGAGAGGAAAGAAGAAAATAAAGGACCTCGTGGATATGCTCGAAGACCCGGAAAACTCGGGCTACATCGGCGGAGATTACGAGGACATGATGGAGCTTTTGGAACAGGAACTGGCTGAATCCGAAGAAGATGAAGATCAGGAAGAAAACGACTGATCGGCCATCTTTCTTTCTATATTACCCCGTTTTAAATAAACCATAAGAACAGAAATCGCGGCTGGTGTTATACCGGAAATCCTGCTCGCCTGACCGAGAGAACCGGGACGCGCCCTTGAGAGCTTCTGTATTATTTCTTTCGAGAGGCCGGGAATGTCGTCGTACGAGAAGTCCTCGGGTATGCCGAGATTTTCGACCTTCCTGAACTTCTCGATCTGCTCGATCTGGCGTTTGATATAGCCCTCGTATTTTACTTCCATCTCTATCTGGGTGAGGACGTCTTCGAGAAGCTCCGGGGCGGAGTCGCCTCCAGGGAGTAAAGAGAGCGAGGAATAAGAAATCTCGGGACGGCGGAGTATCTCTTTTAAGGACTGCGGCTTTTTTATTGTCGATGAGCCGAGCGAAACGAGGATTTCGTTTACGCGGGCGTCGGGTTTTATCTTTATGCTTTCTAGCCTCAGGAGCTCTTCTTCGGCAGCATTCTTTTTGGCCATTACTTTTTCGTAACGCTCTTCGGACAGAAGGCCGATAGCGTATCCCTTTTCGGAAAGCCTCATGTCGGCGTTGTCTTCCCTTAGGACGAGCCTGTATTCGGCCCTCGACGTGAACATCCTGTAGGGCTCGTCCACGCCCTTTGTGACGAGATCGTCGATGAGGATGCCGAGGTAGGCCTCGGAGCGGTCGAGCACGAACGGATCCTCGCCCTTTACGCGAAGCGCTGCGTTGGCTCCTGCCATGAGGCCCTGGCTCGCGGCCTCTTCGTAGCCGGTCGTGCCGTTTATCTGCCCGGCGAAGTAGAGGTTGTCTACGAGCTTCGTTTCGAGCGTGGGCTTAAGCTGCGTCGGATCGACGTAGTCGTATTCGACGGCATAGCCTGGCCTCATTATCTCGACGCCGGAAAGCCCGTCTATAGTCCTCACCAGCTCGTACTGGACTTCGAGCGGGAGGCTGGTCGATATGCCGTTCGGATATATCTCGTACGTCGTGAGGCCCTCGGGCTCGAGGAAAATCTGGTGCCGTTCCTTATCCCTGAACTTTACTATCTTGTCTTCGATGGAAGGGCAGTATCGAGGGCCGACGCCTTTTATTTCGCCCGAGTAGAGCGGGGATTTGTGAAGATTGTCGGTTATGACCTTGTGCGTTTTTGCGTTGGTGTATGTGATGTAGCAGGGGAGCTGCTCGCGTTCTATCGAATCCGTCCAGAAGGAAAAGGGCTTCGGATTATCGTCGCCGGGCTGGGGCTCAAGAGCGCCCCAGTCTATCGTCCTGCCGTCGAACCTGGGCGGGGTTCCGGTTTGAGACGGCCCAATTTGAACCCGAGGCTGCCGAAGGAGTCGGATATGCCGACAGCCGCTGCTTCCCCGGCCCTGCCGGAGGATATTTTCGTCTGCCCGATGTGTATGAGGCCGTTCGGGAACGTGCCGGGCGTTACCACGACGGCGCCGGAATAGAAATGCTCGCCGAGTGTTGTCTTGACGCCGCAGACCGCGCCGCCCTTAACCAGTAGGCCCTCGGCCATGCGCTGTTTGATGTCGAGGTTCTTCTGCCCTTCGAGGGCTGCTTTCATGTACGCCCTGTAGAGCTGCCTGTCGGCCTGTATGCGCGTTGCCTGAACTGCAGCCCCCTTGCGCGTGTTGAGCCTTCGGAACTGTATTGCCGAATGATCCGCCGCAAGCGCCATCTCGCCGCCGAGGGCGTCTACCTCTTTTACGAGGTGCCCCTTACCCACCCCCCCGACGGAAGGATTACAGGACATGAGGCCGATAGTGTCTATATTGGCCGTGAGAACTAGCGTTCTGCAGCCCATCCTTGCAGCGGCGAGCGCCGCCTCGCAGCCGGCGTGACCGGCCCCTATGACTATGACGTCGTAATTACGCGGATATTCGATGCTCAATTCCTATGCTCCCATGAGAAAACAAGAAGTGTAAATAGTGAGGGGGCGGGCGTCAATTCGGGAATGAGTGAGAATGGGGAACCCCCACCCTCCCCCTCACGCGGAGGGAGGGAATAAATGCCGGCAGTGCAGCAGGATGTGGTAGAATGCTAGTCCATTCTATAAAGAGGAGTAGAGAGCATTGTCGAGAACGAGAGAAATATTCGAGAAGGTGGACAGGAAATTAAAGGAGAGGGCGGACGAGTACAGGGACGTCGGAGCCGTCTATAAAATCGTTCTCGGCGGCGCGGACGGAGGAACGTGGCTCATAGATTTCAGGCCGGGGTCGGTAGGCGTAAGGGAGGAGGAAGGCGAAGCGGAGTGCACGATAGAGACGAAGGACGAGCACTTTGTGAACCTCTTCGACGGGAAACTCTCGCCTGAGAATGCGCTGCTTACGGGGAAGGTGAAGATCTCCGGGCGACATGCTCCTGGCTATGAGATTCGGCGAGCTGCTCAAGAAGAGTAAATAAGGAACCTGTAGAAGCGCCTAGTAGCCGTAGGGCTTCAGCCTTTCCGAAACTTCAATCGAATATTCCTTGAGCTCGGGGTCCTTGAGGAACGCGAGGCGGCGCGTTTCATTTACGCCGCCGGCCGTTTTTTCTATCTCCATCGGCGCGGGACAGAGCCCGCAAAAATCGGACAGTGATTTAAGGACTGGGACCGGGTCTGCGAGAAAGTCCTCGTACCTGACCTCTATAGCCCTGTCGCCGAGCCCCGAGACGTGCCTCCGGGCCTCGGCCATGTACTCCTCCCACATTAGAAGCCCCTCTTCGAGCGAGGCCCCGCGCAGGTCGGTGAAGATCTTACCCGTGCCTATATGGCGGCGCACCAGAAAATATTTATAGAGCGTTCCGGACAAGCCGCCCTTGTCCTTAAGACGTGAGAGCCCCTTTCTTCGCCTCGTCCTGAGGCTGTTTACGATGTCGAGGGGATGCCTGTATATGTGGATTACCCTTGCATCGGGGAAGAGGTCGAGCCAGACGGGCAGTGTGTAGGTATTCCGCGGGTCTTTCCACCCCCAGGGCACGTCGAGCGCGGCCGGGGTGCGGTATTTGAGATAATCGGCGAATCCGAGAAACGATATCGCCCTGGGTGTTTTCATCGTGAATTCGACGAACCCGCCGTATAGTGCCCTGGCCTCGGGGTCTTCGAGGAGGTAGCGGATAACGCCCGGGCTTTCGAGGCCTCCGCTGCACTGCGTGAGGAGCCAGTCGTTTAGCTCCCTGAAAAAAACGGCTTCGTGATTGTCGGTGAGTTTTTTGCCCGCGTAGAGGCCGAGCTCGTCCAGCATCTTCGTGAGCATCGTGGTGCCGGAACGGCTCATCCCGATTACGATGACAGGGGGGACGGGTTTCATTTCATTAGGGAAATTACACTATAAGGCGCGCAAACACAATCGTCCCGGGGCGGGTTTTGAGCGCCCTCCGGGCTTCGTATGCAAAAGCTTATCGAGTGTATTGGTACAGCCCCGGCGGCGTCAGCGCGCGAGGAAGCTTCTCAGTATCTCGCCCATCTCGGACGTGGCCAGCTTTTCGAGCGCCCTCTTTTCGATCTGCCTGATGCGTTCCCTCGTGAGATCGAACCTTCTGCCTATCTCGTCGAGGGTGTACGTACAGTCCTGATCGATGCCGAACCTGAGCCTGATTATCTCTTCTTCCCTGGGCGTCAGGATGTTGAGCGCGTCCCTGATCTCGTGGGTGAGCGCGGTGCTCGCCATTATGGAATCAGGTGCGGGCGATTTGTCGTCCGATATGAAATCGAGAAGGGTCGTCTTCTCGCCGTCGAGTATGGGGGTATCGAGCCTGGCGGCGTCGTTCGTGGATTCGAGAATCCTCTTTACGCCCTCGACCGATATACCGGCTACTTCGGCTACCTCTTCGGGAAGGGGCTTTCTGCCCATTTCCTTGTGGAGCATGGAGCTTATCCTGTAGACCTTGCTGGCCTGCTCGAGGACATAGACGGGGACCCTGATGGTCCTGGTCTGGTCGAGAAGCGCCCTCGAAATTGCCTGGTGTATCCACCACGAGGCGTAGGTGGAGAACTTGTATCCCTTGGTGTGGTCGAACCTTTCCACGGCGCGCATAAGACCGACGTTGCCCTCCTGGATGAGGTCGGTGAGGGGAAGGCCCCTTCCCATGTACCTCTTGGAGATGCTGACGACGAGCCTTAGGTTGGCCTTTACGAACCTTTCCTTGAGATCGCAGGCGCGCTCGGAGAAGACCTTTACGAAAGCCATGAGGCTCTCGATGCGTTTCGTGAGGTCGTTTTCATCGACCGCTCCCCTGACGGGTTTTTTGGTCGAAATTGCGCTTCTCTTCTTTGCGAGCTTTTCGATGTTGAGTGTGAGCTCTTTTGCCTTGGCTTCGCACTTTTTAATCTGTGCGGAGACTTCTATTTCTTCCTTGGCGGTGAGGAGGGATTCTACGGCCATATCCTTAAAGTAGACGTAAAGGAGCCTGAACTGCTCGTCGGGCGTCCATTCTTCTTGCTGGTCGTCTTCGGCGGAGTCGTCCTCCACCTCGAAGCTGAAGTCCGATTCTTCGCTTTCTATAAGGTCGTTATCACCGAATCCCAGTGATGAATATGATTCTTCTTCCTGCTCGTTGAAGTCGCTCATGTTATCCATTTCGGACGCACCATGGTCTACCTCTCTGAATTTAGCCGATTTCATCTCACACACCTTCTGTCGTGGTTTTTAGTTTGAGTCGTATAAACGCAACCCGGAGCCCAACTCTATTACTATAAGTTTAGCATATGCCCTTGTCAAGTGTTTTCTTCGCAAACGCAAAAAAAATTACTGGTCTGAAATTTTTTAATAATTAGAGCGCCTAAAGCGCGCTTTTTTGCGGTTATTACGGGCAAAAGCCGGTGATTTTAGTTTGCATTTCGTGTATCGGATTCCTTGTTGGAATCGGGCGATTTTTGCCAGGATTCATTGACAGCCGTCTTCTGGCCGAGGGTTTCGACAAACACTTCGGTGCCTTCCCTCTTTTTGAATACGGCAGCCTGGCTCCACGCCTGCTCAATGCTTCCATATTTGCCTATTTTAACCAGGGTCCACTTCTCGCCCCGGGAGTTTTCTATTTCGACCGTGTAAGCGTTGTATCCCTTCCCCCTGTATTCGTTAACAATCTTACGGGCTTCGTCGGGGGTGGCGAAGGCCGCAACCTGGAGCGTATAACTTTCGCCGGAGGAAGGCTTCTGGGCATCCTCCGGGGCCGTATCCCCTTCCGGGGCCGCCGTATCGGGCGAAAGGATAGTGACTTCTTCCGCGCCGTCCGTTGTCGGGGAAAGCCTTTCCGGGCTTATGGAAGTGAGGCCGACATCAGCCGTATCGGCGGCTTCTCCCTCCCCGGCGGACATGCTCCGGCCGTCTTCGACTATCGTTACAGCCTCGTATGGGCTCTTCTCCTCGTTATTAGACGAGGCGGCCATCCTGCCGGCAAAGCCGGGCGATGTGTCGCCGGGCTCGACGGCGCTGCGAGATACTGTATCCCGGGTTTCGGTAACGGCCGCAACAGGCGCGGCCGCTTCCTTTTCCCCCAGAAGCCCGGCATCATCGAGCTTCGTGCCGACATATACGCCGGCAGCGAACACGATGAGCAGCAGGAGTAAAGATCCACCGCCCGAGCCCCGTCTTCTCCTGCTCGAATTGGCAAGGATAAGTTTTGGCCTGATCTCTCCCATCGGCTTTTCCGCTAAGCTCTGCCGAAGGGGGGATTTGAACCCCCACGAGCTTTCACCCACTGGATCCTGAATCCAGCGCGTCTACCAAGTTCCGCCACTTCGGCTTTTTTTGTAGCTTTTATTTGTTAAAACCCAGACGGCTTAATGTTATCACACATCTCCGTAGCCTTCCATAGCCAACGGGGAAAATATGCGGAAGCCGGGAAGTTTCGCGTGAAGACGAGTTTTATATTATTTAAGGTGTCCGCCTGGGGATCAGGGATTTCCCCAGGAAATTATACGGACGGGTGTTATGCGTATTACGGGAAGCCCCGCTTCTTCGAGACCCATATCCTTATATTGAGGGTACTTGGATGAAAGGGAGCGGAGAGCGGCCTCGTATTCGCCGCCCCCCGATATAATATCGGCGCGGCCGTTTATTATAAGGTAGCGGAGCTTGGTCCAGTCCTCGGAGTATTCGTCGATAACCAGGGACACGGAGGGATTGGAAGATATGTTCTTCACGCGCCTGAGTCTTTTCCATTCCGCTTTTTTGGGCTTTTTGTCGAGGGGGGTGTAGATAAAAGGCTCGGAATACACGAAACAGACCGGAACGGCCAGAGGATCCCCCCCAGGGGCCGCGGTCGCCATCCTCGCAACCCTTGCCGAAAGCAGTATTTCGATTTCCGAAACCGAGGGCGTTACATGCAACTTAAACTTGAATTCTCCGGGTTCTATTTTATAATACCTTGTTTTTTGGTCGGAAGAATATGCTCTTTTAGGCTTCAAGTGAGCTCAAATGGACAATGCAAAGATTTTCTGCGGGACTTCTAACGTACCCTTGGCTAAGGCTGTCTGCGAGTACCTGAACGTACCGCTCGGACAGGCGGAGCTGAGGCGTTTCAGCGACGGCGAGATATTCGCCGAGATATCGGAAAGCGTGAGGGGCTCCCACGTATTCGTCATACAATCGACGTGCCCGCCCGTAAACGAGCATATAATGGAGCTCCTTATAATAACGGACGCGCTCAAGAGGGCTTCGGCCAGGGCGATAACGGCCGTTATCCCGTATTACGGCTATGCGCGGCAGGACAGAAAAGTCCAGCCGAGGGCGCCGATATCGGCCAAACTAGTCGCTGACCTCATCACGACGGCCGGCATCAGCAGGGTCGTTACGGTGGACGTTCACGCCGGGCAGATACAGGGATTCTTCAACATACCCGTAGACCACATATTCGCGGCTCCCATTTTTATACAATATATAAAGGAGAAATACGCAAGCGATGACATAGTCATCGTATCGCCCGACGCCGGCGGCATGGAAAGGGCCAGGTCCTACGCGAAGATGGTAGACGCGGCGCTTGCGATGACCGACAAGAGACGCCCAAACCCGAACGTAGCGGAAATCATGAACGTAATCGGGGACGTAGAGGGCAAAACCGCCATACTCGTGGACGACCTCGTGGACACAGCGGGGACGGCGATTCAGGCCGGGAAAGCCATTATGAGGGAGGGGGCGAAGCGCGTTGCACTTTGCAGCACGCACGGCGTTCTTTCCGGCAAAGCCATAGAGAGGATAACCGAGTCCTCACTTGAGGAAATCATACTTACAGATACCATTCCACAGACGCAGCACGCTGCGGACTGTGATAAAATCAGGGTAATAAGCATTGCAAATCTCCTTGGGGAGGCTATAAAGAGGATAGCCACCGGGGAATCGATAAGCAGTCTTTTTAACTAAAGAACCGGAGGGGTGCTAAACCATGGCACAGAGTACATTAGAGGTAACACTGAGAGAAAAGGCCGGCAAAACCGGCGCAAGAAAAACCAGGAACGAGGGCAATGTGCCCGGAGTGCTTTACGGGAAGGGGTTAGAGCCCGTATCGATTACGGTGAACCCGGCGGCGCTGAAGCAGGCCCTCTCGACCGAAGCGGGCGAGAACACGCTCCTCGACATAAACTACAAGGACGGCGAAAAGAGCGTATCCAGACTGTCCATTCTGAATGCAGCGCAGTACGACTATCTTACGAACAAGCCGCTTCATTTCGACTTTCACGCCCTGGACGTAAACAAGAAGATAACCGTGAACGTGCCGGTGAAGGTCTCAGGAAAGGCCAAGGGTGTTAAGGAAGGCGGAATACTTGAAGAAATTTTAAGGGAAATACCGGTCGAGTGTCTGCCGAAGGACATACCGAACTCGTTCGAAGTGGATGTGACCGACCTTGATGTCGGGCATTCCATTCATGTCGAAATCCTAAAGACTTCCGATGCAATCACCATACTCAAAGACGATTCCGAGGCGATAGTTACGATTCTCGCACCGAAGCTCGACACCAGGACGGAAGAAGAGGTTGCCGCAGAGGCTGCCGCAGCAGAAGAAGAGGGAAGCGAGGAAGAGAGCGAGGGCGAGGGCGAAGGTCAGTCGGAATAAATGAAATTAGTTGCGGGCCTCGGCAACCCGGGGAAAGAATACGCTTCAACGAAGCACAACCTCGGTTTCCTTGCAGTCGATGAAATCGCCCGTAGGGCGGGCATCGACCTTACGAAAAAGAAGTTCAGGGGCAGTTACGGTGAAGGGGTTATATCGGGGGAAAGGCTAATCCTCCTCAAGCCGGAAACCTATATGAACAGGAGCGGCGAGGCGGTGTCGGAGGCTGCAGTTTTCTACAACATATCTCCACCGGACATTATTGTAATTCACGATGAAATGGACCTCCCGTCAGGCACCGTGAGGGTTAAGGCAGGAGGGGGAAGCGCGGGGCACAACGGCATAAGGTCTATAGTAGAAAGGATCGGAAGCCCCGACTTCGTAAGGATAAGGATGGGTATAGGCAAGCCGGGGGAAAAATCGAAAGGGGCTTCACACGTGCTTTCGAAGTTCGGCAGCGGGGAGAGCGATGCCGTGAAAATGTCGGTCGAAACGGCCGCCGACGCGGTATTTGAATTAATAGAGAACGGACTTGAACGGACGATGAACAAATTCAACGTGAGGTCCGCCGAAAATCAACATTAATCAAGTATGAAGAATCCTGCTATTTGACAAAGGAGGTGTAATTTAATGGGAGAAGTTATAGCGGCATTATTCGGAACCGTACTCGGCATAGCCGTTCTGGTTTATGCCTTTATGGTTTACAGGGAGATTTCTTCACTCCCTGAAGGAAGCGACAAAATGAAGGAAATCGCCTCGGCCATTCACGAAGGGGCGATGGTTTTTCTACAAAGAGAGTACAGGATTATCGGCATATTCGTGGCGGTAGTATTCGTACTTCTCGGGCTATTCATAAGCTGGACCACTGCAGTAGCGTATATAGCGGGCGCTTTTTGCTCCATGACGGCCGGGTTTTTCGGTATGAAATCCGCAACCAAGGCCAACGTCAGGACAGCGCATGCCGCCTCCAGCGAAGGGCAGGGCAAGGCGCTTACGGTCGCGTTTAAGGGCGGAAACGTAATGGGCCTTTCGGTTGCCGGCATAGGTCTTCTTGGACTGTCGGTGGCCTTCGTCCTTGGCATAGGTATTCCCGAAAACCCGTCCGACGCCGAGGGACTCGCCCGTTTCGCGGTCCATTTCGGTGACATTCTCGGCGGATTCGCCATGGGCGCAAGCTCGGTCGCACTATTCGCAAGGATCGGCGGCGGTATTTACACGAAGGGTGCAGACGTCGGAGCCGACCTCGTGGGCAAGGTAGAGGCCGGTATACCGGAAGACGACCCCAGGAACCCGGCGACGATCGCAGACAACGTCGGCGACAACGTGGGAGACGTGGCCGGCATGGGCGCAGACCTTTTCGAGTCCTACGTAGGCGCAGTAGTCGCGACGATAGTAATCGCAGCCTCGGGCGGACACAACCAAATCGCTCTCATGGCCTTACCTATCATACTTATCGCTATCGGAAGCTTCTCGTCCATAATAGGCTCAAAGAGCGTCGAGTGGATGAAGGACCTCGAGCCGCAGCTCGTTTTAAGAAGGGCGACTTTCTATGCGGGCGGTATATACCTCGCCGCCTCTTTGGTCGTGCTCCTTGCGGTAGGTCTCGTAGACGGCATTCAGAACATACTCTGGATATGGCTCGCATGTGTGCTCGGACTCCTCTCCGGCATCGCGATAGGGCTCCTTACAGAGTACTACACTTCGAGTACCCCGGTCAGGAAAATAGCCGAAGCGTCTCAGACGGGCGTAGCGACCAACATTATCGAAGGTCTTGCGAGTCGGTATGTTCAGCACCACGCTTCCGGTTATCACCGTTGCGGTCGCGATAGGGCTTTCTTATTACTTCGCCGGACTTTACGGCATAGGTATCGCATCCGTCAGCATGCTCGCGACTATCGGTATAACGATGTCGGTCGACGCCTACGGGCCTGTGGCCGACAACGCGGGCGGCATTTCGGAAATGGCGGGGCTCGGACCTGAGACCAGGAAGATCACCGACAAGCTGGACTCGCTCGGAAACACCACTGCCGCTATCGGAAAGGGCTTTGCGATCGGCTCGGCCGCACTCGCAGCTCTCGCTCTTTTCGCAGCGTACACGAAGGCCGTGGGACTCACCTCGATCGACCTCACGAACAGCCACGTTGTTACGGGCCTCCTTATAGGCGGCACGGTGCCGTTCCTTCTCGGAGCGCTCACGATGGGCGCCGTCGGCAGAACGGCTCAGAAGATGGTCGCAGAGGTAAGGAGGCAGTTCAGGGAAATCACCGGACTCCTCGAGGGCGAAGGAAAGCCCGACTACGCATCATGCGTCGGTATCAGCACGGACGCCTCGCTTAGGGAAATGGTTATCCCGGGCGTAATCGCAGTCGCGGCGCCGCTGGTCATCGGGCTCATACTCGGGGCCGACGGCCTCGGCGGATTCCTCGCCGGCGCGATCGTCACCGGCGTTATGCTCGCCCTCATGATGGCAAACTCGGGTGGAGCGTGGGACAACGCCAAGAAATACATCGAAGAGGGTAACCTCGGCGGTAAGGGCTCGGATGCCCACAAGGCGGCTGTCGTCGGCGACACCATCGGCGACCCGTTCAAGGATACTTCAGGACCGGCTATGAACATCTTGATCAAGCTGATGTCCATCGTATCCGTTGTTATAGCACCGCTGTTAATATCATAAACAAAACCGGGCGGGCGGCCTCGACAGGCCTCCCGCCCTTTCTTTTTCCCCATCCCCCTCACTTCTTTCCACAAACATTCGAAGTATTCACAAATCGATATTTCCGGGTAGAATAGTCCGGATTAGGTTTTATCTGTCGCTCCGTCGATTTCGGGCGGGGCCGCAAAGACCAAGACAGGAGGTTTTGAACTATGGCTGTAAAGCCGAGGTATTACGAGACTTTATACATTATCAGGCCCGACATTAAGGAAGAGGAGCTCGCCAAGATAGAGCAGAGGCTCCACGACGCCCTCGCAGCCCATGAGGGAGAGATAATAAGATTCGACAAATGGGCGCAGAGGGAGCTCGCATACGAGATACAGGACTACAACCGGGGGACTTATTATATAATTATCTTCAAGTCGCTCCCCGGCGCCGTAGCCGAGCTCGAAAGACATCTCCGTTTTTACAACACCGACGTCCTAAGGTTCATGACCGTATCCATTACGGAAGCGGCGGCCAACAAGGAAAAGGCCGCACAGGAGAATAAGGCGGCGGAAGAGAGCAGCACGCCGGAGCCGGCAGCACCGGCTGAAGCAGCACCGGCTGAAGCAGCACCGGCTGAGGCGGCACCCGCGGAGGCAGCGCCTGCCGAAACAACACCGGAAGCCGCACCCGAGCCCGAGCAGGAGACCAAGGCAGAGAGCGAGCCGGCGACGGCCGAACCCACGGAAGGAGGAGCCAACTAATGGAATCACCGAGAGACAGAAAGTATTTCGCAAGAAAGAAGGTATGCAGATTCTGCACCGAATCGTTAGAGATGAACTACAAGAACATCGACACGCTGTCGAGGTACATAACCGACAGAAAGAAGATCGTTCCCAAGAGAAACTCCGGGCTCTGTGCGCGCTGTCAGAGGCAGCTCGCAACGGAAATAAAGAGGGCGCGTTTCATGGCGCTTCTCCCCTACACCGTGCTTCACTGAGCGGCGGTGGCGGGTTTCCGCGCGCAGGCGTTAACGTATAAAAATTCTGGAGGTTCAGGCAAAAATGAAAGTCATACTGATTTCCGATGTTGAATCTATAGGCAAGAGGGGCGAGCTGCTGGACGTAAAGAACGGGCTTGCCACCAACTTCCTCATCCCCAAAAAGCTCGCCGTAAAGGCCACGCCCGGGAATTTAAAGGCGTGGGAGCAAAAGAGCGCGTCCCTCAGGAAGAAAGAGGACAAGGCAAAGGCGGACGCCGAGGCGCACGCGGCCAAGATCGAAGGGACGAAGCTGACAATTGCCGTCAAGGTAGGCGAGGAAGAGAAGATATTCGGCTCGGTTACGTCACAGAGCATATCCGACGCACTCAAGGAAAAGGGCTTTGAGGTATCGAGGAAGCAGATCGATCTCGAAAACCCGATAAAGGCGCTCGGAACCCACGAAGTACCTGTAAAGATTTATCACGAAGTGACGGCTACCATAACCGTCGAAGTAGTGGAAGAAAGCTAAGACGAAACTCAATATACGCATAAGCCCGGAACCCCGGGCTTATGCGCTTTCCTTTCGATATACAATCCCTATTAATTACTGCTGATTCAGTATGTCCTGGTAGGTTATCTTCTCGTAGCCGGCTGGCGGAAGGAATTCGGTGGCGGGTATATCTTCCTTTTTCACGGAGATTATCTCTTCAGTGACCGAGCCGCCGCCTTCGGGGGCGTAGTACACGGTCTTCAGCGGATAGCCTTCCTCGTATATTTCCTGGATCACCTTGTATTCCTTGTCGGAAATAGACGCGGAGCCGCCGATGTTCTGGCTTATCTTCTTTACCTCGTTCATCAGCTTGGACATCTTGTCGAGGTCTATTTCTTCAGAGAACCCGGGCTCCTTACTAACCCAGTATTCCGTCTGGAGCTTGCCGTTGTCGTATATCTCGAGCTTCTTCGATGAGTAGCCGGCGAAGGTCCCTGTCTCATCGGTCTTCTTCAGTTTGACGTCCCTTTTTTCCTGCGGGGCGTTCTTGTTTTCGGACATGAAGGACTCGATGTATCTGAGGTACTCGTCCCTGCTGAGGGTTATGTAGAGCTTCTTCTCGTCGTTTACGAATACTATGTTTCCGGAATTGAGATCGAATATGACCGCGGGGGAGAACTGGCCGGCATTTTCAACCTGCTTGAGCTTATTGTCCTGTATGTAGAGCGTCACCTGCTGTTTCGAGGGGGAGCCTTCTTCGTAAACGACCTGCTGCATGACGAGCCCAGAGTACGCCCTTTCGGAGAGGGCGCCCAGGGCGCACATCACGGCCAGAAAAAAAAGGAAAAAGCTTGCACGACGAAGCATGTATGTTACCTCCGTAAGTTTCTGAATGTCGCCGCCACGGGCAGATTGTAAGATAACCTATAATTGCCCGCGCCGCCATAGACAAGCCGGGCCGAATGGGGCCCCCGGCGGGCATATCGTGTATAATAGTTTCTATTGACCCCAATCCATTCTGTGATAGAGTAAACGGGTTAAACCAAAGACCGCAATATTCAGGGAGGTAGATAATTTCATGTCCGATTTTAAGGTGAAGTTCGCACCGATAGGAGAAAAGGAAGTAACAAAAGCCATAGTAGAAGGCTTTGCCAATGAATTCAACGAGTATATTACCAGCGACGTGATAGTCGTGGGGGCGGGGCCGAGCGGTCTCGTGGCTGCAAAGGACATAGCCAAGCAGAAATACAAGGTTCTCCTCGTGGAGAGGATGAACTATCTCGGGGGCGGATTCTGGATAGGCGGTTATCTCATGAACAAGGTTACCGTGAGGGAGCCCGGGAACGAGGTTCTCGACGAAATTGAAGTTCCCTACGAAGAAGTCGAAAAGGGGCTCTACGTCGCAGACGGACCATATGCGTGCTCGAAGCTTATCGCGATGACCTGCGAAGCGGGGGCGAGAATAAGGAACATGACCATGTTCGACGACCTCGTATACAGGGAGAACGGCAGGGTGGCCGGCATAGTCATAAACTGGACCCCTATCGCCAACATGCCTAAGGAAATCACCTGCCTCGACCCGATAGCGATTGAGTCGAAGCTCGTAATCGACGCAACGGGGCACGATGCGTACTGTGTTTCGAGGCTCTCGCAGCAGGGTCTTTACAAGAAGCTCCCCGGCCACGGCTCGATGTGGGTAGAAAAGTCCGAAGAGGCGCTCGTCGAGTACACAGGCGAAGTACACCCGGGGCTCATAGCCTGCGGCATGTCCGTAAACAGCGTATACGGGCTTCCGAGGATGGGGCCGACGTTCGGCGGAATGCTTCTTTCGGGTAAGAAGGCCGCGCAGGTAGCGATCGACATTCTCGAAAAGCAGGAGCAGGCAAGGGCCTGAGCATCATCTTTATAAGATAAAAAATCCCAGGGGGAAGGCCGCCGGCTTTCCCCCTTTCTTTTTCCTTTCCGTTTTATTCCAGTGGGTTTATCCCGGAAATTTCGAGGCACCGGGCGCAGGGCTTTCCCTCGTACTGGACCCTTAGTACGTCTTCCTGCCAGTGCGAGTTAAAGAGGCAGCATTCCCTGTCGTCGCAGAAAGCCTCGCCGGAGAGCTCGTAGAAAAGCGCCTGAAGCGCGTAGGACGAGATTGCCGACGTCGTCTTCCGGATCGTCGTAATCAGCAGAACCTGCCCCTGTACATCTCGTCGAGCTCGCGGGTGTCCCTTCCGCTCGTTATCAGCCCGCCCTTTGCGAAGTAGTATTCGCGCGGCCGCGCGGGGCTTCGACGAGGCCGGACGTTGAGATTATAGAAGGGCTTCCGAGGAGGACGACGCGGGCATGAGTACGGCGTCCTTCGAACGTTCCCAAAAGACGGCCAGAGAATATTATGTGGAGGAATCCCGGGCCCGATTCTTCAGGCAGTGAATCGAATATGAGCTTCCTGAGCGTCCTCTGGACCCAGAGCCCGTCATAAAGAACGCCCCTACCCTTTTCCTCGCCGAGAGCATCTTCCTCTCGAACGCGGCATCTGTAGGGCTCGCGGGGTGGATTTCGTCGTGGGGCGATTCGGATGTCGGGAACCCTGGCGGAGGCTAGCCTGCGGGCCATCTCGTCAAGGGGTTTGTCCCCGGCCCGAGGTATTCGAAGAGGTTTCCGCGGTTTTCCGTGCGGACGCCGTACCCCCCGAACGAGGCGGCCACAGCCCCGACGTCGAGCGCTTCCGACGGGTGATCCGTATACAAGCATACGGTTAGTCTGGACATGAGAAGGATTAGTTTACCGGAAAGTATCGCCCGGCCGGACGGCTATATTATCCGGCGACGATTTCCACCTCGACCGGGGCGTTAAGCGGAAGCTCCGAGACACCCACCGCCGCGCGGGCGTGGCGGCCCTCCTCGCCGAACACGTCGAAGAATAGGTCGGATGCACCGTTAAGAACGCCGGCCTGAGCCGTAAATCCGGGGCGCTCGCGACGTAGCCCGTGACCTTCACTATTTTCTTTACGTTGTCGAGCGTGCCGAGCTCCTTTTTCAGCACGGCGAGGACGTTTATCGCCGACTGCCTCGCGGCTCGGGCGGCGTCTCCGGAGAGACGTCCGCCCGACTTTACCCTCGAATACGAGCTTCCCGCCCGAGAGCGGGAGCTGGCCGGATACGAAGAGGAGGCTGCCAGTTACCGATGCGGGCTTGTAGGAGCCTAGCGGCGGCGCGATGTCGGGCAAGTCTATGCCGAAGCTCCTTTAACCTGTCAGCCCTTGTCATTATGCGCCTCCGGCTTTAAGGCTACGTAGATGGTGTTCGAGCCCCTCTGGACCAAAAATAGAATGTTCTGATCGGGCGCTGCGGAATCCATGGATTTGCCGTAATTGTCGAGGTTCGTGATTTTCTTCTTGTTTATTTCGAGAATGACGTCCCCAGGCGCAAGACCCGAATTGGCGGCTACGCTCCCCGGCTGGACGTTCGTAATCACGACGCCCTCGGACCTACGGTGCCGAACGTGCTCTGGACTTCGGGGGTTATCTCTCTGAACGACGAGGCCGAGATCCTGCTCGACAGCCTTGCCCTGACCCCTTCTCGACTCTTGGGCCACCTCTTCAGGGAAGCTGCCGAGCTCGACCTTAAGCGTCTTTTCCTGACCGTTTCTGATTACTTTCATCTCAGACTTCGTCCCAGGGGGATTGGCCGCGACCGACTTCGGCAGCTCGGGCATGTTATCTATGGCTGCGCCGTCGAATTCGACTATGATGTCGCCCCTTTTGAGCCCGGCCTTGTCCGCGGGGCCGTCCGGCGCGACGTCCGCAACGAGGGCGCCCTTATGATCCTTTAGTTTCATGCTGTCCGCGATGTCGGGGGTTACTTCCTGAACGTAGACCCCTATCCAGCCCCTGACCACCTTGCCGTTGCTGCGGAGCTGGGCGACGACATCCTTGGCCATGTTGACGGGTATGGCGAACCCAATGCCCTGCCCGCCGGCTATGATCGCGGTGTTTACGCCCACGAGCTCGCCGCTGAAGTTAAAGAGCGGCCCGCCGCTGTTGCCTGGGTTGATGGCGGCGTCGGTCTGTATGAAGTCGTCGTAGGAGCCGAGGCCGAGGGACCTGCCCTTGGCGCTTATTATTCCCGCCGTGACAGTATGGCCGAGCCCGAACGGGTTACCGATCGCAAGCACCCAGTCGCCTATTTCGAGTGTGTCGGAATTCCCGAACCTGACTGCGGGCAGCTTTTCCTTGGGTTCTATCTTGAGGAGGGCCAGATCCGTTTTCGGATCAGTCCCTATGACTTCGGCGCTGTATACATCGCCGTTCTGGAGTATCACATTTATATCGGTCGCCCTTTCGACGACGTGGTTGTTCGTGATTATGTATCCGTCCTCGCTGAATATGAATCCGGAGCCGAGCCCCCTTCCCCTGAACTCTCTTTCAGGCTGCTGGCCGAAAAATTTATCGAAGAATTCGTTGAACGGATCGTTCTCACGGTCCTTAAAAGGCGATTCGTAAGAGAAGGTTCTTCCTTTGGAGACATTCGTGGTGCTGATGTTGACTACGGAAGGGCTGAGCTTTTTAACCAGCGGGGAAAGTGAATTGTATCCCCCTACTTCCTGTGCGCCGGCCTGCATAACCTGGCCGAGAGAGATTAAAGATACTACGAGAGATAAAACGAATATTCTTGCCAGCCTTGACATGGCCTGAATACCTCCGGTTTTCATGTTAGATGATTGAAAATAGTCAGAAGCACGCCCCGCGCCGCTCATAATGTTCGAGGAAGACGCGCCTTTGTGCCCTCTGCGCGTATGGATTAAAAGTATACTCATTGGAACCTGAACGCCATTAGAAATTATAACTGATGAATTATTTTCTGCGCTTCCGAATAGCACCGGGGAGCGGAGCAATGGGGAAAATGCCGGCTGTCTATATGGGTTCTTTAAGGAGATCGTCCCAGTATTTGAGGTGAAGACGGCTGGAATAAAAACGCATGACCAGGTTCCTCAGTATGGATACGGCGTGGCTGTCGGCGAAGGCGACCTTGCCCATCATGCGGGACTGGTCCTGCACTTTGTTGACGCGTGGGCGCCGCCTTACAACGTAGGCTTCGAGAGCCTGGGAAATGTATTTGGAATCGGCCCGGGAGAGCTCGTCCGCGAGCACGGCAGCCGATTCAATGGCCATGGAGACGCCGCCTCCGGCTGTGGGAAGGACGGCATGGGCAGAATCACCAACGAGGACGACGCGGCCCTTGTACCATTCGTCCATCCTTAAATCACAGTACTCGTCGTGGAATATATCGCTCGGGTCTTCGAGCCCGGCGAGGACCTCGGGAACTATGCCGCCGAACTCGCTGAAGTGCTGCCTTATGTGATCGAGGCGGTTTTCGATGGTTTCGGGCGTGCCCTTGGGGCTCCGTATGCACGTGAACACGGAAAGCCTGTTCCGGGTCGGCCAGATCCCCAGGAACTTGCCCGTGCCCCAGTACTCGGCTATCTGGGCGGATTTGGAGATCCCGGATTTGAGCCAGAAGCTCCAGCCCCTCATGCCGCTGTAGGAAAGCGGGACGTCGCCGAATACGAGGCTCCTCGTTTTGGAACGGACGCCGTCGCAGCCGACTACGAGGTCGAAGGACTCTTCGGTCCCGTCGCTGAACGTGACTATGGCTTCGTCGGGCGTCTGGTGGATCTTTTCGACAGTTACGCCCATCGTGAGGCTTTCGGGATTTATGTTTTTTCTGAGGATGTTAATAAGCTCGGACCTGTATATGCTTATCATCGGCCCGTATTTTTCGGATACTTCATCGACTGAGTAGGACCTCAGCATCTCGCCCTTCTCGTTCCAGACGTTGTAGGTGGAAAAGGGGAGCCCGGTGTCGATAAGGTCTCTGTATAGGCCGAGTCCCTTGAGAACCCGGCCCCCGGAGGGCCAGAGGACGATGATGTAGCCGACCTTGCCGTATTCGGGTATGCGCTCGACCACGCGCGGCTTAAAGCCCCTTTGCTGGAGGAGCCCGGCGAGGGTAAGCCCCGCTATGCCGCCGCCTATGATGAGGACGCGCATTTCCGGACCGAACCTTACGGGCAGCGCATAGCCCTCGGCGTCGGCCTTGTTTTCGTCGAGCTTCTTTTTTCTCTTTAAAATCGACATTTGTCGGCTGTTTAATATGAGATTAATAATTATTTTACATGGGTTAAGTTTACACTGCAAAGTCTTCGCAAAAGAAATCCGGGGTAATTTTAGTACTGAGGGACCTGGTTAGGTGTAGGGGCGCATATTTCGAGCTCGAGGCCGTCCGGGTCTAAAAAATGGTACGCGGTCGTCTCGCCGCCGGGGCCGGTTTTCTCTTCTATGAACTTAATACCCGCGTCTTTGAGCCTTTTTGCCGCGGCTTCTACATCGTCTACCCTAAATGCGATGTGGTTGACAGGCCCCCCGGAGGAGCGGTTTTTATCTTCCGTCACGGCGAGAAAGACGCTGCTTTCGTTCCCGAGAAAGGTTTTCTTGTCGCCGCCTTCGGGCCGGCCGTCCCGAATAATTTCGAGCCCGAGTATGCCGGAATAAAAGCCGACGGCCCTGTCCATGTCGGTAACGACTATGGCTGCGTGGTCAATTCCGCCTATGTTGTCCTTTGCGCCGCGAAATAAGCGCCGGAGCCATTTCATGTCCCGCCTCCCCGGGTGCGTCAGCCGAGCCTGAGCTTTTTTATCAATGCCCAGCCCACGGCCGCGACGGCAATTACGATAATGACGGCCATGAGAAGGTAGCTTTTCGATATGGAGTGAAAGAAGCTCGATTTTACCTGTACCACCTTTTCGAAAACGGGGGATTCGGCAAGGATCTCTCTTAGGTGCTCGTCCTCGACCGCAACCTCCACGGAAAGAAGGAGCGTTTGAAATCCGCTCTTCTCTGGTTTTACGCTCCATTCCCAGCTCGCCGTGCTGTCCTCGGCTATCGTCTTCACGTCTTCGGTATCGTCGATGGGAAATTCCTGCGCCGCTCCTATCGTGGAATCGGGAACGGGGGTTATATCGAAACCGCTTCCCTTAAGGTGGAGGGTGATGTTATCGCCGAGCCTGAGGTTACCGTCCGCGCCGCCCTCGGCAAGGCTTTGGGAAAGGTCTTTCAGGAATCTGTGGGTAACCGTGGCCTCTATCGCATATGACTCACCTACGCTCATTTCCCCGGCGTATCGAAGACTATCCTTCCGGCGGTGAGGCGGCGCATGCTGTTTCCCAGCATCTCGGAAACAGCCGGGCTTACGACCCCGGGCTCGGAGGGTGTTTCAGAAGCCGATTCGGGGCCCGGCACGGGAGTCGGCTCGGGGCCGATCTCGGTCTCGTTAATAGTTATAGCGTCTATAATCTCTTTAGGGGGAGCTTCGGATTCCGGCTGTGACTCGGACCCCGGGGCGCGCGCCGCGGACTCCGGGGCGGCGGGGGCAGGGACAGGCGCCGATTCGGGCGCCGTACCGGACTCTAGGGTTATAGTCACCCTTCTATTGAGCCTGAGCGAGTTTTCGTCGCTGCCGGACGCGAACCTGCTGGTTTTTCCTTTGCCGCTGACTGTTATTCTCCCCGGGGCGACGCCCTCCGCCACGTAGAACTGCCGCACGGCCTCGGCCCTCCTCCGGGAGAGGTTGAGGTTGTACTCATCGTCGCCCGTGACGTCCGAATAGCCTTCGATGACGAGCACGGCCCCCGGATCATTCTTCATGGTTCTGGCTATTTCTTTTAAGGCGGCCTCCCCGCCGGGGCCGAACGCGAATTCGTTGAGCTTGAAGAATACGTCGGCCTTTCCCGATGTTGTTTGTGCGAATGCTTCCGGCGCGGCCGAACGCAGGCCTGGCAACGAAACGCAGGTGAGCGCCATAAGAAGCGCCAGAATAAGCGGCGCGGCAAAGTGTTTATACATCTTCAGCCTCAGAAGGAATTTTGGAACGGATGAATACCATTATCCCACCTTCGGTCTTCCCTTGTCAATAAGCTCGTGGGGAGCCGGCGCAGCCCGAAAGGCGCTGTTTACGAGCCTCCGCCCGCTTGAGGTGCTATACTAAAGTTTATTCGGGAAATTATCCCCCCAGGCCACAGGGGACGAACGCATGAGCAGAGACTACACGCTTTCGGTATACGATTCCATCGGGGCCCTCGACAGAGGAGTACAACGCTCTTATAGACAGGGAAAACCCGTTCCTCGAATACGAGTTTTTGGAGGCGATGGAGGAGTCGGGCTGCGTCGGGCCGCATACGACTTGGATACCGAGATACCTGGTGCTGAGGAACGGGGACGCCATGGCGGCCGGGGCGGTGGCGGCCTATATAAAGCTCGACTCTTACGGCGAGTACATATTCGACTGGGAATGGGCGCGGGCGTTCGAGAACGCGCGGCTTAGCTACTATCCCAAGCTCGTCGCGGCGGTGCCCTTCACTCCGGCCACCGGCACCCGGATATCGGTGCACCCCGAATACCCGTTCGAGGAGTGCGCCGGGATATTGGCAAGGGGGCTTGCCGAGCTCGCGATGAGGGAGGAGTGCTCGTCCGCGCACGTGCTATTCCTTACGGAAAGGGAGTGCTCGCTCCTTGAGAGGCTTGGGTTCCTCACGAGGGTTACGCATCAGTACCACTGGAAGAACAAGAAATTACGGGAGTTTCGAGGACTTTCTCGGGGACCTTCGCTCGGGGAGGAGGAAGCAGATAAAGAAGGAAAGGAGAGCTCTCGAAGGGACGGGCCTAGGAAATAAGGATCGTCGAAAAGGACGACATAAAGGAAGAGCACATCGACGCTGTATGGGATTTTTACATGGACACACATTCGAGGAAATGGGGAGCGCTTATCTCAACAGGGAATTCTTCGATCTGATGTGGAAGAAGTACAGGCACAGACTCGTACTTGTGATGGCGGGGGACGGGGAGAGATGGGTCGGCGGTAGCTTCAACATCGTCAAGAACAACAGGCTTTTCGGCCGCTACTGGGGGTCGCTGAGTCGTATAGCAACCTCCATTTTGAGTGTTGTTTCTACAGTTTGATAGATTATTCTATAAATAACGGAATCGATATTTTCGAGGCCGGGGCTCAGGGAGAGCATAAATTCCTGAGGGGATTCGGGGCGGTTCCGACGTACAGCTCACACCTGATTCTGAACGAGTCCGCAGGACGCGCAATCGGCAAGTATCTCGACCGGGAGCGCGGGTACACGGAGCGCCTCATAGAGCAGTACAATTTGCAGTCGCCTCTCAAATATTTGCACGGACAGTAGAAAAACGAGGGGCGTATGATTAAATATTTTAAATAGTACGCGGCAAAGGACGCCCAAGCGCCGCCGAGAGACTTTAGTTATGACTGAAAGAGATATTAAACGGAGCGATCGCGACGGGGAGCTCCTTACAGAAAAACGGGCCAGGCTCAAACGGCCCGACATGTACAGGATAGTGCTCCTAAACGACGACTACACACCGAGGGAATTCGTGGTGTGGGTGCTCATGAGGATTTTCTACAAAGGGCAGGAGGAATCGACCAGGATAATGCTGGAAGCGCACACTGCTGGCAGGAGCACGGTGGGCGTTTATACTTATGATGTGGCTACAACCAAGATAACGCAGGTGGACAAGCTGGCGAAGGAGTACGAGCACCCGCTCAAATGCATACTGGAAGTGGAAGGGGGAGGCGAATATCAATGACACTTTCAAGGGAACTGCAGGAAACGCTTAAAAGGTCTTATGAGCAGGCGAAGGCCAGGCGGCACGAGTTCATAACGCTGGAGCATATCCTGCTGGAGCTGACCTACGACCCGGACGCTTCGGAGGTTCTTACCGGATGCGGAGTCGACCTCGAGCGCCTGAGAACGAGCCTCGAGGATTTTATCGACGAGAACATGCCGCCTGTAGATTCCGAATACCTGCCGGAGCCCCAGTACTCTGCCGGGAGCCACTATGTTCTCAGGCTGGCCGCCATGCACGCGGAGTCGGCCGACAAGCAGCAGATAGACGGGGGAACATACTCATCGCAATGTTCAGGGTGGATGAGTCTCACGCCGTGTATCTTCTGAACGAGCAGGGCGTAAACAGGTACGACCTCGTGAGATACATCTCGCACGGGAGGTCGGGCTACGAGCAGCAGGAAAAATCCACCAGCATCGCCAAGACCGACACGCAGACGCAGGAAGGGGCAAAGGATCCGCTCTCCGAATTCTGCACAAACCTCGTAAAGAAGGCGCGCGACGGAAAGCTGGACCCGCTCATCGGCCGCGAATCCGAGATAGACCGCACGATACACATACTCGCCCGGAGGCGGAAGAATAACCCGATATTCGTCGGGGACGCCGGGGTCGGGAAGACCGCGATAGCCGAGGGGCTGGCGCTCAGGATAGCGAAAAACGAGGTCCCGAAGGCCCTCAGGAATACCGCCATTTACGCCCTCGACATGGGCTCTCTCACCGCGGGGACGCGGTACAGGGGGATTTCGAGGAGCGGCTAAAGTCCATTATAGACAACGTGAAAGGGGACGATAAAAAGATACTTTTCATCGACGAGATACATACCGTCATCGGGGCGGGTGCCGTTTCGGGAGGGACGCTCGACGCGTCCAACATGCTGAAGCCCGCGCTGGCAAACGGCGAGATAAGGTGCATCGGGACGACGACGCTCAAGGAATACAGGAGCGTTTTCGAGAAGGACCATGCGCTCGCCCGGAGGTTCCAGAGGGTGGACGTATACGAGCCGAGCGAAGAGGAGTGTGTGAAGATCCTCCAGGGGTTAAAGAAATACTACGAGGAGTTTCACGGCGTAAGGTATTCGACGCCCGCCTTAAAAGCGGCGGTGGAGCTTTCGGCGAAGTACATGAACGACAGAAGGCTCCCGGACAAGGCCATCGACCTCATAGACGAGGCCGGGGCTGCCGCTAAGCTAAGGAATTTCGACACGGGGATAAAGCAGGTAAACGTGAAGGATATAGAGGCGCTAGTATCGAAGATAGCGAAAGTGCCGAGCCGGACGGTCAAGGTAGACGACAGGAACAGGCTGAGGACCCTGGCCTCTGACCTGAAGAAGGTTATATTCGGGCAGGACGAGGCGGTCGAAAAGCTCGTGACGGCGATACAGATGTCGCGCTCGGGCCTGAGCGAGCCGGACAAACCCGTCGGCAATTTCATGTTCGCCGGGCCGACCGGCGTCGGAAAGACCGAGCTCGCAAAGCAGCTCGCCGAGGCGCTCGGGATAGGGTTCATACGGTTCGACATGAGCGAGTACATGGAGAAACATACCGTGTCGAGGCTCATCGGATCGCCGCCCGGATACGTCGGATACGACGAGGGCGGGCAGCTTACCGAGGCCGTTCACAAGAACCCGCACGCAGTGCTCCTGCTGGACGAGATAGAGAAGGCGCACGAGGACATCTACAACGTGCTTTTGCAGGTGATGGACCATGCGACGCTTACGGATTCCAACGGAAGGAAGGTCGATTTCAGGCAGATAGTGCTGATACTGACAACCAACACAGGATCGCGCGAGAGCAGCCAGAGGACCCTCGGCTTCGAGAAGGAGGAGTTCGAGGACAAGAGCGTCCAGTCCATAGAGAAGTATTTCAGCCCCGAGTTCAGGAACAGGCTTAATGCCGTGCTCCATTTCGGCTCGCTGAGCAGGGAAGTCGTCGAGAAGATAGTAGACAAGATGTTCGGGCAGCTCGCCGACAGGCTCAGGGTGAAGAAGGTATCCGTAGAGCTTGCGCCCGAGGCCAGGTCATATATAGCCGATAAGGGCTACGACAAGCTCCTCGGTGCTAGGCCCATACAGAGGTTCATCGACAACGAGATCACGCAGAAGCTTACGCAGGAGATCCTCTTCGGGAATCTTGCGTCGGGCGGGGACGTCAAGGTGGTAGTCAAAGACGGCGGGCTCGGATTCGAGTTCGATTAAAAGAAAACCCCTCGGAGACAGGGAATTTCTGCAATATAATTAAGCAGGTCGGATAAGATCCCGATAACCTGAAAACATCCGGGAGGTTCACACGTATGCTGCGATTAGATCATTTACTTAAGAGGTCTCTGTTCCTTTCCCTGGCGCTCGGAATCACGATAACGATATTTTCGCATGACTCCTTTGCCGAAGACGCACCTATTGTAGTCGCACAAGGGTCGAAGTCGAGCGGGAACGAGGTTATGAAGGCGGTAGAGGCCGGGAAGGATTTTAAGGGCATGACGAAGAAAGAGGTCGTCGCCGAGATAGGCGAGCCGTGGAGTAAAGACTCGACTCCCGTAAAGGCGCGCTATGACGAGAAGTGGATATACAGCTGCGAGGCTAAGGACGGACTCACGTACGACTGCGTCTATCTTTACTTCATGGGCGGCCGCGTAATTAACGTCGAAGTACTTTGATATCGAGGAGAAACGAGAAATGAAGAAGTGCCCGAAGTGTGGTGTGGAGCTCAAGACAAAGGTGCTTGGGTCGATAGAGGTAGACGAGTGCGAGTCGTGTAAGGGAGTCTGGCTCGAAAAGGGTGAGCTCGAAGAGGTTAAGGACGAGACGGACCCCAACCTCGACTGGCTCGATTTCGAGATATGGAAGCACCCGGAAAAATTCAAATCGAGCTCGACCGGCGTCGATTGCCCCGTTTGCGGCACCCCGACCGCCAGCCTCGAATACGGGGACACGGGGGTCGAGATAAATTACTGCGGCACCTGCCAGGCATCTGGCTCGACAAGGACGAGCTGCCGAAGATAATCGAATCGCTCGAAGACGAGATATCCCGGAAGACCCTCGCCGATTATTTCAAGGAGAGCGTGGAGGAAGCCAAGGAGATAGTAACCGGGCACGAATCGTTCATGTCGGAGTGGAAGGATTTCTCGTCCGTGCTGAAGCTTATGCAGTACAGGCTCTTTGTCGAAAAGCCGAAGCTCGTCGAAACCCTGACCGAGCTGAACACATTGAATCCTTTTAAATAACCCGGGGCGCGGGATTCCAGAATCCCGCCCCACCCCATGTTCCGCCAGTTACGCCCCTCTACGTTGATAAAGTGAAAAGGCCCGGATTATCATGAAAAAATATGGGCGTCCCGGCACAAAACCGCGGTTATAATTAATCAATACGCTTCTTTTATCACCGATAGGTTCGGAGGAGCCTTACACATGACCAAGAAAGGAATATCGAAATTCCCGTACATGATTCTTCTACTGATCTTCGCGTGTGGATTCGCTATCTCGTGCGACGGAGAGAACGTTCTGACAGCCGGGCCTGAAGAACCAGGCCCCGAAGAGCCGGGACCAGAGGAGCCGGGCAGCAATGAATTTAACGCCGAGACCGCGGCCGAGCTGATGTATCTATGCCTTCAGTCGTACCAGATGCTTATAGACAACGACAACGGCACGGAGTTCACCCTGCCTTCGCCGTACGACCTGCAAGAGATACTGCTCACACCCGAAAGCTTCTTCGGGGAATCTTTGCCCGAGGCGGTGCCGATAGCGTTCGTCGCAACGAGCGGCTCCAATATTTACGTCGTGTTCAGGGGGACCAAGACAATAGACGAATGGATAAGCGACGCCGATTTCCCGCTCGTGAACTACACTTACGGAGGGCAAACGGAGCAAGGCTTCACCGATATATACAACACGCTGGCCGTTACGAACGCGGTTGCCAGCGCGGCGGAATCGGGAAATTACAATAACGTCTACATAACGGGCCACAGCCTCGGCGCGGCGCTCGCAGTCCTGGCGGTTGCCGACATAATAGAAAACACGGATTTTAAAAACCCGGTCATGTACAACTTCGCCGGGCCCAGGGCCGGGGACGCCGCCTTCAAGAGCGTCTACGAAGGGTACGGAATAGACAGCTGGAGGGTCTACAACACGAACGACATCGTTCCGACGCTCCCGCCGACGGAGCTTTCATACGTGCATGTAGATACCGGATATTCCATAACCTTCGGGGCGCCGATCACGGGCCCGACGGATTTTCACCAGATTGCGGTAAACCACAGCTCGTGCAATTACTACTCCACCGTATGCGGCTTGACCTCGGACCAGAGCAGCTGCGAGACACTCGGGGAAGGGCTGGACGATTGCACATTCAACAGCGGCCAGTGATATAAAATCGCCGGAGCGAGACGGCGCAGCAGCGGCTGCGCCCAGGGGTGAAAAATCGGGGCTTGGAGATGTAATATAATCCCTCTCTTTGTGTTAGTATATTCATTCATTTCGTAAGGCGCGTATCAAGAATCAAAGAGAAACCGGGAATTATGCCGTATGCCCGACCCGAAGAGCCTAATAGCGTCCAACATCAAGGACAAGGAACTCATCAACGTAAGGCGCCAGGAGCTCGTGAACGCCGCCGTCGAGCTCTTCGTCCGGAAGGGTTTCCACAAAACGACCGTCCGTGAAATAGCCCGCGAATTCGGCATGAGCATGGGCACGCTCTACGATTACATAAGGACGAAGGAGGACATACTCTTTCTCGTCTGCGATCACATATCGAAGAGCGTGAGCGACAAGCTCCAGAGCACGCTCACCGGAAAGAAGGACCCCGACGAGAACCTTAGAAACGCAATACGCGACTATTTCACTATCATCGACGAGATAGAGGACTACACGCTCCTTCTTTACCAGGAGACCAAATCTCTTAACAGGGATGAGAGGAAATACGTCCTTCACGCCGAGAACGACCTCGTCGATATTTTCGAAGGCATTATCCTCCAGGGGATCAAGGAAAAGATATTTCATATAAACAAGGAAACCGCCCGGCTTTTAGCACATAATATTATGGTAGAGGGGCAGATGTGGGCTTTCAGACGCTGGGCCCTCAGAAAGAGCTTCACACTCAAACAGTACATCAAGCTGCAGACAGACCTAATAATGAAAGCCCTCCGATAAAAAAGCCGTTGACATGAAGCAGGATAGATTTTAGAATTGTTTACCGAGCGAGCGCTCGGTTGCCACACAAACGGAGGTGTCAGGCATGTCGATTATCACGCTTACCGAAGAGCAGGATCTTATAAAGATGACGGCGAAGGATTTCGCCGCCAGGGAAGTAAGGCCGAAGGCCGCCGAGAACGACAGGGAGGGAAAGTTCCCGAAAAGGCTCGTGGACAAGATGGGCGAGCTCGGGTTTATGGGGATGATGGTGCCCGAGGAATACGGCGGCAGCGGGCTCGACTGCGTCTCGTACGTAATCGCGCTCGAAGAGCTGTGTGCGGCCTGCGCGTCGACTGGGATAATCATGTCCGTTAACAATTCCCTCGTCTGCGCCCCTATACTGGCATTCGGCTCGGAGAAGCAAAAGCAGGCGTACCTTCCCGACCTCGCGAGCGGAAAGAAGCTCGGATGCTTCTCCCTTAGCGAGCCGGACGCTGGCTCGGACCCTGCTAGCATGAGAACCATAGCGCTCAGGAAGAGCGATTCCTACGTGATAAACGGGACGAAGGCGTGGGTTACGAACGGGGCAGAGGCAGATGTGATGGTGCTGATAGCGGCCACCGATCCGTCGAAGGGGCACCACGGTATTTCGGCGTTCATCATCGACATGGACAATCCGGGCGTGAAGATCGCGAAGCTCGAGCATAAGCTCGGCATAAAGGCGACGAGCACGGCGCAGATATACTTCGAGGACTGCAAGGTGCCGAAGTCCGCGATGATCGGGCATGAGGGGGACGGCTTCAAGGTCGCCATGACGACCCTCGACGGCGGGAGGATAGGCGTCGCGACCCAGGCCGTCGGCATAGCGAGGGCGGCGTTCGAAGAGGCGGTGAAATATTCGAAGGTACGTCAGGCGTTCGGCAGGACCATATCGTCGTTCCAGGGGCTTCAGTTCATGATGGCCGACATGGCTACGCGACTCGAGGCGTCGCGTCTTCTTACCCTTCAGGCGGCCGTGATGAAAGACAAGCACATGAACTACTCCAAGGAATCCGCGATGGCCAAGCTCTACGCGGCGGAGACCGCGATGTGGGTGACGACCAAGGCCATCCAGATACATGGCGGCTACGGGTATACGGTCGATTATCCCGTGGAGAGGCATTTCAGGGACGCCAAGATCACAGAGATATACGAGGGGACTTCCGAGATACAAAGGGTTGTTATTGCAAGAGAAATACTAAGGGAAATCGTTTAGAAGAAAAGAAGCCCTTAAACTGAAAGGGCTTCTTTTCCCTCTGGAGGATGGTGGTATAGGATGTGCTTTTTAACTACTCGTCTATCGCTTTCTATAAGATTAGATACCGCGCGCGGGAAAAAGGATTCACATAATAAATAGAGAATTGAATTACGCTCTTACAGGGGCGAATTGTCGGTGCTCTCAGGCTTGAGCCAGATGGAGAGGTCTCTTTCGAGAAGCGCGGAGAGGTTTTCGATATCCCGGGCGTAGAATGGGCCGAGAGAATCCATATGCTCCCGGCTGATTCCAGTGGGTTTCATATTCAGCGTATACGCTTTATGTTTCATCCGTTTTCTTACGGTCATTGGAATAACCGCCATAAGAAAATCCTTCAGAAAAGACGATTTGTTGATAATCTCGTTGAGGAGCTCGAACTTCGGAACGCCCGACTTGTTCAACCTCTCGAGCTTGACGCCTTCCCTGTAATCGACCGATAAAAATTCGCAGATTTCCCGGAGCATCTTTCCGGGGTTTCGCGCGAGGTCTTCGTAAAGGAGCACCTTAACATGAGGGAACTCCTCGATGTAGGCCTTTACCTGCTCGTAATATAAGCTGCATCCCGTGTAGTCGTAGAATATATCCCAGTTATCGCGCCGTCTCGCCGCTATGGTGTCCGGCTCTATCGCCTTCCTGAAATCGAGGGGCTCCTTATACCCTCTCTTGTGCAGCATAAAATGGGAATAGGCCCTTTCGGCCGGGTTCCGGAGGATTATTATTATCCTGAGCTTGTCATAGAGCCCGCCGTATACGTTCTTTATATTCTGTATCGCCGCGGCGTATGTAAAGAGATAGGAAGGCGAGGCCTCGCCAATTATCTGATCGGGGCGGGCGTCCTTGAAGAGGGCCTCATAGTCCTCGAATTTATAAACGACATCGTAAGCCCCGGGACTCGAATAATTGGGGGGATTGTCGGCGTAACTGAAAAACCAGGGCTCCTTCCGGGCCGGCATGTATATTTCGTCGTAGTTTTTAAGGTAGTAAAAGAGCGACGTCGTCGCGCTCCTGGCGGCCCCGACGATCAGGAAGTCAGGCAGCTTGGATTCTTTGGAACCTGTCTTTACGATCATCCCCTCTCCGGCATCACCGATTTTATCACAAGACCGCCCGCCGCTTCAACAGGCTGGATTTAGTATCTAAAACCGGGGAGAGGAATTCAAGAGCGGAAGCCCCTATTTTTTTGTAACCGACTGGGCCCAGCCCTGAAAGACCTTGGCGATTACGTGGTCGCCTACCTTGATTCCCTTTATCTTGTCGTTCGACGTCGCGACGTTGAAAACAGTGCCGTCGGACATCCTTACGCTGAGGAGGCTGTCCGTCGGGCCCTTCTCCATCGAGACAACCTCGCCCGGGACCCACTGAACGCCGTCGTCCTTCTTTTCCGGCGCGGGGGTGGAGGGAGCCGCCTTCTCCGCAATTCGGAGGAGCATTGCCTGTCCTTCGACAACCTGCACCGTTACGACGTCGCCTGCCTGAATTCCCTCGAGAAGCCCCGGCGCTGAAGGGACGCTGAACAGCTCGCCGCCGGGCAGCTCCATACTGAGCAGGCTTCCGTCAGTGCCCGTAACTATGGATACGACCTTGCCCGTCACCCACTGGGGAGATCCGTTCGCGTGGGAATGTGCCCCGGCTGCCAGAACCGCCAGCCCCAGAATGAACGCGATGACTATGATTTTTCTCATGAAGTTTCCCCTCCGTTTACGCTGACCCCGCAGTACCAGAGTTTCGAGTGCCTACAGATTCTAAGTGTAAAATTCCCCGCGCCCAAACACAATCGGAAATTTTTCGGACGGCGGATTTCGTCCTTGCCATGAAGATTCGGCTTATTTATATTCAGTACTGAGTTCGAGGATTCGACCAAGACGCATGGAGAGACTATGCCTACACTTATCGAAGGGCCGTCCATAATCGAGGCGGCGGGAAACAAGCCCAAGATAATCGAGGAATTCGCGGGAAGGGTCAATTCCGGCGACAAGGGGGCGAGCGTCGCCAGGATGACGTCCCCCGCCGGATGGGTGGAGCCGGGGCAGAGGCCGGAGTTCCAGGAGATAACCGTCGTCCTCGAAGGCGCGCTCAGGGTCGAGCACGAAGGCGGCGCGATAGAGGTCGGGCCTGGACAGGCGGTGATAACCTATCCCGGGGAGTGGGTGAGGTACAGTACGCCCAATGGTGCCAAGTACATCGCCGTGTGCCTCCCGGCGTTTTCGCCCGAAACAGTACACAGGGACCCGGAATAACCCGGAGGGAGAGAGATCTTGAAGAAAAGATGCGGATGGCACGGGGAGGACCCGCTTTACGTCGATTACCACGACACCGAATGGGGCGTTCCGGTTCACGACGACAGGACGTTATTCGAGATGATAATCCTCGACGGGGCGCAGGCGGGGCTGAGCTGGATCACGATACTGAAGAGACGGGATTCCTACCGCGATGCGTTCGATAATTTCGACGCACGGAAGGTTGCGGCATACGACGATAAAAAGATAGCGGAGCTTCTGGAGAACCCCGGCATCATCAGGAACAGGCTCAAGGTGAATTCCGCAGTCCGGAACGCGAAGGCGTTTTTAGAGGTGAGCGAGGAATTCGGTACGTTCGATAAATACATATGGCAGTTCGTAGGGCATGCACCAATACAGAACTCGCGGAAGAGCCTTAAGGAGATCCCCCAAGTCCGGAGAGTCCGACGCGATGAGTAAGGACATGAAGAAACGGGGATTCAGCTTCGTCGGCTCGACCATATGTTACGCCTTCATGCAGGCCGCCGGCATGGTGAACGACCACGTCGTCGATTGCTTCAGGTACGAAGAGGTAAAGAGGATGTCCGGGAAAAGTGCATAATGAGCGGGGATATTTTAGAGAGAATAATATTCCGCCCGGCGAGAAGGGACGAGAGCAGGACCATAGCCAGGCTTTTCAGTATAGCGTCCGACGGTGTGGCCGATTACGTATGGACGAAGTCATTGAATCCCGGCGAAGATATGCTTGATGCGGGGAGAGACGCTACTCCGACGAAAGCTCTCTATTTAGCTACAGGAACTGCACGGTTGCAGAGTCAAACGGAAAGATCGCCGGGATGATGGTCGCCTTCCCCATGGACCGCCCGTACGATCCCGCAACCAACTGGGAGACCGACCCGGTGCTCCTTCCCTACAGCAAACTGGAACAACACGGCAGCTACTATATTTCCGGAATGGCGCTTTTTCCCGAGTATAGGGGTATTGGAATAGGGACGAAGCTTCTCGAAATCGCGGAGGAGAAAGCAGCCGAGGGCAATCTCCCCCAGATAAGCCTCATAGTCTTCGAGGAAAACGAAGGCGCCTTGAAACTATACAAGCGTCATGGATTTTACGAGATCATGCGCGAGCCGGTAGTGCCGCACCCGCTGATAAAGTATTCCGGAATGGCCCTCTTGATGGTAAAAGACGTTATGCCTGACCGCGGGACTTTTCCTTCTTAGCCATCGTGATAAACGGCCCCGAGCCCTCTTTCTTGTCCTTGAAAAGCGCCAGCAAGACCTCGGCCTCGTGGAAGGGCATCGTCAGGAACGAGAATTTCTGCAGTATCTGGATGTCCGTTATGTTGTCCGGCGATATTCCGCTCTTCTCTTTTATGTAGCCGAGCAGCTTTTTCTTGGTAAGGCCGTCGCGCTTTCCGTGGGCGACGTAGAGGCGGGTCGTCCCCTTGTCGTCTATCTCGGCGGTGTCGCCGCCGCCGTTTTTCCTGTTGTCCCGGCCGAACGTGTGCTCGAGTAAAGATGCCACGACCTCTTCGGGGTTCTTCTTTTTGAGGAGCTCCTTCGATAATTCGAGGTAGTCGCCGTTACGCGCCTGGGTGCTTACAATCTTGTCGATTTCTTTCTTCGTGCGTTTACGCTCCTGGAGATCGGCGTCGGACTTAAGCGGGAGCTTGGCCTTCCGGATGTCTGTCTTGGCTTCTTTCGTTATGAATTTGAGCTTTCTGTACTCTTCGGGCGTTACGAACGTGACGGCGTTCCCCTCCTTGCCGGCCCTTCCGGTCCTTCCTATCCTGTGGATGTAGGCCTTCGGGTCCTGGGGCAGCGCATAGTTAATGACGTGCGTAAGGTCGTGCACGTCGAGCCCCCTGGCCGCGACGTCCGTCGCAACGAGGATGTTCACGCGCTTCTTTCTGAACAGGTTGAGCATACGCTCGCGCTGGACCTGGGACATATTCCCGTGAAGAGCGCCCGCGTCGTAGCCGCGGCGGCTGAGCTTGTTCGCGATTTTATCCGCGTCGTACTTGGTCCTGCAGAATACGAGGCCGTAGAAATCGTCTTCCATGTCTATAAGGCGGCAAAGGGCCTCGAATTTATCCGAGTGCTTTACCTCGAAGTAGATCTGATCCGTCAGGCTCACGGTGAGCTGCTCGGACTCGACCTTGAGCTCGTTGTATTCGCGCATGTGGTTTTTGGCTATATCGACGATCTCGCGGGGCATCGTTGCCGAGAACAGCATGGTCCTCTTATCTTCCGGAGTATGGCTGAGTATTTCTTTCACGTCGTCTATGAACCCCATGTTGAGCATCTCGTCCGCTTCGTCGAGGACGAAATAGGAGAGCTTCCCGAGCGAGAGCTCGCCGCTCCAGATGTGGTCGAGCACCCTGCCGGGCGTCCCGACGATAATGTCGATGCCGTTCCGGAGGCTTCTTAATTGAAGGCTCATCGACTGCCCGCCGTATATCGGCACGATCGAGAGCTCCTTGTCGCCCTTGAGCGAGTTTATCTCCTCGGCGACCTGAATCGCGAGCTCCCTCGTGGGGGTGAGTATGATCGCCTGAACGTTGCCCGCTCTTTGTGCGACTAGCTCGATCAGCGGCACCCCGAACGCCGCCGTCTTTCCCGTACCGGTCTGCGCCTGCGCCACGAGATCTTTCGTGGTTCCAAGTATTTCCGGTATTGTCAGTTCCTGGATTGGAGTCGGGGCTTCGAACCCCTTTTTCTTGAGGGCGTTTATCATGCCCTCGGATAAACCGAAATTATCAAACGATTTCATATAACCTTCCTCTGCGATTTACAATTCTCCCCTCAAGCAGTAAAACTCAATCAAGTACCAACAATTTATTCGGAATCGTATGGATAGTGACTAAGTGTTTCTCTCTCAAGTTACAAAACTTACTTTAATTATACTTGAATTAAGGGGTTTTCGCCAATAGGCAATTTTCTAATAATGTAGATTCGAATCCGCGGCCAAGAAACCCTGGCACACCAGAGCTGATTTGACAGCGCGGGATTTGGCGAATACAATTGAGAATCTTTCTCATTTGACGTGGGGCGGTTACTTATTAATAAGGGGGCGGGTTACAAAAACATATGAAATATAAAACGTCTGCGAAGGGTAAGGACGGCATAAGGGATATTTTCCACGCCCGTAGGCTCAAGTGCACGCCGCAGAGGCTTTCTGTGTTCAGAGTGCTGGAACAGAGCGAAACCTACCTTTCAATCAACAGCATACACGCGAAAGTGAAGGAGCTCTTGCCGGGGACGGGGCTCGCGACCGTCTACAGGTCGCTCGAGACTCTTATAGATCTGGGCCTCGTCGTGAAGGTGCATCTCGAAGACGGTTGCCATAGCTACGCCGTCGCCCCAGAGGGGCACAGGCATCCTATAGTGTGCACAGAATGCAACAAGGTCATCGAGTTCGCCGAATGCCCGCTCGACAAGATATCGGAAAAGCTCTCGAAGGACACGGGAATACAGATACAGAACCACTTCCTTCAATTATTCGGCAAGTGCAGGGAATGCGGCGCATGAAAAGGGGATTTTGACATATGTCTCACATACACATACCGGACGGCGTTCTCCCGATCTGGATAGTCGCCGCGGGGTGGTTGGTCACTGCCCTACTTCTCGCGCTATCCATCCGTAGGGTGAATTCCGTGGACGTTAAGAGGAAGCTTCCCCTTATAGGAATCGTGTCCGCGCTCATGATAGCGGGCATGACGCTCGAAATAGTACCGATCGCATATCACATAAATCTGAGCATAATCGCCGGCATACTTCTCGGCCCGGCGCTCGCTTTCATATCCGTTTTTATCGTAGACCTCATAATATCGATGTTCGGACACGGGGGGATTACGGTAGTCGGGCTGAATACGATAGTAATCGGCGCCGAGGCGGTACTCGGCTATTACCTGTTCCAGTTTTTGAGGGCGGTCATGGCGGGGCGGGGCGTGGGATGGTCTTCGGCGCTCGCAGCGATTTTGAGCCTCTTTCTGAGCACTTCGATAATGCTGGGGATAGTCTACGTTTCGCACATAAACCCTGCCGTGGCGCTTCATACGGAGGAGACGGTTCATGATGAGGACGGCGGCGCGGCAGTGGACATGGAAGCGCACGGGAGCCTCGACTTCGGAAGGTTCGTAAAGACTATTTTTCTGCTTGCGCCGCTCGGATGGGCGCTCGAAGCCGCCGTCACAGGGCTAGTCGTATCTTATCTCTACAGGGTGAGGCCTGACCTCGTGGCCCCGGAGAAGACCTAAGGAAATCGCATGGACGTTTCGGCAATAGATTATTACGCAAACCACGGCGGGAGCTTCCTCCACAGGGCGTCCGCGCCTTCGAAGCTGGTCTTCGCAGGGCTGCTCATAGCGTCCGTCGTCGTGACGGGGACTTTTTATTTCCTCCTCGGGGCGTATATCACGCTCGCGGCCCTCGTTTTCAGGACCGGGCTTCCGGCGTTTAAGGTCATTACGTTCGCGGCTTACCCCGCGATATTCGCACTAATATTTGCCGCAGCCGGGTGGAACGGGAACTGGATCGGCGCAGGGGTGATAGTCTTAAAGGCGCTCGCCGCAGCCCTTGCCTCGGTAATCGTAATCGTTACTACGCCGTACCCGGACGTGTTCGCGTCGCTCCGGCCGTTCTTGCCGAAGATAATAGCCGAGGGGCTTTTCCTTACTTACAGGTCGCTCTTCCTGCTTTTAGACCTCTTGGACAATCTGCTTAAGGCGCTCAGGGTGAGGGGAGGTATCTCGCGGGGGAAGATCGTACGCAACGTCGTCAATTTTTCGTCCGGGATAGGGCTCCTGCTGGTGCGCGGGCTCGACATTTCGGAGAAGTTTTACGGCGTCATGAGGGTCAGGGGTTATAACGGAAAGCTATCCGATGGATACGACAGGGCAGGAAGCCCGCTGTGCGACGCCGGGGCTGTTTTGACGGGCGCTGTAATACTCGCGCTCGCGCTCGTGATGCGCTACGAGCCCGGCCTGGAATCGCTCGGGATATATTTCGTATACGCCGCCGTGCTCGCGCTGGCCCTGTCGGCCGCGTGGGGCCTTTATCCTAAACGGGAGGCCGAAGCATGGAAGAAATCGTAAGGGTAAAAGATCTTTGCTTCAGGTACCCGGACGGCACCTCGCTCAGGTTCGAGGGCGAGGATTTTGCGGTCCGTAAGGGGGAGCGCGTGGTCATGCTCGGCCCGAACGGGAGTGGGAAGTCTACGCTGCTCTCGCTCTTGCTGGGGCTTCTTGGTGCCTCCGGCGGCGAGATAGATGTAATGGGCGTAAACCCGGGAAAGGATTACGAGAAGGTACGGGAGAGGATCGGCGCGCTGCTCCAGAACCCGGATCTCCAGATAATAGCCCCGAAGGTTTGGGACGACGTATCGTTCTCGCCGAGGAATTACGGGTACGGAAAGGAAAAGACCGACGAGCTAGTCGGCGACGCGCTGAAACGGCTCGAGATCGAGCACCTTAAGGACAAGGTGCCGCATTATCTGAGCGGCGGCGAGAAGACGAAGGTCGCCCTCGCGGGGGCTCTCGTGACGAAGCCCGAGCTTTTGATACTGGACGAGCCGTTCGAGCACATCGACCCCATGTGCAGGACCGAGATGATAAGGCTCCTTAACACCGTCAACCATGAAAACGGAACCGCCATACTATTATCGACGCACAACATGAACACCGTACCCCTCATCGCCGACACGGTTTACCTGATGGCCGTCGGCGGGAGGATTGTCGCCAAGGGAACGCCGAAAGAGGTCTTTTCGATGACCGGCGCACTCGCCGAATGCCACATCGAGCCGCCGGTCCTCGGGGAACTTTTCGCCGAGATGAAAAAGCTCGGGGTAGACCTCGACCCTTCGCTTACAGTTGAAGAGGCGGCTCTCACAATCGCGAATCATATGTTATCATCTGAGGACAAGGCCGGACACGGATAATGGACGCATCCAGAGCAAACAGAAGGAGAGTAAACGCGTTTTTCGCGGCGGCGTTCGCCCTCGTCTTCGTATTATCACTGAGCGTCCACAACCACGGCTTCGGCCCAGACAGCGGCGTACACATAACGAAATCCGCCGAGCACCTGGGGCATTCCGTCGAGCAGTGCTCAGCGTGCAGGCTCCACGGAAACCTTGAGCTTCCCGAAAGGGACGCCCTTCCCGTCCTTATAGATTCACCATTATTAATTTCTTTCAGCACAGACGTACCATTGGTCCCGGCGTCATTCCTGACGCTTTACAAATCGACGCGCTCACCTCCGCTCGCCTGAGCCGTTTCGGCTGAGGAATCAAACGGGCGAAAACTCGTAAACATCTCTATATAGAAGGCACCGTACCGCCCCATCGGGAACGGCCCTCCGTACATATGCTTACCGCGCGGGCGCATAGCGCCTGCACTCGCCCCTGTTCCAATGCCGGCACGGCACTCCGGAATTCATTCACAAAAAAATCTGGAGGTGAATAATGAGCGTAAGAAGGATTATCGCTGTGCTCGTGATTTCCCTGATTGCCTGTCAGGGGCTGCTTCACGGCGAGGCGTTTGCACAGGGCAATGAGGATATTCAGAATGAGCTTAAAGAGCTTAAGCAGATGATGGAGAAGATGCAGATGAGGATCGACGACCTCGAAGAAAAGAACAGTGCGCTCGAGCAGCAGGCGCGGGAGCGTGAAGAGGATGTCACGGTAAAGGACGAGAACGTCGTCGTAAAAGAGGAGACTGTTACGGTGCCGGCCTGACGTCACAGGGCGGGCCGCAGGGGTTTTTGAGCAAGGTCGTCCAGTCGCTGAATCCTGGAAATAAGCGTTGTGGCCTTGATAACCCCGACGTGGTATTCGCTTAACGATCCAATCGTTTTCGCGGAAAACGACCCGGAAAATACAGGCGTCAATATGCAGGAGATCGAGGTTGGATTTCAGAGCGTCGTCGATCCGTACTTCAGGTTCGATTCGTTCTTTTCGTTCAGAACGGAAGGCGTAGAATTGGAAGAGGCGTACGGCACGACGCTCTTCAGCATACCTCTTAACTCGCAGTTCAAGATCGGGCGCGCGAGGGCGAAATTCGGCAGGATCAACCAGATACACAGACACGCTCAGAACTTCGTGACGCTGCCGATAGTCGTGGCGGAGTTTTTGGGAGAGCACCTTAACCCGACGAGCGTCGAGGCGAGCTTCCTCGTCCCCGTGCCGTGGTACCTCGAGCTGAGCGCATCCGGCGGAAGCCCCGACGTCGAGACGCCGACGTTCGGCAGGAGCCCCGACGCCAATAATCTCGGGAATCTCCTTTACATATTCCACATGGCCAACTTCTTCGACGTCGGCGAATCGCTCGGCGTGAGCCTCGGGGCTTCATTCGCCACGGGCAGCAACGCATCGGGGCCGGACGAGAGGTCGAACCTCTACGGCGTCGATTTCTTCGCCAAGTACAGGCCGCTTAAAGATAATCCCTACCAGGAAGTGTCGCTCCAGTCGGAGTTCATGTGGAGGCAGGCCGAAACCCCCGAAGAGGAGCTTGAGGATTACGGGTTCTACGTCGAGGGGATGTACAGGTTCGCCAAAAGATGGAACACCGGCCTAAGGTTCGATTTCACGGACACGAACACGCCCATAACCGAAGAGGAAGACCATGATCACGAACATGAGGAAGAAGAGGAAGACGATCATGGGCACGATGATATGCTCGGACTCTTGGGAAGGGCGTACCGCATATCGCCCATGCTGACGTTCAACCCGTCGGAATTTTCGCGGGTAAGGCTCCAGTACGATTATCTGAACCAGGACTACGGGCCGAATCAGCACGCGATATTCCTTCAGTTCCAGTACGCGATAGGGGCGCACGGCGCGCACCCGTTTTAAATAATCGAGAAAAGGAGACGAACTATGAAAATGTATAAATCATTTCCCGGGCTCGCGCTCTTCATAGCGGCGGCGATGGTGATGCTGCTCGCGGGCGGGAGCGCCGAGGCGAAGGTGAGGGTGGTCACGTCCACGCCGGATTTCGCGGCGATCGCGAAGGAGATTGGCGGGGACAGGGTAGACGTAGAGAGCCTCGCCAAGGGCTACCAGGACCCCCACTTCGTGGACGCGAAGCCGATATATATAACGAAGCTCAACAGGGCCGACATACTGGTCTATAACGGCCTCGACCTCGAGATCGGGTGGCTGCCGATACTGGTTACGGGCGCCCGGAATTCGAATATCGCCACGCTTAACTCCCCAGGGAACGTGGACGCTTCTAGGTTCCTGACAACTGTTCTCGACCTGCCTACTGGCCCGGTCGACAGGTCCATGGGGGACGTTCATCCGAGGGGGAACCCGCATTACATGCTCGACCCGCGAAACGGTATTTTGGTGGCGAAAGGCATCACGGAGAAGCTCTCAGAGGTAGATCCCGAGAACGCCGGATACTACGAGGAGAATTACAGGAATTTCGAGAAGCGGCTCGAGCTCAAAATAGCCGAATGGGCGAAGGAGCTGGCCCCGTACAAGGGGACCAAGGTCGTATCCTACCACAAGAATCTTAATTACTTCACGAGGTGGGCGGGATTCGAGGACGCGGGATACATAGAGCCCAAGCCCGGCATTCCGCCGACGCCCTCTCACGTAGCGGCGCTCATAAAGAAGATGGAGGCCGAGGACGTTAAGCTTGTCCTCGCTTCGAACTACTATCCGCAGAAGACCCCGAGGATAATCTCCGAAAAGACGGGCGCGGTGTTTCTGTCTCTGCCGACGAGCGTCGGGGGAGAGGACGGGATAAATACGTATTTCGACCTCTTCGACGCGATCGTCGGGCAGATAACCTCCGCCCTAGAGAGCAGGTCAGGGGCGGCGGAAAGCGGGAGCTCCATGCATAACGGATAGAAGAACATTTGCGGCGGCCCCCCGGGACCCTTACCTCCCCTGGCATGCCTGGGGGGCCGTCCGATTTAAGGTGAGAAAATGAAGGAGCTTATAAAACTCAAGGACGTGACGATAGGGTACGACGGCAAGGCGATTCTGGGCCCCGTAGGGCTTTCCATCGAGAGGGGGGAGTTCGCCGGCATATTGGGCCCCAACGGCGGCGGGAAGTCCACCCTCCTTAAAACCATACTCGGCCTCGTCCCTCCCGTTTCGGGGAGGGTGGACGTGGAGCCGGGCATCGTTTTCGGATACGTCCCGCAGAACGAACATTTCGACCCGCTCTTTCCTATATCCGTCGAGGAAGTCGTCTCGATGGGGCGCTACGCGAGGGTGCCCGCCGGAAGCGGGCTTTCCAGGTCGGACAGGGAATGCATAAGCCGCTCGATGGAAAGGGCCGGCGTGGGCCGCCTCGCGAAGAGGACCTTCAGGTCGCTCTCGGGCGGCGAGAAGCAGAGGACGCTTATAGCCCGCGCCGTCGCTGGTGAGCCGGACGCGCTCGTCCTCGACGAGCCGACCGCCGCGGTGGACGTCAGGGGCGAGGCCGCGATAATGGAGCTCGTCGAGTCGATAAGGGAAGAGAGCGGCGCGGCCGTGATAATGGTGAGCCACTTCCTGAGAACCGCTGCGAAGTACGCAGGCCGGGTAATCCTCGTCGATGCCGATAAGGGCGTCTTCCGGGAGGGCCTGAAATCGGAGCTCATGACGAGCGGTGCCCTAGCGGATTTCTTCGGGCTCAATTTCGAAAGCGCCCTGGACTCACAAACAACCGGGCCCGGCGGAGACGGCGCATGATAACGTTCGGAGAATTCCTCGGCAGCTATTTCCTCTGGCGTGACCCGATGATAGTCGGCGCGGCCGCCGGTGCTATATGCGGCCTCCTCGGCGTTTACGTCGTCTTAAGGCGAATTATTTTTGTGAGCGCCGCGCTTACCCAGGTGTCGAGCTTCGGGGTCGCGCTTTCCTTTTACATAGAAGGGCTCGGCCTCGGGGCGCTTTCTGCAGCCGTGCACCCGTTCGCGCTGTCTATAGGGATTACCGTGGCGGCGGCGGTATTCTTCGCACTGAAGAAAGACTACTCCCGCGTAAGCCGCGAGGGGATCATCGGGTTCGGATTTCTTATCGCCTCGGCCGCTGTCGTGATCCTGGGGGACCGCATAACGAAGGGCTCCCATGACATCGCGAGCATACTTTTCGGGAGCGCCGTCGTGGTGGACCCGGCGGATGTATACATCATTCCGGGGATCGCCGTGGCCGCCGGAGCGGTGCTGCTCTTCTACATGAAGGACTTTATATTCGTATCGTTCGACGAAGAATCGGCCCGGCTTTTCAAATATCCCGTCGGGGCGCTTAACGCGGGGCTCATGGTGATGATAGCCATAGTTGCCGCAGCCGCGACGAGGGCGCTCGGCGCGCTGCCAGTTTTTGCATTCCTGGCCCTGCCCCCGCTTGCCGCGCTTTATTTCACGGAAAGATTAAAGCTCGCATTCATACTCTCGGCGGCTATGGGCGTTCTGTCCGCCGTGCTGGGATACTTTTTTTCGTTCATTCTGTCGTTACCCACGGGCGCATCGATGGCGATGTGCGCGTGTCTTTTTTTCATCGCGGGGCTCTTGTGGCGCGAGGTGCGTAAACGCGTCTGAGCCGTGGAGGCAAAATTTGAAAAGAATAATTCTGAACAGAAAACGCGCCGGGGTTTTGGCTACCGTTATCGCGGCGGTGATGCTCTCGGCCGGGTGCGGCGGTAAATACGAAGAGGCCGCGCGCGCCTCGATTTCCTCAAATACGAATATTTCACGTGCACAGCCGTGAGGGTCGAGAGCGGGGACAGCTTCTTCTGCGAGCCTCCCAACATGAACATGCTGAAGATACGGCTCGTCGGGGTGGACATACCGCCGAATGACGAAAGCGGGGCGAAGAAGTTCTCGGAATCGATCCTCAGGAGGGGGACGCTCGTGAAGGTGGAGACTAGCGAGTCGGTGGACGAGGACGGCGGGCCCCTGAGCTACGTATTCGTGCCCGGCGGAAAGATGCTTAACGTTCTTCTGGTGGAGAACGGCTATGCCGAGCCCGTCGCGGGCGAGCTCGACGAAAAATATAAGGACATATTCGTCGATATTTCGGTCGTGGAAGAGACGGAAGAAACCGGCGGCGAGGGACAGAAGTCCCCGTGGATTAAGTAGGCGGGATGCTATGCGGATACTTGAAATCGAAAATCTCAAAAAGAGCTACAGGTCACCTGACGGTGAGACCGTCGAGGTCATGGACGTCCCCGCGTTCGGCCTCGAAAGCGGAGAGCAGATCGCTCTTTCGGGGGAGAGCGGCTCGGGGAAGACCACGTTCCTTAACCTCGTCGCCGGAATACTGAGGCCCGACAGTGGGCGGATATTACTCGACGGCGAGGACCTGACGACGCTTTCCGAGCCCGAGAGGGACAGACAGAGGGCTGACAGAATCGGCTACATATTCCAGACGTTTAACCTCCTCCAGGGCTATACCGCACTCGAGAACGTCCTCCTCGGGATGATGTTCGGGAAGGGCACGGACAAGGAATTCGCCCGAGGCCTTCTCGAACGGGTCGGACTCGGGGACCGCACCGGTTACAAGCCGGCCCAGCTTTCTGTCGGCCAGCAGCAGAGGGTGGCCCTCGCGCGGGCCCTGGCGAACAGGCCAGCGCTCGTCCTCGCCGACGAGCCCACCGGGAACCTAGATGCGAGGACGGCCGGAATCGCGGCCTCGCTGATAAAGGAGATGTGCGCCGAAAACAAAGCGGCGCTCCTCCTCGTAAGCCACGACAGTAACATCCTCGGCAACTTCAGCGCCGTCAGGGAACTGGGCGAAATCAATCGCGCGCCTCGTGGAGGTACGGACAAATGAGCATGGAGAACGCAAGCGGGATATTCCTCATTGCGAGGAAGAGCCTAGCGCAGCACAGGCTTTCGACCATAATCACAGTTCTGTCGGTGGCTATGGCAGCGGGGCTGGTGATGGCAGTATTCAGCATCAGGGACCAGACGTACGACGCCTTCGCCGGCGGCCCCACGGGGTTCGACGCTGTTCTCGGGGCGCGGGGAAGCCAGCTCCAGGCTCGTCCTGAACACCGTCTTTCACCTGGAGACGTCCCCCGGGAATATCCCGTGGGAGATGTACGACGCGATCAAGCATGACCCGAACGTCGCCCTCGCCGTCCCCTACGCCGTCGGGGACAACTACCGGGGCTACAGAATAGTCGGCACAGAAAAGAGCCTGTTCACAGACCTCGAATACAGAAAGGGGCGCAAGTTCACACTCGCCGAGGGAGCTCTTCGATCCGGAGAAGCGGGAGGCCGTCGTCGGCAGCTACGTCGCAGACAAACCGGCCTCAAAGTGGGCTCGAAATTCAATCCTTTCCACGGCCTCGTTTTCGACGAGAGGCAGAAGCACGCCGAGGAGTACACGGTAACGGGTGTGCTTGAGCCGACCAATTCACCTTCGGACAGGGTGATATGGATACCTATAGACGAGTTCTACAGGATATCGGGGCATGTGCTGAGGGGCGGCGGCGGGACATATGAGCCCCGGGCGGGAGAGGAAATCCCCGACAGGTACAAGGAAGTGAGCGCCGTTATGCTGAAGCTCAAGAATCCGCAGGCGGGCTTCCTCCTCGACCAGACGATAAACCGGCAAGGGACGGCGGCCACACTCGCGTGGCCCATCGGGCGCGTCATGGCCGAGCTGTTCGGAAAGATCGGCTGGGTAAATAAAGTCCTTTCGCTGGTCGCTTATCTCGTCGTTCTGGTCGCCGCGGGGTCGATACTGGCCAGCATCTATAACACGATGAACGAGAGGCGGCGTGAATTCGCGATACTAAGGGCTCTCGGCGCGAAGGCGGAGGACCGTCTTCGCCGCGATTATTCTGGAATCGGCATCGATAGCCGCGATCGGGGCAGCCCTCGGGTATGCGGTGTATGCACTCATACTCGCAGGGGCGTCCGTGGTCATAAGGGCAGAGACGGGAGTAGTCCTCGACGTGCTGAGGCCGGGCCCGGTACTTCTCGCGGCGCCCCTGGCGATGATAGCGCTCGGCATTCTGGCCGGCATCATCCCGGCCCTAAAGGCGCACTCGACGGACGTCGCGTCCAACCTCACCCCGCAGAGTTAGAGAACATGAATACACGGAGGGATGTCATGAAACTGCTACTGTGTCTGATTTTTATGACGGCAATAACAACGACTGCATGGGCCCATGGGGATTCCAATACCGATGGGCATAATGACGGGCACGGGCACGAGCATACCGCCCCACACGGGGGGACGCTGATCGTGCTCGGCGACGAATTCGCGCATCTGGAGCTCGTGCTCGATCCGGAAGATGGGACGCTCCGTGGATACGTCCTCGATGGCGAGGCCGAAAATCCGGTCAGGCTCGATCAGCCAGAGATAGAGATAAGAATCGCAGTTCCCGATGCCACCGGTAATGCACATGCAAGCGAGCTTCCGCTCAGGCTGAGCGCCGTTTACAATATACTCACAGGGGAGAAAAAGGGTGACACGTCGGAGTTCGCCGTACGGTCGGAGAGGCTTAAAGGTTTGAAGCAGTTCGGCGCCGTCATTACGGCAATAACCGTAAAGGGCAGGGAGTTTCAGGAGGTGGAGTTCAGGTTCCCGGAGGGTAACGAATGACAACGGAAAGTAATTCCACGGATATGAAAAACGCGAGCAGAGCCTCCGAACCCAACCGCCCGGAACGCTTCGAGTGGAAGAGGCACGTCGTCAAAATACTCGTCGTGGCGAGCATACTCCTCTTCCCCGCGCTCGGGATTCATTACAGGCCCGACAGAAATTTCGACTACACGTCAGCGGGGGCCCTCGAAACCGAAGGCGGGGTCACGAAAGTCGATTTCGATTTCCTCGGCGGATTCGAGTACGAGAAGGATAACGTCGTCCCGGCCAAGGTAATGGAGCTCGACGGGAAGGACGTGAAGGTAATAGGCTACATGCTGCCCGTCGATTTCGAATTGGGTGAGGTGAGGAGCTTCATGCTCTTAAACAACCAGATGGGATGCTGCTTTGGGGTGATGCCGAGGGTGAACGAGTTCGTCTACGTCGAAATGCCCGAGGGTAAGAGCGCGAAGTATATGACCGACATTCCGCTCCGCGTAACCGGCAAGCTGAAGATAGGCGAAGGAAATCTCGTGGGCGGCCTTTACACGATGAAGGGAAAAGAGGTGGAGGTTTTCAGGGACTATTGAATCCCTTCGAGCGGTATAGATTCATCTACAAGGAGAACCGGGATGTCGTCCCTTACGGGGTAGAGATACTTTCCGTCCCCCCTTCTAACGAGCCCGCCGTCGATGGGCTCCGTCACTTTTTGTTTCGACCTGCTTAGGAGCTCGCCCTTTTCGATTAAAGAGTTGATTTTACTGACGAGATCGGGCCCTGCAGGCTCCAGATCCTGCTTCGTTTCAGGGGCAGACAATTACGGCCAAAAGAGCCTCGTCGAGCATTTTTTCCCTCCGTTAATCCCGGGCGTCAGATATAATTTTCTTATTGGTTGGGAATACCTTATCCATTAGAATACATTAAGAAGACCAATTGCATAGGGGTACACAAGATGAGAAAGAACAGTCTAGTTAAAGCATATTTTGGAATTTTTCATACTGGCTCTGACGCTTGCCATGGGGTGCCGTCAGGGCGACGAGGGAACGTCGTCGAAGAGGAGAGTGTAGTGGTAGAAGAAACGGCAACGACACCCGAGCCGGTGGTCGAGGAGCCTATTCCCGCGCCGTCGCCGACTCCCGGGCCGGAGGCCACGAGCACCGAGGGAGTGACGATAGAGGCGTGGGATAACTCGCCGCCATTTGAGGGGGCGAAGACCCGCATTTCGAACTTCGAGGACGGGAGCGTCCTCGATGACGCCAAGGTTTCGGTGATAGTTGACGTCGAGAATTACGAGCTAGGCGTGGAGACCGACACCCCTAGGGCCAAGGAGATAGCCAACTCGGCCCAGGGCCAGCATGCACACATCATCCTCGACAACGATCCGTATCTCGCCGACTACAAGGCAGGCGAGCCGTTCGACATCGGTGTCCTAACTGAAGGGCCGCATACGCTCGTCGTCTTCCCGAGCAGGTCTTACCATGAGAGCGTGAAGTCGCCGGACGCCGCCGAGATACTGAACTTCTACGTCGGAAAGGAAGAAGGCGAATTCCTCCTCGACAAGTCGGCGCCGACCATAATCTACAGCAGGCCGAAGGGCGACTACAAAGGGAAAGACGCCGAGAAGATACTCCTCGACTTTTATCTCAATAACGTCGAGCTCAGCCCTGACGGCTACAAGGCAAAGTACACGATAACGAACAAGGATTCGGGCGAGGAAGTCGGCACGATAACGCTCACCGAATGGACGCCCGCATTCGTAACCGGGCTACCGGCTGGTGAGTATGGCGTCAGGCTTCGAAGCTCCTGGACAAGGACGGGAACGTAGTGCCGGGGGCGTTCAATGACACCGAACGGACGATTAACGTAGTTACGGAATAAGAAAACTCAACCATCCGGGCGGCCCTCCGGGGCTGCTCGGCCCTTCATAAATACGTTTACATGACCAAGTCGTATATTCCTGAATTTTAGTCGGGTTAGAGATCGACCATCCGGTGGCGGCAGTCGTCGCATATCCCGGAAAAATAAAAGAAGTGGTCCGTTATCTTGTAGTCGAACTCGTGCTCGATGTTCTTTTGTATTTTATCGGCGAAGCACTGGTCGAATACCTGTATCTCGGAGCACCCTTTGCAGTAGAGAAAATGGGCATGGCTCCTTTTTCGCGCTGAAGTAGTAGTTAGCATCCGAGGAAAATGAAACCGATTTTACGAGCCCCTTCCTGCAAAGGAAATCAAGCGCACGGTATATGGTCGAAAGATTGGGTTTAGGCTCGAGTTGGGTCAAGACATCCTTGGCCATGAGCGGCTGGGCCGACTCCTCGATGATCTTCAGTATTTCCTTTCTCAGCTCTGTAAGCTCGCTCTCATTGGCCGTTTATCCTTTGTTAACGTCTTCTTCGTATAAGCTACAACAAAAAAACCGGAAAAAGCACTTTTCCTGTATAACCCATTCAAAAGACTAAAATAATTATCCTGTCATTACAGCACTGTTACAATCCTCAAAATATCATAACGCAAATTCTTTGCGCAAATCATTTGCATTTAATTCTCCTCGTGTTAGGTTATGAACCGGACAGAAAATAAGGCTTATGAGATCAACAAAGAAAGAAAAATTCGACGTCGTTATAGTAGGAGCGGGTGCGGCGGGCGTGGGTATGGGCTCGCTGCTCCGGCTCCTCGGTATCAAGAAATTCATCCTCCTCGAAAGACACGAAGTCGGGGCGATCTTTCGGCAAATGGCCCAGGAGATGAGCTTTATTACCCCGTCATTCCCCGGACACGGGTTCGGCATGCTGGACCTGAATGCCGTCGTGCCGAACACGTCCCCGGGCTACATATTCAAGCAGGAGCACCCGGACGGGCAGAGCTACCGGATATATCTCAAGAGCGTAGCCGCACACTTCGAGCTGCCGATAAGAACGGGCGTAGACGTCACTGGCATCGAGCCCCTTCCGGCCGGGGGCTTCAACATACAAACGGACAAGGGCGCGATAAGGAGTCGGTTCGTCATATGGGCGGCCGGGGAATACCAGTACCCCGCCCTCGACGTATTTCCCGGCTCGGAGCACTGCATACAAAATTCAGCCGTCCCATCATGGCGGGACGTAGAGGGAGAGAACTTCGTCGTAATCGGCGGATTCGAAAGCGGCATAGACGCCGCCGTCAACCTCGCGGCTCTCGGCAAGAAGGTGAGCGTATTCGACAGGGAAGAGGCGTGGAAGGGCGAGTCTAGCGACCCGAGCTGCAGCCTGTCGCCGTACACGTCGAGGCGGCTCATATCCGGCCGTGGATGCGGGGCTCCTTACACTGAACGGGAATTCCGACATCAAGGGCGTAAAGAAAACCGACGGCGGATACGTCGTTTCGAACGGCAGGAAGAAGCTTTTCACGAGCAGCCAGCCGATCCTTGCGACCGGGTTCAAATCGAGCCTCGTCCTGGCAAGGGATCTCTTCGAATGGGAAGAGAAAGAGAACTATCCGCTCCTGACCGAGAAGGACGAATCCACCATCACACCAGGCCTTTTCCTTACGGGCCCGAACGTGAGGCACGGAGAGCTCATCTTCTGTTTCATTTATAAATTCAGGCAGCGCTTTGCCGTAATCGCGAGCGAGCTAGCGGGAAGACTCGGGAGGAGGAAGCTGGACGAGTCTGTGCTCGATTTTTACCGTGAGAAGGGAATGTTCCTCGACGACCTTTCCTGCTGCGGTGACGAATGTCAGTGTTGAAAAGAAATCCGAATATTGAATCAGCAGCAACAAAATTTTTACGGGAGGCAGTATGGGCAGGGCAGAGCACAGCTTAGAGAATATAGAGAGAACCTACGTCGTCGTAGGGAGGGAGAGCGTCGGGAAGTCGCGGCTCATAGCTTCGCTCACCGGGAAGTCGGCCAGCTCTTCGAACTTCAGGGGTACCACCGTATCGGTGGACAAATACACGCTCGGAGATACGACCTTTCTCGACACGCCCGGAATAATGCGCGACTCGGACAGCATCACCGTCCGCATGACGCTACGGGAATTAAAAGAGAACGAGCTAGTGATACTCGTCGTGCAGGCGACCAGCATCGACGAGGACCTCGAAGAGCTGCTTCCCCTTACAGAAAGTAAGCTCGGTATCATTGTTGTCACGTTCCGGGATAAGGTGAAGCGGGCTTTCGAACGCCGAAGCTGCGTTCGAGAAGCTGAACGCACGCAGGCGTTCCAGTAATCCCGGTCAACGCCCGGAATCTCTCAGGCTCAGACAAGTTGGCGATCGAGGACGCGCTTTCGTCCCCGGGCATATTCACCCTCCGGAGTGGAGATGAAAAAACCGGTATCGATGTGCCGGCCCCAAAAGCGTATTCGAAATCCCGGTCCTGGGGCAGGTTCTATCTCTTCTTATCCTTTTTCTACCGGCATGGCTGGCCGTTCAGAACGCTAACAGGCTGGCCGATTCGTTCTATGGTCCGCTGGCAAGCGCGCTCGCTCCTTTACTCGAGACAGTGAACGCGCTGCCCGGGCCGCTCGGCGCGGTGCTGGGCGGGGATTACGGACTGCTGGCAATGAGTCCTTTCCTCTTTTTATACGCCGCGCCGACCGTAATCATCTTTTCCGTAATACTGGCCGTGTACAAGAGTAGCGGCCTCATCGACAGGTTGACCGTTTCGCTCCATCCGCTCCTCCTGCCGTTCGGGATTTCGGGCAGGGACCTCGTCCGCGTGATAATGGGCTTCGGGTGTAACGTCCCCGCCGTCATCAACTCGCGCTCGTGTTCGAGCTGCTCGCGCGGGGCGTGCATCTCCGCCATATCGTTCGGCTCCGCCTGCTCGTATCAGCTCCCCGCGACGCTGGCTGTTTTCAGCGCGGCGGGCATGGCATACCTTGCGCCTTATTATCTCGTTCTCCTTGCCGCGACCACGCTCATTTACCTCAGGATAACCGTGCCCCGTGAAGCGAGGCTTAAGACAAACAGGCTAAAGCTCACCGGCCGGGTTTTTCTACAGTGGCCGCGGCCGAAGGACATATGGCGCGAAAGCTGGTACGTGATAAAGCAGTTTTTCGTCCTCGCCCTTCCGGTCTTTTTCCTTATATGCATAGCGGCCGCGCTGATGGAGTGGTCCGGACTGCTCGGCTTTTTAAGCGAGGCGCTGGCGCCGGTCATGTCGCTTTTCCACCTCCCCTGGCAGGCGGCGCCGGCCCTCATTTTAGGATCTATACGGAAAGACGGGATAGCGATAGGACTTTTAAACGGGGAAATGGATTCGCTGAAGGCGCCCCTCGGAGGGCCCGTCGAGGTGCTGACCGTCGTCTATCTTGCGGGGGTGCTCCTTCCGTGCCTCGTGACGTCGCTGACCGTAGCCCGGGAAATGTCCCCGCGCTTCGCCCTCGGGATGATGGCGAAGCAGGCCGCCGCCGCATCATGCTTCGCGCTCCTGATAGCGTGGGGCGGGTACGGAATTATGAAGCTGATCTAGGTCCGGGGCCGAGGCCGGGCTGAACGACCGCATACGAGTTTTCACGATGGGGAAGAGAAGAAATGAATATGGATAATCCGGTTCCGCTCACGATAATCGGCGGTTTCCTGGGGGCGGGAAAAACGACCCTCCTCAATTACGTGCTTCATGCGGAGCACGGGAGGAAGGTCGCCGTCCTCGTGAACGATTTCGGCGAGATCGACATCGATTCCGAGCTTATCGTCGGCATAGAGAACGAAGTCGATAACACGATAAGCCTTTCGAACGGATGCATATGCTGCTCGCTCAGGGGAGACATGCTCCTTTCGATAATAGAGCTGCTGGAGCGGCCGGAGCCGCCCGAGTATATCATCATCGAGGCGAGCGGCGTATCAGACCCCGCAGCGATAGCGATGAGCTTCCTCGTGCCCGACGTAAGAAAGCTGATAAGGGTGGAGAACATTATAACGGTCGTCGATGCGGAGCAGGTAACGTGCCTGACGAAGGGTGAAAACGCCGAGCTCGGAATCGCGCAGATATCAATAGCCGACGTCCTGGTCCTGAACAAGACGGACCTCGTTGGAAGCGAGAGCATGCGTAAAGTCAGGGACTGGCTGGGCGGGATTATACCAGGGGCGCGGATCGTGGAGGCCGAGTTCGGCAGGGTGCCGCTCGAGCTCGTCTTCGGGCTCGGGAGCTACGACCCTGATCGTCTTCTGGCCAGGGAGCCGATGGACGTACACGTTCACGCCGGGGTGTCCGGGCATGCTCACGAAGAAGGCGGCGGCCACGAAAAGGTATTCGCGACGTGGAGCTTCGAGACGGACAGGATGCTCTCTTACGAGCTTGTAAGGAAGGCCGTGAAGACGCTCCCGCCGACCATATTCAGGGCCAAGGGGATACTTCACCTGGATACGTTCCCCGACATGCGCGGGGTTCTGAACGTCGTCGGAAGGAGGTGCGCGCTTTCGTGGGGCAGGCCGTGGGGCGCCAAAAGGCCGCATTCGAGATTTGTGCTGATAGGGACCCCCGACGGCGTAGACGCGGAAAAGCTGGAAGCGCACTTCAGGGGATGCCTCGGAGGGAAGTAACGGTAAGGCAGTAACTGAATGCGCCTAGTGCGGCGCGCAAAATATTGCAACAAGGGAGATTAAAGTGAGAGATTCCAGAATACCCGTGACGGTGCTCAGCGGCTACCTCGGCTCGGGGAAGACCACCGTATTGAACCACGTTCTAAACAACCGCGAGGGAAAGAAAGTGGCCGTCATAGTCAACGACATGAGCGAAGTAAACATAGACGCGGGGCTTATTAAAAGGGAGACGACGCTGTCCCGGACGGAGGAAAAGCTCGTCGAAATCACCAACGGCTGCATCTGCTGCACGCTCCGCAAGGACCTTCTGACCGAAGTAGACCGCCTGGCCGACGAGGGCAAGTACGACTATATTTTGATAGAATCGACCGGCATCGGCGAGCCGATTCCCGTGGCGCAGACATTCACGTACACGGACGACGAAAACGGCATAAACCTTTCCGCGAAGACTCGGCTCGACTGCATGGTTACAGTCGTGGACGCATCCAATTTCCTTCGCGACTATACTACGGCCGAGACCCTTAAGGACCGGAGCCAGGGGATCACGGGAGAGGACGAGCGCGGCGTCGTAGACCTCCTCGTAGACCAGGTAGAGTTCTGCAACGTACTCGTTATCAACAAGTGCGACCTCGTGAGCCCAGGGGAGCTCGGCGAGCTCAAGGCCGTTCTGAAGAAGCTCCAGCCGGAGGCGAGAATAATTGAGGCCGAGCACGGCGGGCTGAACCCGGGAGATATCCTCGACACCGGGCTTTTCGACTTCGAAAGGGCCAGCCGGTCCGCGGGGTGGATAAAGGAGCTTACGACGGAGCACGTCCCCGAAACGGAGGAGTACGGAATCTCGTCGTTCGTTTACAGGAGGGAGGCGCCGTTCCACCCCGGACGGCTCCACACGTGGTTCGAGATGCATTGGCGGAAAAGCATAGTGAGGTCCAAGGGGTATATGTGGCTCGCATCCCGGGACGGTTACGCCGTGGGCTTTTCGCAGGCCGGGCAGTCCATACAGATAGACTTCGGGGGGCAGTGGGTCGCAGCCCTCGACGAAAAGCTCCGGGCGATTATCACCGGACAAGACCCCGCCCTTAAGAAAAAGCTGGCGAGGAAGTGGGGAGACAGGGAAACGGAAATGGTATTCATCGGCATGGATATGCCGAAAGACGAGATAATACGCGAGCTCGACGCATGCCTTTTGGACGAGAGAGAGATGGAAATGGACTGGAGCGGATTCAACGATCCCTTCCCCGTTTTGGAGAAGACCCACGTGACATGACGATGCCAGCCAGATATCCAGCCGGGCCGGGGAATCCCGAAGCCCGCCGTCCGGCGATATCCGAACCGTCTATTTTTACGTTCGATTCGGGGTTTACAAATGCGTATATTGTGGGATACTTTACGGTTTCTACAGGAAATTGGGAGAATACTATGTCGCAAAAATGCATGATTACAGGGAAAAAGCCGCTCGTCGGGAATAACGTATCCCACGCGAACAACAAGCTGAAGCGCCGTCAGAACCCGAACCTTCAGTGGAAGAGGATATTCGTCCCCGAGCTCGGAAGAAGCGTAAGAATCAGGATCACGACCCGCGCTTTAAGGACGATAAACAAAAAAGGGCTCCTTCCTTTTCTCAAGGATAACGGGCTTACGATAAAGGACCTCGGCTAAACCCCTCCTGAAAAATTACTGGAAATCCGGCCGGCCGTGATTATATTGTAAGATAGATGTCAATCTTCGTAAAACGCATGGCGCGGCCGCTTCTGTTCGGTGCCTTGGGTGTCGCGGCCGCGACGCTCAGGGACGAGAACAAGCTCAAGACGCTCGTCGGCTCGGCCGGCGACAAGCTGAATTCCGCCCACGCCGGCATAAAATCCGTTGGAAACGACGCACGCACCCTTAGAGACCTCGTAAGGGCCTGGATGAGAAGGGAGTACAGGGATGTGCCCTGGTCTACGCTCCTTCTCACAGCCGGAGCGCTCGTTTACTTCGTAAATCCCCTGGACGCCATTCCGGACATAGTGCCGGCAACCGGCTTCATAGACGACGCCGGGGTAATAGGGTTCGTACTCGCGTCCGTTAAGAACGACATAGAGAAGTTCAGAAAATGGCAGTCGGACTCGGCTGTCGTCGTCACCGGCACAGAAGGCTCCACGCCGGAAATGACCGCCGAGCTGTAATCCCCCCTAGCCTTCCAGATGCTCGTACTGAGTTTTGAGGTCCTGCACCACAACTGGGTCGGCAAGCGTCGTCGTATCCCCTATCACCGAGCCCTCGGCGATATTCCTCAAAAGCCGCCTCATGATCTTTCCGCTCCTTGTTTTCGGGAGCTCTGCCGTGAATATAATCTCGTCCGGCCTCGCTATTGCGCCAATCTTCCCGGCGACGTGTGCCCTTAGCTTGTCCGTGAGATCCTTACTCGACTTGACCTTGCTCTTGAGCGTCGTGAACGCGACTATGGCCTGCCCCTTGAGCTCGTCCGGCCTTCCTATGACGGCGGCCTCGGCTACCGACGGATGATCGACGAGTGCGCTCTCGACCTCCATCGTGCTTATCCTGTGGCCCGCGACGTTCATGACGTCGTCCACGCGGCCGAGGAGCCAGAAGTAGCCGTCCTTGTCCCTCTTGGCGCCGTCGCCGGTGAAATACATTCCCGGGAACCTGCTCCAATATTGATCGACGTAGCGTTTCGGGTCGCCGTATATCGTCCGCAGCATCGCCGGCCAGGGCTTCCTTATAACGAGGTAGCCCGCGCCCTCTTTTATCGTCTTCCCCTTTTCGTCAACGATGTCGACGTCGATGCCGGGGAACGGGAGCGTGGCCGAGCCCGGTTTAAGGGTGGTTATTCCGGGCAGCGGCGTTATGAGAATGCAGCCCGTTTCCGTCTGCCACCACGTATCCACCACCGGGCACTTGCTGTTGCCGATGTGGAGGTAGTACCACATCCACGCCTCGGGGTTTATCGGCTCGCCGACGGAGCCTAGTAGGCGGAGAGAGCTGAGGTCGTGCTTGTTGGGATGCTCCTCGCCCCATTTCATGAACGACCTTATTGCCGTCGGGGCAGTATAGAAGATAGTGACGCCGTACTTCTCGACGATGTCCCAGAACCTGTCCACGCCGGGGTAGTCGGGCGTGCCCTCGAACATCAGCGTCGTCGCGCCGTTGGCGAGCGGGCCGTAAATGATATAGCTGTGCCCTGTGACCCAGCCGATGTCGGCCGTGCACCAGTAGGTGTCCTCTTCCTTAAGGTCGAACACGAGCTTCGTCGTGGCGTAGACGCCGACGAGATATCCGCCCGTCGTGTGGACGATGCCCTTGGGCTTGCCCGTCGTACCGCTCGTGTAAAGCATGAAGAGCATGTCTTCGCTGTCCATTTTTTCGGGCTCGCAGTAGGGCCCGGCCTTGGCCATGAGGTCGTGCCACCATAGATCCCTTCCCTTAGTCATCTTCGACCCGGCGGCCGCGCCGGCCCTGTTCACGACGATTACCTTTTCCACCGTCGGCGCGTCCTTGAGCGCATCGTCCGCATTTTTCTTGAGAGGGATGACCTTCCCGCGCCTGTAGCCGCCGTCCGAGGTTATGAGTATCCTGGCCTGGGAGTCGTTTATCCTGTCGCGGAGGCTCTCGGCGCTGAACCCGCCGAAGACGATGCTGTGGGGCGCGCCTATCCTAGCGCATGCGAGCATGGCCACGGCCAGCTCGGGAATCATAGGGAGGTATATCGTCACCCTGTCGCCCTTTTTGACGCCGAGGGATTTCAATACATTGGCGAACCTGTTGACCTCCCTGTAGAGCTCCCAGTACGTGATCGTCCGGCTTTCCCCGGATTCGGCCTCCCAGATTATGGCGGCCTTGTTCTTCCGTGCCGTGGTGACGTGCCTGTCGATGCAGTTGTAGGAAACGTTGAGCTTGCCGCCCAGGAACCACTTCGAATGCGGCGCCTTCCAGGTCGAAACCTTGTTCCACTTCTCGAACCAGTCGAGCTCCTTGGCGAAGCCCGCCCAGAATTTCTCGGGATTCTTCGCCGCCTTTTTGTAGATTGCGGCGTTGTTGACGTTGGCGTTCTTGCTGAATTTCTTGCCTGGCGGGAATGTACGCCCTTCTATGAGAAGGTCTTCTATCGTTTTTACGGCATCGGCCATTTGAGTCTCCTTTGTGGGAAAGGTCCTGGGTAAGGCTATTTCAATACTAGCAAAAGTCGCGTTTGAATTGAAGACTTTTAATGACGGGCCCGGATAGGGAGCCGGGTGGACGCTCGGGAGCAGTGGTTTAGTTCGTCCTGTCAAAGAAAGGCGGCGGAAGGAGCGGCGGCTTTTCTTTCTTCGAGGACTCACGCTGAAACTCCATCTCGGAGACGAGTATGCTCGGCGCAATCGTGGACACCGGAACGTACCCGGACTCCGCCCCGCAGAAGCCGTTGAATATAGCGTAATCGTCCCCCGTGGCGATTATCTTGTTTATGGTGACGAGCGGGGTGCCGACTATCTCGATATCCCTGACCGGGGTTTCCTCACCGGTTTTCGGATCGACCTTGTAGAGGACGAGCGGCGTCCCCCGGAAGGCCTGGAAGTTGTAGAAGATGTGTTTGTCTCCCCTCCCCTCATGCTTTTTATGAGAAGACCGAACGGTTTATTCTGCTTTTTGACCTCTTCGATGAGCATTTCTTTTAACTTCTCCCCGGGTACTCGACCGAGGATTCGACTATAGTATTGCTCATGCGCGCCATCGGGGAAATGCCGTAAGAAGCCCTACCATGGCCGTTCGAGCTGTTAAACCCGTTTACCGGCGTCCGCGAAAGCAGGAAGTTTCTGAGTACGCCGTTCTCGACGAGGACTACCCTCTGGCCCGGGACGCCTTGGTCGTCGAAGGGATAATAACCCATGAGGTGCGTGCCCTGAAAGCTGCTCATTGAGGGGTCGTCGATGACCGTGAGGAATTCGGGGATTATCTTCTTTCCGACCTTTTCCTTAAAGGTCTGCCCCTCGTCGTCGTCGATCTGGCGCTCGCCTTCGAGCCTGTGCCCGAGCGCCTCGTGGAACACCACCCCAGCCGCCTCGGGCTCGAGGAGCGCGGGCACGGTCAACGGCTGAAGGGCTTTGGCCTCCCTCATCATGAGGGTTTCCTCGACCATCTCCCTGACCGTGTTTTCGAGCTCCCCGGCGAAGGAATGTCCTCGGGTGAGACGTAGTAGAGGTTCCTGTAATTCTCCACTATCTTGCCGTCGTCCGCCCTGGCCGTGACCTGCGCGTCTATAGAGTAGAGTATCTCGTCCCTTATGTAGCGCGTGCCCTCGGTGTTGACGAAGTACACAGTCTCCTTCTGGGCCGTGATTGCGATATCGGCGTCGAGGATATCCTCGTACTCTTTATAAACAGAGGACACGTCCCTTGCGATCTTCTCCCACTTTTCCGGGTCGAACGGGAGAGTGAGCTCGGGGCCGTAAAAGACATGGGGCGGCTCCTGCGTGAAGCTGCCGATCTCTTCGTCCGTTACTTCCTGCACGTGCCCTGCCTTTTTGTTGAGGTACTGAGTGAGGGCGTCCTTGTATGCGTAATCCGTAACCTGCCAGAGCACGGTCCTGATGGCGTCGGGGTCGTCGTCTATCGGCACGGAAGACGAGCCGCTGAACGGCAGTCCGCCTCCAGAGCGTCCCTTTATGGAATTATCGAACTCGTAGTCCCCGACGCGAACGTCCACGAACAGGCGGCGTATCCTGTTTTTGGTCGACGATACGACGGCGCCGTACTTGGCCTCTATCTCGTAAAAGTTGTTGTCCTTAATCTGGTAGCTGATGAAGTAGGGGTCCTCGTAGCCTTCGAGCCTGAGCTTCCCCATCGAGCGGGTTAGCTCGTCGCTCATGGCGTCGAGCACCAGGGCGTCGCTCCTTCCGGATATCGTTCTTGGGCATGTCCTGCGGGGTTGCGGCCGCGGGGAGCGAATGACAAACCGCCGCGAGGATAACCAGCAGCACGGCGCATCTTAAAGGGGCAAGTAGTGAATTCATAAGTGTTAAAGATTACTCTCGCGCATGGCTATGTAAAGCGGGCCCGAAAACCTAACCTTTATAGAGATAGAGAACGGCTATGAGCACAGCGAGGACCAGCCTGTATATGACGAAGACAGTGTAGCTGGAGCGCCTTACGAATCCGAGGAGGAACTTTATCGCCAGGAATGCGAAGACCGCCGAGGCCAGAAAACCGGCTATGAACGGCGTGCTGGCTATGGAAGCTGGTTCCAGGTGCCTCATCTCGAAAACACCTGCACCCGCTATGAGCGGGGCCGCCATTAGGAACGAGAACTTGGCCGCCTCGTCGCGCTTGAAACCCCTCATCATCGCGCCGGTAATCGTAACGCCCGAGCGGGATACGCCCGGTATTATCGCGAGCGCCTGTGAGAGACCTATAATCAGGCAGTCGGCGATGTTCATGTCAGTGACAGATTTTCTCTTTTTAGAGAACCTGTCTGATATATAAAGAAGAATCGCAAAGAAGGAAAGGAAGAAAGCTATCGAGAGCGGGTTTCGGAGTATGCCGGCCGCCTGCTCCTCGAATATGAGCCCTGCGAGCGCCCCGGGAACCGTCGTGATTATGAGATAGACGCCTACTCTTCCGTTCGGACGTCCTTCGAAGCTGCCCTTGAGGACGCTCCTTACGAGCTCGTCGATAATCAGAGCCCAGTCGCGCCAGAAGAAAAAAATTATGGCAACGAGGCTGCCTACGTGGAGCGCTACGTTGAACGGGAGGCCTTGATCCTGCCACGAGAGAAACCAAGGGACGAGGACGAGGTGCGCAGTGCTGCTTATCGGAAGAAATTCCGTTATACCCTGCACCGCCCCCAGGATTATCGACTGTATGAGATCCAAATTAATTCATTCCCTTACTGTGTATCCTTTGCGGCGCGAGAATTTCCCTGAGAAATGAGCCTGTGCTCGACGTTCTGTTCGCTGCGACCTCTTCCGGCGTCCCTTCGGCCACGACGTAGCCGCCGGCCTCGCCGCCCTCGGGGCCCATGTCTATGATGTGGTCGGCAGACTTTATTACGTCGAGATTATGCTCTATGACTATCACCGTGTTTCCCATTTCCGTTAGCCTTTGAAGGACGTCGATGAGCTTCCTGACGTCGTCGAAGTGAAGGCCTATCGTCGGCTCGTCCAGGATGTACAGGGTCTTTCCGGTGGCGCGCCGCGACAGCTCGCGTGAGAGTTTTATGCGCTGCGCCTCGCCGCCCGAAAGCGTCGTCGCCGGCTGGCCGAGCCTGATGTATTCGAGGCCGACCGCTTCGAGCACGTCGAGCTTCGATTTGATGTGCGGGACGTTCTTGAAAAATTCGGCCGCCTCGCTGACGGTCATGTCCAGAACCTCCGCGATATTTTTACCATTATACTTAACTTCGAGTGTTTCGGAATTATATCTGTTCCCGCCGCACCTTTCGCAGGTCACGTAGACATCGGGCAGGAAGTGCATCTCGATTTTGACGACGCCGTGGCCGAGGCAAACAGGACACCGCCCTTCTTTGACATTGAAGCTGAACCGCCCGGGCTTGTATCCCTTGATGTTCGCCTGCGGAAGCATCGCGAAGAGGTCCCTTATTGGTGTGAATATTCCTGTATAGGTTGCGGGGTTTGACCGCGGCGTCCGGCCTATGGGCGTCTGCTCGACGTTGACGACCTTGTCTATACCGTCGTCGCCGGAGAGTTTGTCGTGCCTGCCGACGTTTTCCTTACTCCTGTAGAGCTTCTTGCCGAGGGCGTTGTAAAGGGTGTCGATAACGAGCGTACTTTTGCCCGAGCCCGATACCCCCGTGACGCACGTGAAGACGCCGAGCGGAAAAGAGACGTCGATGTTTTTGAGGTTGTGCTCCGAAGCACCTTCGATCTTTATATGCCCCTTCGGCTGCCTCCGTATCGCCGGGACGGGAATCGTAATGTCTCCTGAAAGATAGCCGCCCGTGAGTGAGTCGCGCTTTTTTATAATGTCGTCCACGCCGCCCTCGGCCACCACCCGGCCGCCCTTCTCGCCCGCCCCGGGCCCGATGTCCACTATGAAGTCGGCGCTCCTTATCGTCTCCTCGTCGTGCTCGACGACAATTACGGTGTTCCCGATATCGCGGAGGGATTTGAGCGTGTCGATTAGCCGCCTGTTATCCCTCGGATGGAGCCCTATCGTCGGCTCGTCGAGGACGTAGGTTATGCCCGTGAGCTTGGAGCCCACCTGCGTCGCGAGCCTTATCCTCTGGGCCTCGCCGCCAGAGAGCGACGGCGCCGTGCGGTCGAGCGCCAGGTATCCGAGCCCGACCTCCGTAAGGAATGTGAGACGCGAGACGATCTCTGTGACCACCCTTTCGCCTATCGCTTTTTCCCGCGGTGTGAGGCTCAGTTTGCCAATGAATTCAAGCACTTTTAACGCTGACATTGATGCCACATCGTATATGGATTTGCCATCTATGAGCACAGAAAGGGCCTCTTTCCTGAGGCGTGCGCCGTTGCAGACAGGGCAGACTGTCGTCCTCATGAACTGCCCCAGCTTTTCCCTTACGGGCGGGGAATCGGTTTCGGTGTACCACTCCGTGAGTATCGCGGCGACGCCGCTGTATCCGTCACGGTGCTTTATAACCCTGCCGCCCCTTTCCCTCTTGTAGAATGTCTTCGCCGCCGGATCCGTTTATGATGATTTTTTTCGCCTTCGCCGGGAGCTTTTTGAACGGGACCGTCATATCGATGGCGTAGTGCGCGGCGACGTTCTCGAGAATGTTTTTAAAGTAGTTAGAGCCGCTCCACGGTATGATCGCGCCTTCCTCGAGCGAGAGCTCCTCGTCGATGAAGAGCTCGGGGTCGCAGAACCACGTCTCGCCCATGCCCTGGCATTCCGGGCACGAGCCGTAGGGGCTGTTGAACGAAAAGAGGCGCGGGGAAATTTCCGGGTAGCTCATCCCGCACTGGGGACAGGCGAACTTGTCGCTGAGCGTCATGCCCTCGCCCGAGGCGGTTTCGACCCTTGCCACGCCTCCCGAGCGCCTTAGCGCGAGCCTGAGCGAATCGGCGATTCTTTCGGTGCGCTCTCCCCCGCGAAGTGCTATCACGTCTACCAGCAGCTCAATCGTATGCTTCTTCTGGCGCTCGATCTTTATCTCTTCGTCGAGGTCCCTTACTTCGCCGTCTATACGAACCCTCAAAAACCCTTCGCGCCTGAGGTCGTCGAGCTCCTTTTTGTACTCGCCCTTCCTGCCCCGTATTATCGGGGAGTAAATGTAGACCCTTTCCCCGTCGCCGAGGCCCGAGACGCGCTCTATCATCCTGTCGAGGCTCTGCGCCGTTATCTCAATCCCGCAATCTGGGCAGTGCGGCTTTCCGAGCCGTGCGTAGAGGAGCCGGAGAAAGTCGTATATTTCGGTTATCGTGCCGACGGTAGAGCGCGGGTTCCGCTGGAACGTCTTCTGATCGACCGAGACAGAAGGCGAAAGCCCTTCGATGGAATCGACGTCCGGCTTGTCTATCTTGTCGACGAACTGCCTCGCGTATGCCGAGAGGGATTCCATGTACCTTCTCTGGCCCTCGGCGAACAGCGTATCGAAGGCGAGTGAAGATTTCCCGGAGCCGCTTACACCGGTTATGACGACGAGCTTTCTTCTGGGGAGGCTGAGGGAAATATCCTTAAGGTTATGCTCCCTCGCACCGGTAATCTTGATGGATCTCAAGGTGGAATATAAGTTTACCAGCTATTTGGATTTACCGAACAGGCGCTTGTAATCGGCTGTCATCACTCACATTCCGGGGCACGCAAAATACCTTCCGCCGCTAGGCGAACGATTTAATATCGTCCACCGTCTTTTTATCCAGCTTCTGGAGAACGGCGTTTACGAGCTTTACGGTGTTGTCGAAATCGTCCCTGTGGATTATGGAATTGTGGCTGTGTATGTGGCGGGTCGGGACGCCGAGAACGACGGTCGGAACGCCGTGCTTGTGGAGGTGGATCACGGAGCCGTCCGTCGCCCCTCCCTCCATTGTAGTGAACTGAAGCGGTATCTTCGATTTTTTGGCCGTGTCGATGACGAGGTCCCTCAGCTTTAAATTCGGTATCATGCGGGCGTCGTAAAGGAGGAGCGACGGGCCGCCGGTGAGCTTAGTCGAAGACTCGTCGGGTTTTATGCCGGGCACGTCGCCGGCTATGTCCGATTCGAGGATTATGGCCACGTCCGGGTTTACCATCTCGACGCTGGTAGATGCGCCGCGGACGCCGACCTCTTCCTGTACAGTTGCGACGCCGTAGATCGTGTTCGGATGCTTGCCTGCCGGGATGGACTGCATAGAGGACAGCATCACTGCGCAGCCGACCCTGTCGTCGAAGGCCTTAGACATGTAGGTCTTCGGGTTGGCGAGTATGGTGAATTCGCTCACGGGGACTATCGGGTCCCCCACCCTTACGCCGGCCTTCTCGACGTCGCCTTCGGACGACGCGCCTATGTCGATGTACATGTTCTTACGCTGAACGAGCTTCCCGCGCTCGTCGGGGGAGAGAAGATGGGGCGGCTTCGCGCCTATGACGCCGACGACCTCGCCCTTGCGCGTGATTATCGACACCCTCTGCCCCAGGAGGACGTGATCCCACCATCCGCCGAGGGTCGTGAACCTTATGAACCCGTCCGATGCGATGTGCTTCACCATGAAGCCTATTTCGTCCATGTGCCCCGCGAGCATTATCCTGGGGGAAGGGGACTTCCCGGGTTTCTCGCAGATGAGGCTGCCCATATTGTCCTGGCTTATCTTGCCCAGGGCTTTTAAATGCCCACGCATAATCCCGCGTATTTCGGTTTCGTATCCGGGTATTCCGCTCGCTTCGGTTAGTTCCTTAAGCATCTTCTCGGTCTTGTTCATGCGTATAGCTCCCTCTCGTTTATAATCTGGATCAGGAATTTTCCTGAAGGCGCCTCCGGCAGGGAGGAGTTAAGAAGTATCACTGCTTCACCGAAGTTTTGTCAACAAAAAGCCGGTTTTCCGACGGCGGAAAATTTGCCGAAAAGAAGCGGTAATGAGGCTTGCAAAAGCCCCGTCTCGAAGTAGACTAGCACCAGACTCCCATGATAGAGTACGACAAGGGGATTCACCTCAAGGGCACGGACCTCTGGTTCGATTCGGGAAGGAAGAGAGAGCTGTCCTTCGTATCGAGCGCCGCCGTCGAGGGCCCCTTTAATTCCGAGAAAATCATAGCTACGCCAGAGACCGTACGGCTCCTTGAAGGCAGGATGAAAAACCCCGCCGCGCTCGCGTGCCCGTACGGGAGGCCGTTCTCGCTAGGCAGCGTTCGCGTCGAGCTGATCCCGTCGGGGTCCATGCTGGGCTCGGCGCAGATATGTGTCGAGAAGGACGGGAAGACGATTATCTACACCGGGGACATATGTCTCGGGAGTCTGAGGACGGCAAAACCCGCGCAGGTGAGGGAGTGCGACGTGCTCGTTTTGAAATGCACATACGCCGCACCCGAGTATTCGTTCCCGCCCGCCGAAGAAGTCGTGAGTGACATAGTGGAATTCGTGCGCGGCGCGATATCGGCGGGCGACGTGCCGGTCCTGATTGCGGAGCCTATGGGCAAGGCCCCCGAGCTCGCGAAGATATTATCGGACGAGGGGTTTACGCTCTGCTTCAGAAGCCCGTATACGAGACGGTGAAAATATACGGAGAGCTCGGCGTGGAAATTCCAAATTACGAGGATTTCAGGCCGGGCCGGGCCGAGGGAAAGGCCGTATATTTTCACTGGGGAAGGGAGCGGCGGCGGGCCTCGAGAAACTCCCTCGAAGAGGGTGGCCGTAATTGCGGAATTCTCAGCCGAAGAGAAGACGGATCTAATGAAGGCGCACGGTGCTGAAGAGGCATTTCCATTCTCCACGCGGGCCGGGTTCGGCGACCTCGTGCGGCTTGTCGAGCTCGTCAGGCCGGAGAAGGTTTACCTTGCATACGGACAGACCCACGAATTCGCGCAGGCGCTCAGGAAAAAGGGATTCGACGCTGCGGCGCTCCACAAGCCGGCGCAGCTGAAGCTACTATAGGAGGCAACAATGGCTGTCGTTACAAAAACCATAAAAATCACGACGCAGGGAAACACGGACGTCGTCGATATCACGGGCGAGGTCGAAAGATGCGTCGCCGAGTCCGGCGTATCCTCGGGCATAGCCGCCGTATTCGTCCCGGGCTCGACAGCGGGCGTCACGACTATAGAGTATGAGGGCGGCGCGTTGAGGGACCTCCGTGAGGCCTGGGGACGGTTAGCGCCACGGGATATCCACTACCACCACAACGCGAGGTGGGGCGACGGAAACGGACACTCGCACGTGAGGGCCGCAATTCAGGGCGCGTCGCTCACGGTGCCGTTTGTTTCTTCGGAGCTCCTGCTCGGAACGTGGCAGCAGATAGTGCTTGTGGACTTCGACAACAGGTCGCGGTCAAGAGAGATAATAGTCCAGATAGTCGGTGAATAGAAGGGGAGACGGCTTTCCGGGCCGCCTCCCGCCTTTTGGGTTCTTAAACGAACTTTACAGAAAAATGCTGGGGTTTGTATCTTACGTTGAGGTTTACGATTAGCGGGGTCATCGCCTCGATCATCGCGGAGACTTCGAGCCCGCCTGCGTCTAAAACCCTCAGCTTCGGCATTTCTTCGGTGAGCTTCTTCACGACTTCCTTGGCCGCATCGTCGTCGCCGCAGATTACGACGTCGTAGTCGAGCTCGTGGTCTATTTCGCTGAGCTCCTTGGCCGGAAGGTTGTGGTATGCCGAGACGAGCTTCGCGGTTTCCGGGAGCGCTTCCCTGATTTCGAGCGCCGAAGATCCTTGCGCAGGGGGGTTGAAGAGGAAGGTCTTCCCCTCGCGCTTCATGGATACGACGGGCGTTACGACAATCTGGTCGGTAATGCTGTCTTTTACCTGCGAGATGGTGGCAGCCGCATATTCGGGAGGGATGCTTATAATGATTACTTCAGCCTCCTTCGCAGCCTCGGCATTCGCCATGCCGTGGATAGTGGAATCGATTCCGAGCTCTTTCAGCTTTGCCTGATATTCGTCCGCTATGCCCTTTGCTTTCTCGTCGCTCCTTGAGCCGATAAAGATTTCGTGCCCGACCTTGGACCACCTGAGGACGAGCCCCTCGGCTATGTCGCCCGTACCACCTAAAAGTGCAATTTTCATGTGATTTTTCCCCCTGAAGTTAGTTGAATCTATTTTAACAAAGTAGCCGTGCGAGTAAAGGGACTCCTTACGGAGGGGAATTTAGGGCAAATAGGGGGTTTTCACCTGGCGCGGGATACACGGCAAGCGGCAAGATCAGAACTTTGTCTTAAAGTAGAGGAAGAACGAGAAGCTCTCTCCGTTGAAGAAGCGGTCCTCGTTGTCGAGGATATTGTCTGGAATTGCGACGAACGGCACAACGCCGCCGTAGAATATGGTTTGCCTCGCTGTAATGCTGTCGAAAGGATTCGTGTCCTCGAAAAAAGAGACCTGGTGTCCAGGAAGAATGGGCTCGTCTCCTGGTACAGCACCGCCGGACGGCGTATTCATGCCGAGCGAGGAAATCAGTGTCTTGCCATAGGGCTTACATACGTTGAGCTTATTGTCGTAGAGTATGTCCAAATCCTTCGGGGCAACCTCGTACTTGTCCGGCGAGGGATCGAGGGTAGCCGCGATTTCATTGCCGTCTATGAAGGTATAGTTATAGCAATAGGCTTTCGGGCCCAATTCGTACGTGATTTCCGGATTTTCCTGCTCGTATTCAAGCGCTATGGACTCCGCTTCCGTCCCCGCGAAGAACATCGATATCAATAACAATAGTATTAATCTCACCCGACTTACCTCAGTCCTTATTGTTGCCGCCCATCGCCGGCAACCGCAACTCTCCCTGTTTATTAATATATATATAGGAACCCCCATTTTCAATAGATGAAATTTCGGTGAAAAGGATTCAAGAAAGTGGCGCGGCGGCTACCTGTTCCGGGCAAGGAAATCCGCCAAAACAGCATTGAACCGCTCCGCATTTTCCTGCATGACGAAGTGTCCGGCGCCCTCGATAACGTGAAGCTCGGAGCCCGCTATCTTTTCATGGAGGTATTCGGAGTATTTCACGGGGGCGAGGATATCGTTTGAGCCCGCAATTATGCAGGAAGGGGCCTTTACTTCGTGTACGCGCTCCATGAAGTCAAACTCGTTACATGCAGACAGGTCGTGATAGCAAACCTCGGAGGGAGTGGCGAGGAGGCCGTTTTTGAATTCCTGCTTCAGCTCTTCTGAAGATGCTTCGGCAAAGGATCTTGACGGAGACACGTCGCAGAAAAGGGGATAGTTGTTCTTTACGACCTTCAGCGTCTCACCGGCTACGCGGAGACGGGCCCCCGTCCCGACCAGGACTAGAGCCTTTACCTTTTCGGGGTAATCGAGCGCAAAGTTGAGCGCTACGCCGCCCCCATCGAATGACCCGCGAGGATGAGCTCGCCGAGGCCGAGGGCGTCCGCGAAGTCTTTTATAAAATCCTTGTATTCCTCTATGGAGCGGAACCCGCTCCCGCCGGAGCCACCCCTTCCCGGAAGGTCCGGTATTATGTAATTAACCCCGGCTTCATCGAGGAGCCCCGTCTGGAATCTCCACGTGGCGAGCCGCTGCCCCGCGCCGTGTATGAGAAGGAGCGTGGGACGCGACGGGTCGATTTCTTCGCTTCCGACGTAGTTGATGGTGGTTCCGTTGACGTTTATCTCAGGCATGGTTTTTCGAAGTGTGGTTTATGCTTTATTTAGCGACCTTCTCCAGAAAATTATTATAAGTCTCGATCGTGAGTCCCGCCACACGGAGGGTTTTCTGACGCGACGTCCGCCCGCGTATGATTTCTATGCCCGACTTCGGCACGCCGAGCGCGTCGGATATGATCTCGGTAAGCTGCTCGTTCGCCTTGCCGTCCACCGGCGGGGCCGAAATCTTGACCTTGAGCTTCCCCTCCTGAACCCCGTCTATACCGCCCCGTGAGGACCTCGGCTTTACAAGAACGTCTATGGTAATGGGGTCGTCGCTCATCTTCGCTATAGGCCCTTTGCTATCTGCATCAGTGATTGAACGAGAAACTGTCTCAGAAATACTATTGCGACCAGTACCAAAATAGGCGATAAGTCCAGAGTGCCGCCGATGGGGGGTATTATCCTTCGCGCGTATCTGAGGACGGGCTCCGTGGCCATATAAAGGAAATTGACTATCGGGTTATAGGGATTCGGACTGACCCACGAGATTATTGCGCGCGCGACAATTATCCACATATATACGTTAAGCAGCAGGTCTAGAACCGTCGCTAATGCAGAGACCAGATTACCAAGAACGCTCAATTATTTATCCTCCTTTGAAAGCTGCCTCGAACGTTTGGCGGCCGCCTCGACTGCGGATATGACGTTCGCACGGAAGCCCCCGGCTTCGAGCTTGTGTATGCCTTCGATGGTTGTGCCTCCGGGAGAGGATACCTTATCCTTGAGCACTGCCGGGTGTGACATCTCCTCTATTATCATCTTCGCCGTGCCGTACACAGTCTGCGCGGCGAGCCCGAGCGCAACCTGGCGCGGGAGGCCCATTTTGACGCCGCCGTCCGAGAGCGCCTCAACGAACATGGAAACGAACGCGGGGCCGCTGCCGCTGAGGCCCGTGACGGCGTCGAGGAGCTTTTCGTCCTCGACTATGTCAGCCGTGCCAACGGATTCGAATATCTTCCGCACCCGTTCCTTCTCTTCGTCGCCGAGCCCCGGTGCGCAGTAGAGCACCGACGCGCCCGACAGAACGAGCGCCGGGGTGTTCGGCATGACGCGTACTATCTTCGCCTTCTTTTTGAGGGCGGCTGCGATGGAGGCTGTCGTTACGCCCGCGGCGATGGATACGAGGATTTTTTTAGCCGTTATCTTTGATTTTATTTCGAGCAGTGCTTTCTTGATCGTATTGGGTTTTACAGAAAGGATTACTACGTCCGACCCGGACGCGGCCTCTTTGTTGTCGCCGGTGACGGCGACGCCGTACGCCGACTTCAGATAAGCGCCTCTTATCGACGGGCTCGCTTACGGTTATATCGCCCTTTTTACGGCCCCTGACGCGATAAGCCCTTTTATGAGGGCCTCGGCCATGTTCCCGCCGCCTATGAATCCTATTTTACCCATATCGTTCCTCTGACGTCCGTATATTATGCCCTGCTTCCGAATATTGCGGAGCCTATTCTTACAATCGTCGCCCCTTCCTCGATGGCGGCTTCGAAATCACCGCTCATGCCCATCGAGAGCTCCTTCAAGCCGGGATACTTCGAAGAGAGCACGTCTCTCAAGTCCCTCAGCTTGGCGAAATACGGCCTCGCGCTGTCCGGATCGTCGAAATAGGGGGCATCGTCATGAGCCCCCTCACGTCGAGGCCCGGCATTTCGGAAGCTCTTGTAAAAAACCATCCAGTGCGTCAGGTTCGACCCCGCCTTTGCTCTCGCCGCCGGTGTTGACCTCGACGAGGACCGGCATCTTCGTCCCATCCGCGCGCGCCCTGCGGTCGATCTCACCCGCAGCGGATACGGTATCGAGCGAGTGGATCATCGCGACGCTCCCGACCAAGTACTTGACCTTGTTCCTCTGGAGGCGGCCTATGAAATGCCATTCGACGTCGTCGTTGACCGTATTGTTTACTATCTGCTGCTTGAGCCGGAGCTCCTGCGCATAATTTTCACCGAAGGTCAGGAGCCCGTATCGGGCCGCACGGGCGATGACCTCGGGCTCGACCTGCTTCGTTACCGCGACGAGCTTTACGTCCCCGGCCTTTCTGCCGGACCTTACAGCCGCCGCCTCTATGCGCTTTCTGATTTCGTCTATACGGGCTTCAAGATTCATCTGTGTCAAAGAGCCGGACCGCTCCGAGCCTTGTGAGGGCCCTTAGAACCTCCGGCACCGGGAGACCGACGACATTCGTGTATGACCCCGTAATCCCCTCGACCATGAATGCCCCGATGCCCTGAATGCCGTACGCGCCGGCCTTGTCCATGGGCTCTCCGGTCTTAATGTAACCTTCTATGTCCGAAGCCGCAAGCCGGCTCACGCGGACTGTAGTGCTTACGATTTCGGCGTGGAGGAGCTCTTCCCGGGGCCTTACGATCGAAAATGCAGTGAGGACATAGTGCTCATTTCCGGAGAGTAGGCCGAGCATCCGGGCGGCGTCTTCTTCGTCCACCGGCTTTCCGAGAACAGCGCCGTCGACTACAACTATCGTATCCGCGCCGAGGACGAGGCTATAGCCGTCGAGACCGCGCGAAACGGATGCGGCCTTCTCGAAGGCGACCCGCGAAGCGAACTCGCCGGGGGATTCGCCGCCGAGCATGACCTCGTCGGCCGAGGGGTTTATCACTTCAATCGTGAGGCCGACCGACTCTAGGAGCTCCTTTCTTCTGGGGGAAGAGGATGCGAGGATAAGTCTCTGTGACATAACGGTAAAGTAATCCCCGGCGCAGGGCGAACGTGTACAATCCGGACAGGAAGAGCTTAACCCCGGGCCGCTTCTAGTAGTAGTTTAACTCGCTGTCTATCCAGTATTTTTCGGCGCCGACGTTGGTCCTGAGAGCGATACCCTGCTTCGTGAGCTGGTAGATGACGATATCCGTCTGGAACGGAACCTCGCCGCTCGCGGCCGCGCCCTCCGTCCTGGATTTAAGAACCGCGTCGCCCTGGACGCCGAAGTCCCACCCGCTGCTGATGAACTGCCTCATGACGGCCGGATTGTTGAAGATTATCACTTCCCTGAAGTCCGTGACCGCAACGCCGAGCCCGACGCCGCCTTCCGCCATCTTCATGTACGTAGTCTTGCCGTTCGCATTATCTACTATGACGCCGTACCCGCTCCCCGAGCCCAGAACCAGCAGCTGTGTGTTTATGTTGCTGAATACTCCGTATCCGGCAGCATTCTTTATCATGTCCCTCGTAAAGGGTTTTGCGGCGTAGAGGTCTTCGAGCGTCCTGTCCTTCATCCTGAGGACGAAGTCCCTTTTTTGCTGGGGAGTTTCACCCTTGGGCCTTGCGCAGGCGGACATAAACGTAGCCAGAATAACGACCGACACTACCATTAGGCATACTCTCATATCTTCACCCCTGTCGAATTTATTTAATGTATCTACCGGCTCGTCCGGGCCCGCGGTTTCCTCCAAACACCCCGCTTCCCAAGCGATTCGCATGATAATCGAGTCTATTATATCATGTCCTCTGGCTTTAATAGAGAAAGATACTTATAATCTCCCAATCCATAGGAGAGGCGGCCCCGGAGAGGGCCCCGTCACCGTGAAAAACACAAGCAGTCTGGTCCTCCACACTACGTTGATAGCCGCAATTGCCGGCTTTCTGACGGGGTTCGATACCGGCCTTATAAGCGGGGCGCTCGGCTTTATAGGGGATAGCTTCGCCCTGTCGGCGCTCGAAAAAGGCATCGTGGTATCGACGGTCCTTGCGGGAGGGGCGGGAGGGGCGCTCATTAACGGCGCCATCTCGGACAGGCTCGGCAGAAAGGCCATGATCATGAGCGCCGCCGCCCTTTACGCTGCGGGCTCCGCGGGCTCGGCCATAGCCCCGGCGCCGGAATACCTGCTGGCGGCAAGGTTCGTCCTCGGTCTCGCCATAGGGGCGGCATGCGCGTCCGCGCCGCTCTACATTGCGGAGATATCCCCGCGGCGAGAAGAGGGACGCTCGTGACACTCTTTCAACTGGCCATAACCATCGGAATACTCGCCGGATATTTTCTGGACAAGCTCCTTTCGGGCTCCGGGAGCTGGAGGCTCATGCTTGGAAGCGGCATATTCCCGGCGGCGGCCCTCTTCGCGGGTATGATTCCGCTCCCCAACAGCCCGAGGTGGCTCATAAGTAAGGGCAGGACGAGCGAAGCTGTGAAGATACTTGCGGCCGTTTCCGGGGGCGACCTCCGGAAGGCCGAGAGCGACGCAGAAGATGTAAAGAATATACTGTCGATAGAAAGGAAAACGAAGCTGTCAGAGCTGCTGAGGGCACCGGTCGTCTACGCCGTCGTCACCGCCACGGGCCTTTTCGTACTCCAGCAGTTCTCGGGCATAAATTCGGTCATGTATTATGCGCCGGTCATATTCGGCGAGGCGGGGCTCACCTCTTCTGATACCGCCCTTCTGGCCACCGTTAGCGTCGGCGTCGTGAACGTGCTCTCTACTTTTATTGCCGTGTGGCTGCTCGACAGGGCGGGGAGAAAGCCGCTCCTTTATGCGGGGTTCGGCGGCATGTTCCTTTCGCTCGCCGCCATGGGCTTCATCTTCGCCTCCGGCGGCGGTGGCTGGACGGCGATCCTCGCAGTGTGGCTCTACGTCGCCTGCTTCGCCTTCTCGCTAGGGCCGATACCGTGGCTTATGATGACGGAGGTTTTCCCGCTCAGCATAAGGGGCCGCGCCGTCGGGCTCGTGACGACGGCCGGCTGGGGCGCGAATATTGTAATCTCGCTCAGCTTCCTGCCGCTTCTTCACGCCGTAGGGCTGCCCGCGACCTTCTGGGCGTATTCCGCCGTGTGTCTTATGGGAATATTCTTCGTCCTGAGGAGCGTCCCGGAAACCAGGGGCAAAACCCTCGAAGAAATAGAGAGGAGCCTCCTCGTAAAGAAATAAGGGGCGTGGATCGAACGAACGGTTTAAGAGGTCTTGCCGTCGAGTTCCTGGAATACCTCTTTTGCGAGCCTTAGGCCCGTAAGCGCAGCGGGGAAGCCGGCGTATACGAGCACCTGAATCAACACCTCGACTATCTCGTCGCGTGTGCATCCGCAGGTAAGGGCGCCCTTTATGTGGACCTTCAGCTGGTTCGGCGCGGTGCCTATGGCCGCAAGGGCGGCGACTGCCGTTATCTGCGCGATTTCATGTTCGGGGGGGCGGAGGAGATTTCTCCGAAGACGAATTCCATGAGGTAGCGCACCATGTCGGGCGCTATGTCGTTAAGGCTCGCCTCGGTCCTTGCCGCAGCCCGGGCGAGGCTATTTCCTCGAGTTTTCCGACGCCGCGTTTGTACTTGTCGTCGGACATGTAGCCCCCTGTAATCCTTGAATAATTTGGACGCAGTGCCTATACTACGTTTTTACGCTGCTTTGTAAAGGAGATCCGGTGCTTATACTCATCGCGAAATTCAGGACCAAACCGGAGACCAGGGACAGGATGAAAGAGATGGCCCGGGGCCTCATCGGGCCGTCGAGGGCCGAGGAAAGGATGCATCGTGTACGAGTTTTTGCAGGACGCCTTCGACCCCGATGCGTTTACCTTCTACGAAGATGGCGGAGCATGGAGACCTCGAGCTTCATTTCAAGGAGCCCCACTTTCTTAAGTTCGCCGAGACATTCCCCGGACTCATAGACGGCTCTGAGAGCATAATCGCATACGAAGTTTCAGAAGAGAAGAACCTCGCATGACGCGCCCGTACACGCAAAGCTTCGGATGGACGTTCACGCTTACGGCATTGCTGGTATTTATAGCGGCTCGCCCTCGTCTCGTGCAGGGCGACAAGGGCGCGGAGAGCGCGGCAAAAGAGACACGATCAACATAAACCTCGGCAACGAGCCCCCGACCCTCGACTGGTCCATGGCGACGGACGTCTCGTCCTATACGGTCCTTAACAACATCATGGAGGGTCTTACGCAGTTCGACGCGGAGTTCCATCCGCTGCCGGCGCTGGCCGAGGCTGGACCGTGAGCGACGACGGAAAGACCTATACGTTCAAAATAGGAGACGGTCGTGGTGGACCGACGGGAAGCCGCTCACGGCGGGCGACTTCCAGTATTCGTGGAAGAGACTCTCCAATCCCGAAACAGGAGCGGATTACGCATATTTCCTTTACGACATAGTAAACGCCGAGGAGTACAACACCGGCGGGATAAAACGATGCGGACAAGATCGGATTAAGGTTGTGGACGACGGTACGCTCGAAGTTACGCTCAAGAAGCCGGCCGCATATTTCCCGAGCCTCCTATCGTTCATGGCTACGTATCCGATGAGAAAGACATTGTCGAGGAGCACGGGATAAGGTGGACGGAGCCCGAGAACATCGTCACGCTCGGGCCCTACAGGCTCACGTCGTGGAAACATCACGACCACATACTCTCACGCGAAACGGCGGCTATTGGGGGGATAAGCCGCGCATCGAGAAGGTCAGGATAATAATGAATGAGAACCCTTCCTCGGCGCTGGCGCAATACGAGAGCGGCGAGCTGGACTATGCGGACAGTAAGAGCATCCCCCCGCTCGAAGTGCCGAGGCTAAAGACCTCCCGGATTTCAAAACCACGCTCATGTTCAGGACCAATTACATAGCGTTCAATGTCGAGAAACCGCCCTTCGACAATCCGCTCGTAAGAAAGGCTTTCGCCGCATCCATAGACAGGCAGAGCATAGTAGACCTCATTCAGGGCGCCGGCGTTACGACGAAGTCATGGATACCCAACAACATGCTCGGATACAACGACGAGGTCGGGATAGACTTCGACCCCGAGCAGGCGAAGAAGTGGCTCGCGGAGGCCGGCTATCCGGACGGGAAGGGCTTCCCCGAAGTCTCCTTTCTCTGGCCCGACGTCAGCAGCAACCGAATCATAGCCGAGGCGCTCCAGAGCATGTGGAAGATGTATCTCGGCGTCAAGGTCAATCTCATGAACCAGGAGTGGAAGGTTTACCTCAGCACTATAAACACGGACCCGCCGGAGATACACAGGGCCGGATGGGGGGCGGACTTCCCGGACCCGCATAACTTCATGACGCTGTTTACGTGCACATCGGGGAACAACAGGACCAGGTGGTGCAACAAAGAATACGATGCCCTCGTCTACCGGGCCGCCGAGGAGACCGACCCAGCGAAAAGAAAGGAGCTTTACGACAAGGCCCAGAAGATACTGACCGAGAACGACGTTCCCATAGTCCCGTTTTACGTCTCCAATCAGCAAAACATGATTAAGCCATACGTTAAGGGACTCGTGCCGAACCCGCTCGACCTCGTGCTGTTCAAGTACGTCTATTTCGAGGATCCCGCAAAAGAGAGCGAAGCCGCACAGCCCGAATAATTCCCGCCTGAAAAAGGAATTGCTCCAGCTTTATCCTCCCCCCGAAGGGGGAGAAAGTGGATTACATACGACCGACTGGATGCTCAGCCCTTGAAGTAGGGGATAATATCCTTCGCGTAGGTCTTGAGGGCCTTTTCAGGGTCGGGGCTGAACCTGTAAAAGAGGACGAAGTGCCTTACGCCCTTGTCTATGTACTTCTCAATCTTGGCTATGCAGTCCTTCTTCGAACCGGTGATGGTGAAGTCTATTATCGCTTCCCTCGGAAGAAACTGGCCGATCTGCCTGAACTTCTGCCTGCCGGCCTCGTCCTGCGGAATGACGTTGAAGTAATTAAGACCGTGGTACTCCTCGGGGATTTCGACGTCGTAGCCCGCCTTTTTAAGCTGGTCCTGCATGACCAGAACGTACTTGAACGGTTCGAGCGACTTGTAGGCCTCGTCCTCGTTGTCGCCGAGCGACGTGAACACCCAGAGGGCCGGGTCCACCTCGGACTGGTCCCTTCCCGCTGCGCCTCGCGCTTTCCTTTATAACACCGTAGTACTCCTCGTAGAGGCCGGGGTTAAGGTCTATCGGCAGCCACCCGTCCCCGAGCTCGCCCGCGAGCTTTAGCCCCTTCGGGGTGTGCGTTGCGATGTACATCGGAATCCTGTCCCTCTTGTACGGCTTTACCTGGAGGAATGCGTCCTTTAGGTTAAAGAATTCGCCCTCGAAATCGATCGGCCCGTCCGCCGCCCAGAGCTTCTGCATAACCTGCATCGATTCCCTGAGCCTCGAAGGGGCTTGTTCCACTGATGCCGTAAGCATCGAGGTTCATCGACTCTCCGACGCCCAGCGTGAGCGTGACCCTGCCCTGGGAATGTGGTCCATGGACGCGAGCCTCTGCGCAAAAACAGCCGGGTGCATCCTGTGCGGGTCCGACACCGTCGAGCTTTATGTTGTTCGTCTTCATGGCCGCCGCAGTCGCTAGATCGTCCATGCCTCGTGGGCCTCGGTCGGGGAAACGAAAACGACGTGGTCTGGATACCACACCGTATCGAACCCGAGCTCGTCGGCGAGGACCGAGAATTTAAGGAGTCCGTCCATATCGGCGCCGGGCATCGGAGCCGACAGGCCGAATTTTATGTCTTTACTCATTATTTATTCACCTCTCAATGGTTAATATTTGTGATTATAAACCCATGGGTATCGGAATCGCAACGTTTTTATCCGAACGCATAAGGCGTGTATCTACATACAAATCGTCCAGCCGCGGATGTTATAATAGACGTCAGGCTAAAGAAGATTCAGGAGGAATTCTATGAAATTCGGCATCGGACTATTCGGTATGCAGACCCACGGCGAGCTCCCGTACGGACACCCGGACCTCTATAAAAACAGCCTCGAGCAGGTGAAGCTCGCCGAGAGCGTCGGCTTCGATTCCGCGTGGATATCCGAACACCACTTCCTGGACGACGGCTACTGCCCGTCGCCCGCCGTGGCCGCGGCGGCGATGGCGGCCGTAACCTCCAGAATACGAATCGGCTCGGCCGGAATAATCCTGCCGCTTCAGAACCCCGTCCGCGTCGCCGAGGACGCCGCCGTCGTGGACAACATATCGAACGGGAGGTTCGACCTCGGGGTCGTCCTCGGATACAGGAAGGAAGAATACGACGGCATGGGTGTACCGATGATAGAGAGGCCTTCGAGGATGGAGGAGGGGCTCGAGGTTCTAGGCAAAGCGCTCTCGGGCGAGAAGTTCTCGTACGACGGCGCGAGGTTTAAATACGAGAACACGACCGTGACCCCGAAGCCCGTCCAGAAGCCCTTGCCGCTCTATGTCGGCGCGTTCGAGGAGCCCGCGATAAGGCGCGCGGGGAGATTCGGCTTGCCGCTACTGATAGGCCCGGGGAGGACTGTGAGCATGGTGAGGGACACGCTCGGGTACTACAACGACGAGGCGAAGAAGGCCGGGAAGGACCCGGACGCCGTCGAGCACATACTCCTCCGCGAGACGTTCGTATCCCCGGACAGGGACAAGGCGATAGAGGGCGGAACGAAATACATTATCGACATGTACAAGTACTACTTCACACTCGGGGTAAAGATGTTCGTCAGGGGAAAGCAGCTCACCGGGCTCGACGACCCGCTCTTCGAGCATCTTGCCGAGGACAGGTTTATAATCGGCACCCCGGAAGACTGCGCGAAGGAAATAGAGATGTACAGGGACGCCCTCGGCATAAAGTACATAGCGTGCAGGATGGTCTTCCCGCAGGCACCGCACGACGTCATATCGGGGTGCATAGAGACCTTCGGCAAAGAGGTCGCCCCGAATTTCAGATAGCGTTTCCGAGGCCGGGGCGGCCGCGCCCGATCGCGGACACTTGAATTCGCCCCGCCGGAAGTTATTATGTAAGGGATTATTTACGCTCTTTAAAATTTATGGATATAAGGTGCTTAGGCTTAAAAGGGAAGTCCGGTGAGAATCCGGCGCAGCCCGCTCGCTGCTGTAAGTAGTCCTTAAAGTCCGCCGCAAAGACGCCACTGGTTTTCCGGGAAGGCGCGGCGGAGTCCCGAGGCTACAAGCCAGAACATCTGCCTTATGACTATGAATTTACTTTTCTTCGAGGGGAGAAGGTAAATGTTCGTGGTTTATATTGACCCGCTCCCGGTTCGAAGCTCATGAACCGGTGGCGAAATTGAAAAAACTCTTAATATTCCTCCTGGCTATATTCGTCCCCCTGCCCGCGCTCGCGCAGGACGACGGGGAAACTCTGGAAACCGTCGTCGTCGAAGACGCGCCGGAGACGCCGCCGCTTAACTATCCATCCGCTTTTTCCACAGTCCTCGAGCTCGGCAGCTTCATGGGCGAGTTCAACACTGCGTCGGAGATACTCTCCTTTTCGCCGGGCGTGGTCGTCAGGGATTATGGCGGATTCGGGCAGCTGAAGACGATCTCAATAAGGGGGTCGTCGAACGATCAGGTCGTGATACTCCTCGACGGCGTCAGGCTCAACAGCCCCATCGGCGGCGGCGTGGACCTTTCCACGATTCCGGTCCAGTACGTCGATAGGTACGAGGTCCTTCGCGGCGGGGCGTCTGCGCTCGTGGGGAGCGACGCTATAGGCGGCGTCGTAAATATCGTCACGAAGGATACGGCAAAGCCGTTCACGTTCGCCTCGGCGACGTACGGCTCGTACGAGACTTTCAGCTTAAACGCCTCGCGCGCGCAGAAGGTGGGCGACTTCAGCTATCTCGTTTCTTTCACGCACTCGCAGTCAAAGGGCAACTTCAAATTCAAGTCGGTAAACGACCTCACGCTCACGCGTATCAACAACGAGTTCCATTCCGAGAGCCTCCTTGGGAAAGTTACTTACGACCCCGGAAACGGCTGGAAGGTGAGCCTCCTGAACGAGTTCTTCTACGACGACCGCGGCGTGCCGGGATTGGGAGAATTCCAGCAGCCGGACGCAAACCAGAAGGACCTCAGGAACCTGACGAGCCTTAACATCTCAAAGGAGAAGTTCATAAACGAGAACTTCGACCTCGACGTGCTCATATTCAACAGGTTCGACGATCTGAAGTATAAAAACCCCGAGCCGACACTTGGGCTTCCGATAGACACCCACAGCAAGACCTACTCCTTCGGAATAAATCCGACGCTCAGGTGGTTCGCGCCCTACAACCAGGTATTCACATTCGCCCTCGACGCGAGGGAAGACATTCTCTTAAACGAAGACTACGACAATCCGAAAAGATTCACCCTAGGCTTCTTCGCCGGCGACGAGATAAATCTCTTCGACGGACTACTTTTGATTAACCCGATAGTGAGATACGACGTGTGGAGGACGGAGCAAG
>JAWKQD010000002.1:0-235829 GCA_041390285.1 Thermodesulfobacteriota bacterium | reverse complement strand
TTATCTTCCGGTAAGGCATATTCACAAACGTGCGGCTGCTGGCCTAACGGCATAGAAAGCCAGTTTAGCGACTCAATCAGCCAGACGTGCAACATTTCAGCAACTTCAATAACTCTTAGTGTAGGTTTAGGGGTCGTGGGCGGCTGCGATAGAACCGTAACCCTTTCCGCTAATTCCACCTCATGCAGTTTTAGTGACAGAGGTACGTCGACGGGTCCCGGAATAAGTTGTTTTAACACCAATTTTGGTCTCGGCGATCCTATTGGGGATTGTATTCAGGAACTGGAAGATTACTGCGCGGCGCTCGATACTGATGATGACGGGGTTCCGGATACCTCGGATAATTGTCCCGACGTTTCAAACCCCGACCAGGCGGATACCGACGGCGACGCCGTAGGAGACGCATGCGACGACTGCCCGGAGGATCAATTTAAAACAGATCCCGGAGAATGCGGGTGCGGAATAGAAGATACGCCCGGCTGCGGGGAGATAACATGCATCTTCGAATCACCCGGCGACAAATGGCTAGTGCGGGTTCCCGTGCTCGTCGTTGTCGGACTTACCGATCCTGACGGCAATGTCGTAGGCAAGCGGGACCTGCCGGAGAGCGCGGACGGAACAATAAGCAACCCGGTTGCGATGGTATCGTGCGGGTCGAGTACGGACGAGAAGACGCTTGTTTTCGTGCCGGGTCCGAGGCGGCATCCGATAAATCTGTGGACGCAGCTCGTTCATCTCGGCAAGAATGTTCCGGTGGGGACATGCACCGTCGATGTCTATTCGGGCGATATGGACGCCTATACGCTCGATCCCGACAGCTGCCATACGGAATATAAAGCGGTCAAAATTTTTGGACGCCACTGATCTTTCAGGCGGCAGGCTGGTTTAGAAACAGGAAGGGCGGTCACCACAGCATGGCCTGAAATTTTGGGGTAGTAGTAAGCAAGTTACTGTCTGATATATAAAGTTATTTCGGCGCAAATAAAAAGGGAGCCCGGCTCCCTTTTTAATTTATGCGGAAAGGTATGTGTTCGGGCGAATACGCTCTAAAAAATGCGTTAATGCTCATGTGCCAATGTTGTTCAGCTTCTTCAGAATTGCTCGACATCTTCTGACGGTTTTATGTCCTGTACGGTCCCCAAAGAGGATTTTACGCTGAGGGTATATCTTCCCCTGTATCTGACGCCCTCGGGGATGTCGTTCTGGCTGACTACGAGCCTGTATTCGCCGTCCGACGGCAGGGTCGTCGAGATTTCCAGGGGCAGGGCATCCGTTATGGATTCTATAGTGCTATTCCCGTTTTGAAGGATCAGTGTTGCCTGCTCTCCATCATGCCCCGCCGAGGGGTTTTCTTCGAGGGTAATGACTACGTTTTCTCCTTCGGTGCCCTGGATGCTCCAGGTGTCGCGGTCGCGGCGGGGCTTGGTGTTGTCGTCGCCGAGGTTTGCCTGCGTTGTGGATGTGTCGGACTCTTCTGAGGGCAGGACTTGTGTGGCCGATGCGGTGGAGCTGCTGGTGGTACTCGCGGTGATAGTGACGTCTTTGAACCCATCTCCATCGATTGTAAGATAGACCGCGCTGTCCCCTTTTTCGAGCGTAAATGTGATCGGTGGAACATTGCCGACTACGCCGCAATTAAGACCGACAAGCTGACCGCACGTCCAGGTGCCGTAGGGCGAGAATGTATCGACGTCTACCGAATAAAAATTGTCGTCATCGGCTCCCGTAGCCAGGGTGCCCTGGCCGCATCTGAACCACGGACCGCTGCAAACTATCGGAAATTCAATTCCGGTGTTATTCGTGGCGTAGAAAGGTATGTGTTCGAGAGAATATGCTTTGTATGGAAAAGCCGCGATTAAACCCATAGCCAACGCTATAAAAAGGTATGATTTCATGGAAGTCCGCTCCTATAATAACCTCGATTCTGTAACGCCAAATGGTTTTCGTGCTCTTGTGCCAATGTTGCTCAACTTCTTCAAAATTGCTCGACATCTTCAGACGGCTTAATGTCCTGTACGACACCGGCGGAGGACTTTACGCTGAGGGTATATCTTCCCCTGTACCTGACATCTTCGGGTATGTCGTTCTGACTGACCACGAGCCTGTATTCACCTGTTGACGGCAAGGTCGCCGAGATTTCCAGGGGCAGGGCATCGGTTGTGGATTCTATAGTTGAGCCCCCGTTTTGAAGAATCAGGGTGGCCTGCTCACCGCTATGTCCGGCCGAGGGGTTTACTTCGAGGGTAATGACTACATTTTCCTTCCGTTCCCTGGATGCTCCAGGTGTCGCGGTCGCGCCTGGCTGGTGTTGTCGCTGTCCCCGAGGTTTGCCTGCGTGGTGTGGATGTGTCGGACTCTAGAGCGAGCCGGGACTGCGTGGTCGATGCATCGGAGCTGCTGCTTTTATCTACGGTAATGGATGCGTCCGTAATCGTAAGGTATACCGCGGTATCCCCTTTTTCCAGCGTAAATTGATCTCGGGCTCAACAATGCTGTCGGTACCATTACACAGCTCATCCGTAAACCCCCACTGACCACACGTCCAGGTGCCGTAGGGGAGAATAAGTATCGACATCGACCGTATAAAAGTTGTCCTCAACGGCCCCGGAAGCCAAGTCAAACCCGCCGAACCTGTACCATGGACCAACGCAGCAAATCCCAAATCCACCGCCGGTACTGTTTGTGGCGTAGAAAGGAATGTGTTCGAGAGAATACGCTTTGTATGGAAAAGCCGCGATTAAACCCAGAGCCAACGCTATAGAAAGGTATCTTAATGCTTTCATGGAAGTCCCCTCCGACAATCTATAAAACGGTTCTCGTCTTGATTTGTTTATATCGTATAACTACTTCAGAATTGCTCGACGTCTTCAGACGGCTTGATATCCTGCACATTCCCCAAAGAGGATTTGACGCTGAGCGTATATCTTCCCCTATACTCCGATGCCCTCGGGGATGTCGTTCTGGCTGACTACGAGCCTGTATTCGCCGTCCGACGGCAGGGTCGTCGAGATTTCCAGGGGCAGGGCATCCGTTATGGATTCTATAGTGCTATTCCCGTTTTGAAGGATCAGTGTTGCCTGCTCTCCATCATGCCCCGCCGAGGGGTTTTCTTCGAGGGTGATGACCACATTTTCTCCTCGGTTCTGGATGCTCCAGGTGTCGCGGTCGCGCCCGGGCTTGGTGTTGTCGTCGCCGAGGTTTGCCTGCGTTGTGGATGTGTCGGACTCTTCTGAGGGCAGGACTTGTGTGGCCGATGCGGTGAGCCGCTATCCAGCTTTACGCGAAGAGAATCGGTATCCATTGTGAAATATACCGCGGTATCTTCTTTAGATAGCGTAAAAGAACCTGTTCCGTTGCAGCCCGACCTCGGGCCCCCGGAGCAATTGGAAAAAGGCGTATTTGACACCAAACAACAAAACCAGCTCCCGTAGGGAGAGAATATATCCACATCCGCCGAATAAAAATTGTCGTCAACGGCGTTGCCGGATATGGTGCATTGGCCCTCGTCGCCGCAGATTTGTCTGAACCATGGACCGATGCAGCAGATAGTCACGTCTTCGCCGCTTTCATTGGTGCCGTAAAACGGTATGTGCTCAAGTGAATATGAGTTGTATATACAAGTTAAAGTAAAACAAAAAGCCAGTGCTATAAACAGATACCTGAATAAGTTCATGAACCCCTCCCCATTTAACAATACTATACCTTCGAATTTTTATTAATAATGTAACCCCGTATTAATAGCTCGTAACGGATTGTTATTGCTTCGCTCTCCGATGATACAATGATTCATACTTTAATTACAAGAGATAATTATTATCGAAATCCTTAGCGCTGGAGTATCGGAGCAGCCGAAAAAATTCTCGTTCGATTTCTGCTCAATTCCGATTTGATAAGAGGCGGCTATAAAGCCATGCCATGAGCCGGGTTCTCAGGCGAGCCGGCTCTACAGAGGTAATAAGGACAAGGTATTTACTACATGATTCTAACAGGGGAGGGGCTGAAGGGGATTCTGGAGCCGACGAGAGGATTTGAACCTCCGACCTGCTCATTACGAGTGAGCTGCTCTACCACTGAGCTACGTCGGCTTCAATCGAGGGAAAGTATAATATACGAACCTGGGGATTTTTCAAAGCCTTTAGCGAATTTTTTACTGCGCCTGACATTGCCATTTATAGCTGTAGGAAATGTCGTACATATTGTTGTCTTTGTCCCTCGCGTGTCCGCAGACGACGTCCGCGTCGAGAGCGAATTTGCCGTTCGTGTTCACGATGAAAAATTCATACTGCGGGCTGCACTGGCCGCTGCACTTTTCGTACATGTTCTGCCCGTCGGTTCCTTTGCCACGCGAAAAATCGGAGAACCAGCTTTCTATCTCGGACATGGAGCCGAAATCCTTATTGTATTCGAAGGGCGTCTTTTCGGTCTGCTCCAGGAGCTTCTGGCACATGTTGTAGTCGGAATAATTAGTCAGGAATTTCTGCGGTACGGCCTGGAATACGATGACCGGCTTTTCCGGAAGCGCGCATCCCGCGGGGCAGAGGCCTTCGGGTTTTTCGGCCGATGCGAGCCCGTTGTCGGCCTTATCGAGAATAGCCCCCGATTCGTATCTTATCGATCCGGGTTTGTTCCTCTCGTTCGCGAAGAAGGATGCAGTCGCCTGGGTCGATTCCATCTTGACCGTCTTTACGGCCGAAGAGCAGTTGTCCGCCTCGCCAAATGCAAGCCCGGTCTGGATCAAAAATGCCAACAGGATAGTTCCATATAAAGAGGCGCTCGGGGCTCGGAATTTACGTATCATATCTTCTCCCTTTAGCTGTAGGTTGCCGCGCCTATGATTGCACGGCCTCTCGGTCCAATAATACCTGAAATAATATAGCCAAAATGAGATTTCTTACAGGGCTTCCGAAACGCCGGCGCGATAAAGCGGGCTAGCCGGTCTGATATCTTTTTATTGCGTCGGTTAGTTTTATTCTCGTAACCCTGAGCACCTGGAGCACGCGGCTTCTGACGTATGCGTACGAGAGATTGGCGAGGATATCCCATCTCTTATTTTGCCAGGCGTAGATCATAATTTCGTGTGCGAACGAGAAATCGCTCCTGTTCCAGTATCTGCATTTTCTTACGAGGCGGCCCGCCGGGGAACCATGAAACGTGGAGTAGCGTTCCAGGACCCCGAGTATGTCGAGTGTCATCATCGTGCGGAGGTACTTCTCGCAGTTGAGCAGCGCTGACGGTGCTGTGGTCCGGCATGCAGACCCTCAGCTTGTCCCAGATTTCTTCCCAATCGGCTATCGCCTCTGTTTTTGTATCCTGGTGAAGCCGCCTGTGGTGCATAACCTGTGTCCTTCAGTCGAAAGGAGGTAGTCGATCCTGGATCGACTCCACGGCATGAGATTTGGGAAGCTGTGAGACGAGGGAACGGAACAGGGCTGTCCGTCCCACGCGCAAGTACCCGATCAGGGCAGATCCGTGGTAAAGACCCCAGTTCCGCCGTTCCGAAATGCTGGCAGTTCGTTCGGCAGCTTACAAGTTTTTTTATCCCGAGCCTTCCTGGACATAGCCGAATAGGCGTCTCTCAGAATCGGAAAGCGATTCAGGTATTCCACCTTTATATCGAAGCCGTGTACGAAGAGCAGGTGCTATATCTGTACGGATTTCGGAAGATCGTTTCCCGGCAGATAAGTCTTTAGGGTGAAAAAGGAATCCACCCCGCCGGAGAACGCCGACATCACAATATCCCCGTTTTCAGCATCCGTGGGATCAGGACCACTTCATGCGGATCGGTTTGAATCTCCCAGATAGGCCATATGCCGGAAGCCGTTTGATATTCGTTGATCCCGATAAGAAAACGCGGGGGAGACTTCTCCTCTCACCTTTATTCGTTTCTCGCCGTTCCGCATAGCCACAAGCAGCATCGTGGAAAGAAAGGCGTCGGCCCTGTCTGTAACGAGGTCTTCGTATTCTTTGGGGAACTCGAACCAGAGACTCTCCGGCATGTCGGGGATGGGTATCTCGAATTCCACCCTGGCGGATACCGTGACCGTCTCTCCTGTGGAAGTTATTTCCGGGCGATGTATTATCATTATGCGGTCGCTTCTCCTTTCCGGCCCGCGTTTATCAGCCGCCTCCGCAGGATCGCGGACTTCCTCGCACGGGTTTTCTTTTCGTGTCTGAGGACGTAATCGGCTTCCTCGCCGTCCTCTTTGTGGTTAATCCTGTAGTGGTAAAGCACATAAGGTATGCGAAGGATGTCGTATTTTTCGGACACCCTTAAAACCAGGTCGTAATCTTCGGCATAGCTCCCGAGGCCGGTCTCGTCGAAGCCTCCCATCTCGTCGAGGACGCTTCGCCTCCATATACGCGCGGCGCCGACTCCTTCCGTCCTGAGAATATTGTTCCTGTCGTACTCCTCGTGTTTTACGATGCCGTATTCTTCGAGCACGCGGTCGTCGGGCCCTATCCAGTCGTAATAGGAAACGCCGAGGGCGAATCCGGGATTGGATTCCATATAGTCATACATTATAGAAAGCGCATCGGGGGTGTAAAGGTCGTCCGAGTCGAGCTGGCAAATATACTTCCCCCTTGCGCGCCTGATTCCCGTATTCAGCGCGGCGGCGGTGTTGCGCGCGACTCCGCACCTGAGGACTGTTATGTCGCCCCTGGATATGTACTTCGATGCGGCTTCGAATCCGGCGTCCGTGGAGCCGTTGTCCACTATTATGATCTCGTACCTTTTCCAGTCGCTTTGCAAAACACTCTCTATCGTCCGGCCTATGTACTTTTCACGGTTGTAGAGCGGGATGACGACGCTTATCTCCGGCCCGTCGGGGTCTTTCGGTTCGCCCTCGGGCGCGCGTTCCGGCGGGCGGGTCAGAAACGCCCCGCGCCTTTTGAGCGATGCGTAGCAGGCTCCCCTGAACTCGGCTTCTTCTTCGCTGGTGTAGTTAGTGTACGAGGAGCGGGGGAGGGCGGGGTCGCGGTTATTGTCCTCGTCCCCGCTGTGGAGGATCCTGTATGCTGCCCCGTCGAGGGCCGCCAGCTCGTATTCTTCGAATATTCTCATCCTGAGGTCGTAATCGAAAGCGTATCCTAGGGACGGGTCGTAGTATCCAGCGGTTTCCAAAACTTCCCTTTTTATAGCACGGACAGGGCCGATCTTGGACGATTCGGAGAAGTCGTAATTATCGGTCCTCGTTTGTACGAAGGATTCCTCGTCTCCTCCTTTTTCTTCTATGTAGCTTGCGTACACAAACCCGATGGAATCACTGGAGAATAGTTTTTCGGCGCAGGCGGCAACGAAGCCCGGGGGCAGGGTTACCATCCGGGTTATGAGGAATACGGCCTCGCCCTCTGTGAGCGATATGGCTTTATTGAGGGCGCTTCCCGCGCCTTCGGAGGGGAGGTCTGAATAGACGGCAGTAACGTGAGGGCTGCTGCGTTCGATGATTTGGGCGGCGAATTTTCGATGGGCTTCGTCTATAACGCATACAATCCTCGAGCCTTCTTTCGCCTCAGCGGATATGCCGGCGAGGTCTCGTCGAGCCTGTCGGGTTTTCCGGTTACCAGTATGACGAAATCCGTTTTGATCATCGGCTTCCTTTCGTTAAGGGGATAGCAGTTTGCCGAGCCCGTCCGTGAGTGCATGCGACAGCTCTCTCAGGCCGGTGAACCTGCCGAACGGCTCCCGGGATTACCATGCCCGCCGCCGTCAGGTACTGGGGCACCGAGGGTTCGGAGGATTTCTTCGCCTTTGTTGCGGAGCAGTTCGTATCTCTCGCGGGATTTACAATTTCTGACGGCCCTTAACTGCGGGAAAATCGAATACGCGTCGAGCAGCAAGGTGTCGTAGTCGCCGGGTCCAGAGAGGGTATACAGTTTTCCCTCGCAGATATCGACGGCAGGCTGTTCGGAAAAATTAAGAAAGAACTGCTCGAATCTTTCCCTCGGCATGATCCTGAGGGAGCGGCCTTTAACGGCTCGATAATATTCGATGATGGCGGCCGACAACACGACGTTTGACGAATCGAAGAGGAATATATCAGTTTTACCCAGATTGGAATATAAAATGAGATCACTGTCTCTCCGGTGTTCGCGAATAACGGGCGCTATGTCCGCAATCTCCGGCGGTATGCTCACGGCTCCCGCGGCCGGCTCCGGAGGTTCCTGGCCAACGCGCTCCGTCCAGTGGATCGAATCGGCCGTAACGTCGAAAAGATGAAGCAGCACTGCCGTCATGTCCGTATATTTGAAATCGTCATCTCCTTCTTTGGCCGTTTGCCACGATTCGAGCGCGCTTTGCCTAAGGCTCGCATAACCCGCGGGCGGGGCTCCGGATTCCTCTACCGCATAATCAAGCGTAGCAATAGTCCTTTCGATGATACGGTTGGTTAGTTCTGTTTCCAGGGGTTTCCCGGATGGTTTTAATATGGTGTCCTTGAGATCTATTACCTTACGGAGCGCTTTGTAAAGGTGGTGGAGGGTTTTGACTCTCCTGCCCGGTTCGTAAACGGGCGGTGTTTCGATTCTTCGGAAAAGCGCGCGTGGGCCGCCTGCCTTTTTCCCGAGGAAAAGGCCGCCGAGGAGGGACCATTCGGCCGAGGAGTAAGCGAATACGTGAGTGCCTATTTTATCCTTTCCGAAGGGGGGCATCCTGTATCTTACTTTGCGCTCGAGCTCTGTCATGAGCTTGTGCTCTTCGTGTGCGCCGAGGTCGTCTATAATTATTACGCAGTCTATGTCGCTAAGCCCCGGCACTATATCGCCCTCGGCCATGCTCCCGGCCACGTACGCCGAGCGTATCTCGGGAAAGCCCTTGAATGTATGACTGAGGAGCCGCTCGCAGAGAAAGTAGAAAGACCTGCCGACGGGGACGAGAGCCGGACGGCGGGAGATTTTGTAGACGGTTTCCTTAAAGTTCATTATCTACTATAGAGACTTGTTCCGGGTGATTTTATTCCGGGACGGGTCACCGGGATCTTTATTCGCCGCTGCCACAACACCGGCAGATGGGATGTCTTTTTTCGATTCCGAATAGAATCCCCGGTAGTAGTATAACAGGAAGAGCAGTGTTAACGGGGTAAGGAGAATGAATTCGGTTTTCCTCTCCAGCCTAAAGGAGAGTTTGAGCCATGAAATATATCTTTCCAATATGGATTTGGCGATGCCCGAAAGCGACTGCTCGGTCATCTGACTCCCTCTCTTTTCCTTTAGAACCCTGTAGAAGCTCGCTCCGTAGCGGGTTCTTTGCTCGAGATAGCCGGACAGGTCTTTGTCTTCCCAATGCATTATAAATTTATCGACGAAGAAATAAACGGGTATGCCCTCTGCAGTCATCCTCATTCCGAGCTCGCCGTCTTCACCCGTAAGCAGCTTATCGTTAAACCATCCGGTGAGTGTGAACATTTTCTTCCTGAATACCGCCGCCCTCGAAGGCGGAAGATCGAAACTCTCCAAAACGCCGCCGCCGAGATCGGCGTCTCCGAATCTCTGAAGAATCGACATCTGGTAGTAGAGCCTCTGGGCGTATCTGAAAACGCTGGGCCCCGTAGGGAGTATGTTGTGGGTGATGATCCAGGCGTCGGGATTGGCGGACAGGAATTCTGTTACGTCCTTTATATAGGATTCGGGGAGGATGTAGTCGTCCGCGATGAAGGCTATGAGCTCGCCTTTGGCATGGGCCCCTCCGTAGTTCCTGGCAGAGGCCACGCCTCCCCTCGGTTTTCGGAGGTATTTGATTTCGAGCCTGCCTCCGAATCCGTCGATTACGCTCTTATTGTCCGCCGAGGAGCCGTCGTCGACGACCACGACCTCGAAGGAAGTCTCGCCCTTATCTATACGGACTATCGACTCCAGGCAGCGTTTCAGGGGACCCGGGCGGTTATACGTAAGCACGATGAGCGAGATATCTGTTTGGGATTCATCTCCGGGCACCGGTTTCTCTCTCGCTTAAGAATTCTTCGAGTATCTTTATATTCTCGGACTGGTCCCTACCGAGGAATATCCTGTAACTTTCGGCCGTCGCCGTCAGCTTGAGCGCCGTGTAAAGCCGCCTTAAGAACACAGGTATCCTGGAGAAAATCTCACCGGGCGAGCTGTTGAATACGAATTCCATGCCCTGGTAGAGCCCGAGCCCTATAACGGCCGCGCTCATAAGCGAATTCAGCGTGGCGAAATAGGACAATTTCTCGATGTAAGGATCTCCGTTAATGAGCCTCTTCGCCGTAAAGAGGATTTTCTTTTGGAGGAACCGCCGCTCGAGCTTGTCTTCCCAGTAGTCTATGTCGATGAAATATTTGCCGCCGAACTCCATGCGGTCGATGTGGTAGACATACTCCTTGGGGACGGAGCTTATCTTTTCCTCGTCGAGCGTTCCCATGCGGAGGAAGGGGAGCACGCGGCCGTCCCTGTCCACAAGCGCCTCGTCGTCCGATATGAGCCTGAACACGTCCCTTTCGAGAACGGAAAACGCCATCGTCGATTTCCCGCCGCCGACTGCGCCGAAAAGATTACGGCCGTGTCGTCGAGCGAAAATGTGAGCGCATGTATCCGTAGAATGCCTTTATCGTCGCAGTACTGGCCGAGGAGCGAAAGAACCAGGAGGTAGAACGCTTCCTTGAGAAAATCAGTGTCAGTTCCGTAGATGGTGTACTTGCTGCCGTTACCTTCGGCCAGCACGACGCCTTTACCGAAGTAGTCTATGATTTTGGTGTCGCCCTTTGTGAACACGATATTCCTCGGCGTCGAGAAGCTCGACTTGACGCTGGGGAAGGAAGAGTAGGGGCTCGGACTCGATCGCCGTCACTGTTGTTGCCGGGCTGCCCGCCCCGACCTTGAAGAAATTAAACGGCCTCACCATTTCGCGGACGAGATCGGAGATTTCGAAATGCATTCGATTACGAGCCCGTGGATGTCGATGACAGCGTGGGCGGGATAGTCTTCTTCCTTGATTGTGTTGGGGGCGTAGCTTGGGTGGTTTTGTGGCGTCTTGTGCAGCATCTGGCTAGGGGAAATCGCTAAAAGAAGCTGCGATTAATCGTCTGAGTATAGCATACGGAAATCTTAACACAATCGCATTTCGCCGGTCACGAAAATCCGAGGACAGTGCTCGTTCGGGTTTGCCGGAGCATGTTTTGCCGAGTATTCACTGTGAGTTTCCGGCGCCTCTGGAGGGTGTTTCCGCGTCTGTTTCCCGGTATATCCCGGAGCGGCCGTTAATTTCTTGTGTTGTCATTCAACATATGATAATTTGTACAGGGGAAGAGAGGACCCGCTTATTCGCAGTACTTAGAGAAGCCAAATGGGAATAGTTGTTAAGGGCATGACTGTGCCGGCCTTACTGGTCAAGCTGGACGAAAGCCTGACTGTGGAAGATAATATTTCGCAGATAAAAGCCAAGCTCGGGAGTGATTTCTTTAAGGGATCACTCGCTGTCATTGATTACGAAAGCGCGAAACTCTCCGACGAGGACATGAGGAAAATCGAGGAGGCCGTCCGGAGCACCAGCACTAGGTTTGTCGGGTACAAGCCCACGCTCAAGCTCGAAAAAAACCAGAAAATAGAAGCGGTGCCGCAGCCCAAGGCCGAGGGCGTAAGGACACTGAAATTCATCGACAAGAGCATTCGGAGCGGCCAGAATATCGAGCACGACGGAGATGTCCTCATAATCGGCGATGTAAATCCGGGTTCATATGTAACCGCTTCGGGAAATATCATAGTAATGGGTACGCTCCGCGGCACAGTGCATGCGGGGGCGGGAGGAGACGACGGCGCAATAGTCATAGCGCTAAAGCTCAGGGCGCAGCAGCTGAGGATTGCCAAGTGGATTACGAGGTCACCGGACGATTCCGAGGGGCCGGAGTATCCCGAGAAGGCATACGTAAGGAATAATCAGATAATAATCGAAAAAATTCGTAGCTGAGGGGTAAGCAAATGGCGAAAGTTATAGTTATTACATCCGGGAAGGGCGGGGTCGGAAAGACGACAGTTACCGCGAATCTCGGGGCCGCGCTTGCGTCCATGGGCAATAAGGTGCTCACTATCGACGCTGACATAGGTCTTCGGAATCTCGACATGATACTCGGACTCGAGAACCGGATAGTCTACGACATCGTAGACGTCGTCGAGGGCACGGTCACACCCGAAAAGGCTTTCGTCAAGGACAAGAGGAGCGAGTCGCTGTATCTGCTTCCGGCCGCGCAGACGAAGAACAAGGAGGCCGTGAGCGGCGAGCAGCTGTCTTCGATAGTAGAGAGGGTCAAGTACAACTTCAACTTCATAATAATAGACTCGCCGGCGGGAATCGAGGGCGGATTCAGGACCGCAGCGACACCGGCCGAGGAAGCCCTGGTCGTCGTCAACCCCGAGGTATCTTCGGTGAGGGACGCAGACAGGGTCATAGGACTCCTCGAATCCATGGGGAAGGACAAAATCCATCTGATCGTAAACAGGATAAGGTCGGCTCGTGTAAAGAAGGGCGAGATGCTTTCCGTGGAAGATATCGAGGACGTCCTCCGCATAAAGAAAATCGGTGTAATCCCCGACGAGGAAAAGATGGTCGATTACACGAACAAGGGCGAGCCCATTGTCCTCTCCGACAATACCGGAGCGGGCGCCGCCCTGACGAACGTTGCCCGGAGACTGATGGGAGAGGATGTCGCTTTCAGCGAGCTCGAGGACAAGAAAGGATTTTTCAGCAGACTTTTAGGGGGATGATCAATGTCTCTATTCGGATTTTTCAGACGGAAAAAATCTGCAAACGTAGCGAAAGAAAGGCTCAGGATGGTTCTTTCTTACGAAAGAAAAGATCTTCCTCCGAACTTCGCGGATAAGCTCCAGAAGGATTTGATCCGCGTATTTAAGAAGTACCCTCAGCTAAACGTTTCCGCCATAGAGATAAACGTGAAAGAGGGAAACCAGAGGGACGAGCTTTCGATTTCCATTCCGTTCGCACAGCGCGGACATAACTGACGGCGGGAGTTGTACTCAATAATTCAGCGCAGCGCCTGTGCCGGAGGGCGAGGGCGGGCCGTGTAGCTCTGAATTCGATTGCTCGCCGCCGTTCGCTTACACCGCTATTTCCCACATATCTAAAGAAAAGATAAGTATATAAAAGGATAGGGCGGGGAATTGATTTGTCCCCGGAGAGGCTCACTGCATTATTCGTTTTAGGGATAGTTGCGGATGCTGCCAGGCGTGTTTCGACCGGCAGAATATGAGAGAGGGGGGCAATCGTGCGGGACCTCCTCGACACACTGCCCCCGAAGCATTCAAAGATTTATACTAATACACGCAGGACCTTGCGAGGGTCTGGTCTTTCGTGACGTAGATGTGTACGCAGAAAGGCTGCATCAGAGCGCCCCTCGCCCTGTCTTCGATCGTATCCGCAAGCTCGGCAGCTCTTCCCTGCTGGCTTGCCGGTATCTGTACCCACATGGATACGGGCGATTCCCAGGTTACGCTCCTGAAGGTTTTCAGCTGATCGATAATTGCAGTGAAGTGGTGCTGGGAAGCAGTAGGCTGGTAATACGACCTCAGAGCCTTACTCTCGGGCGTAAACAAAGCGAACGCCGCCGCTATAGCTATTACCGCCGAAATGAAAAATTTCATTCGGGCCTCCTCTAAGGTGATGTGGCCTCCTGTCTCCGGAGGCCACTAATAATTTATCATATCACGCGGCTAATTGTCCAGTGCTGCGTGATAGTTCTTATGCAAACTTAAACAGAAATCTAGGCCGGATTTAGGTCGCGACCCAGCCGCCGTCCACGGACAGCATACTCCCCGTCATGAACTGCACGTTGTCGTCACAGAGGAAAAGGACGGCGTGCGCGATTTCGTCCGCTTTTCCGAGCCTTCCTATCGGATGGAACGACTTGAAGAGCTCTTCTGCAGAGTCCCTGTCGGGCATCTGGTTCAAAAGCCCGTCTACCATCGGGGTCTCGATCGTTCCGGGGCAGATGGCGTTTACGCGGATGCCCTTGGCGGAGTATTCGAGCGCCATGCTCCTCGTAAGCTGCGTTACCGCGCCCTTGGTCGCGTTGTAGGCGGCGAGACCCGGTACGGCCTTTAAGCCGAGGATAGAGGAGTTGTTGATTATGACTCCGTATCCCTTCTCGAGCATGTGAGGTATGGCGTACTTCGACATGAAGAAGGTTCCCTTCACGTTGATGTCGAAGGTCTTGTCCCATATTTCGGTGGCTGTTTCGTGCGTATGGGAGGTGTAGAGAACGCCGGCGTTATTGAAGAGTATGTCTATCTTGCCGTACTTGTCGATTACGTGATCGACTGTCTTTTTGCAGTCTTCTTCCTTCGCTACGTCGGCAACGAGGTATTCGATATCGACGCCCTGCTTCTTTCCTTCTTCGACTGCTTCCTTAAGGGTCTTCTCGGTTCTTCCCGTAATTATCACCTTAGCCCCTTCCTTCGCGAAAAGGTAGGCTGTGGCCTGCCCAAGACCGAGACTCCCCCCTGTTATGAGAGCTACTTTGTCTTCAAGCTTCATGTACTTAGTCTCCTTTGGATATTTAAAAAGATGATTATAATAGACTCGCGATTTTAATCAAGCCGACTGCGTACCGGTTCGGAAGGGCTCGAAATCGAGGGCGCAAGATGATATTATCACAGTCAGAGAGAGGAAGGCGGCGGATGAATATTCCGCTTCCAGTGCCGCGTTCGTACAGGCATGAATGTTAAATTTCCCGGAGGGATTTGAATGAGCGATACAATCGAGATGGGTGATACCGTAACTTTCAACTATGAAGGCAAGGTCGAGGACGGCTCGACGTTCCACACGTTCGACGAGGATCCGCTGGCGGTCGAGCTAGGGACCGGGGCGCTTATAAAGGGCCTGGAAGAGGAGCTTATAGGCATGGCCGCAGGGGAGGAGAAGACCTTTCAGGTTACGCCGGAAAAGGCGTACGGCGTGGAAAACCCGAACCTAGTTCAAACCGTGGAGAAGAAGCTCTTCGCGGACGCCGGCATGAATCCCGAGCCGGGGCTCGTCTTCAAGACGCCTAACGGCAACTGCCACATAACGCGCGTCCTCGACGACGAGGTCGAGATAAGCTACAACCACCCGCTTGCTGGAAGGACGCTCGACTATCACGTGAAGGTAATGAATGTCGCAAAGAAATAGCCGCCCGGCGGCCCGCTCGATCCTTCGCGCCGCCCTGTAAATCCGGCTTGCAACGGAGCCCGGCCTTCATATACTATTTAATTGAGAAAGCGGAATGGAAACTCTTCTGGCCATATTCGTCGGCATAGGGCTGGCGGCGGCGTGCGGATTCAGGATATTCGTACCGCTGCTCGTTATGAGCGTGGCTTCGCTGTCAGGGCAGCTTACGCTTTCGACAGAGTTCGCCTGGATAGGCACTTACCCGGCCCTTGCGGCCTTCACCATCGCCACCATATTCGAGATCGCAGCGTATTACGTCCCGTGGCTGGATAACCTCCTCGACACCGTGGCCGTCCCGGCCGCTACGGTCGCGGGGACGATAGTCATGGCCTCGGCCGTGTCCGACATGAGCCCGTTCCTTAAGTGGGGGCTCGCGGTTATAGTCGGGGGCGGGGTAGCTGGTACAGTGCAGGGATTCACCGCCATCACGCGAATCGCGTCCACGGCAACGACGGGCGGCCTCGGGAACTCCGTAGTCTCGACGGCGGAGGCGGGCGGTTCGCTCGTAATGTCCATACTCGCGCTGGCCGTACCCGTTTTGGCGGCGATACTGGTCCTCGCCATTTTAATAGTCGCCTTCAGGAAGATATACGTCTGGATTTTCAGACGGAGCAAGCTCGAAGCCGAAGCGAATAATCCCCGGCTCAATCCCTAGCTGTCAGGTCCGTAAACGGTTTCGACTACCTTCTCGGCCGCGCTCTCCCCTGAGTTAATGCAGTCCGGAATGCCCACGCCCCCTATGGCGCTGCCTGCAATTTCGAGCCCCTTCAATTTCTTGACCCCGCTTGCGATTTTGCGGACGAGATCGAGGTGCCCGACGTAGTACTGCGGCAGGGAATTAGGGTATCTCTTGAGGAAGCCGAACACGGGCTCGCCCGTTATGCCGAGCACGGGGGCGAGCTCGGATTTCAGTGTCTCCATTATCGCATCGTCGTCGAGATCGAGGACTCCGGGGTCGAGCATTCCACCCGTGAACGCCCTCAGCACCGTGTAGCCCTCTGGCGCGCGGCCGGGGAATTTTTCGCTGCTGAAGGAGCACGCGATGAGTCTTTTTTTCTCCAGCGCCGGGACCACGAATCCGAACGCTTCTATAGGGCGTTTTATGTTCGAGAGTTTGTACGCCAGTACGGCGACTGCAGACGAAGCATAATCTATGCCCGAAAGGAGGGCCGCCGTTTCCGGGCTCAGCTTCTCGACGAGTTTTGCCGTGACGAAGGCAGGGGTCGTAATCACGACGCCGGCGGCCTCGTAGACGCCCTTGTCCGTGGTGACGGTATATCCGCCTTCGGATTCAGTTACCTCGCTTACTTTCTCGCCGAGTCTTATGGCTTCTCCGAGCCCGGACGCGAGCTTGCCCGTGAGCGTGCTCATGCCCTTTTTGAAGGATACGAACATGCTGTAGCGGGCGCCGCTGTCTTTCTTCCGCGCGCGGCTCTTTTGCCTGTAGCTCCTTATCATCCCGGCGATTATGCTCCCGTGCTCTTCTTCGAGCTCCAGATATTGCGGCATGGTCGCACGGAGGCTGAGCCGCTCGGCGTCGCCGGTGTAGATGCCGCCTATCATAGGCTGGGCGACGCGGTCGAGCGCCTCCCGGCCGAGGCGCCTCCGGACGAAGCCGGCAACGCTCTCGTCGCCGCCGCGCCCGCGCGGGATCACGAGGTCGAGAAGCATACGGAGCTTTCCCTGCCACGAGAATAGGGGGGAGGTCAAAAACGGCGTCAGGCGCGAGGGGGCGAGCATGACGAACCCTTCGGGGATCTCGACGAGATCGCTCCCTCGGAGGATGTAGGTCCTGCGCTTGCTATCGTTCGTTTCGATGAGCTCGCCGTCGAGGCCGAGCCTCCGGCACAGGTTGAGCCCCCAGGGCTTTGTCGTGATAAAGGCGTCGGGGCCTTCTTCGACCAAAAAGCCGTCTTTCTCGATAGTGCGTATCGGGCCGCCGGTCCTTTCCGTGGCCTCTATAAGGAGGACCTCGAGTCCGGGATGTTTCTCGGCCGCGATTTCCTTTATGCGGTTGGCCGCGGCAAGCCCCGTGATGCCGCCGCCGATGACGACGATTCGTTTGCTCATAGGATTATTTAACCATGAAGCGGCCGGGGTTCAATCTGGCGCGGAGTAGCGCAGTGCGGATTTCAGGATTCTTCCTGCTCCTTTAGCTTGTAGAGGAGAGAGCGTCTGCTTATGCCGAGCACCTTCGCCGCGCGGGTCCTGTTGCCGCCCGTCTCGGCGAGGGCGCGCTCGATATACGCCCTTTCTATTTCCTGCCTGGCCTCGTTGAAGCTGAGCCTGCCCATCCAGTCCTTTATGGCGGCCCCGGGCCCGGCGGCAGCGAGCTTGTCGATCCGTGTTAAGTATTCGGAGTCGGAGAGGATTATAGCCCTTTCGACGACGTTCTCCAGCTCCCTCACGTTGCCAGGCCAGTCGTAGGACGAGAGCTCGGAGATCACCTCGGGAGCGACTCCACTGACGCGCCTGTTGACGTGCCTTCCGTACTTCGCGATAAAGTGCGCGACGAGCGCGGGGATATCTTCCTTTCTTTCCCTGAGCGGAGGCACCCTCACGGGGAAGACGTTTAGCCTGTAGTAGAGGTCGTTCCTGAATTTTCCGTCGGCGACGTCCCGTTCGAGGTCGCAGGACGTTGCCCCTATGACCCTGACGTCCACCTTCAATATCTTGGTGTCACCGAGCCGTCTTATCTCGCCTTCCTGGAGCACCCGGAGGAGCTTGGGCTGAAGGAGCATGGGTAGCTCGCCTATCTCGTCGAGGAAGAGCGTCCCTCCGTCGGCCTCTTCGATAAGACCACGCCTGGCGTTTTCGGCCCCCGTGAAGGCACCCTTCGAATATCCGAAGAGCTCACTCTCGATAAGTGTTTCGGGTATCGCGGCGCAGTTGACTGCGACGAAAGGCGCGTCCTTACGCGGGCCGCCCGCGTGTATGGCCTTGGCGACGAGCTCTTTACCGGTGCCGCTCTCGCCGGTGATGAGGACGGTCGTCCTGAACTGTGATGCCTTCCGGGAAAGCTCCATCACCTCGTCCATCTTCGAGCTCGTGTATATCAGCTCACCTGTATCCCCGGCCATTCCGAGCTCGCGCTCGAGGTAGTCGTTACGGGCCTTTAATTTCTGCCGCTCCTCGGCCATGCGCATTCTCAAGATGAGCTCTTCTGAGTTTATGGGTTTGTTGATGTAGTCCGCCGCCCCGGCTTTGATGGCCTCTATCGAATTCTCCATCGTGCCGTAGGCGGAGATCATTATTATCACCGGCTCGATGTCTCTCCCTCGCGCTTCTTTTAAGAATTCGATGCCGCCCATTCCGGGGAGCCTGATATCGCATATGATGAAATCGAACGCCTCCCCGGCGTCGAGGCACGCGAGGCCTTCGGACGCGTTTTCAACGGCCTCGACCTCGAAATTTTCCATGCCGAGTATGAGGGAGAGCGTCTCCCGTATTCCTTTTTCGTCGTCAATTACCAGAACTTTCTGTGCTTTCATTATCACCTGCCGCGGGGAATACGAGGCTGAATGCGGCCCCGTTTCCCGGCTCGCTTATTACTTCGATACGGCCGCCGAATGCCTCGACGATGCGCGCCGAAACGGACAGCCCGAGGCCCGTTCCATGCCCGGGGTCTTTCGTCGTGAAGAAGGGGTCGAATATCTTGTCCCTGATGTCGGGGCCGATGCCCGGCCCGTTGTCGCTCACAGTTACCGTCACTTCACCGCCGCCGTCCGAGGTAGATATGGTTATTTCTCCTTCGCCGCCGAGGGCGTCTCTCGCGTTAAGTATAAGGTTAATTATGACCTGGGAGAGCTGCCCGGGATCGGCCTCGATGGGAGGGACGGCGGGGGCGAGGTCGAGCCTGAGTCCGACGTTCTTCAAAACACCCGGCTGTTTACGAGGTCCGCAGTCTTCGAAGCTGCCTGGTTTACGTCGAGCGGCCTTAACGAAACGCTCTTCGGCCGTGAGTAGTCGAGGAGGGTTCTTATGATGCGGTCTATGCGCCCGACCTCGTCGAGGAGGTTTTGGAGGAATGCCGCCCGCTTCTCGTCGTCCATATCGGGGGCGCGCATCATCACCTCGGCGTAGCCCTTTATAGCCGAGAGGGGGTTTCCTATTTCGTGGGCCACGCCCGCCGAGAGCCTCCCGAGCGAGGCGAGTTTTTCGGCCGCGACGAGCTCACGCTGGACGAGCCTGAGCTCGGCGTTGGCCTCTTCTAGCTCGGCTATGTTGTCGCCGAGCTTTTTCCTGCCGCTCTCGATCTCGACGTACATTTTCCTAAGCGCGTCGTAGAGCTGGTTTATCTCCTTCACGCCGCCTACATCCGCCGATTCGTAGAACTTCCCCGCGCCGATCTTTTCTGTCGTTTTTATGAGCTCGTGGACCGGGCGGACTATTCTTCGCGAGAGAATGTAGAACCCAAAGAGAGTAATTATGACGAGGAAGAGGATTATCCAGAGTGCGATGAGACGCCGGTTTAAAAGGAGGTTCTCCTGGAGCGGTTCGAGCGGCTGGTACACGAACACTGCCCCCGAGGGGCCGCCGGCGAGTCTTACGGGGACCGCGACCTTGAGACCGTCGAATGTCGTGAACGGGGGGAAGTTTGCACCTTCGAAGCCGATTACCGTGTCTCCCGAGGTGACGGCCTGAAGGAGGAGCGGGTCGGTCTTCTGCTCCGCTTCGCCATCCCGACGCGTATCGAAATACACTCTCTTTCCGCCGAGCTCAATTATGCCCCACGACCCGGGGTTAAGGGCGCTCTTCAGGAATGCCGCACCGCCGGAGAGGTCTCCGTTCTTCAGATACGAGCCTTCGAGCGCGGCGATCATAGCCTTTACGCCGTTTACGTTGCCTTCGACGGCGGAGCGCTCCGTGAGCTTGAACGCTATGACCCCGATGAGGAACATCGCGACTGCCGTTATGAGAATTATGTTTACGAGTATCTCGGCTCTGAGGCCAGTTTGTCGCACGGTTTTTCGACCTTGCCCGCAGCGCGCAGGGAATTCGGCGCGCCCGGGGAATGAATTTTCATAAGTTTAGGTCTGTTCGCGCGGGATCGCCAGTTATGTTAAAGCGCGGAATCCGCCGGTGAATATGTATATCACGGCGGCTATGGAGAGAAACGGCCCGAAGGGGAGGGCGTATTTGAGGTCGCCTTTCTTACGGAATATGACCAGCAGCCCGGCGGCCGTGCCGAGGATGGAGCTCACGAGCATGATGAAGACGACGCCTTCCCAGCCGAGGAAAGCGCCCAGCATCGCGAGCAGCTTGACGTCCCCCATGCCCATGCCTTCTCTTTTCCTGAGGGCGACGTAGAGGAACGCGATTATGTACAGACCGCCGCCGATCAGAAGGCCGAAGACGGAATCGAGGAACGGCACTTCGTTAAGGAGAATAAGGAAGCCGCCGAGATCGTAGCCGACCCTTTCCATGAGCGCACGGCTCGCGCCCCAGTCGGTTGCGAGAGCGCCGAAGACGAGCCCGACGAGTATGCCGGGGATCGTGATGACGTTCGGGATGATCATGTGCTCGAGGTCTATGAACGTTATCACTATGAGTGCGTAAATGAGAGCGAGGTAGAAGGCGGCATTGATCGTGAGCCCGAATTTCCAGAGCACTGCGACCGCCATGGCGCCGGCCAGCGCCTCGACGAGCGGGTAGACGGGCGATATGCGGGAGCCGCAGTCGGCGCATTTGCCCCGGAGGGACAGGTATCCCAGGATGGGGATATTGTGGTAGAACCTTATGGCCTTGCCGCAGGAGGGGCAGTGCGAAGGCGGGAAGGCGATGGATTCTTCGCGCGGGAGCCTGTATATGCAGACGTTCAGAAAGCTGCCGACGACGGAGCCGAATATGAAAGCGAAGACGTACAGCAGGGCGGAGTTCTCAGACACTTAATCTTTCCGGCGGCTCGCTCTTGGATTCGACGTTAGCGATTATCTTGCTCTTTATTTCGTCGAGGGCTTCGGCGAAATGTTTCTCGGTTATCCTAAGCTTTTTCTTACGGTTCTTGAGGTGCTCTCTTATGGCAATGATGGAGGCGCGCTGGCAGAGGAGCTCTATATCCGCGCCGGAGAGCCCGGCGGCCCTGGACGCGAGCTCTTTGAGGCCGGAGTCCTTGGAAATGGGTTTCCCGCGCGTGTGGATCTTGAGTATTTCGTAGAGCTCTTCTTCGCTCGGGTATGGGATGTTCAGGATGAGGTCGAACCTTCCGGACCTGAGAATGGCCGGATCGACCATGTCCACGCGGTTCGTCGCGCCGAGAATAAGAACCTCGCGGAGATCCTCTACACCGTCCATTTCCGTCAGCATCTGGCTTACGACGCGCTCTGAGACGCGGGTCCCGTCGGATTCCTTACGCGGCGGGGCGAGGGCGTCTATCTCGTCGAAGAACACGATGCATGGCGCAACCTGCTTTGCCTTCTTGAACACTTCCCTCACGGCGCGCTCGGACTCACCGACGTATTTCGAGAGCAGCTCCGCGCCCTTTACGGATATGAAGTTGGCCCCGCTCTGGTTGGCGAGGGCCTTGGCGAGGAGGGTCTTGCCCGTGCCGGGGGGCCCGCAGAGGAGTATGCCCTTGGGGGCCTTGGTGTCCGTTATCTCGAAGAGGTCTTTGTGTATGAAAGGCCATATCACGGCCTCGACGAGCTTTTCCTTTATGTCCTTGAGGCCGCCTATGTCGTCCCACGTTATCTTGGATATCTCTACGAATATCTCCCTTATCGCGGAGGGCTCGACTTCCTTGAGCGCGTCCATGAAGTCGCCCATGCAGACCTTGACGGGCGTAATTTCGCCGCTTTGGAGGAGGTAGCCGTCGTCGGCGTCCTCGAATTCGGACAGGGACTTCCTGAGCGACTTCATCGCCGCCTCGCGGCAGAGGTTTTCTATGTCGGCGCCTACGAATCCGTGCGTCATATCGGCGAGGCGCTCTAGCTCGATATCGTCGTCGAGCGGCATCCCGCGGGTGTGAATGTCGAGTATCTGCGCGCGGCCGTTACGGTCGGGGACGTCGAGGCTGACCTCCCTGTCGAAGCGGCCCGGCCTCCTTAGCGCGGGGTCGAGCGCGGAGGGGAGGTTCGTCGCGCCTATGACGACGACGTTGCCCCTGTGCTTGAGCCCGTCCATGAGGGACAGGAGCTGGGCCACGATGCGCTTTTCGACGTCGCCAGATACCTTGTCCCTTTTGGGGGCGATGGCGTCTAACTCGTCGAGGAAGATGATAGACGGCTGGTTTCGGGAGGCGATCTCGAATATGTCGCGGAGCCGCGCCTCGCTCTCGCCGTAGAATTTATGCATGATTTCGGGGCCGTTAATGACCTGGAAGTTAGCGTTCGTCTCGTGGGCGACGGCCTTTGCGAGGAGGGTTTTACCGCTCCCGGGGGGGCCGACGAGCAGGACGCCCCTCGGCGGGTCTATGCCGAGTTTTTCGAATAACTGCGGGTACTTGAGCGGGAGCTCTACTATCTCCCTCACCTTGGCTATCTGCTCCCTGAGGCCGCCCACGTCCTGGAAGCTGACGCGCGAGCTGTCGAACTTGGCCTTGGGTTTCTTACGGATGTCTAGGCGCGTGGAGCCCCTTATGACGACCGAATCGGAGGGGATGACGCCGAGGACCTGAAAGTCCTCGAGCCCCGTAGTCGGGAGCTTCACCCGTATCCTGTCGCCGACCGTTATCGGATAGCCGTCGAGCCTTTCGAGAAGGTACTTGTTCTCGTTGCCGTTATAGAGCATGTCGGTGTTGCGGGGGGAAAGAACGACTTTTGTCGCGGATTTGCTGCCTACTTTCTTAACGAAGACGTGGTCGTCGAGCTCGACTCGGGCGTTTTCACGCGTGGTGTCGTCGATTTCGATGACGGACTGCTCGGGCGCACCCTTGTCGAGCGGCGCGACGCGCACCACCGTCTTCCTCTTCCCGCCTATCTCGACGAGGTCCCACGCGCTTACCCCCAATTCCTTCATGTCGAGCGGTTTTATACGCGCGATGCCCTTGCCGGAGTCCTTTTTCTGCAGCTCGCAAATCCTGAACGATATCATGGCTAATCCCACTTAAGATATTACCGCTCGCGATTTTTACGGTCAAGAAAATTTTGGTGCCTAATGGTCGTTTGAATAAACGGACCGCCCTTATAATAATTTCTGAAATCCTTTACAATTAAACGCCTGTGAAGCTGCGCTCCCTTACACTCAGAAACTTCAGGTCTTACGCGGCGGAGAATTTCGCCTTTCACGACAGGGTTAACCTGATATACGGCGAGAACGCCCAGGGGAAGACGAATCTTCTGGAAGCTGTACATTTCCTCCTGGCTTTCCGGCCCTTCAGGCAGGTGAAGCACGAGGAGCTTATAACCATCGGGGCCTCAGAGGCGAGGATAAAGGGCGAGATAGAATCGCCGGCCGGGCTCGACGAAGTACATATAGTCCTCGGCGGGGAGAAGAGGACCATCAAGCTCAACGGAAAGCTCGTCTACAATGCCTCAAAAGCCCTCGGGAGGTATAACGTCGTCGCGTTCCTTCCGTCGGACATCGAGCTCGTGAAGGGGAGCCCGCAGACGAGGAGGCGTTATCTCGACGCGCTTATATTCTCGCTCGAGCCCGCGCATCTTACGGAGCTGAGGAAGTACCACAGGTTTTTAGTGCAGCGTAACGCGATACTCTCCAAGGGGCGGAACGTCACACCCGAGAGCCTGGAGATATGGGACGAGAAGCTGATCGAGACCGGGAGCCGGGTCATATCCCGGAGGCTCGAGTACGTGAAGAAGATGACGCCGCTCCTTGCCAGGATATACGCGGACAGCTCGGGGAGCCGGTCGGAGGCTTCGCTGAGGTACGCGGCGTCCTTCGCCGCGGGGGATGACGCAGAGGCGGCCTATGCCGAGAGCCTTAAGGCTTCTTTCACGAAGGACCGGGCACGCGGCCACACGACCGTCGGCCCGCACAGGGATAACCTCTCCTTTTTCATAGACGGGAGGGACGCCTCGGTATATGCCTCTCAGGGAGAGTCGAAGAACTTCGCGCTGGCCCTGCGGGCATCCGAGATAGACCTCATAAAGACGACGCTCGGGAAGACGCCTGTGCTTCTTCTGGATGACGTGACGAGCGAGCTCGACGAGCGGAGAAGGAAGTTTCTCTTCGGTATGCTGGCGGGATTCCCGGGTCAGATATTCATAACGACGACCAACCCGGAGGAGGTGCTCCTCAAGGGGGAGATGAAGACCTTCCGCATCCGAAAGGGCCGCGCCGAGCCCGCGCTCGTGAAAAGATAAAACTGGGCGAGCGGGTTCCCTTTATTTGGCGCCCCAGCCTAAAATTTTTCGGATTATGCCGTAAAGCTTGATATAATTTAACCGGAGCCTGTTAAATCATGAGCGAAAAGGCGTTTCAGGATTACTGGGAAAAGAACAAATGCTGGGGCTGCGGCGGCGAGAACGAGCACGGTCTTCATCTGAAGAGCCGCTGGGCCGGGGACGAGGCCGTATCGGAATTCATACCGTCCCCGTATCACAAGGCAGGCCCCGATAATTATCTTAACGGCGGAATAATCTGCACCATCGTCGATTGTCATTCCATATGCACGGCCATAGCCGACGCGTACAGGCAGGAGGGGAGGGATCTAAACTCTGAGCCCTTCATATGGTACGTGACCGGCTCGCTTAAGGTCGATTACTATAAGCCCACGCCCATCGGCGCCCCCGTGAGTTTGAGGGCGAGCGTCGAAAGAAGGGAAGGCAGGAAGAGCGTCGTCACATGCGGCGTTTATTCGGGCGACGTGCTCTGCGCCAAGGGCGAGGTGCTTGCCGTGAGGGTGCCGCCGGAAAAATGGTACGGGTAGAAGGCCCGACCTGAGCTCCGGAAAATCGAGAGGCATGAATGAAATTATATAATCTGACAACCGTACTTTTAGTATTTACATTTTTGATATTGCTCTCTGCCCCGGCCGGGGCAAAGAGCGTTCCCAGGACGGTGAAGGCGAGGCTTGTGGCCGACGTGACGTCGATCACCCCGGGCTCGGCGTTTAATCTCGGGGTGCTCCTGAACGTCTCGCCCGGCTGGCACGTGTACTGGAAGAACTCGGGGGACTCGGGGCTTCCTACGTCTGTCCAATATACGCTCCCGGAAGGGTTTCGCGTCGGTGAGCCGAGGTGGCCCGTGCCGGTCGTCTTCGTAGGCGCGGGGGACGTCGTCGATTACGGGTACGAGGATTCGCTATTTCTCTATTCGAACGTCACGGCTCCCGAAGGGCTTACCGAGGGCGAGGAAGGTTCCGCTGAAGGCCGTCGTGTCGTGGGTGAGCTGTAAGGAGATATGCATACCCGGAAAGGCCGAGCTCGAAATTTCGCTTCCCGTCTCGGCCGAATCGGAACCGGCAAACACGCCTCTTTTTACGGAGTGGGAAAAGCGGCTCCCGATAGGGGAGTTCGACTCACGTAACCCGTTCGACATAGAGGTGAATACGGAGACCACCGGGAAGAATCTGACCTCCGTGAAAATCCTCCTCGACGCGCGGCGCGAGCTTTCGGATATCGCGCTTTATCCCGTCCCCGGCGATTCTCTTATCGTCGAGAACATCACGGTAACGCCGAGGCCCGGCGAAAATCACACCGAGGTATCCTTCCTCGTAAAAAGGCTCAGGGAAGCGGCTCGACCCAGATAAACCTCGATACGCTTATCGCCTTTACCGAAAAGGACGGCGAGAGGTCGGGCGTCGAGCTGCCGGTTACGCTGGATATTTCCGAATAATCACGCAACGGTTTACTTGCAGGAGGATATAAATGGGATTTCTGAATGACCTGGGACTTTTACTGCTCCGCGTAATTTCAGGCGCGATGATGATAGCGTGGCACGGGCTGCCGAAGCTCTCGGACCCGTCGAAGTTTATAGGGCACCTCGCCGACAGCGGCTACCCGCTTCCGACGGTTATGGGGTATGCGGCCATATCCGCCGAGACCCTATTCCCGCTGCTTATCATACTCGGCCTATTCACGCGCGTCTCGTCCGTAATAGCGGCCGGAAACATGCTCGTCGCGGCGGTCGTTCACCATATGATCATACGCGGCGACTCGCTGGCGGACACGGAAAAAGCGCTCCTTTATTTTCTCGCATTCGGCTTTCTGGCCCTCATCGGCCCGGGCAAGTGGACGCTCGGCAGGCTGACGGGAATGAAGATACGCTCGTAGGGGACCATGCTTCAGCCGGCCACGGCCTGTGCATCAGGCCGCCTTTCGGGCATCCGGTTTCACACATCCTCCGGTTTTATTTTTACGGCGTTTCACCGCTCTCTTTTCCGGGTTATTCTTAACGGAAAATTAACCGCACTCGCGTAGACTTCCAGAGACGGAGCTCACGGCACATGGTGAAAAAACAGATACTCATAATCGGCGGCGGATTCGCCGGGGTCAAGTGCGCTGCGACCCTCAGAAAAAAGCTCAAGCGGCACGAGGCCGACGTCGTCCTTTTCAACAGCGAGAATTACATGGTGTTCCAGCCGCTCCTCGCCGAGGTCGTGGGGGCTTCCATAAGCCCCGAGCCGGTGGCGGTTTCGCTGCGCCAGATGCTCCCGGGGTCTACTGCAGGACCGAGGACATAACGAAGATTCACCTCGACAAGAACAGCGTCGAGTTCGTGGACGACCTCGGGCGTATGGGGTTCATGCACTACGACCATATCGTGATAGCGTGCGGCTCGGACGTGAATCTGTCGATGATACCGGGCATGGCCGACCATTCCTTTCCGCTAAAGACTGTGGGCGACGCTGTGGCGCTCAGGTATCACGTCCTCCGCCAGTTGGAGAACGCCGAGATATGCGACAACGTCGATCTCAGGAAGTGGTACTTGTCGTTCGTGGTAGTCGGCGGCGGGTTCAGCGGCGTGGAGGTTGCGGGCGAGATAAACGACCTCGTCCGCTCGACCTATAAATATTACAGGAACATTCCCAAGGAAGAGATTAAGGTAACGCTCATACATTCGCACGACCAGGTACTCCCGGAGGTGAGCTCGAAGTTAAGGGACTTCGCCCGGATAGAGATGGAGAAGGCGGGGATAAAGGTGCTGCTGAAGCGCCGGGTTTCGTGCGTTACGCCCGAAGGCGTCGGGATGACGGACGGGAACTGGGTGAACGGCGCGACTATCGTGTGCACGGTGGGTAACGCCCCTTCGCCGATGGTCCAGGCGCTCGACATTCCGAAGGAAAAGGGCCGGATCGTTACAGAGCCGGATATGAGGGTGCCGGGTAAGGAAAACGTTTGGGCGATAGGCGACTGCGCGCTTATCGTGAACGATTACGACAAGAGCATGAGCCCCACAACGGGGCAGTTCGCCGAGCGGGAGGGCAGGCAGGCGGCGGAGAACATAATCCGCGTAATAAAGGGCGAGGAGACGAAGCCCTTTAAATTCAAGCCGCTCGGGCAATTGTGCGCCATCGGTGGGCACAACGCCGTCGCCGAGTTCCTGGGCATGCACATCTCGGGGTTCATGGCGTGGTTCCTCTGGCGCTCGGTTTATCTCTTCAAGCTCCCGAGCATCTCGCACAGGCTGAAGGTGGGGTTCGACTGGGCGTGGGAGATATTCTATTCGCGGGACCTCGCTCACCCGAAGGGCGACAAGACGGAGAGGGTCTCGCGGGCGCACTTCCAGCCGGGGGACTACATATTCAAGGAAGGCGACCCATCGACGGACTTCTACATAATCGAGCTGGGGGAGGTCGAGGTGCTGAGGAGGTCCACCGAGTCGGGACAGGAGATAGTCCTCGCCGTCCTCGGGGCGGGGAACTTCTTCGGCGAGATGGCGCTCCTCGACGGCAGGGATCACAAGGCGAGCATCAGGGCGAAGACGGGCGTAGAGCTCACGGTTATGGGCAAGAAGGTCTTCGAGCAGATATCCGGCACGCTGAAACCGTTCAGGGATTTTCTGAGCGAGGCCGTGAGGAAACGGGGAAGCGACATCTGGCAGCGCCTTCCCGCAGCTTACGAGATTCTCGAAAGGGAACCCCTCGACACGTTTTTAGGCCGGTGCCTGCTGTCCTAGCCCCGGACGACACGTTCGAAAAGGCCATTGCCGTCCTCGAGGGGGACGTGGATTTTTGCTGCATAGTGGACGGAGGGGAAAAGCTCTCGGGCATCATCACGCATGCGGACCTGTTCCGAGCGGTCGATGACGGCGTCGTGACAACGACCCCGGCCTCAAGCTTCATGAATAAGTCGCCCGTGCTCGCAAGCCTCGGGGATACGAGCATAGTAGTCGCCGAAGTTATGCACGACCGCGATTTGAAATGGATCCCGGTGGTCAAGGACGCATGCGACCCCCGCATTCTCGGCTACGTCAGAAGGGACATTATGATCGGCTTCGTGATACAGAAGTTAAGGGAGTCGGGATACATCACCTGACACAATTCGCCATCCGGTTTTGCATCGTAAGACAACCTTAGAATAAGTATTTCCCGCCCGTCATTCCGCACGATTTCATTCCGCGCACTATTGGAGGCCCGAGTGTTAACTTGAATTGAAAATCTTTTGAGGTTAGAATGGTTTTCAGCGGAACGAGGGGGGATAAATTCAGCTTAAGGAGGCGTAAATGTTCAGGACTCTTGGCATTTTATATGTAGCACTAATACTTTTCGGCGGCGTTGCATCGGCCGCTGAAAACGACATAACCACGGCGGAGTTCAAGCAGATTTATACGAGCCTTCTCGCCGGAAAGACGCTTGTATCGACCAGCGAAGAAGACGGCGTCACCGTCACGAAGGCAAGGACGTTCGGCCAGCCGATGAACGCCAGCGACGGGAACTTCGACTTAACCACGACTACCGTTATAACGAAGACCAAAGACGGCGCACAGGTGCAGAAGGTGACCATCAACATCCTCGACAGGGTTAGCTCCATAGGCGGAAAACCCATCATATACGAGGAAGCGAGGAACATGGTCGTCGAAGATCAGGGCGCCGAACCCCGCACCACAGAGGAAGCTGAGTTCGTAGGTCTTTTCCGCGCATCGAAGAACGACAAGGGCGGATTCGACGTTCACAATTTCGGCCTGATACCCTCGGTGGAAGTGGAGGGCGATGCGTCCAGCATAGCTGGCTCGAACCTGTCTTTCTCCTGCTACCCGGCGGAGGGAGCAGCTGAGTGCGTGCTGACGGTCAGGGATTATAAGCTCGGCGGCTATGAGCCGCTCGTAGGGTATCAGCTCCTCGAGCCCATAGGCGACGATTTCGTAGAAACCGCTCGGGAAGTCGTGAATTAACAGTTATATTTATAGTGGTATACGATACATTCTTAAACCTGAAAGGGAGGCAAAAAAATTGAAAAAAGTATTCTTCTTATTGGCTGTTGTAACACTTCTTGCAGGATGTAAAACCTATAGCCCCGTCATCGACCCGAGAAGCGTGGGCAACGAAGACGCATATTATCGCGATCAGGCCGAATGTAAGGCAATAGCGCAGCAGGCGTCCCCCGGCTGGAAGGACACCGCCAAGGATACGGTGATCGGCGGCGCGGTCGGAACAGGTACGGGCGCACTGCTCGGAACCATAGCCGGAAGCACGGTCTCAGGCCTTGCGTACGGCGCCGTGATAGGGGGTCTTGCGGGCGGAGCGAAAGGGGTATATGATTCGGAAAAGGGATATGAACAAATATATCGCAACTGCATGAGAGGCAGAGGGTATAACGTTCTAAATTGATACTCTTAACCGAATGAGCAACAAAAATATCGGGAAGCTACTGGATCTCTTCGATCTCGGTCATGACTTCTCGGACGAACAGCTGAAAAGTGCCTACAAGGATCTCGTACAGGTCTGGCATCCGGACAAGTACGAGAATAACGACAGGCTGAAAGAGCGCGCCGAGACCAAGATAAAAGAGATAAATGAGGCCTACGGCACGCTGAGGACGCTCCTCGATGCGAGGAACGAAGCGGTCGTGAACGGCAGCGGCAAGGCCAAGGGGAGGCCGAGCCTTCTCGGAAGTGTCTTCTATCCAACGGATTTTTCACCCGAGAGTGACGCTGCCTTCGCCCATGCGCTTAAGATAGCCCTTGTCGCGAACGCGAGGCTGAATCTGTTCCACGTATCCCCCGATAAGGACCGGAACGTTCTTCCCGAATTCCCGAAGATAAGGGACACGCTGATCAAGTGGAACGTGATTTCCGCCGAAAACCCGGAGGAAGACATACAGAAAATGGGGTTTTACTACAGTAAGGTCATAGGCGTACACAGCGACCCTGTAAGCTCCATTCTTAATTATCTTAAGTCTTACCCATCCGACATCACTGTAATCGCCACACACGGCAGGAGCGGCGTCGAAAGACTAATGCGTAAATCTGTCGCCGAGAAGGTGTCGAGGGAATCGGGTGGTATGACGCTGTTCCTTAAGAAGGCCAACGATGGTTTCGTTTCGATGGCCGACGGGAGCATTAACCTCAAAAATATTCTCGTCCCTGTAGACGTCGAGCCCGACCCGCACCTGGCGATCAACGCCGCTATGAAGTTTGCGGGCCTTATGGGTAACGGCTCGTGCGTATTCACGCTGCTTTACGTCGGCGACCCCGCACGCTTTCCGGAAATAAAACATCCCGATAAGGCTTCGTGGGAATGGAACCATCTGATGCTTCAGGGCAACGCGGTCGAGACCATACTGAAAGTCGCTTCGGATATACCCGCAGACCTTATAGTGATGGGTACGCAGGGACACCAGGGATTCCTCGACGCGCTGAGGGGCAATACGACAGAGCAGGTTCTGAGAACGAGCACCTGCCCGATACTCGCCGTTCCCGAAAGGAGAAGGTGGGCCAGATAGCTCATGTCCTTCAAGCCGGCTTTTCCCGCCGGATATTCCAGGCATTTCCGAATTTCTATTGAGCTAACCCGTAAACGGCGCGCAGCCTTTTGACTGCGCGGTGCCGATAATGAGAGCCGGGCTTCCGGCCCCGGGTTTGCGCCGCCTAACCAAGAAACAGGAAGCAGCAGAGCATGATAATAGTCGGCAGGAGCGCCGCCAGGAGAAGGCCCAGTGGGGACACGGCGACGCCGAAGTGTTTCCTGAGTATCGCCTGACCTGCAGGGTTGGGCGCGTTGGCGATGACCGTAAGGCCGCCTCCCGTAACAGCCCCCGCGACGACCGCGTACTTGAGCCCGTCGGTGAAATCCGGCACCAGCGTGCTGAGATACGTGATGGCCGCGTTATCGTTAAAGGCCGTCAGCACCGTTGCCGTGAGCATGAGGGGCACCTCGCCCAGGCTCCCCAGAACGGGAGCGATCCACCATCCCTGGAGGCCGCCGTGAATAACGAGACCGGCCAGGAAGAAGCCGACGAGTATCGGGGACTGGAGGTTAATTTTGTTCTGATAGGGCGCGCTTATCTGTGCGAAGCCGAGGAAGAACAGGAGCCCGAGCATGAAGAGGGGCGTGTTGTGGGAATTGACGATGGTCCATCCCATGAAAAGGAGGTGCACTATTGTGACCCAGAGTGGTACAGGGTCTTCGCGGTCGTCCCAGTCGGGGTCTCTGTATTCGGGGCGCTCGTTTTCGGGCAGAAGCCCCGGCAGGAGCCTTCTCATTTTGCCGAGCCTTACCTGCTCGAGGCGCTTCTCGAACGCCTGGCGTATCAGGCTCTCGCTTATTCCCTCGGCCCTAAGCTTCGGCAGGACTTCCGCTTCCATCTTTTTCTGTACCACGGCCAGAAGCTGGCTTGTCTTTTCGCTTATCGATTCGACGTATCCCGATTCGGTTTTGACGGAGTCTTTAATTTTTTCGAATTCGTCTTCTACGAGGTACTTCGGCACGTATTTGTTTTCTATCTGGTCCATGAGGCTCTGGAGCGAGAATTGCTCTTGAAGCCGCGCGAGCTCTTTTCGGAAATAGAGGAAGTAGAGGCCGTTTGCGATGATAATGCCGGTAAACGCCTTCCATCCGAAGTGCATTAGCATGAAGTCTGTCCCCCAGTTCCAGGGCGCGGACACCATGAGGACGGGCGGTGCGGCGAAGTGCGTAAGCGTGCCGCCGACGGAAATGTTGACGAAGAGGAGCCCGAGGGTCGCGTACTTTAGCTTGTTACTGGGATTGAGGGAATAAAATTTCTCCGAAAGAACGAGCGCCGAGATGGTTATAGCGGCGGGCTCGGTTATGAACGAGCCCAGGAGGGGGCCGATTGTCAGTATCGTCAGCCAGAGCGCGGCCATTGTGCCCCCGAAGAGCTTTGCGACCTTCCACATAGCGGCTTCGGCGAGCTTCAGTATAGGCCTCGTTGCGGCAAGCGTCATGATGACCACAACAAAGGCGGGCTCTGTGAAATTCACATTGTGGGTGATGTAGCCGACGAATGTGGGCCAGCCGAATTTTGCCGTTATCACGGCGCACAGGACTACCGTCCAGAGCCCGAACACGACTTCGACCTCTCCCAAAAAGTGGAGCGCGTTGGCGGAGACACTCATCGAATCCCTCTTCGCTTCGCCCCTTTTGATTTTTTCTTCGTGTTCGTGCTCCAGCCTGTGGGAGATGTTCATGAACTTACTTGCAAGGAACGTATGTATGATTGCGCATAGGAAGATAAGCGTAACTACCAGGTTAAAGGGCTCCTGCTTTATACGGTCGATCAGTATCGCAGAGACGCTGCCAAGATCCGAATCGTTATAGCTTTCGAGGGGAGCGGGAAAGGCCAGGGGCTCGGCCGATGGGGATGAAGACGCGTAGGCATAGGCGGCGAAGGCGGTTACGGCCAGGAGCGAGAGCCCTGCCAGTATGAAGAATTTTTTCTGTCGCATGATAGGTGTCCGTTATAAGGTGAATTTTTTTACGTGGCCTGACGGACTGCCGCATGACTGCCCGTTTTCGGCCCGGGGGATGGAGCTCCGAGGCAAATCCCGTTCATTTGCGGATTGATTGTATACAATCCCGCGTGCAATTCAATGCCGGGGGGCCGGGATTTTTTTTATTCTCCGGATGGAGTTTCCTGCCGGTAGATTTGCTGCTGGTACTCGAGGGGCACTTCGCCGACGTTATTTGTGATGTGAAGCTCGCCTTTTTCGTCCACCCATTTATAGAACGCCGCGCCGGAAGCTCCCGTTTGTCTGCCGGCATTGGGGTCCGGAGCCGTACCTGCGCCGATGGCTTCGTCGGGCGGGATTTCCTCTTCGTCCTCGGGCGCAGGGGTGGGTTTGGGTTTGACCGGGTTGGCTTCGAGGTTGCTCTTCCTTTCCGGGGTTTTGCCCATTGTCGTGCCCTGGCCCATGGAAGAGAGCCCGAAGTTGTTTAGGTTCTCGTCGGGCCAATAGTAGTACTCGTAGGGCTGCTCCTCTATAACGATCGGGCCGCCGGCGCTTTCGGGGGCGGCCTGCTGAGCTTCTCCGCCACTTCCTTCGCCGCCGGATTCCTGCGCAATGGCCCCGAATGCGAGCGTAAGGGCCAGTAAAAGGACGGCTAGCAGCGCCCGGAAGAGGCCGGTCGTTTTATTCCCGGTAAACATGAGACTTAATTATACACCCGGGCGGTTTTCGAAAGAACGGTTTTCTTGCCGGCAGCCTCGGAGAGGATTTTTACAACTCACCGCTCCGATAATGTGATAGATTATTAAGCGTTATTAAAGAAAGAGGAGGTTTTCATGAATACTCGTTTAATCACAGCAGTTTTTATAGCCGCCGCGCTGTATTTTTCGGGCGGCTTCACCCACATAGCCGGGGCGGAGGACGGGGTCACGTTCATCCCCAAGGAATCGGAAATCGTATCCGCAGCCACGGGCAAGAGCATTTCGGTAAAGAGCACGTGTCCTTCCGGGAAGAGGCTCATCGGCGGGGGAGGGGAGTGCACGGGCTATCTAAACACGCTGGGGAGCGCCGCCCTCACCATAAACGCTCCCCGCCCCGACGAAGGCGCGTGGCTCGTAGAATGCACCAATCTCAACAGGAATCCGGGCGAGATAAGGGCCATGGCCTGGGCGGTATGCGCCGACGCCGGTGTTTTAGAGAAGAATCGTTAAACGTCCGGACTGAAGGAATGTCAGTACGATAATCGCGGAAGCGGGCGATGAAGCTCGGCCCCGGCCCCCAGGAATGAAAATCACAGAAGGAGAAATGAGATGCAATTTTTTGCGATCGCGGAGTTGTCGGACAGGATAAAATACGACGAAAATCCATCGCTCGTACACGAAGAGGTGCGCTATGCATGGGAGCTTCACAAATCGGGCTTTCTGCGGGCGATAAATCACCGTCTCGACAGGAGGGGGGTCGTGCTCACGCTGGAATCGGACAGCATGGACCACGTACGGGAAAAACTCGATGCGCTTCCGCTCGTGAGAGAAGGTTTCCTCGATATAGTGAGCATAATACCTGTGGGGCCGTATACATCGTACGAGAGGCTGTTCAGGCCGGAAAGCGAAGATTAGGTTTCCAGCGCCGGGCTGACAAGCTCCATATTAGCCAGCCGGGTTATTTCGAGGGGCTTGGTATCTTGAAGAATATCGTATAGAGGACCGGGACCACGACGAGCGTAAGCACCGTCGCGACCAGAAGCCCGAACATTATAGTGACGGCCATGGATATGAAGAACGCGTCCTGAAGGAGGGGTATCATGCCGAGTATGGTCGTCGCGGCGGCCATCATAACGGGGTTAAGCCTGCTGACCCCGAATCGACCACGGACAGATACCTGTCCTTTCCGGTTTTGATCTCGCTGTCTATCTGGTCTATGAGCACGATGGCGTTTTTTATGAGCATGCCCGAAAGGCTCAGAAGACCGAGAAGAGCCATGAATCCGAACGGCTGCTTGAACAGGAAGGAGCCCGCCGTGACGCCGATTATAGAAAGCGGAACGGTGAGCCATATTATGAGCGGCTGGCGTATCGCGTTAAAGAGGAAAACAACCACCAGAACCATCATTCCGAAGAATATGGGCAGCTTTGTCGCGAGCCCGCGTTGGCGCGGGCCGAGTCTTCGGCTTCGCCCCCATGCGATGTAGTAGCCGGGCATACCCTTTAGAGGAAGCATGTCGGCGTCTCTTATCGGGATGACGTCGTGCGTGAAGTCCGTGAACGGATCGTCTCCAGGGCCGAAGCTCTGTCCGGTGATCTTTCCGACGTCTACGTTGAGCGCCTTTTCGATCTGGGGCTTTACGCGCGCCAGGAGCTCGCTCGGGAGCTCAGTCCTCGGGTCGGCGTGGATCTTTATCATCGTCATACGGTCGCGCCTTCCTATATTGGCGTCATCCGTTTCGGTGTTAAAGCCCGAGATCACCTGCCCGATCGGAATCATCCTTCCGGCCGCCGGGCTCCAGACCTGGAGGCTCTGTATGGTGTCTAGGTCGAGCCTTTCGTCCTCGGGGGCCCTCGCGATTATTGGAAGGAGCTGGCCCTCGAAGCTGGCCTTGTCCCTGTAGACGCCGGTCGTCGTCCCCGAGAAAGATTCCTCGAACGTTTTGGCCACGTCGGGCCTCGAAATGCCGAGCTGGCTCGCCTGCGCCTCTTCGAGCTGGGGCCTTACGACCTTGAGCTTTTCCTTCCATTCGTCCCTGACGGCCTTGGCCTGGGGGTCCGACTTCAGTATGTCCTTTGCGGTCCCGGCGAGCTCTCTGAGTACGGTTCTGTCGGGGCCGTATATCCTGAGCTGTATCTTTTCCGCCTTCCCCGGCCCGAGGAGGAACTTCCTTACGTTCACGACGGCGTTTGGCAGAAGGTTTTCGAGGTCTGTCTGGGCCTTGTTGTACACCTGGTCTATGACACCATATTCCTCGACCGAGGCCAGTATCACGGCGAAGCTCGGGAGGCTTTCCGGGGACATACGTGAGAATGAACCTCGGGTCGCCGCCTCAATTTCACTCGTTACGTCTGTTACGCCTTCGATGCCCTTTAGATACTCTTCGGCCTTTTCGAGCTCTTTGGCGGTGTCCTGTATCCTGTATCCTTCGGGGAAGTAGACTTCGACGAAGAACTGAGACCTCGTAGAGGTCGGGAAAACATGGTCTTTACGAACCCGAATCCTATGAGCGACAGAACGAAAACCCCGACAACCGCGCCGATCGTTATGTAGCGAAACCTTATTGCTGCGACTAGTAGCTTTTTATAAACCTGGAAAAAAGCGCCGGCGTAGGGGTCTTTGGCGGGACCGCTGTCCTTCGGGTCTTTTTGCTTGAGGAAGTATTTGCATATGAGCGGCGTTATGGTGACTGCGGTTACCCAGCTGAACATGAGCGAAATGAGGATGACCTGAAAGAGGCTCCTGCAGTACTCGCCAGTGCTGTCCTTGAAGTTCCTATAGCGGCGAACGCCAGGACCGCCACGACGGTAGCGCCCAAAAGGGTATCGCCGTCTGGCCGACTATCTCTCGGGCCTTTTATGGCGTCTTCCCTGCTCCATTTTTATCTTCATGCCGTCGACGACCACTATGGCGTTATCGACCAGCATGCCGAGAGCTATGATGAGGGCCCCGAGCGAAATCCTTTCGAGCGTGATGCTCCACATGCCCATGAAGACGAAGGTGCCGCATATGGTTATAAAGAGCACCGCCCCTATGATGAGGCCGCTCCTTAAGCCCATCGCGAAAAGAAGGACCACCACGACTATGACAATCGCCTCTACGAGGTTTATGACGAAGCCGTTTATGGCCTGCGTCACGGATTCGGACTGGAGCGATATTACCTCGAGCTCCATTCCGAGCGGGGCGAGCGGCTCGAGCTCTTTTATCTTCTCGTCGATCTGCTCGCCCATGGTGACGACGTTACCGCCGAGCACCGTGGATATGGCGAGCCCTATGGCGGGCTTGCCGTTGTATCTCAGCATATTCCTGGGCGGGTCCTTGTAGCCTCTTCTGACATCCGCTACGTCCCTAAGATAAACCAGGCTGTCGCCACCGCGGCTGCTTATGAGAAGGTCGCCGAACTGGTCCACGGAAGTGAACTCGCCGGTCGGGTTTATGGGGAAGTATTCCTTTCCTACGTCTATGGTGCCCGCATCGGCCGGAAGGTTCTTTGCACGAAGGGCGTTGTATATATCGAACTGGGATATTTCGAGGGCGGCCATCTTGGCGCGCGACATTTCGACGTAAACAGCCTCGGGCTGCTCGCCGTAGAGGACTATCTTCTTGACGTCGTTTACTAAAAGGAGCTCGCGCTTTAAGAGGTCGGCGTAGTCCTTGAGCTCGGCGTACGTATAACCCTCGCCCGTGATCGCGAGGTAGACGCCGTATACGTCGCCGTAATCGTCGTTGACGAGTGACGGACCGCCCCCGGAGGGAGCTGGGACTGGTAGTCGTTAACCTTACGCCTTAGCTCATCCCATACCTGCGGCAGGCCATTCTTGTCGTACTCGTCCTTTATTACGGCTTTAACGGTCGAGAGGCCCCTCGAGGACGTGGATTCGACGCGTTTTAGCTGCCCCATTTCCTGGACGGCTTTTTCTATGACGTTCGTGACCTCTTCCTCGACCTCGGCGGCCGTGGCGCCGGGGTAGGGGGTTAGAATTATCGCTTCCTTGATGGTGAACTCGGGGTCTTCCAGACGAGGCAGGCCGCGGAAGGACTGAATCCCGAGGTAGATGCATACGATGGTCAGGGTAATCGTGATTACGCTTTTTTTGATAGAATATTCGGCTATGTTCATATCGAGGACCTTCTTACGAAGGCGTCAGTCCATAAGTGTTACCTGCATTCCTTCCCTTAGCTGCGTGATTCCGGATACGACGACCATGTCGCCCGCCTTGAGCCCGCCGAGTATTTCTATATCCTTCTCACCCGTTACGGAGCCGACCTTGACCTTTCTTTTTTGTACGGTCCGGTCGTTCTGATCGACCACCCACACGTACTGATCCGGCCCGTCGCCCGGGACGACCGCTATTGCGGGGATAATGAAATATCCGCCGTTGTTATTCCCGTTTGTCTTCGCCTCGGCGTGCACCTGCGCGGTCATGCCCGGGAGCACCCTTATGGTTTCGGGCTGATCCATGCTGAGGGTCGCCCTGTAGGTTTGTGTGCGCGGGTCGGCCTGTGCGCTGATTTCCTTTACGGTGAGCGGAAACTCTTCGCCCGGCGCCGACCTGAACGTCGCATACAGCCTTACAAGGTCACCAATCTTGACCGAAGAAAGTATGTTTTCGGGAAGGTCTATTACTATTTCGACTGTCGTAAGGTCCTGGAGGCTGAGGATGTTCTCGAACGGCCTTACTTCCTGGTAGTTCTGCACGTACTTGGCCCCTATGTAGCCGCTGTAGGGGGCCTTGAGGGTGGTGTAGTCGAGGTTGGCCTTTGCATAATCGAGCCGGGCCTGGGCGGTGTCTTTTTTCGCTCTCCTGACGTCGAGGTCGGCTACAGCCACGGCGTCCCTTTCGTAGAGGTCCCTGTACCTGTTATAGTCGGCTACGGCTTCGATGTACTGGGCGTAGGCCTCGTCGTAGGCTATCCGGTAGTCCCTCGGGTCGAGCTTGGCGAGGAGCTGGCCCTTCTTTACCTCGTCGCCCTCGTTTACCGGAAGCTCGATGAGCGGCCCCTGTACCCTGAAGGAGAGGTTAACCCTTTGGGCGCCCTGCACCTTGCCCGGAAAGCTCCTGCCCGTCCCCTGATCCCCGCCTAGGGTTATCGTTTTTACGGGCCTTACAACCGGGGCCTCCGGCGCGGATTCCTCTTCGCCCCCGCAGCCAGAAAGCGCCACGATCGCGGCAACGAACAGGACTGTGCACATTCCGGTAAGGTTTTTAGCGGCTCTCATAGTTTTCCTCGTAACGTCCTTCATGGTTATCCTCGCGCCGGGCTCATTCTCCCCTGGAATCGACCCCGGCCGTCTGATAATACTGCTCGAGATTTCTGAAAAACTCCTCCCTGTCCTCGACCGTGGTAAAGAAATCGAACTTCCCCGAAGCCCTCTGGACGTTCATGAGGTCTATGAGGAAGTTGTAAACGGCGTTGGCCGCGTTGAGCTCGGCCGAGAGCGCGGCGTTCTGCGCGTCGAGGAGGTCTATAATGGACGCCACTCCCCGGGAGTAGGAGTCCGTGACTATGTCGAGATTTTTCTTTGCAGCGTCGGCGGCGTCGAGCGCAAAGCCTATGCTCGGATAAGAAGCCCCGGCGTTGTTAAGGGACGTCCTAATATTCTCTTCGACCTTTTCGGACGTCGATTCTTTTTCGTAGGTGAGCCTCGAGAGCTCGCTCCTTGCCTTCCTGTAGTCGGCTATCTTCGCCCCCCCGGTGAAGAGGGGGAACGAGGCCTGGAGCTGAATTACCCAGTCGGTATCGTCTGTTTTGGGTATATCGAGCGGAAACCCCGGGGGGAGGTCGATGCTGCTTCCGGCCCCGCCTTCGTAGACGTACTGCCTCAGCTCGCCGAAGGCGATTATGGTAGGCGACCAGAATGCCCGCCTCGTGGAGGTCAAGATCCTGTTCTGCGCTTCCATCTGCGAGTTTATCGCCTGGATCGCGGGGGACTGGACGAGGCCCCGGGAGACCACGAAGTCCATGAATATTCTGAATGTTTCCGGCGTGTTGAGATATTTCCTCAGCCGGGGGTCGCTCACCAGAAGGGACGGGTCGTCAAGCCCTGTCTCGACCGTGGTGAACGCCTCGCCCTGCGGCCTGTGGAGGAGCCTGTTGACTAGTATTTCGGTGTTTTTTCTCTGCGCTTCGGCGTTTACGACATCTATCCTGTCGGAGGAAATCTGGCTCTCCCATCTGTAGACCTCGGCCGGGCTTGCAACGCCTATGTCACGCCTTATCCTCGCAATGCCGAGATTCGATTTTGAGAGCTTAAGGTTTTCCTTCTGTATGTTCTCGATCGTTTTGGCCCTGAGGACGTTCAAATATCCGATGGACGTCGCGGCTATAATATCGAGCTCGATTTCGTCCCTCGTGAACTCCCTCGATTCCTGGATCCTTTTCTGGACAGTGAGGTTCGACCACGCCTTTTCGGAGTATATGAGCTGGCGCAGGTTACCGCCGACGCTCAGGTCCCTTTGCGGCTGTGTTCCGAGGCTTGCCTCGGCCCTGTCCTTGTCCACATACGTGTTATCGACGAATATGTCGGACTGGGGAAGAAGCTGCGCCAGCGCCAACCGGATGTCCTGGGCCCCGGATGCTACGAACTCACCGGCCGCCAGGAGGTCGAGGTTGACCTCGACCGACTCGCTCGCGGCCTGCTCCAGGCTGAGCTTCCTGCCGGCTTCGGACACCCGGTCGTCTACAAGCACGGCCTCGGTAAGGAGGTCCCAGGTGGGGTAGAACCCTATCGCGCGAGCGGTCGCCATGTTGATCGACAATGAAGTCCCGGCGTCGAACATCACCGGGAAATTGCCCGGGTCCTGCCCGAGGAGGATGCTCTGCACCACGAGGGCCACGCGCCTTGCCTCGCGCGTCGGGTCGAATGCCGGATCGAGCGCCATGAGGGCCCCTTCGTCTACGCCGTTCTTGCCGGCTACGGAAAAGCTCGGCAGCTTCCGTAGTGCGATATCCTCGTAGAGCCGCTTCATTTCCGTCTGGCTGTAATTTAGAAGGGGGTTACATACACGGCCTCGGCGTCGGCGGGGATCGCGGCCACCGTCGCGGCGGCGGAATCTGACGCGGGGACGAGCTCTATCTCGATGCCGTTTGCCGCCGCGCTCTCCTGACTACTGTTTCGATGCCGGGCGCAAGCTGCATTACTATGGGCATATAGACTACGGCGAGTTTTTTGAATCCCACGGCCTGCTTGAACGCAGCGAGGTCCCTGTCGAAGCTCGCAGTGCGGGATATGTAGTAGAAGTTCCTTATGCCGCTCCCGCCGTCTTCACCGGGCGTGAGACCAAGCAGCTTCGGATCGATGACCCAGGGCGCTATGACGGGCTTGGGAAAGCCGCCCCATCCGGAGAGCTCGGTAGAGCTTATTATTCCGAGGGCGATTACTATATCGACGGACGGGTCGAGAGCTGCCTTTCGAGCGCAGACCTTACCCCTGGGCTGTCCAGTCCGCGGTTATTATCTTGCCCGGGGAAGCTTACGGTGAATTCACCGGCCGTGAGGTCCTTTATTTCCTTTTCGTAAACAGATAGCGTTCTCTGGTTTATTTCGGAGGGGCCATCGAACACGACGCCTATGCTGGCCCCAAGCGCTTTCGGAGCCGTGATTGCCGCCGTGCATATCGATAGGGTAAGGATGTATCCGAGCAGTCTTATGCACAAAAGCGTCATGAGTTGTCCGTTTATTACAGTCCGGTTCCTCATTATACATGACCGGGACTTTTAAAAAAGTGGCCCGCCCGTGTATCGGAATTATCCGTAAACACTTGGTATTGTGCGTTCTATTCGAGGCCCTGATGGTGTATAATTCAAACGATGGAATCCCACGCAAGGAGGAGATAGAAATGACTGCATTTATATTTCGTGTGCTGATCTTATCTTTTACTTTATCTGTAGCAATATTTATGCAGGGCACTGACTCCCGTGCCCAGAACATACCCGGCGGGAGCTATAAAGACACATGCCGGCAGATATCGGTCGTTGGCGGGAATCTAATCGCTCAGTGCCAAAAAGTGGACGGCAATTGGCAGAGCTCCAAGCTCCTGTATCATGACTGCTCGGGCGACATCAGGAACGATAACGGGACTTTGAAGTGCAAACACTCCTCGATCAATCCCGGCAAAACCCCTTCCGGCAGCTACAAGAATTCCTGCCGCGACATACGTACCGACGGCAACAAGCTCAAGGCCCAGTGCAAGAAGACAAACGGGGTCTGGAACAATACGAACATCAACTACAAGAACTGCTCGGGCGATATCTGGAACGACAACGGCGACCTCGCATGTAAAGGGTCGGGATCGGGCGGAAACGTCCCGCGCGGGAGCTACAAGAACAGCTGCAACGATTATTACACCGAGGGCAGCCGACTGTACGCGAGCTGCAAGAAAAAGAACGGCGGCTGGCGCGACACTTCGATCAATTACAAGAACTGCAATAAGGACATATGGACCGATAACGGACAGCTCACTTGCGGAGGCGGCGGGGGCGGCAGCGGCTCTTTACCAAAGGGCAGCTACAAGAACACCTGCAGGAATATCTATGTAGAAGGTAATGTGCTCGAAGCCGAGTGCCTCAACCGGAACAACAAGTATTCCCACACGAGCATAAAGTACAAGAACTGCAACAAGGGCGTCTACAACGATAGAGGCCAGCTTAGGTGTAATTAGCCGGAAACTTCAGTGGAGGGGGCAGACTGTCCCCTCCTTTCTTCCTTTTCATCCCTGGTTACGAGGTCTTTGAGCGTAAGGTCGCCGAGCGCCTCGTTCACCGCGTTTTCCACCCTGTCGGTGATTTCGTCGACCGCGGGCACGGAAAGATACTTCTTCTCTACGAGATCGGTCTGATCGGTCGTCCTTACGGCGGATATGATCTCCCTAACTCTTATTTTCTCGATGCTCCGAGGCGGTATGAGGCAGGGGGGATTGTCTTTCGTTTCGATAAGGAGGTTTTTCTGCATGAGCTCGTTTACGGTTTCCACGACCGGCTCCCTCGGGAGGCCTGTCCCGGCGATAAGCGACCCGAGCGTCCACGCCCCGAGCCCGTTGTAGAAGTTATACGCCACACGGTACATGACGATTATCGAGAGCTTTTCCATGAGCTTCGGGCCCAGGTTGAAGACCTCTCTTCTGAGCGTAAGGAATTTCAGGTTCTGGTGGCAGAACGCGACCTGCGCGCCTATGAGCACGATGAGCCAGTTGATGTAGAGCCAGATCATGAATATGATGAGGACGGCGAGGCCGGAATATATCGCCGCGTATTTTGTGGATGAGGCTACGGCCACGGTGAAAATCCAGCCGGTGATGTGCCACGCTATCCCGGCGACTGCGCCGCCGACGAGCGCGGAGAAGAATTTCACTTTCGTATTGGGGATTACGTAGTAGATGAACGAGAAGATCAGGATGACAAACGTGAACGGGATGACCTTGCCCGAGGCGACTATGATCGTCCCGAAGGGCTCTATCTCGGCGATCTTCGTGACGATGGTGTTGCTCGAAAGCGTCGCCGTGACGACGAACATGGCGAACAGGAGCACCGGACCTACCAGAAGCGCCGCGGCGTAGTCGGTGAACCTTCGGGCGAAGCTCCTGCCCTTGATGACCTTCCATATGACGTTCATCGAGTCTTCTATCTTCTGGATGACGGATATGGAGGTGTAGATGAGCATGACGAGCCCGGCGGCGCCGAGGACGCCGAAGTTTATCCTCCCGATGAACTCCATTATCTGCCCGGCGATCTCGGGCCCTTTTTCGCCGAGAGGGGCCAGGAATTTCTGCAGAAGGGGCTCGAGCTGGCTGTCTACGACGCCGAAGCCCTTCAGAAGGGATATGCTGAACGCGAGGAGAGGGATTATCGACAGGAGCGTCGTATAGACGAGGCTCATAGCCCTGAGCGCAAGCTCGTTACTCCTGTATTCGCGGAATGTTATGTAGAGGAGCCTTACGATGTTTACGAGTATGGACCTCGGCCGTGTAAGGGCGCTCGTATCAATCCGCCAGAGCTGGCGCGAGAAGAAATTGTTAACTTTTCTTATCAGTTCGGACATGGTTCTTCCATTTCCTATTCTATCATTTTACACCCTTAATCCGAATTTTCGGTTAAGACCGGCATGGGGACCGGAAGCCCGGAGCGGGCGGGGGAGGGCGTTATTCGCCCTATTCGAGGTCGAAGCAAATCTTCTTAAAGTTACAATATTCGCAGGTCTTTTCGTCTTCCGTCCTCGGGAAGTCTTTCATGACGGCGGCATTCTCGGCCTCGTCCGAAAGGGAGTCCTTCATCTCCTGTATGCTTTCCTTGATGTATTCCTCTGTGGCCGCGAGGTCTTCTTTCGAGAATTTGTGTACTGCGGACTCGCCGGACTGGAGCTTGTATTCCGTAAGGGATATAGTCTCGTGGGGAACGTCGAGCTCCTCGGCGGCGTAGAGAGTGTAGAGCCTGAACTGAAAGTCGCCCGACTCGCCGGACCCGGTCTTCCAGTCTACTATCTCGATGCCCCCGTCCTTTTCGTAAGCGAGGTCGAGCTTTACGAAATACTTGTCTTCCGAAAACGAGAAATAGGCCCCGTTCATGCTCTCTATGGAGATTATTTTGTCGTGGGGGGTGTTTTTTATCTCCTCGAGGACAGGCGACTCGTAAAACGCCTTAAGGCATTCGACCACCTCGTCGTAATTCTTCTTCCACACCTTGTCGGGGGTACCGGTTTCGTACTCGTGCTCGAAGAGGGCGGTCTTGTTCTTCATGCTCCCTTCGTGGTCCCAGTAGAGCTTGTCGCGGGAATATCTGAATCCTTCCCGCATCATGGTCCTCACCCTCTCGACCGATTTTTCGAAGGGGACGAGCCTTCCGGTCGTGACGAGCTCCTTGAGGACGCGCTCTATCTCGTGGTGGACGACCGAGCCCTTCCAGAGCCATCTGTTCTGGAGCTGTTTCAGGACGTAGAGCGTCCGCGTGACGTAGTCGGCGTTGTTCCTGTCCCACCCGCCCCAGTATCCGTAGTAGGCGTAGTAGTACTTCCGTTTGCATTCCTTAAACGTCGCGTCGCGTGAGACCGACCAGCTGAATTCGTTTTTGAAATCTCCCATATTATCGCTCAAGTGAGCCTAAGCTCGAGTGTTACAGTCCTAGGCGGGCCGGGGTAGGGGCCTGGGAAAGTTGTCCGGGCGGAAGGCTCGAACCCGAATTTCCCATATAGCTCGCGGGCGGCGCTGTTCTCCCTATCCACGTCGAGCAGTATAGCCCTGCATCCCTCGGCCTTTGCTTTCTCTATAGCGCTTCCGAGGAGAAACGACCCGACGCCCTTTCCGCGCATGTTTTCGTCTACGACTATAAGGCTAATGTAATATTCGTCGGGCGCGATGTCGGGGGTGTATTCCCCGTGCAGCATCTTCGAGACGACCGTAAAGTAGCTCGCGAGCTCGCCCAGCCTGAGCGAAAGGAGGAGCCTCAAAAGAGTCCCCAGCTCGTCGTGCCCCCTGCCGGTGTATCCTATGACGAGACCCGCGATCTTCCCTTCGTCGAGCGCGAGGCTTATATGCTCGCGGCCGAGAAAATTATTCCCGGCGCGTATCAGGTTCTTTATCACCCTGAGCGAGCCGCGGGGCGAGCCCCGGGCCATGTTCCCCTCGTCGGCCGAGAGTATAAGTCCGGCCACCCTGTCTATATCGTGCGCGCTCTCGTCGAAGCTCGCGATATCCATTACAAAAACCCTTGTCCGTCGGCTGCGTTTTATGCCTTTCGGAGACTAGGTTATAATATTTCACTTTGACAAGCAAAAGGCGGTTCAGGTGGCCGGGATAACAGTTACGGAGACAACATCAGGCGGAGGGGGCTTCGAATACGAAGTCGTGGTCAGAGAGGGCGGCTCGCAGACGTCGCATAAGGTGAGGCTCGGAAAGGAATATTACGAAAGGCTCTCGGAAGGGCGAACACCCCCGGACGAGCTCGTAAAAAAGTCCTTCGAGTTCCTGCTGGAAAACGAGCCAAAAGAATCGATATTTGGGAGCTTCGATCTTTCGGTAATCGAGCGATACTTTCCCGAGTATCCCGGCGTGATAAAAAAACGCTTTTGACCGCGCGGTATATCGTTAATAATAATTCCAAGAGAACATGAGGTTATAACACATGGGTAAAATTTTTACGCTTCTTATTCTGGCGCTGATTGTAGGCGGCTTCATATACATCTATCCGAATATAGAATGGCACTCGCCCGAGGTGAATCTAAAGCTCGGCGCGGATTACCTCGGCACCAAGCCGTTCGACATTGAGATGAGCGACAAGGGAAAGGGGCTTAAGAGCATTACGGTCAAGCTCTCGAACGAAAGCGGCGAGACGACGCTTTTAGAGAAGACCTACCCCGACGGCGTCATGGCAGACAGGGTAACCGTCACGGCCGACCCGGCAAAACTCGGCATTAAGGAAGGCCCGGCCGAGCTTAAGGTGACGGTGAAAGACGGCTCGAAGCTGAAATTCTTCTCGGGGAACAAGACGGAGATCAAAAAGAAGGTAAGCGTCGATCTCGAGCCCCCGGCGGCCAATCTCATATCGACGGATCACAACATCAACCACGGCGGGTCGCACCTTGTAATTTACAAGACCTCACCAGACGCGGTAAAAAGCGGCGTTCAGGTAGGGGAGTATTTCTTCCCCGGCTACAAGAGCGATTTCCTCGAAGATAACGTGTATTTCGCGTTCTTCGCCTATCCCTATAATGTGCCGGCGGGCGAGACGATAACGCTCGTGGCGGAAGATGCTGCGGGGAACCAGAAGACGGCATCGGTGCCCTACAGGCTCAAGACCATTCCCTACAGGAAGAGCAACATAAACATAAGCGACAATTTTATAACAAACGTTATAACCCCGCTCGCGGGCGACTCCGCCAATGCGGATGCCAAAACCGCCTTCCTCAGCGTGAACAGTAAGCTCAGAAAGGAGAATGACGCGACTATCCGCAACGCCACGACGAAGTCGGACAGCGCGATACTGTGGAGGGCGCTTTTCACCAGCTCTCGAATTCGAAGGTAGAAGCCAACTTTGCCGACGAAAGAACGTATGTCTATAACGGTGAGCCGATAGACAAGCAGTATCACCTCGGATACGACCTTGCCGTTACGAAGCGCTACCCGATAGAGGCGGCGAATAACGGCATCGTGGTCTATTCCGGTCCGCTCGGGATTTACGGCAATACCGTAATCATAGACCACGGTATGGGTGTCTCGACCCTATACGGCCACATGAGCTCTATAGACGTCAACGTCGGCGACGAGGTCAAGAAGAATCAGATCATCGGCAAGACGGGGCAGACGGGGCTCGCGGCAGGAGACCATCTCCACTACGGCGTATACGTAGGCGGCGTGGCGGTAAGGCCGATAGAGTGGTGGGACCCGAAGTGGCTCAACGACAACATCCTTCTTAAAATCCGGCAGGCCAAGGAAGAGTTCGGCGAAGGCAAAAGCGGCGCCGCGCAGAACTGACGCGGTGATCCCGATTGATAATCTACGGTAAGAATCCTGTAAAGGAGCTGCTCGCGGACCCGCGATCGCGGATCGACGAGATCATAGTCGCAAAGGATTCCAAGAAGGACGGGGACCCGGAGATATTCGCCCTCGCAAAGAAGAGGGGAGTTCGGGTTCAGCTCCTGCCCAAGGACGCTGTTACGCGGCTTACGGGAACGGCGTCGCACCAGGGCGTCGCGGCGCGGGTGCCGGGTGGGAGTACTCTTCCGTCGGCGACATTATCGAGGCGTCGCGCTCGAAGCTCGAAAAGCTGCTCGTCGTCATACTCGACCATCTGGAAGACCCTCAAAATCTCGGAGCTATCATAAGGACCGTGGACGTACTCGGCGCGCACGGCGTCGTGATACCGAAGGACAGGGCCGCGTCCGTTACCCCGGCGGTTATCAAGGCTTCCGCGGGGGCCGTGAACCACGTGCCAGTGGCGCGAGTGACGAACATCTCGAACGTGATAGAGGAGCTCAAGCGTGAGGGCGTCTGGATAGCGGGGGCCGACGCGAAAGCGCCGAAGGCGGTTTACGAGGAGGACCTGTCGAAGGTGGACCTAGGGCTCGTCATAGGGAACGAAGGGAAGGGGATTTCGGCCAAGGTCAGAGAGAAGTGCGACTTCCTCGTGTCGATACCGCAGTCGGGGACCGTCACATCACTCAACGCCTCAGTTTCGGCGGGGGTGCTCATCTACGAGATTATGAGGCAGAGAGGGCGGGCCTGACTTTTTCGGCGACTGGCTTCAGGACTCGCCGACCATCTTTGAAATCTTCCTCACTCAAAATTTCTATCCCCAGGGACTCGGCCTTTTCGAGCTTGGAACCCGGGTCTTTCCCGGCGACGACGTAGTTCGTCTTCTTCGTGACGGATGAGGTGGTGCGCCCGCCGTTAAGGGCCACGAGCTTTTCAGCCTCGTCCCTCGTCATCGTATCGAGTCCGCCCGTGAATACGAATACCATTCCTTTCAGCTTGTCGCTGACAGGTGCTTTCGTTTCGTACTTTATCTCGACACCGGCTGTGAGCATTTTTCGAATGAGCTCACGATGCTGCTCGTACCGGAAGAAGTGGACTATGCTTTCGGCTATTTCCATGCCTATAGGTGTGAATCTCCGTAGCTCCTCGGGCGCGGCGTTCATGAGGGCGTCAACGCTCGAAAAATTCTCGGCCAGTATCTGCGCCACGCGCTCGCCGACGTGGGGGATGCTGAGCGCGTTAATGAACCTGTCGAAGGGACCTTTTGCTCTTCTCTATCTGGGCTATGAGGTTCGCGGCGGATTTCTCGGCGAACCTTTCGAGCGGGGTCAGCTCGTCCTTCTTCAGGTAGAACACGCCAGCCGGGTCTTTAATCAGCCCCTCGGTGAGGAGCTGCTCGACGATCTTTTCGCCGAGCCCTTCGATGTCGAACGCGCGGCGGCCGGCCATGTGACGTATACGTCCCTTGAGCTGGGCGGGGCAGGAGAGGTTCGGGCAGTAGAAGTAAGCGCCCTCCCTTTCGACCGGCGTCCCGCAGACGGGGCACTCGGAGGGCATGACGAATTCCTTCTCCTTGCCAGTACGCTTCTCGATGATCGGCATTACGATGTCGGGTATGACGTCGCCGGCGCGCTCGACGAGTACGGTGTCGCCTATCCTGATGTCCTTGGCCTTGATTATGTCGTCCGTGTGGAGGGAGGCGCGCTTGACCGTGATGCCGCCTATGCCGACGGGCTCAAGCTCGGCAACGGGAGTCAGCAGGCCGACGCGGCCGACCTGGACGGTGATGTCGTTTACGACCGTCGTTCCCTGCCTCGGCTTGAACTTGTAGGCGATGTTCCACCTCGGATGCTTGGCCGTCGCGCCGAGCTCTTTCTGGTAGTCCCTCCGGTTTACCTTGACGACGATGCCGTCGGCCTCGTAGGGGAGGGAGTCCCTTATCTGTTCGAGCTCTTTCTGATAATCGAGGGCCTCGTCCATGTCCTTGCAGATGCGCATGTGCTCGTCTACCTTGAACCCCCACTCGCCGAGCCTACGGACCAGGTCCCATTCCGTATCGATCTCGACGCCCCTGACCTCGCCCACGCCCCAGCAGTAGAAGGTGAGCGGCCTCGACGCGGTAATGGACGAGTCGAGCTGCCTTATCGCCCCAGAGGCGGCGTTTCGCGGGTTGGCGAAGAGGGGCTCCCCGGCGTCGGCGAGCTCTTTGTTGAGCTTCCTGAAGGCCTCGATGGGGTAGAGCACCTCGCCCCTTATTTCGATAAGCTCCGGTCTTTTTCCGTCGCCGCCGAGCCTGAGCGGGATCGTGTTGATGGTCTTGAGGTTCGCCGTGACGTCCTCGCCCGTGAGCCCGTTCCCGCGAGTCGCACCGCGCGTGAGTATCCCGTCCCGGTACGTCAGCGAGGCCGATACGCCGTCGAATTTGGGCTCTGCGACGTACTCAACGTCATCCCGTTCGAGGAGCTTCTTCACCCGCTTGTCGAAATCGTAGGCTCCCTCGGCCGTCGATACGTTGTCGATGCTCATCATGGGGATGATGTGGCTCACGGAAGTGAAGCCCTCCGCCACCCATCCTCCCACACGCTGCGTCGGGGAGTCGGGCCTGACGAGCTCGGGGTATCGCGCTTCGAGCTCCTTGAGCTCGTTCAGCATCGCGTCGAACTCGGAGTCGGAAATCTCCGGATTGTTTTTGACGTAGTAAAGATAGTTGTGCTTGTCGATTTCCCTCGAAAGCCTCTCTATCTGCTCGGCCGCTTCTTTTTCTGTCAGTTTCGTGTTCATCGAGGCTCCGGTTTACCGGTTTTCATTCGTGGATTCCCAAGACCTGCTTTTATTAGATGTAGGCGGGACGGGGTGAGATTTTGTCTTTTTCATTTCACCCTCTCACCGATTTCAGCCACTCGTGGAGCTCGCCGAACGGGAGTGCGTTAAGAACGTCTTTTTCTGCACCCATCCGCGCCGCGCCGTCCCGACGCCGTAGCGCATGAAGAGGAGCTGCGCCGTCGAGTGGGCGTCGGTCGAAATGATTATTTTCACCCCGGCGTCCACGGCCTTTCTTACGTGAAGGTCGTTCAAGTCGAGCCTGGGATAGGAGCCGTTCACTTCGAGCGCCTTCCCGTACTCGGCGGCCGCCTCGATGACGAGGTCTATGTCCACGTCGTATGGCTCCCGTTCGTTTATGAGCCTTCCGGTCGGGTGGCCTATGGCGTGGACGTAGGGATTTTTGATGGCGCTGATGATTCGGTTGGTCATCGTATCGCGGTCCATCTTAAAGCCGCTGTGAACGGAGGCCACGACGACGTCGAGGCTCTTCAATATCTCGTCGGGATAGTCGAGCGTCCCGTCCATCTTGATATCGACTTCGGTCCCCATGAGGACGTGGATTTTCTTTCGCTTCTTCGCCTCGGCGTCGAGCTCTATCCTTTTCTCGGCGAGCCTTTCGATCGATAGCCCTTTCGCTATCGTCTGAGACGGGGAGTGGTCCGTTATGGCGATGTACTCGTATCCGAGCTCCTCGGCAGCGTCGGCCATTTGGGCGATGGTGGCCTTGCCGTCGCTCCACATGGTGTGCGTGTGGAGGTCGCCCCTTATGTCGGCGAGCTCGATGAGGTCGGGGAGCCTGCCTTCCATGGCGGCCTCTATCTCGCCCCTGTCTTCGCGTAGCTCCGGCGGGATGAATGGAAGTCCGAGTGTCTCGTAAATCTCTTTTTCGGTTTCGCCGGCTATGATCTCGTCGCCCCTGAATATGCCGTACTCGTTTATCTTGAGGCCCTTTTTCTGGGCGAGCCCGCGGAGCCGGACGTTGTGGGCCTTGGAGCCGGTGAAATAGAGGAGGGCGGCTCCGTACGACTCGGGTCCTACTACCCGGAGGTCTGCCTGGATGCCTTGCTGAAGTATTACGCTGCCTTTCGTGCCGCCGGACGCGAGGACGTCCTTTTCGGGGCGGAGGGACGTAAACGCCTCGACCACCTCGGGCGGGTTGTCCGATATCGTGAGGACGTCTATGTCCTTTACTGTCTCGCGCATCCTCCTGAGAGAGCCCGCGAGTATCGTGCCCTCCGTCCGGGGGATACTCGAAACCGCCTCGACGAGGCTTTCGCCGAGCGGGAGCACGACGCCGAGGCGCGACCTCTCCTTACTTTCGCGAAGGAGCGCAATCCCCCTCCGTATGTCTTCGATCTTCTTCCGGCCCATGCCCTTGAACTGAAGAATCTCGGGCCCGTCGAGCGCCTTTTCGAGGTCGCCGGCGTTCCTTACGCCGAGCTCCGTGAAGAGGAGGGAGAGGGTCTTCGGGCCGAGGCCGGGAATCCTCAAGAGGTCAACCGTATCGAGCGGTATCTTCTCCTGGAGTTTTTCGTATCCTTCATGCTCCCCGTCTCGACGTATTCCTTGATCTTGTCGGCGAGCTCCCTTCCGACGCCGGGTATCTGCGTCAGCTCGCCGCGATGCAGCCGCGTCCTCGACAGGCTCCCTCAACTCAAAACTCTTCACGGCGCTTTTTTGCCTAACACGTATCTGAAGGGGTTCTCGTCGGCAATGCTCAGCATGTCGGCCATGTTTTCGAATATTTTAGCTATCTCTCTGTTCTTGCTCATTTTCCCGTTTGGAGTATCTTTCTCTATAGTTCTTCCCATTCGGAATATGATAATAACATGGATGAAAAATGATTTCCGCCCGGCTAACGGACTGCCAATATGGGGGCCCACGGAGGCGAGCGAGGCGCGGGATGGTACAATAACCCGGTAACCGCCATCCGGTTCCTCCGCGGAAATCCCCGCCGCCGTCGGCCGGACGCTGAAGAACCATGACACTCGACGACATTCTCGGAAAAAAGCTCATCGTGATAACGGGGAAGGGCGGCGTGGGGAAGACGACGGTTCACTTGCGCTCGCATATATTAACGCCCGCCTCGGGCGGAGGCCGTGTACGTCACGCTGAAGGAGGGTAAGGCCCGGCTCCCAGTTTTCGGTTTCAGGGAGGTGTCGGCGTAGCGGAGAAACCGAGATCGACGAGGCATCTTCGCGCATTACATCGACCCAGGCCGCGCTCGACGAATACGTTAAGGCGTTTCGTGAGGCTCTATCCGCTCTACGCAGCGGTGCTCAAATCGAAGGCGGTGAGCGGGTTCTTCGAGGCTGCCCGGGGCTGAAAGAGCTCATAACAATCGGCAAGGTCTGGCACCTCGGCAACAGGCCGGGGAATCTGACCAGGTCATGTTCGACGCCCCATCGACGGGCCACGCTGTGCCGATACTGGACCTGCCGTCGCGTGTCCCTCGACATGGTGAGGGGAGGTGCATTCCGGAGCCACATCGAATGGGTGGAGGGTTCCTGAAGGACCCCGGGAAGACGGCGGTCCTCGCCGTCTCGGCGCCCAGAGGACATGGCGGCCGGGGAGACGCTCGATCTCGTGAGTTCCGTCCGCGAGGTCGGGATAAATGTCATCGGCTGTCCTCCACTACTCCGTCAAAAAGCCCGTTCACTCCGGCCGAGGAGAAGAGGTCCTCGCCGCCGCCAAGGTGCGGATGGCGATGTAATGAGGCTTGCGCATCTCACTATATCGCGCGCGCGGGCCGCGGCGAAATACCGGAGGACGCTCCGCCGGAGCCTTCCGGGGGCGGTCATTGGCCTCGCCTGTTCAAAAGACCTGTCGCTCGAAGACCTGCGGGCGCTCTGTAGAAATCGAGAATCAGGCAGGGCGAGAATGACGGACCTCGCGCGTCTCCTAGCCGATAAGAAGGTTATCGTCTCGATAGGCCCGGGAGGCGTCAGGAAAACGACGATATCGTCGCTTTTGGCGCTGGAAGCGGCGTCGCGCGCAGGCAGACGCTCGCGCTTACGATGGACCCATCGCGGAGGCTGGCGCAGGCGCTCGGCGTGCGCCCGGACGCCGAGCTCGGCCGTGTTACGGAAAGGCGGATGCATGAGGCGGATTCACCCCGAAGGCGGAGCTCGATGTTAGGCTACTCGACTCGCGGGCGACGTTCGACGCCCTCGTGATGAAAACCGCTCCCTCGGAAGACGCGGCCCGGACCATTCTCTCGAACAACTATTACAGGAGCGTCGCCTCGTCGTTGGCCGGGGTGCACGAGTATATGGCCGGGGAGGCGCTGCTGACGTCGTTCGAGGAGGGCGGATACGACCTCGTTATACTCGACACACCGCCCGCGGAGCACCTTTCGGGTTCCTCTCCGCCCCGTCGAGGCTCGCGGCGATTCTGGATTCATCGGGCTTCAGATCGTTCGTCATGATGGACCGGCTGAGCTTCGGGTTCACGAAGCTCTTTACGTCCGTCTCGCTCAAGTTCATCGAGAAGATAGTCGGCATCGACGTCCTTCACGACATGTGGGAGTTCTTCTCGGGCTTCGAGGGCGTGGGCGAGGGGATGAAGGCGAGGGCGCGGAAGACGGACGAGCTTTTAAAGTCGCCCGAGGCATCTTTCGTGATAGTGACGAGCCTGAGGGAGGACTCGATGGCGAACGCCGCCACGTGGCGCGGGGAGCTTCGGGCGGGCGGATACGACGTCGGGGGCGTGGTCGTGAACAGGGTGCTCTTCCCGAGGAAAGGCGGCCGGCAGGTAAGCTCCCCAAGGGCTTTTCGAGACGTAAGGAGCTGGCGCAAAAGCTCGAATTCAATTACGGGCTTTACTCGGAGATCGCCGACGCCGAGCATGACGCGCTCGACCGTCTGAGGCGGGAGTTCAACTGCTCTCCTGTGCCGGACGCGGGCTCGGACATAACCGCGCTCTCGGACCTTTGCGGCCTTCGCAAATACCTTTTCTATATCTCTTCAGGGTTAAACGAAAGAATTACTGAATGGATGCAGTCTGCATTTCGGAGGAGAAGCGCTTTACGCCGGCCATTATGCCGTCGGCGATCTGGTCGATGTAATTGCCGTCCTTGAGCCTCTTTTCGTCCCTCGGGTTCGTGATGAACGCGGTCTCGACGAGAATGCTGGGGATATCGGCCCCGATGAGGACGACGAAGGGCGCCTTCTTTACGCCCTTGTCCTTAACGGGTTTGTACCTGGCCCAGCTGCCGACGACGGAGCTTTGGACGTGCGTCGCCAAACGTCAGTTCTTCTATCTTGGCGCTCAGGAGATACTGCTTGAGGACGCTGGACATCTGGCTACGGGACATATTAGAGCTCGCATTCTCCCTCGCGGCCACGGCGAGGGACTTCTGGTCGTTGGTGAAGCTCAGTATGAATGTCTCAATGCCGTAGGCATCGCTGCTCCGGGCGGCGTTACAGTGAATCGAGATAAAAAGGTCGGCGCCTTTTTTTCCTCGCTAGCTATCCTTTCCTCGAGGGGTATGAACCTGTCGTCGCTCCTAGTAAGATAGACGTTCGTGATACCGAATTTGCTGCCTTCCTTGTCGAGCTTCTCCTTGAGGGCCTTCGCGATCCTGAGGTTTACGTCCTTTTCCTTGAGGCCGGACGGGCCTATGGCCCCGGGGTCGTGCCCGCCGTGCCCGGCGTCGATTACGACCGTCCTTATCTTGAGGCCGAGGGCCTGTGACAGGGACGATACCTTGTCCTGTGGCAGGGGCGTTTCATATTTCGGCTCGTTCTTGGCTATGTTGTAATCCTCGGACGTCTTGCCGGAGCCCTTGATGTCCATGACTATCCTAAACGGGTTCTGGAGCGCGAAAACCTTGTAGTCGTCGAAGCTCTTTATGTAAGTACGACCCTTACGCTGTCCTTCGTGTTCCTGGCGAATTTTATCTCTTCAAGGAGGCCGGACGAAATGGGCTCGACGTAGAGAGTTCTTATCGACGCGTGCCGTAAATGTCCACGAACAGGCGGGGCGGCATGCCGTTAGCCAGGTCTTCCTAGAGGAATATGGGCTTAAACGGCATCTCTTTGTCGGCTGTATGACGGCGCATGTGTAGTCTTCCGTAGACCAGTGCCGTATCTGGTTCACCTTAACCAGCCCGCTCCCGGCCGCTTCCGGCTCGTATTTGGCCTTGTCGAAGAGTCGGCAGTCTTGATCGGCGTCTTCGGCTTAAACGGCGCGAGATCCATGGTCTTGTTCTTTGCAGCCGTGACCATGTCGCCGTTGGGGTATTCGTCTATGAGCTTCTGGTATTCGATATAGGCCTGGGGCTTACTTTCCTTTTCGATTATCCTAGCAACCTGAGCTGGGCGTCGTCAGCGAGGTTACTGTCAGGGTAGCGTTTTACGAAAAGTCGTGAATATTCGACCGCGGTATTGAGGTCGTCCTGGGACTTGAAGCGGTCGCCCATCTCCTCGTACATCTTCCCGGAGAGAAAAAGGGAGTTGGGTGCCTTCTCGCTGTTGCCATAGTTACTGTAAATACTGTAAAAAGCGCGGGCTATTGTGTTCCAGATTTCCTTGTTGTTGACTTTGGAAGGGTCGGCGGCCAGGGATTTGTAGAGCTCGAGGGTTTGAACATAGAGCTTTTCGCCCCGGTCCTGGGCGTGCACATCTCCGTATGATGAAAACATGGCGATGAGAGCAACGATTGTGAGGTAAAGTGCCGTTCTTTTCATCACATTAATCTATATTATATTAGTTTGCTGGCCTTTTGTAAATGGTATTTTATAAACTACTTTAACATTTTACCGGACGATCCCCCATTTTAAAGGGTGTTTTTGAAATAACCGTCGCTTAATGCTAAATTCATAACAATGAAGGTAATTATTCTCGGGTGCGCCACTTCCACGGGCGTTCCGATAGTCGGATGTACGTGCCCTGTTTGCACATCCGGCAATCCCAAAAATAACAGGACGAGATGCTCCCTTTTCATCGTAACACGGGGGGGAGGAATATACTCATCGATACCTCGACCGATCTAAGGTTCCAGCGCTCAGGCACGTCACGAATCTCGATGCTGTCCTCTGCACCCATTCGCACGCCGACCACACGCACGGGATAGACGAACTCAGGGTCTATAACTGTAAACGGGAAGGTGATCCCGTGCTTCGGGGACGCCAGAACCATCGGTAATATAAAGAAAAATTTCAGCTATATATTCGACGGCGGGGTTACCGCCGAGGAGCAAGCTGATACTTAACACGGTGTCGGAGGATTTCGAGGCGGACGGGGTGAAGGTGACGCCGCTCCCTATATTCACGCCGACTGGACCATACTCGGAGTACAGGATAGGGGGCTCGCGTATCTGACCGACTGCAGCGGCATCCCGGACGAGACCATGGAGAAGCTGACGGGCCTCGAGCTCTTGATAATAAGCGCACTCAGGTACAGGCCACATCCGGCGCACTTTAATGTGGAACAGGCTATCGAGACGGCCGGGAAGCTGAAACCCCGGCTGACGGTACCTTACCCACATGGGCCACGAGATAGACTACGACGCGCTTTCCGCGGAGCTTCCGGAGGGCGTCACGCCCGCCTACGACGGCATGGAGCTTACCCTGGAAGAGCCAGCCACTTGATTGCCGGCCCGGAGGCTGGAAAAATTCTATTACCCTTAAATGAGGTGCACAATGCAGGAAGTGATAAAGAAAATACTCCAGAAGAACGATACTAAGATAGTTTTTTGCGTCCTCGACGGCCTCGGCGGGCTGACTAAGGACGGGAAAACGGAGCTCGAAACGGCATCGACGCCGAACCTGGACGCGCTGGCAGGGGCGGGGGCGACCGGGCTCCACATGCCCGTCGCCGTCGGCATAACGCCGGAAGCGGGGCGGCTCACCTCGGGCTCTTCGGATACGACCCGCTAAAGTACGAAGATAGGGCGCGGTGTGCTCGAAGCTCTCGGGCTCGGACTCGTCGTAGGCCCGAACGATATAGCCATACGTGGCAACTTCGCCACCGTGAAGTACGAGGGCGATACGCCGATTGTCACCGACCGCCGCGCGGGAAGGATCCCGACGCAGGGAGAATATCAGGATCGTCCGCAGGATAACGGAGAAGATCAAGGAGATAGACGGGGTCAGGTGAACGTGACGTCCGGCATGGAGCACAGAGTAGCCGTGATACTGACGTTCCCGGGGCCTGTGCCGAAGGGCGGGGACGACATAACGACACCGATCCGCAGCTCGAAGGGAAGAGCCCAGTGAGACCGCAGGGCAACAACCCCGAGGCCGGGAAAGTGGCGGCTGTCGTCGCGAAGTTCGTCGATGAAGTTGCGAAGGTCATAAGGGACGAGGAGAGGGCGAATTACATGCTCCTCCGGGGCTTCGCCGTGCATCCGAACCTTACGCCTTATTCCGAGGCCTACGGCCTCGACGCCGCATGCATCGCGACCTATCCGATGTACAGGGGCGTCGCGAAGCTCGTCGGGATGGAGGTGCTGGAAGTCGAGGACATGACGATAAAGAGCGAGGTCGAGACGCTTAAGAGGGACTTCGACAAGCACGACTTCTTTTTCCTGCACGTGAAGAAGACGGACAGCTACGGCGAGGACGGGAACTTCGACGCGAAGGCGGGGGTTATAGAGGAATTCGATTCGCTGGTGCCGGAGATCATGGCGCTTAAGCCGGACGTTTTGGTCGTTACTGGAGCCCATTCGACGCCGGCGAGGATGAAGGCGCACAGCTGGCATCCCGTGCCGATTCTTGCAAGCTCAAGTACGCAGGGCGGCGGGGAAGGCGGGTTCGGCGAGGGGGCGTGCAGGGCGGGGAGCTCGGCACCTTCAGGGCGGCGGACCTGACGCTCGTCCTGGCGCACTCGGGACGGCTACAGAAATACGGGGCGTGATCGGGCCACTGCACGGCGAGCGCGATTTTGCCTGTATTACTGGGATGTTTCAGGACGGCCCGGCGGGAATATTTCTTAGAACGTTCACCCGGCCCTTGAAATCCTCTCACGTTATGCTAATTTATCTCTTCCCTCGTATGACTATAGCAAGTACGCCAACGAGTGCCGAAGTATGGAACTGAACCATCTTGAGGGGGTGGTGTGCCCTCCGGGCGTGCGGGTTCGACTCCGCCTTCGGCACCACTTTTCTAATCCTTTCCCCGACACTTCCTGTTGTAAATCGAAACAACGTTTGTATATCAAATATGGATGGACATCTAGTCTGGCAGAGACTGGAATACAAATAAAAAAGGGCGACGCGCGGTCACCCTTTTTGTCTTTAGATATATAGCTCTTCTATATTAGTACCTTATTAGTACCTATCACGAGCGTTAATGCGTCACGTGAAAGGTTGATGAGCTACAACTCTCCAGCCAGGAACCGCTTACCAGAACTTGCCGTAGAGCTTCTCGGCGTTGTTCCAGAAGATGTCGTCCTTGAGCTGCTCGGAAATCTCGGCCCCTTCGATCTTCCAGTACTCGGAAGCGAAGTCGCTCCACGGTATGTCCGATCCGAAAAGGAAGCGGTCGCCGCCGATGCCCTTTTCCTCGATCTCCTTGAGGAGCCACGACGAGCCGAACCCGACCGCCCACGACGAGTCGGTGTAGACCTTGTAGCCTTCCTCGACGAGGTCGAAGAAGCGTGGGACAAATTTGATGTGCCCGCTGACGCCGCCGCCCATGTGAACGACGTGGATCTTCACCTTCTTCCCGTATTCCTTAATGAGCGCGAGGGCGTTGTCTATGTCGGAGCCGCCGCCGGGGCTGGTGTGGATGTGAAGCGGCATGTCGTTGTCGGCCGCCGCGTCGAGGATCATCTTCCATATCTCCGCAGCCTCGGGCTCCCACTGCCCGGGGTCGAATGTGCCGCCGAGAAGGCAGGTCGTCTTGAGGCCGACGAGTCCCTTTTCGCCGATGAGCTTGAGCGCCTCGGTCGTCCGCTCTTTATCTTTCGGAAGCGCCGATACCCATATTAGGCCGAGGAGCCTGTCCGTCGATTGCACGCTTTCGCCGACGAGCGGGTTAAGCGTGAACGGCTGGGCCGAATCGGGGTAGCCGTAGTTCGCCATGACGAGGGCGCGGTCGACGCCGTGGCCGTCCATGCCCTTCAGGTATGCATCAGTCGTGTCGTAGTCCGTTGTGGGTTTTACGGCCTGGGGCAGCCCGTAGTATGCGAATCCGGGCACGGGGCCTATATGCGAATGATTGTCGAAAACTTTCTTTCTCTTTACTACGCTCATGATATTGCCCTCCTTGGACGCGTTTCGTTATTGTCGTTTTGTCAATGCGGCGTATCCATGCTTTCACCGACGCGCTTACGCATGCGCTTTTCGATCGAAGTGGAAGACTCGCCTTTTTCGAGGCGGCCTTTCACTTCCTTGAAATCGTCCCCGTAGCCTTTCGATGATTTCCGGGCCGCGTCGTCCATCGTGCGGGCCAGGCTCTGGGGGTCTTCTGCTTTATGTGCTGTGCTTCCGGATGAGGGGGTTTGGGCAACCGGCTTTTTTTCTTTAAGGACGGCTACGCCGGAGACGATTCTTTCGAGCTTCTTCGACCCACATTCGGGGCAAAGGGCTTCTTCGTTTTCGGCGTCGGAAAAACTCAGGAAAAATATGCTTACTTCTTTTTCACAATCGTGACATTCATATTCGTAGATAGGCATAGGGTTTCCTAAAGTTTATATTTTATATATTCTAGGAAATTCGGGCATTATAGTCAACCGTAATTTTTCGCGGACGCTTTCGCACCGCGGGGCAGTATTTACCGAACCTTCCGGGGTTATTGCCTTTTTGTCTTCGTCTATGCAGAAGAGCATTTTATCAGGCGCTTCCGGCATCCAAAATGTCTTGACTTAATTTACTAAAGTTGATAAGCTGTCAAGTATAGTAAACGGTCCCGAGTGATAGTCTTTTGGAAAGGTTTATTTTCAAAATTGCCGGGGATGAGAAGGAGCTTGAGGATTACTTTCGTCTGAGACGCGAAGTTTTCGTGTCCGAGCAAGGCATTTTCAGCGAGACGGACGTAGACGAATTCGACGCCGACCCGTTCCACAAAGTCATTCACATAGTCTCGGTGAAGCTCCCCGAGCGCGAGGTGGTAGGAGCGGTCGAGTGTTACAGGATAGAGGGTGATACGTGGGTGGGGGGACGGCTGAGCGCACGCTCCCGGGTACCGGAACGGGCGCGTCGGCATGGGGCTCGTGAAGTTCGCCGTGCAGACGATGAAGGCCACGGACGAGTGCCGAAGGTTCCTAGCTACGTACAGCCGCAGAATGTGAGATTTTTCCAAAGACTGGGATGGACTCCAATTGAAACCCCGAGGAATATCACGGTATTCTCACCAACTCATGGAGGCTGATATTGCCTCCGGCTGAAAGAGGAGATTATGCAGGAGGCTTCATTCAAAGCATACGGTCTTCGTCGAAGGCTGTTTCAGAAGCGGGCGATAAGTGACGTCTGGACCCACTTGCCTTCCTCTTCTGTAGTAGACGGCAGCGAGGTTCTCCTCGGCGACGACGCGGCGGCGATAAAGACCGGAGACGGTTACCTCCTCCTGGCGGGCGAGGGTGTTTACCCGCCTCTCGTAGCCGAAAATCCCTACCTTGCGGGCCGCACTTCGGTCCTCACGAACATAAGCGACATATACGCAATGGGCGGAAGGCCCGTGGCAGTGGTGGACGTCGTCTTCTCGAATTCCACCGAAAACGCATTTTCCGGAGATACTGCGCGGGATCAGGGACAACGCGGAGCGTTACGGCGTTCCCCGTAGTCGGCGGCCATATAACCACCGGCGCGGGGCACCCTTCGCTTGCCGTATTCATACTTGGAAGGCAAAGAACACTCCTTACGAGCTTCGGCGCGCAGGAAGGGGACGACCTCGTATTCATATACAATCCGAACGGAAAATTCGTATCCGGTTTTAATTTCTGGGATTCCTCCAGCACGCTCGAGGGCAGGGAGGCCGTAAGGCATCTGGAGGAGATTTCGTCGCTGGCCGACGAGAACATGGACACGGCGAAGGACGTCAGCATGGCCGGGCTAATAGGCTCGGTGCTGATGCTGCTCGAAAGCTCGGGCAAGGGGGCCGACATCAACGTCGAATCATACCGAGGCCCTTCGAAGCGCCGCTCGGCGAATGGCTGCTGGCGTTCCTATACGGGTTCGTCCTCTCTTTAAGGCCCGGGAAGACCGGGAGGTAGCGGAAAGGTTCGCGGCGCTGGGGCTTTCGTGCGAGGCGATAGGCAAGGTGACAAACGACGGAAAGGTTTATTTCGTAGACGGCGAATCCCGGAAAGTGGCTCCTCTGGGATTTCGAAAATGAAGCGCTCACAGGTATCTGAAGAGGCCGTTTTTAATCTTTATAAGGGTGAGAATGAACAAGGAAAAGAATCAGATTGACCACATGGTTTCAAAGGCTGGAAAGAAAATAAAAACGCTTCGAACCGAAAAGAGCATGTCGTTAAAGGATCTTTCAGAGAGGTCGGGCATCTCGGCCGCAGCGATACACAAGATAGAGTCGAACGGCATCATACCGACCATAACGACGATGATGAAGATATCGGACGCCCTCGGAAAGAAGGTGAGCCACTTCATCGAGGAAGTGGAGGAGGAAAGGACGTGGTCCTCGTCCCCCGCAGAGGCGGAGCCGATCCTGACGTTCAAGGGCTCGATCTTAAGGCGATATCGGCGCAGAAATACGGCGACTTTATTATGACGGCGGCGTAGCGACGGTGGACGTCGGCGCGACGAGCGGAAGGAAGCCTGAAGCACTCGGGAGAGGAAGCTTTGGTTTACTGCCTCGGCAAGGACGGTCAGTTCAAGGTGCTCGACAAGGTGTACGTACTCAAGCAGGGCGACAGCCTTCATTTCAGGACGCACCTTAACCATAAGTGGAAGAACATCGGCAAGAAGCAGGCGAAGCTGCTGTGGATACTGGCCGTGCCGCCTTCGTAAACAGGACTGAAAAAGACAGCGATGGAAACGAAACCGAAAAGATACATTGCAGGCTGATAAACGAGGCGAATGCGCTCGCCGTGCAAAATATCCTGTCCGTGGAGCCTGTCGTGATGGGCAGTGGCAACTGTACTCTCCGATGCGATACCCGGCATGACGCCGGACACCATACTCCGCAGGGCCGCCGATAGAGTGGGGCGAGATGATGCCATTTGCCATGCAGAGGGCCGTCAGAGGGCGGCGGTTTTCGAAGGGCTCGCGCAGGATATGAAATCCGTGGACAAGCTCGTGAAATCGAAGAAGATAAGCTTTCACTCGAACCATACACACGGCTCCGGTCGGGCCGATGACGAAGGATAATCTCGGCATTGATGCCCGTCATCGCTGACGAAGGACACGGCAAGCGGCAGGCTCGCGTATTCGACGTTCAACGAGGGCGGCGGGAAGGTGCTTTGGTTCGGCGCGGTCGAGGAAGAGACGATCACACGCCTCAGGTTCATGCGCGACGAATTCGCTCCGGTGATGAAGAAGGTCGTCGCCAAGATGGGCGGCGTTCCCGTGTGGAGCATCCTTGCACAGGGCATACAGATGGGGGACGAGTGCCACAACAGGCACGCCGCATCGACTAATCTTTTCCTGAAAAATATCACCGAATACTTTCCATCGCTCGGGCTGCAAACGGACCGGGTATACGCGCGTTCAGGTTTATCGCGGGCAACAGCCACTTTTTCCTCAATTTTACTATGACGGCCGCCAAGCTGGCGATGGACACTGGCGAGGGACATAGAAAACTGCACCATAGTGACAGCGATGTCCCGGAACGGGACGGAGTTCGGAATCAGGGTGAGCGGGCTCAGGGACGAGTGGTTCATCGCCCCTTCGCCATTACCTGATGGATGCGCTCTATAACCCCGGATACGGCCGGGGACGGCGCGCCGGACATAGGCGACAGCGCCATAATCGAGACGATGGGCCTCGGCAGGGTTCGCCATAGCGGCCGCGCCTTCTATGGCGTCGTTCGCGGGTGGAGCTTTCAGGAGTCGGTCGCTATCACGAAGGCTATGGGGGAGATAACGACCGCGAAGAACCCCAAGTTCGGGATCCCATCGCTCGACTTCGAGGGGACGCCCACAGGCATCGACCTCAGGAAAGGTCGTCGAGACGGGATTCTGCCCAGCATAAACAGCGCCGTGGTCCACAAGAGCTCGGGCGCGGGGCAGATCGGCGCGGGAATAGTGCATGCCCCTTACGAGTGCTTCTCGAAGGCGATGGCGTTCGGGGAGCGGCATAAACTGGCCGCATAAGATAGGGAATAAAAGGATTTATATAGAATGGCGATTTTACACGTTGTTAAAAAAATCATTATCGGGATTCGATGAAGCTGATGCAGATAAGCCAGAAGCTTTCGGGCGCTCAGGCGTGAAGAACGCCGCCGCCATCATGGCGAACCGAGGCCAACCTTGCGATGCTTAAAGATGCGGGCCTCCTTGAAGGTATGCCCGAGGCGACGGCAGACGATCTTATAGTGGCCGTGAAGGCCGATTCGGGGAGAAGGCCGAGGAGGCCGTGAAAACATGCTCGATTCGCTCCTCGCGCCGCCCGGCGCGGGGGCGGAGCGACGAAGAAGTACAAGAGCAGGCTCGGCGTACGGCGCGCTTCCCGGGAGCTAATCTGGTCGCGGTATCTGCGGGCAAGTTCGCAAAGCCCGGGTCGGAAAGGCCATAGATACGGGGGCTTCATACGTTTCTTTTCAGCGACAATCTTACGAATAAGGTGAAGAGAGATAGAGTTAAAGGAGAGAGCGAGAGAGAGAGGCCTTTTAGTAATGGGCCCGGGGTGCGGCACGGCCATAGTGAACGGCGTCGGCCTTGGGTTCGCGAATGTGCTCGACAGGGGGCCGGTCGGCATGGTCGCCGCGTCCGGAACGGGGCTCCAGGAGGTCTCCTGCCTCATAAACAACTCCGGCGTCGGTATATCGCACGCCATAGGCGTCGGGGGCCGGGACCTCTCTGAAGACGTGGGCGGGATAATGACACTCGAAGCCTTAAAGCTCCTCGAAGCGGACGACAAAACGGAGTTTCTGGTCCTCGTTTCGAAGCCGCCCTCGAAGAACGTCGCGGAAAAGATATTGAGCGCGATAGAGGCTTCGCGGAAGCCGGCCGTCATATGCTTCCTCGGGAGCGACGTCAATCACGGGAACGGGAAGACCTTTTTCTCGTCTACCCTGGAAGACGCCGCCATAGGCGCGATAAAGATCGCGGGCGGCGACCTCGAGGGTATCAAGGGCGGAGACGGCTGGAAGAAGAGTGCGGACAAGCTCGTGAAGTCCCTGGCCCCGGGGCAGAAGTACCTCCGGGGATTATTCTCCGGCGGGACGCTCTGCTACGAAGCGCAGAAGGTGCTCGAACCGATACTCGGCGGCGTTTATTCGAACGCTCCGTTAAATAAAGAATACAAGCTGAAGGATTCGGGGAAGAGCGTCCGCCACACGTGCCTCGACCTAGGGGAAGAGGAGTTCACGGTAGGGCGTCCTCATCCGATGATAGACGCGCAGCTACGTAACGAAAGGCTCGTCCGCGAGGCCTCGCACGCCGAGGTCGGCGTCATACTGCTCGACATAGTCCTCGGATACGTGGCGAGCCCGGACCCCGCGGGGGACATACTGCCCGCGATAAAGGAAGCGAAAAAGGCCGCTGCCAAGAAGGGGCGGAAGCTCGCGTTCGTCGCGCACGTTTGCGGGACGGCAAAGGACCCGCAGGGGCTCGGCGAGCAGGAAAAAAAGCTGGAATCGGAAGGCGTGCTCATATTCCCGACGAACGCCCTCGCGTCGAGGGCGGCGGGATACATCGCCTCCGGAGGTAAAACGCCTGCAGTGAAAAGAGACAAGGGAGAGAATATATGAAAGCGGCTGTAGTGGCGTTCGGAGGCAATGCTCTTATGAGCCACACGGGAAAGAGCACTTACTCCGAGCAGATACTCAAAACCGATGAGATGTGCAGAAGGATAATCGGCCTCTTCGACATGGGGTACAAGATCATTATCACGCACGGGAACGGACCGCAGGTCGGGAACTTCCTGATGCAGCAGGAATCTCTTTCGACGGAGATCCCCCCCATGCCGCTTGACGTGTGTAACGCCATGACGCAGGGGCAGATAGGGTACATGATAGCGCAGCGGCTCAGGAACATATTCGTCCAGAAGAAGATGGACAGGTCCGTCGCCGCCTTCATTACGCAGGTCGTCGTTTCGGAAGACGACCCGGCCTTCAAGAACCCGACCAAGTTCATCGGGCCATTCTTCACCGAAGCGGAGATGAAGGAGCTTCAGGAAAAGGAAGGCTGGGTGATGAAGGAGGATTCCGGGAGGGGGTACAGAAGGGTCGTGCCATCGCCGAGGCCTGTGGATATAGTCGAAAAGAACGAGATATCGAGGATGGCGAACGACAATTACGTCGTCATAGCGTGCGGCGGCGGAGGCATCCCGGTGGTGAGGGATGCGCGCGGCGGGCTGAAGGGCGTGGCCGCCGTCATAGACAAGGACTTTGCCGCCCAGAGGCTGGCGAGCCTCGTGAACGCGGAGATATTGATGCTGGTAACGCCCGTGGACAAGGTGGCGATAAATTTCGGAAAGCCGGATCAGAAGATGATCTCGCGCATGACGCTGGCCGAGGCCGAGCGCTATTTCGCCGAAGGGCACTTCCCGCCTGGAAGCATGGGGCCGAAGATAGAGGCGTCCATCAATTTCCTGAGAGCCGGCGGAAAGAAAACGATCATAACCTCGCTCGAAAATATAGATCGGGCGATAAACGGAGAGGAGGGGACGGAGATAGTCCACTGAGCCCCGTATGAACGAGATGGACAGGAGCCTATTACATTGAATTCAAAGGCCGATTGTAATATCATGGGGAATGTGAGGGGTTTTCAGGATCGGGCCTTTTTTAACCTGTCCGGGGCCTGGCTTTCGGCTGTCGGCAACAACCATAAGAAGCTTTACCGAAACGAGGATTTGGCTTTAGTTTCCGTCGAAAATAAAGAGTATCCGGCGAGTCCGCCGGGTATGGGAAACCAAATAAACTTCAGGAGGTAATTCGTCATGGCTGTAGACAGAGTTAAAGCGGATAGACCCGAGAAGGGCAAAGCATTAGTTAATTACGAGGAGAAGCTTTATCCCGACCATAAAGCCAGAGAGGGAGAAAAGGCCCTTTTCCTCATCCACTCGGTACCCTACGAAGGCTCCGTCGCGGGCATCAACATGCTGACCGCGATCAGGACCAAGAAGAAGGGTTACGACACGACCGTACTTTTCTACGGACCTGCTTCCGGCATACCCGTATACAGGGGATGGCCGAACGTGGGCGACGACGGTTACGGCGCAGGGATTCAGCTCTACCCGAATCTCGTGAACAGGATGATGAGCGAGGGCATTAAAGTGCTCGCATGCAGGTTCTCGGCTGCAGCGCTTCTCGGACAGAATGAATCGAGCTTCCTCGAAGGGGTTGTGCCGATTCATCCGACCGACATCCTCGATATCGTGATCGAGCACCACAGAGCTGGAGCGATGATCTTTAACACTTGGACTGTCTAATACTCCTAGTATCCTTAGTTATAAGGGTATCGGAGGGGCAGTCGGTAGTGGGATTCGCTTCGTAGTTTATCTGGCGGATAAGCTGCGGATCGTCGTATAAACCAAGTGCCAAGGGGGCTGAAATGGACTCAACAACCCTGAAAGTAGAGCTGCAGAGTTTAGGTCTCAGGATTCCTGACACGAAGGACGTCAGGAGCGGCGGGGCCGGGCCGACGGGAGGGATTCACCTTAAGATACTCCCCGACGGTGAAGCGAATGTTCCCGTCGTAGGCGACTTTGTAGCATCGTCCCCCTATCATCTCGATCAGATAAACAACGAGTACTGGATATTCAAGGACGGCGTCGCGCTCGTCCAGGTAGAGCTTATGGGCAGCGCGAAGTTTCACGGGCACGAGACGTCGGTGGGGATACCGATGCAGCGTATCGGGCTCCTTCACTGTCCGACCACTTTCGCGACGACCCTGCTCCAGACCTGCGATTTCTGGAACGACGACAGGAGGTGTCAGTTCTGCGGTATAGAGCTCACACTGAAAGACAGGAGCACGGTCGGGTTCAAGAACGCGAAGAGCCTGGTCGAGACTATAAAGCTGGCGAAGGAGCTCGACGGGATAACGAACGTCGTTTTCACCTCCGGGGTGGCGCCCGACGAAGAGAAGGCGCTCCGGAAGTACGCGGAGATTTGCTCCGAGGTGAAAAAGGAGACGGGCGTCCCGATACAGCTTCAGATTATCCCGCCCGAGGATCTAACGTGGCTCGGCCGTCTGAAGGACGCCGGGGTGGATTCTCTCGGCGTTCACATCGAGACTTTCGACCCCGAGGTTTTCAAAAGTGTGACCCCGGGGAAGGCGAGGATAGGGCTCGATAAATATATAGAAACGTGGAAGGAAGGCGTCCGGGTATTCGGCAGGTGGCAGGTGAGCACGTACGTGCTCGTCGGCCTCGGCGAGAGGCTAAAGACGATACTCGACGGCACGGAGCTATGCGCCGAGATCGGGGTGTATCCGTTCATCGTGCCTTTCAGGCCGGTTGCGGGCACGCCGATGGAGGACATAAAGCCTCCGAAGCCGGAGATCATGTCATACGTTTACACCGAGGCGGCGAAGATACTCGCCAGGTACGGCAGCGCGTCCAAGAGCAGTATCGCGGGGTGCGTGAGCTGCGGCGAGTGTTCGGTTCTGCCCGATTTTGAGAGGGCGCTTGCCCGGAACGTCAAGTTCAAGAAATTCGTAAAACCAGTCAGGCTTAGCTGAACCCCAGTCGGCCGGCTCCTCTATCAGGGGGGCCGGCGGGAGCCGGGGCGGCGCGCCGGGCTGACAAAAAATTAAAAGGTAGAATATATGGCTCAAGATAAACTGCGAATAGTGATAATAGGCGGCGGCGCCGGCGGGATTTCGGCAGCTTCGACTTCGAAATCCCTGGCCCCGGACGCTTCCGTGACACTCTTTTCCGAATTCGAGGACGTCGCATACAGCCCGTGCGGCATACCGTTCGTTCATGGGCGGGAGATTCCGAGCTTCGAGAATCTCTTCCTCCAGACGTCCGAGCATTACGCGAAGATAGGCATAGACCTAAAGCTCAGGACTACTGTTACAAACATAGATATTCCCAACCGCACGATAAGCGCGGGGACGGAGTCTTACGGATGGGACAGGCTCATAATCGCGACCGGCTTCGAGTACGACATACAGGAGATTCCCGGAATCGACCTCGAAGGCGTTCATTACGTGAAGAACATACGGCGCGCGATGGAGTACGACAAGTTCCTCGACACCATAAAGAAGGTGGTCGTCGTATGCGCGACGCCGCTCGGCATCGAGATGACCGGGAACCTCGCGCACAGGGGGCTCGAAACGCACCTCGTCGAAGAGGGGGCGTGGATAATGTCCGAGGTCGCCGACCCGGATATCATGGAGCCCGTGAAGGAATCGCTCGAAGAGATGGGGGCGAAGCTTCATTTCGGGACGAAGGTGCTCGAGTTCAAGGGCGAGGGAGGGAAAGTTAAATCCGTCGTCACGACATCGGGCGAGATAGAGTGCGACTCGGTCGTCGTGGCCTTCCCGAAGAAGCCGAACAACCGGCTCGCCCGCGCGGCCGGGCTCGAAATAGGCTCGACGGGCGGAATACTCGTAGACGACCACATGCGGACATCCGCCAAGGACGTACGCTGCCGGCGACTGCGCCGAGGTAGTACACGGCGTTACCGACATCCCGATACAGGGACTTTCGGGCAGCCACGCGTATTCGCAGGGCCGCATTGCCGCCGCTAATGCAGCTGGCGAAGACCGCTCATACGACCCGGTTTTCATACCGTGGGGCATGGTCGGCGGACAGGTGCAGGTGGGCGGCGTATCGATGGGCGAGACGCTCCACAAGGCGCTCGGCATACCGCACGTCGTAGCATTCGCGATGGGCATTTCGAGGGCGAGGTATTACCCCGGCGTAAGCAGGCTTAGGGTGAAGCTCATAGCCGACCCGGCCACGCACCGTGTGCTCGGAGCGCAGATGTCCGGCGGAGAGGGCATAAAGGAGCGAGCCGACTTCCTCGCGTTCGTCATAAAGCGAGGGGTGAAGCTCGAAGAGCTGGCGTGGATGGAGAACGTGTACTCGCCGCCGATAGGGGCCCTTATGGAGCCTATAGCGCTCGCGGCGCAGGCCGGTCTCGCGAAACTTAAGCAGAATGGCTGACGCGGTTTCATAGAAACGCTTCGGGAGGTTAGGTCATGGCATTCGGACACTGGCTGAGAGAGAACGCTGAAAAATATCTTATGGAAGCCGCGGACGACCAGATGATTTCGCGGTACCCGGAATCGTGCGCGAAACCTTACCGCGAAGGGGCCTCGGTCCCCTTTTCTGGAGGAATATTTTCGTCCCGCTCTACCTTGCCGTTCCGTGGAGCCTCAGGAGGAAGATCATTCTCTTAAGCGCATATCCCGGAAAGCGGCCCCACTGGAAGAAATATAATTGAATTACGGGGAGCGCCGGGAGCGGCTCGGCCGCGGGGACACTCGCGCGCGCCGCTTGACGGAGCCCTTCCGCAGAAGCTATGAGCGAGACAAAAGAGCGAATTAACTTTAAAGCCGAGGCGGCGGGATACAGAGCAGGGGAAATACTGAAACAGGGTGAAAGAGCGGTGGTTGAGGGCGTCTTCGAGCACGCGGTTTATTTGAAGGGCGCAGGAGATACACTCGTGAAGATTATTACCGAAAAGGATTACATCGGCCCCGCCTCTATAGCTGTTTTCAGCGACGCACATACCGATTTCAAATCGGCAGGTCTGGTAGAGGGGGAAGAGATAACAGCCTTCCGGAGGCGCTTCGCGCCGCCCGTGGCGGCTTCGCCGTGGACCTGTCGGAAGTTGATGTCTGGAACGCGCCGCCCGATCCCTGAAAAGCGGCTAGGGCTCGAGGAAATGAACCTCAACATGAGGGTGCTCCGCGACGTGATATATACGCATCCCTCTCGCGAGGGGCTTGTATCACTCCTCGAAAGCGTCGAGCTCAGGGGCCCGATGGATGTGTTCCTAAAGGAGCAGAAGCCGTCGGTCGCGGAGAGGGCGCGGCCTTATATCGAAAGGCTCATGTGGGCGCTTTTCTCGGGCGACCTGAACGGAGCGGCCGAAAACGCGGGGCAGATACTCGGGCTGGGCCCGGGGCTTACGCCCTCGTGCGACGATTTCCTCGCCGGGCTCGTATTCGGACTCAAAGGGGTATAGGACTCCTCTCCTGCGAGAGGGACCGCACGCTTCCCGGGTTCATAGATAAATTTGCAACAGAAATAATAAAAAGGGCGAAGGACAAGACCACCATATACAGCGTGAGCTACCTGGACGAAGCCGCACGCGGCGAAGCGCCGGCCCCGGCGGGAGCTCGTTTACGCGATCGTTTCGAAGAACCCGGACGAGGTAGCGGCCGCATCCCGGACGCTCGTGAAAATGGGCGAGACGTCGGGCTCGGACACCGCGGTCGGCATATATTACGGCATGAGGTTTTTGATTTCACGCATAGAGCTAGAGGAGATCGATGAAACAGCTTAGGATTGCACTGCTCACGTATTCGACGAAGCCCAGGGGCGGCGTTACGCACACGATAAATCTGGCAGAGAGCCTTGCGCGTCTCGGCCACGACGTGCACGTTTACGCCCTTTCGACGGGGAAGGGCTTCCGTCGGAGGTCGGGGTGCCGCATACGCTGATACAGTGCCCTGTGAAAGAGTACTGGGGCATCGACGAAAAGATTACGGACTACATAGATACATATACTTCGTACCTCGCGGCGGAGGGTCTCGATTACGACATCCTCCATGCGGAGGACTGCATATCGGCGAATGCGCTACTTAATCTTCGCGAGAAGGGGCATATAGACAGTTACGTGAGGACGGTTCACCACGTGGACGATTTTACGTCGGCGTGTCTCATCGAATGTCAGGACAAGAGCCTGCGAGGAGCCTGATTACCTGATCGCCGTGAGCGAGCACTGGAAAAAGGAGCTCGAAGCGAAATATTCACTCGAGTCCGAGGTTATAAACAACGGCGTCGATTACGGGACTTACAGCTCCGTCCGGGGCGGGGATAAGGAATCCGCAAAGAAGGAGTTCGGAGCCGAGGGGGCGAAGGTGATGCTGAGCATCGGAGGCATCGAGCCCCGGAAGAACACCATAACCGCGCTTCGTGCGTACAATGCCGCGAAGGCCTATCTCGCGGCACAGGGCGAGAGGCTCGTATGGCTCATCGGGGAGGGAGACCCTCTTCGATTACAGGGCATACAGGCACGAGTTTTTCTCGGAGCTCGCCCGGCTCGGACTAAAAGAGAATTCGGACGTGATCGTGCTCGGGAACGTGCCGGCGGGAAGATGCCGCTCCTTTACGCTTCGGCGGACGTGTTCGCGTTTCCGTCCGTGAAAGAGGGCTGGGGGCTAGTACTCCTTGAAGCAATGTCGGCGGGCGTGCCGGTCGTGTCGTCGAACATTCCGCCTATGACGGAATTTCTCAGAAACGGCGAGAACGCAGTGCTCGTCGATCCCTCGGACTACAAGGGACTCGCGCGCGGCATCCTCGAAGTTGTGGAGGACCCGGAGCTGGCGGCGCGTCTTGCTGCAAGCGGCGACGAGACTGCCAGGTTCTATAGCTGGGAGAGCGCGGCGCAGAGGCACGCGGAGCTTTACGGCTCGATATTGGAGGAAAGGAGCGAAGGAAAGATCAAAAGGGCGGGAAGCCATGCTTGAGGTAAATGCCGTCTGGAAGACGAAGTATCAGGTGGAGGTGACGGCACGGCAGTTCGAAGTCCCCGTAGACGAGCCGCCGCAGTACAGCGGCGACGACACGGGCATGATGCCGACCGAGCTCTTCCTAGCGTCGATTGCGTCGTGCTTCTGCATGGCGCTCGTTTACGCAGCGAAGAACAGGAAAGTCAGCGTCAGCGACATGAAGGTCACGGCCTTCGGAGATACGGATCCGAAAAATTTCACGTTCAGCAGGATAGTCGTGAGGGTGATAAGCACACTTCCCGAAGCCGACCTCGAAGTCATAATGCCGCTAGCGAAAAGGTACTGCTTCGTCAGTAACGCCGTATCGCAGTCCTGCCCGATGGACTACGAGACCGCACGGCCGGGCGAATAGGGGCGCAGTAGAAACACGAAAACGGGAGAGATATTTAGTGCTGAAATTCATCATAAAAAAGAATTACTTCCAGGACGCCCTCAGGCTCATGCGGATCTCGAAGAGCATGTCCGAAAAGGAAGGGGTCAAAAAGGCGGTCGCCGTGATGGCCACGGACAAGGCCAAGTTCGCGCTGAAGGACGCTGGCCTCGTGACGGACGATATAAATGCGGCGGCGGGGTCCGACCTCGTGATGGTCGTCGAGGCCGACTCGGAAGACGCGGCGGCCTCTGTACTCTCGGAGATGGAAACGGCGGTTACCGCATCTTCCTCTAAGGCAGGGAAGGGGAGCGATATCCTCGGGCAGGAGATGCGCGTCATAAACATAGGGCTCGACATATTCAAGGAGGCCCTCGATGCGCAGGGTGTGAAGACTATTCAGGTCGATTGGGAAGTCCCCGCGAAGGGCGACGAAAAGGTCCTCGAAATACTCAAGAAAATGTACTGAAACTGCAAAAGGATAAAGAATGAGCATAAGGAATCCCGACAGGTTAAAAGAAGTCCTTTCCGATCCGAAGCGCCTAGCCCGCGCGTTCAGCAGGCATACGTACGGCATGCTGTCGTGGGTGGACCTTTTCGGAGGGAAGTTGAAGTCCATAAAAGACCTCGATACGAAGCTCGTCGCCACGAGGATAATCGCCGACAACGCACGGCACGCGAAGCTCTTTTCGGACAGGGCACGCGAGCTCGGGGGAGACGCCGGAGACCTATGAGCCTCCCGCCATAGGGCAGAAGATATACGACATACTCGAAGCCTACGACGACACGTTCGATGACATGGCTTACGCATGGGGGTCGCTGATTCACTTCTCGGCGCTTCTTGATGTGTACGAAAGCGCGGCCGACCCGGAGAGTAAGAAGAGTAGTTGAAGCGGTGCATAAGGATGTGAGAGAGCATCTCGCGTACCTGGAAGAGTATTTCGCCGAGAACGCCAAAACGCCGGAGCTCAAAAAGCGTGCCGAGGATGTGAAGAAGGTGGCCGACGAGATATACGCCGACAGGGAAGACGAGGAGATCAAATGGTATGTCTCGTAAAAGCATACCCACCTTCGAGGAGCTTAAGCGGCCCCTCGTCGGGAGCGACCCGAAGAAATATTTTTATCTCGCCGCCGGGCTTTTTTTGAGGACCGTAGGACGCCTCTCGGACGGCATAGATACCGGATTCCGGTACGGATTCGATTCGGGAATGATAATGAATTACATATATGAAAATGTGCCGCACGGAAAGTCTTTTATCGGCAGATGGCTCGACGCCGCCTTTCTCGATCAGACCACGTGCAAGGCCTTCCGCGCCGTAAAGCAGATACAGATAGACGCGATATCCGGGTTCATAAACGAGCGGTCCGGGCACGAAACGCTCATTGTCGATCTGGCGTCCGGCAGGGCCGATTATATATACGAGGTGCTCAAGGACGCGGGCGAGAATGTGAAGGTTCTCCTGAGGGACATAAGCGAGAAAACGCTCGCCGAGAGCCGGGAGACGGCGCTCGCCAGCGGGCTCAGGGACAGGGTCAGCTTCGAAGTCGGGGACGCCCTCGACACCGAAAGCCTCCGCGCTATTCCCGCGCGTCCGAACCTCGCGATAGAGGCCGGGCTGTACGGCATCATACATGACGACGATCTGGTAAAGAAACACCTGGCCGACCTTCGCGAGATAGTCGCCCCCGAGGCGCTTCTCTTCAACGTGCAGACCTATAACGAGCAGATCGAGCTCATAGCGCGGACGCTCGTGAATCAGGACGGGGGGCCGTGCGTGTGGCACCTTCGCGACAAAGACCTCGTCATAGGCTGGGCCGAGGAGGCCGGGTTCAGAGATCCTGTCGTAAGGATGGACCCGTACGGTATATACGCCGTGGTCCTCATGAGGAATTAGCCAGGGTTATAACGATGACGACAAAGAGGAATTCATGAAAAAGGAAAGGTTTGTGCTCGGATGGGCGGGAGGCGAGGAGGAGTCGCCGCTCGTGGGGAAGGTTTTGTCGGACAGGGTGAGGTCGGTAATCGACAGCCATCACGGCATGTGGAATTACATGACCTACAGGGACGCCATAGGCATACTTGGGCTCGACCCGGTGGAGGTGTACAGGGAAGGGCGAATCGACCTCGACCAGGAGGAGTGGGCCGATTTCGGCTGGATGACCTGCTACGCGGGGCCGCCGGAAAGTGCTGTGAAGGCCATGCGCGAGCGTACGGTGGCGGAGAACGTGAACCCGTACTCGCCCGACCTGATAACGCCGCTCAGGAACACTTGCGCCGAGATGAAGTTCGGGCGCGAGCGTGGCGCAGAGTTCGAGGTTATAGGCACGGAGGGCAGCCAGGCTGCGATATCGTACGCTCTCCAGACCGTACTCAACCCCGGGGACGAGGTGATAATCACCGACCCGGGCTACTTTCACTTCGAATCGTCGATACTCATGGCCGGCGGGCGGCCCGTGAGGATACCGCTCGGAAGGGGGAACGGGTACAGGCTCGATCCCTCGGAAGTCGAATCCCGCATCACTCCCCGGACAAAGGTGCTGATAGTGTGCGACCCGCTGAACCCGTTCGGCACGGTGCAGTCGAAGGAAGAGCTGATCGCCCTTACGGAGCTCGCCGCGAGCCGCGGGATTATCGTGATCAACGACATTACGCACGACACACAGCGGATAGACCCCGAGGCCAGGCACTACCCGATGACGTCGCTTTATAAAGATACGAATACGGACAACGTGCTCTGCACGTTCAGCCTTTCGCACGGCTACGGGATGGCGGGGGTGAGGATAGGCTTCCTCGCCGGGAACACCGAACTCGTCAGGGCCTGCCTCATAACCAAGACCTCGCTCACGCGTCTCAACACGAACCTCGTCGCGCAGTACGGCGCTTTGGCGGCGCTCGAAGACCGCTCGTACGTCAAAAGGTCGCAGGAGATAATCAGACGTAATTTCGCACTAATAAAAGAAATAGTCGCCGGAACGGACGGCGTGTCGATCCCCGTCAGCCACTGGTACGGCTTTTCGATGGTGATAGACGTTTCGGGAACGTGCGTCACGGCGCAGGAGCTTACGGTATCACTCTTCAAGCGGCGTATAGCCGTTTATCCGGGAGACGGGCTCGGAGACGTTGGGGCCGAGAGGTTCGTCAGGCTAAACATCTCGCGGCCGGACCTCCGGGCGTTCACGAAGCTACGCGAGGCCCTTCCCGAGGCGATCGCTGAAGGCAAAAAGCGGCGCTTACAGGGATGCACTAATCGACTTTTTCTCCCGGAGAAAACGGCCCGCGCGAAAACCATACTCGAACGGATAAAGGGGAGGGCATGAGTCTTAAATCCGGCATACTCGACCTTATAGGCAACACCCCGCTCGTGAGGCTGAACAGCGTTACGGAGGGGCTCGAAAGCGAGGTCTACGCGAAGCTCGAGTTCTATAACCCGAGCGGGAGCGTCAAGGACAGGGTTGCGAGGTATATAGTCGAGGACGCCGAGCGAAGCGGCGCGCTTAAGCCGGGCGATACGATAGTCGAGGCGACGTCGGGGAACATGGGCGTTGCGCTTGCGCTCGTAGGCGCGGTGAAGGGATACAGTGCGTATTCACGCTGCCCGAGTCCATAAGCACCGAGAAGATCCAGGCGCTAAGGCTCTACGGCGCGGAGGTCCTCACCCCGAAGGCTCCCGCCGTCGGACGAAAGAAGCTGTTACAAGGTCGCCCACAAGATCGCGCGCGAGCGCGGGGCATTCTACGTGAACCAGTACTTTAACAAGCTCAATCCGGAAACGCATTACAAAACTACCGGACCCGAAATATGGCGCGACACCAGCGGCGATGTGGACGCCGTCCTCTGCGGGATGGGGACCGGCGGCACGATAACCGGTATCGGGACGATCTTAAAGAAATGAAAGGGGACGTCAGGATAATCGGTGTCGAGCCAGTCGGGTCCGTGTTTCAAAAGTATAACCGCGAAGGGTCTTGGGCGAGGCCTCGGCTTTCGATATAGAGGGTATAGGGAAGAACTTCATCCCGAGCGTGGTCGATTTTGACTGCATAGACGACGTGCTGCAGGTGAGTGAGACGATGCGCGGAGGACCGTGGACGAACTCGTAAGGCGGAGGGCCTCCTCGTCGGCGAATCGAGCGCTGCCGTAATCGCCGCGGCTTCGAATACGCGGCAGGGACGAAGGGCCGGGAGCGGATAGCCGCCGTGCTGCCCTGGATACGGGGCTCAAATACCTGTCGAGGTATACCGGGGCGGCGTGACTGCGGTATCCTGTTAACCGATATGAGAAAAGCCCCCGGATATGACGCAGCCGCGCTTGTCGAAAAATACGCCTGCCGCTGTTCGCGGCTTCTGCCGAAACCATAACGGGCAACCTCGAAACACCGAGGCGAGTTCTCGTCCCGTTATCCGAAGGTCGCGGTCTCCTATTCGTACAAGGTGAACTCCATACCGGGTATCCTGAAGTCATACACAGGGACGGGACGTGGGCCGAGGTCGCGTCCGGGTTCGAATACGAGCTCGCACGGAGGCTCGGCGCCCCTGGGACCTCCATAGTATTCAACGGCCCCTACAAGACAAGGGAAGAGCTCGAAAGGGCGCTCGACGAAGGCGCGCTCGTGAACGTCGATAACCGGGACGAGCTCGAAACGCTGAAACGTATCGCAGCTGAGGGGGCAGGACGTCGCAGCCGGGATAAGGGTTAGCACTGACGTAGGCATAAACCAGCTACCGGACAGGTTCGGGTTTAACCTCGAATCGGGCGAGGCCGAGAAGGCTGCCCTCGATTGCGCGGCCGCCGGTATAAGGGTCGCCGGGCTTCACATACACCTGACGAGTTACATAATCAGGCCGGGCGGAGGGGAGGGCTCTCCCGCACGTGACATCGAGCTCATATGGCCGAAGGATCCCGAGGCCTACCGAAGGGCGGCGGAAAAATCTCGCGCGCCTGGCGAGGGACCTCGAAGCGCGGCACGGCATAAGAGTCGAATACATCGATATGGGCGGCGGGTTCCCGTCCGTTGGCGCGCTTCGGGCCGTACGTCGATGCAGTCACGGGGCCGCTACTCTCGGGATTCGAAGGCGAAGAGCCGCCGCTACTGATCTTGGAGCCCGGACGCGCCGTCGTAGGATGCACGACTCGTCGCTACTGTCGTCTCGTCGAAGGAAATTCCGGGCGGAAGGCGAGCCGTCGTGATAGACGCGGGGTGAATTTACTTCCGACGTCGTTCTGGCGGCACCAGACTGTGGAGCTTATTGGCAACCCTGAAGGCGAGCCGAAAGAGACGATAGTTTAAGGGCCGCTGTGTCTACAGACCGACATTATAACGAGAACGAGCTCTCCCGCCGCTTGGACCGGGAGACAGGCTAGTGGTCAAAAACGTTGGGGCGTACAACATACCACAGTCCGGGACATTCATATTCCCGCGCCCGCCTGACGTGCTTCAGAGAACGGCGAGCCGTGCGTCATAAGGGAACGGGAGACGGTCGAAAGTGCATTCTTCAAGTAGTGCGTTCGTGTTTTATCCTTAATATCGTCTTAATAATTCCTGTTTATAATACTGCCGCTGATTTATAATTATCCTGCGGAGGATATGGTGATGAGCTCAGAATCAGGCGCAAAGCAGCTGATGGGATATCCTTCCTCGTCGTCTTCGCGAACGACGGCACGATAAGCGAGGAAGAGCTTAAAATGCTGGAAAGGATCGCGCTCGAGGACAAGGTCGTGGACGAGGAAGAGAAGCACGTCCTCAGGACTATATTCTCCCGGGCCGAAAAACGCAGCTTTCTCCCGAAGTCAGCGAAGACATAAAGAAGTTCAGGCTGAAATACAACATTAAGGAGGTCACACCCGTTGGAAATCGACAGTGCCTATGTATTGAGCTAATACCGGCCCGCCGCGCTTAAGAGATCATGGCACCTCTGCGCTACGTCGTAAAAAGACACCGCGTGTCCGGGCCGCGTCCACTGGAATTCGAAGTAGCAGCGTATAAGTTGCCGTTATCTACCGATGTGCTTCGGTGGTTGTAGCGACCCCGCGTTACCTCGAAAAAGAGCGGGCCACCTGCCGGAAATCGGCATAGCAGGCAAGGTGGGGATTTCCGAGCGTCCACTGCTCTCGATTCGTCCCTATATCTCTTTCCTAAATAATAGGACGCGACCGTTGGAATCCGAAGCGCCAATCAAATATACTTTTTGTTTTCCTCTCTCCTGCAAAGTACTATAATTCACGATGGTAATACCAGGCAGGAGACGGGATGAGTCCTTCCAGAGAAAACGGCTTGAGAGAAAAGCTCCGAAAGATAATTTTCGAATCGAACACACGGGCGGGAAAGCTGTTCGACGAGGTACTTATTATCTGCATCTTCGCGAGCGTGATCGCAGTGATGCTGGACAGCGTGAGCTCGATCGCGGAGAAGTACGGCCGCCTGCTTTACGTCCTGGAATGGGTCTTCACGATAATCTTCACGATCGAATATATACTTCGCCTCGCTACCGTGAGCCGTCCGTTGAAGTATGCGACGAGCTTTTTCGGCGTCGTGGACCTTCTGACGGTCATTCCTACCTATCTGGACCTCCTCTTTCCCGGGGCACGGTTCCTCCTCGTCATCAGAATCCTCCGCGTCCTCAGGATATTCAGGGTGCTCAGCTTACGAGATATATGGGCGAGGCCGAGTTCATAGTCACTGCGCTCCGGGCCAGCGTCCAGAAAATAACGGTGTTCCTGTTCGCGATACTCACGATAGTCGTCATACTCGGCTCCATGATGTACATCGTCGAAGGCACAGAGCACGGATTCCACAACATCCCCTGAGCGTCTATTGGGCGATAGTCACGCTGACTACCGTGGGCTACGGCGATATGTCGCCGCAAACCCCGCTCGGTCAGGCCATATCGGTCGTGATAATGATTGTCGGCTACAGCATTATAGCCGTCCCGACCGGCATCGTGGGGGTCGAGTTCTCGAGGGCCTTTGGGAAACACGCGGCTGCAATGACAACGAAGGGCGTGCCCGGGCTGCGGCAGGGAAGGGCACGAGAGCGACGCGTCTTACTGTAAGTACTGCGGGGAAGCGCTTTAAGCCGGTTACTTTTGATACTTCTATGCGCCAAATTGTATATCGATTATACGTCGCTGTGATGCTCCTGTTTTACTTGAAACCGGAGCGTGGGAAGTATATATGAATGATTACAGATAGTTAGGTCGATGCGTGCGTGCTCGGACTTTTTTGGCACGGAGTTTGCACATATTTATGTATCATCCTGATGTGATGCAGGGGACGGCTGTAATGCCGGAAATCCGACAGGAGCGGCCCGGAGAAGGCCGGGTGTTACAATGATATTCAGGCTTATGCGGGGTAGGTATAAATTTGCTCACATGCATGCGATTATATAGAATATTCCGGGTAGGGCCGTCAATCCAGTAGAATTTCACACCAGGGCGAATAACATACGGAGGTAACGGGATAGTTATGGAAGTTAAGGTAAAGAAGAAGTCTATGCGGGAGATCAAGGAAGGGCTTCCCAAGGTTGTAAGGGAGGAGCTCGACGACTACCAGGGGAAGATAGAAGATTACCTGGCGGGCCTTGTCGGGGAGATCAAATTTCAGAAATTCCGTCTTCAGCTCGGCACATATGCCCAGCGCCAGGAAGGCGTACAGATGCAGCGCATAAAGATCCCGTTCGGCGGCATGAGCTCGGTACAGTTCAGGCGTCTTGCGGACGTTGCGGATAAATACGCCGGCGGATTCATTCACCTCACCACACGTCAGGACGTCCAGCTTTACTTCATAACCATCAGAAACGTACCCAACATGATGCGCGAGCTCGCGGACGTCGGCATCACGACGCGCGAAGCCTGCGGCAATACAGTCAGGAACGTCACCGCCTGCCACCAGGCCGGCGTTTCCCCGACCTCCTCGTTCGACGTGACGCCCTATGCAGAAGCCTTTAAAAACTTCATGCTCAGAAACCCGATCTGCCAGAACATGGGCAGGAAATTCAAGGTTTGCTTCGAGGGATGCCAGGATGTGGACCACGCCGGCGTCAGGATACACGACCTCGGGTTCAGGGCCCGGGTGAGAGAGGTGGATGGGAAGCTCCAGCGCGGCTTCCAGGTTTACGTAGGCGGCGGACTCGGAGGAGCGCCCCAGCTTGGCGAGCTCTGGACCGACTTCATGCCCGTAGAGGAAATGCTGCCGCTTTCGGCCGCCGTGATACGAGTCTTCGACAGGTACGGCGAGCGCAAGATCAGGATGAAGGCCCGCATGAAGTTCCTAATAAGGTCCCTCGGCTGGGAAGAGTTTAAAAAGAGGGTCGAGGAAGAAAGGGCCGCTCTAGAGGTCGATCCTTCGTGGAACGATTATCTTAAAGACATACCCGAAAATGAAACCCCGCCGCCTTACGATCCCGGGCGGATCCCGCAGGCGCCAGAGGGTATAGAAAACGATCCCGAATTTATAGAATGGAAGAATTCGAACGTGCTACCGCACGCCTTGCCCGACTACGCCATGGTGAACATACGCATACACCTGGGCGACATAACGAGCGACAAGGCCAGGATAGTCGCGGACCTTGCAGACGTATTCTCCGGCGCAGAGGTCAGGGTGACCATACTCCAGAACCTTATTTTCAGGTGGGTGCCGAAGCAAGCGCTCCCAGCGCTGTTCGCGGCACTTAGGGACGCGGAGCTAGCCGAAACAGGCGCGGACACGTTCAAGGACGTCGTCGCGTGCCCGGGCGCGGACACGTGCCGCCTCGGCATAACGTCGGCCAAGGGACTTGCCGGGGAACTCACGAACAGGATGACCAACGGCCTTGACGAGTATAAGGAGCTTACGAAAGACCTCAGGATAAAGATATCGGGCTGCCCCAATTCGTGTGCGCAGCACGTCGTCGCGAGCATAGGCTTTCAGGGGGCTTCGCTCACCAAGGACGGGAAGAATGTCCCGGCCGAGCAGGTATTCATCGGCGGCGGGCTTTACGGAGACGAGACGCGCCTTGCGACATCGATAATAAAGGTTCCGACGCGGAACGCTCCCAAGGTCGTAAAGCACCTGATAGAGCTTTACAGGGACGAGAGAGAGGGCGACGAGCATTTCGACGTCGTTATGGAAAGGCTCGGACGCGACCGCTTAAAAGAAGAGATAACGCAGTTCACCGATATTCCATCTTTCGAAGAAGACCCCACTTTCTACGAGGACTGGGGGCACGAGAACAAGAAGTTCGAGCTCTTAAAGGGTATGAAGGGCGAGTGCGCCGGGGCTACCGTCGAAGAGAAGGTGCCCGATTTCGCTACCGCCGAAAAGCGGATCCAGCAGGCCGAGGCTTTTCTGTCGCACAGCGACTATGCGGCCTCGATAAGGGAGTCTTACCGCGCATGCTCGGACAGCGCCCACGTACCGCTTTATACAAAGCTCGTTGACCCGTTCACGACGGAGCAGACGATGTGGGAGTTCGAGAACCTTCTCGTCAGGACGGGCGAGACCGATCAGAAGTGGCTCAATATATCGGTCACGCTGAAGGACCTTGCCGCGGAGGAGCCTACCGAAGAGCTCGCGAACAAGATGCTCGGCATCGCGAAGGATATTTACGCCGAGTGCGAGCGGGTTCAGGCCAACCTCACGGATACGACCAAAAACTGAGAATATAAAAATTTTTCAAAAGCCCGGGCCACGGCCTTTCCTCGAAAATGCCGGCCCGGGCTTTTTTTATTTATACTCTATCAATCACCAAGCCATAGACGAAGGCTGACACCATAGGAGAGAACGCATGTACGTTCCCGGAACGAAATTCAAGGTCGTGTTACCGATAAAGCTCGGCGAAGAGGAATATGCCTCGGGCCTCATGGGGGAGATCGAGGGGAGCGTGACGAAAATGGTCGGCAAGGCCTACCTTGTGAAGTTCGAAGACGGCCGGAGGGCCGAAGTTCACATGGTCATCATCAATAATCAGACTGAAATTATAAAGGAATGATCCAACCCTTATAGAAAGGAGCGGCAGCCGTCAGTTGACTGTGCTTGCGACGCCGGCGGTTCTCCCCTTCGACTGGAGGAGCGCGTTCTGGAGCACCTGATCGAGCCCGTAGATATCCTTGTGGAAATTTACGGTTCCGTCGTCGTCAGCCCACGCCGTGAAGTAAAGGATGTAGACGGGCAGGGGGGTAGCGAGGTGAAGGGTTCTCGTCCTGCCGGACCTTATCGCCTTTTCTATAGAGTCGTGGTTCCATTCGGGATCGGGCGCCATCACGAACTCGGCGAGCTCGTAGGGCCTTTCCACCCTGATGCAGCCGTGGCTGAAATTCCTCTGCGCCCGCTTGAAGTAGCCCCTGTTAGGCGTGTCGTGTAGATAAACGGAGTGCTTGTTCGGGAACAGGAATTTTATCCTGCCGAGCGGGTTTGCAGGGCCGGGGTTCTGTCTGAGCCTGTAATTCCCGGAGAGCACCTTCGATATATACTCTTCCTGGGCCGATGCGACTTCCGTCTCGTCGGCCCCTTCTTCCGGGGCGTGATACTTGAGCCCCACGGCCTGGATGTTCTTACGCTTCATGTAGTCGGGGTCGGCCTTTATGTTGGGCGCTATGTCGTCCCTGAATATGCTTGTCGGAATATTCCAGTAAGGGTTGAGCTCGATGTGGGTCATCTGCTCGCTGAATATTGGTGTGTTCCAGTCGGGCTTCCCGACGACTATCCTCATGTCGAGGTTGTCATGGTTGTTCTCGACGCCGTAGAGATGGAAATTCGCTATGTTGACGAGCACGAACTTTGTCCCGAGGTTCTGGGGCAGAAGACGCCACCTTTCCATAGTGAGCTCTATCTGCTTCACCCTTACACTGACCGGCACGTTGAGCGCCTCGAAAGTTGAGTCGCCGACAACACCGTCTACGTAGAGACCGTTCCTCTCCTGGTATTTCCTTACGGCCTGATCGAGGGTCTGGTCGAAGATATCGTTCGACAGGTCGGCCTGGTCGAGCTCGCCTGTGACGGCGAGCCTCTGCTTGAGGGCCGTGACCCTGGGCCCGCGCGCGCCTTTCTGGAACTTCGGACCCACCGGGATAGGCTGCCATCCGCCAGCGGCTTCGAGCTGCCTGTATCTTTCGAGCGCGGTTTTAAGCTGTCCGTAAACGGGGTATTTCGGGAGGAGACCATTCAGCGATTCCGTGACGCTGCCTTCAGAAACGGCCTTGGCCATGAGGTCCCCGAGGTCGATCCGCCTTTCGCCGAATATGAGCTCGAGGTCGATCTGCTCGGGCGTGACCTGGCCGTAATAGAGATCGTTTGCATAGGTTAGGAATGAGTTCGAAAACTGGACATCCAGCTCGGCGAGGTCCGCGATGTCGGCCTTGCCGTTTGCCGATTTCACCTTCGCGAGGACGGCTTCCATCTGCGTGAGGCCGTAGTCCTCGGGGTTGAGGCCCTCGTAGTAACTCGCTTTTATAGCCTCGACCAGCTCGTCGGCCTGGCGGGGGTTACCGTTCCCGTCTATCCATACCGCTTCGTAAGAGCGTTTCTGGTAAAAAGCGGGAAGGGCGGGGCTCAGCCTCATGTTTGTGCCGCTTACCGTAATGCTGCGGGCGGCTGCGGAGCTAGTAACCTTCTGGTTTATCGCGTTGGTCAGATAATTCCTGTCGTGCGGCGCGGGCGTGGCTACAGCCGTGTCCTGAAGGTCTTCGGTAGAGGTTTTCTGACCCGACGGCGCACACGCCAAAAACACGCCGTTTATCGAGAGCGCGAGTATCAGTACAAAAATCCCTTTTCCGGTTATATTCCGAAATCTCCCCATCTTTTTATCCTTTAAAAATGACTGCCTGTATAAATCAGACCACTTGTGCAAAGTGATTTTATAACCCCGTAAAATTAATATTAGCTGATATTTACGCCGCTGTGAATAAGATTTACGCCGAATCAGCCAGCCATTATTATAATGTCAAACTTATATTTCGGCTATCCGGTATATTAATTTTCGGTGCCGGGGGTCAGAGAATCCTGGTGTCCGGTGTGAGTCTTAAGTCCTTGAAAAGATAGCGTCTTATTTTGCGCGTGGTGGTTTTCGGGAACTCCTCGGTCCTTATGGCGAAATGCCTGACCCTCTTGTATGGCTCGAGCCCGGCGTTCGCCAGACGGACTTCATCCCGGAGTAGCTCCCATACATTTTCGTGCGTCCCGGCCAGGCCCTTCGACGCGAGCCTCCGCCCGGCCTCCTCGAACGCGGGGTATATTACGGCGTGTATGTCCGAATCGTCGGGGCTGAACACGAGCGCTTCTTCAATGAGCGGCGATTTCGTTAGCTTCTCTTCGATCTCCTCCGGATGGACGTTCTTCCCGCCCGGGGTCACGATGACGGCCTTCTTCCGGCCGGTGATGTAGAGGTACCCGTCCTCGTCGCAGTATCCGAGGTCGCCCGTGAGGAGCCACCCGTCTTCGGTGAGTGTTTCCCCTGTAGCGCCCGGGTTTTTGTAATAGCCCAGCATTATGTTCGGGCCGTGCGCCGTGATTTCTCCCACCCCCTCGGCGCTCACATCCCGTATTTCAACCTCGTCGCTGGGAATGACCATGCCTATGCTGCCGGGCTTCGGACGAGAGAGGGGGTTCACCGTTATGAGCGGCGACGCCTCGGAGAGCCCGTACCCCTGTATCACGTCGATGCCGTATTCGGAGAGACCGGCAGACACCCAATCCGGGAGGGCGGCGCCACCCGAGACTATCATGCGTATCTGGTCGAGGCCGAGGCTCTTTCGTATCTTGCGCTGGAGGATCTGACGCGGCATGATTCCGGCCGCAATGCGCTTGAGCCCGGTTTGCTGGGCTATCTCCCTCCGGATTCTAAGGTAGAGCTTTTCGAGGATGAGCGGAGCGGTCAGCCATATCGTAGGCCGGGTGGATATCATGTCTTCAAGTAGCTCCCTCGGCTTAAGCCCGCGCGCGTAGAATACGCTCATTCCGCTTCCGAAGGTCGTAATCAGCCCGCCCGTGCATTCGTACGAGTGATGGATCGGGAGTATGGAAATGCCCTGTCGGTGGGGAAGTACTCTATGGTCCTGTGTATGTCGTCTACGTTCGAGATGATGTTCCCGTGCGTGAGCATGACGCCTTTAGGGTCGCCCATGGTCCCGGAGGTGAAGAGTATTTCGAGAAGGTCGCCGCGGGTGACGTTCTCCAGCGCCGCCCCGTGCGCGTATTTGCCTGACAGGGCTTCTATGGATTCCATGGGGATAATGTGCCTTAACCCAGGAGCTCGTGTCTTACGGCTTCTATTCCCGCCGTGAACCCTCCCGAGGCTATGAGCGCCTTGCATGACGAGAACGACATTATGAATTTATGGCTCTCGATGGGGGCCCTTGCGTCGAGCGGCACGGCGACGGCGCCGATCCACGACAGGGCGAAGAGGATATTCCCCACTCGGGCCGGTTCTCGCCGAGTATGGCGACGTGGTCTCCTTTTCTATACCGAGCTCTTTCAAATGTCTCGCGAGCTTCGTGACGAGCTCGAAGACCCTCGCGTAGGAAATCTCCCGAAACCCCGCCCCCGGCGGCGGGCATGGCGTATGCCGTGCGTTCGGGATACATGTCCACGCTCCTGCCGATGAGCTCGGGGAGGGTTCCGATCCCGAGGCTGTCCCTAGTACGGGAACCTTTCGTGCGGGCCTCGTGTATTTAGCCATGGTTGTCAGAATATCGTCATTTCCTGAAAATGAAAAACGCCCCGACGACGAGGAACGCGAACCCGACGAGGTAATTCCATCTGAACTGCTCGTTCAGATAGAGGACGCTGAAGACCGAAAAAGACGGTGAGCGAGATTATCTCCTGGATGGTTTTCAGCTCGACGCCAGAAAACTGACCGTAGCCGAGCCGGTTGGCCGGGACCTGAAAGCAGTATTCGGGGAGGGCTATGAGCCAGCTCGCAATTATCACGGTCCAGAGCGGGAAGTTCGTGTATTTTAGGTGACCATACCAGGCGACGGTCATAAAGATATTGGAAAGCACAAGTAGAAATACAGTTATCATGCTCTCTCGGCTCCTTGCCCCAGGCCCCTGGTTGTTTGCCCAACGGGGCGGAGCTTATGAATTATATAAGTCGCCGAAATCGAATCCAAGAACATGAAAAAAATTGCCCGGTGGTGTCGCAGGAAAAACGGGACGGGGCATGTGAGACATAGCCGCAAGATTAAATAAACCGGCCAACGGCCTTAAATCACTCGATAAATAACGAAATATTGCTTGACATCGCAGTGAAAAATACTTATACCTCGTGTATAAAGTACTGTTATTAAATGAAATGGAGGGATGGTTAATGATTACACATAAGGGATGCACAAGGCTCGCCGCATGGTTGGTAGTCGCGGCGGTATTTTTACTTAGCCCGGTTACGGGCGTGGAAACGTGGGCACAGTCCGAAGAGGCCTCCACCGGGGGCGGCGGAGTTCTGTTCATACTCGACGGCTCGGGCAGCATGGCCGGGCAGATAGACGGCAAGCCCAAGATGGATATCGCCAAGGAGGTCATGATTAACGCGATAAAGGGGCTTCCGGACGACGTGAACATAGGGCTTGAGGTTTACGGGCACAGGAGCAAGGGCGACTGCGACGACATCGAGACGCTGGCCGAGGTCGGGCCGACGGATAAAGCGGCTCTCATAGAGAAAATAAATTCGATAAAGCCGATGGGCAAAACCCCCATAACCAAATCGTTCGAGATAGCGGGCGAGAAGCTCGCCGCAATGGAGGACGAGACGACCGTCGTGCTCGTAAGCGACGGCGAGGAGACGTGCGAGGGCGACCCGTGCGCGCTGGTGAAGAGCCTGAAAGAGAAGGGCATTAACGTTAAGGTGCACGTCGTCGGGTTCGACGTCGGCGACAAGGAGAAGGAGCAGCTGAGCTGCATTGCCGAGGCAGGCGGAGGAAAGTATTTCGCCGCCGACAGCACCGCACAGCTCGAAGAGGCGCTTGCCGAAGTGGAGCAGGAGGTCGTAGTAAAGAAAGTGGTAGAGGAGCCGAAGGATAACATACTTCCGACTGGCGGCGACAAGACGGACAGCGCCGTCGCGCTCGAGCCCGGAGATTACGTGACCGGCCACGGGATAGGAAAGGACGCCCATGAATACTTCGCCGTAACGGTGAAGCCCGGCCAGACGCTGAGTGTCACGTTCAGGACTTCGGACGACGGCAATGGTTACGCCGGGGCGGCGATTTTCGACCAGGGCGGAAACCAGCTCCTTAAGGACGCCATAATAGGCGGCAAGAGCGTTCAGAAGACGATAAGCTGGATGCCTGCCTCGGGAGAGGATGAGTATACCTATTACGTCAGCGCAGGAAACGAATACGATACTATCGACGAGGGGACTTCCTATTCGATAAAGATCGATGACAATTTCGACATCGGCAGCGGGAAGGATGCCGGTTCTACATTCGACGATACGCTGGAAATAGAGCCGGGGAAGCATACCGGTTATCTGTCGGGCCCGTGGGGAAGCGACGAGAAGGACTATTACACCATCCCGATGACAGCGGAGCAGAAGCTCAGCATTAAGCTTACCCCAGAGACCGAAACCGGGTTCAGAATAACGATTTTCGACCAGGACAGGGTGAGGCAGGTACAGAAAGGCTCGGCCAACGCAGGCGCGATCGTGAGGATCGACTGGACTGCGCCCGAGGATCAGGAAGTCGTATATGTACTCGTCGAGCCGGGAGCTGCGCCTGCCAAGACGTCGGCCAACAAGTACGACTTTGACCTCAAGGTCGAATAGCACGCGGACAGCGTCCGCAGGCAATCGGCATAGCGGAGGCGGTGCGGTAACAGCCTCCGGTGCGGATGGCACGGTGTTGTTCTGTCCGCCGCTTCGTCGTAAAGCGTGCGTGCAGGAGATCGAAGTGGCAGGCTAAAAACACTGAAGTACTGGATTTAACGCCCCTCATTCCCTTCCCGGGAATGGGGGGCGCACCAGTGCACTGAGAACCGGTTACTACACAATCAAATGGATCAGGATTGCCCGAGCACTTCGAGCACGCCGGGAAAGGCGGGGATTATGTAATCGGGCTCGGGGTCGAGTCCCTCGGGGCTTTCGTCCCGGCTGTTAAGCCAGACGGAATCCATGCCGGCGTTCTTCGACCCGGCGACGTCGGCGTGAAAATTATCGCCCGTAAAGAGCGACGCGCCGGGATCGGCGCCCATGGCTGAGGGCATCCTCGAATATAACCGGGCTGGGCTTCCTCCAGCCGACCTCTTCCGATATGATCACCTTCTCGAAGAACCTCATCAGCCCGAATTTCTCTATGAGGGAATAGGCTGTCGGGGCATAGTCGAAGTTGGACACTATCGCCATTCTGTACTTTGCGTCCCTTAGGGCTGAAAGCGCCGATTCGTTTTCTGGAGGGAACGAGACGGCAGATGCGAGCCCGTTCATATGGGCCTTGACCATATCGTCGGCGAGTTCCGGAGCGTCCCCGCCGCCGGCCAGATCCATATCCGAAAGCATCATGAGGAACCTGTCGCGGTTGGGATATTCCCTGTTCTCGGCGAGCTTTAAATCCTGAAACTCCCTGTAGCTCGATATGAAATGATCGTAGAACTCAGGAAACGGCACATCGGGATGGAGCCTTCGGAATACTTCGTATACTTCTTTACTGGTCGTCCTTGCCCGTACGCCGCTTAGCTCGATGAGGGGAGGTTCGTGAAGCTGAAGTTTATGACCGTATCGAAAAGGTCGAAGAAAAGTACGTCGTATTTTTTCGCATGAAATCTCCGTCGGGCGGTCTTCCTGTGATCGGCCGGGCCCTAATCCTCTCCGGACCTTTCGAGGATGACCTCTATGATCTTGCCGTGCACACCGAGGGGCTCGGTGACCCTGTAGGTAACTCCAGGGTGCTTTTTCGCCGCCGCTTTTACCATTGCGGGGATGTCCCTCGTGGAATGCCTCCCCGGCGAGAGGAAATACGGATGGACCACGACGCTCCCGGCGCCTTCTTCGACGCAGGCGTCGAAGGCCTGTTCTATCGTGGGTTCGGCCAGCTCCATATGGCAGTATTTCACTATATCGAAACCGCTTTCCTTCGACTCCACGAGACGGGCGACCTCGGCCAGCATGTCGTTGGCTTCGCCTACGGTGCTCCCGTGATCCACGATTATGAGCGCTTTTCTGTTCATTTTTCCTTCGGGTGTCCGAGGGGCCGGCCGGACGGATAAGCAGTGCGGGCGCTACCCGCCGTTTACGGTGTTGAGCCTGACGGCTTCGAGCACTATCTCGGCGGCCCTGTAGAATTCATCGAGCACGAGGTGCTCGTTTACGGTGTGGAGCTCGTACATGCCCGTCCCCAGGTTTACGCACTCAACGCCCATTTTGTTAAAGAAATTTGCGTCGCATCCGCCGCCGCTCGTGTGGGGGGCTATCGAGTATCCGAGGTTATTCACGGCGTCCGTCACGAGCCTGGCCGGGATCGACGTGATGGGGACGTCCATCCTGTCGTAAGTTCTTTCGATCTTCTCGTCTAGCCTCGCGGTATACGTAATGCCGTCGGCCGAAAGGCCGTCGTGAAGTGTGACCTCGTACCTGGAAACCGTATCGTGAAAACACCCTCTCATGTGGCTGACCTGGAAATCGAGCTTCTCTTCGCTGTGGCTCCTGGCCTCTCCTACGACGTGAACGAGGTTAGGGATTATATTCGTCGCCCGGCCGCCCTCGATTATTCCGATGTTCGCGGTCGTAATATCGTCTATACGCCCAAGCCTCATCTGCGCTATGGCGCGGCTCGCGATCTCAATAGCGCTTATGCCGTCTTCGGGGCAAAGCCCTGCGTGCGCCTCGAGCCCATGGACGAAGAATTCCATCTTCGCCGCCGATGGGCATTTGAGCACGAGCCTCGCCGGTGTGCTGCTGTCGAGGACAATGCCGTGTTTCGATTTGAATTTTTTTATGTCTATGTGTTTTGCACCGAGTAGGCCGATTTCCTCACAAATTGTAAACGCGATTTCTATATCGCCGTGGGGGATGTTTTTTTCCTTGAGCGTTCTCAGGACTTCGACGATGACGGCGATCCCGCTCTTGTCGTCGCTCCCCAGGATTGTGGTCCCGTCGCTTTTCATAACGCCGTTCTCGACGCGGGGTTTTATACCCTCGCCGGGCCCGACAGTGTCCATGTGTGCGGATAGAAGGAGGGGAGGGGCCCCGTTCTTGTTGCCCTCCAGCTTGACTATCAGGTTCCCCACGTTACCGCCGACCATTTCCGCGGCATCGTCGTAGAAGCATTCGGCGCCGAGCTCCTTCATCTCCTTTTCGAGCCTGAGTGCGACCTCCCTTTCCATCCTGGAAAGGCTGTCTATCCTGATGAGCTCCATTGCATGCTCTGTCATTCTGTTTTTATCTATCATGGCTTTGTCCCGGTTGTTTTGGCTGTATCAGTATAACTCAACAGCCGTTACTTTAGAAACGCCCCGCGCAACAGGCGCAGCTGTGGAGGAGAAGTTTACACTCACGGAATTGGGGACGAAAAGGCACAAAACACCACATGGCAAAACCGCTTATGCGATTTTGCCGTTCATAGTGATGACTTGTCCGCAGGCAGTCTGAAACGCTTTAGGCTTCTTTGACTATGCTTTTAAGAGTCTCTATCACACTGTAGATGCCGGGCTTGTGGAGGGAATAAATCCTGTTCTGTCTGATCTTCTGCTCTGTGATGAGTCCTGCTTCCTTGAGTATCTTCAAATGATTCGAAACTGTTGGCTGCGAGATAGAAAATCTGCGTGCTATCTCACCGGCGGATGCGTCATGCTCGCCAAGTATGGCGAGAATCGTACGCCTGCGCTCGTCGCTCAATGCTTTAAAGCTGCATCCCATATATACATCCCCCTCGTAATTCCGGATTGGCTAAATTAGAAATTATTCTAATTTATAGCTCGAAGAAAATCAAATTATCGGCTATTAGCTCGCATGTATATGCCACAATCTCACGCCCCTGTCAATAAAGCGGAAAAGCGTTTCCCGCGTGATTTAGTCGATACAGGCCGGGGGTAGACCGTACATGTTGTCAGGACTTTGTTATAGAGGCGTCCACGGACCACAGCCCTCCGCCTTTAATAAGAACGACGAGGGCGAGCCCTATGGCCAGGATGTGGAATTCGAACCCTTCACCCGCCTGTGTCCCCGTCCAATTCATGAAGAACCCGAATTTTATATGCACAGTTAAGATGGCGCCTAGCATGATAATAGTGATCCCGAGTGCCGCCACGCGGCTGAGAACCCAGAATAAGCCCCAGGGACCCGAGGGCTTCGCCTATGATAATCAGAACCGCGAGGAAGGCAGGCAGTCCGCTGCTGACGAAATAATCAACGGTTGCCGTAAAAGCCGGCACCGCCGAACATCGAGCAGTTTTTGGAGCCCGTGAGGAAGAATCACGATACCCAGTGCAAGCCTTGCCACAAGAGCGCTTGCATCGTCGTCTGTCCGAAATATGGCCCTCAGCATAGGTGCCTCCCCGAAAGCAGTTCTTGAATAGAGTCTATATTATTTCGGCGTCTATGTTCAAGTGACCCGATCGTCCGGAATATCTTGGGGGAGTCCCTGTATTTTGTCTTGCAAATACATTGGAAGTCGCTCCGTTCACGGGTTCTCGACACCAATCCTGCTTGTGCAAATCCTGAATTGAAAGGGAACGGTTGGGTTATTGGCAGGGCCGGGGTGGAGTTTTACTCAAACCCTGGTCGAGTAAGTATCACTTCCAAGAGTATTTGTAGGACACAATGCATATTATAAATATATATAATATCTCTTATTGCTATTATTACCGACGGCTAGGGCATATCTTATACAACACTTGAAGATCCTTGAAATGTGGCTTTAGGGTAGCTAATGTGGAACCTTAGAGGTGGAAACAATATCATAAAATACATTAAACAGTGGTTGTAATACCTTGCAACAACAGCAATAAATAACTTAAGTGTTGTAGTTAACTGTTTTTGCGCTTCTTTATGTTTGAATATTTCCCGGTTTTGATTTTAAAGACGGAAAACAGGTCCTCAGAATAACCCTCTGTAATTACAAGATAAGTGCCCCCTAATGTAAAGTATAGGTTTTTGCGAAAAACTTAAAGGAAAAATAGGCCCAAAACGGCAGCAAAAGCATAGAACGTATATTCGGGCTATAATTCCATCCTCAATCAACCCCATATCAAAGCTATAAGGTATATATGTTTTATCTTTTAGGGCGCATATATAACGGGTATTTCCCATAGAAAAAATCGCCCGTTAAGGACGTCCAGCGCATACCACGGAGTCGTTATCTGAAACGGGATTGTTAGGGTTTATCGAGGCTCGAAAGGGCGCTCTCTTCTATGCCTATCCGTCTTCTGAGAGCGAGCAGGTTAAGCACGGTGAATACCGCCGCCGTGATGTAGCAAGAGAAGATAAGCGGTATGACCGCAATTTCTATCACAACCGATACGTAGTTTGGATGCCTTAGATACTTGTAGGGGCCCTTCGTGACGAGCCTCTCGCCGGGCACTATCAGAATCCTCGTATTCCAGAATTTCCCGAGGCTCCGTATGGCCCAGTACCGAAGGAGCTGTGCAGCGACGAAAACACATAGGAGAGGGAGCCAGTAGGGCGAGAGCGACCTTCCGAGGAGGAAATACTCCGCCACGAACGATACGAGGAACGCCGTGTGCATGAGGACGATGACCCTGTAGCCTCCGGCGTCGTATTCGACAGCGCCTTCGCTGCCGCTGTCCTCTCGTTTCTCTTCGCGAGCATGAGCTCGCTGAGCCGCTGGAGGATCACGAATGTGAGGAACAGGAGGAATATCTTCATGCGGATTCGAAAAGTACGAGCTCGGAGCTGAACCCCGGGCCGAGGGCCGATATAACGCCGTACTCCTTTTCCTTGAAATCCTCTCCGTCGAGGATCTCTTTTAAGACGTAGAGTACCGTCAGGGAAAGACATGTTGCCGTGCTCACGAAGGACCTTCCTCGAATATTCGAAAGCGCCTTCCTCCGAGCCCGAGCGCCGTCTCGTATTCGCTAAGCACCTTGGGCCCGCCAGGGTGGACCGCGAAGTGGCCGAGGCTCGAAACAGAAACACCAGTCGTGCCCAGAAGCTCGTCCAAATTCTCCCTGATCCTGCTCCTGACTATGCTCGGTATCTCCTTACTGAATATGGCCCTGAGGCCGTCGTCAACGACCTCCCAGCCCATTATGCCCAGCGTGTCGGGCCAGGTGGTCGAAAGGGTGCGAGTCATGCGCACCTTCGATTTTCCGTAGAGGCGGTGCTTCTCGCCCGCGACGAGCACGGCCGCCGCCCCGTCTGGAGAAGAGGGCGAGCGAGACGACGTTACTCTTCGAGTAATCGTCGTCGTGAAAGGCGAGGCTGCACATCTCGGCCGCCACGAGAAGGACGGCGCTTTCGGGAAATGCCCTGGCGTACTCGAACGCCCTGCTCATGCCCGCGGCGCCGCCGGCGCACCCGAGCCCCCAGATAGGGGTTCGTTTGACGTGCCTGTCGAGCCCGAGCTGATTCAGTATGAGGGCGTCGGCCGAGGGGGCGGAGATGCCGGTACTGGTGACGAAGATAATGTGATCGAAGTCGCCGAGGCCGGCCCCGGCGCTTTCGACGCAGGCTTTTATCGCCGGGATCGACAGCGCGGCTACGTTCTCGGCGTAGGTTATCGACCTTTCCTTAAAGCTCTTCGGCGTTTCGAACCATTCGGCCGAATTTATAAAGTGGCGGGAATCTATAAGGGAGTTCTCGAAGACGTCGAGAAGCCTTCCGAAATCCCGTCCCTTTTTGAGAAAGAGCGCGCGCGCAAGCTTCTTGAGCTCCGTCTGTGAGTACGCATAAGGAGCGTCACTGGTCCCTGCAGATACTATTCCAGGCATTGCACTTCTCCGGGGTCAGCCGAGCTGGTTCCGTTCGGCAGCGGTGGCTGCCTTCGCGGGCCTTTAAGATAGAAGGCCGCTTCCGGGAGCTCGTACCGGAAACGGCCTATGGTCGATTGAATTTAGATTTGAAAGCCGTAGAGCGAACGCATCTTCACGATGCGCTGGTATTCCGGCCGTCAAGCTCTCACGTTCTGGCTGTCTTTTCCTGTCAGCGAGGTGAGAAAGAACTTCATGTTGTCTATCTTCTCGCTGTTCAAGGAATATAGCCGGTTTTGTCTGACCTTGCGCTCATTGACAATATCGGCTTCCTTCAAAATCTTGAGATGATTCGAAATGGCAGGCTTGGATATATCGAACTTGCTTGCGATATCTCCTGCAGCGCTTTCGCCCTCGCTTAAAAACTCGAGGATCTTCCTTCTCGTATCATCAGCAATTGCTTTGTACGGGCAACCCATTACAATTACCTCCTTACTAAATTTAAAGATTTTATGTTCAGTATTAATTTACCTAATATTGGCAGCCGGAGCCAGCGAAATTTTCAATTCGGTATATTAAATAACTTTTATTGTATATAGACATATCCAACCTGCTTCATACATTCGAAAAATAAAGGGTTTTCGGTAAAATCGGGTTTGGCTCCACGGGCTTACAATTACGTGCCTGTATGCTAAGATTAGATAATCCGTTCTGCTATTAAATAATATATAGAGCGAAGGAGCATATAACAATTGAAATTTATAATCGGAAAGGAAAACATAAAGAAAGTTAAAGCAGATGCTCTCATTCTCGGGATGTTAAAGGGCGAGGGTATCTCGGGCGATTTGAAGGAAATCGATAGGGCCCTGGGCGGCGAGCTGAAGACGCTGATCGGGTCGGAGAAATTCGACGGGGAAGCGGGGAAGGCTGTTCTTCTGGGCTCGACCTTCGGGCGCATAGGGGCAAAGCGCGTCCTCGTTGTCGGGCTCGGGCAGAAGCGCGGCCTGGGCGGGGTGACTTTAAGGAAAGCGGGGATCGTATCGGCCAAGAGGCTAAGGAAATCGTCGGTGTCGATAGCCTTCAGCCCGAGTTTCTCGAACAAATCGGGTTACGTGAGGGCACTCTCGGAGGGGCTCTACCTCGGGGCATACGAGTTTGGCAAGTACAAGACGAACGGCGAGGAAGGGAGCAGGCTGAAGGAGATAGTACTCTCCTCGGACGGTCTCACCGAAAGGCGGCTCGCCACGGAGACCGGCCTTGCAAAGGCTGTAGGAGAGTCAACGAATCTCGTACGCGATCTCGTGAACGAGCCCCCTGTTTACATGACCCCGACGAAGCTCGCAGAGACTGCCGAGGGCATAGCCGAAGAGGGCGGCCTCGGGTGCGAGATATTCGGCCCGGAGGAGATAGACAGACGCGGCATGCGCGGCATCCAGGCGGTAACGAGCGGGAGCGACCAGGAGCCGAGGTTTATTCACCTTACATACGAGCCCTCTAAAAAACCAACCAAGACCATAGCGATAGTCGGAAAGGGCATCACGTTCGATTCGGGCGGACTCTGCATAAAGCCCGCGGACAGCATGCGCACGATGAAGATGGATATGGCGGGCGCTGCGGCGGTGCTCGGGGTGATGAAGGCCCTTCCGGCCTTAAAGCCGGGCGTCAGGGTCCACGGGCTCATAGCGTCGTGCGAGAACATGACCGGCCCCAAGGCCTATAAACCGGACGACGTCATTAAGGCGTACAACGGAAAGACAATAGAGGTCATAAACACCGACGCCGAGGGGAAGGGTGGTTCTGTCGGATGCGCTGTCCTACGCCGTCGAGCTGAAGGCGGCCGAGATCGTGGATATGGCGACCCTGACGGGGGCCTGCATCGTGGGCCTGGGCCTTTATACGGCCGGCCTTATGAGCAATGATCCCAAGCTCGCGGCGAAGATACTCGAAGCTTCGAGGGCGGCCGGTGAGAAGATTTGGGAGCTTCCGCTGGACGATGAATTGAGGTCCGAGATAAAGAGCGACGTTGCCGACATAAAGAACGCCGGCAGCAGGTGGGGCGGCGCGATAACGGCGGCGATGTTCCTCGAAAACTTCGTCGGCGAGACCCCGTGGGCGCACATAGACCTTGCCGGGCCTGCCTATGCGGAAAGGGAAGGGGAGTTCTACCCGAAAGGCGGGACGGGGTTCGGCGTGAGGACGATACTGGATTATATCCTCGGTCTTTAGGATTAGTCCGGCATACTAATATACATACTCTCAAGTTTTAGTTACGGACGGTACAGGTATGAATCCTTTGAGTCCTGTGGGACGCTATAACTTTTTGGATCTCGAGCTCTCGGGCGACATCCCGGACGAGCCCGGGAAAAAGATGCTCGGCTTTATAGGCGGGGAGCTGCCGCTTTCCTCGGGAGACATCGAGCGCACACTCACAGCTGCCGAGCAGGCGGAGAACATACGCGGCGTCATAGTACGCATCAAGACGCTCAATATAGGCGTAGGACGCGCGAATTCCATTCGAAAGCGGCTCGACGAGCTCAAATCCGCCGGAAAAAAGATAATCGTATACCTCGAAGACTCTGGTAACGTCGAATATCTGCTGGCGTCGGCCGGGGATAAAATCTACGTTTCCCCATGGGCGACTTTGAATCTGGTCGGCCTGGCCGCGGAAGTCTCGTTCTTTAAGGACACCCTCACCAAGCTCGGCATAGACGCCCAAATAAGGGCCTGGGCGACTACAAGAGCGCCAAGGACACGTTCACTAGGGATTCCATGTCGCCGGCACACAGGGAGATGATGGAATCCATACTGGGGAGCCTTTCGGCCGAGCTCGAAAGCGTCGTGGCCGAGGGCGGGGCATGAGCCATGGCGAGGTAAAGAAGAAGATAGACCACGCGCCCTATACCGCAAAAGAGGCTATTTCGGAGAATCTCGTCGATGGAATCGCCTATGAGGGCGATATCAGGGACAGGGCGGGGGATGAGACAGGGCTTGAAGTGCGCGCAATATCTGCCCGTAAATACAACAGATATGTAAAACTTAAAGAAAAGCTTTCAAGTGTTGGAAGGGTATTTACGGGCTCTCCGCCTGTAGTTGCCGTCCTGGCTTGCACAGGCGCGATAACCGGCGGCTCCGGAAGGGGATCTGGCGCGAAGACCATCCGTTCAGGCCCCATATTGAAGCTCCTCGGGCAGATATCAAAGGACAAAAGCGTAAAGGCGCTCGTCCTGAGGATATCCTCGCCTGGCGGCTCGGGCATCGCCTCTGACGTGATAAGGGAAAAGCTGAAGCGTATCTCGGAGAAGATACCGGTAGTAGTGTCCATGTCGGACGTCGCGGCGTCGGGGGGATATCTAATTTCCCTCGGGGCGCGCTCCATCGTCGCCGATCCGATGACGCTCACGGGCTCTATAGGCATCGTTTACGGGAAGTTCGACGTGAGCGGGCTCAAGAAGAAGCTCGGAATCAGCACAGAGCTGATGCCGTCGTCGAAACATTCCCTCATGTACTCTTCGGCCAGGGGGTTTACCAAGGACGAGGAGAAGAGGCTCGACGAGATGCTGAGGACCTACTACGACACATTCGTCGATTCCGTATCAGAAGGCCGTAGAATGGACAGGGAGCGGGCCGAATCTGCCGCCGGGGGCAGGGTGTGGACCGGGGCGCAGGCGAAGGAGCTCGGACTCGTCGATGAGCTCGGCGGCCTTCACGACGCTATAGAGATCGCCTCGAAGGAGGCCGGGATAGAGGACGGGAGGCGCCCTCTCGTAAAGTATTATTCCGTCGAGCGCGGGCTCAGGCTGGCTTCGCTATACGGGGCCGAGGCATTTTCAGGCCGGGCCGCGTTTCTTATGGATCTTGCGGAGACGCTAACGCGGGAAAGCTTCTTTGCAGTCATGCCGTACAAGATCGACGTCAAATAAACCCCACAAGGCGCAGCTCTACTGTATTTCCATATTCCTGAGAAGTTTGTCTGACCGGGCTCTTGTTACTTGGATTCGCTCTTGATATTGAGCGGTGGAGCCGCCGAAAAGAATTCCAGCCAGTCGATGAACTTGGGGTCCTTTCCTTCCACGATGTCGAAGAACCTGGACTGGAGCCTCTTGGTAATCGGGCCTGGCTTTCCCTTGCCGATCGTGCGTTTGTCCACTTCCCTGATGGGGGTGATCTCGGCGGCCGTTCCTGTGAAGAAAGCCTCGTCCGCAATGTAGAGCTCGTCGCGCGTGAAACGCTCTGCCTCGACCTCTATGCCCTCGTCTTGGGCGATTTTCATTACGGAATCCCTGGTTATGCCCTCTAGTATGGATGTGAGGGGAGGGGTTTTGAGTTTGCCGTTTCGGACTATGAATATATTTTCACCGGAGCCCTCGGCAACGTAGCCTTCGCTGTCCAGCAGTATGGCTTCGTCCGAGCCGTAGGACGTGGCCTCGACCTTGGCAAGGACCGAGTTGACGTAGTTGCCGCTCAGCTTGGCCTTGGTCATGAACGAATTTACGCCCATTCTGGTGTAGGAAGAGACCTTGGCGCTTATGCCCTTGGAAAGCGCGCCTTCGCCCAGATACGTCCCCCACGGGTATGCCGCAATGGCAAGGTGAATGGGATTGTCGCCCGGATGAAGGCCGATCTTACCGCCGCCGATGTAGGCTATCGGGCGTATATACGCCTCTTCGAGATAGTTTACGTTCAGAAGCTCAACAATTGCGTTATGAGTCTCTTCCTTCGAAAAGGGTATATCTATACGGGCGATATGCGCCGATGCGTAGAGCCTGTCCACATGTTCCGGAAGCCTGAACACCGCCGAACGTTCGCCGGTGCATCTGTATGCGCGAATCCCCTCGAAGGCCGCGACGCCGTAGTGAAGTGTGTGAGTAAGTACGTGTACCTGCGCGTCTTCCCACGAGACGAACTCACCATCGAACCATATCTGATAAGGCTTGCCGGTCATGCCGAATGCTCCTGTCACACCTGCCTGGTATTTGTATATTGTATAAAATATTCCTTTTTTTCAGGGAAATTGTCAAGTGTCTAATTTTCATGTTTCTTGACTGTGCGCAGTTTCTTCGAATAATTATAATACTTATGCCCGGTAAACAGGAAAGCGAAACGCCCGGCCAGGTTACTATAAAAAAATACAGCAACCGAAGGCTCTACGATTCGACCAACAAACGCTACGTTACGTTGGAAGATATCGCCGCGCTCATTCGCGATGGGAACGAGGTAAAAGTCATCGATTCCCAGACCGGGGCCGACATATCCAAGGTCATACTTATTCAGGTCGTACTCGAAAGCGAAAAGAACAAGGAAGATATACTTCCGGTTTCGTTTTTGCACATGCTAATAAAGTACGGCAACAAGGTCGCCAAGGATTTCTTCGAGAACTACTTCCTGATGATGTTCCAGCCTTATTTCTCGGTCCAGGAGAACTTCAAGAAGAACGTAAAGCTCTGGCAGGAGATGGGATGGTTCCCGCCCGGTATGCCGATGCCGCCGGATATGGAGAACTTCAAGCCGGGTGATTTCATGCCGGGCGTGGGCTCTCAAAAACCCGACGGGGATTCGGCGGCGGAACACAAGGCTGCCACGCCCTATGCTGAGAAGGTGAACGAAGTCGATCTTCTTATGGAGAAAATCAAGGAGCTCGAGAAGAAGGTCAAATCTCTCGACGAGAAGTAAGTCCTTTTCACCGGTTAACCAATCGGTGCTCTATCGTTCGGTACCAGTCTTAAAACTACTGACTAGTCGATTTCGACGCGGGAAGCGTCTACTGTGCTGCTGGATATGAGGTCGCCCTGTATTTCGACATTTCGTCCCACTATTATATCCTCGCAGTCTACCTCGTCGCCGTCTATTATGATGTCGGTCGAGTTGGATATCTGAACTACGGCAACCCTGGTGCCCTGGTCATTTCTGGCCTCGACCTGCAAAGAGCCGGAATTACCGGTGCAGTTGTTCTGGGTTACTTCGGCATCGAAGGTGACTTCGGGATTGGTATTATCGAGCTTGACTACGCCGTTTTCGAGCGTGATGTCGCCCAGCTCGACTATGGCCGTTGGGAATATCTCGACGCCGTACGAACCGAGGAGCATTCCCGATTCGCTTGTGAACTCGAGGAGCGCCGTTCCGGCTATGGGGCCGTCGATCGAAAAGAAACCCCCGTCGTCCGTAACGCCGGATTCGAGATCAATGCCGTCCACGGAGACGTCCACGATGATGCCTTCGAGGGGTTCGTCCGGGATTACATCCACTACGGAGCCCTGGATGGTTTCTATCTCGCTTCCACCCCCGCCTCCGCCTCCTCCGCCGTTGTCGCCTCCGCCTCCGAATTCCACGTCGCAGCCGCCTATGGCGAACAACGCAATCGCGAGGATGGCAATCACCCCTTTGGGTAGAATCCTTCCGCAGCCTTTAAACATTGATCCTCCTTTATTTCCGGCCGGTAAATCCTCAAATTCCTTAATTTTATATTATACCCACACGTCCGTAAATTTCATAAGGGGTCATTAGCGGCACCGCGCATCTCATGGTACGATAGCATAGCTTGTAAGAAGGTGCGTTCATGGATTCATCCCCGAGAGTACTTTTCATCAATCATTCGATAAGGGACGGAGGCCCCGGGAAGAGCCTTTATTACATCCTGAAGTTCATCGACAGGGGGAAGCTGACGCCGTGCGTTCTGATACCCAAGGATGACGTGTTCTCGGAGCGGCTCAAGGCCGCGGGACTCTACGAAAATATCATTATCGACGGGAGGTTCCCCGAGAACCTGAAGCGGCCCTGGTTCTCGGGCGGGGGCGCGCTCGCGCGCATTGCATCGCTCGTTTTGAACATCTTCGACCTCGCGTCCCTAGTCGTCACGTCGCCCGTGTGGCTGAGGCGGCACAAGATAGACGTCATATATTGCAACGGGACGCAGGCAAAGGTGGTCGGGGCGATAATGGGGCTCATAAACGGGAGGCCCGTCGTGTGGCACGTGAGGAACATTCAGCAGACGCGGCTCCTCGGGACCATAATCAATTCACTCGCTGCGCTGCCGTCTGTAAAACGGATAATATGCGTCTCGGGCGCTGCCGCCGCGCAGTTCCCTTACGGCAGGGACAAGATTACGGTCGTCTATAACGGGACGGACGTAAGCGATTACGACCCGGTCAAGACTGTAGGGGAGCTGAGGGACGCGTACGGCATCCCGGAAGGAACTGTAGTCGTCGGGAGCACGGGGAGGATAGTGCCGCGTAAGGGGTACGATCTTTTCATAGAGGCCGCTGCCGTCGCGATAAGGGAATACGGCGAGAGGGAAGGGGGGCTCAAATTCGTTATCGTGGGGGATACCCCTTACTTCTTCGAGGGCGATCACCTGGCTTACCTGAAAAAGCTCGTCGCCGAAAAGGGGCTCGAAGAGAATTTCATATTCACCGGCTACAGGGATGACGTGAGGCCGTGTCTTAAAGATTTCGACGTGTTCGTTATACCGTCGAACTATCCCGACCCGTTCCCGCGCTCCGTCATAGAGGGGATGTCTTTTGCGCTGCCCGTGGTCGCGTTCAAGGCTGCGGGCGGCATAGTCGAGGCTGTGGACGAGGGCGTTACGGGGATGCTATGCGGGCCGGGGGATACGGAGGAGATGGGGAAGGCTATAGCGAAGCTCGCCATCGACCCGGACTTGAGAAAGAGGATGGGCGAAGCCGGGCGTGATCGCGTGATCGCGAAATTCTCCGCCGAGGCAGTGGCCGGCGAGGTGGAGAAGAACATATTCCTCGCCCTGAGCGGGACACCTGAAAAATAGGTGAGGGGCTTTCTATTTCTAGTCTTTGTTGCGCGCCGAGCGGAACAGGATTTTGACCGGCGTGCCTTCGAGAGTGAATTCCTCCCGCATGCGTGATTCTAAAAAGCGTTTGTAGTTTTCGGGGACGCCCTTTATATCGTTCGTGAAGATGACGAACGTCGGCTGCTGCGTGAGCGGCTGGGATATGTAGTAGAACTTTATCTCCTTTCCCTTGTAGATCGGCGGCGGGTTCGAGCCGGTTATTCGCTTAAGGAATAGATTGAGGGTCTTGGTCGGAATACGGCACGAAAAGTTCTCGTAGACCTCGTTCACCTTCTGGAATATCTTCTCGACGCCTCTTCCCGTGAGCGCCGATATTATCATGATGGGGGCGTACGAGACGGCGTGGAGGCGTTCTATTAGTATGCCCTCGATGTCGGGCGTCTCGGCTATCTCGCGCGGGACGAGGTCCCATTTGTTTAGGAGCACGATGCACGCGCGTCCTTTGTCGGCTATGAGCTCCGCGAGGCGCGCGTCCTGGTGCGTCGGGCCTTCCTCGGCGTCTATCATCAAAAGCGCGACGTCAGCCTTTTCCATCGCCCTTATCGCGCGGAACACGCTGTGCCTCTCGACGGAGAAGCTTATCTTCGACCTCCGCCTTATGCCGGCGGTGTCGATAATGAGATAGGGCTTGCCGTCGCGCTCGATGAGGGTGTCTATGGTGTCCCTCGTCGTACCGGGGATAGGGCTCGTTATGGACCTTTCCTTGCCGATGATCTTGTTGACGAGCGTCGATTTCCCGACGTTCGGCTTTCCGAGGACCGCGATTTTTATCGTGCCGTCGTCGTCTTCTTCTTCCCCCGGCTCTTCGCCCTCGGGGAGGAGCTCGACGATCCTGTCGAGGAGTTCGTTTATCCTCCGGCCCTGTAGCGCCGATATCTCGATATAGTCCTCGATCCCGAGCGAGTGGAATTCGAGGGCCGCCTGCTCGTGCTTTGCGTGGTCTATTTTGTTGACCGCATAGATGACGGGTTTTCCTGATCTTCGCAGCAGCCCGACGACGTCGGAGTCGTGGGGCATTACGCCTTCCTTGCCATCCAGGACGAAGATTATGACCTCGGCTTCGTCGAGCGCTATAGTTATCTGGTTCTTTATGAGAGACGGATAGAGCTCCTCGTCCTCGGGGTCGAACCCGCCCGTATCGACGAGGCTGAATTCCCTCCCGTCCCATTCGGCGTCGGCGTATATCCTGTCCCTCGTGACCCCGGGGATGTCCTCGACTATGGACTTTCTCTCGCCAATGAGTCTGTTAAAGAGGGTGGATTTTCCGACGTTCGGTCTTCCGATTATTGCGACGAGCGGAAGGTTCTTGCGCTCGGCCGCGGCTTTATTCTTTTTCATGTGAGTCTTCGTGCCCCGCTTGTCCGTCGCGGACGCGCGGCGTGTTTTCCGTTTCTATTATTTATGGATTCAGGTTATTTAACCGGCTTAATTCTACCGGTATTTTAGGGCGTTGTCTTTTTCCGGGGGCATCTATGTCCCGGGGTGCTTCGCGAACCAGGCCCGGACGCTCTTTAAAACGAAGGAATGATGATAGGCCATCTGCTCGGGGCTGTATCTCTCGCGGCTCCCCCACGGGCAGGCGACGCGCGAGGCGCACCTTTCGGAGCAGACGTCCGTATCGAGCCGCCACTCCATGCACGCCCGCCAGTCCCATCCGGATTCGGACACGGTATGCGCAGGGCATGCCGTGATGCAGGGCTTGTCACAGGAAGGGCAGGGGTCGAACCCTTCGAGCGGGCCGTCGTATTCGGCGAACTCGGCGTCTGTGATTATGGCTGCTCTTAAGGACATCCACGTGCCGAAGACGGGGTTAATCAGTATCCCGAGGAGGCTTCCGACGCCCGCGCCGCCGAGCCTGCCGAGCGCGACAAAATCGAGGGCGAGGGCGTTCTCGCCGAAGGGGTAGGCGAGCGTGTACCGTACTCCGGCCGCGCCGAGCGTCTCACCCGCGCGGGCCATGTTGAGGACCGTGTAGGTGTCGATGAGGTCCGTATGCTTCTCGCGGAAGCCCGGATTCCTGCCCAGGTATGCGCTCAAAATTTTCCAGAAGGAATTGCCGCCGAAGCCGACGAGTATGATCGATTTCGCATCGCTCATGAGCGCGGGCCTTCCTGTCAGGCCCAACCGAGGCGTCGTAATCCGAGGCTTTTATTTTGAGGAATATGTTGAATCCGGATTCGGAGAGGAGCTCCCTTATCCTGCCGAAGGTTTCGTCCCGGGCCATGGACTACGCCTCCATGCCGGGCCGCGTCATTCGGCGGCGACCTCGGGATTCTGGGTTATGCCGGGGTCGAGGTTCTTGCTGATGTCGTCTATTTCCTTAAGCGTCGGGAGGTCGCTCAGGCTCTTGAGCCCGAACACTTCGAGGAACTCCTCGGTCGTCCCGTAGAGGAAGGGCTTGCCGATGACCTCTTTCCGTCCCTTTATTTCGAGTATGCGTCTTTCGAGGAGGGCGTTTATGACGCCGGAGGAATCGACGCCCCTTATGCTCTCGACCTCGACCTTCGTCACCGGCTGCTTGTAGGCGATTATGGCTATCACTTCGAGCGCGGCGCGGCTTAGCCTGAATTTCCGGACCTTCTTATTGAAGCTCGCTATGAATTCGGAGTGGACAGGGTTGGTCCTGAACTGGAAGCCGCCGGCCACTTCCTCGAGCCTGAACCCTCTGCCGAATTCGGACCACTCTTCTATGAGCTCCTTCACGTGCTTTTTGATGTCGGCGCGCTCGAGCTCCGTGAAGACCTGCATAAGCTTGTCGACTGTGACGGGCTGGTCGGATATGAATATCACGGCCTCTATGGCCTTTTTGATGTCGGTGATGTCATTAGGCTCCAAACTCGTTCTCTCCGGTGTGGTGGGATATGATGATGTCGCCCTCGTGGCCTTCCTGCGAGACCCAGATGTTCTCCATCCTCGCGAGCTCTAGAATCGCCAGGAACGTCAGCACGAGGTCGAACTTCGACGAGCAGTCGTCGAGGAATTCGGTGAACTTCATGGTGCGCCTCTCGCGGAGCCTCGAAGTTATCTCGTGTATCTTTTCCTCGATCGTGATGCTCTCGACCTCGTAGACTATATCTTCCGTCCAGAGGTGGCTCCTCCGGTTGTAAAACTCGCGGAAGGTTTCTATGAGCGCCCAGAGGCTTACGGGTACGAGCTCTACCTCTTCCTCGACGATGACCTCGGAGCCGTCGAAGTCTCTCTTGAACACGTCGCGCCCGAGTATGGGCCTTTCGATGAGGTCGGACGCCGCGTCCTTGTACTTCTGGTACTCGATCAGCCTCTTTACGAGCTCGGCGCGGGGGTCGGTTTCGTCCTCCTCGATGACCGGCTTCGGGAGGAGCATACGGGATTTGATCAGGCTGAGCTCGGCCGCAATGACGAGATATTCACCTACGACCTGAAGATCGATATCCTTCATGAATTCGAGGTACTCGATGTACTGCTCCGTGATTACGGCGATCGGGATGTCGTAGATGTCTACTTCGTTTTTCTTGATGAGGTGGAGCAGGAGGTCGAGCGGGCCCTCGAAGAGCTGTACCCTTACGAGGCATGGCTCACGGGTCTGCATCGATTCCGCTTCGTGTTCTGGGTTCCGGTTCATTTCAGCAATGCGCTTATAATACCCCAAAGCGTGCTGTAATTGTACCCCGAGAGCATAACGGATAGATAAGAGAGGGGGACGAGGAGGTATTTGAATATTCCCCCGCCGAATATGAAGAGCGCGAAGAGGAAGAAGACGCCGTAGGGCTCGAACCTGCTGTAGGCGTAGGCGTAGCGGTTGGGGAGGATACCATAAAGAACGCGCGAGCCGTCGAGCGGCGGTATCGGAATCATGTTGAATACGGCCAGAGCGATGCCGTAGACGAGGGTCAGTATGAGAATTATTACTATTACCGAATAAATCCCTTCGGAGCTTATCTCGCCGCTCACCATCTTGGGGATCATGAACCTCAGCGCGAGCCCTGCAGCGAGCGCCATGGCGAGGTTCGAAAGCGGGCCTGCTATCGCGACGAGGATCGTGTCCTTCTTCGGGTCCTTGAAGTTCCGGGGGTCTATCGGGACGGGCTTTGCCCACCCGAAGCCGACGATGAACATGAGTATCGTCCCCAGGATGTCGAGGTGTGCTATGGGGTTCAGCGTGAGCCGCCCCCGCATTTTGGCCGTAGGATCGCCGAGCTTGTTGGCCGTCCAGCCGTGGAAATATTCGTGCACGGTAAGCGACAGGAGAATCACCGGTGCCTGTATCAAAAGCAGGTCTATGTTCTTGAGAAAGTCGAAATTCATGGTTTGTGTGAGTCGTTACAGATGGACAATAATATACTCGATTCCGGGGAGATTACGATCTCGGGTGATATTTTTTGTGTATTTCCTTGAGCCTTTCGCTCTCGACGTGGGTGTAGATCTGGGTCGTCGAGATGTCCGAGTGCCCGAGCATGACCTGTATGGTTCTGAGGTCCGCCCCGCGCTCTAAAAGATGCGTAGCGAAGGAATGCCGGAGCGTATGCGGGCTTATTTTCTTCGTGACGCCGGCCTTTAGCGCCTGGGCCTTTATTATCTTCCAGAACCCCTGGCGCGTCATTCCCGCGCCCCGGCGCGTGACGAAGAGGGCCTTCGCTTCCCGGCCCTTAAGGAGCGACGGCCTCGAATCGCGTAGATACGAAAGGAGCTTCTCCCGGGCCTTGTCGCCTATGGGGACGACGCGCTCCTTGGACCCCTTGCCGTAAACGACGACGAACCCGAGCTCGAAGTTGACGTCGTTCAGCTTGAGCCCTATGAGCTCGGACACCCTAATGCCGGTGGCGTAGAGTATCTCTAGCATTGCGGCGTCGCGGAGCCCCTCGGGCGTGGACTCGTCGGGGGCGCCGAGGATACTCTCGACGTCGTCGAGCGAAATAACGCCCGGTATCGCCTTTTTCATCTTCGGGGTTTTGATATGAGCGGTCGGGTCCTCGGAGAGGACTTTCTCGGCTAGCAGGTACTTGAAGAACTGCTTCACCGAGACCATGCTCCTGACTATGGTCGTCGCGTTAAGCCCTTCCTCGCGGGAACGGGTCATAAAGTCGAGGATGTCGCCGTACTTGATTTCACGGGCGGAAGTTATGCCCCTGGATTTAATAAAAAGGAGGAACTTTTTAAGGTCCCTCCCATAAGATTCAAGCGTATTTTCTGAAAGACCTTTTTCAACTACGAGATACGAAAGGAATGAGTCGAGGAGGTCATCCATTTGAAATCATTTTACTATATCAGGTGCCCATTTCCCAGGAGCTGAGGTACTTCTTCTGCTCTGGGGTGAGCTTGTCTATCTTTATGCCCTTGGCCTTGAGCTTAATGCGGGCGACGCCGGTGTCTACCTCGGTCGGCACGTCGTAGACGCGATTTTCGAGCTTCTTGGCATTCTTCACCACGTACTCAGCACATAGGGCCTGGTTCGCGAAGCTCATGTCCATAACGCTCGACGGGTGGCCTTCGGCGGCGGCAAGATTTATCAACCTTCCGTCACCGAGAACGTTACTGCGCTTTCCGTCGGCAAGCGTGTATTCCTCGACGTACTCCCTTATCTTCCTCTTGCCCTTAGCTATCTCGGCAAGCCCTTCGAGGTCGAGCTCGACGTTGAAGTGGCCGGAGTTGGAGATGATCGCCCCGTCCTTCATTGCCTTGAAGTGTTCTTTCCTGATGACGTGAATATTGCCGGTTACTGTGCAGAAGAAGTCGCCTATCTTTGCGGCGTCCGCCATCGGCATGACCCTGAATCCGTCCATGACGGCTTCGAGCGCGGCGAGCTCGTCGACTTCGGTTACGACGACGTTGGCGCCGAGTCCCCTGGCCCTCATGGCGAGCCCCTTGCCGCACCATCCGTATCCGCAGACGACGAAGGTCGTCCCGGATATGAGCCTGTTGGTTGCCCTGATGATGCCGTCGAGCGTGCTCTGCCCGGTGCCGTAGCGGTTGTCGAAGAAGTGCTTCGTCTTGGCGTCGTTTACTGCGATTATCGGATATTCGAGGACCCCGCTTTCGGCCATGCTCCTGAGACGTATAACTCCGGTCGTCGTCTCTTCGGTGCCGCCGATAAGGCCTTTGAGCTTATCCCTTTTATCCTTGTGGAGCGTCGAAACGAGGTCGGCCCCGTCGTCCATCGTGATGTTGGGGGACAGGTCGAGGACGCTGTTAATGTGCTTGTAGTAAGTCTTCGTGTCCTCGCCCTTTATCGCGAAACCGAAATCTTGTGGTCCTTTACGAGATAGGCCGCGGCGTCGTCCTGTGTGCTGAGGGGGTTCGACGCGCAAAGCGCTACGTTTGCGCCACCGTCCTTTAGGGTTATGGCGAGGTTGGCCGTTTCGGTCGTTACGTGAAGACACGCCGCGATGGTTACGCCCTTTAGCGGCTTCTCTTTTTTGAATCTTTCCTGTATGAGCGCGAGCACAGGCATTTCCTCGGCAGCCCATTCTACCCTGAGCTTCCCTTCCTTTGCCAGTGCAAGGTCTTTTACGTCGTAGGTCATTATTGCCTCCGTTTGGTATGTCTATAAGGTGGTTCTGAAGACGTCAGGATGCGGCCTTGGCCAGGTCCTTCGTCTTGTCCGTTTTTTCCCATGTGAATTCGGGATTATTTCTCCCGAAGTGCCCGTACGATGCGGTATCCCTGTATATGGGCCTGAGGAGATTAAGAGAGGAGATGATGCCCGAGGGGCTCAGGTTGAATACCTCCCTGATGGCCGCCGAAATCTTCTCTTCGGGTACGACCGCCGTGCCGAATGTCTCGACCATTATCGAAACCGGCTCGTGTATGCCTATCGCGTAGGCGAGCTGCACCTCGCATTCCTTTGCGAGCCCTGCGGCGACGACATTCTTCGCCACGTAGCGCGCCATGTAGGCGGCGCTGCGGTCTACCTTGGACGGGTCCTTACCCGAAAAAGCGCCCCCTCCGTGCCTGGCCCATCCGCCGTAGGTGTCGATGATTATCTTCCTGCCGGTAAGGCCGGCGTCTCCGACCGGGCCGCCCGTGACGAACCTGCCCGTCGGGTTGATGTATATCTTCGTCTTGTCCGAAAGGAGGTCGCCGCCTACCGTGTGCTTGATTACCTCTTCGTATATACCTTCGTATATCGTTCTCGTATCGACGTCGGGCGAATGCTGCGAAGACACGACGACGGCGTCTATCGCCACCGGGACTTTGTTCTCGTAGCGGACTGTGACCTGCGTCTTGCCGTCGGGGCGAAGGAAGGGGAGTATTCCCTCTTTCCTCGTGTCTGAGAGCCTCTTTGCGAGCTTGTGCGCGAGGACTATGGGCGTCGGCATGAATTCCGGCGTCTCGTCGCTCGCGTATCCGAACATGAGCCCCTGGTCGCCTGCTCCCTGCTCCTTGTCTTCCCTGGAATCGACGCCCATGGCGATGTCGGGGGACTGCTTGTCTACGGCGATTATGAGGCCGCAGGTGTTGGCGTCAAAGCCCATGGTGCTGTCGGTGTATCCGATCTCGGAGATTGTCTTCCTGACTGTTTCGGAGAGGTCTACTATTGTGTTGGCCGTTATCTCTCCGGCGACGACAACGAGCCCCGTCGTGAGGAGCGTTTCGCAGGCTACCCTGCTGTGCGGGTCGCCCGAAAGCATGGCGTCGAGCACGGCGTCCGAGATCTGGTCCGCCATCTTGTCCGGATGGCCTTCCGTTACTGATTCTGAGGTAAAGATGAAATTCTCGTGAGACATGTATTAAGTCCTTTGTATGGAAAGAGTATTTGACAACAAAAGCGGATATCGTAAATAGTTTTAAAAGCTCTGTCAAGGAGCCCCGGCGGGGGTGGGGAGGGCTCCCTTGTCCCGGATTCGGGCCGGCGGAGGCGTGATTTTTTCACATGGGTGCTCGGCATGGTATAATCCGTAGCCTTAAATCCGGGGCAGGCGGGCTCGAAAAAAAGGATACGGGAAGGATAAAATGAAAAAATTGATAGTGCCTTCAATACTTTCTGCGGATTTCGCCAAGCTTGGCGACGAGGTGCGCGCGGTCAAGGAGGCCGGGGCCGACTGGATCCACGTGGACGTCATGGACGGGCATTTCGTGCCGAATATCAGCATCGGTATCCCCGTCGTCGAATCTTTGGCGAAGTGCGACCCGCCGCCTATGGACATACACCTTATGATAGATAACCCGGACGAGTTCGCCGTTAAGTTCATCGACGCAGGCGGCGACGCAGTACGCGGGATAACCGTCCAGATAGAGACGTGCAAGCTCCTCTACAGCACGATATCGGCCATCAAATCACGCGGCGTGCACGCGGGGATAGCGCTCAACCCCACGACGCCGCTTTCGGCGCTCGAAGAGGTCTTCGAGTACGTGGACATGATATTGATAATGACGGTCGAGCCGGGATTCGCCGGGCAGAAGTTCATACAGTCGATGGTGCCGAAGGTGAGAAAGCTCCGGGAGATCATTGACAGCTCGGAGCACAAGCCTATTATAGAAGTGGACGGCGGTATAAAGCTCGACAACATAAAGGTAATAGCCGATGCCGGCGCCGACGCCATAGTTTCGGGCTCGGGCATCTTCCACACCGAGAGCTACGCCGAGACCATTTCCCTCATGAAGAAGACTGTTGCGGGCGATTAGTTCTCGCCCGGCCGGAACCCAGCGCTTCCGCTAAGACCGTAATTGGTTTAGAATTGATATGCCAGGCATGAACCCGGGGGCAAGTTATATAAAGAATATTGAAGAGTATTTCCTTTCGCTTGCGGGCGAGGGGATAATGCTCTCGTCCATAGACTACGACCTCATACGCGGCTGGCGGGATGGGAACATCCCGGAGGAGATAGTGATGAGGGGGATAAGCCGGGCCTTCGGCGACAAGGGGCCGAAGCGTATTCCGGGCGGGCAGATAAGGGGGCTCAGGCAATGCGCGGAATACGTCGAGACATGCGCCGCCGAATACGGCCATGTTGCGCCTACCGTAAAGGGGAGCGCACGTGACGAGAGCGCCGCATACGAGAGCGGACTTTCGCCGGCGGAGAAGCTCGGGCGGCTGATAGACGCCGAGAAGCGTGAGCCGGTGAGGAGATATTACACGAGCCTTAGGGCGGGTATCCTCCGGTCGGTAGGCGGCAGCGAAGGGGCAGCGTCCAAACCGCTTACTGAGCTCATCGGCGAGGCCATGGACGAGCTATTCGGCTCGCTCCCCGAAGAGGAGAGGGAGAGGATAGAATCGGAGGCGAGGGAAAGACTCGGCAGCCGGGCGAGGCGCATGACCGAGAGGGCGTACGCCGAGAGCGTGGCGTCGTTCAGGAACGAGATTCTGAGCGAAAGGTATTCGATAAAGAGCGTGGTATAGGGATTCGATGCTTAAGGGAAAGAAGAAAATATCCGCCGGGTGCGACGACTGCCATCACGCAGGTTATACGGTCAGGACGAACGGGAATTACGCCCGGGCTGTCCTTTGCGAATGCGTGATGGAGTGCGAGGTGTGCGGGGGCAGCGGCAACGTCATGCGTCGGAACGACAAGGGGTACGAGAAGATATCTTCGTGCTCTGCGTGCGGGGTCGTAAGGCAGAATGTAAAGCTCTATAACGGCGCGGGCATCCCGGCCAAGTATTACCACGTCCATCAAGTGGACGCCGGGCTTTCTCCGGGCTCTATGAACGAATCCCTCCAGAGGGCGCTCATATACGCCAAGGAAGAGTTCGTAAAAAAATTCCCGACGAAGAAAGGATTCCTTCTCATGGGGGCGTCCGGGCTCGGTAAGACGCACCTGGCCGTCGGGACGATTGCGGAGCTCACGCTCGGGCACGGCGTGAAGTGCATGTTCAAGGACTTCTTCTATCTGCTGTCGGAGTTAAAGCAGGCCTATTCCGAGGGCACCCCCGAGAACGACGTCATTCTGCCGCTCGTCGAAGCCGAGGTGCTCGTCATAGACGAGCTCGGCAAGGGGAGGAGCAGCGAGTGGGAGCTCAACATCCTCGACCAGCTCATATCCAAGCGCTACAACGCCTCGCGGCAGACGCTCGCGACGACAAATTACGTTACGCGCGAGATCGCACGCGAGAGGGGCGACACTACGGAGATACTCGAAGCGAGGGTGGGGGAGAGGATCGCGTCGCGCCTTTTCGAGATGTGCGAGTTCCTTTATCTGGAAGGGAAGGATTACAGGAAGAAGGCCCGGAAGGCCTGACAGCTCTAGAACTCCCAGTACCGGGAGTGCTCCTTTTTCACCTGCTCTATTATATCGTCCGCGGCGGTCGCCTCGCCAGCCGTGTCGAATTCGCTACGTTTCTTGTCGAGGAGCTCTTCCAGCACTTCTTTCGTGCAAATCCAGAGGCCGTCGAGGTTGTATCCGCCCTCGAGGATGAACGCTATATTGCCGCCCGAGTGTTTCTCGGCGGCGTCGAGCATGAACCTCGCCTGGAGCGCGAAGCCCTCGGGCGTGACGCGCATCCCGCCGAGAGGGTCGTCGAAGAAGGTGTCGAACCCGGCGGAGACTAAAATGAATCCGGGCTTGTACTGCTCGATGACTGGGCCCAGGATCTCCGAGAATATTTTGAGGTATTCGGCGTCGCCCATTCCTTCCCTCAGGGGAACGTTCACGGTGTATCCCTCGCCTTCGCCCGAGCCGGTTTCGCCGAGAGCCCCGGTGCCGGGGTAGAATGGGAACTGGTGGGTCGAGAAGTAGAGGACGTCGCTTCTGTCGTAGAACATGTGCTGCGTGCCGTTCCCGTGGTGGACGTCCCAATCGACTATGAGCACGCGCTCGACGCCTTTCATACGAGTGAGGTATGCGCCGCCCACGGCGACGTTGTTAAAGAGGCAAAAGCCCATGGCCCTGTCGGCCTCGGCGTGGTGGCCTGGCGGCCTTACGAACGGAAACGCGCGGTCGAGCCTGCCTTCGAGTATGGCGTCTATGGACGAGAGCATACCTCCGGCGGCTCTCAATGCCGCGTCGTACGAGGCCGGGCTGGTAGTCGTGTCGGCGTCGAGGAATACTCGGGGCTTTCCCCTCGTAGCCGCTATTTTGTCGAAGTATTCGGGGGCGTGGACGAGCGATATCTCTTCTTTCGTGGCGTCCCTCGGCTCGAGAATGGTGACCTCGTCCCTCATGCCGGTGTGCCGCAGCATGTCGGCTATCGCGAGTATGCGCTCGCTCGTCTCGGGATGGCCCATCCCGTTATCGTGATCGACGAAGAGCTTGTCTATGACTATTCCTACTTTTGGCATTGGGCGCGGCCTCCGAAGGGAATGTGCTAAATCGTAGCACACTATGCGGCGGGCTCAAAGGACGTCTACGCGCTCGCCGGTTTGGAGGAGCTTCCTTATCGCGCCGGCCAGGTATATGGAGCCCGCGATGCAGGAGGGCTCGCCGAGACTCAGTAGATATTCGTACGCCTCGGCGTAATCCTTTATGACCGTTACCTCGCTGCCTACGTACTTCGCAGCTGCCTTTAGGAGCTTTTCGGCGGGCGTCGTCCGCGACGACGGGACTTCCGTTATTATGAGCTTACCTGTGACTCCGGCTATCTCTTTTAGAAACGGTGCGTGCCGCTTGTCGTCGAGCATGCCGACGAGGAAGGCGAATTTCGTCCCGGGGTAGAGCGAGCGGAGGGATTCTACGAGCGCCTTGCAGCCGCCCGGGTTGTGTGCGCTGTCGAGTATGAGGGGAGGGGATTCGCGGAGGGTTTCGAGTCGCCCTGGCCAGCTTATATCGGCGAGGCCGGCCCTTACGCTTGCCTCGCTTATTTCGACGCCGCGGTCGAGGCTGAGGGATTCGAGTGCGGCCAGCGCGACGGAGAGGTTTTCGAGCTGGTAGAGGCCGGTGAGGTTAGACGTTAGCCCGGCGAGCTTCCATTCCCTCCCGGACCAGGAAAAGCCCCGAGTGCCGCTGCCGGAGGACCTGAAATCCCTCCCGCCTACGTAAACGGGGGACTCGATCCCGCGGGCGTAGTCCGTGATCACGCCGAGGGCGCTTCCTCGCGCGGCGGTAACTACAGGCGCCCCGGGCTTTATTATGCAGGCCTTTTCGAGCGCTATCGCCGGAAGCGTGCGCCCCAGGTATTCGGTGTGGTCCATCGAGACGTTGGTTATGACCGAGACGAGGGGCGTAGTGACGTTCGTCGCGTCCCACCTTCCGCCCATGCCGACCTCGAGCACCATGAAATCAGCGCCGCGCTCGGCGAAGTAGACGAAGGCCGCCGCAGTGACAACTTCAAAATAGCTAGGCGATTCGCCCCCGGCGTCCGCCGCGTCCCTGACCTGAAAAATGATCCGGGCGAGGTCGTCCTGGCTTATCTCCTCGCCGCCCAGCTTTATCCTTTCGGTGAGGCTGACGAGGTGGGGGGAGGTGTAGTCTCCCGCGAGGTAGCCCTCCGCCCTTAAGACGGACGAGATCGCCGCCGTCACCGAGCCCTTGCCGTTCGTGCCGCCAACAATGACGGCCGGGACTTTATCCTGAGGGTTCCCGAGCCTTCGAAGCAGGGCCCTTATCCTTTCGAGGCCGGGTTTTATCTTGTGAAATCCGAGGGAATCGAGATAGGAGCCGGCGTCTTTTATCGTCATATTATGGGCTGCCACAGCGAAAATTCTATCATAATCCGGCACTGTGTCAGGGGAATATCGACATGGTAATTATTTCCATTTAATAAAAATCACCTCTTGCTATTTGTTTCATTTTAGTTTACAATTTGAAAACGTAAATCAATTTCGCGGGGAGCTAAAATATGACTCCTGTGGCCATAAGGAAAATGGAAAGAAGAAAAACCTTCAACGATTATATAGCCAAGAAGCGGCTCAAGTCCACGAAGCAGAGGGATATAATCTTCGATGAGTTCTTCAGCAATTACATGGGGAAACACGTCACAGTTGAAGAACTTTATGAAGATATAAAGAAGCGCCACCCGTTCATTGGCTTCGCCACCGTATACAGAACCCTGAAGCTCTTCATGGAGTGCGGGATAGCTTCCGAAAGGAATTTCGGCGACGGGAAGGCCCGTTACGAGCCGATTCGTTCCGAAAGGGAGCACCATCACCACATGATCTGTAACGAGTGCGGGAAGATATACGAGTTCGCGAACAACCAGGTCGAGTCCTGCCTCAACCAGATAGCGAAGCTGAACGAATTCCAGCTTACGACCCACAAGCTGGAGATTTACGGCCTCTGCTCCGATTGCAGGGCGGCTAAAACGGCCTGAAACGGTTAGTTCTGTGGATGGGGTTATACAGGGTAGGCTAGACGACTCTAGAGGCTTCCTACCCGTATGAGGTCTATCATATCCCTGACCGCAAGGTCCATTCCAGCGGTGATAGCCCTCGATATTATGCTGTGACCTATATTTAACTCTTCAATTCCTTCTATCTCGGCAATCTGAACGACGTTGAAATAATTGAGCCCGTGCCCGGCGGATACCCTGAGCCTTGAGGTGTAGGCCTTTTTGACGGCCTTCTGTATTCGGGACAGCTCGGCCTCTTTCCCGGCTTCGTCGGGGGCGTCGGCGTAGGCCCCGGTGTGTATCTCGACCATCTCGGCCCCAGTGGCGGCCGCCGCTTTTATCTGCGCGGGATCGGGGTCGATGAATAGGCTTACGAATATGCCTTCCTTCTGGAGCCGCTTTACGACGGATTTTATTTCCTTGGGATTCCCTGCCGTATCGAGACCGCCCTCGGTCGTAAGCTCCTGCCTTTTCTCAGGCACGAGCGTCGCCATGTCGGGCCTTATGTCGGCGGCTATTTTAACCATGGCGTCCGTGGGGGCCATTTCGAGGTTGAGCTTCGTTTTGACCGTTTCTCTCAGCATCCAGACGTCTCTTTCCTGTATGTGCCTTCTGTCTTCGCGGAGGTGAACTACTATCCCCTCGGCGCCGGCAAGCTCGGCGAGATATGCAGCCAGTACAGGGTCGGGCTCAATGCCGCCCCGTGCCTGCCTGACCGTCGCGACGTGATCGACGTTGACGTTAAGCCGTGTCATGATGCTTCCGCTCCTATGTCTTTTTGTATCGCGTCCGCAAGCTCGTCGGCTATCTCCTTTATGAGAGTAACGTCCTCGCCCTCAACCATAACCCTCGATATAGGCTCAGTGCCGGAATACCTGATGTTTATACGCCCCTTGCCCGAAAGCCTGTCTTCGTTCGAGCGGATGAGGCCGCTTAGATTCTTTATCTTGCTGAGTTCTTTACGCTTTTTAATTCTCACGTTAAGGAGAAGCTGCGGGTAGAGGTCTATTATCCTCGCGAGCTCGGAGAGGGGCTTTTCTTCCCTTTTCATTATGGCCAGCACCTGGAGCGCGGCCAGCGTGCCGTCGCCTGTGGTGGTGTGGTCGAGGAAGATGATGTGCCCCGACTGCTCGCCGCCGAGGTTACATCCCCGGGCGCGCATGGCCTCGGAAACGTACCTGTCGCCGACCTCGGTCCTTACGAAATCGACCCCCTTGTTCTTAATGAAATTCTCGAGGGCCATATTGCTCATGAGCGTCGTGACGACGGTGTTGCCCTTGAGGCTCCCGTTCCGTATCATCTCGTCGGCGCAAATGGCTATTACCTTGTCGCCGTCTACTATCTCGCCCGCCTCGTCGCAGAAAATGACCCTGTCGGCGTCGCCGTCGAGGGCTATGCCGAGGTCGGCCCCGGTTTCGAGGACACGCTTTTTTAGGAGCTCCGGATTGAGCGAGCCGCAGTCGGTGTTTATGTTCTTCCCGTCGGGGTTCACGCCTATAGTTACGACGTCGGCCCCCAGCTCCTGGAAGATGATAGGGGATACCTTGTACCCCGCGCCGTTCGCGCAGTCGAGCACGATCTTTATTCCCTCGAGCGTGAGATTCGGCGGGAAGGAGTTCTTGGCGAATACGACGTATCTGCCGGGGGCGTCGTCTATCCTGTGCGCCTTGCCTATGTCGCCGGGCAAGGCACGGAGCTGGTTGCTCTCGCCGTTCTGCATGAGCTCTTCGATGCGTATTTCTTCCTCGTCGGGGAGCTTGTATCCGTATCTGTCGAATATTTTTATGCCGTTGTCTTCGTAGGGATTGTGCGAGGCCGAGATCACTATACCGGCGTCGGCGCGCATGCTCTGTGTGATGAAGGCGATCGCCGGGGTCGGCAGCGGGCCCACCAGAAGCACGTCGGCCCCCATGGCCGCTATGCCCGCCGAAAGGGCCTGCTCGAAGATGTATCCCGAGAGTCTTGTATCCTTGCCGATTACTATCTTGAGAGGGTGCGGGCTTTTGGTCCGCTGTTTTAGAAGATACGCGAGCGCCTTGCCCAGCCTGAGGCTCATCTCGGGCGTCATGGGATCCTGATTCGCTACGCCTCTTATCCCGTCCGTTCCGAAAAGTCTTTTCATCCTGTCACTCAAAATTCCTGTCTCCTCACTAATTCAGCCTGACGTTTATCGTTTTGGGCGACTGCTTCGTCATTTTGAGCACCCCCTGGTGCGGGTACTCGACGTTCACGTCGAGCTTGTAGGTCTTCTTGTCCCCGCCCTCCGTTATGCCAGAGCCGTCCACATATAATTCTATATCCTTACTGTTAAGTTTGTTAATAATGCTGTAAGGACCTTCAAACGCTATTTCCGTCTCTACGTTGCCCTCCGTTTCATAATCGAGATTGCCGAAATTGATGAAGTTGATGTCGAGGTTGTTAAACTCCTTTTCGAGGATCGTTTCCTTTAGGTTCACCGTGACGCGCGCGGTATTCCGCCCGAGAATGTTCACGAGAGAGTAGGGGGTCCTGAGGGGGATTTCGACCGTGAAGCTCGACTTTTCCCCTTCGAGCGATATCTGGTCGCCGCCGATATCTTTGATCTTCTCCAGAAGGGATGCGGGGCCGCTTATCCTGACCCTGGCCGGGGAGACTTCGGGCTCTCCGACGATTTCGTACCCTGTGTCCGGAGGGCCGATCCTGGGCGCGACCGGGACTTCTTTCTGCGCGAGCTTGTCGAGCTCTATTCTGATCTCGGATGGGCTTACGCCCGTCACCTGGACGTCCCTCGGCGGGATTATCATGTCGGTCCTTATTTCGAAGGTGGAAGCCCCCTCGCTCACGTTGGACAGGTCTATGGTAAACACCATGTCCTCCGGAGAGACGGACGAGAGCTGGCTCCTCGGCCCGCGCGCGCGTATGTTGAGCTTAACGGGGGGGTTGTTAAGGACGACGAGCCCTGGCGGAAGATTCGTATAGTTTATGTCTATCGCGACGTTCTTTTCGACGTCGTGCTGGAGATTGGCCACGAGCCACAACGATATGGCGATGAGGAGGGCGAGCACCTTCTTGCCCCAGTCTTTATATATGGGTTCCCTTTCACGATCGCCGTACGACTCTCTTTTTCTAAGCCAGCGTTTCATGGAGCCGTCTAGAGGTTTTTGTCCTCGTCCTCCTCTTTGCGAATGAGCCTGTTTACGAGGCCGGGCTTTTTCGCCGTCGGCCTCTTTATGTCGAGTGCGTCCATGAGCCTGTTATGTAGCGACGTGGCGTCGAGGCCGCGAGTTATCTCGCCGCCCATGGCGAGCGAGATTATTCCCGTTTCTTCCGAGACGACTATGATGAGGGCGTCCGTTTCGGACGAGAGCCCGAGCGCCGCCCTGTGCCGCGTGCCGAGCTCTCTTTCGAGGTCGGGGTCGGTCGTGAGCGGGAAGAACGACCCCGCGGAGATTATCCTGTTCCCGACTATTATTATCCCGCCGTCGTGAAGCGGCGAAGAGGGATTGAACAAGCTGATTATAAGCTCTCTCGAAACGAGCGCGTCCACCCTCATTCCTATTTCTATATAGTCGGAAAGGGTCTGATTGCGCTCTATTGCTATGAGAGCGCCTATGTAGCGGTTGGCGAGGTAGCTGGATGCCTTGACCACCTCTTCCAGGTATTGCTCTTTAGATTTCCCGGGCGACATCTTCAGCAAAAAAGGCCGTCGGCCGAGGGCAGCCAGCCCCCTGCGAATGTCGTTCTGGAATATGATAACGACGATGAGGATTATCGAGCCCAGGAACTGGCCGAGTATCCAGTTCAGTGTGAAGAGCCCGCGCTGGGAGACGTAGTAAAGGACGACGAGCAAAACGAAGCCGAAGAGCACCTGGAGCGCCCTCGTGCCTTCGAGCATGCGGAGTACGTAGTAGATGATGAACGCCACGAGCAGGAATGTCGAGCGTGTCCCATACGTATCTGTAGTTGAATATTGCGTCGAACATCTTTTATTCCCGGCGGCGGTTTCCTCTCCTCGAACCTCGCGCCCGGGCCGCCTCTGCGGATTTAGTTTACATTCTTCACAGCGTCGGCAATTAGTGCAATTTTTTCATGTAGCCAACGTCGTGCACCCTGACTATGGATGCCCCGTTCATTATCCCTATGGCGACCGTAGCGGCCGTGCCCTCGAGCCTGCCGCCGGAAGGGTCTTCCGCGACCGCCCCGATAAAGGACTTGTGCGACGTGCCGATGAGTATCGGCCTTCCGAGCTCGCGGAACCTTGCGAGCTCCTTAAGAAGCGTGAGGTTCTGGGCGGCTGTCTTGCCGAACCCGAACCCGGGGTCGATGATGATGTTCTCTTCCCGGACGCCAGCCGCAGTGGCCTTACGTATCGATTCAGGGAGGGATTCTATTATGTCGTCGATGAGGGATTCGTATTCGGTTTTTTCCTGCATGTCGCGAGGGCGTGAGGACGTATGCATGAGGACCATGGCCGCCCCGTACTCGGCTGCAGCCTCGGCGACGCCCGCGCCGAACTTGAGCCCGCTTATGTCGTTTACCATGGAAGCCCCTTCGGCAAGCGCCGCACGGGCCACCATGGGCTTGGTAGTGTCTATGGAAAGGGGGGTGTCGAGCCGTTTCCGTATCTCGCGTATAACGGGCACGACCCTCGCCAGCTCTTCTTCCCCGGAGACCCCTTCTGAGCCGGGCCTTGTGGATTCCCCGCCTATGTCTATGATGTCGGCGCCTTCCCCGGCCATCGTCTCGGCGCGGCGGAGGGCGGCGTCGGTTGAAGTATATTTGCCGCCGTCGTGGAAGGAATCGGGTGTTACGTTGAGGACGCCCATGATGAGGGTCCGTTCGCCGAGCGGCAGGGCCTTCCCACGGAGTGAAAGTAATTTTTGAGCTATTTTGGGTAAAGTCTTGCCGTTACTCGAAGTTAGTTCTGTAGGAGTGCTGGTTTCTGAATGTGTCCTCAGCATAAGAATCCGTATTCCGGCCGATTTGGCACGAGTTTGAAATACCGAATAAATCCGCGCCCGGAACGCTCAATTCAAATTATACGCTATTATAAAACGGACGGTTACCGCCCGGTAAAATTCAAGATTCGTTCGAGTTGCTGTTCCTGAGCGCAACAGAGCCTTCAGACCCTGTGGACTTTTCCCAGGAGGGCGAAAAATCCTTCGACTGATAGCTCTTGACGAGCTCGTCAAGCTCCTTCCCGTCGATAACTTCCTTTTCAAGGAGAAGCTCCGCCAGCTTGTGAAGGAGTTCTATATGTTCTTCGAGAAGTGCTTTAGTCTTCGAATAGTTGGTTTTGATGATGTCCTTTATCTCGTTGTCTATTTCGATGGCCGTCTCTTCGCTGTAATCCTTGGGCTTCGAGATCTCTTTGCCGAGGAATATCTGCTCTTCGCCCTTACCGAAGGTTATCGGGCCGACCTTTTCGCTCATTCCCCATTCGCAAACCATCCTGCGGGATATCTCGGTGACCCTTTCGAGGTCGTTCCCCGCGCCGCTTGTCCTTTCGCCGAATACGATCTCCTCTGCGGCGCGTCCCCCGAGAAGGACCATTATCGTCGCGTTCAGGCTCGTGCGGGAGAGGGTGTACTTGTCCTCTATCGGGAGCTGCTGCGTTACGCCGAGCGCCATACCCCTAGGGATGATCGTGACCTTGTGTATCGGGTCGGTGTTGGGGGTGAGCTTGGCCACGAGGGCGTGACCGGCCTCATGGTAGGCCGTTATCTTCTTTTCGGCGTCGCTGATTATAAGGCTCTTCCTTTCGACGCCCATTATTACCTTGTCTTTTGCGTACTCGAAGTCGTCCATGGATATACGCGGCCTTCCGAACCTGGCCGCGTGGAGCGCCGCTTCGTTTACGAGGTTCTCGAGATCGGCCCCCGAAAAACCGGGCGTCGAGCGCGCTATGACCGGAAGGTTGACCGATTCGTCGAGCGGCGTGTTCTTCGCATGGACCTTCAGTATCTCTTCCCTTCCCCTAACGTCGGGCCTCGGCACTACTACCTGCCTGTCGAACCTTCCGGGGCGGAGCAGGGCAGGGTCCAAAACGTCTGGGCGGTTGGTGGCCGCCATGACTATGATGCCTTCGTTGGATTCGAAGCCGTCCATTTCGACGAGGAGCTGGTTGAGGGTCTGCTCCCTTTCGTCGTGCCCGCCGCCGAGCCCCGCGCCGCGGTGACGCCCTACGGCGTCCAGCTCGTCAACGAAGATGATGCAGGGGGCGTGGCGCTTGGCCTGGACGAAGAGGTCCCTTACGCGGGAGGCTCCGACGCCGACGAACATTTCGACGAAGTCGCTGCCGCTGATGATGAAGAACGGAACGCCCGCTTCGCCGGCTATCGCCTTGGCGAGGAGGGTTTTACCAGTCCCCGGAGGGCCCACGAGCAGAATGCCCTTGGGTATCCTGCCGCCGAGCTTGGTGAACTTCTTGGGGCTCTTTAAGAATTCGACGATTTCCTGGACTTCTTCCTTGGCCTCGTCGATTCCGGCCACATCCTTGAACGTGATTTTATTCTGGTTTTCGGTGAGCATGCGCGCGCGGTTCTTGCCGAAGGACATAGCCTTCGTCCCGCCCGCCTGGAGCTGGCGCATGAAGATGACCATAATGACGATCAGAAGAACGAGGGGGGCCCAGTTGAGGAGCATGTGCGTGAGAGAGCCTTCGTTGTTCGCGTCGAACTTGAATGAGATCCCTTTCTCGTTGAGGGTTTTTATAAGGTCTTCGCTTGCCGGACCCACGGTTTTGAACCCGTCGGCCGTTTGTTCGCCCACAGGGTTTGTGAATTTCCCCTTTATTTCCTCGCCCTTGAATTCGAGGTCTTTTACCTCTCCTTTTTCGACGCTCGCGAGAAAATCGCTGTAGGGGATTTCCTGAACGTTAGTCCGGGGAGTATGCACCAATTGGTAAAGCGCTATAATCGCTACAAATATGACCAACCATAGCACCAAATTTTTAAATAGCTGGCTGTTCACTCGTACCTCAGTTTAGTTGAAATTGACTGCAGAATTATACTTTAGTATGTTAGCACACGAAGACGGTGTTTTCAACTAAGATTCCGTAATTATGAAGCATAATTACATTATATAAAGGGTTGATTTTCAAGTCACCCGAAAAGCCCCGTGCTGAGATATCTTTCCCCCGTGTCGCAGAACATTGTAACCACCTGTTTTCCCTTGCCAAGTCTCTCGGCAAGGATGAGCGCCCCGGCGCATGCAGCGCCCGAGGATATTCCGACCAGCAGGCCCTCGCGTTTCGCGAGCTCTCTCGTGAGCCTCCGGGCCTCTTCCGTACTGACCTTTATTATTTCATCATAGATATTCTGTCGAGCGTCGCCGGTATGAAGCCGTGGCCTATTCCCACGATATCGTGCGCGCCCGGCTCGCCCCCCGAAAGGATGGGCGATTCCTCGGGCTCGACGGCGACAATTATCACGTCCGGATTTTCTTTTTTGAGCGCCTCTCCGACGCCGGTTACCGTGCCCCCGTGCCGACTCCTGCGACGAACGCGTCTATGACGCCCGGCACCTGCTCGAGTATCTCGGGCCCGGTGTGGAGCCTGTGTGTTTCGGGGTTCTCGCGGTTCGCGAAGTGGTGGGGAATAAAAGCGCCCGGGATTTCGGCCGCCACCTCATCGGCCCGCGCGAGGGAGTCTTCCATCTGGCCGGCAGGAACGAGGACGACCTCGGCGCCGTAGGCCGAAAGCGTCTGCCTCCTTTCGAGGCTCATGTCGTCGGGGCCCGTGAGGACGAGCCTGTACCCCTTCACCGCGCATACGAGCGCGAGCCCTATGCCGGTGTTGCCTGTCGTGGCCTCTACTATGACGCTCCGTCCGGGCTCGATGAGCCCTTCTTCCTCGGCTTTGTTCAGCATGGCGAGCGAGATACGCTCCTTCATGCTCCCGGCCGGGTTGAAGCTTTCGAGCTTGGCCCATATGTCGGCCGAGCCGTCGGGTACGACTTTCCTCAGCCTTACGACGGGCGTACTCCCAATGAGGGATAGTATGTTATCTACTACCAGATTCCCTATTTTTCCGTCTCCCCGGGGTGTGTATTTGTCTGGAAGCTCCGTTTCCGGCGCTGCCTTGTAGTCAAGCTCCATATTATCAAACAGTCTAAAAAATCAGGTCGGATATCTCGGTGAAAGCAGCGCTGTTTTTCCGGCGGATTGTTGTCAATATCTGCTTTATGGGATCCCAGGCGGCTTCGGGCTTCCTGAGCTCGTTCTTGAGCTTGAGCAAAAGGCCCTTAAGCTCCTGGTCCTCCATCTTCCTTATGTACGAATCCAGCGTTTCTTCTTCCATTTTATTAGCTTATCGAATATTAGTCCAGTTTGAAAATCGTGTTTAATTAATGTTTACGGCTCAGGTATAATTATCCTCAATTATTAAAAAGTCAATCTGTAAGCCGTCTCCAGGGGGATGAGCCTGGCCCAATGGCTAAAAAAAAGAAAGTAAAATTTAAAACAAAGCGCACAAAAAGCAAGCTCCTGGCGTTTCTGTTCCTGACCTTTTTCATACTGCTCACGGCAGCGGCGCTGGCTCTCTACGGGGGCTACCTCTACTACACGCGCGACCTCCCGGACTTCAGGGCTGTGACCGGTTACAAGCCCAAGCTCATAACCGAGGTCTATTCGTCCGACGGCACGCTCATAGCCGAATTCGCCGCCGAGCGGAGGAAGCTCATAGCCTACGAGGACATACCGCCCCAGGTCATAGAGGCGTTCATAGCTATCGAGGACAGGCGCTTCTTCGAGCACGAGGGCGTGGACATCAAGAGCATCCTTGGCGCCGTGTTCGAGAATATCCAGGAGGGCGACTGGGTGAGGGGCGCGAGCACCATAACCCAGCAGGTCATAAAGAACATCATCCTCACGCCCGAAAGGACGATGACCCGAAAGATTAAAGAGGCGATACTCGCCCACAGGATCGAGAACAACCTTTCGAAACAGGAAATACTTTATCTCTACCTTAACCACATATACCTCGCCGACGGGAACTACGGCATCGAGGCCGCCAGCAGGTCTTATTTCGGCAAGCCCGCCCGCGACATGACCCTCGCCGAGGCGGCGCTCCTCGCAGGGCTCCCGAAGAAGCCCGAGTACTTCTCCCCGAGGAAGCATCTGGACAGGGCGATAGAAAGGCAGAAGCTCGTTCTCAGCAAGATGGAAGAGGCGGGGTTCATAACCAGGGACGAGCGGTTCGATGCGCTCGACCAGGGGGTAAAGATAGTCCCGAGACAGAGGATAAATAACGACATTGCCCCTTATTTCGTCGAGCACGTGAGGAGATACCTCCAGGACAAGGTCGGCGTAAAGGATTTTATAAACGGCGGGTACACGGTATTCACGACGCTGGACATCGACCTTAACCTCGAAGCGCAGTGGGCTTTAAGGAGAGGGATTCTCGACGTGGAGGCGCGGCACGGGAGGAAGGTCGTATCTAGGAATCTCGGAAGCGCGGGCGAGATAAGAAAGTTCAGGGACAAGCAGGGCATAAAGAGCGTACAGCCGGGCGAGGTGTACGAAGCCGTCGTCACGAGGGTGGTGAACGTCGACAAGCCCGAGCCCGCGAAGAAATCCAAAAAAGACGATAAATCCGCGAAGGAAGAAACGGCGAGGCCCGTATACAATGCGCGCCTCGGTATTGGGGATGTGGAGGGCAGGCTTATATTCGCAGTGAGCTCGCCATATGGAAAGCCCGTGCCCGGGTTCGACACGACATATTCGAAGAAGTACGCCCCGGCGGGCGGGTACGACGGCGTAAGCCTTTCACCCGTGGAGCTCAAGGTCGGGGACGTCGTGAAGGTCCTCGCGAAAGAGAGTTCGGACGGCGGGTTCGAGTATGCGCTCGATATAGAGCCGATAACACAGGGCGCTCTTATATCCATGGAATCGACGGGGAAGATAAGGGCCATGGCCGGCGGATACGATTTCGATCAGTCGCAGTTTAACCGCACAATGCAGGCCCTAAGGCAGCCGGGCTCGTCGTTTAAGCCCATGATCTATTCCGCGGCGCTCGACAAGGGATACACGGAGACGTCGATACTGTACGACATGCCTGTCGTCGTTAAGGACTGGGCCCCCCAGAACTACGACGGCTCGTTCGACGGGCCGATGCTCCTGAGAAAGGCGCTGGCCAAGTCGCGGAACCTCGCCACCATAAGGCTGATAATGGACATAGATCCGAAGTACGCGGTCAAGTACGCGAAGAACTTCGGGTTTAGCTCGAAGCTGAACCCCTATCCTTCGCTCGCGCTCGGCGGGTCCGAGGTCAGGGTCGTAGAGATGGCCAAGGCCTTTAACGTGTTCGCGAGCGGCGGGAAGCTCGTCGAGCCCCAGTTCATACTCCGCATATACGACAGGAACGGAATAATAATAGAGGACAATACCGGCGGAAAGTTCCTCTCTAAGGAAGAGGCGCTTAAGGTCGAGCGCGAGAACGCGCGGCTGGACGTTCTTAACGAAATCGCCCGGAAGACCGGGCACGGCAGCATAGAGACACCCGAGTATATAAAGGAAGAGGAGCTCACGAGCAAGACCGCACCCGAGCCGGACAAGTATGCGTTCCTTTCGCCGGGTGAATTCCTCGAGTTAATTAAGAGCAGGGCTGCGGATTTCACATCCCCCGGAAACGCCAAGCAGACGCTCAGCCCGGAAACGGCCTTTATAATGACCGACCTCTTGCAGGCAGTGGTCAGCGAGGGGACCGGCAGGAGGGCGCTCAAGCTCACGCTCGCTCGCGCCGCTCGGGCAAGACCGGAACGACGAACGATTTCACCGACGCCTGGTTCGTCGGGTTCAGCCCGAGGATCACGACGGCTGTGTGGGTGGGAAGGGACGACCCATAAGCCCCTCGGGAAGAAGGAGTCGGGCTCGGCTGCTGCATTCCGATATGGATAGATTATATGGAGGACGCGCTTGCCGAAGTATTCCGGGCGGCTCGTTCAAGCAGCCGTCGGGCATAAAGGTCGTAAGCACCCCTTACGGCAGCATCCCTTACAGCCTGGATTCTCTCAGGCACAGCGTCATAGATTCCATACGCGACAGCGTAATGATAAACGGGCAGGAGATGATAAAGAGCCCCGAGGGCATTTACTATCCGGCCGATTATGAAAGGGGAGAGCGAGCGAAACGGAAATCGACTTCCTCATGAGGAATTAATCCAGGCTTACGAGCCCGAGTATCCCGGCGAATTTTTATCGCCAATTCCCTTTACATCTATTAGCTCTGAAACCGACGTGAAGCCTCCATTTTCCTCCCTGTAGGAGATTATGCGCCCGGCGAGCTCTTCGCCTATTCCCGGAAGGGCGGCGAGGTCGAAGGCCCGGCGGAGTTGAGGCCCACGGGGGCGCCGAGGGATATGCTCCTGAGGCCGCTTATCCTGCCGTAACCGTCTACCGAGCCATCGGTCAAAAATAATTTGAGACCGTTTCCGATCTCTTTATCGATCCCATATTCAGCGCGGAATTCGTCGACTTCGGAAGGGGTCTTGAGGACGTGAACCGCGGCAGAGCCTTCGTCTTCGACTTCTACGTAGATATTGGCGGGTGATTTAACTTCCCGGACAGGGTAGGGGGCGTCTCCCCCGTAAACGGAGGCCAGGTAATAAACGAGGCATAGAAGAGCGAGGTATAAGACTGAATTTCGTGCACCGCTGCGGCGGTTCGTTTCGCCCGGCATATCGTGCTCCGGCGGCGTTAGAGTAGACCCTTTACGAGCCCGCCGTCTACCTGAATGCTCGTTCCGGTGATGTAGCTCGCGCGCTCTGAAGCTAGAAACACGGCCAGGCTCGCGAGCTCCTCGGGCCTCCCGATCCGTCCGGCGGGGATGTCGCTCCCCATGGATTCGAGGGCCTCTTCGACTGTCTTGCCTTCCTTCTCGGCGCGTATGGATGCGAGCTGAATTATTCTGTCCGTGAGTATCCTCCCAGGGCAGATGTTATTGACCGTTATGTTGTACCGGGCGAATTCTTTAGACAGCGACTTTGCGAGCCCTGTGACACCGGCGCGGACGGAGTTCGACAGTATGAGGCCGTCTATGGGCTCCTTTACGGCGACCGAGGTGATGTTTATGATGCGGCCCCAGTTGCTCTCCTTCATCAGGGGGAGCACTTCGCGCGAGAAGGTTACGGTGCTGAAGAGATTGAGCTCGACGGCCTTATGCCAGTCCTCGAGCGAAAAATCGAGAAATCCTCCCACAGGAGGGCCGCCGGCGTTGTTGACGAGTATGTCTACGGTGGAGTATTTATCGAGCGTGCCGGAGATTACCTTGTGTATGTCGCCGGTTTTGGAGACGTCGGCCGGTATGGCGAGGACCTCGGCGGAGGTCTCGCCCCTGATTTCCCGGGCAGTCTCTTCGAGCTCGCTCTCGCGGCGGGCGCATATTGTGAGCCTTGCGCCTTCGCGGGCGAGGCCAAGGGCTATTGCCCGGCCCAACCCCTTGCTGGATGCCGCCACAATGGCTACTTTATTTTTTAGCTGCAAGTCCATATAATCACTTGAATATTAATCGTTATTTTAGCTTTTAATGATTAGCTTTAACTTTTAAAAACAGGGGGTAGGGCAAGTCTATTCGGCCTTCAGGTGCTCTTTGACTTCGTTTTGGCCTTTGCCGTGTCCTTTTTTATCGATTCTACTGTGGACGCACCGGATACGGCGGCTGCTTCCGACGGGAGGCCGGCTACCGGCTTCGTGTCTTTGGTCTCGGCTCCGTCTTTTGACGTCGTGCCCAAGTCGTTCGCGTGGGGCGGAATTCCAGGCCCCTTGGCGTAGTCCGTGGAGTACCATCCGGTGCCCTGAAGCTGGAACGACGAGAGTGAGATCAGCTTCTCGAGCTTGCCTTTACAATGCTTGCACTTCTTTAAAGGCGGATCGTTAAATCCTTGAAGAGCTTCGGTTATTTTACCGCATTTCTTGCACTCGTACTCATATATCGGCATACCTGTGACCTCTGAAAGGATATTCGGTTTTTGAATTTAATATAATTCCTTCACGAGATATTTCAAGCTAAGGAGCAGCTTGCGGATTGTTTCGCTTACTCTTGCAGTGCGATTGTTAACTTGGTGAAGCATGGCTAGTGTGTATTGAGTCGTCCCTAGTCGAAGAGGGCCAACCCAAGCTATGGACTTTTCGGTTTGAATGCAGAGTACAAACAGCAGAATTGATGAGTTAACATAATATATATTATCGGATGCTATATCTGTGTCGTGGGAAATACGGGGTAATCCCGGGCTTTCGGGGCTTTGAAGATCTTTATACTCGATGTGGCGAGGATGTCTCATTCCCGAGCGAAACGACGTTTAGAGACTTGCCGAGGGTTTCCCGTGCAAGCTCGACCAAGTGTGCGTGGTGCGTGAAGAAAAGCACCTGCGTCTTTCGCGATAGCTCACCGAGAAGTTTTAATCCTGCTGCCGAGCGCGTCGAAGTTGATGAAGAGATCGTCTGCAACGAACGGCAGCGCGTTCGATCTTTCGAGATAGTCCTCTATGGCCGCAATACGAAGCGCCAGATAAAGCTGGTCCGCCGTGCCGTCGCTCATACCCGGGATACCGGACCTTCTCCGCCCGGCCTGAGTCCGATGATCTGAACCCTGTCGTGCTCGTCGATCTCGGCGTCGAGGCCGCTGAACGAGCCGTTCGTGAGCGCGGCGAAGTGCCCGGACGCACGGCTTATCATCGGGTCCTGGTTTTCCTTCCTGTAGCGCTCTATGGCCCATTCGAGCATCGTCGCTGCCGAGCGTATCCTGACGTACCGCTCAGTGATGTGCGCCATCTCGGCGATCGCGGATTCCTTCCGGGCGGCGGCTTCGGCGGCGCGGTCGTCGCCGCCTATGGACTCGAATTCGTCTTTTCTTCGGGACAGCTCGCCGGCGGCTTCGACTTTTCGTCGAGCTCGGTTCGCCGCTCCTCCAGCTCTTCTATAAGGTTCCCGACGCTGGCGATGTCGGCTTTGGTATTTCCTTCACCAGCTCTTCGAGCGTGAGTCCGTCGCCGTCCTGTACAAGCCTGTCCGTGAGGCTTCGCTTCTCGTTCGAGCCTCTAAACCTGTTCGATTTCAGGGATCGCTTCTTTTAATTGCGCCGGGTTTTCCGCCTGGGCCGACCTTTGAAGGAAGTTAACAGTTCAAGGCGCCGCCGCGGCGGAGTCGCCCGCCTCTTTTATTTTTCGTTCGAGCTGCGATATGTCTTTTTCCTTTTCCTTTCTCCGCTCGTCGGTGCGCTTAGCTTCGGCAAGACGGCGCTCGAGCTCGATTACGGCGTTCTCCGTGTCGTCCCCGCCGGCGAGATCTTTAGCTGCGGTGCTGACAAACTCTTTTACGTCCTGCGCGAGATTCTCTATGTCGCGTTTAATCTTTCTATCCGCTGGTGGCGGAGCTCGTTGATTTTGACGGCCTTTTCCCTCATCTCTTCTATGGCGTCGAGCGTGGATGCCGCCTCGGCCGCGCTGGTGCTTTCGGCAAGGCCGAGCGCCGTGACGGCTTCCTTCCATTTCGCTTCCCAGCGCGTTTTTTCTTCTTCCGCCGTTTTAAGATCGCGCTGCTTGCGCTCGGCTTCGGCCTTCGTTTCCGCGAGCCTGTTTTCGAGGCCCTTTCTCTTCACCGCGTCTTCGCGGAGGTTCGCGAGCACATCAGCCGCCGCCTCTATGACGACGCCAAGGGGCTTGTCTTCGAGCTTTACCGTATCGACGCCGAGCGGCGAAAGCTCGCCGAGTATGAGGGCCTTCGTCTCCGCTTCTTTTTTCCGGAGCGCTTCGAGCCTGCGCGCCGCCGCCGCGCGTTCTTCCGAGAGCCTTGTTATTTCGCTCCTGTCGTCAAGCCATACGAGCATCGACTGGGCGGCAACGGGTCGAAAGGCGCACCTTGCCACATCCCCTTCCATGCCTTATCTAGGGCCTGGATTCGGCGGTGAGTCTCCTCTTCGCGGAGTTTTTCGAGCTGCCTAGCCTTGTCGTCGATGCGCCGCGATATGGTTGCTATTTCCGCTGTGTTGACTGCGTGCTGTCGAACCGGCGGTCGGCCGTTCTGTCGGCCTCCGAGACGGCTTTCGTAGGCGGCGGGAATGTCCCTCCGCTCGCCCGTGAATGTGGCTATGTCGGCCTCGGGCACGGGCCGTCTACGTAATACCGCTTTACGAGGTCCCACCCGGCGTCCCTACGTTCGCGGGCCTCGGCAAGCTCCTCGGGCGATGGCTGCGCCTCCTTCCTCGACGAGCCTATCGCGGGCGCTTTCGTATTGCTCTTTATCCCGCTCGGTGCTCCTTATATTATCGGCGCAGTCCTTGACCCTCCGGTCAAGGGCGTTTCTGTCGCCCTGGTGCTTGAGTATTGCTTCGCGCGCAGGCGCTGGAACCGTCCCAACGTCTGCGTCTCCCGCCTGCGGATTGAGGGACTTCAGGTGACGCCCGACGGCGTCACTCGCGGCCGCGAGCTCCATTTCCTTCAGCGGTCTGGATCTGAGAGGCCGTGTCGCCGCCCGTACGGGCCGCCTTTACGACGGCTTCGAGGCCCGCCAGCGTCCCAGGATTCGCCAATCTCGGTCAACTCGCGGGCGATACCGGCGGCCTGCGACTCGGCCTCTTCAAGCGCCTTTTTCGCGCTGGAGGCTGCGGAGAGAATCTCCACCGCGAAGGCCGAGGCGCCTCCTCGCGGCGGCGACCTTGAGCCTCTCGGGCAAGCGGCTGACGAGGCTTTCTACGTCGTTCCCATTCCAGCCCGCTGGCGGCCAGCCTCCTGAAATCGGCTTCCTCGACGGCGAGCTCGGCCTCGCGATTGGGGAGGTCCGCCCTCTCCTTCCTGACCTCTATACGGCGGTCGCGGAATGAGGATGATGCTCGCGGAGCAAGAGCCCTCGTCGAATTTCATCCCTTCGAGCTCGGCCCGGGCTTCCTTTATCTGGAGCCCGAAGGCGTCCGCCAGACGCGACGACTACCGCGCTCAGCGCTCGAAGCGTTCGAGCGCGCGTCCTCGGGGAGCTTTATGACGCCGTGATTCTGAAATCTCTTTCGATGCCTCACGAGCTTCGCCGCGCTCTTGCGTACACCCGTCGGATCCTGTTCAGCTTCGTGAGCTCGTGCGATATCTTTTTCTCTCTTCGTCGAGCGCGGCGTAGCCTTTCCGGGCCTCGTCGAATGCCTGCCTCAGCTCCTGCCATTTGGCCGCTAAACGGTATGCTCGCGTATGGCCTTCTCGGCTTCCTCGAGCCGCTCCTGGGCCTGATAGTATTGCCGGTGTGCCGCCCTTCTCGGGCCCCATAGCGAATCGGCCTCGGCCTTTAGCTCCTCCAGCTTTCTCCTGAGCCCTGAAAGTCCTGTCCCGGCGGAGAAGAGCACCTGCCCCGCTTCGTTCTGCGAGTCGAGGATCTCTACCGCTTCGCGGAGCCGCCTGTGATCGAGGCTGAACATGCGCCTGAAGAATCTCTTCGTCCGCCCCGCCGAGATACGGCGCAAGGGCCCCCTCCCCTCCCCGTACGGGAGCGTCTTTCGGCGTGAGCAGCGTGTCTTTGTTGCCCTTCCGTCTTCGTACTTCGAGCCTCTCCGGGCCGTTTTCGAGCACGGCCCCTATCCGCATGTCTTTATAGTCGTGGATGAAGTTGTAAGGCGAGCTTTTATCGATCCCGAAAAGGAGGTTTCTTATGGCGAGGAGCGCGGTCGATTTCCCCGGCCTCACTCCGACCGAACAGGATATGAATGTCCATCTCTCCCGAAGGGAGCTCGATGGACTTTCCGGTAAAGCAGCCGAAACCTATGAGGTCGAGACGCCGTATCCGCATGGCTCAGTCTTCCCTGGCCTTGAGGAGGGCGCTCAGGTATTCGCGTGTGTTCCGCGAGCGCAGGGTAGTCGGACCTGAGGCGGCGCTCAAAACAGCGTCGTCTAAGGTTCCTGAGGTCCGCCGGGAGCTTCGCTATCATATCACCGGAGATCGCTCCTCGAGGAGTTTATGGAGGTCAGCGTCCGCCGCGGCCCCGCCCAGTATGTCGTGGAGGTCGCCTAGTATGTCTCCGGCATCCGCTTCTTCGTCGCGAAGGGGCTCTGTGGATACGACGACGCGCTCTATCCACGCAGCCTCCTCGCCGAACCTTGAGCGCCACGGCGCGCGCCTCGGCCAGGATGCTCGGCGGATACCATGAGGCTTTCGTGTATCGCCGCTGTGCCGAGCCGACGGCATCAGCGAGCATGCGGCCGTGCTCCGAGCTGCCGTCTATCGCTTCTTCGAGTGCGCCTCCTGACGCGCTCGACGGCGTCGGACATCCGCTCGCAGCCCGAGGCATCGACCTTCAATATCTCCCAGCGGACGACGTCCGTACTGAGCGGCCTGAACGAGGTTAATTCGTTATCCTCTACGGTTATAAGGTAGCCGCCCTCGGGGCCAGTCTCACGAATGTGCCGCCCCTGGAGGTTCCTGGGAAGATCATGTGGGGCCTTTCGTGGATCACGCTTGCCTGATGCACGTGGCCGAGGGCCCAGTAGTCGTACCCACGGGCGACAAGCTCACCGACGTCAAAGTATAATTCGCATGACCCTCCATGCCTCCCCAGCCCCGGTATGAAGAACCCGATGCCATGCCCGGGACTGGGGCCGGGTAAGCGGCGGCGAGGCCCCTCGGTGACGCCCCGCGTGATAACCCTGCCCGTGGAGGGCGGCGTATATCTTCGAGCCTGAAAGTCTCGGGCTTTTTCGCGGAGAATATCTTCACGTTATCGGGCAGCGTGAGCCGCCTCGTAATCTGGCTCTCGGCGTCGTGGTTGCCGAATAGGACGAACGCCGGGATCCCCGCACCGGCGAGGCGGCCCATCTGGGCAACGAAGAAGAGCCCCGTCTGGTAATCGCGCCAGTCGCCGTCGTAGAGGTCGCCCGCTATGACGACGAAGTCCACCTCTCTTTCCACGGCCTCCGTGATGAGGTTCGCGAAGGCCTTACGCGTCGCTGTCCGTATGCGCTCGACCGCCGGGCCTTCCATGCCTTCGAGCCCCCTTAGAGGGCTGTCGAGGTGGATGTCGGCCGTGTGTATAAAGCTGAATGATGCCAAGTGGCTTACGTCTCCAGAGGTTCAAAAGTTCGTGAAAAGATTATAGCATGACACGGCGCCTGGGCGCATCCCGGCGGCCTAAAATTATGATTACTTTGCATCGGGAAACATGTATCATATTTACCGGATTTTGACGCATACCCTTCACCCGGGCATGCGCCGCTTTGCGCGGGCCCCCTATGACAAGCTCGGGAGTTTGAGCGGTAGGACTGTAGGCCCGGCACGGGCGATAATCGACAAACGGAGACGATACACTTTATGGAATTTTCTGGCGGGAGCTTTAACGGTCGATGTAATGGGGAAAGATCTCTGGATGTGGATTCTTTTCCTCGCCCTGGTGCTGACGCTTCTTGCGCTCGACCTCGGCGTGCTTCATAAGGAGAGGCGCGAGATTTCGATGAAGGAGAGCCTTCTATTGAGCGCCGGGTACATCATGATCGCGCTCATTTTCGGCGGGTGGGTATGGTGGTCCATGGGCAAGGTGTCGGGGATAAATTATCTGACGGGTATTTCGTCGAGAAGAGCCTCTCGATGGACAATATCTTCGTCATATCGCTTATTTTCTCGTACTTCGGGATACCGCGCCTCCACCAGCACAGGGTGCTTTTCTGGGGGATCTTGGGGGTGATCATCCTCCGCGCGATAATGATCGGCGTTGGTGCGACGCTGGTCGAAAGATTCGAGTGGATACTCTTCATATTCGGGGGCTTTCTCGTGCTCACGGGAATAAAGATGCTGGTTTCGGCCGACCACGACCCGGACATGACGGACAACGCCTTCCTCAAATTGCTCCGGAATCACATACCCGTTACCGACAGGCTCCACGGCGAGAAGTTCTTCGTGACGGAGAAGAACCCGGATACCGGCAAGATCGCCAGGTTCGCGACCCCGCTTTTCCTGGCGCTGATAATGGTGGAGGGGGCGGATATAGTCTTCGCCGTCGATTCGATACCGGCCATTTTCGCCATAACCACGGATACATATATAGTATATACCAGCAATATATTCGCCATACTCGGGCTCCGTGCGCTTTATTTCGCCCTGGCGGCGATGGTTAGCAGGTTCATTTATCTGAAGTACGCCCTCTCGGCGGTGCTGATCTTCATCGGGGGAAAGATCTTCTGGAACCACTTCGTCGGCAAGGTCGATCCGCTCGTGTCGCTGACCGTGACGCTCGTCCTCCTCGCGGGGGGCGTCGTAGTGTCGCTGCTTAAAACGAAGCCCGTCGAGGCGGGCTCATAAGCTTCTTTAGTAACGGCTCGTCCCCGAAAAGAAACGATTCGACCGCAGGCGCATAACAGGTAGAATTGAGTAGCATGAAGCTCAAGGGCAAAAAGGCGCTGATTACGGGCGGGGCCAAGGGAATCGGCCGTGGCATAGCCAAGGCGTATTTGAAGGAAGGCGCGTCCGTGCTCATCTGCGGGCGTAACGAGATAAACCTGAAATCGGCCTGTAACGAGCTTTCCGGCGCGGGGGATATCGATTATGTGGTCACCGATATCGCGGTGAGGGACGAAGTCCGGCACCTGGCCGCCGCCGTCGCGGAGAGGTGGCGTGCCCTCGATGTTCTGGTCAATAACGCGAGCATTCTCGGCGTGCGCGCGCCCGTCGCCGAATACCCGGAAGATGTTTGGGACGAGGTCGTGCAGATAAACCTGAACGCACAGTTCTACGTTACGAAAGCGATGATCCCTCTCATTTTGCCGGGGGGCTCGATAATAAATGTGAGCTCCAGCGTCGGCAGAAAGGGAAAGCGTGAATGGGGCGCTTATGCGGCATCGAAATTCGGCCTCGAAGGCCTGACGCAGGTCCTCGCCGACGAGCTTGCAGAAGCGGGGATACGCGTAAACTCTGTCAATCCCGGCGGCACGCGCACCGACATGCGGGCCGACGCCTACCCAGACGAAGACCCCGAAACCCTCCCTACCCCCGAAGATATCTCTCATGTGTTCGTTTACCTGGCCTCGGACGAATCTGCAGGCGATAACGGGAAGGAATTTAACGCGCGGGACTGGATAAAGGCCGGTTAATCTTCTTGTACGTCGCCGCTCTATCTAATTTCCCTCGATATAATTATATTTGTATCTGTTTAAGCTATGGGTAAAGTATTAATAACCGGGTTTCAGAGGATGGACTGTGATGAAAAGAGTACTTTTTCTGCCTTTTCTCTTATTCTTTCTTGGTTCCTGTGACGGCGGCGGAGCGGGAAACAGCGAGGTCATAATCGAGGAATCGCCCAATATCTGCTTCTCCGACGAATCCGCGAATCCCTGTTTCGAAGAGGGCGCAGTCGTGGATACGTCGCGCGTAAGCGGCGAGACAGCGGAAGCAGTCGTCACCGGGTTAGAGAATTCTCCCGGGTTCCTTCGCTCACTCGACGTAAGAGAGATATTAATAACCTTGGGCTATTCCTATTTCCTTCCTCACCTCGATCCCGGATGCCGGTGGGACGAGAGCGTGATAGTCATTAATACCAGCGAGGACTGGAGCCGTTTCACAGATAACTGCTATTTCGAAAACAACAGCTTCGTTAATTTACCTTCCGTGGATCTAAGCGAGAATACCGTCATCGTTTCCTATCAGGATTATACGGGGTTCGGAACAAAAATAGCCTCTGTCCTGGAATTCGATTCGTCTATCGTGGTCGTAACGGCCGATACGGTCAGCGACGTTCCCGCATCCGGGCCGGGGTATCCGTCGCACATCGTGCGGGTCGGGAAAACGGAAAAACCTGTGGATGTCGTGCGGGTCGAGACGATATGCAATTCGCTCTTTAACCTGTCGAGCTCGGAATGTCTCGCCGAATCTCTTATGAATGTCTGTGAGCCGTACACCTGTAGTTTTGAAGTCGGATTTAAATCTCCGGAAAGCCCCGACTGCAGCCCGCTTGGCTGTACTGCCATCGAATGTTCGGATATAGAAGTGAGGGAAGGCAATCGTTTGGTCGGCGTTCCCGGAACTTTTACAGACTTCGGCTTCAGCGAGCCGGGTTTTTTAACAGGCTCCGTAACTATTGAAGGGAACATTTACGACATCAACTGCGGACTGGTAGTGGAGTAAGGAAATGTAGCAACGGCCCGTAAGCCATCCTCCCTTGGCAGGATGACAGGAGGCGCCGATTCTGGATAAGGCCGGACACAAGAGATCGCTGGTCCCCGCCCTGCCCCTTGTATTTATCCTTGTACTGGGGCTTTTCCTAAGAGTTGTAGACATATCCGACAACCCGCCAGAGCTCTTTTCGGACGAGCTGATAAATTTCGTTTCCGCAAGAAGCGTCATCGAAAAGGGAAACGACCTTCACGGGAATCTCGCACTCTATTTCTCGGACAGGACCGAGCCGCGTCCGCCGGTGTACGGGTATTTCGCTTACGTATCTTCCTTAATATTCGGAGACGGCGCTATCGGCATCAGAGCCCCCGCGATCTTATTCGGCCTCGTCTGTATAGTCCTCGTCTACCTGATTACCCGCGAGCTTTTCAGGGATGAGAAATCCGCCCTCTTCGCCGCTTTTTTCATGGCGGTAATACCGTGGTCGATACACTATTCGCGCGTCGGGTGGGAGCCCGCGGCATTCCTCCCGCTGCTCCTTCTGGCCGTTTACCTGATGGTCCACGGCATAAGGAGCGGGGAGAGATGGATGACGGTTTTATCCTTCGGGACGTTCTCCATTACGGTCTATACGTATCAGGCCGCGCCTTTATACGCCTTACTGTTCCTTTTGGCGCTGGTTTTCATTTATCGGCGGTACTTTTTACGCGAATGGAGGGTGTTTCTCGGCGGTTCCATAGTGGCCGGAGCGCTCATTGTGCCGCATTTCGTGACGATCTTGAACGAGCATTTAATATCCGCCCGGGTGGACAGGATATTCATTTTCTCGGAAGGTGTGACACCGGAGTCAGTCGGCACCTTTTTCACCAACTATATAAGCCATTACACGCCTTCCTTCCTGTTCGCGGACGGAGATCTGAACCTCAGACACGGAGCGCGTACGGGGACGGTTTACTGGGCGATGCTGCCGCTTATGCTCGCCGGCATCTTATACCTCTTCAGGCCAGGCTTCGATAGAAAGAGCGTCGCATTTGTCGTCTTCTGGATCGCGGTGTTTCCACTTGCCGCGGCGCTTACGAACGACGGCATTCCGCACGCTACGAGGTCCCTCACGGGCGCGCCGCTCCTGTGTATACTGAGCGGCCTCGGGGCCGGGGGGCTCATGGCGACGCTTGACCGAGTGACAGGGCGGCCCTCATACTCTATGGCCCTCGCGGCTTTGATAGTCGTCTTGTCTCTCGCGTCGCTTGCAGTGTTCGCGAGTAAATATTATTACGAGTATCCGAAACAGTCCTGCGGGGCCTGGGAGTGCGGACACAGGGATATATTCGCGGCGGTCGAAGGCGTGAGGCACGGGCATAAACGCGCCTGCATGGGGAACCTCCATTTCGGGAACGAGCTACAAATGGTCGATTATTATGCTCAAAATTGGGATACGGAGATCATTCAAGACATGGACGACCCGGCGTGTCTCGAGGAAGGAACGCTTATCGTCTACTCGGGCAGGCCTAGAAAATTCCGAAGGAATTCCTTTCTGGTGAAAAAGATAGAAATGCCGGGCGGCCTGAGGCCTTATTATATTTACGAGGTCAGATACCCCGGCAAGGATAAGCCTGATTGAGTATCCGGCGGCGTTTTACGAGGCTGTATTAACGGCGTTTTAATTCGATTCCCGGTCCACGATCAGGTTTTTTTGCATCGCCTTTATTTCTTATTTTCTCAATGTTATGTTTTCCGCAGGTGAGTTGCGTCGGTCTGTGTCATCAGGGCATGGCCGCCGCACAGAGAATGTAAATGCGTAAAAGAAGGTAGGGAGGATGCATGAAAGTGAGATCTGTTATCTGGAGCTTGTTGATCATGGCCGCGGCCCTTTCTGGAGCGGCTTTTTTCGTTTCCTGCACGCACGATAAAGTGCCCGTGAGCACGGAAAGGACAGAGCAGGAGAGGTACGCCAACGGCGAGTATATAGTCAGAATAGCCGGGTGCAACGACTGCCACACTACGGGATACGCGGACGTCGCCGGCGACATGCCGGTCGAAAAATGGCTCACCGGAAGCCCGCTCGGCTGGCGCGGCCCGTGGGGGACTACATACGCCTCTAACCTGAGACTGCTGATCGCGTCGCTGACGGAAGAGGAGTGGGTTCATATGGCGCACAACACGAAGTGGCTTCCGCCCATGCCGTGGTACGTTCTCAGGGAAATGAAGGAGTCGGACCTTTCCGACATCTACTATTTCGTAAAGGCCTTGGGGCCCGCAGGAGAACTCATGCCTAAATACCTTCCGCCGGATCAAAACCCCGAAGGCCCCTACGTCGAATTCCCCGGGCCTTAACGATCTGGCAAATCATGAGACTATGAGGACGTGGAGCTCTTTCGGGCCGTGGACGCCCAGGGTCAGGTTGAGCTCTATGTCCGCCGTCCTGCTGGGGCCTGTGATGAATGTGGTGCAGGCCGGTATGGCGTCGGGATACTCGTAGATTTCATTGAGCAGGCCGAATAACTCCCCTATGCCGCTCAATATATTCTCTTTCCTGACTATTGCCAGATGAACGGGCGGGATGAGCGAGACTCCCCTGGGCTTATCCGGCGACGAAATAAGAACGAGCGATCCGGTATCGGCCAGGGCATAGTCCGCTCCAGTGATTCCAACGCCTGAGTTTGCGATGGCCGCCTTTTCTTCGGCCGCGGCGAGTGCGAGTCCGCCGCCTTCTAGGGAGTCTTTAACGCAGTGATATTTCAGGCATTCCTTCTCCCATATCGAGAACGACTCCGCGCCCCTTTCGCGGATAAATCCGGTTACGAATTCGAGGACCCCTTCCCTGTTTGTCCTGTAGACTGACGTGGTCCGGCCGGGGAGTCAGCCGAAAACAGCGGCCAGATCGTCTTTGGACAGCCCGCCGCCAGCGGGTGAAGTCACCGGCTCGGGGTCGTCGCATCTTTCCGGGCACCCTCCCCGTTCCCGAGGCCCTTTCTTATCCTGTGGAGTATCTCTTCGCGGGAGCCTGCCGTCATCGCTTGCCTCCCTTGCGGCTCATTTCTTTCCACCTTTCCTGAAGTTTCGCTCACGGCAGGGAAATCCCTCTCGTCCGTCCACCTCGAAAAGGGATATGGGAGCGACCGGAGCACCTCCCTCTTCCCACGGGCGCTGCGCGTAGCGCGAAAGTCTGAGCGATCTCGTATATCTTTCTGTGTGTGACGACAGCGCGCCAGAACCTGAACGACGAGCGCTTCCATGATGGCAGACGCGCCGCCGGCCTTCTCTTTGTGGCGACGACGCTCCGAAGCTCAGAAGGACTTTCGGGAAATCTATCTTCACAGGACGGAGCGATGTCCTGCACGCCCCGCAAAGGAAGATGCGAACAGGAGCTCTGGGGCCTTCTCTATACCCATGAGCTGGGGTTTATTATCGCGCCGATGGGGCGGAATATGCAGCCAATAGGGTGCCCGCCGACCTTTCTGTAGACAGGGCAGTTGTTGAGGCGCCGCAGCGTATACGGTAAAGGGATTCCCGATGTCTCCCGGGATTAGCGAAGGATTCCCGAGCGCCCGTTATCGAGGAAGGACGGTGGAATTCCCCGGGGGCCGTCCATGTCGTCCCTTCGCCGGGGGCCTGTGATGAGCGATATGTATGTGGATGTCTTCTGCCCCGTCGCGCTCCTCACAAGGAGCGGCGGGAACAGCGACAGGTCACCGAACCGGGAGTAGAACTTCTCGATACCCATGAGGGCAACGGTGGATCAGGGGGGACTGTAGTCGTAAGGCGCGCGTTGCCAGCGTTTTCGACGATGACTATCGTGCCGTCTCGGCGACGCCGAGTTGGCCCCGAGACGCCCGTAGCCGCGCCGAAGAGATGCGTCACGGAGTCTCTCCCGCTGTTACGGTGAGAATCACCTGAAATAACAAATATGGCACCGAGCTCGGCGAAAGGCTCATCTGATATGTCGTGGCGGGTTTTGTGTATAGCCGGGGCGATTATGTGAGACGGATGCTCGCCCGCGAGCTAGTTATATACTCGCCGAGTCCGTCTCGACAGCCCTTATGCCGGCGGCCTGAGGGCCGTCGTTGAGCTCGATCTCTTCCAGTCGCCATGGACTTACTTTTGACGACGGACGTAACGCCAAGTGACGCTGCGCGATGCCGATTATGATCCTGCGGGCTAGCTGGCGTCCCTCGCCCAGTGGACGTGGCCGCCGGCGCTCTGACGTTACTCTCGAGCTCGAGAAGATGTTATTTAAATCAAGGTGGGCTATCGTGTGCTTTTATCTCACGGGCACGGCCCTGAGAGTCGTCCCATCCCGGGGGATTTCGTCGCTGGCGCGCTTCACTCGCGGCCCTGAAGCGGTCGGTGACGTTTATGAGCGCACGCTGAAGATTCTTGTCCCCTGCTGGCCCGCGCCGAGTCTCTTTCAGAAATTCGCTCTATCGTGAGCGGTTTTCGGTACCTACCCTTTCCCGGTGTTTGCCAGAAGCTCGGCGAGATGCATCACCTTCGCTGGAATCCCGCGCCTTCCAGGCGCCCGCTTATGTTCATGAGGCACCCCATGTCGGACGATACGACCGTGTCGGCGCGTGATTATGGAGTCGAGCTTCTCATCCAGCATCGATACGGAGACCTTCGGGAATTTTATGGAGAACGTCCCGCCGAAGCCGCAGCACAGATCGTGAAGCGGCATCTCCTGAACCACAGGCCCCTTCACCGACGATATGAGCTCGCGCGGGGCGTCCTTTACGCCGAGCTCGCGGAGGAGATGGCAGGAATCGTGATACGTGACGACGCTGCGCCGTCGTATCTGGCTTCGACGTCGGTTTTCCGACGACCTTTACCAGGAATTCCGAGAATTCGTATGTCCTGTCCGTAATCCGGCGGAGTTTGTCGAGCATTGTAGGCTCGTTATGGAACAGTTCCTCATAAAATACTTTAACCATGGTCGTGCACGATCCGGAGGGGCAGACGACGTACGATTCCTCGTCTCTGCCCTCTGAAAGCGCCTCGCCGAAGACCGAAACGAACCTCTCCGCGACTGCCTTCGCGTCGGCCCTGTAGCCGCTGTTAAACGCGGGCTGGCCGCAGCACGTCTGCTCCTCGGGGAAACGTACGTCAACGCCGAGTCTTTCCAGCACCCTGACCATGCTCTCCCCTACCTGCGGGAAAAACGTATCCACGAGGCAGGTGATAAAAAGATTAGCTCTCATCACGCTCGCGTCCGCCGGCAGCGGACTATTCCATTATCGTCTATCGCCGAATTTTTTCAAACCAGGGGATTGGGAGAACGCCGCCCTGTCTGTTAGATTTATAGTCGTGGAAACAGGGAGATCGCATTAATGGAAACGGAGATTTTCAATGCATAAACGAGAGCTGCCGCTGCCCTCTCACTTCAGGCCCGAAAGGACCGGCGAGGTATGGCGCGTCGAGTACGAAGAGATGGCAAGGTCTGCAAGGGAATGGGCCGACGTACACAGTCTCGGCCCTGCCTCAGGCGACAAGCACCGCGTCGCGCTCGTGATCGTCGATGCGCAAGAACACGTTCTGCATACCGGGATTCGAGCTTTTTGTTGGAGGCCGCTCAGGCACGGGGGCAGTGGACGACAACCGGAGGCTGTGCGAGTTCATATCCCAGGAACCTCGGGACGATAACCGAGATCGCGCCGACGATGGACACGCACCAGGCCATGCAGATATTCCACGGCATATTTTTTCGTAAACGACGAGGGCGAGCATCCGGCGCCATACACGAGCATATCGGTCGAGGACATAGAGAGCGGCAGATGGAAATTTAACAGGATGCTGAGCCGTAACCTCGCCTACCCGGACGAGTACATCGAGAAGTATCTCCTCCATTACGTAAAGGAGCTCCGGAAGTCAGGGAAGTACGAGCTTACCGACCGCTGGCCTATCACGCGATGCTTGGCGGCGTCGGGCACGCGCTCGCGGCGTCCGTCGAGGAGGCCGTCTTTTTCCATTCGATAGCGCGGCACAGCCAGCCCGACATACACGTGAAGGGAGATAATCCGCTGACGGAGCACTACTCCGTCCTCGCGCCCGAGGTTACCACAGGGCCCGACGGAGAGCCGCTCAAGCAGGGCAAGGGAATCGCTCTTCCAGAGGCCCATGGCATCTGCGGCGATTTACAGGAAGCTTCTGGACACTGACGCTGTCGTTATAGCCGGGCAGGCAAAGAGCCACTGCGTCACGTGGACCATTGCGGACCTCCTGAAGCGTGCTCACGAGGGGGGACGCGAGCCACGTCCGGAAGATCTATCTCCTGGAAGACTGCACGTCGCCGGTGGTCGTCCCGGGCGTCATCGACTACGGACGAGGCCGACGGGGCGTTCGGAGAATTCGCGGCCGCGGGCATGCATATAGTCCGCTCGACGGGACCCATCGAGTCCTGGCCGGGCATAAAATTCTAGCCCGCTCCAGTTCGCCGTGTTATGCTTGGATAGCTGCGAGACCAGAAACCGATCGAGGAGTGTAATATGAGCTCGATTTTTACGAAGATAATAAACAGAGAGATCCCGGCAGTCATTGTCTACAGACGACCTCTGCATATCTTTCCGCGACATCGATCCGAAGGCCCCGCAGCATATACTTATCGTTCCGAAGAAGGAAATAAAATCCCTGGCCGACGTTGCCGAAGAGGACGCGCCGCTACTGGGGCATCTTCTCTTGAAGGCGTCACAGATAGCGAAAGAACAGGGCATTTCGGATTCGGGATACCGGATAGTCGTCAACACTAACAAGGAAGGCGGGCAGGAAGTGAGCCACCTTCACCTTCACATACTCGGCGGCCGCCAGATGACATGGCCCCGGGATAACGCAGGTCCCGTTCGCTCGAAAACCGATTCAATAATTCACGGCGTGTGGATTTCTCCGCGTAAACCAGGAGTGCAGTATTACGCATACGGAGATATGCCGCGGAACGGAGGGGCCTGACTCGTTGGTGCTCTGCCGCCTACGCCGAGCTTTTAATCTATGCCCAGCGCTTTTGCGTCCCTGTCGGAAAGAAGGCCGCCGTCCGGGCGTTCTTTTACAGTGCCGTCGCGCTTCCACGAGCGCTCGCAGCGGGGCTCACCGGAAAGATCGGTGATTTTGATGCCCGCCTCTTTCCCTTCGAGAATCTCGAACCTGCTCACGCCCGCGAGGTCGGGCAGCTCGGGCTCGAACGGTTTTCAGCTTCTTATAAAGCTTTTTCGTCCACCGTGACCATGCGACGCCCGCGTCGAGCGGGTTGGATATGCCCTGGGCTTCCTTGGCGTCTTCGAGCGCCTTAAGCGCCCTGGCCCTGAGGTCGGGCGTCCCGCCATTGCCGGGTCGGACGGAACGTCCACGGCCTTGGGAAGCCGGCCAGATGAACGCTTCTTCGGACTCTTTCGGGAGCTTTTAAGGGACAGGTATGCCTCGTCCGCGGTGTGGACGAGTATGGGGGCGAGGAGTCTTACGAGCGCGTCCGTGATATGGTACATCGCAGTCTGGGACCTCCTCTTACGGCTGTCGGCCCTTTCGCAGTAGAGCCTGTCCTTCGTCGCCGCGAGGTAGACGGCGCTGAGTGTCGTAACAGAACCTGAATATTATTTCATTAGCCAGCTTGTACTGGAACCCGGTGTAGGCCTCGACCGCCTCGCGTGTGAATTTCGCGAGCTCCGCCATGGCCCAGGCGTCGAGCGAATGCTTGTCCTCTTCGCCGAACTCTACCGCATCAGTTTCGGGGTCGAAGTCGCTGATGTTGCCGAGGAGGAACCTTATCGTGTTCCTGACCTTTCTGTATTCGTCCCCGGCGACGCGGAAGAATTCCCAGTCCACCTTTATATCGTTCGTGTACTTGAGCGAGCTTACCCACCAGCGGCATATGTCGGCGCCGTGCTGCTTAAGGAGCTCTTCGACCTCGAGCGCATTGCCGCCGGACTTGCTCATCTTCCTGCCCTGTGCGTCAACCATGAAGCCGTGCGTGAGAGCGCCTTGAACGGCGGTATCCCCACCGAGCTCCGAGTGCGGGGGCAGCGAGCTGGAACCAGCCCCTGTGCTGGTCGAGCCTTCGAGGGTAGAGGTCGGCCGGGAAGCCGATGTCCCTCTGCTCGAGGACTGCGTGCCACGACGAGCCGGACTCGAACCATACGTCGAATATGTCCATGCCGCGCGTGAGCTTCGAGGACGCCCTCTTCCCTGGCCCATTCGGGGGCGTCAGGGTCCAGGCGGGTCGTAGCCTTCCGAGGAAATGTTTCCTCGTCGGTTCCCTGGAACCAGACGTTCGAGCCCTTCTGTCTTATTTTTCGATTATGACCTTCACGGAGGCGGAGGTGAGAGGCACTCGCCTTTATCGTTCACAAACGCCGGTATCGGAAGCCCCCACGCGCGCTGGCGGCTTATGCACCAGTCGGGCCTCGATTCGAGCATACCCCGGAGCCTGTTGCGGCCCCATTCGGGATAAGAAGTCTATCCCCGATTCGCAGTATTTGAGAGCGAGGTCTCTGAGCGAGCCGCCGAACTCGTCCATCTTCTTGTCCACCGCTATGAACCACTGCTCGGTCGCGCGGAATATCGTCGGCGATTTGCTCCGCCAGTCGTGGGGATAGCTGTGCGGGTATTCCTCTTCGTGGAAGAGGTGCCCAGTTCGGCCAGACGCGGTACGCCCGGCGATTTACGCCGTTTGCCTTCCCATACCCAATTCCGCGGAGCCATTCGGGGGACAGCGGTAATCGTCGAACCGTCGCCGAGGACTGGGCAGTATATGTCGAGCCCTTCCCTGAGCCCTGTTTGATAGTCTTCGACGCCGTGTCCGGGGGCTGTGTGGACGAGCCCCGTGCCCTCGTCGAAGAGGACGTAGTCTGCGGTTACCACGCGGCTCGTACGCCAGGCGAATGGGTGCGTGTACATCGCCAGCGGCAGCTATGTCCTTCCCTTTGCACCGCCGAGCTTCGTGTAATCCTTGACGCCCGCCAACTTTTGAAGACCGTCTCGGCAAGGTTATCGACCAGTATGACCAGGGTTTCTTTTCCGTTTTTCGCGGCTTTATAGAGGCCGTAGTCGCCGTCGGGCGATATGGCCACGGCGAGGTTCGCCGGGAGAGTCCACGGGGTAGTCGTCCATATGAGGAGCGACGGCTTTCCGCCCTCAGGGACGTTCAGCCCCAGAGGCAGCGCGCCGACATTATCCACCTCGAATAAAACGTAGACGCTCTTGTCTATCCTTTCGTAGTATTCGAGCTCGGCGTCGGCAAGCGCCGTCCTGTTCTCTATCGACCAGTGGACGGGTTTTAAATCCCTGTATATGATGCCGCGCTTCAAAAGCTCGGCGAAGACTTCGAGGACGCCCGCTTCGTATTCAGGCACCATCGTGAGATAGGGGTTTTCGTAGTCCCCGGTTGTGCCGAGGCTCTGCATCTGCCCGGCCTGGAGCTTTACGTATTTTTCGGCGTACGACTGGCACTTGTATCTTATTTTGAGGCGCGAGAGGTCCTTCGCTTCCTCTCCGAGCTCCTTTAGCACCTTGTGCTCGATCGGGAGGCCGTGGCAGTCCCAGCCGGGGACGAAATCGACGTCGAATCCGAGCATCGTCCGCGACCTTACAACGATGTCCTTAAGTACCTTGTTCAGGAGGTGGCCCAGGTGTATGGGGCCGTTGGCGTAGGGCGGGCCGTCGTGGAAGACGAACTTCTCCCTGCCCTTCGATTTTTCCCTGACTCTGCCGTAGAGATCGATCTTCTTCCAGCGCTTCTGGAATTCAGGCTCCTTCTGTGCGAGGTTGGCCTTCATCGGGAAGTCCGTACGCGGAAGGTTAAGCGTGTCCTTATAATTTATCTTCTTGGCCTCTGACATTTGGCGCTTTAGCTCCTTAAGCCCCGAAAGCCTCGTCTATTCCTATAATATTCAATGGCTTGGGTGAGATAGAGAAATGCTTCGTCGTTCGAGATGAAGGAAAATTGTAGCTCAGATAGGGCGAAATGCAAGAATCGGGGCTAGTCTTTCTCGACCAGCTCCTTGAGCTCTCTTAAGAGCTGGCGCGAGAATATGACCCAGTCTTCCCACTCCGCCATGTACTCCTTGCCCTCGTCAACTCTCTTGTAGAGCTTAAAGCCTATGGGGGTTTCCTCTAGGAAATGTTCCTGGTCGCCGGTGAGCCTCGACTTCAGCATGCCGGAATATCTGCGGAGGAGAAGGAGCTTTTCAGGGTCGCCCTCTCTATACTCCGCAATGAAAAATCCGGCCGACTGCGCCGTGGGCATCTGCATGATATTACTCTCCTTGAAGTAGATGCCCTTGTTCAGATTTTCGGCTTTCATGGATATGAATAATTCCATACGGTATCTCGTGCGTTCGTCCCCGGTATTCCGGTCAGGATTTATTGTATGGTTAGACGAGACGGGAAGTCAAGAGGGATGAAACGGTATTGATTTTGGCCGCGGACGGGCCTAATAATTAGAGCTATATCCATGGAGGCCAGATGAATCAGCTAATGGGAAGGACTGCGATAGTCACGGGCGGCACTGGCGCGCTCGGTAGGGCCGTTACGTTCGAGCTGCTGACGCGCGGCGCGAACGTCATGTGCACGTACCTCAAGGACGAGGAGCTCGACGCCTCGTTCGCATTGAGGCAGTCTTTCGGAGACAGGGTAGTCTTCGGGAAGGCCGACGTCGCACGGCGCCGCACGTCGCCAAGCTCGTATCCAAAACGGAGGAGACCTTCTCGCGCATCGACATATTGGTAAACGTCGTCGGCGGATTCACGATGGGGCCGATAGGTGCCACGGGCGAGGACGACTGGGACGCCATGATGGACATGAACCTGAAATCGGCCTTCCTCTGCTCGAAGGCCGTCATACCCGTCATGATAATGAACGAATGGGGGAGGATAATAAACGTCGGCGCGCGCCCTGCCCTGAAGGGCTCTTCGCGCATGAGCGCGTACGGGGCGTCTAAGGCCGGGGTCTTGAACCTTACGCAGTCGATGGCCGAGGAGCTACGCGAGCACGGCATAACCGTAAACGCCGTCATACCAGGGACCATGGACACCCCGGGGAATAGGGCCGGCATGCCGGATGCAGATTATTCGAAATGGGTCCCGACGTCCGACGTGGCCAAGGTAGTGGCGTTTCTCTCTTCGGAGGAAGCGAGGTCCGTGAGCGGGGCGTTCGTACCCGTGTTCGGAAAGTCGTAGAAAGCCCTTCGGACTTATTTCGGGGAAAATCCCGAACCTGCCCTTTCCATATCGTCCAGTATCGTATCCAGGAGTTTCTGACCGAAGTCGGACGCCGTCTTTATGTCGTCCGGGGATATCTCTACGTTGTTAAGATATTGAAGCCTGAAGACGTCGCCGTCGCCGTACTCGGGTATCACGCACCCGAAGAAAAACCCCATGTCCCGGAGGACCGAGCCGATGAATCCCGCGCCTTTTTGTTTTAGAGGGATATCGACGTAGATGCAGTCGAACCTTTCGAGTGTCAGGTGCTTGAGGTGAAACCGTATCTCGTCTATCGTTTTCCTGCCGATTCTCTCGATGATGATTCGCGCCTGGTTGTGGTCGTGCCGTATCGAGACGGACGCCGCGCCGGGGTGCCTGCCCTTTATGCCCGTCGCGGCCATTCTCGGCGATTATGTTCCTCTTGTAGTCGAGCCGGTCGTATATCTCGGCCAGGATTTTTTCGTACGCCTCGGGGACGTATATCGTCTCAGGCCCGCTCGCGAGGAGGCGTGAACATAAACGCGACGGACTGCCGCCTCGGCCTCTCGTCCTCGGATATGCTCTCGAACTTCACTGTCCGGGCCAGCCGAGGAGAAATCCCGTCTCCTGCCCCCGAGCTCTATGCTTCCCTTTTTGGCTGAATGGATGTACCGTGACGGCCTCGCCGTAAATGCCGACGACATTTGCTGCGTGACGAAGTCCTTTAAGTAATTCTTCATCATCTGGAACAGGCCGCGCCCCCCGGTACCGGGGTCGACTACCGCCTCTCCCGATTCGGCCACCTTGGCGCCCGGCGCGCTGAAAATGAATCCAACGTGTCCTATGAGCTCGTTCCTGCTGTTATACGCCCCGGAGGACAGCATGAGCCCGCTCTTTAGAAGTGACTCTATCTGCTCCGGCACGTACATGAAGTCGTTGGCGTAGGTGTAGCCGTAGCACTTGAACACTAGCCTCACGAGCTCGTGAACGCCTTTTGTGTCGAGCATAGCGACGCCCACCTTTTCGTCGTGGGGGCTTCGGGAGTTTGACGTGCTCGTGATGATCCGCGATGTCCATAACCTCTCTAACGTCAACGGACGGGAGGTTCTTCACGATCTCGGTCCTGTTGCCGCCCTTGCCCAGGCTTTTGAACCTGACCTCGTCGGCGTAGTGGCGTGACATGTAGGACTTGAACCTCTTCTCCTCGCCCATTTCGAGCTTGTCGTAATCGAACGGAAGGCCCTTGTCTTCGACCGCTATCACGAGCGAGTGAAGTCGCCTGTAGATTATTACCTCGACGGTCTTCCGGGTGTCGCCCTCGAAGCCGTGGGTAACTATATTTTCCAGAATGTCGGCAAGCACCTTGTCCAATCTTTCGGCGGCGGAAGTCTGCATGCCGTTTGAAACGGCGATGCCCGTCACCATGTCGATCAGAGCTTTTATGTGGCTCTTCTCGGGCGTTATGCGTATGTGTGCGATTTGTCTTTCGGGCTCGTCTATAACTTCGGCGATCTCTTTTTCGCTCATGAATTTTCTCTTTTTCTAATCAGGATTTTTTCGATTTGTAGAAGTGGGTGCTGGAGCTGACGAAGGACTCGGCGGCTTCCATGAAGGTTTCGGAGAGTGTGGGATGCGGATGTATCGACAGCGCTATGTCCTCGGCGAGCGCCCCCATTTCGACGGCGAGAACGCCCTCGGATATGAGCTCCCCCGCCCCTACCCCCGCGATCCCGACGCCGAGCACGCGGCCCGTTTCGGGCTCTAGGACGAGCTTCGTCACGCCGTCGGGGCGGTCGAGCGTCGATGCCCTCCCCGACGCGGCCCACGGGAATCTGGCGATGGTGAAAGGGATCTTCTTTTCGCGCGCCTCGGTTTCGGTGAGCCCGCACCAGGCGATCTCGGGGTCGGTGAATACGACGGCCGGGATGGCGTTGGGCTCGAATGCCGATTTCTTCCCGGCGAGCACCTCGGCAACCACCCTGCCCTCATGGGTCGCCTTGTGCGCGAGCATCGGTCGCCCGCGACGTCGCCTATGGCGAAGATGTGGGGGCTCCTTGGTGCGGCGGTATTCGTCAACCTTTATGAACCCCTTCGCATCCTTCTCGACGGACGTGTTCTCTAGCCCTATGCCCTCGCTGTTGGGTTTCCTGCCGACGGAAACGAGCACCTTGTCGAAAGCCATCTCTACGGGCTTGTCGCCCTTTTGCTCGACCGTGGCCAGTATGCCGTTGTCTATTTGCTTAAGGCTCGTGACCTTGGTTTCGAGCATCACGGCCTTGTATATACCCTCTATCCTTTTTTGAAGGACCCTGACGAGGTCCCTGTCGGCGCCGGGCATCAACCCGGGGGCCATTTCGGCTACGGTGATCTCCGTCCCGAGCGCCGCATACACCGTCCCGAGCTCGAGCCCTATGTATCCCCCGCCGACGATCAGCATCGATTTCGGCACGGACGGCAAGTCGAGCGCCGAGGTGGAGTCGAGTATGTGGGGGGACGTAATATTTATCCCGGGTATTCCCGCCGGGCGCGAGCCAGTCGAGATCACGGCGTATTCGAAGGAGAGCTTCTGCGTGTCTCCGTTGGACTTAATTATTTCGAGAGTGCGGGAATCGGTGAACGACGCCAGGCCGCGAATGTACTTCACCTTCCGCATCTTCGAGAGCTGGCCGAGGCCGCTCACGAATTTCCCGACGACGCCGTCCTTCCAGGCACGGAGCTTCCCGACGTCGATGTCGGGTTTCGGGTACGTGATGCCCCAGTCGGACGCCTGCGCTGCTTCTGTTACCACCCTGGCCGCATGGAGGAGCGCCTTGGACGGAATGCAGCCTCTGTAGAGGCAGACGCCGCCGGGGAACTCCTCGGGGTCTATGAGAGTAACTTCCAGACCGAGGTCCGCCGCCAGAAACGCGGCCGGGTAGCCGCCCGGGCCTGCCCCGATTATGGCTACCTGTGTTTTTTCGTTTTCATTCGCCAATTGATTATTCCCTGCCGGATTCGTATTTTTACATCTACGGGAAGCGCTATCCTTCGAGAGAGAGCTTGAACGGCTCCTCGAGCGCTTCGGCGATCCACCTTACGAATCTTGCCGCGTCCGCGCCGTCGATTAGCCTGTGGTCGTAGGACAGGGAGAGCGGGAGCATGAGCCTCGGCTGGAACTGCCCGTCCACGTACACGGCCTCGACCGCGGCGCGCGAAACGCCGAGTATCGCGACCTCGGGTGCGTTAAGGACGGGGGTGAAGTACGTCCCGCCTATACCGCCGAGGTTGCTGATCGTAAACGTTCCGCCCTGAAGCTCCTCTACCGTGATTTTCTTCGTCCTCGCTTTTTCGGAAAGGACGCTGAGCTCGATCGATAGCTCCTCTATGTTCTTCCTGTCGGCGTCCCTTATGACCGGGACCAGAAGCCCCCTGTCGGTATCGACGGCGACCCCTATATTATAATACTTCTTGTATATAATCCGGTTATTTTCCATATCGACGGAGGCGTTGAACTGCGGGAATGTTTTCAAAGCCGAGGCGATGATCTTGAGGATTATGGAGGTCATGGTCAGCTTGCCGCCGGCCTCGGCGACTTCCTTCCCGTACTGCTTCCGGAGCTTTTCCATCTCCGTGATGTCCGCCTTGTCGTGCTGCGTTACGTGGGGGCCTTCCACGCCTCCGAGAGTCTTTCGGCGGTGAGCTTCCTCACCTTCGACATCGGAACACTCTCGACAGGACCCCACTTATCCGAGCCGGATTCCGCCTGTCCTGCTGCTGGTTTCTCATCGGCTGACTCCGGCGCGCGGGGCTTCCCTTCGGCGGCGGGTTTCTTTTCTTCGCCGCGCTTGAGGTCTTCTTCGTTAATGCGGCCCCCGGGGCCTGAGCCTTTTACCTTCGTAATGTCCACGCCCATTTCGCGGGCGAGCCTTCTTACGGTCGGAGACGCTGGAATTATGCCGCTCGAACCCGTGCTTTCGGGTGCGGGCTGCGTTTCCTTTTCTGTTTCTTTTTCTTTAGGTTCCGGCGCGGTTTTGGCCTCCGGCTTTTTCTCTTCTTTAGGCGATGCTTCTTTTTCCGGCGGTGCTTCCTTGGCCTCGGATTCTTTCTTTTCGTCTTTCTCGGGCTCTTCGGCCTTCTCTTCCTGTTTTTCAGGCGCGGACTCTTTTTTCTCTTCTTCCGCTGCCGGCTCCTCTTCAGGCTCCTCCGCTTTTTCTTCCTTGGCGGGTTCTTTCTCTTCCTCTTCCTTTGCTTCGGCTTTTTCGGGCTCGACCTCTTTCTCTTCGGGCGCTTCCGTCTCTTCGGCCCCGCCCGCGCCGTCGTCTATCGTGACGAGGAGCTGCCCCACCTTGATCGTCTCGCCGGACTTCACGTGTACCTCTTTTATCACGCCGTCAGCTGGCGAAGGTATTTCGAGCGCGGCCTTGTCCGTTTCGAGCTCCATCAAGGCCTGGTCCTTCGTTACCTTGTCGCCGGCCGAAACGTATACGGTCGTAACGTCGCCTTTTTCCACATCTTCGCCGAGGTCCGGGAGTTTGAATTCTATAGCCATTCGGTGTCGCCTCTCTTGCCTGTCTTTATAACTGTTCTAACACAAAGCGTGCCGGCGCGTAAGGAGCTTTTCCATCCGCGCCGCACTTACGAGACGAGCGGGCTCGCCTTGCCGGGGTTGATGCCAAGGTCTTTTATCGCCTTCTCGACGACGCCAGCGCCGATCTTCTTTTCCCATGTGAGGGACGCGAGGACCGCGAGGGTGATGTATCTCCAGTCCACTTCGAAGAAGTCCCTCAGCGCCTGACGGCTCGCGCTCCTTCCGAAGCCGTCCGTCCCGAGAGACACGAGCGGGCGCGGCAGCCACTGGGATATCGAATCAGGGAGTGCTGTTACATAGTCGGACGCAGCGACCAGGACACCGGGAGCGTCCTTGAGACACTCGGCCACGTAGGGCGTCCGCTTTATCTCGGACGGATGCATCATGTTCCAGCGGTCGGATTCGTACCCGTCCCTATGAAGCTCCTTGTAGCTCGTGACGCTCCACACGTCCGCTGCGACGCCGTACTTCTCTTCGAGCTCCTTTTGCGCCTTGAGCACTTCGTTGAGTATCGTCCCGCTCCCGAGGAGCTGTGCCCTGAGGCCGCCGTCCTTGAGTCCTGACGGCCTGAACTTGTACATGCCCTTCAGTATCCCCTCGCGGGCGCCCTCGGGCATAGGCGGCTGCTCGTAGGTCTCATTCATTACGGTTATGTAGTACATCAAGTCTTCCTGCTCGCCGAACATGCGCCTTATGCCTTCCTCGACGATGACGGCTATTTCGTACGCGAACGCCGGGTCGTAGGCTTTGAGGTTTGGAAGGGGGTATGCGAGAAGGTGGCTGTGCCCGTCCTGGTGCTGGAGCCCCTCGCCCGCCAGCGTCGTCCGCCCTGCCGTGCCGCCGACGAGGAAGCCCCTCGCCCGCGAATCCCCGGCGGCCCAGATGAGATCGCCGATGCGCTGGAACCCGAACATCGAGTAGAAGATAAAGAACGGGATCATGTTGATGCCGTGGTTGGCGTAGGACGTCCCTGCGGCGATGAAGGACGACATTGAGCCCGCTTCGGTGATGCCCTCTTCGAGTATCTGGCCGTCCCTGGCCTCTTTATAAAAGAGGAGCGTCTCGGCATCGACCGGGTCGTAGAGCTGGCCCACGTGCGAGTATATGCCGACCTGCCTGAAGAGGGATTCCATGCCGAACGTACGGGCCTCGTCGGGGACGATCGGGACCATGTACTTACCGATATTTTTGTCCTTAAGGAGCTTGGCCAGGAGCCTCACTATCGCCATTGTAGTAGCGGCTGCCCTTCCGCCGGAGCCCTTGTGGAATTCCTCGAAAAGCTCGGGAGAAGGAAGCTCCATCGGGCCCGCAAGCACTTTTCTTTGCGGGAGGAACCCTCCGAGCTCACGCCGCCTTTCCTTGAGGTACTTTATCTCGGGGCTGTCGTCGGGCGGCCTGTAGAACGGGGCCTTGGCGATGTCTTCGTCAGAAATCGGGATGTTGAACCGCCGCCTGAATTCACGCAGCTCGTCTTCGTTGAGCTTTTTCTGCTGGTGGGTAACGTTCCTGCCCTCGCCGGCCTCTCCGAGCCCGTAACCCTTTATCGTCTTTGCGAGTATGACTGTCGGCGAGCCTTCGTTCTCGACGGCTGCCTTGAAGGCGGGATAGATCTTTTCGGGGTCGTGACCGCCGCGGCGGAGTTTCTGGAGCTGCTCGTCGGAGAGGTCTTTGACCATCTCAAGGAGCTCGGGGTACTTTCCGAAGAAGTGCTTACGTATGTATTCGCCGTCGGCGACGCTGTATTTCTGGTAGTCGCCGTCTACAGCCTCGCCCATGCGTTTTACCAGCAGCCCGTCCTTGTCTTTTGCGAGGAGAGGGTCCCAGTTGCTGCCCCAGATGACTTTTATAACGTTCCACCCCGCGCCGCGGAATATGGCTTCCAGCTCCTGGATTATTTTGCCGTTTCCTCTCACGGGGCCGTCGAGCCTCTGGAGATTGCAGTTGATGACGAATATGAGGGTGTCGAGCGTCTCCCTGGAAGCGAGCGTTATGGCGCCGAGGGTTTCGGGCTCGTCGCACTCGCCGTCGCCTAAAAAGGCCCACACGCGGGTGCCGGACGGCTCTTTTAGGCCCCTGTCTTCGAGGTAGCGGTTAAACCGCGCCTGGTATATCGCCATTATGGGGCTGAGGCCCATCGACACCGTAGGGAACTGCCAGAAGCGGGGCATGAGCCACGGGTGCGGATAGGACGGGAGGCCGCCATTGGGCAAGAGCTCGCGCCGGAAGTTCTGGAGATTCTCAATAGAGAGCCTGCCCTCGAGGAATGCCCTCGCATATATGCCGGGTGCCGCGTGGCCCTGGAAGTAGACCATGTCGCCCTCGCTCCTGCCGTCGGGCCCGCGGAAGAAATGATTGAACGCGACCTCGTAGAGCGCCGCCGCCGAGGCGTAGGTCGAAATGTGCCCGCCTATGCCCTCTTCTATCCTGTTGGCGCGGACGACCATAGCCATGGCGTTCCAGCGGATGATGCTGCGTATGTTCCATTCGATGTCCTGCCTGCCGGGATATGGCGGCTGCTTCGAGACCGGGAACGTGTTTATGTAGGGCGTGTTGGCCGTGAACGGGAGCCTGACGCCCTTTTTCTGTGCATGTATTTGAAGGATCTTTATGAGCGTTGCCGCCCGATCCTCGCCCGCCGTTTCGAGGACGTAATCGAGAGAATCCAGCCATTCTTTGTTCTCTATTTCCTCGAGTTTCGCTTTTTTGTCGTCGGATTTTTCAGGCATCGGCGGGACCTCTGGTCGAATGAATTTGGGCGTCTCGGGTACACTAAATATTAAAGCACCCCTCATCTTCAAGTCAACCGATTTAACCGGCGCGGTGCTTAAGGCGGTTCGCGGGACGGCGTTATTTGCACGGACTTACGAATTCGGCTCATGGGGCGTTAAAATCGATTATTTTAGGGCGAAAACGATTGACGCTATAACAATAAAATATATACTAGTTCCACTATGGAAAAATTCGATCTGACAGTCATCGGAACGGGCCCCGGCGGGTATGTCGCCGCCATCAGGGCCGCACAGCTGGGAATGAATGTAGCGGTTATAGAGAGGGACAGGCCGGGGGGCGTCTGCCTCAACTGGGGGTGCATCCCCTCGAAGGCGATACTCAAATGCGCCGAAGTGTATCAGTACTTCAAACACTCCGAGCAATTCGGCATAGAGCACACCGGGCTCAAGTATGATTTCTCGAAGGTTATCGACAAGAGCCGGGGCGCTTCGGATACGCTCACCAAGGGCGTCGAATTCCTCCTAAAGAAAAACAAGATCACGCTCATACGCGGCACGGGAAAACTTATCGCCAACAACAAAGTAGGCGTCACCCAGGAAAAGGGCCAGATCGAAGTCGAGTCGGACAAGATACTGATAGCCACGGGCTCCGTCCCGGTAACGCTTCCGGGCCTTGAAGTGGACGGCAAGCTAATCATGACGAGCGACGAGGCGATTTTCTATAAAGAGGTGCCGCCTTCGGTCGTCGTCATTGGCGGCGGATACATCGGCGCCGAGTTCGCCTACGTCTATAACTCTTTCGGGAGCAAGGTCACCATAGTCGAGATGCTCGACCATCTCATTCCCGGGGCCGACGAAGACGTGTCCAGAGAGCTCGAAAAGAGCTTCAAGAAGGCCGGTATGGACGTTCTTACGGCCACGAAATTCAAAGAGGTAAAGAAGAAGAAAAAGACTGTTGATGTCGTGCTGGAAAAGCTCTCCGACAAGAGCGAGGTTACGGTTTCCGCCGCGATGGTCCTGGTGGCCGTCGGAAGGCGCCCCATAGCGAACGACGCGCCGACTTCGCTCAGCTACTACAAGAAAACGGCAGACATCGGCCTTAGCGATCTCCGCATCGAGCCTCGACGAGCGCGGGTTCATAAAGACCGACGATTCCTACATGACGACCTTGCTCGGGCGTTTACGCAATCGGGGACGTCGCGGGCCCTCCTCTTCTCGCCCACAAGGCATCCGAAGAAGGGGTCGCGGCGGTCGAGATGATGGCCGGGCTCACGAGCAAGGTCCATTACGACAACATCCCGGGATGCGTATACTGCCAGCCCGAGATATCCATGCTCGGCATGACCGAGAAGCAGGTGAAGGACCTCGGATATAACTATAGCGTCGGCAAGTATCCGTTCAAGGCGGCGGGCAAGGCCGTCGGCACGGGCGAGACGGATGGATTCGTAAAAATCATCTCCGACAAGGCTACGGGCGAGATACTCGGCGCTCACATTATCGGCCACGGCGCGACTGAGCTCATAGCTGAAATCGCAGTTGGAAGGACGCTCGAAACGACGCCCCTCGAAATAGCGATAACATCCCACGCACATCCCACGCTTTCCGAAGCTGTGATGGAGGCGGCGCTGGCGGCTATGGGCCGGGCGAGGAACATCTGAGGGCGCCTTTCGGGCCGGGCATGAAAGGATTTTCGTGATATCCTGTATACAATCCTGCCATTCTGGATATAATAAAATAATGAACACTTTTAAAGTCTATAAGCTCGGCATGGTCCCTTACAGAAAGGCGCTCGACATACAGCTGAGCCTTCTCGAAAAGAGGAAAAACGGGGAAATCGGGGACACGCTTTTACTCCTGGAACACCCTCCCACGCTCACAACCGGGCGCAGGGGCAACATGGCCAACCTGCTCGTTTCGATAAGCTCCTGGCTGAAAGGGGCATTCACTTCGAGGTGATAAGCCGCGGGGGGGATGTGACGTTCCACGGCCCGGGGCAGCTCGTAGGCTATCCGATATTCGATCTTTCCGTGGAAAAGGACGTTCACAAATACCTCCGGAGGCTCGAGGACGCCATAATCCTTGCCCTGAGGCCATATGGGATACCCGCAAGGAGCATTGAGGGCGTAACGGGCGTCTGGGCGAAGTGGCACAAGATCGCTTCCATAGGTGTGGGGGTCAAAAAATGGATTACTTACCATGGCTTCGCGCTCAATGTTAACACTGAGCTTTCATACTTTGACCTCATAGTTCCGGTGCGGTATACAGGACGTCAGGATGACCTCCATACAGAGGTGGCAGGCGAGGCAGGACGAGGTCGATATGGCCGAGGTCGAGGAGAATATAGTTAAAGCATTTTCTCAAGTATTTAGCAAAAAGCACCTTAAAACTGTAACTCTTTTCGGTGGCGATACCGAAGATAGCACGGATTTCGAGCTGATGCTCGATATAGAAAAACAGCTCGAAAGCTAAAAGCTCTCCAGGTATATGGACAATGCCGTTCCAGTGGCAGTGACGAATCCTCACTGTTTCTTGGACGTCTTGTATTCCTTCCCGCTTAATCTATGACACTTCAGGTTTCACAAAAAGTTTTTCAGGTGTGCCCGCTTGTTGATATTGAGCTTTTTGAATATCTTCGACAGGTGGTGTTTTACGGTTTTCTCGCTGATATAGAGCTCACTCGCGATCTCGCGGTTCTTTTTGCCCTTCCCAGCAAGTTGCATTATTTCGAGCTCACGCCTGGTAAAGGACGGTATCGAAAGCTCATCCCTGTCCGCTTCGCGCGATTTGTAGAAGAAGAGCTGCTCGCTGATGAATTTCTCCATGATCTTCCTCCTGTGCCAGAGTCCGTTCTCGGCAACGCAGTTTATGGCGTCTACTAGCGTCTCCTGCTCGAAATTCTCGAGAAGAACGCCTTTACCCCGATCTTGAGCATAGTCAGCTCCTTGTCGAAATCGTGAGCCTTTATGATCGTGAGTACGTTTGCGTTAGGGAATTCCGAGATTACTGAGCGTATGGATTCGAGCGTCCCGGGTGAGTCCGTGTCCTTGTCGTCGTCGTTTATGATGACGACTGCCGGGTCCGTCTCGTATATCTTGAGCATCATCTCGACCCTGCCCATCGACTGCCCCGTAACCTTCACCGACGGCACGTTCGCAAGCATCCCGATTATGCCCTTTATCATCAGAGGATGCAGGCTTACGACGAGGACGCTCACGGGCTCACCGCTACCCTCGCCGGGCCCGAAGAACGGGTCATTTTTGCTCGAATGGATAATCATATGTTACCGGACCTGCTGTATGTTGTTAGATAATAAGAAATTGCTGAAATTATGGATACCCTTATCTTATAACAAAATCCCCGGACAGGCGCAATCGGGTGATTACTGTATTTCATTTAGGTGATACTGTAGGTTCACGAAGAAATATTCATTGTTTATAGAGACATACAGGAATACAAATAGTCCTATTAATTAATTATTATACTGCGGAAACACTGGAAGAAAGCGGGTAGATATATTATTATAAACTATCCCATGCCGTACGTTGCCGGCGTAAAGAACCCAAGACCGGTGAGAAGGCGTCAGGCGAATGAACCGGATAAAGCGAAAAAATAATGCAGAGCCCCAGGAGCCGTCCCCACTGGATGGGGCTGAAAACGAAATAGATGCCCTCCGTAAGAAGGTGCAGCAGCTTGAAGAAAGCCTTTCTGGTTACAGGGGCTATAGCGAAAAGCTCAGAATCCTCTGTTCCGAGATCGAGAACTTTGTAAACGATGGTATGGAAATGCCTATAGCCTTTGGGGAAGTTCCGGAGGGCGACGTGCTTTCGGCCGAGCACACGGAGCTTATCTACAACAGCCTCCGGCACTACGAGAAGATGAGCCGGTATGAGAAGATCATACGCATCATCACACAAAGCGTCCACCGCTCGCTCGACCCGGGCGAGGTAATAGACATAGCGGTCGAGGAAATGAACAGGCATATCGAGGCTGCCGAGAACGTCTGTATATATATGGTCGAGGGGGAAAACGCCGTACTGAAATCCTTCAGAGGATTTCCAAGCAACATGATGGAGCTTCTTGGTGAAATACCTCGCCCCAAGGGCTTTACGTGGAAGACTATTATCGACTCGAAACCCATTCACTGCCCAGACGTCGAAGAGGATAAACATATAGGGCCCAAGGGAAGGGAGATCGGGACCAGGTCCTATGTCTGCATGCCTGTATCTCAAGCGGGGAAGGCGATAGGAAGCATCAACGTGAACTCCGCGCGTAAGCACGCATTTGGAAAGGACGAGCTTCACCTGCTCGAAAAGGTCGCGGGGCAGATAGAGTCCGCCATAAACAACGCCCGGCAGGCGGAGGAGCTCAGGAAGTCGAAGGAGGAGCTGAGGGATAATATCGCCAAGCTCAGGAGAAAGAACCGTTACGAGAGGGTCATAAACACGGTTACGATGAGCCTTCACCAGTCGCTCAGGCTGGGCGAGGTTTTCGAAAACGCGGTCGAGACCCTTCACAAGGAGGTTCGCGAGGCGGAGCATGTGCTCATATATCTCGTCGAGAGCGGAAAGCAGCCGGGTTTCGGAAGCGGCTCGTATGCCGTGCTCAAGGCACAGCGCGGCCACGAAACGAGCTTCCTCGACAAAGTGGAGAGGATCCCCTACCCTCGCGGCACCACCTGGAAGACAATAATCGATGGCCGGGCGAGGTTCATACCTGACGCCGACGAAGATCCGAGTCTCGGTCAGGCGGCGAGGGACCTCGGCGCGGCAAGCTACGTTTCTATGCCGCTCAAGCTCGAGGACGATACAGTTGGATGCATTCACATACATTCGTTTAAAAAGGGCGCGTTCACGAAAGACCACCTGAAGCTTCTCGAAATCGTGGCGAAGCAGCTTGAAACGGCGATAAATAATGCCCGCAAAACCGAGGCGCTCCGGATGTCCGAGGAGGCGCTCAGGAAGACGAAGGATGATCTTGAGGAGCGCGTCAGGGAGAGGACGTCCGAGCTTCAGAAATCGAATACCCTTCTTATAAAGGAAATACTCGAGCGCAGATGCGTCGAGAACGAGCTCAAGCAGTCGCTCGCCGAAAAGGATGTGCTCCTCAAGGAAATCCATCACCGGGTGAAGAATAACCTCCAGATAATATCGAGCCTTCTGAACCTGCAGTCGCGAAAGATAAAGGACAAAAATGCGCGCTCGTCCTTTCTCGAAAGCAATAACCGCATACAGTCGATAGCGACGCTTCATGAGCAGCTTTACCGTTCGAAGGATTTATCGAGGATAGATTTCGGTGCGCACATTCGCAACATGACGAACCACCTTCTCCGTTCGTACGGGGTCAGAAACAGCGACATAAGCGTCGAGATCGAAGCAGGCCAGGTGTACCTCAACATCAATACGGCGATTCCCTGCGGGCTGATAGTGAACGAGCTGGTTTCGAATGCGATAAAGCACGGGTTCGCCGGACGGACGAAGGGAAATATTAAAATCGGCTTCGGGAAGGACGGCGAGAAGTACGTTCTGACGGTGGCGAACGACGGGGAAAGGTTCCCGGAGGGGGTCAACCTTAACAGCAGTGCGACTCTCGGCCTGGAGCTCGTCACCTCGCTCGCAAAGCAGCTCAAGGGATCGATCGAAATGTCCAGCGGAGACGTAACGGAATTCAGGCTGGAGTTCCGTTCCTGAATTAATATAGTGGAAGGATAATATGGAAGATATAAAGGTTTTGATCGTCGAGGACGAGATAATAGTCGCAAGACACATCGAAGACACGCTCCTTAGCCTCGGTTACGGGGTGACGGGGATAGTGTCTTCGGGCGAGGAGGCGATAAGACTGTCTGGCGAATCCCCGCGGCCCGACGTCGTGCTCATGGACATAATGCTGGAGGGCGAGATCGACGGCATCGAGGCCGCCGAGAGGATACGGAGGAATTACAGCATACCGATAATTTTCCTAACGGCGTTCTCGAACGAGAAGACCCTCCACAGGGCGAAGACCGCAAAGCCGTACGGTTATATACTGAAGCCCTTTCAGGAGACCGATTTCTTCACCTCGATCGAAATCGCGATTCACAAGCACAGGATAGAAAGAAAGCTCGTCGCGGAAACGGAGAATGCGCTCGCCGCCATAATCGGGAGCGCCGAGGTCTTCCTCGAAGAAGGCGCCGACAAGCACGACAGCGAAACGCTCCGCAGGATAGAGGCCATCAGGCATGCTGCGATGATAATCAAGGATACGATAGAAGAACTCTAGAGAAATGGAAAATTCCGTATTTCTGCATCTGAATTCATTCGTGGAACACGACCACGTCTGCCACATCTACGAAAACGATTCGGAGTGTTTCGAGATCGCGGCGAATTACTTCCTCCACGGCATAAAGGCAGGCAAGTCGTGTATTTATATATCCGACAGGCCGGCCCCGCCGGATCTTCTGAAAAGGCTCGAAGGGCACGGCGTAAGGCACGGGGGCAAGAATAAGGCGTTCGAGGAGATAGTGCTCGGGAGCTACCTCAAGGAGCCGAAGAGGCCCGACACCTTCATATCGCAAATAGAAAAAAGCCTCGACAATGCCTCTAAGAAAGGCGGGAGGCCGCTGCGTGTGCTGATGACGCTCAACGCGGACCCTTTCTTCTCGCTGACGCAGTCCGAGCGGATATGGATAAAGGCGTCCCTTAACAAGCTCAGCCTGGACAAGCCCGTCATTATGCTGACACAGCACAACATCGAGCGCATAAGCTCGAAGGAGCTTCTTGCGATTTTCAGGACCCACCCGACGATAGTCGAGCGCGGGGCGGTGTACAAGAGCCCATTTTACCTGGAGCCGGGCGAGCTTATGAGGGAGGAGGGGAAAACGAGCTCGACAAGTTCGGCATGTTGAGCGGGAAGGAAAAGAAGGTGCTCGGCCTCATAACGAGTGGGCTAAGCAACAGCGCCATCGCCAAGGAGCTTTCGATAAGTATCAAGACCGTCGAGACCCACAGGGCGAACATCATGAAGAAGCTCGACATACATAACCTCGTAGACCTCGTGAAGTACTCTATGCGGAAGGGGCTGGGGTAGAGAAGTTCGAAGGGTCCCTTCCTTTCGTGCCGAAGCATGGCTCGTTCGGACAATTTTTTAAATTTGCCTTTTTGACGCCGAATGACTGAAACCCGTCATTCGGAAATCGTTTCTATTTTTGGGTGGTCTCAATCCGGAAGTGTGTTTTTATATATCTTCCCGTCCTTCATGATTATCACGAAATTTTTGTCAGGGTCAGCAACGAGCTCGATTTTCTCAAGCGGGTTCCCGTCGACCAGCAGGAGGTCCGCAAGCGCGCCTTCTTCCACGACCCCGAGCTTTCCGGGATAAGGATTCCGCTTGCCGGATAACGCCAACAATTGAGCGTTCGTACTCGTCGCCATGGCGAGCGCTTCGGCCGGGGTGTACCACCGGGCGAGCGAGGCCAGAATCGCGCCCTGGCGCTGAGCCAGCGCCTGGGAAAACAGGACGTCTGTGCCCCACGCCGTCTTTATCTTGTACTTCTTCGCCAGCTTGTATGTCTTATCTATTCCCGGCCAGACCTCGTCGGCCTTGGCGCGCTGGACAGAGCCGGGCGGAAGTCCGGTCCGCATCTCCTCGGGGAGCGGCTGGAGGCTGAGCCAAACTCCTTTCTCGGCGAGAAGCTTGGCGGTCGCTTCGTCCATCAGGAACCCATGCTCGATGACTTTCACCCCGGCATTGACGGCCCCCTGGATCGCCTTCGTAGTAAAAGCGTGCGCGGTGACGTAGGTCCCCCAGTTATCGGCGGCCTCGACGGCCGCGCGAAGCTCGGCATCGGTGAAGGTGGACACGTCGATCGGGCTGAAAGGCGACGACACGCCGCCCCCTGCCGTAAGCTTTATCTGGGACGCACCCTGCATGAGCTGCTCGCGCACGCGGAGGCGCACCTCGTCGGGGCTGTCGGCGACCATGCTGCCGCCGATCTCCTCCATGCGGCTGAGCGTGCCGGGCTTACGGGGCAGCTCGGACAGCTGGCGGAAATCCCCGTGCCCGCTCGTAACCGTGATGATCGCCCCCGAGGGATATGCGCGGACCGCTGACGACACCTTCGTCGATGGCGCGCTTGAGGCCGAATACAGGCCCGCCGACGTCGCGGACGGTGGTGAAGCCGCGCATCAGGGTATCGTTCGCTTCGTCGCCGGCCACAATATTGTTATAGCCGACGTCGTCGGTGATTGACTGCACAGGGGTAGGCCGTATCAACATTGCACGTGCCAGTGTGCATCTATGAGACCGGGCATCATGTACGCCCCCACCGTCGATCACTATCGTCCCCTGTTCGGCGTCTATGTCCGCAGTCGAGATGCTCTCGATTACGTTGCCTTTTACGAGTACGTTAGAGTGGGGCCGAGAGCGAGCTGCTCTTGCCGTCGAAGATACGGACATTCCGGAATAGCGTTGCGGAATTAGTCTCGGGACTATTCTGCGCACGAACGCCCGGCGCGGAGCCGCCGTCACAAAAACAGAAGCGCGGCGGCGGCGATCCATCGGCGCATGGATTTCATCCGGCTCTCCCTCGTTTCAATTCCTTACGCAGCGTCATACCCGAATTATAATCATTTGGCGCCGCCGGGGTCAAGAATAAAAAAGTTAGAAAGAACCCGCCAAGATCAGGGCTGCGAAGCCGCCGCCTGGTTTCGTTTTTGTAGATAGTGGTGTATAGATAGTAGACGATAAGAAGCACGGTTATTGCCGTGAGCGTGAGTTTTGCTCGTCGCGGCCGCGGAGCCGAGGAAAACAGCTGCCCCAGAAGCGCCTTCGGGGTTGGCGAGCTGGGTGAGGAAGATCGAATTCTCGAGGACCCCGAGCACGCCTGCAATTATGGGAATGCTGAACAGCTTGAGGGCTGTTCCCCTCTCCGAGTCCCTTCACCAGAGCCCCCAGGAGGTTCGCCAGAAATCCGATATATCCGATGATGAAGAGGAAATCTATCCAGGTGAGTATGATCAGCGAACGGACGCCTTTCTCTCCGCAGCCGTTTACGATATCCATGAACGCGCCTTTGGTGAACGCGAGCTCAAGCGAGAGGATCCCGCGCAGCCCGCCGGCCTTACGAGCTCGTCCGTGTAATAGATAGATATTGCAGTGAGCAGGAAATAGCATCCAGAAAAAATAAGGAATTCCTTTACGGCGATTGCGTTAAAGAGAAAGTTCATGATTCTGCACATCTGTGGGCCGCCTCCTTTGCCGTCAAAGAGTATCCAGTATAGCCGGAAACATTCAACTCCGCGCTTCGGGCAGAGGCTTTGTATTCCCTTACTCTACTGTGTTAATATTTTTGTTCCGGGCGAATCGTCCGGAGGAGCGAATGGAAACGGGTGAAATCGAATGAACGAAGTAAACAGGATAGATAGATTCAAGGCGGCGGTGGAGAAGAATCCGAATAACCCGCTGGCGAGGTACAGCCTTGCGAACGAATACTACAAGGTCGAACTCTACCACGAGGCGATCGCCGAGATAAACGAATACATCAAAATAGCGGATGACCAGGGGGCCGTCTACAGGATGCTCGCCGAGTGTTATCTAAACGTAGGCGATACCGAAATGGCCCGCGAGGCCTACTTCAAAGGGATAGAGGCCGCGACGAGGCACGGGCACCCGGGAATGGCGGAAGAGTTCGAAGAGGCCATAGACATGATAGAGGATTGAGACCGGTGCTTTTGAATTCCCGGCCCGGCGTGTGCTAAAGATGGAGCCCTTCGTAAAGAGGCCCCGCCTTTCGTTCGCGCGATAGATCCGCCGCGTGTTTCAATTCCCTTCTGGGTTTCCCGCCCAGAATTATGTCCGTCAGCGCGACACCTGCCCCGTAGGAGATCATGAGCCCCCTTCCGGTGTGCCCGGCGCATTCATAAATATTCCCGTATCCCGGCACCTTCCCCAGGTAGCCCGACCTGTCAGGTGTTTCGGCATAGATACCGGCCCAGCCCCTTACGAGCTTCACCTTCTCGAACCCGTTCATCCGGCTGTAGAGCGGCTCCCAGATGTATTTTACGAACTGGCTCTCCTCGCTCATTCCGCCGAAACTGAAGTCGAAATTGTATCCGGCCGGCTCGTCCATGTTCGAGTACCCGGCCAGTATGCCCGTCCCCTCCTGGTGGAAGTAAACGTCGGAGGTGTCTATGACCATGCCGTACTCGGAGAGGTCTACGTCCGGGGCTTCGATGACGACCATCTGCCGCCTCCGGGGCTTAATGGAGTCGTCTTCGAAGCCGTAGAGACGCGATACAACCGGGGCCCATGCGCCGGCGGTGTTTATGAGCGTCCCGCATTTGAATTCGGCGACGGGGAGGTCTTTGTCGGGTGCGCCCTTCGTCAGAATCTCCCTCGCGGCGTCGCCATATCCGCCCTGCCCCTTGCCGAGCCCGCCGAGGTCGTAGGCCGTTACGGCGGCCGCTCTGCCGCCCTCGACCTTTACCCCGTTGATGAAGAATCCGCTTATGAACTTCACCCCCCGCGCCTTCGCCGAGCCCCTGTAATATTCCCTCAGGGAGTAATGGTCGATGAGCCCGGCCTTACGCGATATCGAAAGCCCGGCGATTCCCTCGGTGTTGGTGACGAGGGGGATTATGCGCTTTAAGTCCTCGGGCCTGTGGAGCTCGACCGGAAGGCCGTACTCGACGTAGAGCGGATGGTTCTCGTTTACCTCTTTCCACGAGGCGTCGCCGTGCATCCAGTAATATCCGAATTCGCGGAACTGTATGACCTCGGAAATCGTCTCGTAAAAGTCTATCGAGTACTTGCAGAGCTCGATGTTCGCCCGGTTGCGCCACGTGGCCCTGACGCCGCCCGCGTTCTTGAGGGTAGACGAATGCTCGCCTTCGAGGTCGAGGTCGATTACGCCGATGCTTGCCCTCTCGCCCCTTCGTTCGAGCTCCATCGAAAGCGCGTATGCGGCGGACGAGCCCAGTATGCCGGCCCCTGCGAAAAGGAAGTCGAAGCACCGTTCCATACCCATATTCTAGCACATTAATCCGGGAGCTTTCGGGGTTTCATATTGTGTTATTCTTTTCAATTGTGGACAGCTTGCCCCTTAACTGGCTCTTCGTCGATATGAATTCCTACTTCGCTTCCGTCGAGCAGGAGCTCCGCCCCGAGCTTCGCGGCCTGCCGGTAGGAGTTGTCCCCGTTATGGCCGAAAGCACGTGCTGCATAGCGGCCAGTTACGAGGCCAAGGCGTTCGGCGTCACAACCGGGACGCACGTCTCCACAGCGCGGGAGATGTGCCCCGGCATCGTACTCGTCGAATCTCGCCCGGTCAAATACATCGAGATGCACGGTAAGATACGCGCCGCCGTGGATTCGGTCCTACCCGTCCACAGGGTCGATTCCATAGACGAGATGTCGTGCAGGCTTACTGGGCGGCAGACGGAGCACGACAAGGCCGTTGCCCTCGGCCGGAAGGTCAAGGACGCCATCAGGGAGCAGGCCGGCGAGTACCTTAAGTGCTCGGTCGGCATAGCGCCCAACCGTTTCCTCGCCAAGGTGGCGAGCGACATGCAGAAGCCCGACGGCTTCGTCGTCATAAAAAAGGAGGAGCTCCCCGAGAGGCTCTGCGCGCTTTCACTGACCGACTTCCCCGGGATAGGGCGGCGCATGTATGCGCGGCTCAGGGCTAACGGAATAGGCACCGTCGAAGAGCTCTGCGGGCTCTCGGAAAGCAGGATGGGACGCATATGGGAGAGCGTCGTCGGGAAGAGATGGTACGCGCTCCTCAGGGGCGAGGACATCCATGAGCCCGAAACCGAACGGAAGAGCGTAAGCCATTCCCACGTGCTCCCTCCCACTCAGAGGACGGACGAGGGCGTCCGGGCCGTCTTCGTGAACCTCATACATAAGGCCGCCTTCAGGCTGAGGCGCCTCGGCTGCCTCACACGGAAGATGACCGTCGGGATAGATTATTTCGGGGATTATCAGAGCTGGAGGAAGAGCATAGGCATAGACCTCAAGAACGACACGCAGACGATGATAGAGGCGTTCATGGGCGTTTGGAACGACAGGCCACGGAAGCGGAGGCCTCTGAGGGTGTCGGTCGCGTTCATCGACCTCGTCCCGGCGGGCGAAAGCACCCTCCCGCTCCTGCCCGGGGAAAGGAAGAGGGATGACGTAGCCGCCGCGCTCGACAGCATAAACGACAAGTTCGGGACCAACAGCATATATTACGGATCGATGCACGCGGCCCCGGATGCTGCTCCGCTGAGGATTTCCTTCACGTCCATACCGGACGTCATAAAGCCCAAGAAACCCCTTCGCACACCCGGCGAAAAGAAATAGCCCCGGAGTTTATTTTTTGCCCTTTTTCTTCCCGGCCCCGAGCTTCTTCACGGCCTTCTTGCTCTCGTCGGCGACCTTGCCTATGGGGAAGAAGAATAGATATTGACCCGTGTCGCGCAGCACATCGAACGCCCTCGATGAGACCTTGTCGAAGAACCGTATCGACTTCCCGTCCGTGATGAGCACCCAGTTGTGGGGCTCGGCCAGCACTTCGGGCATCTTCTCTTTAAGGAAATTCAGAACCTCGCGAAAGCGGCTTACGGGTATGCCGTTTTTCTGAAGCGACACGAGCCATCTGAGGATGATAAAATCTTCCGTGGAATAGAGCTTCGGGACCCCCCTCCCCTGCGCCGACCTAAGGCTCGGGACTATGAGCCCCGTGTGCTCGTAGTAGTAAAGGTGGTCGTAATCGAGGCTCACCCCTTCGAGGGCCTCGATGAGCTTTATGACGTCCTTGCTCTTGAGCCCGGATTCGACCCTGACCTGGGGCTCTTTTTTGCCCCTCTCTTTCGCCGCTTTCTTTTTCACGCTCGGGGTCCGTAGAAAAATGCACGTACAAATGATCGACACCCTCAGAATATCATAAATGCCCGCGCGAGTTCAATGCCGCTTGACACCCGCCCGGGCTCAATTATTTTTCTTTTAAAAACGGGGGTGATCATATGACGACTAACGGAGAGAAGCTAAGAGCGGTGCTTTCGGGCGACGGGGTGCTCGTCCTTCCGGGTGTGCACGACTGCATAAGCGCGAGGCTCGCGGAGGCGGCCGGGTTCGAGGCCGCGTTCACGAGCGGCTTCGGCATATCGGCGTCTACGCTCGGGCGGCCGGACTTCGGGTTCCTTACGGCGACCGAGATGCTGGCGAGCGTTAGCCGCATCGTCTCGTCCGTTAAAATCCCCGTTGTCGCCGACATAGACACCGGGTACGGCAACCCGTTAAATGTCATACGGACGGTAGAAGATGTCGTCCTCGCCGGGGCTGCGGGCATCATCCTCGAAGACCAGGAATGGCCCAAGAAGTGCGGGCACTTCGAGGGGAAGCGCGTCATCCCGGCCGAGGAGCACTCGCAAAAGATAAGGGCCGCCGCAGAGGCCCGTGGGGCGAGCGATCTCGTCATCATAGGCCGGACCGACGCCCGCGCAGTGAACGGGCTAGACGACGCGATACGGAGGGGAAGGCTCTACTACGAATCCGGGGCGGACGTCATTTTCATCGAGGCCCCGCAGTCAGTCGAAGAGCTCCGGGAAATAGCCGGCGCGTTTCCGGACGCCCCTCTTTTCGCGAACATGGTCGAGGGCGGAAGGACGCCTCTTCTGAGCGCGGCCGAGCTCGGAGAGCTCGGGTTCAAGATAGTTGTCTTCCCTCTGTCTGGGCTGTTTTCGGCCACGAAGGCCATGGAGCGGTGCCTCACCTACCTCAGAAAAAACGGCTCGACTTACGGCTACTCAGACATGCTTACGTTCAAGGAGTTCGAAGGAGTGGTGGACGTCTCCGGATACAGGGCGCTCGAAAAGAAGTTCACGGTTTCATCGACGTAACGGGTTTGAGGTATTCCCCCGCTCCGGGCGGCACGGTTAGCTGCCTTCGCGCGACAATCAATTTGAATCGCCGTACTTGTTCGCCGAAAAACACAATACGTGTGTGGGCTATTGGAGGAGCGCTCCGAGGTCTATCGGCTGGCCGTTTATAATTACCTGCCCCGACTTGTAGGCGGCTTCTATGGTATAGGAATCGTCCTTTTCAACCAGTATATCCCCCGAGATTAGGAGATGTATTTCGTCCTCTGCCGCACCGCTCGCAAGCTCCGCGAGCTCTTCGTCCGTGGGAGGGTCGTCACCCGCGGCTTTCATATTATCGAGCACCTCTTCTTTCTTGTAGTCGATGAGAGCCGACATGAATAACTCCTTCGAAACAGTTACCCCCGCGTCGGCCGTAAGTGCGGCCAGCATGAGAACGGGGTTCTGAGCGAGGTCTACACCTTCGAGGCCCTCGCCGTCGGCGTATATGCCGAGGTGGCCTTCGAGCTTCCCGCCGGACGTTTCGAGCGAGAGCTTCCTGAGCTCGATTTTGGGTGATTTGCTTACGAACCCGGGCAGGAGATTCACGAGCTCTCCTGTGAAGCGGGCCTTCCATTCGTCGGTTTCTTCTGCGTTCCGGTTCTCGTTTATGAGCGCCTGGAGCTTCTTCCACGATTTTGAGTCTATGTTGCTTATCGAGAGCTCGTACCCGCCCGGGCCGTATTTATCGCCCCCGAGGGTGAGCTCGTCGAAGACCATGCTGTGCGAGCTGTCGAGAAGCCCCGCTCTCTCGGAATTTTGCCCCTTGAACTCGATTCCGGTAATCGTAAGATTCTTGAGCTTCGCGCCGGGCTTGGCCAAAAAATCGAAATTACCTAAAGTGAAGTTCACATCCCCGGTCGGGTATTCGGCGTCGGGCGTTGGGTGGGAAAGCTCTGACCACACTTTAATTCCCGTGATCGTCAGAGTCGAATCCTTCCCGTCTATTTTGAGACCGGGAGATTCGAGGTCGCTTATGCTGTGAAACTCGTTCGTGTCGTAATCGACCCTCCCTGTAAAACCCTGCCAGGAGAGCTTGTCGCCCTCTTCGAGGTCGAGCTCGAAGGCCGGCATAGACAAGTCAGCCACAGCCTTGTTGCCAAAGGAAATAACCGTGTGAACGTCCACGGGAGGAATCTTCTCGAATAGCTCCGTATTGGGATTCCCCTCTGCAGGGACAAGCTTTATTTGGGAGTCCAGCACCGAAAGCACTGGCGCGGGCCCGGCCTTTCCCTTGAATATGGCGAGGACCGGGATCGGGCCGTGGTAGATCGTATCCGTCTCGTCGAGCCTTACTATTTCCTTGCCCATATTCTTGACGGCGAAAACGGTCCTGGCCTTGGAACTGAGTATACCTTTGTCGTAGCTTCTGCTTACGACGCTTAATGTGCCACCCTCGGTGTATTGGTCGATGAGGTCGTTATAGACGTATTCCGTGTCCATACCGAACCTGTAGGACATCCCGACGACGGCTATGACCAGAACAATTATTATTACGGATACAACCCTCATATGACTCTCCCTTGCTGGCTTCTGACAATGGATAATTATATTTCCCCCGCCGCGGCTTATGCAATAGCGGGGCGTGAATAAACCTTAACATATCCCGCGCCGGGTTGGAGCGAGGCGGCATCAGCCCGGGCGTTAATTGACGGTGGCCGCCTGCGAGAATGGTTTCACGTACAGTTTGAGATCCTCGAGAAACTCGCCATATATCTCGCCGAGCGCGGTGTTCCCGCCCCTCATGAGATCGGGCGCAGAAGCAGTCGGAATCGGAACGTGAGAGCTATAGGTCTTGTTGAAAATTATCCCGGTGCTGTCGCCGTACTCGCTTTCGGGCGTATATTCGAGAAGGAAAAACTGTATCGTCATAACGGCGGCCGGCTCGCCCCTGTAGTCGCCGTAGAGCTCGACCACATTCGACTGTATGAAATAACTGGCAAAGCCCTGTCCGAGCGAGCTTATGACGTCCTCGAAGAGCCCGGTGTCCGAGAGCCAGCGTATGGTCGTTTCGGTGAGGAGCGCGCCGGGATTCCTGAAGAACTGGTTGTAAAAGTCGGATTCGTAGCTGATGTCGTCTGTCCTGTATACGAATTCCTTCCCGTCGCTGCCCGGGGATACGCTGAACTTCCACACCTGCGCAACGGCGCCCTGTACAGGGGCCGCCGCGACCTTCTCCGGAGGGGGAACTTCGAACATGTAATAGCTCCGCTCAGGGTAGGACTTGGATATGCCTCCGCATCCGGCCGCGCCCAATGCGGCCAATAAGACAGCGGATATCAATATAAGGAACCGTGATCTCATTGTTTTTCTTCCCCCTCGGGTTCGATATGCGGCGGAGGACTCCCGAAGAGCACCCACGACGGGTACTTCTTCACGAGCTCCATGAAATCCCTCATGTCTTCTGTTATGCGTTCTACATTATTAAGAGTAAGCTTGATGTCGTGTTCCCGGTTGGACAGCAGCCTGTCGGTGCGCTTTAGCGTCCTATTGATCTCGTCCGTAATCGCCACCACGTTTGCCAGCGTTTCCTTCGTTTCCTTGCTCTTGAGCATCCTGTCGAGCTCCGATGTCGTAGTGTTGAGCGTATTAACAAGCTGCCGGAGGTCGGCGCTGAGCTCGCCCACCTTGGCCTGCTCGACGGCGTTGTTAAGAGACGAGACCAGGTCTTCCACGCCTTCTGTTATTTTCTGTATGTCGATGTTTTCTATGCTCTTGGAGAGGTTCTCGATCGTTTGCGTTATCTGCGTTATGGTGCCGGGCGCCGATGGGAAGTATGCGTATTCCGGAGTCCAGTCTATATCGAGTGGAGGATAGCGCTGGGGATCGAGGTAGACGGCGTTCAGAAATGCTATGCCCGTGACGCCCTGGGAGGCGAGCTGGAGCCTCAGGCCCTTTTTCACCATTTGCTGGTAGCCGTGCATCCTTTCTTCATCGGTTTCGAAGAGCCTCTTCTTGCCCTCCCCGGCTACTTTGTCGAGGTATATCTCGGCCCTTACGAGGACGTATGTTTTCTTTGTATGATACTCGTTGAAGACGAACCCGATGTAGCTGACGTTGCCTATCTGGACCCCCTGGAATTCGAGCGAGGCCCCGACATTGAGGCCCTGAACCGACTGGTCGAAATAGGTCTCGATGATGGTCTTTTTCTCGAAGAACTTCCCGCCGCCGAAAATGATTATCCCCGCGGCCAGAAGCAGCGTGGCGACTATAACGAAAAGCCCAATCTTGAAGTAGTTCGGTTTTTTCATGTGCCGGACTCCCCTTTATTTTCTTCACCGCCGAGCTCTGTGTCCGTCTGACGCCTGAAAAATTTCTGGACGACCGGGATGGTCGAATGATCCCTCAGGTATACGGGTTTCCCTTCGGCAATTATACCTTTAACGCTCTTATCGAGCATGATAACCCTGTCTGCAATATTGTAAATACTGTTTAGCTCGTGAGTCACGATGACGAATGTGATGCCGAGGGTTCTCGAAAGCTGCTTTATGAGCTCATCGAGCTCGGCTGATGTTATGGGATCGAGCCCCGCCGAAGGCTCGTCCAAAAACAGCACCTTGGGGTCGAGCGCCATGGCCCGGGCGAGCGCCGCGCGCTTTATCATGCCCCCGCTGAGCTCGGAAGGCATCTTCTGCTCGGAGCCTGTAAGACCCACGAGCGCAAGCTTCATCCTTCCTATGAGGTCCCTCGCCTCGCTGTTGAGATCGGTGTATTCCTCGAGCGGGAGCATGACGTTCTGGAGGACCGTCATCGATCCGAAAAGCGCCCCGAGCTGGTAGGCGACCCCTATACGCTTCAGTATTTCTATTCTTTCATCCCCTTCGGCCGTCGAAATGTCGCGGCCTTGTATGACGATATTACCGCTCGCCGGTTTGTAGAGCCCGATCATGTGTTTTAGAAGCGTGCTCTTCCCGCATCCCGAGCCCCCGAGAATGACGAATTTTTCACCACTGTAGACGTCGAACGTTATATTGTCGAGTATGGTGTTGTCGCCGTACTTCGCGGTAAGGTTCCTCACCTTTATTATCACTTCTCTGTTGGTTTCGGTGTTATTCCCGCTCATATCAGATTCCGAGAACGTAGTAAATCACCCCGAATACCCCGTCCGTTAATATCATAAGCACAATGCCCAGTACGACGGCTTCTGTAGCCGCGTCGCCGACAGCCGACGGGCCGCGTGATGCCCGCATGCCGGAGAGGCACCCTACTCCGGCTATTATTACAGCGAAAAAGAGTGTTTTGAAAAGCCCGGCCAGGAGCATGCCATACGTCCCGGCAAATGTTATCTCATTCATGAAGGTCTGGAATGTGAACCCGAGCGACAGCATGACGACGAGCCCACCCAGGAGGCCGAAGAGGTTCCCGAACACCGTAAGCAGGGGGAGCATCAGGAGGGCCGCTATCACCTTAGGGACGACGAGGAAGTTAACCGGGTCGAGCCCCATCGTGTTGAGGGCGTCGAGCTCCTCGTTCACCTTCATAGTCCCGAGCTCGGCGGCGAAGGCCGATCCGCTCCGGCCGTTTACGACGAAGGCGGTCATGAGCGGGCCCAGCTCCTTGAAGTATGCTATGACAATGAGGTCGGCGACGAATATCTGGGCGCCGTACTGCTGCATCGGCATGGCCGACTGGAACGCGATGACGAGCCCCACGAGGAAGTTCACGAGGGCTATTATGAAAAAGGAGTTCGCGCCGAACTTCTCGCAGGTCGTGAAGACCTCTCCCCATCTTATACTGAGCGGGTTAAGAAGCGCCTTGACCAGCCCGACGGTTACCTGCCCCGTGAAGATAATGTGGATCTTCAGCTCCCCGAGCAGGTCCCAGGCCACGCGGCCGATCTTCTCTATTATGCCCATGCGCTCTTTCGAAGCGGTTTCTTTAGGCTGGGCGAAGCTCTCGGGGTCGAAAAGGGCGAACAGCTTCTGGAGGTCGTCCTTGAGGCCCGTTATCTCGAACCCGCCGCCGGCTTTTTCCTGCATCAGCCTGAGCTCTATGAGAAGCGCCATCCCCGAGGCGTCCATGTAATCGATACCCGAGGCGTCGATCACGACATTTTTAGGCTTTTCTTTGGTCAGAGGCGTCTTCGGCTTTGTCCCAGAGGTCGGACGTGGTATATGCGTCTAGACGACCGCCAGGTTTGAGTGTGAGTGTGCCCTTCCCGTCCTTTGCCGTTTCGAACGAAGGGGGTGATGAACCTCTTCGGGATTGTTCATATATGCGCAGCCGATGTGGCTATGTTTTCGATTCCTGCAAATATGGCCGAATGCGGTAGAATTGCAACTGAGATTAACATAGTATAATCCTCAGAGTCAATTATGAAAAGCCATCCTAATTTTGTAAGAAACCTGACGCCTTCTACTACGCCGAGGTGTTCCTCGTCTGCGCCGTGTCGGCTGTGCTCGGCATACGGCTGTTCCTCCACATGACCGGGTACCCGCAGGTCGGGAACGGCACCCTCCACATAGCGCACATGCTGTGGGGCGGGCTGCCTATGCTCGCGGCCCTCATAATGCTGTTCTCCTTTATCGGGAAGCGCATAGAGCTCTGGGCAGGCGATACTCGGCGGCGCCGGGTTCGGCACGTTCATAGACGAGGTCGGGAAGTTCGTGACGAAGGACAACGACTACTTCTTCGAGCCCTCGGTCGCGATAATGTACGTCGTGATAGTGCTCATAATCCTGGCGCTCCACATGATAAGGTTCGGCTGGACGTTCACCAGGAGGGAATATTCCTCGTAAACGCACTCAAGGGGCTGGAAGAGGTGGCGCTATCGGACCTGGACGAAGACGAAAAGAAAACGGTGCTTCTTTACCTCGACAGGAGCGACCCGGACAACCCGCTCACTCCAGCATTGAGGGATCTCATAACGAACGCCGAGCCCCTGCCCAACCATTCGCCGGGGCTCTACACGAGACTCAAAGACCGTTTCGGCGGCTTTTACGAGAGGATAGCCGGGACGGCGGTTTTCAGGCGCGGCCTGGTCGTCTTCTTCCTTTTACAGCTAGTGGCGACATTCGGATATGTCCTTTTTCTGACGCTCTATTACGGCTTCGGGCTAGGCTCGAATCTGAGCTTCGCAGCCCTCGAGCGGGCGCACCTCGACGTAGACGACCTTTCCTTCGTCGACATCGCCCGGCTATTGTCGTCGGCCTTGTCCGGCGTTTTCGTTTTCTTCGGAGTCTACTATATGCGCCGCTCGCGCCTTAAGGCATACATGATGTTCGAGCGCGCCCTTCTTGTCTCGATACTGCTTACGTACGTGTTCGTATTCTACAAGGAGCAGTTCGCCGCGCTGACGGGGCTCTTCTTCAACCTCGTAATACTTGTAGGCCTCAGGATGCTCATAAGGCAGGAGCAGGTGGAGGAGATAAGGACTGCTTCTGTTCTGGAAGTGATGCGCCCTCAGCCGACGGCGACGCCGTGCATGGAGTAGTAAACCAGGACGAAATAGTAGGAGACGGGGAAGACGAATATGAGGCTGTCGAACCTGTCGAGCACCCCGCCGTGGCCGGGGACTATGGCCCCGGAATCTTTTATGCCGACGCCCCTTTTTATAGCCGATTCCACCAGGTCGCCGAACACCGCCGCCGCCGAGACGAATATCGCGAAGAGGATCGTCCAGTCGGACGAGAGCGGCGAGCCGAAGCCGTAATTGACTATAAGGCCCGTTACGATGCATACGATCACACCGCCCAGCGTGCCTTCTACAGTCTTGCCCGGGCTTATGACCGGGGCGATCTTCCTCTTCCCGAGCTTAAGGCCCGTGAAATATGCCCCCGTATCGTTCAGGAACGTGCAGGCAACTGTGAAAAATATGAAGAAGAACCCGGGGTCCGCGAGGCCCTGTGCGTTTTCGGCGTAAAATCCTATCGAGCCGCGCGCTCTATATTACGGAGGAGTATCGCGTGACAGAGGAGCCAGCCGAGATAGACGATACCGAAGAGGGTCGCCCCTCCTTATGATTGCGCTCTCCTCGCCCGTTTTTCTAAGGTTGAATATGAAGACGAGCAGAACGGACAGCGTGAACATGAGCGAGAAATCGACGTATCCCTTGTAGGCCGCGACCGCTATCAGGAGGGACAGTATTATCCCCGACCCCCGCGCATACGGGAGATTCCGCGACTGAAGAAGCCTTTGGTATTCTATCTGCCCCGTTAGGACGAGCGCCATGATGAAGAGGAGGAATATAACTCCCCCTATCCTGAATATGACGTAGAGTATCGGGATGGCTATCGCAGCCGTGACTATCCTTTGCCAGAAGTTGCTCATATCGGTCGAATAGATATAATGTCCATAACCTGACGGTTATTGCAAATACTATGAGTGAATCCGACATAAAACCGCTATACGAACCGCGTGGGGAGCCGATGAGCGTCGCCGTTTTGCTCTCGGGCTCGGGGACCAATTTCGTCGCCATCGCCGAAGAGGAAAGGCGGCTCGCCCGCTCGGGCGAAAAGCTCTACGGCAGGACGGACGCCGTATTCACGAACGCCCCCGGATGCGAGGGGGCGAAGAAGGCGGCGGAGTACGGGATACCCGTTCTTTCGATCGGCTCGAAAAAATATTTCGAAGTTCTCGGCAAAAGCCCCGAGGACGAAGGGATGAGGGACTATTACGACGCCGCGGCGATCTCGCTTATTGAGAGCCTCTGCACACCGGATATTATTGTCCTCGCCGGATACAGGCGGAGACTCGGCCGCGCCTTTATCGAAAGATACAACGGCAGGATACTTAACCTCTACCCGGGCGACATTACGAAGGATTATCTAGTACGCGGGGTAGACGCCTGCGTGCAAGCGTTACAGGCCGGGGAGGACAGCCTCCGCTGCACGGTGTATCTCGAACGCCTCGGCGAGAGGTTCGGCACGGCCCTCGTGCAGTCGCCTCCTGTTTCGCTCGCAGGTTTCACCGAGGCCGACAAGGATGCCATGGGGGCCAAAAATCAGGGAAGAGGCCGAGTGGAAGGCGTTTCCGTTCGCCGTTCACGAGCTCGTGGCCAAAGGAAGGGTCGGGATTGATGGGGACGGGCATTATACGTTGACGGAAAGAGGCTCGGGCCTGCCGGTTACGCCATGGAAAGCTCCCGATCATAGCGCCCGCCACACCTATAAAACACTTTAAGTACGCTCTCCCAACCTGCTGTAATAATGAATTAACTGGCCAGATTTGACGTCACATTAGGGCTTGTTCTTTTCCTTAGCCCACGAATCCCTGAGAGTAACGGTTCTGTTGAATACGAGTGCGCCGTTTTTCGAGTCCCGGGCGTCAGGCGTGAAGTATCCGAGTCTCTCGAACTGGTAATTGACGCCTGGCTCGGCGTCGGCCAGCCCTGGCTCGACAGGGCAGTCTTTCAGCACAGTGAGAGAATCGGGGTTAAGGTACTCCTTGTAATCCGAGCCGTCGGCCCCGGGCTCGGGAACCGTAAACAGCCTGTCGTAGAGCCTGACCTCTGCCTTTTCGGCGTGCGGGGCTGAGACCCAGTGAATCGTGGCCTTAACCTTCCGCCCGTCGGGCGAGTCGCCGCCCTTTGTCGCGGGGTCGTATGTGCAGAGGAGCTCCGTAATCTCGCCGTTTTCGTCCTTTACGACGCTCTCGCACTTAAGGAAATAGGCGTAGCGGAGCCTGACCTCGACGCCGGGCGAGAGCCTGAAGAACTTCTTGGGCGGGTCTTCCATGAAGTCGTCGCGTTCGATATAAAGCTCGCCCGAGAACGGCACCTTCCTCGTACCCATCGAAGGGTCTTCCGGGTTGTTGACGGCGTCGAGCTCCTCGGACCCGCCCTCGGGGTAGTTCGTGATCGTCACTTTGAGCGGATTCAGAACCGCCATTACCCTCCGAGCCGTCTTGTTGAGGTCGTCCCTTACGCTGTGCTCGAGGAGCGATATGTCTATCACGCTCTCCTGCTTCGTGACGCCTATCCGCGCGCTGAAATTTCGTATCGAAGCCGGGGTGTATCCCCTTCTTCTGAGCCCCGAGATCGTCGGCATGCGCGGGTCGTCCCAGCCGTTTACGTATTTGCCCTGGACGAGCTCCAAAAGCCGCCTCTTGCTCATGACGGTGTAGTTGAGGTTGAGTCTCGAAAACTCGATCTGCTGGGGGTGGTATATGGCGAGCTCGTCTAAAAACCAGTCGTATAGCGGGCGGTGGTCTTCGAATTCGAGCGTGCAGAGGGAGTGCGTGATTTCTTCTATCGAATCGGAGACGCAGTGCGCATAGTCGTACATCGGGTATATATGCCACTTGTCGCCGGTTCTGTAGTGGGGCTCCTGGATTATCCTGTACATGACCGGGTCCCGCATGTTGATGTTGCCCGAGGCCATGTCTATCTTCGCCCTGAGGACATGCGCCCCTTCGGGGAATTCGCCGTCCTTCATGCGGCGGAAGAGGTCGAGGTTTTCCTCGACCGGGCGGTCCCTGTAAGGGCTGTTCTTCCCGGGCTCGCTGAGGGTGCCCCTGTATTCCCTTATCTCGTCGGCGGAGAGGCTGTCAACGTAGGCCTTCCCGGCCTCGATCAGCGTTACGGCGTGATCGTAAAGTGCCTGGAAGTAGTCCGAGGCGTGGTAGAGCCCGTTCCAGTCGAAGCCGAGCCACCTGACGTCGCTCTCTATCGCCTCGACGTACTCGGTGTCTTCCCTTGGCCGGGTTCGTGTCGTCGAACCTGAGGTTGCATATGCCGCCGTATTCCCCAGCGATGCCGAAGTTGAGGCATATGGACTTGGCGTGACCTATGTGGAGGTAGCCGTTGGGCTCGGGGGAATCGCGTAGCCACCCTGCCCCCGTATTTACCGCTCTCGTTGTCCTCCTCGACTATCGTGCGTATGAAGTCGAGGCTTTTCTTTTCTCCGTTCTCTTCCATTCCGTTTCCTTCTCTCGATGTCTCCGGGGATTAATATTATACGACCTGAGAAAAAATCAAAGGCCTGGCCACTGCCGCTCATTACCGCGAATATGTTGCCTAACCTCTCCTAAGCAATTACAATTACGCATTATGTATTTTCCCGCATACAGACCGAGAAGACTGAGAAGATCGAAGACTATCCGCGACCTCGTTTCCGAGACGAGGCTGTCCGCGGACGAGCTCATTTACCCTATGTTCGCGGCCCCGGGCAAGGGCGTAAGGGAGGAAGTCCCCTCCATGCCCGGCATATACAAGCAGTCGATAGACAACATCGTCAAGGAGGCCCGCGAGGCCGAGGCGCTTGGCGTGAAGTCCGTCCTCCTCTTCGGCATCCCCGAGCACAAGGACGAGACAGGGAGCGAAGGCTACGCCGAGGACGGCATCATACAGAAGACTGTCCGCGAGCTCAGGAAGAAGACGCCCGACATGCTTGTCGTGACGGACGTCTGCATGTGCGAGTATACGAGCCACGGACACTGCGGGATTGTAAAGGGCGGAGACGTCGATAACGACGAGACGCTCGAATACCTGGCCAAGATGGCCGTCTCGCATGCCGAGGCCGGGGCCGACATAGTAGCCCCGTCCGACATGATGGACGGCAGGGTCGGCGTCATAAGGGAGGCCCTCGACGACGCGGGGTTCGACAAGGTGCCGATTATGTCGTATTCCGCCAAGTACGCCTCGGGGTTCTACGGCCCTTTCAGGGACGCCGCCGAATCGCCGCCCCAGTTCGGCGACAGACGGAGCTACCAGATGGACCCGCCGAACGTGAGGGAAGCGCTGCGCGAGATAGCCCTCGACATCGAGGAAGGCGCGGACATTGTGATGGTGAAACCCGCTCTCTCGTACCTGGACGTGATAAGCGCCGCGAGAGAGGAGTTCGACCACCCATTGGCTGCCTATAACGTGAGCGGCGAGTATTCGATGGTGAAGGCCGCCGGGAAGCTCGGATGGATAGACGAGAAGCTCGTGATGATGGAGATACTGACCAGCATAAAGCGGGCCGGGGCAGACATCATAATCACCTACCACGCAAAGGAAGCCGCCGAAATCCTCCGCGGCCGGGGGAAGTAGATGGCCGGCAATCCCCACTATAAAGTCGTCGAGCTCTACTCGTCACGGACGAGGAAATAGAGAAGGCGCTTAATAAGTGGGCCGGCGAAGGATGGATATTCGACGGTATCCACTTCGTCGTGAGGATTCTTCGAAGAGGCCGACGATGGCATTCATCTTTTTCACCTCGGGCGCGAGTGAGTCCGAAGAACTCAAGAGAACGTCTGACAGGATTTTCTTCCGAAATTATCCGACAGCACAGAATATATATAGGGATGTCCTAAAAAGGCGGCGGGGTTTCAGCCTTCCGCTTTCAGGCCGGGTGCGTCCTCGCCGTTAAGGTAAATCTCGAGCTCGGTGAGGTCATCGACCCTGTCCATGCGATCGAGCACGCGACATTCCCCTTCCCTGTCGAGGAGGATCGCGCGGATGCCGAGTGCGCGCGGGCCGTGGAAGTCGTTCTTGAGATCGTCGCCCACGTGTATGGATTCCTCCGGGTTCACCTCGGCCTTGTCCAGCGCCGTGAGGAATATCTCGTGGGACGGCTTTGCGTAACCGGCCTCGCTCGAAATGACGAACGTGTCGAAATATCCGGAAATCCCGAGCCGCTCCATTACGTCGTAAACGCGGGAGTCGAAGTTGGATATTATGCCGAGCCTGTAGCCTTTCGATTTAAGCGCTTCGAGCACGGGGACGGTTTCGGGGAAGAGGGTCCACGCCTCGGTCCTGAACACCTCGAAGAGCTCGTCGAAATGCTCGTCGAAGCCGTCGAACATTCCGACCTCGGTGTAGACGTCGGTGACTACCTTTTTCCACCAGTTCTTTTCGAGCTCCTTTCTCTCTTCATCGGAAACCCCGCCGAAAGCGAGCGGCGGCGCGCCCCTGAAGGCCCTGGAAAAGGCGCTCCTCAGCTCTGCCGTGTCGGGGTCGGCCCCGTATTTACGGGCCACTCCGGCGTACGTGTTCCCGAGCCCTTCCTTTATGAAAAAGAGCGTGTCTGCAGCGTCGAAGAATATGGTCGTGATCTTTCCGTTTGTCATGCTGATGTCTCTCTTTGTCTGAATGAAGACTTTAATATACACTCTATTTTTGGAAGGAGTAACAGGTGAAGGAGAGCACCAAAGACATATACGCAGCGGTTATTGTCCGCGATCTCATGTTCGCCTCGCGGATAAGGGAGGCTGCGAAAAGAAGCGGAATCAGGCTCGAATTCGTAAAATCCGGCGATGGATTCGCCGGGAAATTCGCCTCTCATCCCCCTGCGTTTTTTATTGTGGACCTTGGCACCAAGGGGCTCGACCCCTTCGCTGTAATCAGCGAGATAAGGGAAACACCCGCCCTCTCCCACGCGCGCGTTATAGGATTCCTACCGCACGTCGAAACGGATCTCAGGAAAAAGGCGGCGGAGGCGGGATACGACCTCGTCGCGGCCCGTTCGTGGATGGCGATGAACGTCGAAAAGATATTCGCCGACCTCGCCGCGGGAAAGCCGTTCCCGGTGAAATCCGGTCAATAGCCGAGGTTCGGCCTCAGCCATTTCTCTACCTCCGAAAGGGGTATCCCTTTCCGTTCGGCGTAGTCCTCGGCCTGGTCCCTGTCTATATCACCAATGTGCATGTATTTCGATTGCGGGTGCCCGAAGTAAAACCCGGCGACCGAGCTAGGCGGGTAGATCGCGAAGTTCTCCGTTATCTCGACGCCGATGTTCTCCTTCACGCGGAGCATCTTCCATAGCGCGGCCTTTTCGGTGTGGTCCGGGCAGGCCGGGTATCCGGGCGCGGGCCTTATGCCCCTGTACTTCTCTTTTATGAGGTCCTCGTACGTTAGGTCCTCTTCCTTCCCGTAATTCCACGTGTCGCGGGCGCGCTTGTGCATCATCTCGGCCAGCGCCTCGGCAACCCTGTCGCCGAGGGCCTGCACCATTATTGCAGAGTAGTCGTCGCCCGCCTCGCGGAACGTGTCGGCGAAGGTCTCGACCTCCTTTCCGGCCGTGACGGCGAACCCGCCCATGTAATCGGCCCTTCCGGAGTCTTTCGGCGCGACAAAATCCGAGAGCGAGAGGTACGTCTCGTTTTCGCCCCTCGACCTCTGCTGGCGGAGGAAGTGGAACGTCTCGACGGCTTCCTTCCGGCTCTCGTCCGCATATATCTCGACGTCGTCGCCGACGCTGTTGGCGGGCCAGAATCCCTGCACGGCCCTCGGGGCGAACCTCTTCTCGGAGGCTATTTGCCCGAGCAGCCTCTCGGCGTCGTCGAAGAGGCTCCTTGCCTGCGTGCCGTATTTCTTGTGGTCGAGTATGGCGGGGAATACGCCCTTTAGCCCCCACACCCAGAAGAGCGGCGACCAGTCGATGTACGGGACGATGTCCTCAATCCTTATATTTTTTATAATCTCGACGCCCAGCCTCTCGGGCACGTCTATGCGAGCCGTCTTCCAGTCGTCGGTGAATTTCTTCTCGCGGGCCTTTTCGATCGGGATGAACTCGGCTGCGCTCTTAGATTTCGAATGAAGCTCGCGGAGCTCCTCGTGCTTGCGCCTGGTTTCCTCGGCGAATGCCTCGTACTTGTCCGGGTTAAGGAGGCTGTTGCAGACGTTGACGACGAGCGAGGCGTCCTGCACGTGGCTCACGACGCCGCTGTAATGCGGCGCTATTTTTATAGCCGTGTGGGCCTTACTCGTCGTGGCCCCGCCGATGAGTAGCGGCGTTTTGAAACCCTGCCGCTCCATCTCGGAAGCGTTGTGGACCATCTCGTCCAGCGAGGGCGTAATTAGACCGCTGAGCCCTATAATGTTCGCGTTCACTTCTTTGGCCGTCTTGAGAATATTCTCACACGACACCATGACGCCGAGGTCAATGACCTCGTAGTTGTTGCACCCGAGGACGACCGAGACGATGTTCTTCCCGATGTCGTGGACGTCGCCCTTAACGGTCGCGATAACGAATTTCCCGCGCGACGATCCGCCGGCGGCGTTGGCCTTTTCGAGCTCCATGTAGGGCTCCAGGAAAGCGACCGCCTTCTTCATGACGCGCGCGCTCTTGACGACCTGGGGGAGGAACATCTTGCCCTCGCCGAAGAGCTGCCCCACGATCTTCATGCCGTCCATGAGCGGCCCCTCGATGACGTCGAGCGGCTTCTGATACTTATTCAGCGCCTCTTCCGTGTCGGCGTCTATGTGATCCACTATGCCTTTTACGAGCGAGTGGGAGAGCCTTTCCTCGACTGTCCCCTCCCTCCACTTTTCGGTTTCCTTGTCCTTCGTCTTGCCCGAGTCTTTTACCTTCTCGGCGTAATCCACCAGGATTTCGGTGGCGTCGGGCCTTCTGTTGAAGAGGACGTCCTCGACCTTTTCGAGGAGCTCCTTGTCTATCTCCTCGTAGACTTCGAGCATGCCCGCGTTGACGATGGCCATGTCGAGCCCGGCCTGTATAGCGTGGTAGAGGAACGCTGCGTGCATGGCCTCCCTAACGACGTTATTCCCCCTGAACGAGAAGGATACGTTGCTGAGGCCGCCGCTCGTCTTCGCGCCGGGGCAAACCTTTTTTATTTCCCTTACGGCTTCGATGAAATCTATCGCGTAGTTGTTGTGCTCCTCGATGCCCGTTGCAACCGTCAGCACGTTCGGGTCGAAGATTATGTCCGAGGGTTCCAAGCCTGCCTTTTCGGTCAGGAGCTTGTACGCCCTCTCGCAAATCCTTATTTTGTCTTCTTTGGTCGCCGCCTGGCCTTTTTCGTCGAACGCCATGACGACGGCCGCAGCGCCGTAGCGCATTATCTCGCGCGCGGAGCCCAGGAACTTCTCCTCGCCTTCCTTGAGGCTTATCGAGTTTACGATTCCCTTCCCCTGGATGCACTTGAGCCCGGCCTCTATGACCGTGAACTTCGAGCTGTCTATCATCACCGGGACGCGGGCTATGTCGGGCTCGGTCGCTATCAGGTTAAGAAACCTCGTCATGCAGGCCTCGCCGTCGAGGAGCGCCTCATCGAAGTTGACGTCTATGACGTTCGCGCCGTTTTCGACCTGCTGCTTCGCTATGGATAACGCTCCCTCGAAGTCGTCCTCTTTTATGAGCCTCGCGAACTTGGGCGAGCCCGTTACGTTCGTCCTTTCGCCCACCATTACGAACGGCGCGCCTTCGCCAATGTTGAGCGCTTCGAGCCCGCTGAGGCGGGTAGCCGGGGGAATCTCGGGCGTCCGGCGCGGGGGGTAGTGCCCCACCCTTTCTACTATAGCCTTGATATGATCGGGCGTCGTCCCGCAGCAGCCTCCCACGATATTCAGGAACCCGCTCTCGGCGAAGTCTTCGAGGTAAGTTGCCGTGTCCCTCGGCTTCTGGTCGTATCCCGTATCGCTCAGCGGATTAGGCAGCCCCGCGTTCGGGTAGCAGCTGATGTAGCAGTCTGCGATGCGCGAAAGCTCTTCTATATACGGGCGCATCTCCGCTGCCCCGAGGGCGCAGTTGATGCCGACGCTGAGCGGCTTTGCGTGGCGGACGGAGTTCCAAAACGCCTCTATCGTCTGCCCGGAAAGGGTCCTCCCCGAGGCGTCTGTTATCGTCACGGAAAGCATGAGTGGTATGTCGTTTTTGAAATCGCTCCTGTACTTGAAGACGGCGTATATGGCGGCCTTAAGGTTGAGCGTGTCGAACGTCGTCTCGGCGAGTATGACGTCTGCACCGCCCTCTACCAGCGCGGCAGTCTGCTCGTAATAAGCCTCAGTCAGCTGGTCGAACGTGACACCCCTGGCCGAGGGGTCGTTGACGTCTGGGGATATCGAGGCCGTTCTCGTCGTCGGCCCGAGCGCCCCGGCGACGAAGCACTTCCTCTCGGGGTGTTTTGCCATGAAATCGTCCGCCGCCTTGCGGGCAACCCCGGCCGCGGCGCGGTTCAGATCCGGCACTATGCTTTCGAGGTTGTAGTCCGCCTGCGAGATGCGGTTGGCGTTGAATGTATTCGTCTCTATTATGTCCGCGCCGGCTTCGAGATACTGAGTATGTATTTCGGTGATCACTTCCGGACGCGTGAAACAAAGGAGGTCGTTATTCCCCTTGAGGTCCACCGGGTGGTCCTTGAATTTATCCCCCCTGAAGTCCTCCTCCTCGAGCGCATAGCGCTGGATCATAGTGCCCATGGCGCCGTCGAGGAATAGAATCCTTTCCCCGAGCAGCCCCCTGAGCTGCCGCGCCGAATCTTTCTTAATCTTTGTCATGGTGAGTTTAGTATACCAAAATGATTTTATTTCAATAATTTACAAGGATAGGCCCTATGTGCTCACTTCCAGCCGTCCCTCTGTCTCCTGATCTCGCTGAATACCGCAAACGGAGAGCCGCCTTTGAATTCCGGGTTTTTCTTCTCGAGTCCTTTCTCTAATTCGGGGCTGGAGAATCTCAGGAAGGGGTTATATTTCTTCTCCTCACCTATGGTCGTGGGGGCAGGATCCTTCCCCTTCTTGGCGAGTTTCTGGACGTCAGTGAGCTTCTTTTTCGCGTCCTTATTTTTGGGATCGACGTCGACGGCGAACCTGAGGTTGGCCTCGGCGTAATCGTGCCCCGGCCATACGCGCGTGTCGTCGGGGAGCGTAAGTATCTTCGTCTCGATTGTGTTGAAGAGGTCCTCCGCGACGCCGCCGTGCTTTAGGTTCCCGACGCCGGACAGAAAGAGTGTGTCGCCCGTGAACGCCTCGCCGTCCATCAGAAGAAGGATGTGCTCCGGCGTGTGTCCCGGGGCGTATGCGACCCTGATCTCCTGCTCGCCGAACTTAACCACCTCGCCGTCCTCGACCGTCGCGCTCCTCGGGGATACGAGATCGAACCCGAGCGGGTGAACGAGTATCTTCCCAGGGTAACTTTGATGACAGGGTCGTTCCCGAGTATGTGATCCGGGTGGCAGTGCGTGTCTATAACGTACTTGACGCTGAGCCCGCGGTCCCTTATGTAATTCAGCACCGGTACGGGATCGTTCGGGTCTATGACGATGCAGTCGGACGTTTTCGTGCACCATACGACGTAGCTGTAGTTGTTGTCGCTATTCTCTGATTTAATCCTTCCAATTCCATATCCTTCTCCGTTGAATGTCTCCACTATTTCCTTTACCTCCATCTGCCGGGGCGTCCGGCCGGTTTATTGAGAACTGATAATTATGCCACAAAACCGGTAAAATTTTCCCGTTTGGGTAAAATATATCCCTATGTCGGACGCGGGTCAGGATATCGAGAATTCAAGACATGCCGGGAGGGTTCATCCCCTCGTGCGCCGTATCTTCGCGTCCTCGGCGTTTTTCTGTTCCTGATCGCCATTTTCGCCGCCGGATGCAATAAAAAACCCGAATACATTCCGGGAAGCAGCGTTCAGGGCTACAGGGCCCCTATATACAGGATACTCTTCTCGCCCCTGGCGTACGACGGACGGCTCGTCGCCGTCGAGGGCATTGTGAACAAGCTCGAAATCGACGAGGAGCACCCGGATGGGCCCACGACGTTTTTCAGGCTGATAGACCTCAAGGGTAATTTTATAAACATCGAAATGCCCGGGACCTGGGACCTCGAGGACGACGATTATATCGTTGTGGGCGGTATCTACAGGAAAAACGGCAATTATATAGAATCCGAGCAGTACGAGAGAATTGTCCTGGAACCGGATAAAAAAGACGAGGAAATAGAAAAACGCGACGACTGGCCTTAAAGTTTCCTGCCCGGGCGAAGCACTTTGACAACCCGCCGGGGAATGGGTAACTTCTTTATTTTATTCAATATATGCGGGGTATTAATATGAGTTTTGTTAAGGGACTAAAGTGTAAGGAATGTGGGGAAGAATACCCCAAGGAGCCGCTTCACGTATGTGAAACGTGCTTCGGTCCCCTAGAGGCGGCCTATAACTACGACGAGATAAAAAAGGTTCTCACTCGTGACGCGATCGAAAAGCGTGACAGGAATATCTGGAGATACAGAGAGCTCCTGCCGATCGACGCCGACCCGGCAGTGGGGAGAAGCGTGGGCTATACGCCGCTCATTAAGGCGGACAACCTTGCACGCACCCTCGGCGTAAAGGAGATATACGTCAAGAACGACGGGGTTTGCTACCCTACCCTTTCCTTTAAGGACAGGGTCGTTTCCGTCGCTCTTTCGAAGGCGAAGGAGTTCGGGTTCGAAACGGCGGCTTGCGCCTCCACGGGGAACCTCGCCAACGCCGTAGCCGCGCTTTCGATAGAGGGCGGCCTCGAAAGCTTCATATTCATTCCCTATAACCTCGAGCAGGCGAAGATAATCGGGACCACCGTCTACGGGGCCAACCTCGTAGGGGTAAAGGGGGCCTACGATGACGTAAACAGGCTCTGCAGCGAGGTTGCAGGGAAGTACGGATGGGGATTTGTGAATATAAACCTCCGCCCGTATTACTCCGAGGGCTCGAAGTCGCTCGCGTTCGAGATGATGGAGCAGCTCGGATGGCAGGCGCCGAAGCACGTCGTCGTGCCGATGGCCAGCGGCTCTCTTCTGACGAAGGTCTGGAAGGCCATAAAGGAGTTCGAGCTCCTGGGGATAATCCCGGAGAACGGCACGAAGATTTACGGCGCGCAGGCTACAGGATGCTCTCCGATTACGACCGCGCTCAAGAACAACTGGGAGATATTCAAGCCCGTTAAGCCCGACACGATTGCAAAGTCGCTCGCGATAGGGACGCCGGCGGACGGGTTTTACGCGATGAGCGTAATGAAAGAGAGCGGGGGCTGGGGCGAAGACGCCTCTGACGCCGAGATTGTTGCCGGCATAAAGCTCCTCGCCGAGACGGAAGGAATATTCACCGAAACGGCAGGCGGCGTTACGATGGCCGTGACGAAAAAGCTCATCGAGCATGGTGCGCTGCCCAAAGACGAAACGATAGTTATCTGCATAACAGGCAACGGGCTCAAGACGCAGGAGGCGATAGCCGACAGCGTTGCGCGTCCTTACATCATAGAGGCTCAGCTCGATGAATTCGAGGAGCTGTATTCAAAAATAAAGAATCAGGAAGAAAAAGGAGGTACGCAAGATGCCCTCAGTTCGCATACCAACCCCGCTTAGGAAGCTCACCGCAGACAAGGACGAGGTCTCCATAAGCGCCGCAAACGTGAATGAACTAATCGAGAGTCTGGAGTCGCAGTTCCCCGGAATAAAGAACAGGCTCTGCGACGAATCCGGGAACCTCAGAAGGTTCATCAACCTCTACGTAAACAACGAAGACATTAGATTCCTCGACGGTAAGGAAACCGCTCTCAAGGAAGAAGACGTCGTGTCCATTATCCCCGCGATCGCGGGCGGCCGCGCGTAAGCTCTCGCCTCGAGTATTTCTCGTTAAACGTAACCATGCCGAGGCCGGTATTTTCTACACTGCCGGCCCTCGGGATTTTTTTATTCGGATTATTTGTTGATAAGTTCCTGAAGCTTGGAAAAGAATCTTTTCGCCATCGGCACGTTTTCTTCCTCGCTCGCCCTGGCGAATTCCTCGAGTAACAGTTTCTGGGTCCGGTTGAGCTTTACCGGGACCTCGACGTGTATGTCGATGTAAAGGTCGCCCGCGCCCCTGCCTTCGAGCCTGGGAATCCCCTTGCCCTTCATTCTGAAAGTCTGCCCTGACTGCGTTCCCGCGGGGATGGTTATCGTGCTCTTCCCGCCCGGTACCGGAATCTCTATCTCGTCGCCGAGGGCTGCCTGGACGAAGCTTATGGGCACCGTGCAGTGAAGGTCGTCGCCGTCGCGTCTGAAGAGCGGATGCTCGTCAACGTGAACGTCTATGTAGAGGTCGCCGTTGGCGCCTGCCTTCTGGCCCGCATCGCCCTCGCCCCGCATCCTCAGCCTCGCGCCGTCCGATATACCCGCCGGAATCTTTACAGTTATGTCGTGCTCGACAACCGCATATCCGAGGCTGTTGCATTCGATGCAGCCCTTGACGATACGCCTTCCCGAGCCCCCGCACGTGGGGCATGTGCGCCTTATGGCGAAGAGGCCCTGCGAGTACTGGAGCTCGCCCCTGCCGCCGCACGACTGGCACGGGATATCGCCCCCGGGGGCGGCGCCGCTGCCGTCGCACTCGGAGCATTCCGTTTGCCTCGGGACTTTTATCGTCTTCTCGCATCCCGTGAGCGACTCGTCGAAGGTGAGGTCTATCGAATACCTGAGATCGTTGCCCCTCCGGGATTTCTGCCTCGCGGCCCCGCTGAAAACCTCGTTGAACAGGTCGCCGAATATGTCGCCGAAACCGGCCTCGAAATCGAATTCGGTGAAGAGCCCCTCGGACGATATATGCCCGAAGCTGTCGTAGCGGGCCCTCTTGTCCGGGTTACTCAGAATCTGGTAGGCCTCGTTTATGACCTTGAACCTCTCCTCGCAATCGCGGCTGCCCGGGTTTCTGTCCGGGTGCCATTCGAAGGCCAGGCGTTTGTAGGACCTTTTTATCTCGTCGGTCGTGGCGCTGCGCTCGACCTCGAGTATCTCGTAGTAATCGATAGTGCTCATAAGAGTAATATAATACCTGTCTCGGGGAGGCTATTCGTTTTCGTTAAAGGCTTCGGAGTAGCTCTCGTGCCTGGAGTATATGACTTCGGCGAATTTATAGGACGCGTTCTTGAGCTGGTCGAGCGCTTCCTTTATGTAGGCGTAATCGTCACCGTCGAGCGACTCCCTCATTTCCCTTACCGATCCTTCTATGTGCTCCTTGAGCTCAGGGTCGATCTTGTCGCTGTAGGAATCCAGCGTTTTCTTCACCGAATATAAAAGCCCCTCTGCCTCGTTCTTCAAAACGGCGAGGTCGCGCTTTCTCTTGTCGGTGTCGCTGCTTTCCTTACTCTCTTCTATAATTTTCTGTATTTCACTGTCCGAAAGTCCACCGGAAGTGACAACGTTTATCGCCTGCTTCTTGCCGGTTCCGAGGTCCTTGGCCGAGACGTGCAGAATGCCGTCCGCGTCCACTTCGAACGATACCTCGATCTGCGGCATGCCCCTCGGCGCCGGAGGGATGCCGATGAGGTTGAAGTTGGCGAGCGATATGTTGTCGTCCACCATTTCCCTTTCGCCCTGGAGGACGTGTATGCCTACGAAGTCCTGGTTGTCGAAAGCCGTCGTGAAGACGCGGCTTCGTTTTGTTGGGATGGTGGTGTTCCTTTCGATAATTTTCGTGAAAAGCCCGCCCTTCGTCTCGACGCCGAGCGAAAGGGGCACGACGTCCAGCAGAAGGACCTCGTCTACCTTGCCTTCGAGGACCCCGCCCTGCACGGCGGCACCTATGGCGACTACCTCTTCAGGGTTTATCCTGGTCTGGGGTTCTTTCTTGAATATATCCCTGACTTTCTCCTGTATCTTCGGCATTCTGGTCATACCGCCGACGAGCACGACCTCGTCTATATGCGAGACGTCGAGGCGCGAGTCTTCTATAGCCTGCCTGCACGGTATTTCGAGCCTGTCGATGAGGTCCGAGACGAGCTCTTCGAATTCGGGCCTGGTGATTTTGTAGTTAAGGTGCTTCGGCCCCGCCTGGTCAACCGCGATGAACGGGAGGTTTATAATCGTTTCTTCTACGGAGGACAGCTCGTGCTTGGCCTTCTCGCAAGTCTCTCTTATGCGCTGAAGCGCCATCTTGTCCTCGCGGAGGTCGATGTCGTGCTGCTTCTGAAAATCTTCGAGGACGAGCTCGACCAGCTTCTGGTCGAAGTCGTCGCCGCCGAGGAACGTATCCCCGCTCGTCGATTTTACCTCGAAAACGCCGTTCGCAATCTCAAGGATCGTTATATCGAACGTACCTCCGCCGAGGTCGAACACCGCTATTCTCTTGTCGCCTATTTTGTCGAAGCCGTATGCGAGCGCGGCCGCCGTGGGCTCGTTAATAATTCTCCTGACGTTAAGCCCGGCGATCTTGCCGGCGTCTTTCGTAGCCTGACGCTGGAGGTCGTTAAAGTGCGCGGGGACCGTTATAACGGCGTCCGTCACCTCGTATCCGAGGTATTCCTCGGCCACCTGCTTCATCTTCGAAAGGACTATGGAGGAAATTTCCTGGGGGCTGTAAGTGCGGGAATTGATATTTATCCACGCATCGCCGGAATCGTTCGGGACTATGCTGTAGGGGGCGAAGTCCATCGCCTTTGCAACCTCTGGCGCGTCGCATCGCCTGCCGATGAGCCTCTTTACACCGAATATCGTGGTAGTCGGGTTTACGACGCCCTGTCTCTTGGCGACCGCCCCCGCGAACTTCGAGTTGTCTTCGGTGAACGCCACGACCGACGGCGTTACCCTGCTCCCCTCTTCGTTGGGGATAACGACCGGGCTCCCGCCCTCGATTATTGCGACGCAGGAGTTGGTCGTACCGAGGTCTATTCCTACTATAGCCATAGTGTTGTCTTACGCACGGACTTATCCCTCGTCGGTAAGGTCGAATATCCCGCTGGAATTGCCGCCGTCCCCTCCATTGTTTTTATCTGCCGAGGAGCCGGCGTCCCGGGACTCCCCCCTGCCCTTCGATACGGAAACGAGCGCCGGCCGGAGAAGCCTCTCTTTCAGCATATAACCGCGTAGCATCTCCGAAATTATGCGTCCGGACTCTACATCCGCGGAATCGACGCGCTCTATCGCCTGATGAACCCTCGGGTCGAACTCCAGTCCGCGCTCTGCAGGCACGGGCTCGACGCCGAACTTGTCGAGAAGACTCAAAAACTGCTTGTGAACGAGTCTGACGCCCTCGAGGACGGCCTTGGTATCTTCCTCGGGCCCTTCGGCATGCGAAAGCGCCCTCTCCAGGTTGTCCAGCACGTTCAGAAGGGCCTTTATGAGCTCTTCGTTTCCATAAGCGATAATGTCGGCCTTTTCCTTGGCCAGTCTCTTTTTATAGTTTTCGAAATCCGCCGCGAGCCTGACATATCTCTGGTAAAGCTCTTTGTAGTTTTTGTCGTCACCGCCCTCGGCGCGCATGTCCTCTGCCGCTTCGTTCATCTCGTCCTCTTCGCTGATTTCGATCTGTCCTGTCTTGTCATTCTTCTCTTCGGAATTCATTATTGTCTCCTGATGTTAAATCACACGTAATGCATAAAAATTTATGATAATTATACTCCGGTTAAGCGTGATAGTTAAGCTTTGGTATGAAATATGAGTTATTGATGCTTCTCTATGCCAAATATAATAATCGGTCCTGGGTTTGTCAACGAGGCGCGGGGCCTCGTGAGGCAGTTTTATTCGTTAGCTGAGAAGCCCGTAGGCCACCCCTTCGAGGAGCCCTGCGTCACTTACGACCATCTCACCGACGGAGAACCTGTCTAGGGTTTTGAGGACTACCTCGGTTCCCGAGACAATGAGGTCTTCCCGCCCCTTTTCGAGGCCCGGAATGGCCGCCCTTTCCTCCCTCGGCGTGCGCAGTATCCTGCCTAGGATATTGACTATTCCTTCGCGGGTAAGTGTGTAGTTATTTACGAGATTCGCGTCGTATTTTACAAGGTCGAGCTCGACCGCCGCAAGGCTCGTGGGCGTGCCTGCAGTGCCTATGACCGTGAGCCCTTCCCCGCCCGGCGGAAACCCGGAAAGCCCCTCGGCGAGGGTCTTTTCTATATGCGCGCCCAGGGCTGCGAGAGCGGCTTCCGATTCCTTTTCCTCGGACAGGAAGCGCTCTGTGAGACACACGACCCCGAGCCTCGTGCTCGTTAGGTTCGTGACCGTCCCGTTTTTAACGTAAATGTATTCCGTGCTGCCGCCGCCTATGTCGAATATGAGGCAATCAGGCGTGTCGAAGGTGACGGATTTCATGACCCCGCTGACTGTCAGAAGGGCTTCTTCTTCCCCTGTGATAACCTCGACGGGAAGCCCCGTCTGGGATTTCACCAGGTTCACAAAGTCGAGCCCGTTCCGGGATTCTCTTACCATACTCGTCGCCACTGCGCGCATCTTCTCGACGCCGAGGTCGCGTATTATCTCTGAAAAGCCCGTAAGGGCCTTGAGCGACCTTTCTATCGCGCGGGGCTTTATAAGCCTCGTTCCGTTGCCCGAGCCCTCGCCGAGCCGCGTTATCTCGCGGCCTACGTAGAGCTTGTGAAGCGAATTTCCCTCGCCGGGCTCTGTGACGAGGAGTCTGAATGTATTCGTCCCTATATCTATCGAAGCTATTCTCATTGGCGTATGTTCAATTTTACAGCTATTCGGCGCCGCGGGTTAGAGGGGATGCAAAATTCTTTCCCGCCCCACGGCCAATTTGGATATGACAAGATTTATACCACGAAATGCGGCTAAATAAAGCAGGTATTAGCGCAGCCTGGGAAATGCCGCGCGGGGATTGCATTTTGTTCTTGCCCGGCACGCCAGGTTCGCATGCCGGGCCCTCCTGAACGATCCGTTTAATGCCCGGCGTGAGCCTCGGCCGTTACCGTGTGCTCCTTCTCGATTATCTTGGACGCAATATGATCCGGGAGCTCCTCGTAATGCGAGAAGTCCATCGAGAACGTCCCGCGGCCGCTCGTTATGGCCCTGAGATCCGGTGCATAGGTCAGTATCTCGGCCATCGGTATGAGCGCGCGTATGATATTCGTGCCGGAGAGAGAATCGAACCCGGACACCTTGCCCCTTCGGGCATTGATGTCGCCTATGACGTCGCCCATGCACTCGTCCGGTATCGTTATCTCCATCTTCATTACCGGCTCTAAAAGCACCGGTGAGGCGTCCTCCATCGCCTTCCTGAAGCCCATCGAGCCCGCGATCTGAAACGCCATGTCCGACGAGTCCACTGTGTGGTACTTCCCGTCGAAGAGCGTCAGCTTAACGTCCACGACGGGGTAGCCGGCCAGTATGCCCTTCTTCATCGAATCGACGACGCCCTTTTCGACGGACGGGATAAAGTTCTTCGGTATTGCGCCGCCGACGATGTTGTTTACGAATTCGAACCCCCCGCCCCGGGGCAGGGGCTCGACTTCGACCCAGGCGTCCCCGTACTGCCCCTTTCCGCCGGTCTGTTTGATGTACTTGCCTTCTGCCTTGGCCCTGCCGCGTATGGTTTCTCTGTAAGGGACGCGCGGCGTCTTGAGTTCGACGTTAACGCCGTATGTGTCCCTGAGCTTGTTCACCGTAGCCTCGACGTGAGACTGCCCCGTCCCGGAAAGCAGGAACTCTTTTGTCTCTTCGTCTATTCTGTAGTGTATTGTAGGGTCCTCTTCGTGGATCCTGGCGAGGGACGGCATCAGCTTGTCCTCGTCGTTTCTGGTCTTGGCCTCGATCGCGTATGACAGCACAGCGGCCGGAAGAGGCACCGAAGGGATTATCATTTGATGGGCCTCGTCCGTGAGCGTATCGCCCGTCGAGGCGTCCTTCAGCTTGTTCACGGCCACTATGTCACCGCAGGATGCGGGGCTCAGCGGGAATTCCTTTTTCCCGAGGAGCCTGTGGAAGTGGCCGAGTTTTTCTTTATTGCCCTTTGTCGCGTTGTAAGCGCCGCCGTCGCCGTTGAGGGTGCCGGAATATACCCTGAAGATGCTTATCTTACCCGCGTACGGGTCCGAAATGGTCTTGAACACATACGCCGAGAACGGCCCCTTTTCACCGGGGGCGATTTCCGTTTCGCCTCCCTCGGGGAGCAGCCCTTTGAGCGGCTTTCTTTCTAGCGGGGACGGCATGTATCTCGTGATCGCGCCCGATAGAACGTTGAGCCCGACGAGCCCGGTCGCGGAGCCGAAGAACACCGGCACGACGCGTCCGTCGAGAATCCCTTCGTGAAGAAGCGTCGTAATCTTGTCCTCGTCCACAGGCTCGCCGTCGAGGTACTTTTCGAGGAGGTCGTCGTCGAGCTCGGCGACGGTCTCTATGATCTCCTCCCTGGCGGCCGCCGCGGCGTCCATCATATCGTCCGGGACGGGAATCTCCTGGGCCCCGCCCGTGCCGTCGTAGGCGTACGCCTTCATATCGACGAGATCGACTATTCCCTTAAAGTCGTGCTGCTCGCCGATTGGGAGCGTGAGCGGTATGACCTTCACACCGGAGAGCTCCTTCGCGATTCCGCCTACAGTCGCCTCGAAGCTCGTGTTCTCCTTGTCGAGCTTGTTGACGAATATCATGGAGGGCAGCCCGCCCGCAATGTCCCAGTATTTTTTTAACTGGAGCCCGGATTCGGCGCTGCCCACGGCGCCCGCAACGAGCACGACACCGTCAGCCGCCTTTACGGCGTTTTCGGCTTCGTACAAGAAGTTTAGAAATCCGGGTGTATCTATGAGGTTAACCAGGTGGCTCCTGGTTTCGAAGAAAGTAATGTGGGAGTTAATGGACATCCTGCGGTGCTTTTCTTCCGGTTCGTAGTCCAGCACCGAAGACCCGTCGTCGACCTTGCCGAGCTTGTCGGTAGCGCCGTGGGTGTAGAGAATAGCCTCAGCCAGAGAGGTTTTACCGGCTCCGTGGGGTGCGACGAGCGCGATATTCCTTATACAGTCTCTACTGTACTCCTTCATGTGGAGTTACCTCCTTAATCTGTTATTGACGGTAATCCTTGTCAACTTGTTCGTCTCCTCTATAGATAAATACCGGTTTAAGGTGAACGTGTTCCGATTAACCCAGCGAAAGGCTTAGTTCTTGTTGTACTTCTTCCTGAACCTTTCTACCCTGCCCTTCGCTTCCGCAGCCCTTTCCTTGCCTGTGTAAAACGTGTGACAGTTCGAGCAAACTTCTACCGTGAAGTCTTCAAAACGCGTCGATTTCGTGTTGTATACCGCTCCGCAAGAGCAGCTAATGGTGACATCTTTATACTCCGGATGTATATCCGCCTTCATTTACAGCCTCCTGTTTACGTGAAAACGTAGGTATGATGAAATAAATTAAGCCCCTGTCTATTAATAGTAAATTAACATTTAAATGGCGGTTCAGCAAGTGAAACCGTGGCCGGAAAAACAAAAAAGGCGGCCTGTATAGCCGCCTTTTTCGCGTTCGGCGGGATTAACCGCCGTAAATCCGGTTTTTTGTTCTTATTTTTCGGTGAATTCGGCGTCTATAACGTCGTCGCCGTCATCCTTCGGGCCTTCGTCCCCAGCGCCCTCTTCGGGCCCTGAGGCCTCCGGCTCTGCGCCGTCGCCGCCCGGCTGCTCGGCACCGCCATCTGCCTGCTGCTGCTTGTACATGAGCTCGGCGAGTTTGTGCGAGGCCTTGGTTATCTTGTCCGTGGCCGCCGCAATGGCGTCTGCGTCGCTGCCCTTTATGGCGTTTCTGCCCTCTTCGAGCGCCTCTTCGAGCTCCTTCTTGTCAGCTTCTTCGAGCTTACTCTCGAATTCCTTAAAGCTCTTTTCGGTTCTGTATATAAGCTCGTCGAGCTTGTTGCGGTTCTCTACGAGCTCGTGGCGCTTCTTGTCTTCCTCGGACTTCTCCTCGGCGTCGCGGACCATCTTGTCCACTTCGTCCTTGGCGAGCCCGCTCGAAGCCTCTACCCTGACCTTCTGCTCCTTGCCCGAGGCCATGTCCTTGGCCGAGACGTGGAGAATGCCGTCGGCGTCCGTGTCGAACGTGACCTCGATCTGGGGCACGCCTCTCGAAGCTGGCGGAAGGCCGTCGAGTATGAACCTGGCGAGCGTCCTGTTGTCGGCCGCCATCTGCCTTTCGCCCTGAAGGACGTGTATCTCGACGGACGTCTGGTTGTCTTCGGCCGTCGTGAACACCTGGCTCTTCTTCGTCGGGATGGTGGTGTTCCTCTCGATTATCTTCGTCATGACACCGCCCAGGGTCTCGATACCGAGCGAGAGCGGGGTAACGTCCAGAAGAAGAACGTCCCTGACCTCTCCGCCGAGGACCGCGCCCTGAATCGCAGCGCCCATGGCCACGACCTCGTCTGGGTTGATGCCCTTGTGGGGCTCCCTTCCGAAGAAGTCGGTAACCACTTTCTGTACGAGCGGTATTCTGATCGATCCGCCGACGAGTATGACCTCGTTGATGTCCGAAGCCTTGAGCCCGGCGTCCTTGAGCGCCTGCTTACAGGGCTCGAGAGTTCCCTTGATCTTGTCCTCGATAAGCTGCTCGAACTTAGAGCGCGTAATCTTCATCACGAGGTGCTTCGGCCCGGTCGCGTCCGCAGTTATGAACGGCAGGTTTACTTCCGTTTCGAGCGTGTTAGAAAGCTCGATCTTCGCCTTTTCCGCTTCCTGGCGGAGCCTCTGGAGCGCCATCTTGTCGTTCCCGAGGTCTATGCCGGAATCCTTTTTGAATTCGGCGATGATGTATTCCATGAGGATCCTGTCGAAATCGTCGCCGCCGAGGTGCGTGTCGCCGTTCGTGGATTTAACCTCGATGACGTTGTCGCCGACTTCGAGGATCGATATGTCGAACGTACCGCCGCCGAGGTCGTAGACCGCAATGGTGCCCTCGTTCTTCTTGTCGAACCCGTACGAAAGCGCAGCGGCCGTCGGCTCGTTGATGATTCGCTTTACCTCGAGCCCGGCTATCTTGCCGGCGTCCTTGGTCGCCTGGCGCTGGCTGTCGTTAAAGTATGCGGGCACCGTGATGACGGCTTCCTTTACTTCGGTTCCGAGATAGTTCTCGGCTGCTTTTTTGAGTTTCATCAGAACGTGCGAGGAAATCTGGGGCGGCGAGTACTGCTTGCCCATAACCTCTACCCATGCGTCGCCGTTCTTCGCCTTTACTACTTTGTAGGGAAGTATCTTGGCCTCGTCCTGGACTTCGTCGTAGCGCCGTCCCATGAGCCTCTTTACGGAGAAGATTGTGTTCTCCGGGTTGACGACTGCCTGCCTCTTGGCCGGCCCGCCCACGAGTATTTCGCCGTCCTTCGTAAAGGCGACGACGGAGGGCGTCGTACGGGCCCCTTCTTCGTTGATGATAACCTTGGGCTCGCCGCCTTCGACTATCGCTACAACCGAGTTAGTCGTTCCGAGGTCGATACCTATAATTTTTCCGCTTGTTGCCATTATGTTTACTACCTCCTGTGCTTTTTATGTTCGTTTCAGTCGACGGAAGCGTGCCCCACTTCCCCTGAATCTATGGAGCTTTCGACTTCGCCCTTTAGTTTCTTTAGAGCCTGTACTTCGATCTGGCGTACCCGTTCCTTGGATATGCCGAGCTCTTCGCCCAGCTCGCGGAGCTTGCCCTGCGGGCTGGAAAGATACCTGCTCTCTATGACGCGCTTCTCACGCGGCGAGAGCTTGGTTAGCCCTTCTTCGAGCCCCCTGTGCGCAAGGACGTTCGTCTCGATATTCTCGAGGACTTCCTCCTGCGAGGGGCTGTCCACCGGCAGTGTGTCGATGTAGGTTATAGAGTTGTCGTCGGTGACTGTTGAGTCCAGCGAAAAGTCCCTTGCCGCCGTCCTCAGCTCCATGTCTTTGACGTCCTTCTCCTTTACGCCGAACAGCTCCGCCACTTTGCCCGCGTCCTTTTCGGACAGGTTCCCGCCGTCCAGATGAAGCTGCCGCTTGGCCCTTCCTATTTTATGGAAGAGCTTCCTTTCGGCCTGCGTCGTACCGATCTTCACCTGGCTCCAGAACTTCATGATGTGGTTCTGTATGCCCGCACGTATCCACCACACCGCGTAGGATATGAGCCTGTAGCCCCTGTGCGGGTTGAATTTCTTTACGGCTTTCATAAGCCCGAGAGTGCCTTCCTGAACCAGGTCCGTCAGCGGAAAGCCGTAGGAGACGTACTCCGAGGCTATCTTCACGACGAATCTCAGGTTCGACACTATGAGCTGGTTCGCAGCTTCGAGGTCCTTGTCTTCGTAGTACCTCAAGGCAAGGGCATGTTCCTCGTCCCTGCTCAGAACCGGGTATTTCTCGATTTCCCTGAGAAATATTCCCATTGGCTCTCTAACTGCTATTGCATTCGTCAATTTTCATACCTCCTTTTGCAAAATTAATCATCATCCGGGAAATGTCAAGGGGGAGGAGGCATTCTGGTGGGTACAAAAATTCAGTGTAATATCAAGGTATTAAACGCCAATTTCTGATGTGTTTCTTATGATTTGGACGGATAAAGCCTCAAAAGGCCCGCTTTTCTGTCAAAACGGGCCACAGGCTTTGATTTTTATGGTTAGACGCCGGCTGCTTCAACAACCTTGGCCGCGGCTTCCCGCATGTCGCCGCCGGTTATGATGTTGAGGCCGGATTCGGAGAGCATCTTCCTTCCGAGCTCGACGTTGGTCCCTTCGAGCCTTACGACGAGGGGCACCTGGATGCCTACTTCCTTGGCAGCCGCGATTATACCCTCGGCTATGGTGTCGCATTTCATGATGCCGCCGAATATGTTGACGAATATCGCCTTTACGTTCGGGTCGCTGAGGATCATCTTGAAGGCCTGCGTGACCTGCTCGGTGCTGGCGCCGCCGCCCACGTCGAGGAAGTTCGCCGGCTCGCCGCCATGGTACTTGATGATGTCCATCGTCGCCATTGCGAGCCCGGCCCCGTTCACGAGGCAGCCTATGTTGCCGTCGAGCTTGACGTAGCTGATGCCCCACTTCTTGGCTTCGAGCTCCGTCGGGTCTTCCTCGTCCGGATCGTGATACTTCTCGATGTCCGGGTGCCTGAAGAGCGCGTTATCGTCGAAGTTCATCTTCGCGTCGAGCGCTATGAGGTCGCCCGATTTGGTGAGTATGAGGGGGTTGATCTCCGCAAGGGAGCAGTCCTTGTCGGTGAAGAGCTGGTAGAGGGCGGATACGAACTTCACGGCCTTGCCCACGCTCTTACCGTCGAGCCCGAGGAAGTATGCTATCTTCCTGCACTGAAAGGGCTGGAGCCCTACGACGGGGTCTATATATTCCTTGAGTATCTTTTCGGGGTTGGTGCGGGCTATCTCTTCGATCTCGACAACCGCCTTCGCGGCTGGCCATTATTACTATCTCTTCCCTGGACCTGTCGATCACCATCCCGAGGTAAAATTCCTTGTCTATGTCCGAGGCCTCTTCGACGAGGACCTTCTTAACCAGCTTGCCGTCTGGGCCAGTCTGGTGCGTAACGAGTATCATTCCGAGTATTTCGGAGGCTATTTCCTTGACCTGGTCGAGCACGCTGGCGAGCTTTACTCCCCCGCCCTTGCCCCTGCCGCCGGCATGGATCTGCGCCTTGATTACGTATTTGCCCGAGTTTAAGTCCTGTGCTATTTGATGTGCTTCGTCATCGTTAAACGCGACCTTGCCTGTCGGCGTCGCCGCGCCGTAGAGGGATAAAAGTTCCTTTGCCTGATACTCGTGTATGTTCACTTCGTAAATCCTCCTTAATAAAAAGCGGCTTCGCCGGTTACTGCTTCTAATTTCCCTTGAACTTGTTAATTATCCACTGGAGCGGGTCGAAGTATGCATCGACCACCCTCTCCTTTAGAGGGATGATTGCGTTGTCGGTGATGTGTATGTGCTCCGGGCAGACTTCGGTACAGCACTTGGTGATGTTGCAGTACCCGACGCCGGCGTCGGTCCTGAGGTAGGCTCTCCTGTCGTCGGTGTCGAGCGGATGCATTTCGAGCTCCGCGATTTTAATCATCATACGCGGGCCCGCGAACGCGTCCTTCTTATCGTGGTTTCTGAGAATATGGCAGACGTTCTGGCAGAGGAAGCATTCGATACACTTTCTGAATTCCTGGCTCCTCTCGACGTCCTCCTGGTACATGACCCACTTGGTGTCCTTGGCCGGCTTGAAAGGCGGTATGGTCTTTCTTACCTTGTAGTTCCAGGAAACGTCGGTGACGAGGTCCTTAATGATCGGGAACGATTTAATCGGGTAAACGGTAACCGGTTTGTCGAGCGGGAGGGAATCCATACGGGTCTTGCAGGTGAGCTTGGGCATGCCGTTTATCTCGGCGCTGCACGAGCCGCACTTGGCTGCCTTGCAGTTCCATCTTACCGCAAGGTCCCCGTCGTAGTTCGCCTGTATGAAGTGTATCGCGTCGAGGACAACCATCCCCTCCTCAACGGGCACATCGTATTCTACTTCCCCGCCGCCGTTAGAGTCCCCGCGGTATACCCTCATCTTGGCTGTGGCCATATTATTTATAACCTCCCTCTACTATTTTCCTTAGCTCGTCCGGCATCTGCGGAAGCGGAGAAGTCCCCAGCTTCATTTCGCCGTTGCCGTCAACCGATATAACGGAATTCACCTTGCCCCATACCTCGTCGTTATACTTGGGGAAGTCAACCCTGCTGTGCGCCCCCCTGCTCTCTTCCCTCTGAAGCGCGCACTTGGCTATGGCTTCGGAGACGATGAGCATGGACTTTAAGTCCTTGCAGAGATGCCAGCCGGGGTTAAACATCCGGGAGCCCTCGATCTTGAGGTCGGAAGCCCTTTCCTTCAGCACCTGGAGCTCGTCGAGCCCTTCCTGGAGCTTTTCCTTCGTACGGAAAACGCCGACGAACTTGCCCATCGTTTCCTGAAGGGCCTGGTGTATGGTGTAGGGGTTCTCGCCATCTTCGCTCTCGAACGGCCTTAACATCTCCTCCGCCGCGAGCTCGAGGTCCTTGTCGTCTATTTTAAGTGCATTATCTTTGATTTCGTTTGCGTACTGCGCGGCGCCCATGCCGGCCCTCATGCCGAAAACGAGAAGGTCGGAGAGCGAGTTGCCGCCGAGTCTGTTGGCGCCGTGCATGCCGCCTGCCACCTCACCCGCGGCGAAAAGCCCGGGGACCGTCGTTCCGGTCGTGTCGGCGTCCACCCTTACGCCGCCCATGATGTAGTGCGTCGTCGGGAAGACTTCCATCGGCTCTTTCGTGATGTCGATGAGCGCGAATTCCATGAACTGGTGATACATGCTCGGGAGCTTCTTCTTGACGTAGTCGGCACCCCTGTGGGCGATGTTGAGAAAAGCGCCGCCGTGGGGCGAGCCCTTCCTTCCATGACCTCGGTGTATATGGACCTCGCGACGACGTCCCTCGTCGAAAGCTCCATCCTCTCGGGGTCGTATTTTTCCATGAACCTCTCGCCGTTACGGTTGGTGAGGATACCGCCCTCGCCTCGTACGGCCTCGGTTACGAGGATGCCCCTTACGCTGGGCGGCCAAACCATGCCCGTCGGGTGGAACTGGACGAACTCCATGTCTATGAGCTCGGCGCCCGCGTCGTATGCCAGCGACTGCCCGTCCCCGGTGTATTCCCAGGAGTTCGAGGTGACTTTGTAGGACTTACCTACGCCGCCGGTCGCGAGCACAATGGCCTTTGCCTTGAAGAGAACGAATCTTCCGCTTTCTCTCCAGTAGCCGAAAGCGCCGGAAATCCTCTCGCCGTCTTTAAGAAGATGAGTAATAGTGCATTCCATGTATACGTCGATGCCGGAATGTATGCCCTTGTCCTGGAGGGTCCTTATCATTTCGAGACCGGTGCGGTCGCCGACGTGTGCGAGCCTCTTCCAGGTGTGTCCTCCGAAGGCGCGCTGCATTATCTTGCCGTCCTTCGTCCTGTCGAAAAGCGCACCCCAGTGCTCAAGCTCTTTTACCCTGTCGGGGGCTTCCTGTGCGTGGAGCTGTGCCATGCGCCAGTTGTTGAGAAGCTTTCCGCCGTGCATCGTATCGTGAAAGTGGGTCTTCCAGTCGTCCTGTGCGTCAACGTTGGCCAGAGCGGCGGCGACGCCCCCCTCGGCCATGACGGTGTGGGCCTTTCCCAGAAGAGATTTGCATACGAGCCCTACAGATGCCCCCCTGGCCGATGCTTCGATAGCCGCCCTGAGCCCCGCTCCCCCGGCGCCTATGACAATAACGTCATGTGTATGTGTTTCGATTTCCATCTATTGTTACCTCTTATATGATCCTGATGTCGGTAATAATTCCCTTTGCGAGAAGGAAAACGTAAAGGTCGGCGAGAGCAACGCTGAACAGGCTCACCCAGGCCCAGAACATGTGATGCTCGTTCCACACACTGACCTTCCCCCAAATCCGGAAGCGCGTCGGGCACTTCGAAAATACGTCGAGCTTCCCGCCAACGAGATGGCGGAAGGAATGACAGGAGAGCGAGTACATGCTGAGGAGAAAGGCGTTTATCAAGAGTACAATGGTGCCCACCCCTACGCCGAACCCGTCCTGGAATTTAAATGCGTGAAGCGCGTCTATCCAGAGGAAAAGAAGAATTACGCCGGCGGCGTAAAAGAAATAACGGTGTATGTTCTGCAGAATGAAAGGAAATTTGGTTTCCCCGGTGTAGCTGCCTTCCTTGGCGAGCGGGCGCACGGCGCACCCGGGGGGCGCCATGAAGAACGACCTGTAATACGCCTTTCTGTAGTAGTAGCAGGTCGCCCTGAACCCCAAGCGGGGCCCAGAGTATGAGAAGCGCCGGCGAGAGCGGCCACCACGATGCCAGAAGATACGGGGAGTAGAACGGGGAGAGATAGGGCTCGACGAGGAAATCGGCGTTCGAAAACGCGCGCCATGTCGAGTACAGACCGAAAACCGTGAGAATTGTCGCCGTCACAAGCGGCGCAGCCCACCAAGCGTCCTTACGCATGGTAATCGAGCTTTGAGCAGTTCCATTCGCCATCTCTGTGTCTCCTAACTTGCCTCTAATCTTATTCTTATTGGTTGCACGGGGTTGCCGTCATCGATTCGGGGAAAATCGGTGCGTGTAATATTATATGAATGCCCCGGGCTAGTCAAGGAAACAATCCGCCAGCCCGGGGACTAAATTATTTTCAGTTTTTGGTAGTCTTGTCGATATGGTCGCAAAGCTCTTTTACGTGGCTCGCGGAAATCTTGATTTCTTCTTTTTCCTTGTCGGAAAGAGCGACCTCGAATATCTCTTCGATGCCCTTTCTTCCGAGCTTTACCGGAAGGCCGACGAAGGTGTTGTCAACGCCGTATTCGCCCTGGGCGAGGACGCAGCACGGGAGGATCTTCTTCTTGTCCCTGAGTATCGCCTCTACCATTTCGACAGCGGATACCGCCGGCGCGTAGAAGGCGCTTCCCGTCTTCAAGAGGGCAACTATTTCGCCGCCGCCTCCGCGGGTCCTCTTGACGATCTCCTCGAGCCTGTCCGCAGGGATAAGCTCGGTCACAGGTACGCCTGCAACCGTCGTGCAGCGCGTGAGCGGCACCATGTCGTCGCCGTGTCCGCCGAGTACGAAGGCGTGGATGTTCTCGACCGATACGCCGAGCTCCATTCCGATAAAAGACCTGAACCTCGCGGCGTCGAGCACCCCGGCCATACCCATTACGCGCTCTTTCGGGAACCCGCTGACTTTATGCGCGACGTAGACCATTGCGTCGAGCGGATTCGTAACGAGGATGAGTATCGCGTTCGGCGACTTGGCCGCTACGTTCTTCGTGACTTCCGTAACGATTGCGGTGTTGGTAGCGATGAGGTCGTCCCTGCTCATTCCGGGCTTTCTCGGTATGCCTGAGGTAATGACGACGACGTCCGAGCCCGCCGTCTCTTCGTAGCCGTTCGTGCCCGTGATGTTCACGTCGTAACCGTAAACCGGGTTCATTTCCATCATGTCGAGCGCCTTCCCCTGCGGCATTCCTTCCACAATGTCAACGAGGACGACGTCGCCGAGCTCCTGCTGCGCGAGCATTAGCGCGGTCGTTGCGCCTACGTTTCCGGCGCCTATAACTGAAATCTTTGGTCTGCTCATTTAACCACTCCTTACACGTATTATTGTATTTCTTATTGATTTCGTAATTTTCGGGGAGTTTAGTTCGCTTCCGGTACCGCCTCGCGGGGGCTCAGGTAAATCTCCCCCGCCCTTGCCTTCTTAGTAAGATTCTTATTTTTCTACCTTGTCCATATTGGCCGCTATTGCTTTGCCGAATTCGGAACACTTCAGCAGCTTGGCCCCTTCGAGCTGGCGCTCGAGGTCGTATGTTACCGTCTTGTCGAGGATGGTAAGCTCCATCGCCTTGACGATAAGGTCGGCCGCTTCCTGCCAGCCGAGGTACTCGAACATCATGACGCCCGAGAGTATGACCGAGCTAGGGTTAATCTTGTCCTGCCCCGCGTATTTCGGCGCTGTGCCGTGGGTCGCCTCGAAGAGCGCGAGATAATCGCCGATGTTGCCGCCGGGGGCCATTCCGAGCCCGCCTACCTGCGCGGCGCAGGCGTCGGAAAGATAGTCGCCGTTTAGGTTCGACGTGGCGATGACGTTGTATTCGCGCGTCCTCGTAAGGATCTGCTGGAGCATGTTGTCGGCGATCCTGTCGTTTATCACGACCTTACCCGCCGGGGCCTTGCCGCCGAACTTGTCCCAGAGGTCGTCCTCCGTTATCGCTCCGTCGGAAAATTCTTCCTTGGCCACCTCGTAGCCCCAGTCCCTGAAAGCGCCCTCGGTGAACTTCATGATGTTCCCCTTGTGCACTATAGTGACCGTTTCTATTCCCTTGTCTATGGCGTGCTTGATGGCCTTTCTCATGAGCCTCTTCGTTCCGAAAGGGCTTATGGGCTTTATACCTATGCCCGAGCCTTCTCTTATGTTTACGCCGTATTTTTCGACCAGATAATTCCTTATGTCAGTCGCCTCTTTGGAGCCGCTCTGCCATTCGATGCCCGAATAGACGTCCTCCGTATTTTCACGGAAGATGATCATGTCCATGTCCTCGGGCTTCTTGATTGGCGAGGGCGTTCCCTTGATATACTTGACCGGCCTTACGCATGCGTAGAGGTCGAGTATCTGCCTGAGCGCGACGTTAAGGCTCCTTATGCCGCCTCCGATAGGGGTGGTGAGAGGCCCCTTTATGGAGACAATGTATTCTTTTAGGTCTTCTATAGTTTCGTCGGGGAGCCATTCGCCTTTTTCCTTAAAGGCTTTTTCCCCGGTCAGTACCTCATGCCAGGCTACCTTGCGTTTTCCGCCGTAAGCCTTCTCGACGGCAGCGTCGAATACGATCTGTGACGCATTCCATATGTCTGGTCCCGTGCCGTCTCCTTCTATAAAGGGAATAATTGGATTATCCGGCACGATTAGTCTGTCGCTGGCTGTATCTATCTGAATTTTCTCACCCGAAGCGGGTTTGCGGGATGACATCGTTGAAACTCCTATATGAAAAATTTGGTCTGAAATATAAATAAAAATCGAGCAGAATTCAACTTTTGGCGGGCCCGCCGGCCCCTTAGCACTAAAATTACGCAGGTTACCGGCGCAGCCCGTATTGGCTGATTATCACTGCTTCTTGATGGTCCGTCCCCTATGGGGACAGGTTAATTATGACTCCATCATCTGGCGGAGGACTGTTTGCAGTATCCCTCCGTTTTTGTAATACTCGACTTCGACGGGGCTGTCGAGACGGCATGTCACGTGGAAATCGAAGCTCTCGCCGTCGGGTTTGGTGGCCGTTACGGTTATGTCCTTGCCCGGGGTGAGCCCCTCTGTTATGCCGCCTATGTCGAAGCGCTCGTATCCTGTAAGCCCGTAGGTGTCCTTGCTTTCCCCTGCCTTGAACTGGAGCGGAGAACGCCCATGCCGACGAGGTTACTCCTGTGGATCCTCTCGTAGCTCTCGGCTATGACGGCCCTGACCCCGAGCAGCACCGTGCCCTTGGCCGCCCAGTCGCGGAGCTTCCCGTGCCGTATTCCTTCCCGCCGATGACGACTAGCGGGAGCCCAGCCTCTTGGTACTTCATCGAGGCGTCGAATATCGACATCTGCTCTCCGGACGGGACGTGCTTCGTATACCGCCCTCGACGCCGTCGAGCATCTGGTTTCTTATTCTGATGTTGGCGAACGTGCCGCGGATCATGACCTCGTGGTTTCCGCGGCGGGAGCCGAAGCTGTTAAAGTCCCTCGGCTCGACACCGTGTCCCACGAGGTACTTCCCTGCCGGGCCGTCCTTCGGTATGGAGCCCGCGGGGGAGATGTGGTCGGTCGTAATCGAGTCGCCGAGGAGCGCAAGGACGTAGGCGCCCTTGATGTCGCCCGTTTCGGGCAGGTCGAGCTTGAACGTTTCGAAGAACGTCGGGTTCTGGATGTATGTCGAGGACTTGTCCCATTTGTAGAGATTCCCCTCGGGGACGTCGAGGCTCTTCCAAGTGTCGTCGCCGTCGAAAACGGACTTGTACTGCGCCCTGAATATCTCGGGGTTAAGGACGCTGTTGACCGTGTCCTTGATTTCCTTCTGCGTCGGCCATATGTCCTTCAAATAAACCGGCTCGCCGTCCTTGCCCGTGCCGATAGGCTGGCTGTAGACGTCTATGTCCACCGTGCCCGCGAGGGCGAAAGCCACGACAAGCGGCGGCGAAGCGAGGTATGCGAATTTTACGAACGGGTGCACCCTGCCCTCGAAGTTCCTGTTGCCGCTGAGGACGGCCGCCGTCGTGAGGTCGTTGGCTTTTATGCCTTCCTCTACCGGGCCGGGGAGCGGGCCGCTGTTGCCGATACATGTAGTGCAGCCGTATCCGACGAGGTCGAAGCCGAGATCGTCGAGGTAGGGCGTGAGCCCTGCGGCGTCGAGGTAGTCTGTCACGACCCTAGACCCGGGCGCGAGGCTGGTCTTCACAGTCGGTTTTACCGTGAGCCCCTTCTCGACGGCCTTCTTGGCCACGAGTCCCGAGCCCACCATTACGGACGGGTTCGAGGTGTTGGTGCAGCTCGTAATGGCCGCGATCACGACCGAGCCGTTTCCGAGCTCGGCTTCCTTGCCGTCTTCCATCGTGATGGTGACCTTCTTGCCGATGCCCTTTCCTTCGGGGTCGTTCGTTTTAGTCTTGAGTACGTTTTCGTATGATTCTTTAAGATCCTTGAGCGGCACCTCTGTCCTGCGGACGGCTCGGCCCGGCCATCGAAGGCTGGACGGTGGAGATGTCGAGCTCTAAAGTGTCGGTGTATACAGGGTCGGGCGTGTCGTCTGTCCTGAATAGGCCCTGCTCTTTCGTGTATGCCTCGACGAGCTCGACGAGGTTTCTGTCCCTGCCGGTTATTTTGAGGTACGTGAGCGTTTCTTCGTCCACCGGGAAGAAGCCCATCGTGGCGCCGTATTCGGGGGCCATGTTGGCGATGGTCGCCTTGTCCGAAAGCGCGAGCTGCGAAAGCCCGGGGCCGTAGAACTCGACGAACTTGCCGACGACGCCCTTTTTCCTCAGCATCTCTGTGACCGTGAGTACGAGGTCGGTCGCCGTAACTCCCTCGGCGAGCTGGCCGTGGAGCTTGAATCCGATTACGTCGGGGACGAGCATATAGCGGCTGGCCGAGCATACAGGCCTCGGCTTCGATACCGCCGACGCCCCATCCGAGAACGCTGAGGCCGTTTATCATTGTTGTGTGCGAATCCGTTCCGACGAGTGTGTCCGGAAAGGCAAGCGTCTCGCCGTTCACTTCTCTAGACCCGACGACGCTCGCCAGACATTCGAGATTGACCTGATGCACGATACCCGTGCCCGGGGGAACGACCCTGAAGTTATCGAACGCCTTCTGGGCCCACCTTAAAAACGCGTATCTCTCGCCGTTCCTTTCGTATTCGCGCTCGACGTTCAGCGTGAAAGCCTTGTCGCTCGCGAAGTAGTCGACCTGTACCGAGTGGTCGATGACGAGGTCCACTGGGACGATCGGGTTGATCTTGTCCGGGTCTCCGCCGAGCCTGTTGACCACTGTTCTCATGGCCGCGAGATCCACGACGCAGGGCACTCCCGTAAAGTCCTGCAGAATGACGCGCGCGGGGCAGTAGGGTATTTCCTCGGCGGCCCCGCTGCCGGGGCTCCACGACGCGAGCGCCTTTAAGTGCCCGTCGTGTATGGTGTTGCCGTCATAGTTCCTGGCGACGTTCTCGAGGAGTATTTTTATAGACACGGGGAGGCGCGAAATATCCACCCCCAAACGGGCCTCAATGGCCTTTAGGGAATAGTATTTTACGTCACCCGAGCTGGTTTTTAGCGTAGAAACCGCTTTCAGGTCATCTCTTATTTCACTCATACAAATTCTCCTTAGCTTATAGATGGTTAAAAGGAAGGTTTTCCCCAATCATTGTACAGTTGAATGGGGACAAATCAAGCTTACGGGCCGCATTATGTAAGCCCCGGAGGGGCGTTAGCGGCCCGTGATTTCAATCTATTTTCCTGAATATGAGCGAGGCGTTGGTCCCGCCGAATCCGAAAGAGTTGCTGAGGACTGTCCTTATCCCGGCCTCCCGAGCCTGGTTGGGGACGTAGTCGAGATCGCATTCCGGATCTGGAAATTCGTAGTTTATCGTGGGCGGAAGTATGCCGTGTTCGAGCGCAAGCACGCTGAACGCCGCCTCGACAGCGCCCGCCGCGCCCAGAAGATGCCCCGTCATGGACTTTGTCGAGCTTACGGGGATCTTGTACGCCCTTTCGCCGAACACCTGTTTAATAGCGTTCGTCTCGTTGGCGTCGTTAAGAGGCGTCGATGTGCCGTGGGCGTTTATGTAGTCGATCTCGTCGGGGTTGACCTCGCCGTCATGGAGGGCAGCCTTCATGCACCTCTCCGGCCCGTCGAGGGACGGCGCCGTGATGTGGCTCGCGTCGCTGCTCATGCCGTAGCCGACTATTTCGGCGTAGATGTGGGCTCCCCTCTTCTTCGCGGATTCGAGCTCTTCCAAGATAAGCATCCCCGAGCCTTCGCCTATGATGAAGCCGTCACGCTCCTTGTCGAAGGGGCGCGAAGCTTTGGAAGGCTCGTCGTTACGCGTTGAGAGCGCCCTCATGGCGTTAAACCCGGCGAAGGTGAGCGGTATCACGGGGGCTTCGGTGCCGCCCGCGAACATTGCGTCCGCTTCGCCGTTACGTATCGCCTGGGCTGCGTAGCCTATGGCGTGAGCGCTAGCGGCGCATGCCGTGGTCGTACAGCAGTTGGGCCCCTTGGCGTTAAAGAATATGGATACGTATCCCGCGGCCATGTTGTTGATGATGTTGGTTATGAAAAAGGGCGAAAGGCGTCCCGGCCCCTTTTCGTTCATCATGAGAACGGTGTTGACGTATGTCTCCATGCCGCCGATGCCCGATCCGATTATCGTGCCCATCCTGGGCGAGAGCTCTTCGGTTATCTCGAGTCCGGAGTCCTCGAGGGCGAACTTCGCCGCCGTGACCGCATACTGTATGAAAGTATCGGTCTTTCTCGCCTCTTTGGCGTTCATGTAGAGCTCGGGATCGAAGCCGTTGATCTCGGCCGCTATCTGCGTTTTGTGCTCGGTCGGATCGAACTTCGTGATCCTGTGTACGCCCGAGCGCCCCTCGCAAACGGCCTGCCAAGTGGCGTCGTTCCCTACGCCGACAGGGGTCACAAGGCCTATGCCCGTAACCGCTACCCTTCTTTTCATTACTTTTTGCGCTCCAGTATAAAGTTTACCGCATCCTGAACCGTGATGATGGATTCCGCGTCCTCGTCGGATATCTCGAGTCCGAATTCATCTTCCATCGACATGATAAGCTCGACGAGATCGAGCGAGTCGGCTCCGAGATCTTCTATGAAAGAAGACTCCGGTGCGATTTCATCTTCGGTCTTTCCGAGCTGGCTTGCGACCATCTCCTTGACCTTGGCGAGTATTTCCTGTTCCTGAGCCATTACTAATACCTCCTTTCGAGTTCAATTTTAAGTATAGATACCGCCGTTAACCCTTAATACCTCCCCGGTGATGTACGACGCTTCGTCGGACGCGAGGAACGACACTACACCCGCCACGTCCTCCGGTGAGCCGAACCTCTGGAGGGGAATTTTGTCTATGTACTGCTTTCTGATTTCGTCTGTAAGGTTTTGCGTTATGTCGGTTTCTATGAAGCCGGGGCTTACCGCGTTTACGGTTATCGCCCTCGACGCGAGCTCCCTCGCGGCGGCCTTGGTGAATCCGATTATCCCGGCCTTGGAGGCCGCGTAGTTCGTCTGCCCCGAGTTCCCCATTTCGCCGACGACGGAAGTAAGGTTGATTATCCTTCCCTGCCTCTGTTTTATCATGATTCTCGCAACGGCCTTCGTGCAGTTGAATACGCCGTTGAGGTTGGTGGTCATGACGTTGTCCCAGTCCTCTTTCTTCATGCGGACTATTAGGGTGTCCTGCGTGATGCCGGCGTTGTTTACCAGTATGTGTATACCGCCGAGCTCGGTTACGATGTTTTCGATTTCTTCCTGTACTGTGTCGAAATCGGAGACGTCGAAACCGCTCACCTTGGCGCGCCCCCCTGCCTTTTCGATTGAGGATACCACTTCCTCAGCCGCTTCGCGGTTTTTCGCGTAATTGACCACGACGTATGCGCCTTCCGCCGCGAGCCTTAGTGCTATCGCTCTCCCTATGCCCCTTGAGCCCCCTGTCACGAGCGCTACCTTTTGCTCATTCTCTGCCATTTTTGAGTGACTCCAGTTGTGCTGTATTTTCGACGTTGCTGATTTCCATGTTCGAGAGCGTTCTCTTGATAAGCCCCGATAAGGACGTTGCCCGGGCCGATCTCTATAAATCTCGTCGCCCCTTCCCTCCCGAGGGTCTCCACCGATTCGTACCATCTTACAGGGCTTGTTACCTGCCGTACGAGTATGTCCATCGTCTTTCCCGAATCGTTATTTACCGCGGCGTCACAGTTTATCACAATCGGAGCCGACATTGGAGAAAAATTTATTTCCGAAAGCGTTTCGGCGAGCCTTTCGGCGGCCGGCTTCATGAGCGGGCAGTGGAACGGCGCGCTCACGTCGAGCGGCACGACCCTTCTCGCGCCCCTGGCTTTCGCCGCCTCGGACGCTGCCGCGACGGCCTCTTTATTGCCGGATATTACCGTCTGTCCGGGGGCGTTCAGATTGGCCGGGCTTACGACGAATTTGTCGTCCGACGCCTGCCTGCAAATCTCTTCCACATCCTCGATGTCGAGGCCGAGGACAGCGGACATAGCGCCCACCCCGACCGGCACGGCTTCCTGCATGTACTCGCCCCTTTTCCTTACGACCCTTACGGCGTCCGCGAAATCCATGGAGCCGTTGGCCACGAGAGCCGAATATTCGCCGAGGCTGTGGCCGGCCACGAAATCCGGCGCAAGGCCGGTTTCCTGCCCGAGGACCCTCAGGCACGCGACGCTGGCCGTCAGGATCGCCGGCTGGGCGTTAAACGTAAGCGAGAGCTCTTCCTGCGGCGATTCGAAACACAGCTTCGCCATGTCGATGCCGAGCGCTTCTCCCGCCTCGTCGAAGGCTTCCCTTGCGGCGCTGAAGCCGTCGTATAGCTCCTTGCACATGCCCGCGTACTGGGAGCCCTGTCCGGGGAACACGAATGCAATCATGTAGACCTTATTCCTTTACGGCCGGGGCCGTTCAGGGCTGAATCTCTTCCTGCTTCTCTTTTATGAACGTCCTGCCCTTGTGGAAGCCACAGCTGGGGCATGCCCTGTGCGGCGGCTTGTTCTCGCCGCAGTTCCGGCATACGGATACGCCGGGAGCCGCTATCTTGTAGTGGGTTCTGTTCTTTCTGGATCTGGACTTGGAATGTTTTCTTTTAGGCAGTGCCATATCTCTTTCTCCCTTAACTCCTCATAATTTAAATTTTTCGAGCCCCGCAAACCTCGGGTCTTTCCACTTCTTGCTGCACTCGCACGTTTCGCGGTTGAGGTTAGTGCCGCATTCGGGGCAAAGCCCCTTGCAGTCGTCACGGCATGTAACCTTCAACGGGAGCGATACCGCTATAAGCTCCCGCAGATAATCCCCGAGGTCAACGTCCTCTCCCCTGTACGTTTCATGTTCGAGATCGTCGTCATCATCTATCTTTTCGGACGGCGAAAGTATTAGCCTAATCTCCGGGCTAATGTCAAGTCTTACGGGCTCTAGACAAAGGGAACAAGGGGCCTCTATAGTAAAAGAGACTTTGCCCAGAACGGACACTTCCCTCAGCACCTTCGTCAGCTCGATATCGACATCGATATCGGAGACGAGCCTCATTTCTTCTTTGCCCGACCAGAGCTCGGGGATATTATGAAGCCACCGAGGGTCTCTGTGTGTTTCAATGTGTAGACCCTCGTCCCCAATATCCGATACCCTGATTTTCATTGCCCGAACTCGCCGAAGAAAACTACCTCGAATTTAACGGAACTAAATAATAATACAAGATAATCCATTTGCAAGTTAAGGGTGACCAGGGGTCAGACAAGGTGGCAGGCGACCATGTGTCCGCCGCCGACGTCGCGGAGCCCGGGCTCCTCGCGGCTGCACTTTTCGACGGCTATCGGGCAGCGGGGATGGAAGGCGCAGCCACTGGGCGGATTGATCGGGCTCGGGACGTCGCCCTTAAGGACTGCGGCCTCCCTTTTACGCGTCGGGTCGGCCACCGGCACCGAGGATATGAGGATTTTCGTGTACGGATGTAGAGGGTTTTTGTAGAGCTCTTTACTGGCCGCGAGCTCGATTATCTTCCCGAGGTACATAACGGCCACCCTGTCGCTTATGTGCTTTACGACGCGGAGGTCGTGGGATATGAAGAGATAAGTGAGCCCGAATTTCTCCTGGAGCTCTATAAAGAGGTTTATTATCTGGGCCTGGACGGAAACGTCGAGGGCGGATATCGGCTCGTCGCAGACGATGAAGTCGGGCCTTAGCGCTATCGCACGGGCAATGGCTATCCTCTGCCTCTGCCCGCCCGAGAACTCGTGCGGGTAGCGCGAGAGGGCGTCTTCCCTGAGCCCTACCGTCCGCATCGTTTCCCTTACGGCCTCTTTCCTCTCGGCATTCGAGGAGACGCCGTGTATGACGAGCCCCTCGGATACTATGTCCTCGACCTTCATCCTCGGGTTGAGCGAGCCGTACGGGTCCTGAAAGACTATCTGCATGCGTTTTCTCACGGGGCGCATGCTCGACGTCGAGAGGTTCGTGATATCCCTGTCCTCGAATATTATCTCGCCCTCTGTGGGCTCGTGGAGCTTTATTATGGTCTTGCCGAGTGTCGTCTTGCCGCAGCCGCTTTCGCCTACGAGGCCGACCGTCTCGCCGCGGCCTATCGTGAGGTCGATCCCGTCGACGGCCTTAACATAATTGGCCACGCGCGAAAGTATCCCCGAGGTTATGGGGAAATATTTTTTGAGGCCGTTTACCTTTAGAAGTTCTTTCATACGCCTGTCATACCTTTAGCTCGACGTCGTCCGCCCTCCAGCATGCCGACAAATGCCCCGGGGCGTGCTCCGCGAGCGGCGGCTCTTCCGCCCTGCACTTATCTATGACGAGCGGGCAGCGGTCCTGGAACCTGCATCCCGGCGGGAAGCTGCCGGGGCTCGGCACGACTCCTGGAATGGCGTCGAGCTTTTCCTTACTGTCTCTTAAGTCGGGTATCGAATGCAGGAGCCCGACTGTGTAGGGATGCTTCGGGTCGGCGAAGATGTCTTCCGTCGCGGCGTCCTCGACGACCTTCCCCGCATACATTACATATACCCTGTCGGCCACCTCGGCGACTATGCCGAGGTCGTGCGTAATGAGGAGGACGGCCATGCCCATCTTGACGCGGAGGTCGTCTATCAGCTCGAGGATCCCCGCCTGGATCGTAACGTCGAGCGCGGTCGTCGGCTCGTCCGCAATGAGCACCTCGGGGTTGCACGCGAGCGCCATGGCTATCATCACCCTCTGCGACATGCCGCCGCTCATCTCGTGCGGGTAGTTCTTCATGCGCCTTTCGGGTGCCGGGATGCCGACGAGCTTTAATAGCTCGATGACCCTGTCCCTCTCCTCTCGCTTCGATATCTTAAGATGCGTCCGAAGGGCCTCGCCTATCTGGTCGCCGACCGTGAAAACGGGGTTGAGTGAGCTTATCGGCTCCTGGAATATCATGGATATCCTGTTGCCGCGGACGGCGCGCATGTCCCTTTCGCTGTATTCGAGAAGATTACCGTCGTCGAATATGACCTCGCCCGAGTCTATGCTGCCGGGGGGTTCGGGGATGAGTCGCATGACCGAAAGCGCGGTAACGGTCTTGCCGCAGCCGCTTTCCCCGACGACGCCTATGATCTTCCCTTCGGCACCGTCAGCGAGACGCCGCTTACGACCTCGAGCTTTTTACCCTCGTCGAAAATGAAACCCTCAAATCCTTTATTTCTAGCGCGCTGTTCATCGTATGTATTCGTTTCGATTATGCCTTCGTTCTGCTGGCTCAGTTAACTGTCTCCCGTGAATTTCGGGTCTACTGCGTTTCGGAATCCTTCGCCGACGAGGTTAAAAGCCGTCACTGTTACAAATATAGCCGCGCCGGGGAATAGGACAAGCCACCAGGCGAAATCCACGTACCTCTGCGACTGCGAGAGTATGTCGCCCCAGCTGGGGTCGGGGGGCGGCACGCCGAACCCGAGAAAGCTGAGCGCCGATTCTACCAATATCGCGCCCGCAATCCCGAAGGTGCAGTCCACGAGCACGGGGGCGAGCGCGTTCGGGAGCATGTGCTTCGCCATCACCCGCGCGTCGTTCCCTCCGAGTGCTATGGCGGCGTCCACGTATCCGTATTTTCGGAGCCTGAGGAATTCGCCCCTTATGAGCCTCGCGACGCCTGTCCAGCTCGTAACGCCTATAACTATCATAATGTTGTAGATGCTCGGATCCCTGAACGCGAGAATCGTCAGGATGAGGAAGAAGACGGGGAACGTCATCATGACCTCGAACAGCCGGGAGACGATGAAGTCCGTCTTCCCGCCGTAATATCCCGCAATGCCGCCCAGTATGATCCCTATGATCGCCGAAATGCCGACGGCTATGAAGCCTATCGAAAGCGATATGCGGGCCCCGTGTATCATTCGCGAGAGAACGTCCCTGCCCCTGTCGTCCGTCCCGAAATAGTGCTCGGACGAAGGAGGGTTCAGGATCGACAGGAGGTCGTTCTCCGTCGGGCTGTACCGGACGGGCGGGAACACGGCGAAGTCCCCCTCGGGGAGCTCCTTTGCGAGGTCCTTGAAATTCGTCTGGAAGAATTCGGGGTACTGGAATAGGACGGGGAAATAATATTCGCCCTCGTACTTCAGAACTATGGGTTTACTGCCGGCGAGGAAGTTCTGGAATACCGCTATGCCGAAAAGAATGACGATGATAAGGAGAGCGCCCAGCGCGAACCTGTCGCGCTTGAACTTATCCCAGACGCTTCCCCAGAATCCGAGGCTCTTGGGCTCGCTCAACGCCTGCCTCCGAAGCTTATCCTCGGATCTACGAGGACGTATACGATGTCGGATACTAGTATCCCGAGAAGCGTGAGGAAGGCCGATATGGTGGCTATGGCCATTATCATCGGGTAGTCCCTCGCGAGGACGGACTCGAACCCGAGCTGCCCTATCCCGGGTATCGAAAATATCGTCTCGATTATGACGCTCCCGCCTATCATCGCGGGCAATAATCCCGCGAGTATCGTAATTATCGGGATGAGCGCGTTACGGAGCGCGTGACGCAGAATAACCCTTGACGGCGGAAGCCCCTTGGCCGTGGCGGTCCTGACGAAGTCTTCCCTCAGCACTTCTAGCAGGCTCCCTTTCTGGAACCTAGAAAGATAGGCGAAGCTGCCGTACGTGAGGCAGAAGACGGGAAGGACGATGTGCCAGAGAAAGTCGAGGGCTTTTTTGTAAAAGGGGTAGGTATCCGCACCGGGCGAAAGTATTCCGTAGACGGGGAAGATGTTCCAGTACTCCCCTCCCCCGAGGAAGAAGATCAGTATCATAGCCATCCAAAAGCTAGGTATCGAATACAGTATGAAGAGGAAGAACGTGGTAGACCTCTCCATGAACGACCCCGTTTTGACGGCGGAGTACACCCCCAAAGGAATGGCTATAAGGTATATAATAAATATAGATAATATATTGAGGGTTATGGTGATGGGCAGGCGCTCGGCTATCTTGTCGATGACGGGCCTGTGGTCTTTGTAGGACCTCCCGAAGTCGAGCGTGACAATCTGCTTCAGCCAGATCCAGTAGCGCTCGTAAATGGGCTTGTCGAGCCCGTAGAGTTTTTTCGTCTCCTCGACTATCTGCTGCGTTATCGCCTCGGACTTTATACCTTCGTCTAACTGGAGCTTCCTTTCGACGGGGTTTCCGGGCGCGAGCTGGATTATGAAGAACGTAATGATGGTGATACCCAGCATCGTGGGTATGAGGAGCAAAAGCCGCTTTATTAAATAATCTCTCATGTCCGGGTCAAAGGGAATTGTATGCGTTTAAACCGTACAACTTCGGCATATAGAATACAATTATACTTATTCCCGGCCCGGCGGATATAGGGCTTTCGATATTCCGCACTCTTCCGGGCCGGAAGCCTCACGGGCCGGATTCGAAGCGGCTATTCCTTGTACTTTTGCAGCGGGAGCGGCACGTACCACTCTGTGGGCTCTATGCCGAGGGGATAAACGGTCACGTTCTCGAACCGTTTGTTCACGGCCACGGTCGCCTTCCGGCAGAAGAGGAATGTGTAGGGCTGCTCCTCGTGGATGATCTCCGAGAACTGCCTGTAGAGCTCGATGCGTTTGTCCCTGTCGAATTCCTTACGGGCCTCTTCGATCAACTTGTCGGTTTCGGCGTTCTTAAACCCTATGAAGTTCGAGCCCGCCTCGGCCTGCGTCGAGCTCCAAATCTGGTACGGGTCGGATTCGATGCCCATGGACCAGGCCAGGGTGACCGCGTCGAAGTTCCTCTCGTTGAGCCTCGTCGTGAAGACTGCCCACTCCGTCTTCCTGATGGTCATGTCGATACCTATCCCGTCGAGCTCTTCCTTGAGGATGGTGGCAATCTTTTCACCCGTCTCCGAGCCTCCCGGGATCAAAAACTCGAAAGAGAACTTTACGCCGTCCTTGTCCCTTATGCCGTCGTTGTCGTGATCCACCCATCCGGCCTCTTCGAGGAGCTTCCTCGCGGCAGCCGGGTCGTACGGAATGGGCTCGATGGATTTATCGTACTCGGGGCTGTTTATGTAAAACGGGTTCGTCACTATGGCCCCGAGGCCGTACATGACCTTGTCCAGTATCAGCTCCCTGTTTACGAGATGTGTGAGCGCAGTCCTTACGCGCTTGTCGGCGAAGAACGGCCTTTTAGAGTTCCATCCTATGTAGCTGTAGTTGGGCGTGAAGTAGCTGAACTTGTCGAAGTGTTTTTTGAAGTCTGGGGAATTGGTCTGCTTCTCCCACTGTATGGGCGTCAGGCTCGCTACGTCGAGCTCCTGGCGCTTCAGCACCTGGAGCGCCACGGAAGAGTCGGTGATAATCCTGAAGACTATGCGGTTAAGGTGCGGCTTCTCGCCCCAGTAGTCGGGGTTCTTTTCGAGGACGACCTCCCTGCCCGTCGTCCACTTCACGAACTTGAAGGGGCCCGTTCCGACGGGCTTTCTCCCGGCGGGGTTGGTGTTGAAATCGCCCTTCTCGAAAATGTGCTTCGGGACTATCGGCATCCCTCCGCAGAATTCGAGCGCGAGGAAGTACGGCCTTGCGTAAGTGAACTTCACAGTGTAGTCGTCTATAGCCTCGACGTCCCTTATCTCCTGGTAATAACTCCGGAGCTGCGGCGCGTCGACCTTGGGGTCCATGATCGTTTTATATGAGAACACCACATCCGCCGACGTGAACGGCGCACCGTCGTGCCACTTTACCCCCTGCCTTATTTTGAACGTGTAGGTGAGCTTGTCCTCTGAAATCTCCCACGACTCGGCAAGGAGAGGCTTTAACTCGAGCGTGGCGTTGTCGCGCTCGATGAGGGTTTCGTATATGTTTCCGCCGTTGATGACGCTCTCGTAGGCGTCGGTCGCGACTATCGGGTTGAGGGTGCCGGGCTCGGCTCCGATGTGGTAGATGAGCCAGTCGCCCTCGACGGGCTCGCCCCCCTGGGAATCGGCCCCCGGGCTTTCCGAAGTAGCGGCGCTGTCCTCTTTCGTCACGGTCTTGTTTTCGTCTCCGCCGGATTTACACGAAGCGGCCGTGAGCACGAGCAGCAAAAGCAGGGCTGTATAGAGTGATGCGGTTCTCAAGATTTCTCTCCTTCTCCGGTTTCTCTTGTATGCATTAATCAGACAGCTTCTTTATGAGCGGCGTAATGAGATCAAGCGGGAGCGGGAACACTATCGTCGAGCTCTTCTCGGACGCCATCTCGGACATCGTCTGGAGATATCTCAATTGAAGCGCCATCGGGTTCTTGGACAGTATGTCGGACGCCTCGGACAGCTTGGCCGCAGCCTGGAATTCGCCCTCGGCCGCGATGACCTTTGCGCGTCTTTCCCTCTCGGCCTCTGCCTGCCTGGCCATCGCGCGCTGCATCTCCTGAGGAAGATCGACGTACTTTACCTCCACCAGCGTAACCTTGATACCCCATGGGTCGGTATGCTTGTCGAGGACTTCCTGGAGCTTTATGTTGAGCGTCTCCCTTTCGGCGAGAAGCTCGTCGAGCTCTACCTGTCCTAGAATGCTCCTGAGCGTGGTCTGTGCGAGCTGCGAAGTTGCATAGAGATAATTTTCGACCTGTATGACGGCCTTTACCGGGTCTACGACGCGGAAGTAAACGACGGCGTTCACCTTCACCGAAACGTTATCCTTGGTGATGATGTCCTGGGGCGGGACGTCCATGGTGATGATCCTGAGGCTTATCTTCACCATCTTGTCCACCATCGGGATTATCCACTTAAAGCCGGGGCCTTTCGGCGCGACGATCCTCCCGAGCCTGAACACGACCCCTCTTTCGTACTCGTTAAGGATCCTGACACCCGATAGAATGAGTATCGCGATTATCGCTATGAATATTACGACCGGTGAAAACATGTGCGGGCCTCCTCAATCATATTAGATCATGCCTTTTTTACTTTGAGCCTGAATCCTTCGAGCGACTCGACGACCCTTACCCTCTCGCCCTTGGCTATTGGTTCGTCGCTGACGGCGTCCCAGTACTCTCCGTTTATATACACCTTACCTGATTCGTGTATGTCGGATACTGCGTCGCCCGCTTCGCCCATGAGCCCTTCGAAGCCGAGCTGGGGCGCGAGCCTCTGCGCCTTTATCAAATAGAATATAACGTATGCGAAGAAGAGCCCGAACGCGAGCGTGGACGCTATGACGACGTCGAAGCCTACACGGACGTCCGACTCAGGGGTGTCGAAAAGAAGGAGCGCGCCCAGCGCGAAGCTGACCAGGCCGCCCACGGCGAGGAGCCCGTATCCCGTGACGTACACCTCGGCGATGAATAGCGCTATCCCTACGGCGAGGAGCGCTATGCCGGCGTAGTTAAACGGCAGCACCTGGAACGATACGAATCCCATCAATAAACAGACTACCCCGGCCACGCCCGGGAATATCAGGCCCGGGTTATAGAATTCGAGTAAAAGTCCGAGCGAGCCCAGCGAGAGCAGGAGGAACGCTATATCGGGCGTGCTGATGATGTCTATAAATTTCTGCTTGGCCGTCATGTCGACGTTCTTTACGGGGGCGTCCTTTGTAAGGAGCGTCCTCTCTCCGTCCGAAACCTTGACCTTCCATCCGTTTATCGACGCGAGGAGAGCCGGGAGGTCGGGCTCGACGATGTCTATGACATTCATCTCGAGGGCTTCGCTCGACGTTATGGAGTCGCTTTTTCTTACGGCTTCCTCCGCCCATTCGACGTTGCGTCCTCTTTCCTCGGCTATGCTCTCTATAAAGGACGAGGCGTAATTTTCGAGCTTCTCCCCCATTATGCCTTCGTTCGATTTATCCCCGGAAGAAGGCTCCTTCTCCTCGGCGGATTTTTTATCGCCTTCCGCCGGTTTCTCGCCGGGGCTTTCCTTTTTCTCGTCGCCGCCTCCGGGCGCGAGCGACACGGGGTGCGCCGCCCCGATACTAGTCCCGGGGGCCATGGCGGCAATGTTGGCCGCAAGGGTTATGAAGACCCCTGCAGAAGTCGCCGACGCGCCCTTGGGCGACACGTAGACGACCACAGGCACTGGGGAGTTCAGTAATAGTTTTACGATTTCCTTTGTAGAGTTGAGTAGCCCGCCCGGCGTGTCGAGCAGTATGACGAGGGCTTCGGCGGAGCTTGCCTCGGCCGTCTCGAGCCCCGTTCTGATGTAGTCGAACGTCGCGGGGTTGATCATCCCGTTTATCTCGAGGACTATGACCTCACCCGGAGCACGCTCCCCGGCAGGTTCCTGTTCGCTCACTTCCGGAGGCGGACTCTGGGTGAGCGCTCTACCGGCGAAAAAAACGAAAAAAGAGAGGATTATAAGCGACAGCGATACAGTTCTTATCATGGTAAAGGAGTCCAAACAAGTTTAGCCACAGTGCCCGTCAATCGCAAGGAAAGCCTCTTTCAGGAATGCGCCGGAAAGCGCGTTTCCCGCGCTTGAATTTCTCGGGCCCCTGATTATAATTTCCCGCATGGCAAAACGTATCAAATACACTGAAAAAGAACTCAAAGGGCCCGACAAGTTTGTTTCAACGGTAGTTTCGGGCTTTGAATATTTCGCCGACCACTCGAAAAAAATAGTGATCGGTGTCGGGATCGTCATCGTCCTCATAATTATCGGATACATCATCGCGGGGATGTCCGGCAAGAAGGGCGACATAGCCGGGCAGAAGTTCTCTGCCGCCGTCGCGCAGTATAACTCCGGGTCGAGCGAAGAAGCCCTTTCGGAGTTCGCTGCCATCAGAGACGAATATCCGAACACTCCGGTCGCCTCACTCGCGGCCTACTATGCCGGGCTGATACAATACGAGAACGGGAATTACGACGAGGCCGTAGCGATGCTCGATACGTACACCAATTCCAAGAACACCGAGCGCCTTCTGGTTCAGGCCGCCGTTTTAAAGAAAGGCATAGCCCGTTACAGGCAGGGAAGATGGCAGGAGGCGATAGACTACTTCGAGATCATAAACAACGATCCGTCGAGCCCGTACGGCTCACAGTCGAAGCTCCAGACCGCACTTTCATACGAGAAGATGGGTCAGCCTGAAAAAGCGAGGGAGATTTACCAGAACCTTTACGGCACCGGATTCGTTCCCCAGCCCGGTATCTCCGCCGTGAACACGAACCCCGCGCCCACGGAATAGTTTTTTCCAGTCTATATCTGAAGATGAATGAAGGGGGCGGAAGTCCCCGTGAGGATTACTCGGCTTCCCTTAAAAGCTTGGAGGATATCCATCCTTCGCCGCCGCCCGGCACAGTAACCTGTATCCACCGTCCGTGAACCTCGCCGGTCGAGGCTAGGTCCTGCCCTCCCTCGACTTCGGTCACGACGTCGTATCTCATCCGGGGCCGCTCCTGATATTAGCGCCGGGCCCTGTCACCGTATACATGGTTGCCGCACCTGTGGTAGCGGCAACGGTGGCGGAAGGTGCTTCTTCCGGCGTGCTTTCAGTGGCAGGCTCCGCAGGCTCGCCGCGGTGTCCGTTTCGACTTCGGCTGTCTCCGGCTGCGCTTTTTCAGGCGCGGGCGCGGGCGCGGACGGGACCTTCACCTCTGCCCTGGCCGGGGCTTCTTCCGGGGCCGCAGGCTCGGCGGGCTTCGGCGCGGCAATCGGCGCCTTTAGGCTTCTCGGCCGTGACGGCCGCCTTCTCCCCGGGGCCTCGGCTCTTCGGGCGCCGTCTCTTCCACCGGCGCACTGACAGGAGCCTTCGCTTCCATCTTCTTCCCGTTCGTATAGTCCTGTATGCCCCAGGTCCTCATGAGTGCGTCGTAGAAAATGACGCCCAGTATGAGGCCCATGAAAAGAAGAACCGCGTTCATGACGTAGGGGCTCTTAAACCCAGCGGGTGAGGTTTGTTCAGACGGTTTTGCCGCCTTTACTTCCTTCTTTTCCTTCTCGGGCGCCTTTGCCGCCGGCTCTTCGTGCTTCTTTTCGGACGGCATTACGGTCGTGATGTTGTCGACGGTCGGGTCGGGGCCAATGTAATCGACCCTCGGCACGAACGCCGCCTCGGGGGCTTTCTCCTCGGGGCGGGGGAGGCGCGAATTCCTCCGGGGCTGCGGGCTCGGCCTCGGGTGCCTTCGCGGCCCTTGCCGTGGACAGGACGCTCAGAAGCTCCTTTTCCAGCTCCCTCAGACGCGTGTCGAGATCTGGTCTGCGACGCGCCAAGCTCGATGTTATAGACCGAGTAGACCGTGTCGAGCTTCCTGAGATACTCGGCTTTCAGCTTTTCGAGGTCGGAGCCTATCTCGTTGAGACAGTTTTCGATGTCGTCGGTTATGTCGAAGAGGTAATCCGGCACGGGCGGCCTCCCGGAAGGCGGCGCGAACGGGTCGCCCGACGGGGCCCCCGGCTCGCCGGCACGGGCCAGCTTCGCCTTCAGATCGTTGAGCCTTATCTTGTGCCCGGCTGTGAAGGCTTCCATCCCCGCGGCTTGCGTGCGGAAGAGCTCTTTTGACTGGGAAATAAGGTTGAGTGTTTTAATAAGCCGGAGGAGCTCCAGCTCAAAGTTCGCAGAAATCCTTTTGACGCTCTCCTGAGCGGTATCGTTATCCATATCCCTTTCTCCAGGTCGAGAAGACCCGTAACAATTATATTACATTCGAATAAGAAATAAAGGAGAAAAACGGAGAAAGGTGTGTATTGATTGAGTATCTGTGTGGTTTGCGGGATGTATAGCGTTGGGTCAGCAGGGTTTCATTCTGGACTTTAAAAGGTTCTTCAGCCTCTCCCTTACCTCGGGCGTTACGAAGGTCTGCTCCTTCATCTTCCCCGATAGGTCGAGCATACGCTTGTACGTATCGACGAACGCCTGACACTCCGGACACTCACCCATGTGGTCTTCGAGCACCCGAAGCGTCTTAAGGTCGAGCTCGTTGTCTATGTAATCCATAATGTTCTCTACCACGTCCCTGCATATGACCATATTTGTTACTATCTCCTTCTCTAACTGCCTTCCTATACTGTTAGATGAAATAAAAGGCTCCGGGACTCGGATAACCTTATATCCAGGAATTTTATTATATATCCCGGGCCCTCTTTTTTAAAGTGCGGGCCTGTTTTTACGGGCTTTGACACAACAGGTTCAAAATAAAATCCGATACTGCTATAATTTCCGAGTACACTTTACTTGAAGCGGTGATGGGGCTTTCCGCCCGGGTATGTTGAGTGCCGGGGCGCGATTCCTGCCGTGCCCCGCCCCCCGGAAGCCGCTCCCAGGCCGCCAAAACCTGTCCGGAGGGATTTTATCCATGCAATCCAAACCCCGTACGATCGGCGAGCTCAAGGCGAGCGAATACAGAGTCCTTTCAGTGAAGGACGAGATGCGGAAGAATCTCATCTTAAAGCTCCGGAGCGGGGAAGAGCCCTTTTCCGGCATACTCGGATACGAGGAAACCGTCGTACCGCAGGTCGAAACGGCGGTGCTCGCCGGGCACGACCTTATCTTCATCGGCGAGCGCGGTCAGGCCAAGTCGAGGCTCATAAGGGCGCTCGTGAACCTCCTCGACGAGGAGATCCCGGTCGTAAAGGGCGGCGAGCTCAACGACAGCCCTTATGGCCCAGTATCCCGATCGAGCCGCGACCTCGTAAGCAAGTATGGCGACGACACCGAGATCGAATGGATAGGCCGCGACTCGCGATACAGCGAGAAGCTCGCTACGCCCGACGTTTCGGTGGCGGACCTCATCGGCGAGGTCGATCCGATAAAGGTAGCCGAGGGGCGATACCTCTCGGACGAGCTTACGATTCACTTCGGCCTCATCCCTCGAACGAACCGCGGCATCTTCGCAATCAACGAGCTACCGGACCTGGCCGAAAAGGTGCAGGTCGGCCTCTTCAACGTGATGGAGGAAAAGGATATCCAGATTAAGGGCTACAAGATCAGGCTCCCGCTCGACATCTGCATTGTCGCTACGGCCAACCCCGAGGACTACACCAATAGGGGCCGCATAATCACGCCGCTAAAGGACAGGTTCCAGGCCCAGATAGCCACCCATTACCCGAAGTCGAGGGATGTCGAGATACTGATAATGGAGCAGGAGGCAGACGTCCCGGATATAGACGGCTGCACGTACAGCGTTCCCTCGTTCATAAAAGAGATAGTCGCCGAGATATCGTTTCAGGCGCGCACCTCGCCCGACATCAACCAGCGTTCTGGCGTCAGCGTGAGGACGACGATCGCAAACTACGAGAGCGTGATCGCGGCTTCGGGCAAGCGCGCTATAAGGCTCGGCGAAAGGGTCGTCTCGCCCCGGATCACGGACTTCCCGTCTATGATCCCGTCAACCACAGGGAAGATAGAGCTCGAATATCTGGGCGAGGACGTCTCGGAGACTGGCGTTGTCGAGAAGCTTATAAAGCGCGCGGTGAAGACGGTCTTCGATTCCTATTTCCCTTCGCTCGACGTCATGACCGACCTCGTAAAGAGCTTCGAAAAGGGCTACGTCGAGGTTGCCGATTACATGCACTCCGAGGAATACATGACAGGGCTCGGCGAGGTGCCGGGGCTCCGTAAATGCGTCGATGTGCCAGGCGCCGGCGACTCGCCGGCCGAGATCGCGTCGGCCGTCGAATTCACGCTCGAAGGGCTTCACCTGAGCAATAAGCTCAACAAGGAAAACGTCGGCGGGAAGATGGTATACAAATGACGCTCTACAGGTACAAACGATGGGACGGCGCGCAGGAGGGGTTCGACGTCAGGACGGGCGACCTCTTCGACGGCCTGTCCGATTACCTCATGGAGGGGTGGTCGCCCGACGAGGCGTACCAGTGGATTCTCAAGCAGGGCATACGCGGCAAGGAGTCGCGTATCATGGGGATAGAGGACCTCCGCTCGCGCATATCGTCTTTTAGACAAAGCCTCTACGATTCCGCGAGCCTTAAGAACTCGCTCTCTGACTTGAGGGACGAGCTTGCGGAAATAATCGAAAAGGAGCTCGAAACCCTGAGGGAGAAATTCCCCGAGGGCTCCGAGGAGCTCAGGCGGAGGGAAGAATTCTTAAAGAGCCTCGAAGGCAGGCTGAGCCTCGCGCTAGAAGCCCTTTCCGATTACGACTTTGCCGACAGCGAGGCCCGTATGCGCTATGAAAGCCTTGCCGAGGTCCTCGAAAACATCAAAAAGGCCGAGAGGTTCGTCAAGCGTTACGGCGAGAGGTTTACGGGCGAGAACGAGGTCGATTTCGAAGAGCTTCTGGATCTTATGGAGCAGCTCGATAACCTGGAACGCATGGAAAAGCTCCTTTCGTCGGGGAGCCTCGACGACATAGACCCCGAGGAAATGAAGGACATGCTTAACCCGGACGGCGTGAATTCGCTCATGCTTTTAAAGGGGCTCAAGTCGGAGCTCGAAAAGTCCGGGCTTGTCTCGACGAGGGGCGAGCGGACGGAGCTCACTCCCAAGGGCATTAGGAAGCTCGGCGAGACTGCCCTGTCGGATATATTCTCGTCGCTCGACCGGAAGAAGCTTTCGGAGCACGAGACCGGCCAGAGGGGCACGGGCTCGGCGCGTCCCGAGGAGACAAAGCAGTACGAGTTCGGCGATCCGTTTAACCTCGACATCGTAAACACGCTCAAAAAATCACTCGCCCGCGAGTCGGGGGGAAGCGGGCTCAGGATAGAGCCCGGGGACTTCGAGGTATACGACACGGAGTACCACACGCACGCGGCGACGGCCCTTTTGCTCGACCTTTCCTGGTCGATGAGCTTTCAGGGGCGGTTCCCCGCCGCCAAGAGAGTGGCGCTGGCGCTCGACCACCTTATACGCACTACCTATCCCCGCGACGAGCTGTACATTATCGGATTCTCGACGGGCGCGCGGAGGCTCACGACACCCGAGCTCGCCGTCACGGCCTGGGATTCGAACGATCCCTTCACGAATATCCAGGAGGCCCTTTCGGCTGCTGCGAAGCTGCTCTCGCGCCAGAGGAGCTCGAACCGCCAGATTATCCTCATTACGGACGGCCAGCCCACAGCGTATTATATGGACGGTTATCTCCAGGTGGAGCTGCCGATGTTTTTCGGCGGGCTTTCACCGAGGGCGACGTTCGAGACGCTGAAGGAAGTAAAACGCGTAACCAGTATGGGAATCAAGATAAACACATTCATGCTCGACGACAGCGCGTCGCTCCGGCGGTTCGTAGAAGAGATGACGCGCATAAACAAGGGCCGGGCGTTCTTCACGACCCCATCACAGCTCGGGAAGTATCTCCTCGTCGATTATCTCAAGAGAAAGAAGAAGGTGCTTTAGGGCGCGGTTTCGGGAGCAGCGGCCTTTGCGGTCTTCCCCGGCGTCAGCGGGCCCGCGACCGGGTTTACGTCCTTGCACTCGTAGGGCTTGGAGAGCGTAAAGACCTCGTCGAGGTTTGTCATATACCGGTGCCTCTCGTGGTTCCTCACCCTGACCAGCACCTTGTCCGAGCCGCATACGAATGTCATCACGCGTGATTCCGATTCCTTCATCCCCGCCGCCTCGGGCCGTATGGACGAGACGTGAATGAACACTGTTCCCCCGAGGCTCTCCTTTTTGGCCGTGGTGCTAAGTATGCCGTGCGGTATGTGGAGGTGCCCCGAGAACCAGAGGTCCACCCTGTAATCCTTTAGCACCTGCCTGAATCTTCTTGAGCCGACGATGTTCCTGCCCTTCCACGCGGAGAACGATATGCCGCTCCCCTTGAGCGGGGCGTGCGTCACGACGACGATTATCTTGTCCTGGTTGTTTACGACGAGGTCCTTCCACCACTCGAACGTCTCGTCGCTTATCACCGTCGATTTCCCCCTTTCGGAGTCGGACATGAATATGAAGAGGATGTTCCCCTTGAGGATCGCGTAATCCGTTTCCTTCCGGAGCTTCTCCTTAAAGAGCTTCCCCCTGTCGGTCTTGAGGTCGTGGTTGCCGATTATCTCGTACCACTCCTCGACGTATGACCCGTTACGCGTGTCGACGTACCAGTCGAAGGTTTCCTCTTCGGTGTCGTTGACGATGTCCCCTGCGACTATGGCGAAGTCTATTCCAGGGACGTTTTCGTTCACGTCATTGACGGCCTCTTCCCATGCTTCCTTATGGCTTTTCTTGGTGGGCTGTATGTCGGCGAGCACCCAAACAGTGAGCGTGTTTATCGGATCGAACCAGTCGGCTTCGAGCATTTCCTTACCGGAAGTATATCCTATGCGGCAGGACGACCCCAGGATGAGGACCGCGGCTATGAATGGCAAGAGGGCTCGCGTCATGACACCTATAATATACGTCAGTTACATGCTTCCCGGACGGGGGCGGCGAGCGCTTCCTCTCCGTCGAGCCCGGTTATGGTCATGAGGGCTTCGTCCCCGACCTTGAAATCCCCGCCGGTGATGCGGACCGAGATGTAGTTGTGGGTCGTGCCCGTATTACCGGACTCGACCAGCACGGGGAGCGTTCTGCCTATGAATGTGGAGTAGAATTCCTTTTTCTTCCGGACGCCTATGGCGCGGAGGGCCTTACTCCTCTCGCGTATGACGTCGGGCCTGACCTGATCCGGCATCGCAGCGGCGGGGGTCTCTCTACGGCGCGAGTATGGGAACACGTGGAAGTACGTGAGCGCTGACTTGCCGGCCGTCTCGCAGGTGTTGGCGAATTCCTCGTCGGTCTCGCCGGGGAAGCCCACCATAATGTCCGACCCTATCGCGGCGTCGGGCATCGTCTCCCTAATGAGGCCGGTCATTTCGAGGAACCTCTCGGGCGCATAACGGCGGCGCATTCTTTTCAGGATATTGGCGTCGCCGCTCTGAAGGGCGACGTGGAACTGCGGGCATATCGTTTCTGACGCCGCGATCTGCCGGACGAACGACTCGTCCATGTCGGCGGGGTCGAGCGACGTCAGCCTGACGCGCCCGACGACGCGGGCATCGTCTATACGGCGTATGAGCTCGGGGAACGTCGTGCCTATGTCCCGGCCGTAGCTAGCGATGTGAACGCCCGTGAGGACTATCTCCTTGTATCCGGCGTCGGCCAGGGTCTCCATGCGCTTTATTATCTGTCTATCTCCGAGGCTCCGCGAGCGCCCCCTGGCCCTCGGGATTATGCAGAATGTGCACGCATAGTTGCACCCGTCCTGCACCTTCAAAATGCCCTCGTCCTTCCGGGAAAACGCTCGATACCCGGGGTCTCGAAGCTCTTTTTCTTCTCCTTGAAGATGTCCGAGATGAATAGTTTCGGCTCATTCTGCGCCTGCCCTTCCCTTATGGCCTTAAGAAGCGATGAGAACTTGTGCGAGTTTCCGATTACGTAATCGACGCCTTCTATTTCCTTCACTTCGTCCGACGAGACCTGCGCATAGCACCCTGTCACGATAACGATCCCGTCGGGGTTAGACCTCCGGGCACGCGATATGCACCGCCTGGCTTCGGAATCGGCCTTATGCGTGACGGTGCACGTGTCGATGACGTATATGTCCGCCTTTTCGGGGAACGGAACGGTTTTGTACTTGCTTTCGGGAAGCCTGTTCAGGATGGCTGCGGTGTCGTATTGATTGACCTTGCAGCCGAGCGTAACGACCGAAATACTTTTCACTGCCGGACCACCTCTTTGATCCATCCCCCGCCGAGGACCTTGTCGTTCTTGTAGAAAACCACCGCCTGCCCGGGGGTAATGGCCCGCACAGGCTCGCGGAACTCGACCGTGGCGTCCGTTTCGGAGCTCATGTGAACCTCCGCAGAGCTTTCACGATGCCTGTATCTAACCTTCGCATTTACTTGAAGTATGTCATTTAACTCGCTGTTATTAATCCATGTTATGTTCTCGGCGACGAGTTTTGTCCCGTAAAGCCTGTCCTGGCCGCCCACTACGATGCGGTTCTTCCCGGGCTCGATGCCGGTTACGTAAACCGGTTTCCCGAGGGCTATGCCGAGGCCCCTTCTCTGCCCGATTGTGAATGAAAATACGCCGTTATGCTTCCCGAGGACCTTCCATCGCCGTCCACGATCTCCCCTCTTCGGGGACGAGGTCTGCCTGGGCGGCGAGATAGTCGCGGTAGTCCCCGCCCGGGACGAAACACACACCGGTACTGTCCGGCTTTTCGGCGGGTATCAGCCCCAGCCCGCGGGCTATTTCCCTGACCTCTTCCTTGGGCAGCGAGCCCAGCGGGAACATGAGCCTCGGAAAGCTCTTTCTGAGTGAGCGTATAGAGGAAATAGGACTGGTCCTTCGATTCGTCCAGCGCCTTCTTGAGCGCAAACTGTCCACCCTCCTCGACTATGCGCGCGTAGTGCCCGGTAGCGAGGTACCCGGCGCCGAGCCTCGAGCGCCTTCGTCGCGAGGAGGTCGAATTTTACGTATTTATTGCAGAGGACGCACGGTATCGGCGTCTTTCCCGATTTGTACTTGTCGATGTAATCCCCGAGGACGTGCGTCTTGAACTGATCGACGAAGTTGACTACGTAGTGCGGTATGCCAATCTGCGCTGCGGCGCGCCTCGCGTCTCATGACGTGGTCGAACGAGCAGCATCCGCCCTCGGCGTCCTTGTAGTCGAGGAGCTGCATCGTGACCCCTATGACGTCCCAGCCTTCTTTCTTTAGCAGCGCCGCCGTCGTAGTGCTGTCCACTCCGCCCGACATCGCCACAACTACTCTCTTGTTATTCATGGTTATCCAGAAAATATTACCTAAACGATATCCAGCGGACAACGTCCGCTGGATATCGAAGTAGCGGCGTATCGCTATTACCGCCTGCCGCGCTAAAGAAGATTAAACTCCGGTGCTACGTCGAAAAAGCACACTACGTGCGGACAACGTCGCTGGATATCGAAGCAGCGGCGTGTCGCTATTACCGCCTGCCGCGCTAAGAAGATTTTCAGCAACTCCGGTGCTACGTCGAAAATGCACACTACGTGTGCGGACAATGTCCACAGGAAATTGAAGTAGCGGCGTATTGCTGTCATTACGTGCCGTGCTGTATAAAAAACATAATGTGTTGGGAATTATGGAATTGTGGTACGAGCCAGAACTATTGCCGGGAAAAGCGTCTTTTAAACTACGCCTTCCTCGACGCCGACTATAGAGTAGTAAGAGTCGTTTCCGAGCTTGAGCTCCCTCGCATCGACGAAATCGCTCACGACATTGTAAACGTCGGCCGACACTATCACCCTCCAGACGGGGGCGACGTTGGATGTCTTTCTCGCGGCCTCGGTTATATCCTTTATGCCGTGCGGGACGCCGGTTTCGTCGTAGACGGAAACGGCCTTCAACGCGATTCCTATCTTGCCGGATATCGCTGTTTTGCCCTCGATCTTCCTCTCCCTCGTTATGCTGGCCAGGAGCTGAAGCACCTCTACAGCCGCGCATATAGCCTTGAGCTCGGCGTTGTCCTGCTCCTCGGGGCGTTGAAGAAAGCCACTATCTCGTCCTTAAGGAGCGCTTCGATCACGCCGCCGTAGTTGGATATGATCGTCGAGGCCGCTTTTCTGTAATCGGCGAGGAATGCGTTGAACTCCGCCGGGTCGAGAGTGGACGAAAGGTCCTGAAAGTCCGCTATCTTGGCGACTATGACTATAACGTTCCTTTCCCTGACTGGGAAAATATCCTCTTCCTCTACGACGATGTTCTGACGTTATGAGGGTCGGCTGGAACGGCGGCACGTCGTCCTCTATTTCGAGGTCGTCCCTCTTCCGGAGCCTGTCGAGCATCTGGTTGAATGTTTCGTACGCCCTTATGACGGACACGTCGTCGGCAGAGTCGGGGTTGAGCCTTGCGGACAGGTCGCCCCTGGCCACTGTCTTCATGGCGGCTATGAGCTTTTCGATGGAGTCGTTCTTGCCCGTCGAGAAGAAGGAGCCTATGAACACGAAGAAAACGGTGAACGCTATTCCTATGAGGGCGCTCCACATAATCGCCGAAAGAGCGAGGCTCTTGTACTCGCGCGGAGTCACGCCGAGGACTATCGTGTTGTTGTCGGGGGTTCTTATCGGGAAGATTTCGGCAGTCTGGTTCTCGCCGTCGCCGTAGCTTTCGATGAGGACGCCGTCCGGGTTCGTGAGCTTTATATATAGAATGTCGCTGCGTGTATCAAGTATGTCCTTGGCGGTATCAGAAAAGCCCTTGTTCGATGAGCTGAAGAGCTGGGCCAGTTCCTGGCCGCGCTGATCGTTGAGTGTGGAGGTATAGTAGTATGCGTTGAAGACCGAAACCAGAACCGCTACGAGGATTAATATGACCGCCAGAATGATAGTATTTCCTGAATAGAAATTCCCGATCCTGGACTTTAATTCCATATATCTCGTTTCTCCGGTTGATTGGCGTAATGCACTTCGGAGGCCGAAATGCACAGGTCATGGCGATGAAAAATCGGCAAGCCTTAATTCATAATACTGGCTAAAATTTAACTAGTAAAGCCTGTTTTTCATGCGACCTTAACAAAATTCCCGGGGGATTACCGATGGGTTTCAGCGCTTCGGCAAATTACCTGCCTGCGCTGAGTCTTTGGGTTTACCGGCATGGCTGGGCAGACACATACCCCCGATGAAGGGACATCAGTCCGGAGAGGCGAAAAGCCCCTCCTTACTAAAACGGCCGCTTATTCGGCGGACACTTCCACGTTCACACGCGTCCTGTTGTTCTTGCCGGTGTCGAACTTTATGACGCCGTCCTTGAGCGCGAAGAGCGTGTGATCTCGGCCAAGGCCCACGTTGAGCCCCGGGTGGTATTTGGTGCCGCGCTGTCTGACCAGAATGTTCCCGGCCTTGACTGTCTCGCCGCCGAACTTCTTAAGGCCGAGCCTCTTGCCTCTCGAATCTCTTCCGTTTCTACTGCTTCCGCCGCCTTTTTTTGTTGACATTTTCTATTCCTCTTTAGTTTACTATGTCGGTTATTTCGACAGTGGTGAAGGTCTGACGATGCCCGGTCTTCTTCCTGAAGTTCTTCCTTCTCCTGAACTTGAAGACTATGAGCTTCTTGCCCTTCTTGTCGCCGACTATCTTTGCCTTTACGCTCGCGCCGTCGAGAACGGGCGCGCCGACCTTTACGCCGCCGCTGCCGTCCGACACCAGAAGGACGTCCTTGAACTCGACTTCGTCGCCAGGGTTGCCGGCCAGATGGTCGATGGTGATAACGTCGCCTTTCGATACGCTGTACTGCTTTCCGCCCGTTTTGATTACTGCCTGCATGATGATGTACTCCTCCCGCTTGTATAGAAGAGAAGATTATTCCTGATTATGCCATGTTGTCAAATGTTTAGGCGTAATTTTTCTTGCCCGGCCTGTGCTGTGTTTCTGGGGCCTTTCTTACCGTCCGGGCGCCCGTATCCTGCGCCTTCTCGTTATAGCCAGGAAGCCCGCCGCGGCAAGCGCGAGACATCGCTATCATACCCCATTCCGTCAGTGTGGGTATGACCCGAGGTTCCGGTGCGCCGAAGCTCACGCTCGCTATGCCATCGAAGACCTGTTCGGGCGCCGAAAGATTTATCCTCGTTATCGGGACGGTCGAGCTCATACCTATAAAGGTATCGAAAGAATCCGTGATGCCGTTGACCGTGGTGGAGGCTATAAGATCGTCTCCGGGGCCGAAAACGCGGACTGTGACGGAGCTGTTGCAAGGGCCCATCGCGAAACATCCTACATTCAACCCGGCGGCCAATACAGTGCCGTCCGAAAAGAATATTTCGATGGTGTCGGGCTGATCCGCGGCAACTAGCACGTTGAAATCGGGCGGGAAACTCGGGCCCACGAGGATCAATCCGTCGAGCGGGCTGGTTGAGAACGCTATTCCGGGCAGTATGTCGCCCGGATCGAAACAGCCGTCGTTACTGTTCTCGTCCACAGGCAGGGAGCACAGCACGTCATCGCCCGGACCGACGTTGCCGTCGCTGAAATCCTGAAAGAACAGGCCCGGGTTGGAACTGTTGAACAGGGCCTCGTTGGAGAAGAAAACGACCTGCGCAGCGGCAGGCAAGGCGCCAAAAAATAGAAAAGCGGCAAATATAAAGAGAAATCCAGTAACTATCGAATTCAATCGCGAATTCAACATATCCGTCGTCCTCCTTACATTATCCGACATGTATTATATAAGTCCGATAATAACATATTTTTTTGATCACTGTTAATCGGAATTCTTCAATTCTGTAATTGAAGTGTTGATAAAGGACGGTTGTCGCAAACAGGTTGTGCCTATACGAGATATTACATTAACTATGCCGGGTAAGTGTTCTATATGGTAGGATAATATGGTGTGGCAAATCGCCTCGGCGAGATCTGGCCGTCGAGGACGCTCACTTATACGCTACAGCGGCGCTGCACGGCCCGGCCAGGTGTATGACCTCAAACCGCTTGAACCCGGCCTCGCTGCACCATTCCTTAAAGTCTGCGCCTGTAAAATCGAAGGCGTCCCCGAATTCGATCAGCATGTTGAGCGACATCAGCATGCCGAAGGTGTTCGTCCTCCGCTCGTCGTCGATTATATTCTCGACGGCCACCAATGCGCCGCCATCCGAAAGGGCGTCGTAGGCTGCCCTGATAAGGTGCTTTTTATTCTCGAGGTTCCAGTCGTGGAGTATCATCCCCATCGTTATGACGTCGGCTTTGGGGAGCGGATCCTTGAAGAAATCGCCAGAGGCCGTGGAAACCCGGCCTGAAAGGCCGGCGCGCTCGATGTGCCTTTTCGCTATCGGCTCGACCATCGGCAGGTCGAAGGAGATGCTATTGAGGCCTGGGTGCTTTTCGGCCACAAGTATGGACAGAAGCCCGGTCGCCCCGCCTATGTCGCAGTGGGTGTGATAGTTCGAAAAATCGAACTTCTCCGCCAGGGCCTCGAAATTCCCCCGCGAGAGCCCGGCCATGGCATCCATGAACTGCTCGAGCCCGGCCTCGTCCCGGTAGAGCTCTTCAAAAATGGACGTGCCGCTGTGCCTGGTCTCATTCTGGGGCTTTCCTGTCCTGAGCGCTTCGCCGAGCCCGTCCCAGTACTTAAAAAGGCGCGCGTCCAGCATTTCGATCATGCCGCCTATGTAGAACTGGCTGTTCTTGTCGAGGAATCTTTGGGTCTCAACGGTATTTCTGTAAAGGGCCCCGGGGCCGTCGCCGTGGCGCTCGAGGAAATTCATCGAGACGAGGGCGTCTAGGAAATCCCAAATGCCCCTCGGGTGGAGAGACAGCGCCTCTCCTATCTCCTTTCCGGTCATTGCGCGGTCGCCGAGCTCCGTAAAGAGCCCGAACCTCACGGCGGTTAGAAGGACCTTCGACTCCCAGAAGCCGAACGCTATCTTCAGTATTGCGGACGGGTCGAGATTAGCAGCCATTTAAGACTCCTTTATGTCTGTGCGGTTGGTAAAGTCAGGACGGCGGGCATGCCATATAGTATAGCCTAGCTCTCGAGCACGAGATTGAAAACGGAGGAATCGATATGCACCTTGTCGCGGAGCTTCTCGTGGACGGCGATATATATCCTGTCGCCGTACCTGGAAAGGCGTTTGAACAGCCCCTGGAGGTGGCGGTGGTGCTCCTCGTGGAACTCCTCTATCTTTAGGGTGATGGACGAGGGGGTGTTCTTGAGAACGTTTTCTATGTGTGGCGCAACATTTTCGAAGAACTCGCCGTCGGGTTTACGCTTTATCGATATAAGGAGATTGGCCGCGGCGTTTTTATACTTGTCGAAGGATACCTCGACTATACCCTTTCTGAGGTATGTCCCGAGGGACCTCTCGAACGATTCGAAGTGATTCTTCGCGAGGCTCTCCTCCCCTTCCCGGACGGTTATGAAATGCCGGTCGATGTAGTTACGCATCGATATGCCGATAGTCCAGTCCTGGATTACCAGCGGTATCATCTTCGGCCGGGCGATCGGGAACGTCCTTAGGAAATGGTAGATCCTCGCGGGGCCGCCCGGGAATATGCCCCGGAACAGGAACCCCTTGAGCGACCTAAGCTGGTCGGGGATGTCGTACGTGCTCCTGAAGAGCGGGTTTTTCATGTAGCGGGTTTTGTTGAGAATCCTGTCTGCGATCGTGCGGTCGTCGAGGAGCTTGTAATAAAGCTGTCTGTAGCCCTCGACCATGTCGTCGTAGGACATCTGCTTCGGGATTAGGTTCGTCCCGAGCTTCGTGTTGTCCGTACCGCTCGCTTCTTTTATGAGCCGCCCGTCCTTCTCGAGCCTTTCGTAAAGCGGGGTCTTCGGGACGGCTGTAAGGAGGCCTATCATGGCCGCCTGTATCCCGGAGTTCTGTATGAAGCTATACTGGAGGTCGAACGTCCTCATCGTGTCGTTGTCGAATCCGATTATAAACCCGGCGAGCACCTCTATGCCGTAGGAGTATATGTGCCTTATAGAAGTCAGTATGTCCGAGCGCATGTTCTGGAACTTGAGCGTTTCCTTGAGGCTCTCCTCGTCGGGCGATTCGATGCCGATGAACACCCACCCGAAATTCGCCTCTGTGAAGAGCTTCAAGAGCTCGTCGTCCTGAGCGAGGTTGAGCGACGCCTCGGTGCCGAAGAGGAAGTTGTAGTTGTGCTCCTTTTGATAGTCCCTGAGGTACGCCATAAGTTTCTTGGCGACGGGCTTGTTCCCGATGAGGTTATCGTCGACAAAAAATACGTTCCTTATCCCAAGCCGCCTGAGCTCGTCGAGCTCGCGGCCCACCTGCTCCGTGGATTTCACCCTCGGCTTTCTGCCGAACATGACTATGATGTCGCAGAACTCGCACCTGTACGGGCAGCCGCGCGAGAACTGGAGGCTGACGGCCTGGTACCTGTCGAGCTTTAGGAGGTCGAAGCGCGGGGTCGGCGAGTCTTCGAGCGACACCTCGCCCGTCTCCTGGTAGAGCTTCTTCGGCGCGCCGCCATCGAAATCCCTGCAGAATTCCTTCCATATGTATTCCGCCTCGCCCGCGACTACCGTATCGGCGAGATCCTGGAAATACTCGGGGCAGAGGGATGCGTAGCTTCCGCCCGCGACGACGTAGTGCCCCCTGCTTTTGTAGAATTTTAAAAGCTCGCTCTGTCTTTTGAACTGAACCCCCATGCCGCAGATCCCTATGAGGTCGGCCTTGGGGTTGAGCGGAATTGATT
>JAWKQD010000001.1:0-252106 GCA_041390285.1 Thermodesulfobacteriota bacterium | reverse complement strand
CCGAGGAAAAGGAGGACGAGTACGTAAACGATTACGACTAGCCAGTCGAGTGCGTTCATAAAAAGATCACGGTCCTCCAGACGGCCGGAGACGGCAAAGGGTCAATGCATCAGGTGCCCGATTCCGAATACTCGACGGGGGTCTGGTCTATTTCCGACAGAGTAAGCTCCCCTATCTCTATCCTGTTGATGAACTGCTCCGCCGTCAAAACCCATCCGTACGACTCCGCTATCTGGCCCAGGGTCGCATCGTGATACTTCTTCTCACGCGAGGCGACACAGTCGCTCAGAAGTATGACGTCGTAGCCCTTGTTAAAAGCGTCCCTTACGGAGCTTTCAACGCAGATGTACGTGTCTATTCCCGTGAATATTATGGTGTTCGCCCCGAACGACCTGAGCCAGAGCTCAAACTCCGTATCCTGGAAAACGGAATCGCGCCGCTTCTCGACGATATAATCGTCGCCCGTCGGATAGATCTCGTCTATGACGTCGGCGTCCCAGGTATCCCTGATGCACAGATGCATGCTGCCCAGCTTCTCCTGCCTGCTTTCCGGCAGTATCCTGTGCACCCTGTCGAGGAGGTCGAGGCCCGAAGCCTCCCTTATCGCCTTCGCATAGTACACGGGGACGCCATTAAGGCGCATGAAGTTTATCGTTCTCGTGAGCGTCGGGATTATGGCCCTGTAGGGGGCGATGTTAAATCCGAATTGATCGAACGAACCGCCCACGCCGCAGAACCCGTTCTGCATGTCGACTACTAACAGGACTGCCTTGATTTCCATGCCGGTAACCTCCTCTTGCCGCCGCCCGGCGGCAAGCGTTTGGATTAATTACTCCCGGCCCCCACGATCGACCCCGGCGCGCTCTCCTCACTGAGCTCTCTCAGATAAGCCATCGTCTCGGGCGTTCCGTAATGGTTCCCGAGATAACGGTAACTGCTGCCGAAATCCACCAGCTCGACGTCGTCTACGTCCTTTCCTTTGTAGTGCTTCGAAGCCAGAGCCTGTATCATGTCGTGCACCCCAGTCCCTTCCTGAGCCGGAGACTTCTCTCTGTATGCAAACTCTCTGGGTATACCCTTCCTCATCGACAGCTCCCTGTGGACGCGCTTTCCGTATACGTCGTCTCCGCCCGTGAGCTTAAGATGCGGGGCTATCCTCATGGCGGTCCTCATAACCTCGCGGTCGAGGAACGGAGCCCTGAGCTCTATGGAATGCGCCATCGCCATCCTGTCTTCCCTTTCCAGCGTGTCCTCGTACAGCTTGTCTATATCCTCCCAGAGCTTCTGGTGAAGATAAAGATGCCCGTGCTCCTTGACGACGTCCCTGTACCAGGAATATCCGGCGAAGAGCTCGTCTGCCGCCTGTCCGCTGAACATCACCTTGTGGCCGTCCTTCGCACAGTTTCGTGCAGCTATATACATAGGTATAGCCACCTCTACCTGCAGAAGACCGTTAAGCTCGATGGCCTGAATGACCTCCGGCAGACACGAGCTTATCAAATCATCCGTCAGGTACTCGACATTGATCTCGAGCCCGAGCTCGCGCGCCGCCTTTACAGCCATATCGACGTCTCCGCTGCCCTCGGCGCCGACGGTGTAGCAGGTGACCCTGAGCCCCTTCAACTGAAGAGCCCTGGCCACGAGCACGCTGTCTATGCCTCCTGAGAACAGCACGCCTACCCTGTCGAGCCCGCGGACCCTCTTGTCCACCGCGTGGTCGAATACTTCCTCATAGGCGCAAATCGCCTCTTCCATCTCGTTTATCTCTATCGGCGGCCTTTCGACTTCATAACCGTCGTGGACCGAAACCCCGTCGCCGGTTACGAGAACGAGCTTTCCGGGGAGAACCCTCTTGATTTCATCGTTGCTACGCGCATGCAGAAGGGCCTTTCTTTCCGAAGCGAAATAAAACGGAAGCCCGTCGGTGTAGTAGAGCGGCTTCTTGCCTATCGGGTCCCTCGCCAGTACGAGCGAATCGCCGTCGGTCACCGCCAGCGCATACATGCCGTCCAAGACAGGCATCGCCTGTTTCACAGCCTGAAGCAGGTTGCCGTCGTAATACTCTTCCAGGACCCTGAGAACGACATCGCTGTCGCTCCCCAGTCCGAAATCGTCAACCAGGAGCTTCCGGAGCTCCCGGTGGTTGTATATCTCGCCGTTGTGGACCAGTGTGAGCTTCTCGCCCGTTATCGGCTGTACGCCCTCTCTGCCGCCCACAATTTCGAGCCTCGACTGGGCGAGACAAATACTCCCGCTCGATCTCTCCAACTTGAGGCCCGAGATCTTTTCCGCCGAAGACACTTCGCCGTCGAGGTATACACCCACCTGATCCGGCCCCCTGTGCCTGATCTTGGACAACATATCGAGTCCTTCTGAGAGCGGGACATCCTCCCCCTCGTCCATAAATCCGCATAATCCGCACATAGTGTTATTCCTCCTTGGAATGTATGCACAACGATTAACATGCCGACCGGCAGTGAAAAACTGGGATTCGGGTAAAATCGAGAAGTGACGCTGCCGGAAGACGGCAATCGGTGCTTTAATTCAGTTTTTGGATTGTAATTCTTCTACCGCTTGTCTACATAGACTACCTTACGAACCGCCTGATATCAACCCGTTTTCGATTTCAAGCGTATATATATTATTTATGCGCTATCTGTTATATTATATATTATGTAGATGCACCGCGCCGGTCACAGGAAGCTATTTGAGTCCGGGCGCGAAACGTAATATAATCTATGTTGAATGAAGACTGTTATCGGCGTGATAGGGGCTTCCGAAGCGTCTTCGGACGAGCGCGAAACGGCGCTCGAAGTCGGCAGACAAATCGCCGGTAAAGGGGCCGTCCTCTTGTGCGGCGGCGCCGGGGGAGTTATGGAGGCCGCCTGTATGGGGGCCCACTCTAAAGGGGGACTTACGGTAGGCATCATACCGGGGGCGTCCAAATCAGACGCCAACAGGTATGTGGACATACCGGTAGTTACAGGAATGGGGCACGGAAGGAATATCATCGTCGCAAGCTCGTGCGACGCGGTGATTGCGATAGGCGGAGGGTTCGGCACATTGTCCGAAATAGCCTTCGCCCTCAGATTGAAAATACCGGTCGTAGGGATAAGAACCTGGGATGTATCGTCTGAGATTAAAAAAGCAACCGGCCCCGACGAGGCAGTGGATATGGCTGTTGAGCTCGCTCATGCTCGTTCTGACGGCGGCCTGCGGTAGCAAGAAAGCATCCGCCCCGCCGCCCCACAGCCAGGTAGTGCCCAAGGTCAGCCAGGAAGACATAGCCAAATGTCTAAGAGAACCCGTTACGCTAAGGGCGGGGAACGGGTACCACGTCCTCGCCTCGGGCGAAACACTCTACAGGGTGTCCAGGATCTACGACACCACCGTCGACGAGCTCATCGAAATAAACAACATACAAGACTACACCGACATCCCGACGGGCACCCGCCTCAGGGTTCCCGGGGTCGCCGGGGTCGCCGAGCCTTCGAGCTTGATCTGGCCCCTTCCCGGCAGCATTTCGTCCGGGTACGGTAAAAGGGGCCGAAGGTTCCACTGGGGCATAGATATCCCCGCCCCGAGCGGAACCCCGATCAGGGCCCCGGCGGACGGGCTGGTGCTTGTGAGCACAAACGGCGGAAAGGGATTTACAGGCTACGGCAGGGTGGTCGTCATAGCGCACGGAAACGGAATCAGCACATTATACGCGCACAACAGGTCGAACGAAGTGAAAGCGGGCTCGTGTATCAGGGCCGGTGAGGTATTGGGGAAGGTCGGCGCCACGGGGAACGCCACGGGGAATCACCTCCACTTCGAGATCAGAAAGAACGGAAAGCCCGTAAACCCGCTAGATTACCTTCCATAGAATATAAGGAGAACACTTAATGGTAGAGCTTCATGAATACATAAGAGATATACCCGGATTCCCCCGCGAAGGGATAATTTTTCACGACATCACGCCGCTCCTTCAGAACGCAAAGGCGTTCGGCGGGGCGATAAACCGCATGGCGGATATGCTCGACGACAAGGAGATAGACTTCCTGGTCGGCATAGAGTCCAGGGGCTTCATATTCGCCTCGGCCCTCGCGCTCAAGCTCGGAACGGGGCTCGTCATCGTGAGAAAGCCGGGGAAGCTCCCCTACGTCACGATAAACGCATCCTACGACCTCGAATACGGCTCCGACACCCTCGAAGTGCACAGGGACGCGATCCACAGCGGCAGCAGGGTCGTTCTCATAGACGACCTCCTCGCGACGGGCGGCACTGCCAAGGCAGCGGGCGACCTCGTCCGCCAGCTCGGCGGAGAGATAGCCGGCTACTGCTTTCTCGTAGAGCTCACTGAGCTAGGCGGCAAGGCGAAGCTCGAGCCCAGCCCCGTATGGTCGGTGCTCAAATACGACCTATGAAGAAGATCGGCATTATATTAAACCCCTCGGCCAAGATTAACAGCAGGAAAACCGCGGGCGTTCTGAAGAGCCTCGGCGACACGTTCGGCGACAAGGCCATTCTCCGCACGACGAAAAACGAGGGGGAGCTCCCCGGCGCCGTAAAGGCGCTCAGGAAGGAGAAGATAGACATTCTCCTCATAAGCGGCGGCGACGGCACAATCTGCAACGTGCTGACCGAATTCATAAACCAGCACGGCGAAGACAGGCTTCCGATGGTCGCCCCCCTCATGGGCGGGACGATTAACATGATAGGCTCCGACGCCGGGCTAAGGAACAGCCAGCTCTCAATAGCGAGGAAGATCAACGACTTCATCGAAAAGGGGAAGCCCCTCCCCTTCACCGAACGGAGCCTCGTCCGCGTCACCGACGAAAGCCGCGAAAGCCCTGCCTACGGGTTTACGTGGATAGACGGCCTCCTCTACAACTTCCTCATCGAATACTACAGCCAGGGCGCCGGGATTCAGGTCGCCTCGGTGATGACGATGAAGATGCTCGTCGCGCTTATATCCAACTCTGACCGCAGCACATTCAAGAACATCGACTCCGTCGTCTACATGGACGGTGTAAGGCTCCCCCACGAAGGCCACGTCCTCCTCATAGCCTCCGGGCTCAGGAAACTCGTCTTCGGCTTCGACATATGGGACGAAAAATCGAAACCCGGCGTAACGTTCAACGCTGTCTACATAAGAGAGGAATACCTCAGGAAAAACCGGCACATCCTGCCCCTCGGGCTCTACAGGAGCCTCAAGTCCGACCCGGCCGGCAACTTCGTAAACAGGGCGCTCTCGTCCCTTAAGGTCGAAAGGAATATGGGCTATATAATAGACGGTGAGATATTCAAGCACGAAGAGCCTGTCGATGTTATTATAGAGCCCGGCCCGGGAATCAGGATAATATCATTCCATGGCGAGAAAAAGCTCCAGCCAGAGAACCGGATAGAAATCCCTACGGAAAGATCGAATGAGCACAATAAGAGTCAACCTTAAAAAGAAGAAGACAAATCCTACGACATAGTAATAAAGGAAGGAGCGCTCGGCTCTATCCCGCGCGATCTCGGCGAAGCCCGCGCTCGCGCACAGGCTTGCGATAGTGACGGATTCCAACGTCGCCCCTCTCTACGGTGAAAAGCTCCTGTCGGGGTTAGAGGGCGTGGGACTTTCCCCACTCCTTATTACGTTCCCCGCGGGCGAGAAGCATAAGAGCCGCGAGACCAAGGCCATGATCGAGGACCGTATGCTCGAAGCCAAACCGGGAGAGACTCTGCCGTCATCGCGCTTGGGGGCGGGGTCGTTGGCGACGTCGCAGGATACGTGGCGGCCACCTACAGCCGCGGCGTCCCGTACGTCCAGATTCCGACCACGCTCGTCGCTTGCGTGGACAGCTCCGTCGGCGGCAAAACCGGCGTCGATACCCCTCACGGGAAGAACCTCATAGGCGCATTCCACCAGCCCTGGCGCGTATACGCCGACGTCGAAACTCTCATGACACTCGACGTAAAGGAGATAAGAGAAGGCCTCGCCGAGGTCATAAAATACGGCGTCATAGCCGACTCCGCTCTCTTTTCGTACCTCGAAGAAAATATCGGCAAGATACTCGAATACGACCGCTCCGGCCTGGAGCACGTCGTAACCAGGGGATGCGAGATTAAAGCCGAGGTTGTCGAGAAGGACGAGCGCGAATCCAACCTCCGTAAGATTCTCAACTTCGGCCACACGATAGGCCACGCCGTAGAGAACCTCTCGGGCTACGCAGTCACCCACGGTCAGGCCGTGGCCATAGGCATGGTCGCCGAGGGCAAGATAGCAGTCGGCATGGGGCTCTTTAGCGAAGCCGAGCTCGAAAGGCTCGTCGGGCTTATCCAAAAGGCCGGCCTCCCGACGGAGGTTCCGTCCGGTATGGACGCCGGTGAGATTGCGGAGGCGATGAAGCTCGACAAAAAATCCCGCGGCGGGAAGATAGAAATGGTCCTCCCCGAGTCCCTGGGCCGCATGGCCGAGCCCGGCGGAAGCTACGGCATAAGGATAGACGAAGCGCTGATACCGGCCGCGATAAAGTAAAATACCGCAATCGATACCGTAAGGACCCCGCAATTGAAAGAACCGCGCGATATTAACCCGATACTCGACGTATCGCTTCATACGATCCCGCTCGACCTCGAACGCTTATTCGGAAACACCGCCGAATGCGCCCTCGAAATAGGCTTCGGCGACGGGGACTTCCTCATAGAATGCGCCCTCGCCGATCCCGGGATGAACTTCCTCGGTATAGAGATAAAAAAGAGGCGATTCAACACGGCGGTAAAAGCGCCCTGAGAAAGAAAGCCGGAAACGTAAAATTCCTCCACATGGAGGCCGTCATCGCGGCAAGGGAGCTCTTCCCGCCCGATTCCTTCTCGATCGTCTACATCAACTTCCCCGACCCCTGGCCCAAGGACAGGCACGAAAAACACAGGATAGTTAACCCTTATTTCCTGACGCTCGTTTCAGGGATCGTGAAAAAGGGCGGGATACTCGAGCTCGCGAGCGACCACAGGGAATACGTCATCAACTCCTGAGACCCTCGGGGCGATGGAATGCTTCTCCCCCGTTTTCGGCGAGCCCGGATACGTAAACGAGATTCCCGGAAGGCCGCTCACGGGATACGAGAGGGAATTCAGGGAAGAGGGAAGAGAGATTTATTACGCGAAGTTTACAAACCTCAAATGATTCGCGATATTTATTCCGTTGCCCGGCGGCCCGCCGGGCGGGAAAATACCCGCGTGGTAAAATACTGAAGAACCGAATTAAAGGAGGAACATCAATATGAGAACCGGAGCGATGATAGCTGGACTAATATTTTCTGGACTGTTTCTTACCGGCTGTGACGGCGGAGAGCCGGGATACCTCTTCCACCTTATATTCGTGGTCGCCCCTATAATTGGCATCGGAATACTACTCTTGAAACGTGCTGACGGTACGAACGATTCCTCTACATCCTCGAAGGCCAGATAAAAAGGCTTTCGTCCAGGCTCGACGCGATAGAAGAAAAAATGACGGAGCTCCTCGAAAAGGACACCAAGGGCAAAACCAAAAAGTAGTTTTAACTTATCGGGATTGGGGCGGAGGCTTCAATCGCCGCTGCCCTTTGAGTTCTCGAGCGCCTCTACCTGATACTTGATAGGCACCTGCCCGAGGTCGTTTGTCGCGTGTAGGACGCCGTTTTCGTCCGTCCATGTAAAGAGGCTTCCCCTGACGCCGGGAACGGAAAGATCCTCCCCGTCGGGGCCGACCATCTCATTCGGTGCGGCGGGTCCTGAAGTCACCGCTTCTGCGCCAACCGCGGCCGATTCATTCTCGGCGGCGGCTTTTTCTTCGGCCTTCTTGAGAGCGGCTTTCTGCCTCTCTTCTTTACTCTTCTGAAGCGCCTGGTTTACCTCTACGTTGCTGCTGGGCTGCGTCGTAGTCCCGAGAGTCCCCGCCCCTGCCTGTAATCGATCCCCTCGGTCTTCTGCATCGTCGAAAGGTCGTAAGGGTTCAGATCATCCCTCGGAGTGACTATAACTGCAGGGAAATCCGGGGGTGTCGGGGCGCCTGGTGCGGGAGCCGGCGCAGGCGCAGGTGCCGGGGCAGTCTGAGACATCGACTCGCCGGGCACGGCGAGAACGCTCATAATAAACGCCGCCGCAAAAACGGCAGCTATGGACATTTTACGCCTCATCATCGCTATAATATACACCGTCGAAGCTCATTTCACAACACCACACTCAACAATAATTCAAACGTATATCGGACGTAGCGGTTAAAACTTAAACCCGATTCTAGCGCTATAACGGCGCGGTTTAAAGAAATTCATTCGGTTTATTCAGATTATTCGGCAATACTCAGGAGGTAAAACGCACATATAACTAAAGAATGTAATCTTCCCCGTCCTCACAAGTCCGGACACGTCCGAAAGCGGGGCGGTATAGGTATCGATATCCTCCGTACTATCGAAATGCGGCTCCTCGATTTTCTTCGCCGACCGGGCGAGGAAAGTCGCGCACCTGTTGTCCTGTATGGCTGGATTCGGAACGACTGATCCCAGGTCGACCCACTCGTCAGAAGCGTACCCCGTTTCTTCCAGGAGCTCCCTTTTGGCGGCTTCGAGCGGCGTCTCGCCCGGGTCTATCATACCGCCAGGGATTTCGATTGTCTCCGAGCGTATACCGTGCCTGTACTGCCGAATGAGGACAACGTCCCGGTCCCCCTCCCCTGTCAGCGCGACGACATTAACCCAGTCCGGGGCCTGGATGACAAAAAAGTCGTGCTGCTTCCCGGTAACAGGCGAAACTGCGGCGTCTTTTCTGATCGAAAATACCCTGTTCGATGTGATTTGTTCAGATTTTGCGAGATCCCATTTCTTTACCATGAGCTATCCGAGCGCGGGAGCTGCGGCCTCCGGGCTGCCGCACCTAAATTCTCACGTCAGTCCCTGATTTCGACCTTCGCCAGCTTCTTCCGCGTTTCCTCTTCGTACCATACGTGGACGAAATCCTGTATAGAGAACTCGTCCTCCCTGTCTATCCTGTTAAGAACGCGCTTTTTAAGGAGATTCTTGGCCGTGCGGAAAGCGTCCCCCGAAATTGCGGCGAATGATGTCGCCGCGCCTGCTACCGCGGCCTCGAACTCCTCCGCCGTAGGCGCTTCGTCAACGAGCCCTATGGCGAGGGCATCCTCGGCCGAGAACATCTTCCCGGAATAAAGCACCTGCTGGGCGTTTCTTGCGCCGATAGCGAACCTCAGCATCTCGGCTATGCTCGTGATTATAGTCACACCGAGCGTGAGCTCGTTCATGGCTATCTTGGGTTTTCCAGAAACCATTATCCTCCGGTCGCACGCGAGCGCCAGGACGCACCCTCCCGCTATGGCGTGGCCGTTCAGGGCGCCGATCACCGGCTTCGGAAAGCCGAACACGTATTTCACCAGCTCCGAGAACGCAGTCACGAACAACCGGAATGCGTCCTTCGGATAATCCATGAACCCCGGTATGTCGAAGCCGAACGAAAAGAAGCTGCCGGAGCCTCCCGTAAGCACTACAGCACGCACCGAATCGTCGGATTCGGCTTCTCTGAAAGCCTTGTGAAGCTCGGCCACCATATCCTCGTTTATTGCGTTCACCTTCGGCCTCTTCAAGGTTATAGTCGCCACTCCGGCATTCACCTTAAGCCCGACATATTTCATACGCACCTCCTCGTAAAATGGCTCTCCGCGCCGATTACCCCGCGGCCGCATCCCGGCCGCAAGATTATCACTATACAAAGCCCCGTTAGCTGTTAATATTATCACAGTTGTAAATCTCGTACAGAATTGGGAGGTTCTGAAATGAGAACTGTTTACGTTGTGCTCTTGACCGTTCTGTGCCTTTCTCTCGGCGCGGCGGTGAGCAATGCAGAAACAAAGGGTGACGCAGCTAAGGGTAAGACAACTTTCGAGAACACGTGTGCGGCATGTCACGGTCCCGGGGGTAAGGGCGATGGTCCCGCCGCAGCGGCGCTCGACCCGAAACCGAAGAACCTGACCGACGCAGAGCTTCTGTCCACGCAGACCGACGACTTTATATACAAAGTCATCAGCGAGGGCGGAGCGGCCGTAGGGCTTTCCCCGATGATGGCCCCCTGGGGAGGGGTGCTCTCCGAGCAGGATATATGGAACGTCGTGGCATTTATAAGGCAGGATCTCTGCAAGTGCCAGTATAAAGAATAAATCCTTCGAAACGGGGGCGGTAACAGCGTTCACCGCCCCTTTCGACTAAAAAGACATATAATTACAAGGAACGCTGAACCAAGGTGAGGGAAAGGATGACGAAAATAAAAATGCTCAGGTTAATTCTTCTCGGGCTTTTCACTGCGATCCCCATAGGCTGCGCTAGCGTCGAGCCGGGCACAATCAACGATCCCGGTCAAGCCGTGGGCGCCCCGACCGAGCCTTCGGAAATCAGCGAGGGCATGGACGAGGGCGACGATTACCCGGAAGAGTACGAGTAAAACGCCTGCCGCGCAGGCCCGGTAAGATTGTTTCTCGTATTTCTGCACTATTTCCTTTGACCTATAGTCCCAGGATGTTACCATCTTCCTGATTTTTTTGATTTACGCCGGAGAGGTGACCGAGTGGCCGAAGGTGCACGCCTGGAAAGTGTGTAGGGGGTTAACGCTCCCTCGTGGGTTCAAATCCCACCCTCTCCGCCATATATATTCGGCGCAGTAACCCCAAGGAATTCAAACACACAGCAGTCGGCCGAGTCCCCGGAGAATAATTATCCATACTCGGGTATTTTTATTGTAAGCGTCCCGACAGGGGGATGCCTTAACGGACAAAAGATTCACCAGTTAGTCAGGCCCGTACGTCAGGGGCTTGTGAACCCCGCCAGGCCCGGAAGGGAGCAACGGTAACAAATCCCCCTGAGCGTTGCGGATACCTGACTAACTGGTTTTTTACGGTGACAGATGTCCTACCTCGTCCTCGCAAGAAAATGGCGGCCCGGAACGTTCGACGACATTACGGGTCAGGAATATATAACCCGGAGCCTGAAGAACGCCGTTTCGACAGGCAAGACGGCCCACGCGCTTTTATTCTCGGGTCCGCGCGGCGTCGGCAAGACGTCCAGCGCGAGGATCTTGGCAAAGGCCCTTAACTGTAAGCACGGCCCTACCCCCAACCCCTGCTCCGAATGCTCGTTCTGCGTCGAGATAGCCGAGGGCAAATCGCTCGACGTCATCGAAATAGACGCCGCGTCACACACCGGCGTAAACGACGTCAGGGAAATAATAGAAAACATCAAGTACCTCCCGGCTTCGGGCAAGTACAAGATCTACATTGTGGACGAGGCCCACATGCTCTCGCAGTCGGCCTTCAACGCCCTTCTGAAAACGCTCGAAGAGCCTCCCCCGCATGTTGTATTCATTCTCGCGACAACCGAAGTTCACAAGGTCCCGGTAACGATACTCTCCCGCTGCCAGCGTCACGACTTCAAAAAAGTGCCGGTGGAGCAGATAAGGGAAAGGCTCACGACCATAACGGCCGCCGAGGGAATAGAGGTCGGCGAAGAAACCCTATACACAGTCGCCCGCGAGGCGGACGGCAGCATGAGAGACGCCCTCAGCCTCATGGACCAGCTCCTGGCGACGTTCGGCAACAGCATCGCTCACGACGACGCGGTCAGGATCCTCGGGGTCCTCGACAGGAATATCTTGAAATCAGTACTCCATGCCGTAATCGGCAAGGACCCGAAATCCGCTATAGAGGCGCTCAACCTCGCGATGGAAAAAGGCATCGAGCCCAAACGCTTCGCCGAGGATTTACTGAGGGGATTGAGACACGCCCTTCTCATTAAGACCTGCGGCAAAGACGCCGCGTCCGAGCTTCCGGACGAGGAAAAGCGCGAGATCGAGGAGACGTCCTCCGCCGAAAGCGTCGAGACGCTCGAGCTCCTTTTGGGCCAGATGCTCGAAGGGGCAGAGGGTGTGCAGAGGTCTTTCTATCCTCGGAGTGCGAATTCACCCTTATCAAGCTTGCAACGCTTGAAAGAACCATACCTATAGAAAACATAATAAAGGCTCGAAGGCATGTCTGCGGGTGCGTCTTCAGGGCGCGCGCCCCGAGCGGCTTCGTACTCGCGAGGGAGCCCGCGCCAGGGCGCGGGCCCCTTCGAGGATGGAGCCCGAGAGGGCCCCGGAAGAAAAGCCGGCGGCAACCTCCCCAGGAACCCGCAGAAAGCGAAGCCCTCCGGCGTCCCGCGGAAGAAGACGGAGCCATCCCAGGCGAGCCTTGACCGGTTCATACAGTACGTTAGTCGAAAAACGGCATGATGGGGACCACAATAGGACGGGCAAAGGAAGTTACGCTAGACAGGCGTGCACGCTCGCGTTCGAGGGCTCTCTTCACGCCGATCGTCTACCAAGAAAAAGAATCACGAGGAATCTCTTGCCGGATATCTCGGCGAGTACTTCACCGGCGCCAAAATAGAGATCGTCAGGTCTCCCACACGGCCGAGCCCGCGAAGAAGGCCGCTAAAATCCAGCAGGGAAGACAAAGAAAAAATCCACAACGACCCCGTCATTAAACAGGCCGAGCAGATTCTTGGCGGCGGGGTCGTAAGCGTAAAACCAAGGGAAAAGGTAGTAGATATATGAAATTCGGTGGCGGAAACATAAAGAACCTGATGAACAGGCCAGCAAGATGAAGGAGCAGATGGAAAAAGCTCCAGGCAGAGGCCGGCGAAAAGACCGTCGAGGCGACTTCAGGCGGCGGCATGGTCCCGTAGTGGCCAAGGCCAGGGGAGGATCCTCTCCATAAAGATCGAGCCCGAGATAGTTAACGACAGCGACATCGAGATGCTCCAGGACCTCGTCACCGCGGCAGTGAACGAAGCCCTTAACCGCGGTCAGGACGTCATGAAGGAAGAGGTAGCCAAGCTTGCCGGCGGCCTCGGGCTTCCCCCGGGCCTCATATAACATATGTCTTCGACCGGTATTCCCGAATCCATAGCTAGGCTCATCGGAGAGCTCTCGAAACTGCCCGGAATCGGCGAGAAAAACGCGACCAGGCTCGCGTTTCACATATTCAGATACCCGAGAGAGAACGCCGACAACCTCGTAAAGGCCATAATAGACACACGGACGAAGGTCGTCCTGTGTGAAGAGTGCTTCAGCTTCTCCTCCGAGTCCCCATGCGCTATATGCGTGAGCGCCGGACGGGATGCGGCCTCAATATGCGCGTCGTCGAGGCCCCTCGACGCGATAGCAATCGAGCGAAGCGGCGAGTTCCAGGGGCGCGCCACGTTCTCCACGGCCTCATATCGCCGATCCCGGGGCATAGGCCGGAACCCTCAAGATAAAGGAGCTCTCGCGAGTCCAGGACAAGCGCCATAAAGGAAGTCCTCCTCGCCACCAATCCGAGCGTCGAGGGCAGGCCACTGCCCTCTACCTCGCCAGGCTCATAAAGCCGCTCGGGCTGGAAGGTAACGCGGATAGCCCACGGCAGCCCGATGGGCGGGATATAGAATACATAAAGATGAAATAACATTAGGGTAAGGCAATTAAGATAGAGCGTCATATGTAATCCATAAAATATATATAGTATATGCTACATGTAATAGATATTGATTGAGAAGGAGTCTGACATGCCGAGAATAGGAAAAGCGTTCAACTGGAGCTGAAAAGGGGGACCAAGTTCTCCGGAGAATCACCGTCACGGAAGCCCACGTCGTAAAAGCGGCCGGGCTCTTTAACGACTACAACGCCCTTCATACGAACGCGCCCGCAATGGAAAGGCCCGTTTCGGGAAGCGGATAGTCCACGGCGCCCTCCACCTTCAGCCTGGCGGTCGGCGTATACAGTAAATACTTTACAACGATATATCGACCGTGAGGCTTCGATCAAATTCCGGCACCCGTCTTCATAGGTGACACCATCTCCGATGGAATGGACGATCGACGGCTCGACGCCAAGCCAAGCTGAACGGCGGGCTTGTGGCGATGTCGTGCGAAATCAAGAACCTCGAAGGAACGCTCCTTGCTGGCTTCGATGGAGGCGAAGATACTCGCCGCCAACGAGACGATCTTTCCGCTGGACGACTGAGGCCGCCAGACGCGCGGCTTTGACCCGTGTGCTACCTTCTGAATTAAACGGCGTAAGTTTTAAAATGGGAGGTTCAATCATGCGTTTTCTACACTGTAAGGGTCGGTGACCTCGATAAGTCAATAAAATTCTACACCGAGGTCATGGGAGGCTCAAGCTCAGCCGTAAAAACGACTATCCGGGAGGCAAGTTCACCCTCGCCTTCCTCGGCACGGAAGACCAGCCCGAAATACTCGGAGCTTACTCACACTGGACACCGACAGCTACGACCTCGGTGCCGGATACCGCCACATAGCCTTCGCGGTCGAACATATACGCCGCGTGCGAAGATCGCCGCCGGCGGAGGCAAGGTAGTCCCCGCCCGCCCGGGCCCATGAGCACGGCACCACTGTAATAGCCTTCATAGAAGACCCGGATTCCTACAAGGTAGAGCTCAAGAAAGAAATAATCCGGCCGTCAGTCCTTACTCCTTCCCCGGCGCTTCTTCCACTTACTGTCAGGTATTTCCGGAGTGCGGCCTCGCCCCGATGTCCGTAGGCTCGTAAAATACGGCGTCTTTCAGCTCGTCCGGGAGGAAATTCTGATCGATGAAGTGGTCCGGCGCATCGTGCGAATATTTGTATCTTACCGTACCCAATATCCTTCATTAGCTGCGTTGGCGCGTTTCTAAGGTGCATCGGTATCGCCACCCCGGGCTTTCTCCTCACCTCCGAAAAAGCGCTCTGAATCGCCTTGTACGAGGCCCATTACTCTTCGGGCAGCTCGAGGTACGTCGCCGCCTGTGCGAGTATCAGGCTCGCCCTCCGGCATGCCGACGTAATCCACCGCCGTGAACGCCGCCGTCGCAAGCGTTAGTGCATACGGCTCCCGGCGTTTTCCTATGTCCTCCGAAGGCGAGGACGATAAGCCTCCTCGCGATGAATTTCGGGTCCTCCCCGCTTCGAGCATGCGCGCGAGATAATAAACGGCCGCGTCGGGATCGCTTCCCCTGACGCTCTTTATGAGCGCCGATATCGTGTTGTAATGCTCTCCCCCGCCCTGTCGTATCTGTAGTGATGTGTCTGATACGCCTCCCGAACGACGTCCCGCGTGATCTCGGCGCCGTCTTCCCCAAAGTCCGCTTATGTCGTACGCTACTTCCAGCGTATTCAGCATGACGCGCGCGTCCCGCCCGCTCTGCGTAACGAGCTCTTCCCCCCTCGGGCGTGACCAGCGTCCTTTATTATCGTCCTCTCCGAGCGCGCGGTCGAGGAGGTTTTCAGGTCCTCCCGCGTGAGGATTCGAGGACGTATACGGCTCGAGCGCGGGCGGCGATATACACCTCGAACGACGGGTTCTCCGTCGTCGCCCGATAAGTACGAGCGTCCCGTTCTCCGACGCTTTTGAAGGTAGCGCCGCCTGCTGCGACTTGTTAAAACGGTGTATCTCGTCTATGAACAGCACCGTCCGCCTGCCGATGTTCCGCGATTTTTCGGCCGAACGTCTATGATCTCTCTAAGATCCCTTCACACCGGACGATATGGCGTTTATCTGGACAAAGTCGGCGTTCAGTTTCGTCGCCAAAGACGCGGAGCGTAGTCTTAATCCCGAGCCCGGCGGCCCCACAGGATCATCGAGCGTATGCTGTGCCTTTCCAGCATCCTCGTATGACCCGCCTCCCCTACGAGGATGCCCCTGCCCGGCAGACTCTTCGACGTTTTTCGGGCGCATCCTTTCGGCGAGCGGCGAAGATTCCGGCAGGCTTGAAAAGCGACTGCTCCCCGTCGTCACCTGCAAACTTTTTAGCCATAGTGAAAGGTTAGAGGGCGGGGCTTAAGAAATCAATAGCGAAGACGCCCCCGATTACTGTAAGATATACCTATCCAAGAGAAAAGGACTCGACATGACAGACTCCGACGGCAGAAAATACGACATTGGGCTCGAGAAAATCCCGCGAACTACGACCGCTCTCGCCGCTCACGTTCATCGAGAGATCTGCCGCCATGGTGTTCCCCCAGCGGTTTCCGTGATCCACGGCGATGCCCGGTACACGTGGCACGAAACCTACGAAAGGCGTCAGGCTCGCCTCCGCGCTCTCGCGCATCGGGATCGGAAAAGGCGACACCGTGGCCTTCATGGCCCCCAACATCCCCGCGCACTACGAGGCGCACTTCGGTGTGCCGATGACCGGAGCGGTGCTGAACTCGCTCAACATCAGGCAGGACGCCGAGACGATAGCCTTTCTCCTCGGCCACGGGGAGGCAAAGGCGCTTCATCACGGACACCGAGTTCGCCCCCATCGTAAGAAGGGCGCTCGCCATGCTAGGCAAAAAGCCCGTAGTCATAGACATCGACGACCCGTTCGGCCCCGGCGGCGAGAGGCTCGGCGAAGCCGAATACGAAGATTTCCTCGCGTCTGGCGACCCGTCGTTTCGAGTGGCGAGGCCCAAGCGACGAATGGGACGCCATATCGGCTCGCTATACTTCCGGCACGACAGGCAATCCGAAAGGCGTCGTCTACCACCACAGGGGGCGCGTACCTGAACGCCGTCGGCAACCTCGTCAACTGGGGCATGACCGGAAAACCGGTATACCTCTGGACGCTCCCGATGTTCCACTGTAACGGCTGGTGCTTCCCGTGGTCCTCGCCGCCATATCCGGCACGTCCGTCTGCATGAGGAGGGATCGACTCGGCGCACATATTCGAAGGCATAAAAAAACACGGCGCGACGCACCTCTTGCGGCGCTCCCGTCGTTCATGAACATGATAATAAATTCGTCGAAGGAATTGAAGGGAAGGTATCGATCCATCAGGTGAATTTCCTCACAGCCGCGGCGGCGCCGCCGCCGCCGTCCTCGAACGTATTGAGAAAAATGGGCTTCCGCGTAACACGTCTACGGCCTCACCGAAACCTACGGCCCGGCGGCCGTATGCAGATGGCACGACAATGGGACCTCCTCCGACGCACGCTCGGCGATGAAGGCCCCCAGGGTTGCGCTACACCCTCCAGGAGGGACTCATGGTCGGCGACCCCGAAACCCGTGCATCCACTCCCCTGGGACGGCGAGACCATAGGCGAGGTCTTTTTCCGGGGGCAACATCGTCATGAAGGGCTACCTCAAAATCCCGGCGCAACGGAAGACTGCCCACAATGGGGCGGATGGTTCCACACAAGGCAGATCTCGGCGTCACCCATTCCAGACGGATACACATCGAAATAAAGGACCGCTCGAAAGATATCATCCATCTCGGGCGGCCGAAAATATCGCGACGCTCGAAGTGGAGTCTGTACTCTACCAGCACCCTGACATACTCGAAGCCGCCGTGGTCCGCAAAACCCGACGAGTCGTGGGGCGAGACGCCCTGCGCCTTCGCGTCACGCTCAAATCGGACGCCCCCGAAACGAGCGAAAAGGACATAATAAGCTTCTGCCGCGAGAGGCTCGCACATTTCAAATGCCCGAAGGCGGTTGTCTTTATGGAGCTCCCGAAAACGTCTACGGGAAGATTCCAAATACGTCCTCCCGCGATATAGCGAAGAAGAAGCTGTAGCCCGGGGCAGAGAAAGAACACCCGTTATTTTTCGGCAGTTATCTTGAAGACCCTGCCCTTTGGAAAGTCCAGTATATAAACGCCGCCGTCGGGCCCCTCGCCGAAGCTGCTCGGCTGAATGTCCGTATCCTTCTCAGCATCGACCATTCCCAGTCCCCGCCGTCCCTTCTTCCTGAGCCCCCACAGCTTCCCGGTGCAGAAATCGGCGAAGAGATACGTGCCGGCGAGCGCGGGAAACTCCTCCCCCCTGTATACGTACCCGCCTGTCACGGAGCACCCGTCATCCCTCCCGTACTCGAATACCGGGAAAGTGATTCCGCTCGTATCGTACCCGCGAGGGCATCTCGAACTCGTGAGAGCCCTCCGTATAATCCCAGCCGTAGTTCTCCCCCCATTCCTCCCTTGTGCGGCTGGAAATCTATCTCCTCCCAGAGGAGTTCTGACCTACCGTCCCCGATGTACATATCCCCCGTTTCGGAATCGAACGAGAATCGCCACGGGTTTCTGAGGCCGTACGCCCAGATCTCGGGACGCGCGCCGTCCCTGTACTTAAACGGATTATCCGCAGGTATGGCGTAAGGCTTCTCGCCGCCCACGTCCAGGCGGAGCATCTTGCCGAGGAGTGCGTCCAGGTTCTGCGCGTTCCCCTCCGGGTCACCCGCCGAGCCGCCGTCCCCCATGCCGATGTACGGGTATCCGTCTGGCAACTTCACCTGCCCCGCCGTTATGGTTCGTGGCGGGCTGATCTATCTTGATCAGCACCCTCTCGCTTCCGGGATCGGCCCGGTCCGGTTGTCCGTAAGGCCGAATTCGGAAACCACCGTGTCGCCGTCAAGGTCCGTATAGTTGACGAAGAATCTCCCGTTCTCGGAAAACTTCGGATGAAAGTGGCCCAGAAGTCCCTGCTCGTACCCCGCTCGAACGGACCTTCTGTTCTATGTCGAGGAAGCTTCCCGCCTCTACCTTCCCGTCCCTGACGATTTTTATTCTTCCCGGTTTTTCGACGACGAATATACGCCCCGAGCCGTCTCCGGCGTGCGTGAGGTCGACGGGAGAATCGAGCCCCGACGCAAACTGCGCGAGGCCGACCTCGGCCCACTTCTCCCGCGCGAGGCGGCGACGCCGCCTTCAACCGATCCCCCTTTCACGAGCGCACTTGTGAGGTAATGATAGCCTTCCGACAGCGCCCCCCTGAAATAAAGTGCGAGGGCGAGAACGACGAGCAGCACGGGTAACAAGAGACGCGAATTCTTCATGGCATATTCCATTTCCGGAGATCATTTCCTTTGGGGAGAGATTGCCGTAAGAAGTAGAAAGTATACCGATATCAGCGGCAAAATCAGACCGAAAATGTGCTTTATACAGCTTTAGTCTCGCGCAATCGAAACGGCCTTCTCAAAGTAGAGCCGTATCGGTTTTTTCTATAGCATCTTCCGAGGAGAGGCCGCGGTTTATTCCCTGTCCACTTGAAAGGAAAAACCGCCGGGCCATATCATTGCAAAATCCGGACGGCGCGGAGGACGCCGGGAAACCGGATAACAATCGCACATGAAACCCGCTCCGGATATCGCTCAAAAGCCGAGCTGCTTATACGCTCACGCTACAGCCTCATATTCCTCGAAGCCGACGAAGAGGAGCGCGCCGAGACGGTCCTGCGCCTGCTCGCGGCCCGTCTGGGGGTTCCCTATTTCTTCTGGACGAGGACCAAAGGCCTCATGCGCGGGGACGTCGAATCGAAGGGCGCGGTATACGGCTCAGCCGATCCGGCCAAGGCCCTCATGCATGTTGAAGCGTCCGGATTCCCCGCCCTCTACCATTTCTCCGGGCTCGATGGACTTAAGGACGATAAAACCGCCGCCGAGTTATTGAAGAACGCCTCCGGGCGCTACAACAACGACGGGCGGTGGTCATATCCGGCAATTCGTGCGACATCCCCGAAAGCCTCCAGAAGCTTCCTCCGCCAATATTCAGACTCCCCGCTCCCGGGAGGACGAATACAAAGAACTCCTCGGTAGGGTCACACGGGACATGCTTTCCCAGAATGAACCGTCAGCATAAACATATCCGGGGAAGATACGAACAGGCTTCTTAACAACCTCACCGGCCTCACGCTCACCGAGGCCGAAAAGATAATCCGAAGCTCATCGTCGAGGACGGGGAGCTCTCTCCCGACGACGTAAGGAAAGCCGCCGAGGCAAAGAAGGTCATAGTCGAAAGGGAGGGCGTCCTCGAATACTACCCCGCCGAGGAAAACATGTCCGGCATTGCCGACCTCGCTGCGCTCAAATCGTGGCTCTCCAAGAGGAAGGAGATAGTCACCAACCCCGAAAAGGCCCGCGAATTCGGCCTCACTTTCCCAAGGGGATACTCCTCCTCGGTGTGCCGGGCTGCGGGAAGAGCCTCTGCGCCAAGGCAGTCGCCATGGAGTGGGGCCTCCCGCTTTTGAGGATGGACCCGTCGAGCCTCTACAACAAATACATCGGCGAGAGCGAGAAGAACTTCAGCCGCGCGATGAAAACGGCCGAAAAAATGTCCCCCGTCGTCCTCTGGATCGACGAGATAGAAAAGGCCTTTTCTTCCGACGCCGGCGCGGCAGACGGAGGGCTTTCGACGAGGATCTTCGGGACGTTTCTCTCCTGGCTCCAGGAAAGAAAGGGCGACGTATTCATAGTAGCCACGGCGAACGACGTAAAAGCCCTGCCGCCCGAATTCATGAGGAAAGGGAGATTCGACGAAATTTTCTTCGTAGACCTTCCGGACGCCGGGACGAGAAAGACGATATTCTCGATACACCTCGAAAAGCGCGGGAAGGACCCCGCCCTCTTCGACCTCGACAAATTGTCCGGATTCGTCCGGCGGCTTCAGCGGTTCCGAAAATCGAGCAGGTCATAGTCTCCGGGCTCTATAGCGCATTCTCTGAAAAGAGGAGCTCTCGACCGACATACTTCTAGAACGAAATTTCGGCGACCCGCCCGCTCTCGGAAACCATGTCGGAGAGAATCGCGCTTCTCAGGGAATGGGCCCGTGACAGAACCGTCTCCGCTCACTGACTGGAGAGCCGCGCCCGGCTACTTCCCCTTAAGGGCGAAAGCTACCATCACCATCGATATGCCGTTCATGAGAATGCCAGGCCCACGAGAAGTCCGAGGATAAAGGCGCTCGTTTCGGGGTACCACCATATCATATGCCGAGTATCACCGAGGCCGCCGCTCACCAAAAGCCATACCCAGTTCGCAAGCGGCCTTAGCTGAAACCGCATGGATTATCTTGAAGAAACCTTCGACGAGGAGGAACGCCGCCAAGGGAGGGTCAGCGTGAGCGCGCCCGCTATCGGGTTTTAACAGGCCGCCCACGATTATGTACAGAATGCCGCTCAGGAATATGAACAGGAATCTCTTCAATCCCAACGAAGAAAGACCCGCCGACAGAAATAAGACCCGCCGATGATAAGGACGACCCCGATAAACAGCTCGATCGCCAGGGTCGCCGCGCCGGGCCTGCCGATGATGAAGAAACCCATTATCACGTAATGATCCCGAGGGTGAGAAGCCAGCCCCGGGGAGCCTTTAATATCTGCGCAACAGATGTACCGTTCATATCCAACCTCCGAAAGTAGATGACTGAAGCCGAGCCCTGCCAAGCGGTTTTACGGCTCCGCCGGATTGCGGCTTATGCCAGATAATCCCATATTTCCGCAATTACAATCTGGCGGGCGGCTCTTTCACGCAGGGTTAACTCGAAACGCAGAAGGCAAAGAATTCCCCGGCCTCATTCTTCAGCCGTTTCCGGCGAGCGGCCCCCAGACACAGAATATAGACCTCACCTCCAGCATATCCTTCTGCTCGGCGAATACCAGTATCCTGTCCTTGGGCTCGATAACCGTCGCCCCTCTCCGGGACGAACGTCGTGTCGCCTCTTCGAATCAACATCAAAAGCGCGCTCTCTGGAAGCCCGAGCTCGATGACCTGCTGGCCGACGGCGGTCGATCGGGGGGGATAGTGGGCTCCACCCTCTCCGTGTGCTCGTCGTAGGGAACTCGAAGTCGCGCTCCGCTCGCGCTTCTCCGCCCCCGGCACATTTACCCCTAGCCACCTTGCAACGAAAGGAAGCGTCGGCCCCTGAAAAAGAACTGACGTTATAACGACAAAGAACACCAGGTTAAACAGCATGTGCGCCTCTGGTATTCCCGCGAGCAGCGGGAAAGTCGCCAGTATAATTGGCACAGCCCCCCTGAGGCCGACCCACGATATGAATGTCTTTTCCCTCATGTCGAACTTTGTCGGGATGAGCGAGATGAATATGCCCACGGGGCGGGCGACAAACATCAGGAAGAGCGCGACCGCAAGCCCCGACAATGCGACGGAAAAAAGCTGCGACGGAAATACCAGTAGCCCCAAAACGACGAACATGATGATCTGAAAAAGCCATGCAATCCCGTCTATAAAACGCATGATGCTTTTCTTGTTTACGAACTCGCTCCCCCCGACCATAAACCCCGCTATATAAACCGCCAGGAAGCCCGACCCGCCTATCGACGCCGTAAGCCCGTACGTGAACACGATAAGAGCCAGCATCAACACTGGATAAAGCCCCTCGTAACCGAGCCTCAAACGGTTGACGATGAAAATGATGACCTTCCCCATCGCAAACCCCAGCAGCGTCCCGAGGGACATCTGCTTTACGAGAAGGAACACCATTCCCCATACAGAAGAACCCGGATTCGTGATCAGGTGTATGAAGCTTATGGTCAGGATTATCGCCATCGGGTCGTTACTCGCCGACTCGAATTCGAGAAGCTCCTTCAGCCTGCCCTTAAGCCTCGAGCCGTCGGCCCCGAGTATCGAGAACACGGCGGCGGCGTCCGTCGATGAAACGATCGCTCCCAGAAGAAACCCCACCAGTATCGAAAATCCGAGGAAGAAATGGGCGAATAGCCCCAGCAGCACCGCCGTCAGAAATACGCCCAGCGTGGAAAGCGTGATGCCGCTCTTTAAGACCGGTGCGATCTGGCTCCAGCTCGAATGGAGGCCGCCCGAGAAGATTATGAACGCCAGCGCGAGAACGCCTAGGAACTGTGCCAACCACGCGTCGTCAAAGTAAATACCGCCCGGCCCCTCCGATCCCGCGAGTATCCCTACCAGTATGAATATCAGAAGCGCCGGCACCCTCAGAAAGGACGCGGCCTTGCTCGCAAAAATGCTGAGCAGGAAGAGCACGGATGCGCCGAGGAGGACATATTCTATCGTATACTCCAATTGAGACCGCTCCTTGTTTCAGGATTCTGAAGGGGGCCGCGATGCGGCCGGGTCATGTGAACAAATCCGTACGGGGCATCCGGTACGGACATGATAGTATAACGAAAGAAAACAGTGTATATAAACAATCCGGAAGGCGGACGGCAAAAAGAAACCCGGCAGTGTGCCGTTCCCCGGCCGCGCTGTCTATTCCTTGATCTCCGGGTTCAATATGTCGGCGAACTCCCTGAATATCGCGGTCGGAACGTGCGCGCCGACGCCGAACCTGTTCGCGATTATGACGACGACCGAGCCGCTTTCAGGCTCGTACATCACGAGGTTCGTATAACCTACGTATTCCCCCGTGTGTCCTATCCAGCCGCTGAGCTCTCCTATACCAAGCCCGTACTCGTCGTATTCCGGGCAGCTCCTCTTCGGCCTGTCCGGGTCATCGTCGTCGCATGGATCGTACACGATGGGCGAAAGGCTGTTGATACGTACGGCCTGAAGCTCGCTCGTAAGAAGAGTCCCGCTCCCGAGAGCCACGCCCCACTTTTTGAGGTCTTCGAGCCTCGATATCATGGCGCCAGAGCCCGCGGATGACGAGGGGTCCGAGAAGCTTATGTCCTCGGGCGGCTCGAATCCGTAGCCGTGCGCGAACGGCAGCGGCATGTCCGGCGTGGTCGGATACGACGTACCCCCGAGCCCGAGTGGCGCGATTATCCTGTCCGATATCTCTTCCCCGATGGTGCGGCCCGTCACCTGCTCGGCTATCATGCCCAGGATGACGGTGTTGGTGTTGGAATAATGCCAGCCCCCGCCGGGAGGGAAGTAAGGCACGTTGGCGTCCGCATAGTCTACAAGCTCCTGGTCCGTCCACACGCGCAGGAAATCGCTTTCCACGAATTCCGTTACGAAATCGGCATCCTCCGTATAATTGAATATGCCGCTCCTCATGTCGGCGAGCTCGGCTATGGTGGCCTCCGCGTTCTCGACCCCGGGGAGGTAATCCCCTACCGGGTCGTCCAGGCTTATCAGCCCCTCCCCCACCAGCTGAAGAATCACCGTAACGGTGAACGATTTCGTGACGCTCCCTATTCTTACGTGTTCATCCTTCTTTATCGGCGCGTCCGTCTCGATGTCCGAGACGCCGTCCTCGATGACGAGGCTCCCCTGCCCGGGGATCCATACGCCTGCGAGTATCCCGGGGATTCCGAATTCCTCTCTGTAGCTGCTTACTATTTCCCTCAGCTCGGCTTCGATCGCGGGGTCGAGCGAGTTGTTTTTGTTCTTATCGCATGACAGAACCAGGGTGAACGCGAGAATTGCGAAAGCTATAAGTGGCAAATTGCGCATAAACGGTCTCCGTATTTCTGATGTTAATTGAGGTCGTAAATTATCGCCGATATCTCGCCCTCGTCGTTGAACACTTCGAGCGCTTCGCTTATGTCCTGAAGGGTGCCGATGTCGTTCACGTATAGCGCGTAAACGAGGCGCCGTCCGCTCTTGGCGTCGATGTATCCCGCGAAGACCTGCGCCTTGAAAAACGTTCCCAGAACCGTCGTTCCCGTTTTTGCGTATACCTTTCCAATGGCCGGTTCTATTATGGGATTCGGAGGATCCACCCCGACAGGCTCGAGCGAGCCGTCCACGCCCAGTATCGGGAATGAATCGAAGTAAGCCGGGAACACGTCCCTCCGGCTCATTTCCCGAAGCAGCTTCACGGTAGCGTCCGGGGCAGCCTGGCTGTCCGGGCTCCCGCTGCCGTTGGTCGGAAAATCGAACTCCGAGCCCTTTATGCCGAAGTCGTTGATCAGGGTCTCCTCTCGGCGGCAAGCGCCGTGTCGATGGTCCTTGCGCCCTGCGTGAGCCCGAAGAGCATAAGGCTCAGATTCGCCCCGAGGTTATGGCTGACTTTGAGAATCAGCCTCGTGTATTGCGAATACGGGAGCGAAACGAACTCCGCCACCTTCGTGTCGTCGGCATACGAACCCTGCGGCGGGAGCTTGTCGGGCTGGTTCGGCGCGACCGTATCGGCCGTAACGGTAACCCCCGCCCTCTCGAGCGCTTCTATCAGTAGAATACGCGCGTAGGACGACGGGTCCTGTATGCTGAACGTCCGTACGAGCGTCGGTATGCCGGGCAGGGCCGGTTTGTAGTCGGCAGGGATCTGCCCTGTTACGGTCCCTTTGCAGCCGGGGGTTCCGATGCAGCCGGGAACTTCCCCGCCAGTAAAGGTCAGGTCGAGCTCTCCGCCCGCCGGGCCCGTCGTAACGTTCGCTTCCACGTCGAACGCGGCCGACTTCGGCCGCCAGTCCACTGCCGCCGGCTGCCCGGGTTCGGTCGGTATTATCGTCACGTCAACCAGATTGTCGTTGATTATCATCGGGGTGATGAGCACGTTTCCGTTGGGCACCCTGAAGAGGTCAAAGAGCCTGTCGTCCACTACCACCTCGCCGTTCACTTCGGTGATGCCCGAGGCCGCCACCTGCGCGGCGAGCTCGTCTATCCCCTGGAGCGGGTCTGGCTCGGTGAGTATCGCGCTCCCTAGCGAATTCGCCTCCGTGTGGTCAAAGCTCGTATAGGCGACCGTGCCCTCCGGCGTATTCCTGCCACCCATCGTGAGGTCCCCGTCCGCTACCAGTATAAGGTCGCCCGTGAGAACTCCCTCGTCGCTCAGCTCCCCCCGGGCGTAAACCGGGGTCCTGAACCTGTGGTCCGCGCCGAGCTCGTTAAGGGCCATGCCCACGGAATATGTCTTTCGTACGGATCCCGTAAAGGCCAGTATATCGGAATTGAGGTCGTAAATATTCTCGCCGGATTCGAGGTCCACGACCTTAAGGCTCCAGGTCGCATCCGCGTACAACGGCTTATTCATGACCTCGAGTATCGCTTCCGGCAGCGGTTTTGTGTTGTTATTGGAATCGTCGCAGCCGGCCGAAAAAAAACATGCAAACGCAGCTAACAGCAGGAACGGCAATCTTCTCATATAGGCCCCGTTTAATTCCTGTATTTTATAACTAGGTTAGTAAATACCAGCGCAAACCTGGTGTCAAAAAATATTTTTAACGTGACGTTTTCCCGCCCCGCGGCCTACTCGAACCCTATTATATCGTTCGTAAACGGAAGCTCTTCCTTCCTCATACCGCCGTTCCCCTTGATATCGACTTCGGCGGGATTTCCGGCCATGAGATTATCGTTGGTTTCTTCGAGGCTCCCGCCTACGACCTTCCCCTGATACGCCCACGAATCGAAGACGTAAGGCAGCCCGTTCGAGTTCAGCGGAGCCGGGCTGTCCATCACGTGGAAGTGAAGGTGCGGCCCGTCGGTGTTCCCCGAGTTTCCGAGGTTTCCTATGTGCTGCCCCCTTTTGACGAAGTCCCCTTCCTTCACGGTTATGCTCCCCGGGATCATGTGCGCGTAAAATGCGTACCTGCCTCCCCCTATATCTACGACGACGTGATTGCCGCCCGCGGTTACTATCGTCGCGTCCGGTGGGAGCTGGCCCGGGGGCTGGTCCGGAAGTCCGTCTAAAACCCCGACCACTTTGCCCTCCGCGGCGGAATAGATATCCGCTCCGTAATAGTGCCAGTTGGCCAGCACCGACTGGTCGCCGGTAAAGAGCCTCCCGTTCTCGTCGAGCTGAACGAAGTCTATCGCGTAGCGCTCCGAAAGCCTGAGCTTCCCGTCTATTGGATTTATGACGAAGCGGTGAAGTCCTATCGTTTCGCAGCAGCCGTCCGCATCGAGCCATCGGTCGCCCTTGAGCGGCGGGCTCAGCACGACAGCCCTGTCGAGGCTCACCTCCGTATATCCGCCTGTTGCCGTGACGGTGCCCCTGTCCGGGAAGTCCGGGAGTGACATCGTAACCCTGTGGCCGAGGAATCGCGGAACTTCCTCCTCGTTTTCGAAGGTGACGGTCATGTACATCACGCCGAAGCTGTCCCGGGCCTAGTGTGTCCGAGTAGTTAGCCGCGCCGAATGTGATCGGCACGTCGAAGTTTCTGAGCTTGTATGTTATATCCGTCCCGTCGAGGGCGATATTCTTTACGGTGGATATAACGCTGTTGTCGTTTTCGGGGTCCACGACCTCGACAGAGTCTATGTTGACAGTAGTGGCCGAACCAGTCACGTTCGCGAATTTTATTTCATATGCCAGGTGCACGAGGCCGTCGGACCCGGTCACCGGATACACTGGCGTCGCCACCACAGACCATTCGATCGCGGTCAGGGTTCCGGGGTTGTCCACCCTCGTTACGGGATTGTCCGGTGCCGCTTCGCCGGACCCGCTGTCGCATCCACCGGACACGAACAGCGCAAACACCGCTAATAACAATATCGAAAGAACACTTTTCATCTCCACCTCTCCGGGATTTATTGACTCAATTATAGTCCATTTCGGGGTTCAAGAATAACGGGAAGTAATAAGTATAAAAAACGGCCATGGCGTCAGTCACGCGTCCATGGCCGTCTTCATTACTATTAGTTTCGATTCAAGTACCGGGCAGTATGCAGCCCGCATTCAAGAAAGCCGCCGCAGCTTCGTTCAGGCGATCACTGCCCGGCTCGCGTCAACGTAAACGACGTAGTCCCGGCTTCCTTCCCGCCCTGAAAATACGTCCAGCTCTGTACGATCTTGCCGCTTCCGTCGAACTCGAAGCTCACCCCGTGCATGTACCCGTCCTTCGCCGGATCGATATTGCTGCCCCCCGCGAATACGAGGTCCATGCCGCCGTCTCCCGACTCGTCCAGCGTAAGATGAGGCTGGTTACCGACCGCACAGTAATGCGTCATCGAGAGCTTGCCGCCATCGTCGTAATACACCGATACCATCTCGTGGGGCGTTCCCGGAGCCAGCGTTTCGACTACGACGCTTCCATTAGACGACGTCTCGTATACGACAGTGACGGGCATCTCCTTGCCGTCCTCTACCACCATCCCATGCCACTCCCCTTCGAGCGACTTTAACTTCTGAAGCTCCTTCGATCCCGCTATGGGAGGCACGTCGTGCCCCTCGCCCGCGCCTGATACCCCCGCCGCGACCGTCAAAACGACCACGAATGCGATAACCGAAAATACATATGCAGAATATCTCATTACAAACCCCCTTGATTGAATTTGCGACTTCCTGAAAACCCCTACCCCTCGAAATATCCTTCGAGGTTCGTGAGGCAGAGCGTCCAGCCCCTCCTGTGGGGTTCCCTCTCGGAAATCTCGAGGAATTCGTGCTCTATCGTCACCTCTGTCCCGTCCGTTACGGGGCGGAAGCTGACGGTAACGACAGTATCCACCGCGTAATCCGAGTTCCACGTGAAAACGAGTCTCTCGTTCGGCTGTATCTCCCTGTACTCGCCCGTGTGCATGTATTCCTTCCCGTCGGGCGAGCGCATGTTGATACTGAACCCGCCGCCGACCTCCAGCGTATTCGACACCTCCGACGTCCCGTTCTCCATTCCGTAAAACCATTTGCTCATGATCTCGGGCTTCGTAAACGCCTCGAACACCAGACTCGGATCCGCTTTTATAACCCTTTTGACAACCACAACTGCTTCACTCATCGATATCACCCCCTGTTTTCTGATTTTCAAAATATTTTTCGAGAGAATCCATGCGAGTCTCCCAGAACCGCCTGTACTCGTCCAGCATGTCCGAGACCGATTCGAGGGGCCCATAACTCACCCTGCATAGCCGCTCCCGGCCGGTCTTCTGTTTTACGACGAGCCCCGATTTAACCAGGACCTGAATGTGCTTTGACACGGCCTGAAGAGACATGTCGTATTTCTCTGCCAGCTCATTCACCGTAAGGTCCTTTTTCGTTAGCTGAAGGACTATATTTCTGCGCGTCGAGTTCGACAGCGCGTGAAGGACATTATCCAGATTTGCGTTATCATATTCAACCATGCAGTTGAGTATAGAACGCAGCGAGATATTTGTCAACCATCTAGTTGATTATTATTAAAAAATAGTCTCGTTGTTGCCCACTCCCCTTCAAGAACTCTCCCGTTGGTGTATAATTTCTTCGTAAAAGACGGCTTCCTATACGATGATTTTCCCAAGGTTCATTACACTTTCGCTTCTTATGCTGCTCGGCGGGGCGCTCGCCCTTACCGCCGCGCCGGACTGGTCCCGCGCCGCATCTTCCGCGTCTGCGACACAATCCATCGGCGCATACACCGCAGGATGCATAAGGAACTCCGCCGCAATTCCGATGGAGGGCGAAGGGTTCCAGGTCATAAGAGCCCACCGGGGCAGGTACTTTGCAAACCCCGAGACAATAGAATTCATCGTGGACCTCGGAAAGCGCGTAAACGAAAACGCAAACGGGATCATTCTCATAGGCGACGTGGCCCAGCAAACGGGTGGCCCGATGCTCGACGAGCACAGCAGCCAGCAAACTGGGCTCGACGCCGACATCCTCTACTGGCAGCACCCGATAGCCCTTCAAAGGAGCCTCACCGGCCAGGAGCGTGAGAACATATTCCCGCAGTCGGTGCTTAACGATCAGCGGACGGGCGTGGACGATTTCAAGTGGGACGAAAGGATAGGCAAGATCGTGAAGACGGCCGCTTCCTACGCCGACGTAGACAGGATATTCGTGAACCCGTTCGTAAAGAGAAAGCTCTGCTCGGAATACCCCGGCGAGCTGTGGCTCGCCAAGCTCCGCCCGTGGTACGGGCACGACGGGCATTTTCACGTACGGCTCAAATGCCCCGCGGGCAACGCCTCTTGCGTGCCTCAGGAGCCGATTAACACACACGACACCGGATGCGGGAGCGATCTCGCTTCGTGGTTTACGTCCAGCGGAAAGATAAAATCCCAAAAAGCTCGGGCGGCGGTACAAGGCCGAAGCTTCCCGATGAGTGCATAGCCATAATAAACGGCGGCGCGTGAAACCGGCGGTCGAACGACGCCGGTGTAGGATAGTCCTTCCTAAACCTCTATCTCGACAGTGCTTCCCAGCTCGGGAATTACAACGTCCTTCATCCCTTCCCTTTCGAGAGCGGATTTGAACTTCTCCTGCCTGTCGTACTCCCCGTGTACGAGGAACACCTTCTTCAGCTTCTCCCTGTCGAGCCCCGAAAGATAGCCCAGCATCTCGTCTTCGTCGCCGTGGGCGCTGAAGGAATCCATGATCTCTACGTGCGCCCTGAGCGTCCTTTCCTTCCCGAATATCCAGAGCTTGTTTTCGCGCCGCCTTATCTTGTCACCGAGCGTATCGGGGGCGCAGAAGCCGACGATGAGGATCGTGTTCCGCTCGTGCTCTACGGTATTCACCAGGTGGTGGAGCACCCTACCCCCGGTGAGCATGCCCGAGCCGCTGATGATAATGGCCGGCCCTGTAAGCCCGTTCAGCTTCTTCGACTCCTCAGTCGTACGTACGTACTTCAGCTTGTTGAAGCCGAACGGGTCGGGGTCGTTCAGCACATACTCCGCTATCCCCTCGTCGAAGCACTCCGGATGGAGCCTGAAAACCTCCGTCGCGTTTATTGCCATCGGGCTGTCTACGAAGACAGGTATCTCCGGCAGCCGCCCCTCGTTTTCGAGCTTGTCCAGCGTGTGGACTATCTCCTGCGTCCTTCCGACGCTAAACGCCGGGATGACAAGCTTCCCCCTCTTCTCGATGCACTCGTTGATTATGCGGAGTAGCTCATCCTCGTCCTGCGGGAGCTGGCTGTGCTTCACTCCGCCGTACGTGCTCTCTGTAATGAGGTAATCGAGGTCCTCCATGGGCACTGGGTCCTTCAATATGGGCCTGTTCGGTCTCCCTATGTCGCCGCTGAAGCCGATCTTCAGCGGCGGCTTTCCGTCCCGGTCAATTCTGAGCGTGATGCTGGCGCTCCCGAATATATGGCCGCAGTCCCTCAGCTGAACGGACACGCCCTTTCTGATCTCGTGCCACACGTTATAGCTCACTCCGACAAAGCTCTGGAGCGATTCGAACACGTCCTTGTCGGTATAGAGCGGCTCTACCGCGGGCCCCTTGATACGGCGGCGGCCCCGCTCCCTTTTCCTGTTTTTCTTCTTGATATAGTTCGCGTCCTTTTCCTGTATCTTCGCGCTGTCGAGCAGCATTACTGCCGAAGGTCCCTCGTCGCGCTCGTCGTAAGGATCTCCCACTGTAGCCGTCCTTGACCAGCCGGGTATGCGCCCGCTGTGGTCTATATGCGCGTGGGACAGCACCATCGAGTCTATGTCCGACGGATCGAAGAGCCAGGTACGGTTAAAGTCCACCAGCTCGTCGTCCCGCCCCTGGTAGAGCCCGCAGTCGAGAAGTATCCGGAACCCGTCGTCCAATGTCAGCAGGTGGCAGCTTCCCGTTACAGTCCTGGCAGCGCCGCAAAGCTTTATATTCATTCGGTCCCTCCGGACGGGGATTTCCCCTTACCCCGGGCGCGAACGTACCCCAGCCAACATATTCGGCGCAAAACCTGCACACGAGATAGGCCAGAACGACACCGGCCGTATTTGCCGCGGCATCCGCGATGTCCATTGACCTGCCTGGGACGAATTCCTGAACGAACTCCAGCACAACCCCGATAAGGACGGAGGACAAGAGAAGATAGAGCTTCCTCTTCATGGTCGTAACCGCAGTCCATGCGAGGACACCCATGACGAAATAAGCTGTCAGATGTGCAATTTTGTCCTGATATACCACGATGCTTGTGCCCGCTTCAGGAATTAAACTCGCGGCTATTACGAAAACAACGTAGGCAATGAAAATGAGCTGGAACATAATTGATCGGCGGATTCGATCCGCTCTGCCTCATTATTATACACCAATATGCCATTATCACCCCCGTGACAAAAAGGTTCCCATTTGAATGGAGGGAATAATAAGCGATTCATTTAAATTCTTGGAGAAGGGCGCTTTGCCATAATGCCTGCAGCTTTGCCTTAACTATCAGTTCGAGCTATACATTTGCCTTTAGCCAATTACCAAGAAGTTCAAAATACGTTTTAAATTTTTCATATCCGGGCTTTTTTCTCTTTACAGAATTATACAATTGCAGCCACTTACGTCTGGCCACCTAACCGTTGGCGCTTTCTTGCCGACATATGAAATATTTTAAAGTAACACTTGAAATACAGCGTGCAACTTGCTATAGTTGAAATGAAACCAGATAGGCTTGGCGTGGAAACCCTCTTCCCACCCACCATATATCCTCGCCAAGCCTTTATTAACCAGGCATCCGGATAATAATTGTCTCGTATATGTTTACTCAATCACCTGAGCGCAGGACTCGAACGCTTCCTTGAACAATTTTCCCCCGCCCCCGGGGTCAGGATCATTCGATTGAGTGACAGCCCTCTCTATCTCACGAAGGCCCTCGGCGGACGTCGAGGCCGCCAGTTTATCCACCGCGCATCCGCACCGCGTGTCGCATATCTCGGCGTCGGCCGTTTCAAGCACACATTCCCTTATGCAATATGCTTTAAGGTCCTCTCCGGGGGAATCGGAATTACCGCCGCTGCAGGAAACCATAATCAGAACCGATATCAGGAAGATAATTTTAATTTTCATGTTATATCCAAAGGCATATTTATTTAGCAAAGCTGGCCTCGATCTTCGCCGTCTCGCCCTCTTTCACCTCGATCTCAAAGCTCATGGACGGCTTCTCCTCAAGTTTTAAGGCATTAACCGTAACAATATAAGCTCCTGGAGAAAGCACGAATTGCTTTGGGTTCGATTCGGGTTTTGCATACGTGCGTCCCCCGGCTACGGCTTCCCCGGTCTTTGCCTCTTTTACATTGACGGTTGCGTCCACCAGGCCATTTTCAGTAACTGCTCCCACGCTCAGTACGCCGCTCGAAAACTCGACCGTTCTCTCGGTCGTTTCTCCGGCGTTAATCTCGAGATTTTCGAGTACGCGGATTGGCTTATCCGTCATTTCGACCGACCCAATACTTACGTCATACACGCCGGGGCCGATGCTGATTTTCTTCGGGTTAGAGTCGGGCCCTGTATAGGTTCTCCCTCCTGCCACCGAGTTCCTGGTCCCGGCCTCGTATACAGACACGGTCGCGTCCGACAAGGAGCCGTTTCTGGTTACCTTCACCGATAGTTCCCCGAAGCTGAAATCGACCGCTTTCTCAATTAATCCTCCATTCTCGATTACGACGCCCTGAATGACCTGTTTCTTCGCCCCGTCTATTCCCAGTTGTATGATTTCTATATCATAAGTGCCGTCCGAAAGCGGCATTATCCTTGGATTTGTCTCTTCGGATTCATAGGTCCTGCCGCCGGCCGCTAACTCGCTTGATCCGGCGTCGATAACGTTTACAGTGCTGTCCCTCAGCTTTCCATCGGCCGTTACTTTTACCGACAGCCTGCCCGCGGGAGAATCCACCGGGAGCTCGACGGCAGTATCCAGCGCGTCCGAGAGCTCTCCCGCATTCCCTGCGCTCATATACAGCCCGCCGCCAGCCTGCGCCGCGCATTCGAGCTGCGAGACATCCTCTTTCGACACGTCGAACCCTACCACGTGCATGACGAAGTTTATCCCCGACTCCTTTGCCTCCCTGACGGTCTTGCAGGGGTCCCCGCCGCAGGTCTCAAGACCGTCGCTCAGGAGAATGACCGTTGCGGAGCTTTCTTTGGAACGCAGGATATCGAACGCCCGGGTTACCGAACCCGTTATCGGCGTCTTGCCCTTGGGGTTTATCGCTTCGATTTTTTCGGTCAGAAGTGTTTTGTCCACAGGCCCCGGAGGCACAACCGTCTCGATGTCCTCGCAGTCGCCCTTGTCCCTGTGGCCGTAGGCTATGAGTCCCACGTTAGTCTCATCGGGGAGCTCCCCGATAAGATCGACGAGGACTTTTTTGGCGATCGTAATCTTGTTTTCGCCCTCTATCTGCCCCCACATGGAACCCGAGGCGTCGAGAATGAAAATCAGCTCGGCCGGTGAGGTGCTCTGCCCGTTCTGGGCGCTCGCTGTATATCCGTGTCCGGCTGCTATTAGCAGAAGTAAAAATAATGCAGTGATCCGCCTACACAAAGCGATCATGTCCATTTCTTACTCCGTTAATTGGATTGGCTGGATGGCTGAATGTAAAACACATAATACACAATCTTCATCTCCTGCTGCAATAGCAGAATTAACGAAACCCGCCAAGGGGCCGATGATTTAGTCATTGGCGAACCTCGGATATGCCCGGAGCCGAGAAGAAACCTTTCTTAAGCGATGCGATGTCGGCGGGTCCCGGCGGACGCACAAACGGCGCCTCACCCGGGCTTGGCCCTTTATCCCCTCCGGAATGACGGCCTCGTCTACTGTTCGAGCGTTCTGGTGTCGGCGGTGATAAAGAATTTCCAGTCCTTGATTACCGGCCGCCCGTTCTCGTCCACCGTGTCGTTTACGTTCAAGTGACTCGTAATGTACTGAAGGCGCCTTATCTCGTCGCTCTCCGCCGGCCCTACCGATGCGTCCCTGAACCTCTCGGCCAGATACGGCGGCGGTATGGACTGGTAGTAGAGTGTCACGCTTACGTCGTGCACCCTTGCGAGGGTTTCCTCGTCTAGACTTACCAAATATTCGATGACGTCCGAACCCGTAAGAGCGGGGTCGAAATAGTGAGGGTCGAACTTCACTTCACCGTGAAGCTCGGCCAGCTCTTGCACGTACGGCGAGAACGAAGGGGCAAGGAAAAACGCGGGGTCGTATCCAAGCGGCCTTATACGATTGTCCTTCACCTCGTCCACGCGCCTTAAGAAACTGGTGGTTACGACGCCGTCCGAATCCTCGAACACCTCCTGGTAAATCTGCACCTCGTCTTCGGCAGTAATAATCTGGTAATGCGGCTGATACTGCGGTGCGCCCGGATTTTCCGCCGGGTCTTCGCTGGGGAGGATCTCGTCTGTCCTGCCTACGAGGAGCGCCCCTATCTCGTTCGTCCGGCCCGACGCCCACAGTATATCGCCCGCGGCGTCCCTTACCAGCACCTCTATAAACATGCGTCTGAATCCGACTCCCGACGGAAGGTAGTGGCCGGTGAGGTTCGAGATTTCGACGACGGCCCGGAGCTTCCCGTCCGGGGCGGCTCCGAACGACTGCACGTTTACTTCGGCCGTCTCGTTCGCGGCCATGTCTATCATGGAATTGCTCCCGGTAACGAGCGAAGGAACCGTGAGCGTGCCGGTCATGTAGTCAATCTGCCTGTATCCCAGAATGACCGGGAACTGCTGGAACATTTCATTGAGGAAAATATTGAGGCCGTGGAGCGAATGGCGCGCATAGTCAAAGCGCCTCGTGAGCGTTATGTCCTCATCGGGGAGCCTGAAAGTCGTCGGCGCGAACTGGTCCGATTCGATATTGGCTATGTCGAACGCCAGCTCGTGCCCCTTGTAACTCGTCTGCATATGGCAGTCCGCGCACGACTTGAAATTCTCTCTTCCCGGGGCGAAATCGCTGTTGATCCATTCCAGATGGGTCGACTGCTCGTAGCTCGCGCCGAGCACCTCTCCCTCGTTGCTTATAACCGGGAGCAGTATGTTATGGCAGGTTCCGCACAGGTCCGAGCTCGCCGCGTCCCTGCTCTTGAAATGGGCCGAGAACCTGGGCGTGACCCCTATCGCGTTCTCCATGGGCAGCGGGATTATCGTCGAATCCTCGTACGGGCCGTACACCTCATCCGGAGGCCCGGTGACGAAATTCCCAGTAAACGACGACTCGTCCCCAAGGTCCGTATCGGAAATACGATGACAGACCGTGCAGGAAATGCCGTCCCTCGCAAGGCCCGCGTATTTCTGGAAAGTATTGTCTTCAGAATTCGGCCACTGCTTGACCATATCCAGCCTGAACGGCCTTCCGAAAGGCACTTCCTCCGGCGGGGGGATAACGAAAAGGTCCTTGCACCTGTCGTCGAACTCCCCTTCGGTATCGGTTGCGAGCTGACGCTGTCCCATTACCCCGTGACAGTGAAGGCATGTGTTTTCAATGCACTCAGTTAGTTCGGGGAGATGATTCGTCTCGCTCTCCAGCTGCGAGAAGAAAACGGGGTCCCTCCCCGCAAGGCCCATGGGCGACGCCTTCCATTCGCCGTACGGCGAAAGGTTGATATTCTCCGTCCCGTCCGGTCCCGACTCCTGGAAAATCATGTTGGGTAAGGACGAGTTCGAGATAGTCGCATCGTGACACGCAATGCACTGGTCCGACGTTATGAAACCGTCGGCCGCTCCCGGCCCCGGCAGTACATGGTCGTACGTCTCTGCCGGCAAACGGAGGTCCCAGACTTCGCTGAAGCTGATCTCCGCCAGCTGATTGTAAAATTCGATGAAGTCGGGGTTCGGCACTTTAAGCGCCGTCGAAAACGGGGAGACGTAGCTATCGACCTCTCCGTCCGCTCTCGGCGCGGTGTACGCGTTAACCGCTATAAACTTTCCCGGAACGTGCGGCGAATCGTCATGCGGGTTTTCGACCTGCGCGCTGTCGTAGTGCTTATACCTGAGCCCGGGGGTAAGGAGATTATCGAGCGATATGAACGTCGATTCCGCCTCTGCGGAAGCGTGACAATTAATACAGCTATTCCCGTAGCTGCTGAACGCGGGGACTATGTCCGGTAATTTGGTTTTGCTCTCGAATAGATATCCCGTCGGGTACCAGAGCGGGTTAGGCTCGACGGGCACGGTCATCCCCCCGAAGAACTCTATATTCGTTACAGCGGAGCGGTCGAATATCGGCGGATTCCCCGACTGCCAAAAGTACTCCTGGGGGTCCGCAGCCTCCGTATAGTTAGCCCAGTACCAGCCGTCGTGCGACGCGCCGTTTTGCTTTACCATAACCGTCCACGATGTGGGAAGGACGTCGGCGTTTATCACCATGCATCCCTCGGAATCAATCGTAATCTCTAGCTCGTCGTTTATGGAGTGCATCTCCTTTACGATTATCGAGCCGTCCGGCACCTCGCCCTGCCGTCCGCCGCAGAGCCATTCCATCATTTCCGGGGAATAGTAGATCTTCACGGCAGGGTGCACACCGTACGATTGACCGTTTCCGATCGGGCCGACGTAAGGTCCTGTAATACGCCAGGTGAGATCGCCCAGCCAGCCGAGCTCGTTTACGTACCCCCTCACGCGGAGGAAATCGCGCATATCTAAGTCGTATATATTCTTATCGTCGAGTAGATCTATCGGAACCGGGCTCCTTAAATAATCCGGAGCGGGCAGGCCGAAGCCCGAAGCCGACGCGCAAAGCGCGTCTATGTCGGCCTGCGGAGGAGGAGGGCTTTCGCAAGCCCATTCATTCGGGTCCGGAGGAAGCGGATTGTCGGCGCTCCGGTTGTTATCGTCATCGCAGGACAACACTACGAGAGAGAACAGGCACAATAAACACAACCATATACCGGCCGGCTTCATCTTCATACACTTTTCCTTTTCGAGAATGGGGATTGGATTCCTAAAAATAGCGCCGAAAATGATGCCGTGTCAATGGATTTTGTTAATTAAGAAAGAGGATATATCTCAGTGAGAATTCAGGAACGGCTTTTGAAAGGAATTAATGCAAGGCTCTTAAAACCCGACACCAGCTCCGAGCCCGAAAGGCTGCAGTATCCGGTTTTTATAAACATGTCCGCGAGCGCCCGGAACGAAACGGAGCTGTCCCCGCACATGTATACCGGCCTCCAGGCAGGATTGAACTTATCCTTAAACCTGAAAGGCTCTTGTAGTCGTAGGCGAACTTCAAAAAATGCCCCGAGCCGAAAAGGAACCTCTCCTTGAGTGACGGCATATCGGCGGCCCCTTCCGAGCGCACGAACGGAACCTCCCCAAGGCTGAGCTCCCTGTAACCGCCCTCGCCGAGCGCGCCTATGACGTGTACGAAAAGCGACTCCATCACGCCGACGGGAGACTGCGCCGACCTCAGCATCGTCTCGACGTGCGCCGCGTCGGGCCCGGTCTTCGAGACAGTCACGGCCCCTAGCCACCGTCCGTCCCCGCCCGAATGAACGAAGCACCTCATGTCCTCGTCGTAACCCGTCCGGAAGAGATATTTAAGCAGCGGCTTCCCGCCGTAGGAGTGCGGCCCCTCAGCGCTTCGAGCCTCTTCATATTCTCCGGTGAATATGCGATCTCCTCCACCCTTCCCAGCTTGAGGCCGCGCCGCGAAAGCTCGCGCAGCGACGCCCCTGGCCTCCAGCCTTCTATGCGGACCACCGCCTCCGAGCCCGAAACTACAGCCTCGCACCCGCTCTGTTCGAGGTAATCCGCTATCTCGGGGGAGCATCCCCTTATGAGGAACCCGCTTCTGAACTTCGAGACCAGCTCGTCGTATATCTCTTCGAACGAGCTTTCAAGCGGCACACCCCCTGTGTAGATCCAATCCACATTCGAGAGCGGGAGCGGAACGCTCCTTAGCGTTATCGAGGTTTTCCGGTTTCTGTACCAGCTGAGAGGAATCGAGCTAATCATGAAGAGCCTTCAGATATATAACTAAATTACACTAAGTTCCGACGGCTGCAACCACAGCCTTCCGGTCTCTAAAATGCGGTATTATTAAAATCATCCATGCTATATAATTTTCTATGCGTTCCGGCTCCTGTTAAAAAACGTTAGAGCGGCTGCGCCCGGAGGATATCGAAATGAAAAAATTCCCGATCTTTATGCTTATCGTTCCCTCTGTTCTCGTATTGGCTGCCGTCTCGTGCACAGCCGAAGACAAATCCTCCGAGGCCGGCAAAACCTTCGAAAACCCGTTCGCCTATTGCGAGGCCGTGGGCACCGTAGACTCCCCGGGCGCTGATTACACAGGGCCCGGTGTGCCAGAGTCTGTAGCCAGGGGGCTTAAGAAGGCATTCGGCTCCCCGGACTCCACTCCGCTCGATATTTTCATGAAGGGAACCTACTGGAGATGCATGGACGGCAAGGTCTATGCGTGTAACGTCGGGGCCAACCTCCCCTGCGAATCGAAGGCCGACGTCGGTAAGGAGCCGACCGAAGGCATGAACGAGTACTGTAAGGAAAACGCGGGCTCCGATTTCATCCCCATGTACGTAACCGGCCATTCGACCGTCTACGACTGGAAATGCGACGGCACGACTCCCGTCGCCGGAAAGCAGCTCTCCGAAGTAGACTCGCAGGGCTACCAGAAAAACATCTGGTACGAAATAAGCCGTCCCTGATGCGGCGGCTTTTGGGGGCCGGCAGTTGCCCCGGGTTTTCGGCGTCAGCCCTTCCCGCCCGATATGAATACCTCGCTTTCCGGGAATTCTTTAATGGTCTTCTCGGGGACGCCGAACACAGTGGCCGCGACGTCCACAGGGGTATCCGCTATCCACTCTGAAATGCTGATTTCCTCGTAAACGCCGTTATCGAACACGAGCAGCATCTCCACCTCATCTTTCCCGACGTTCTCCAGATAATGCCCGCAGCCCATCGGTATATAGAAGACCCCGCCCGCTTTTACCTTCTGCGTGGTCGATCCCGCGTCCGCGGCGAACAGCGTGATACTTACCGTGCCGCTTAAGACGTATCCCCACTCGTTTGAGTTAGGATGCCAGTGCATCTCCCTCAGGGCGCCGGGCTTGAGCGTCATAAGCGCCCCCGCCATCACGTCCGATGCCGGGAAGTTGTCTATGGTCGCCATTTTCACGTGCCCCCGGAATACACCCTCCCTCCTGAGCCCCTCAGGCGGAACTTGTGGCTCCGGGCCGGCGTGACGAGTTTATCCCGCTCTGCGAAGATCTCCTCCCGGGCGGCGTGCCGAGCGCCATGTATACCTCTTTCTTCGGAAACTTCTCGAAGACGTCCGCGGGCAGGCCGAAGTTCTTTATGAGAACGTCTCTCGGCGTCTGCGCTATCCATTCGGTGATGCTGAACGTGCTGAACTCGTTAAAAGCGCCGTTATTGAACGCGAGCAGAAAATGACATTCGTCCGCGCCGATATTTTCTATGTAATGTGCGTATCCCTGGGGGACGAAGAATATATCCCCGGGCCCGTACTCCTGCGTGTCCCACTCGCCCGCCGGGTTGACTACCGTAACGCGCCCCTTCCCCGTTATGAAAAAGCCCCACTCCGCCGCTATGGCGTGCCAGTGAAGCTCCCTGATGCCGCCCGGCTTGAGCCGCATCGAAACCCCTGCGACGCCCTTCGATATCGGAAGCTCCCTCACGGAAACCTCCTTCGAATTTCCCGCTTTCCAGACCGCGGGTTTCTGCCCTTCCAGATCGTACGTGAAATTAAGCGCGGGCGCCTTGGCGCGCGATTTACCCTTCGATTTTGTCTTCGGCGACTTCGCCATGATTCAGCCCCTCCTCGAGTTGGTTTGGAACGTTACCGCAAGACTAAAAGGTTCATACACTTTTTACAACCACAGAGATTCATTTTTTGAAGAATATTAGTGCAAATTTGGAATAGTTTCTACAAATCGGTTTCTGCGTCTGGAACGGTGCTCTCGCGTGAAGCCGCGGCTACACCCTCTTCTTCATAACAATACGGTTCCGCTCCCCTTCCCTTTTGTACGCTATCTCGTCCATGTATGTCTGTATAAGGTGTATGCCCAGCCCGCCGATGTGGCGCTCTTCTATCGGGGATGACAGATCCGGCGGCGCATAGTCGAGAGGATTGAACGGCCTCCCATCGTCCTCGACCTCTATCTCCATAACGCCGCCTCCGCACTTCGCGCTTATTGAGATTGAATGTTCGAGCCCATCCTCCCATGCATACGAGATTATATTCGTCACGAGCTCGTCGAGAGACAGCAACACCGCAAACGCGGAGCTCTGCGGGAGTTTCCACGATTCACAAAATTCTCTCAGCTTTTCTCTGAGTCCGGCCAGTTCGCTGAAATCGTTCCTGAGCCGGATATTCAATTCGGAGGGCATCGGTTAATTATATCTGATGGCGAGAAGTGCCATATCGTCCGCCTGCGGAACGCCTTCCGAAAATGTTTCGACGTCCACGAGAACGGCATTTATGGCGTCTTTCGGAAGGCCTTCTCCGATCCCGGACAATACCATCTCGAGCCTCTTGTCGGTATATAATTCGAGCTGCCTGTTCGCGGCCTCCGTCACGCCGTCGCTGTAAAGAAATATGGTGTCTCCGCGGCCTAGCTTCATCGTTCCGACATTATAAAGGGACTCGCCTTCCAAAACCCCGAGAGCGATCCCGTCCGTACCCGGCACGGTTTCCACCTCGGCCCCACTGCGGACGAGGAACGGAAGCTTGTGGCCGCCGTTCGAATACGCGACCTCTCCCGTCCCGACATCCAATATGCCGCAGAACGCGGTTATGAACATCGAAAATTCATTTTCCATGCAGAGTATTCTGTTGGCCTCGGCAAGGCACCTGTCCGGCGGGTTCCCCTTCACGGCCTCCGCCTTTATCATGGTCCTCGTAACTGCCATGAACAGCGCCGCCGGAACCCCCTTCCCCGAAGCGTCGCCGATTGCGAAATAGAGCTTGTCGCCGTCCAGGATGCTGAAATCGTAGAAATCGCCGCCGACGTCCCGGGCCGTCTTGATGTCTCCGTATATGTCGAACTCGCTCTTTCCCGGAAATGCCGGGAACGTCCTCGGAATCATCGAGAGCTGAATCCTCCGGGCGACGTCGAGCTCCTGCCTGATAGCGGCCAGCCGCTCCCTGTCCCTGACGGCCTGCTTCAGCGCCAGCGCCTCTTCCACGGTCTTCAGTATGGTCACGCCGAGGTCGTCGAGGTCTATGGGCTTCGTCAAAAAGTCGAACGCGCCAAGATTCAGCGCGCGCCTGATGGTGCGCATGTCGCCATATGCCGAGATTATTACGGATCGTATATTCGGGAAGTATTTCTTAAGGTCGGAAAGGAGCGTGAGCCCGTCGGTGCCGGGGAGCTGAACGTCCGTTACCACCACATCCACGTCGCTTCGGCCGAGTGTCCTCAAGGCCGACGCGCCGTCGTCCGCAAAGACGAAAGAGAGCTCGTTCTCCCTTATCTCCCTTCTGAATTTCTGGCTTACGAGAAGTTTAAGCCCGGGGTCGCCTGCTACGACGAGAACCGTCGCCCGAGGCGCGCTGGATTGTGCGCTATCGGTTTCTGGTGCTTTGGTTTCCATATCCTCTGCGGCCCTTTCAGGCCCGCGCCCTGAGAGCATCGCGGGCGCTCTCGAGGTCGTGCTCGATAGGCATCACCTTGTCGAACCCGGCCGTCCTGAGGACGTCCTCGACATCGGGATGAGGGTTTAAAAGGACCATGCTGGCGCCGAACTTGTCGAGTGCCTTGGCGGCCGTGATAAGCATTCTGAGGCCGATAGACGCCATGTAATCGACGTCCGACATATCGACAATAACGTCCTTTCTCCGTGTGACGGTCTGCCTTGTGAATTCGCGGTCGAGGTCGCCTATCGTATCGAGGTCCACCCTCCCCCGCAGCTTTACATGAGTGAGCTCATCGTCAGCGTTTATGACGGTCATGTCCATCTTTAAGCCTCCAGGCGGAGCGGGGTAGAACCCTGCCGGCCGCTCCCTCATGGTTATAAACCGAAAGCGTGTAGCAGTCAAAAAAGTTAACTCCTGCTTAACATTACGGGGCTTTAAACGGACCTCGCCCGTTGTCCGAACTGTTCGGAGATATCATCCCGCGAGGGCTATACCTCGGGGTCGGTTATTCGGATTCCTGGGCACAGACAACGCAGCGGTCTGTGTACGGCAGGGCTTCGAGCCTGCCAATGGGTATGGGGTCGCCGCACATGACGCAGACACCGTACTCACCTTTGTCCACCATAGAAAGCGCAACGTTAATCTGGTCGAGCTCGGTCCGTATGCTCTCGTCGAGGGCCTCGACTACCTCTTCGCCCTCGCGCTCCAGCGCCTGCTCGTCCCAGTCCCTGTCGTGGGTCTTTCTAAGGGAGCTTTCTATTCTGCCGAGCCTGTCTTCGAGCTCGATCTTCTTGGCCTTGAGATTCTCGATTATTTCAGCGTATGCGTCCATGTTTAATACTCCGCAAGCGGGCATCGCAAGCGTCAAACCCCCTTGAATTCTGATTCTAGAATAACAAATCGTCCCGGCAAAGTAAAATTAATTAAGCACGAATTTACGCGCCGGGCCGTCGCATCCAAAACACAATACGATTCCCTCCGCCTGCTATCGGCGGCGGATAACTACTTCTTTGATTTTTTCGTTTACGGTATCAGAAAACTTCCAGAATTGTCTTTTTGAAGAGTGGGTTGAGGTCGTCCATGGATGTATCCCTTATCATCCAGCAGTCGATCTCGTCACTGTCACGGGTAAGCACGAGGTTGTATCCATTCTCCTTGCCCCATCTCATCTGCCGGGAAAGGCTCGAATACTGCTCCTGCTCTTTTTCACTGAGGTCGTCTACAGGCTTATCGAGAGTGGTTTTCTTGATCTGCCCGAGGTATATGCTGCGCGAGAACTTCGTTCCCGTATGGTCTAGATTTTCAGTATTGATCATAAAAAATTCACCCCATGCCTTAAACGTTTATCACAAATAGCATAAGCACTAATTCCCGCTTTTCAAGGGCTGATTCGGCAATTTTGAATTTTTAACTCAAAATTCAGCCGGTTTTAAGGGAAGGTTAATAAATAGCCAGGAAGATTCCCTTGCACATGCATTTAAAAGCCGCCTCCCGAGGTACTTCTCAAGCAGCCTCGCGGCATACTTCTCTACCCCGTCGGACAAATTCCGAACTTTCGAAGCCAGTCTGAATTTGGCCCCTGCCGAACCCGTCAGGCTGCCGCGTTTCTTCTCCGTACAGCCAGAACACCGATTATTCCCAATACCGCCGTCATTGCGATCAGGCCCCATTCGGATAGGGTCGGTATGGCATTTCTCCTGATTAGAAAACCGCAATCGTCCGGAAAGAGAATATATATTTCGTTATTTTCGTCGGTATTGCCGCCCGGTATCAAGTCGGAGTCGCTCTCGAAGGCGATAAACGTGAACTGGTTGGGAGAAGCAAGATCGTCCAGGTCCGAGCCGACCGGGAAATTCGTCAGTATCGTAAATTCAGGGTGAATCGGGTCAATTATGTCTGCAAGCAGAATCTGCTCTCCGCCGAAGGTAAAATGCGGATTCGCAGTAATGAACGATATTAAGCTTGCGTTTGAGTTGATAATGCCGCCCGATGAGGTGAACTCGGTTGATCTCGTTATCTGATTGAAGACAGGCGATGCCGGGTTAGTCGCATCGACCAGGAAGAGGTCCTGGTTTCCGTCGGGGTTCCCTCCGGTTATGTTGGCATTCGTGGCGAAAAGAATCTTATTTCCGTCCGGCGTTATCGCGGGTCCCTGCGCAAAAAAATCATTACTCGGGAAGTCCGTTAATTGAAAGAGCTGGGAGTTAGGCGGATTGGGCGAATCATAGGAAATCCGGGATAATAAAAGCTGTCTCCCGCCGTTCAGGTTAGTGCCGGGCGGCACGAAATCCTGGCTTGAAGTAAATACAACCCTCGAACCGTTTGCGTCAATAATTGGGCTTGACGTTATGCTCCCGCTATTTGTAGGATCATTCGTCAACTGCCCGAAAGGCACCACAGCATTATCCGAGTCGAATATAAAATATTCGCGGCTCCCGTCCGGGTTCATTCCCGTCAAATCTTCAGCGGTCGAGATAGCAACCTTCGTCCCGTTGCCCGATACCGCACCGCTTACCGATGAGGGACTTACACCGGTCAGCTGCGTAAAGACCGGAACGTTGGGGTTACTTATATCGGCGTAAAACATCTGGTCCAAATTGCCGGGATTACCCCCTGTCAGATCGCTGTTCGAGTTAAATCCTATCTCTCTGCAGTCGTCGCTAATGGATGGGCCCCGCTCGTTCTGGGGCGTGTTAGTTAACTGGTAGAATACGGGATTGAAGGGGTCCGTTATATCGGCGAAAAAAAGATCCTCTTGATCGGGATGGCCGTTATTCAATAGATCTGCGCGCGAGATAAACAAGATTCCATTTCCGTTACCGCACACAGCAGGATCGCCCGAACTCAGATCCCCGTTTGTAATCTGTACGACCTCACACGCCTCTTGAGAATAAGCCAAGCCGGGAATTAACAGTGATACACTAAAAAGAATTAAGGCAGGAATATGTTTAATCACCATCGCATCCTCCTGTCATTATTGGTTTTAATGTATTATAGAATTAGCTTAATTACACCCATTATCATATAAAAACCGGAAAGAGTCAACACCATGGCTATGGGCGGTAGAGCGGTCGATGCAGCCTAAGTTAATTTCGGCCTTATCCCCCGAGGTAGGTCTCGAGCCTCGCGGCGCACCTCTCGACCTCGCTCACGAACCCCTTGAGCGTCACGGGATACACAGCCTCGGGGCTCCCCGGCCTGTTCCTGTCGAGATGCGGGTCGAGCGGTGAATATATGTAGCCCAGGTGGCTTTCCTCGAAGTAGGCTCCCGCCAGAGGGAGGCTCCTCCCGTTCAGTGAGACGAGGCTCATCTCGCTCCCGGGCTTCTCATAGCCCGTCCCCGGCGAGTAATCAAAGGAGATTCCTATCGACATCCCGCCCCCGGTGTGGACACCGGCCTGGGTGTTGTAGTGGTACCCGCTTTCAGAGCCTATGCAGTCGAAAACGAGCCCTCCGGCCAGCGGCTCGCTGCGCCCGCTGACGACCTTCTTGAACGCCTCTCTGAATTTCTTCTCTTCGGGCGTCATCCCGCGCGGGAGGGTTCCTGTGACAGTCTCGACCTTTTTCACCTCTTCCAGGACGCGGGACACCGCGCCCTCGTTCCCTATCCAGTACATGTCGAGGCCGTAATGAATATCGCCCGCGGCTATCTTGTACAGCTTGGGAATGGAGATGTGCGAAGAGAGAATGAAGTCCACGTCCTCGCCCTCGTTCTTCGTGAACTCGGTGAGCGATTCCAGGACCTCCTCGAAGTAAACCCTCTTGGCAAGGTCCTGCCTTATCTCGCGGATCTTCCCGACCGCCTTGTCGGCGGGTCCGGAATACGAGACGGCAAGCTCTTTATTGAGGACGACCGTTTTAAGCTGGCCTGGAATTACTTCGTCGTCTATCGAGGCTGAACCGGAAATCATGGAATCCGAAAGGATACAAATACGGTCCCCGAACTGCATTGCCATAACTAAAGACATAACAACTCTCTTGTACTGCGACTGAAAACTGCCTATGCCATGGTTCGGTCACGCGGAACGGTAGTTAACAGGGGCTTCCGCGTTTGCACGACTCTACGCAATTGCCGCTCGTGTTGGGCCTGCAGCACTGCGCTCCAGTCTCGGTGTTGAGACAACAACACTGGTCGGCGGAACACGTATCGCTCCCGCAGCTCGACTGCGCGATCTCGATAACCTGTCCGGCCGAAAGATCCGAGAAGGAGTAGAGGTCTTGTCCGAGTTCGGATGTAGTGTAGGAGAATTCCTGGGGCTGCTGCGATTCCGCCTGCTCACCGCCCGTGAAATAAATTCCGCCTGCTATTAGGATTGCGAGTAATGCCGTTAAGGAAAGCGTTCTCATCTTTATCATCGTTTCTTGCTCCCTGCGATATCTACAAAGGATTCACCAAAACGGTTTCGTTTTCAAGCACTATTTTGCGCCCTTAATCTATCGCACACATAAAGCGCGTTTTTACGAGTTGTTGGAATGCGGGATTTCGTCTCTGACGGTGGGAATGGAGGGTAAAGAAGGCCCGTGCCGAGTACGACAAAATGCCGTGTATCTCTCTGCTGTTCGAGCGCAAATATCCCGTTATATAATCCGGAGGAATTTTATTGGATAGGCATGTCCGGCGATTGCCGAAGCAACGCAGTCCGGCGGCCCCGCCCTGTGCTCAGCGCCTAGTTATAGACCTGCACTTCGTTGTAAAGTGCGTCGCGCTCGACGGGGATAAAGCCCGCGTTCTTTATCATGTTTATCATGAAATCGCGCGTGTGGCCGAGCTCCGAAGGCGCGCCCGCGTCGTGGATGATCTTTTCCTTCATGATGGTGCCGTCCGCGTCCGAGCATCCGTAATGGAGCGCGACCTGCGCCATCTTCTCCCCGAGCGTGATCCAGTAGGATTTTATGTGCGGGAAGTTGTCTAAATAGCCTCGCAAGGGCGTGGACCTTAAGGTCGTAAGAAGCCGGGAAGAACTTCACCTGCTTCTTGAGCCCCGGTGTTCTCGGGCTGGAACAGCACCGGAATGAACGCGAAGAACCCCGGCGATTCGTCCTCTATGTTTCTAAGCCTGTCCAGGTGATCGACAATGTGAAACGGCTCTTCGATGTGGCCGTAAAGAATGGTCGCGTTCGTCGGGATGCCCATCGAATGGGCGAGCTTGTGAATCTCCTCCCACCTTGTGGCGATAGTCTTCGGCGCGCATATCTTCTTCCTGACATCAGGGTGGAGAATCTCCGCGCCCCCGCCCGTAAGGCATCGACCCCGGCCTCTCTCAGGGTTTCGAGAACATACTCGAGCCCCTTGCCGGTTATCTCCGTAAACCAGTCTATCTCCACCGCGGTGAAGGCCTTCACGTGAGTCTTCGGGTAGTTGTTCTTTACCAGTCTAATAATGTCGAGGTAGTGATCGAAGTTCCAGTCGGGGTGAAGCCCGCCGACTATGTGCACTTCCCTTATGTCGTCGTTAAGGAGCGAAAGAATCTGCTCGTGGCTCATCTCGTACGCGTTGGCCGATTTCTTGGTCGTGCCGAACGCGCAGAACCTGCACGAAATGGCGCAAATGTTCGACGGGTTGACGTGCCTGTTCACGACGAAGTAAACCTTGTCCCCCACCCTCTTCCGCTTGACGTAATCGGCCAGCATCCCGACGGTATTAAGGTCGAGGCTGTCCATGACGGTAAGCCCGTCGCCGAAGCTAAGCCGCTCCTCGTTCGCCACCTTTTCGATTATGGGGAGAAGGTTCTTGTCAAAACAGAGTTTTTCTACGTCTTCCAGTATTCTTTCCATCTTTCGCTTACCGCCTCTTTAACGTCCTCGGACATTTCTATCACAGCAGGATACCAGCTTTTATAGTTGCATCTATACCCATGCGGCCCCGTAAACCACCGCGGGGCCTTTGAGCTCCGTCCTCTCGAAAACGAGGTCCAGATACGGGTCGAACCGGGTGAAAATACCCCATATGAGCTCCGTGTTATCGTGCACGTCTATGTCCGGGCTGACGGCGGCGATTATCCTCACATCCTCGTATCCGGGCGTTTCAAACAGCTTTTTTAACATCTCTTTGGGTTTCTTGTCAATCTTTACAGCTAATATGCCGCCCTTGAGAAGCCTCCAGTCGAGGATCTCGGGATGTTTCGCCCTCGGGTCGGGCACCTTATCCGGCACCTTCCGGGGCTTCCTTCCCGCCGCCGGTTTTCTCACGGCGTTTATGCCCATCTTGCTCCCCACGTTCAGCTTCCCGCTGGTAAAATCGAGCGTGTCGAGCGGGCCCACGGGATTACGAGCACATCCTCTTCCGGCTCGTAGTTAAGCCCTATCTCGGTAAGGACGGCGTCCCAGTCGCGCGGGTCCACGTCGCTCGAAACGGTGATCATCACCTTCGTCAAAAGTAGCTGCCCCGTTCCCCAGAGAGACAGCATCGCCTTTATGCCGTTTTTGGGATAGCGCTCGTCCACCGATACCACGAGCAGGTTATGGAACCCCGCCTCCGGGTAGGCCCACATGTCCTTCACTTCCGGGTGAATAATGCGCGTAAGAGGCGAGAACATATCCCCCGCCGCCATGCCGAGGAATACGTCCTCCTTCGGCGGCTTGCCCACTATCGTCGCAGGATATATAGCGTTGGCCCTGTGAGTAATGCGGTTCACGTGAAAGACCGGGAAATCGGCCTCCATCGAATAATGCCCGAAATGGTCGCCGAACGGCCCTTCGACCCTGAGCTCGTTCTGCGGGACGACGCCCTCTATCACGAACTCCGCGTTCGCCGGCACTGGAATCGACACGCTCTTCCCCTTCACCATCGGTATCGGCTTCCCTCTTAGGAAGCTCGCGAACGCTATCTCGTCCATGCCTTCGGGAAGCGGCGCGATCGCGGTGAAGATCATCTTCGGATCGCCGCCGAGTACGACCGCGACTTCGAGGTCCCTCCCGAGCTTCCCCGCCTCGTGGTAGTGCGCGGCCCCGCCCTTGTGCGGGTGCCAGTGCATACCCGTCGTCTTCTCGTCGTAAACCTGCATCCTGTATATGCCGAGGTTCCGCTTGCTGGTGACGGGGTCCTGCGTCAGGACGAGCCCGAGCGTTACGAACTTCCCGCCGTCGAGCGGCCAGCATTTTATGATCGGCAGTTTTCGGAGGTCGGGCTGCTCCTCTATCTCCTGCACCGCGCCGCTGCTGACGGCCTTCGTCCGCATCGAAAGAAGGCTGTACGCCTTCGGAAGTATCGAGAAGAACGACTTAAGCGACGGCGGGTTCACCTTGTGAAAGAGTTCGACCAGTTCCTCCCCCACCTCCCTCGGCTTTCGCCCGAGCGCAAGCTCCACGCGCTCCTCGGTGCCGAATAGATTCATGGCGAGCGGGAACGATGCCCCCTTCACGTTTTCGAAGATTAGAGCCGGGCCCTTCTCCTTTATCACCCTGTCGGCGATTTCCGAAGCCTCGAGGTCCGAATCGACCTCGGCCTTCACCCGTTTCAAATCCCCGATTGCGTCGAGGTAGTTTATAAATTCCTGGAGGTCGAGAAACTGTTTTTTAGCCATTTTAGACACCAATCCGTTACAGCCTGATTATCCACTGCGAAAAGCCTGACATGCCGGTGAGAAACGATACTGCGGAACGGATAAAATACCCGCGGAACTGCGCCCTAGTCGAGCTCCCCTTGTTTCCAGCCGTTGCCCGTCGGGACGCCTACCACATTCAGCACCTTGTCCACGTACCCCTCGATGAGGTCGCTGACGGTCTCGGCCTTAAGATAATGCGGCGGGCTTATCGGCATTATGATCGCCCCCTCGCGCGACAGCTTGAGCGCGTTTTCGAGCGCGATGGAGCTGAGCGGGGTTTCCCTGAGCGCTATGACGAGCCGCCTTCTCTCTTTCAGGGCCACCTGCGCTATGCGGGTAATGAGCGAATCGCCTATGCCGTTCGCAATCTTGGCGAGCGTGGATACGGAGCACGGGATGACCACGAGGGAATCGAAGTGGTTGCTCCCGGACGAAAAAGGGGCCGCGAGGTCCGAATCGCTGTATATGTCCTTAACCCACGGGCGGAGCTCTTCTATCTTGAGCCCGAGCTCCTCGTTAAGAACGTGTCTCCCCCACTTGCTCGAAATAAGGAACTTGTCGTCGGGGCATCTTCTTAGGAACTCGACCCCGTATGCGACGCCTGATGCGCCGGTAATGCCTACAATTGTTCTCATAATCTAGGGTAAGTATATCCCGGCGAGGACGAAAAGAAAAACGGAAAATCCCACCAGTATGTTGATTTTAAAGAACGCGAGGTCCACGTTAGCCGACTTTCTCTGTTCGAGGAAAAGGAGTATTCCGATAATGGCGACCATGATTCCGGCGACTATGGTCTTGAACATAAGGAAGTATAAAAAGGCGATGGAGAAGAACGCCGCCTGGTGCAGCAGGCTCGATACATAAAGAGCCGTCCCCCTTCCGAAGCGCGCCACGATCGAATATATCCCCTGCTCCCTGTCGAACGCTTCGTCCATCGTCGCGTATATGATGTCGAACCCAGAAACCCAGAAAAGCGTAAACAATGCGAGCAAAACGCCCGGATAAATGCTGTGAAACGAGCACGTTACGGCCACCCATCCCCCGAGAGGGGCCAGCGCGAGCCCGAGCCCGACGCCGAAGTGGCAGAGCCACGTAAAGCGCTTCATGAGCGGATATATGATGAAAACGACGAGCGGTATCGGCGACAGATAAAGGACGAGGTCGCATATCTTGTACGCCGCGGCGAAGTAAAGAACGAGCCCAGCGATAGTTACGGCGGAGGCCTTCGCCAGGCTCAGCTTCCCCGACGGCAGCTCCCTGTCCTTCGTCCGGGGATTAAGTGCGTCTATCTTCCGGTCGAGTATCCTGTTTATCGCCAGCGCGGCGGTCCGCGCCCCCGTCCCCGCGAGTATTATGAGCAAGAGGAGCTTTAAATTCGGAAGCCCTCCCCATGCGAGAAAGGTCCCGGCCAGGATCATCGGCAGCGAAAACAGAGTGTGCTCGAATTTAACGAAATTGCTGTAATTTTTAATACTATTCATGTTAAGAGGGCCATGCTTCTGATTCGGGCCTAGAGTCTACTTTACTTTTAACGTTCCTTCTATACACTAAGGCGGTAATCCCCTGAGGCAGAGAAAATTATGCCAAGTCCCGAGCTCGCCGAAAGAATAACCAACGACCTCCTCGAAGGAAACCTGCAGGACATAAGGGACGTCCTGACAGACGTCCATCCGGCCGAAATCGCCGGGATTCTGACGGCGTTCCCGCCCGAGGATTACCAGCGTATTTTGGAGGCGCTCGACGCCGAAACGGCCTCCGAAGTCATACTGGAGCTCGACCCCGAGCACAGGGAAGAGATACTGGGCGAGCTCGACGCCGAGAAGATCGCCGAGATAGTCGAGGAGATGGAATCCGACGACGCCGCCGACCTTATCGGCGAGCTCCCCGAGCAGACGGCGACTTCAGTTCTCTCGAAGATGGACCCCGAGGGCCTCCGCGACGTCGAGCCTCTCCTCAAATACCCCGAAGACTCCGCGGGCGGCATCATGCAGACCGAGCTCGTCAAGGTCGGCAGCAACTTCACCGTCCGCGACGCCATAAACTGGATAAGGCTCATAGCCGACGAGATCCCGGACTTTTATCAGATATTCGTAACGGACGAAAGCGACGGGCTCCTCGGTGACATCTCCCTCCAGACACTCATTCTGGCGACCCCGGGCTCGAAGGTAACGGACATCATGGAGCCGCTCGAAGTGACGGTCACCCCCTACATGGACCAGGAGGACGTCGCGAAGATATTCCAGAAGTTCGACATACTGTCCGTCCCCGTCGTGGACGACGACGGCGCTCTTCTCGGCAGGATCACGGCAGACGACATCCTCGACGTTATCGCCGAAGAGGCGTCCGAGGACATAATGCAGATGGCCGGTGTCGGCGACACGCTCCATCCCATCTACACCCCTACCCGTACGCGCATAAAGCTGAGAATCCCGTGGCTTCTAATGACCCTCGTCGGCGAGCTCTTCATCGCGTTCATCATCGTCTACGCGTTCGAGCCGACTCTCCAGAAGGTGGCCATACTGGCCGCGTTCATGCCGGCGATCATGGCCACCGGGGGCAACGTAGGTCTCCAGACGACGACCATCGTAATAAGAAGCCTCGGCATGGGGACCATCAATATAAAACAGATACTGAGGATTATCTTTCTTGAAGTAAGGGTCGGGGTCACGCTCGGCTTTATATGCGGCCTGATGGCGGCGGGCATAGGGGCGCTTATAAGCTACAACGAGCCCGAGGTTTTCAAGATCGCGATAGCGGTATTCATCGCGATGCTGTCGGCCACCATGGCGACATCATTCATCGGGGTCGCCGGGCCGCTGGTGCTCCACAAGCTGAAGTTCGATCCGGCGGCGGCATCCGGGCCGTTCCTGACGATGTTCAACGACATCTTCGGCTCCGTCTTCTACCTCTTCATTGCAATGCTGATTTTCAACTGACCAAGGAGTCCGTCGCGGCTGTCCTTGTGAACTCTTCGAGGTGCCGAATAGCCAAGCCGTGCGGTTTTACTTCGAGAGCTTCGTGCACTCTTCGAGTCCCTTCTGATTGCAGAAGAACTGTGTACACGACACAACCATCTCGTAGTTATACGTCACGCCCTCTTTCCAGTCCGACCTGCATTTATCGACTATATCCCTTTCAGGCGTGCCGTCCTTGAAAGACGAAACAAGTGCCTCAGCCTTATCCTTCGCCTCGGTTCGGATTTCGACGCAGGACTTACGCTCGAAATCGGTATCGTACCTGCCGTTGCACCACGTATTGATCTCGTCCTCCGGAAGGGCTTCCTCTTTCAACTCTTCCGGCGCGAGCGCGGCGGTGTCCATCGATTTCTCTGTCACGTCCCCCGGCCCGGGCGGCGGCGGTCCGACTTCTTCGGCCGCCTGAAGGGCTTCCTCTACGGCCGCCTGCTCCGCGGGACTCACCGAGTGGCCGGCGGCGGGAGCTTCTTCGGTCGGGGCCGGGGCCGGTGTTGCGGCTGCCTTTGGTGACGGTACGGGCTCGTCCTTCACTGCTTCCGGCTTTTCGGGTGCGGGCGGGGCCTCGGTTGCAACAGGCTCGGGTTCCGCGGTTGGTGCCGGAGGCGCCGTGGCGGCCGGCGTTTCTATTTTTGCAGTCTCCGCTGCGGGTGGCGCCGGTGCCTCGGGGGCCGGTTTCGTCGGCGCGGGGGCTTTTACGGCAGGGGGCGGCGTTGGCTTTGGCGCTTCGACGACCGGGGCAGGCGGGGCGGGCCTTTCAATCTCCACAGCCTTTGGCGCTGCGCCGGTATCCGCTGTCCCCGAAAGCTCTTCGAGGACTTCCTCCCTCGTCTTAGGCGCGGGGGTCGCCGCGGAGCTGCCGGGACTTCCTCTTCCACGTACTGCTCCTCTATCTGGGCAGACTCTTCTAAAGGCGCTGTCCCGATAGCCGACTCCGAGAGGTTCTCCGGGGCCGTGCTTCCGGGGGCCGGGGCGGCAGGTGCAGCGGCGACCGCCCCCAGGTCCTCTATGTTTTTATAAACCTTGTTTATCCTTGCAACGGAGCGGTTCACGTCTGCGCCGGCACGGCTTACGAGCTCTTCCTTCGTACCGAAGTCTTCCTGTGTGCATGCGGCGCCGTACAGGTTAAGCGCCCTCTCGTAATCCGATATGGCCGAAGCCGAATCCGCATGTACCGACTCGAACCTTGCGGGCGGAGTAATAGTTCCGAGCTGCTTCCCGAGGGCGCTCATTATGGAGAAATAACCCGAAAACTCGCGAGAGCATTCCTCGGGCGTCGCGGACTGAAGCGGGAGAACGTTCGCGCTCACCTGCGAGGCGACCTGCGAATATTCATATAGTATGGGCGTCACATTTTTGAGATATATCTTTTCCGCATTGCTGTAATTGTTGGCCGCGCGGGCAGGCACACCGTAGGCCTGCACCAAAATCACGGCGAACAACACCGCCGACAGTATAGAAATAACCTGCCTCTCGAAGAGTATTATTATTCCGTTCATAACTCACTCCGGACCGTCGTATTCCATCATCCCCCAATGATGAACCGACGTATCGAAAACCCGGTACTCGGCTTTATTATAAAATACCAACCCGCTTTTCACCAGACCGGCGAAAGTATACATTCCCCGAACCCTCGCGAACAGGCCGTTTTTTGGTAATAATAACAATATGATGAACGGGCAGGAGGCCTATCTCCTGAGAAAAACCCCCTACGGCGAAAGGGACTACGTCCTCACGCTTTTCACCAGGGAGTCGGGGAAGATAAGCGGGTTCGCGAAGAACGCCAGGACGAGCGGGAAGCGCTTCGGCGGCAGGATAGAGCCGTTCGTACTCTTCCGTGCGAGATACAAGGAAAAGTCAGGCGGGCTAAGGCTCGTGGACGACGCCGAAACGGTAAAGGTCTTCCGCCGCCTCATGGAAGATATTGAGCTATTCCTCTGGGGGAGCCTCGCCCTCGAAATCGTGGACGTCCTCACCCCGAAGGACGCCCCCAACGAAGAGATGTTCGAAGCGCTGACGGGGCTATTCACCGAGCTCGACGAGGGCAAAAGCGCCCTCCCTGCCGTGCTCGAGTTTCAGCTCCGCACCCTCGCCCTTTCCGGATACGAGCCTAATCTCGAGACCTGCGCCGAGTGCGGAAACGACGCCGGCGACAGGGCGCATTTCAGTATAAGAAGGGGCGGCGTAGTCTGCACAGCCTGCGGAAGCAGGGCCGAAAACGGCGGCCTCATATCGAGAGAATTTCTCAGACGAAGGGATTTGATGGAGCTTCACCTTGAGAATGTTGTAAAATACGTAAAACTGTTTCTCAGATTCACCGAATACCACACAGAGAGAAAATTGAATTCGTCGAAGTTCATAGAGGAGCTGACAGTATGATAAAAATTCCCGGTTTCCTGGGGAGCGGTATATCCTGCGGAATCAAAAAGAGAGGCAAAAAGGACCTCGCCCTTTTATTCTCGGAAACCCCCGCGAAAGCGGCCGGCCTATTCACGACAAACGTGGTGAAGGCCCCGCCCGTCGTCCTCGGAATGGAGAGGATAAAGGGCGGATACTGTCAGGCTGTGCTCATCAACAGCGGCATCGCGAACGCGTTCACCGGCCCTGCCGGAATGAAGGCCGCGGTCCAGACGTCGCGCGACCTCGCCCAGGGTCTCGGGATAACGGAAGACCTCGTCATACCGTCCTCGACGGGGCTCATAGGCGGCCCGCTTCCGACGGATAAGATAAAGAAGGCGGTGCCCCAGCTTGTCTCCGAGTTAAGGGAAGACGGCATACTTGACGTCGCCGAGGCCATCATGACGACAGACGCGTTTCCGAAATACGCGTCCGTCGACGTCACCATAGGCGGCAGCAAGGGCACAGTCGCCGTCATAGGCAAAGGGGCCGGGATGATAATGCCGAACATGGCTACGATGCTCGCCTACATCATGACGGACATAAACGTCGGCAAGAGGGCGCTTTCGAGGCTCCTCGCCGACTCAAACGGAAACTCGTTCAACAAGATCATAGTAGACGGCGACACGTCCACGAACGACACTGTGCTCCTCCTCGCCAACGGCAAGCTCGGCAACAAGGCAGTAGACGGCGGGAAGGATTATCAGAAGCTCCTGGGCGCGGTAACCGAGGCGTCTTCCGAGGTCGCCCACATGATAGTAAAGGACGGGGAAGGCGCGACGAAGGTTGTGAAGATAATCGTCAAGGGTGCGAAGACCGAGAAAGACGCCGAGGCCGTCGCGCGCACAATAGGCACCTCGCTTCTCGTAAAGAGCGCCCTCTTCGGCGAAGACCCGAACTGGGGCAGGATAGTCGCCGCGGCGGGGCGTGCGGGCGTGGATTTCAATCCGGACAAGCTCGACCTCTTCTTCGCCGATCACAAGGTCATAAGCAGCTCGAAAGAGGTCATGGACGAAGCCAAAGCTCTCGAAGTCATGAAGACCCCGAGCTTCTCGATAACCCTCGATTTAAAATCGGGCAAGAAAAGCTCCTTCGTCGTAACGAGCGACATCACGTTCGAATACCTCAAAATCAACGCGCATTACAGGACTTGAGAGCTCTTGTTTCGGCGTAATAAATTCAGATAGCCTACATTGAAGTATATATATTATATATAGTATATTGCCATTCCGAACGTTTTTACCTGCCGCGGCTTTGCTTTCGACTTTCATCCCCCTTAGGAAAAGGGGGATACAGGGGGATTTGGGTTTGTCGTTGTCGTCATCCTGAATTACGATTTCGAGCGAGCGAGGAATCTCCCACATTCTGTCATTCCCAACGATTTCGAGTGAGCGAGGAATCGGTCGCTGCAACTTCAATGCGCAAACGTTCATCCAGTACCGCTCGCAACCTACCTTTTTTAGTATCAATGCCCGTATCGGGAATCCATTTCCGCCAGCAATCCATCAAGAGTTTTTGTCATTTCGAACAACGATTTTGAGCGAGTCTTGTCGGGGCGAAGCCATGCGAAGCCTGAGAGGAATCAGACTCCCCGAGCCGATTGCAAGAATGCATATCCGGTACTGCTCGGAAATACCTCGAATTAATACTGTGAGAGATATATCTTTGGATAATTGTTTGAGGATATATGCTGATAGAACTGAGCATAGATGCCGACCCGCCCTCCGCTCACTATGTCAGCAGCGGACAACCATCGGGATGTCATCGGCCCAGTATTGGGGCGCCCCCTTTGAATGCGGGTTATGACAGGACTTCAACCCTCGCTTCCACCCCCACAATCTCCCCAATAGACTTAATCCCTTCCCTTTCCATAAACTCTACGAGCCCCTTGTTTATCTTCCCGGCGACCGCCGTGCCCTCTCCCCTGAGAGCCGTCACTATCTGTAGCGCCTTCGCCCGGCTTTAACCGCACGCGTGATTATAAGTGTAGCGCCTCAAGCACCGCAAGAACCCTCCGGAATTGTTAGATACTCAGAGAAGCCTAATCCTTTTTCATCCTTTACAAAACCGGGCTTTTCGGTATGGTCCGGCCTGATCCGGAATTGACAATATTGGTTATGGTTATAATTATTACTCCCTATATCATCTAAATTAACTATGAAGTACGTATAATTAATATAAGAAGATTGAAGGAGAAGGGGAATGAGATTATAAAGCCACTCAATCTTTTTATTTCTCATTCCGATGGCGCCTACCGCTGCGCTTCCATAGATGGTTGTACATTTTAGCTTTCAGAAGAACGGGATCGAACACTCGTTTGGTTCGCAATTAGCCCCGAATCAACAGAAGGCGGGAGGTACATGGCATATACGAAAGAGCATTGACCGGTATTACCGAAAATCGATCTAACAGGAGGAATTATCTGATGATTAGGAGATTAGGGGAACTCAATTCTATAGTCGGTATATTCATCATTCTTACAGTGACTTTTTTTGCGATAGGCGGCTGTAGTGATAATAACGGTAACGACGTGATCGGAGAACCCACGGCGGGGTGTCAGAATATTAGTGGCGCATCGAGCGGTGTCATTCAAACGACGGGCGACGCCGGCTGCGATTCTCAAATTGAGGATGGGTGCTTTTCCGGCCAGGTATCTGGAAGTTTGAATGGAGAAGAGGACACGATCTATATAACCAGGGAAGCGTTTGATGTTGAAGCAACAAAATTCACCGAGCTGACCGGTATTATGCTGATAACAGACAGTAATGGCGACCAGCTTGCCGGCCAGCTTGTAACTGTACTTGATAAAGATGATAAGGTGGGATCCAGCTTGGTACAATGGATTTCCGAAGGAAGCTTCGGTAAATACGATGGCGCTTCCGGTCATATGGTACAAAACTTAGAAATCGATTTTGAGAATAAGACTTATGAATCAACATGGTCAGGGGTGTTATGTCTCCCGTGATGTGTTGCTGGGTCTAGAACCAACAAACAATTATTAATTTACAGAAAGGGGGCTTCGGCTCCCTTTTTGTTTATAGTTGAAATCCCAGCTTAAGCCGTGGTTGATAAAAGTAAAGCGGTGCGTTATAGCCCTCCGGCATATTGCGTGAAAGTTATCCCGGCCTGGCGCTGTGCTGTATAGGTGAGTTTTGAGACTTTGAAGTTTGCTCCTCACTTCCCCGCATCGACGCCGACCAGTTCCTCTATCGACTTCGCCCCTTCCCTCTCCATGTACTCCACGAGCCCCTTGTTTATCTTCCCGGCAACCGCCGTGCCTTCTCCCCTGAGAGCCGTCACTATCTGTAGCGCCTTCGCCCCGGCCTTTATCTTTTCGAGCGCCGTCCCGGCGTCCTTAACCCCGCCGACTCCGATGATGTCGAGCCTGTCCCCGGCGTGCCTGTATATGTAGGCGATCTTCTCCGTAGCCATTCGCCTGTAATCCGGGTCGTCTCCGCTTAGCCCGCCCGGCTGCGTCCTCCACCTCTCGCCGTACTTCGCCTTCATCTCCGGCACGTCCGCCGTGTTCGTCGCTATAATCCCCGTCACCCCGTGGTCAATCGCGACTTCCAGGATATCGTCAATCGCCTTCCAGTCGAGCTCGGGCGCGACCTTCACAAACAGCGGCTTTCGCCCGCCCTTCCCCTCCATGGCGTTTATTACAGCCTTGACGATGTTGGCGGTCCGCTCTTTCTCAAGTAGCTTCCGGAGGCCGGGCGTGTTGGGCGAGCTCACGTTTATCGCGAAGTAGTCGGCGTATCCGTAAAGCCTCTCGGCGACCACAGCGTGCGCGCGCGGCGAATCGTCGTGCGGGACGTCCTTGTTCATCCCTATGCTGATCCCGAGCTTAAACGTCGGATTCTTGTACCGGCCGAGGTTCTTCGCGACAACATCCATCCCCGGGCTGTTGAACCCGAGCCAGTTTATCGCCGTCCCCGGCGCAACCATAAACTGCCTCGGCTTCGGATTCCCCGGCTGGCGGTATTCGAGGACGGAGCCGACTTCCACCGCCGCGAACCCGAGCTGCCAGAGCGCGAGCGCCGCCCGTCCCGCTTGTCCCATCCCGCGCCGACGATGAGCGGATTTTCGAGCTCGACCCCGCCGAGATTCACGCGGAGCCTCTCGTCCGCAAAGCGCTTCCGCCGTCCGCGAATAATTCTACGAGCTTTAATGTTATGGGGTCAGTTCGGCGAGATGAAGGGATTCCCTCGCCAGATCGTGAAAAGTTTCGGAATCGAGCCTGTCCAGCACAGGCCTTATTATCTCTTTATACATTGAACCTGAATAGCATTATGTCCCCGTCCTTGACGACATACTCCTTGCCCTCGGAGCGCATCTTCCCGGCTTCCTTGAGCGCCGTCTCCGAGCCCGCCGTGATGAAATCGTCGTACGAGGCGGTCTCGGCGCGAATGAATCCGCGCTCGAAATCCGTGTGTATGACGCCCGCCGCCTGCGGGGCTTTCCACCCCTTCCTTATAGTCCACGCCCTGACTTCCTTCGGCCCCTGCGTGAAGTAGGTGATTATTCCAAGCTTATCATATGCAATCCTGACGAGCCTGTCGAGCCCGGAATTCTCGAGCCCGAGCTCGTTCAAAAAGAGCTTCTTCTCGTCGTATGGGAGCTCGGCGATCTCGGCCTCGATCTTCGCCGAAAGGACTATAACCTCGGAGCCCTCCTTCGCGGCGTATTCCCTCACCTTCCTCACCTCTTCGTTCCCGGCGGCGTCCGGAATATCGTCCTCGCTCACGTTGCAAACGTAGACCATCGGTATGTCGGTAAGGAGATACATCTCCTTTACGACCTTCGCCGACTCCTCGTCCAGCAGGAAATTTCTTACCTTATTCCCGTTCTCGACGAATTCCTTAAGGCGCGTCACCACTTCGAGCGCGTCCTTAACCTTCTTGTCCCCGCTCTTGGCCTGCGACTGGAGCTTGTCCTGCCGCTTTTCCAGGGTTTCGAGGTCCTTCAGCAAAAGCTCGTCCTCTATGATGCTTATGTCCCGCATCGCGTCGGGAAATCCCTCGACGTGTATAACGTTATCGTTCTCGAAGCAGCGGACGGTGTGGAGGATAAGATCGACTTCCCTTATGCTCGCGAGGAAGGCGTTCCCCCTGCCCTTTCCCTCGGACGCGCCTTTGACGAGGCCGGCTATGTCCACGACTTCCAGGTAGGTCGGCGTCAGCTTCTGCGGCTTCACCAGCTCCGCGATTTTATGGAGCCTGTCGTCCGCGACGGCCACGATGCCGACGTTATCGTCGATCGTAGTAAACGGAAAATTCCCGACTTCGGCCCCTGCGCTTGTAAGGGCGTTAAAAAGTGTAGACTTCCCCACGTTGGGAAGCCCTACCAGTCCGCATCTGAGTCCCATGATCCTTTTTTATACCTTTAGTATTGAATTTCTATCCGCAAGAAAAGTCAGGAGATAACGTACCTTAACGAAAAGAGCAGTCAAGGAACCCGGCCGAGGGTTCATGAAGCTTTTGAGCGCCGGAAAAATTTGCAAGCGACCGCCATGAAAGTATAATATTTTTCGGAAGGCATTCGATTCGGTCACAGGTTCCATAATTCACGGGAGACAGGTGAATGACAGGATTTAAAAAGATACTCCTGGTTTACAACGGAAAGGAAAACGGTCAGGACGCCCTGGAGCGCGCCTTTTCCATCGCCAAACACAACGGCTCCAGGCTCACGATCGTCGATGTGCTCGAAAAAATACCCGACAGAATGGACGATTTTCTCGAAACCGTCTCGGTAAGCCAGCTCGAAAATGCCCTCATCGACGACAGGCTCTCCGAGATCAAAGCATCCATAAAGAAATTCGAGAGCCGCAAAAGGATCAAGGCCAACGTCGAGATACTGATCGGGAAGCCTCAGATAGAAATAATCAGAGAGGTTCTCAGGAACAACCACGACCTCGTGATAAAAACGGCCGAAGGCAAAAGCGGAACGAAGGAGTTCTTCCTCGGGAGCATAGACGTCAGCCTCCTTCGTAAATGCCCCTGCCCGGTATGGATGCTGAAACCGTCCAGGTCCAGGAAGTATTCCCGCATACTCGCTGCGATCGATCCCGACCCGATGAACGAAATTGCCGGCGAGCTCAACGAGTCCATCTTGGAGCTCGCCCGCTCCGTCGCAAAGCTCGAAAAAAGCGAGCTCCACATAGTCCACGTGTGGAATCTCTTCGGCGAAAAAGCGCTCCGGGGGCCGCGTTTCGGGAAGAACGAAGCGCAGATAAAAAGGCTCCTCAGCGAAACCAGGCGCGCCCACAGGGAGCTTACGGAAAGGCTCCTGGCCAAAGCAGATCTGGACGAATCCGAATACAAGCTCCATCTGCTTAAAGGCGACCCGGCAGTGATCATCCCCAAATTCGCCGCGAGGCATAAAATGGACCTCGTCGTCATGGGCACCGTCTGCAGAACTGGTCTGCCCGGGTTTATCATAGGCAACACGGCGGAATCCGTCTTGAATCAGGTCAGATGCTCGCTTCTGACCGTAAAACCGGCCGGATTCGTCTCGCCCGTAGAGCTCTGACCCGGTTTAGACAGCACTAATAAACTCCCGGTATCTCCGGGAACATCTCCCCGCGAAGTACGCCCGCCGAACACGGGCCCCTAATGCTATGAAAGATAAACAAGCACAGACGCGCATCTGGCACGCAATGGACATCGGGGCGGTTCTCGAAGCGCTCGACACACGCGAAAGCGGGCTCCTCGACTCCGAGGCCGCCGAAAGGCTGGCCCGATACGGGACCAACTCGCTTCCGCAAAAGCCGCCTCCGCCGTTCTGGAAAATCTTCCTGTCCCAGTTCCGAAACCCGCTCATGTACATATTGGTCTTTGCGGCGGTTATAGCCTTCGCCATAAACGAGCCGATGGACGCGGGCTTCATTCTTTTTGTGCTGGTCCTGAATGCCGTAATCGGGGGCTACCAGGAGTGGCGTGCCGAGCAGAGCGCAAAGGCGCTCCAAAAACTGCTGAAGATCAAGGCAACCCTGGAGAGAGACGGCGAAATAGTCGATATCGATGCCGGGAACGTAGTCCCGGGGGACATCGTATGGCTCGAATCCGGCAACCGCGTCCCGGCCGACATAAGGCTCTTCATGACGAACGGGCTCGAGGTGGACGAATCCCTCCTCACAGGCGAATCCCTCCCCGTACTGAAAGACCAGTCGTGGATGGGTAAACAGGGCACCACCCTCGGCGACACGCTCAACATGGCCTATGCGGGATCGATCGTCACGAGGGGCCGCGCCAAGGGCGCGGTCGTGGCTACGGGGCAGGAAACCGTCGTCGGAGAGCTGGCTCTCGAAGTGATGGGGGATACTGGCGGCGATCCGCCGCTGGTGACGAGGATGAAGCGGTTCACGCACGTTATCGGTTTGACGGTCCTTATATCCGCGGTCGCTATAGGGATACTCGGCCTTGCGCTCGACAGATACGGTCTTACGGAAATGCTCCTTTTTATAGTGGCCCTCGCGGTTTCCGCCATACCCGAAGGACTGCCTATTGCGATGACGGTAGCCCTCGCCGTTGCAACGACGAGAATGGCCAGGAGAGGGGTTATTGTCCGCAGGCTGGCGGCCGTCGAAGGGCTCGGGAGCTGCACGTACATAGCGACAGACAAAACGGGCACCCTCACGCGGAACGAGCTTACGGTCAAAGAAGTGCGCCTCCCCGGGGGCGAGGTGTTCGAGGTAAGCGGTGTCGGCTTCGCGCCCGAGGGGGAGGTGCTCTTTGGCGGGAAGCCGGTGACGCATGGGAGCCATCCTTGGCTCGATCGCCTGGCGATAGCAGCCGTACTCTGCAACGAAGCCGACCTCCACCACAGGGACAACGGCTGGGGGTGGCATGGGGATACGGTCGATATATCCCTCCTCTCGCTCGGCCACAAGCTCGGCTACCACCGCGAGCCGCTCCTCGATTCCTACCCCCGGGTGAACGATATACCGTTCGAGCCCGAGCGGCAATTCTCGGCTTCCTATCACAAGACAGGTGAGCACTCGACAGCGGTCTTCGTAAAGGGCGCCCCCGAGAGGGTCGTCGAAATGTGCGGCCTCGTGAGGGACGAAGACGCGGCCCGGCTCCTCGCAATAGCGGAAGACATGGCCGCTAGAGGCTTCCGCGTGCTCGCGCTGGCCGAGGGGGAGATCGCGGACGATTTGAGCCCTTCCGACGTCCCTCCGGAGCCCTCCGGCCTCAATCTGCTGGGGTTTGCGGGAATGATCGACCCGCTCAGGCACGGCGTGAAAGAAGCGGTAAACAGCTGCCGGAAAGCGGGCATAGAGGTATCGATGGTAACCGGGGACCACCCCGTCACGGCCCTCGCCATAGCGCGCGACCTCGGTATGGCCTCCGATTACTCACAGGTCGTAACAGGGGTCGAATTGACGTCCGGGCCGCCGGAAGAGATCGAAAAGATCGTCGGCCGTACCAACGTCTTCGCAAGGGTGAGCCCCAACCAGAAATACCAGATCGTCGAGGCGGTGCAAAAGGCCGGGCACTTCGTCGCCGTAACCGGGGACGGCGTCAACGACGCCCCGCGCTCAAGACCGCCAACATAGGCATAGCCATGGGGAAGGAAGGCACGGACGTGGCGCGCGAAGTGTCCGAGCTCGTAATCAGCGACGACAACTTCGCGACGATCGTGGCCGGGGTCGAAGAAGGCCGCATCGCATACGACAATGTCCGGAAAGTAATTTTCTTGCTGGTTTCCACCGGCGCTGCCGAGTTGGTTTTAATAACCCTTTGCCTCGTCTCCGGCCTGCCTCTCCCGCTGCTCCCGGTACAAATACTCTGGCTCAACCTGGTCACTAACGGCATACAGGACGTGGCCCTTGCCTTCGAGCCCGGTGAAGGAGACTCGCTTAAAAAGAAGCCGAGACCGCCCAAGGAGCACATTTTTAACAGGATAATGACCGAGCGGACGCTGGTATCGGCTCTGACGATGGGTGTCGTGGGCTTCGGCTTTTTCTACTACCTCATTCACACCGGATGGAGCGAGGCCTCGGCCCGCAACGTGCTCCTGCTCCTGATGGTGCTTTTCGAGAACGTCCACATAGGCAACTGCCGCTCGGAGACGAAATCCGCACTCATCCTATCTCCCTTCCGGAGCCCCATACTTCTGACCGGCGCCGTCGCAGCCCTCCTGGTTCACGTGGCCGCGATGTACCTGCCGCTCGGGCAGGAGTTACTCGGGACGGAGCCCGTGTCCCTTGAGACGTGGGGAATTGTGGCCGCCATTGCGCTCACGATATTCATAACGATGGAAATTCACAAGCTGATATGGTGGTTCAGGAATAGATCGGCCGGCCGCTAGACGCCGGAGAAGAACGACCCGTCAGCCGTGCGTCAGCGGGGGAAATTTCAGACAAAACTAGGGAAGCGCTGTAAATCTCAGCTGCCCGCCGGCGGTCTCGGGGCAAGGGCTTTCTTGTATATTGAACCATATGCTCCTGTGGTTGCCGTCGCCGTTACCCGTCAGGAAAAACAAAATGTAGTGTATTTCCTCGTGCCTTAAAGCCCTAAGAAAGGTATTGTGATCGAGCCCGCTCTGAAACGCTATTTCGTCTTTGGACTGACAGGCGACCAGGCTGTCGGGCGGTGCGTCGCCGCACGTGAGGTTGTTCCTTACCGTAATCTCGCTTACTATCGGAACCTCGGTGGCGTCGAGGTCCTTTATATCGTCTGTTGACTTGCTGGCCTCCTCCATACACTCCGCCTGATCGATCCAGACGGCCGTCTCCTCGTCCGTCAGAGGCCTCTGTTCAATGATCTCTCCGCCTATCGGGTCCGAGTCCGAGCCCCCGATTTCTACACAGCCGGCGAGAAATACCGGTACAAACAAAACAGCAACGTATAAATATTGCACGATCCGACCTCCGGAACAGGTTTAACAAAAGACAGTAATTTTCGCCTTGGGCCAAAGATCGGTCTGCACAGTAGGATGCAGAATTCCCCACGCCCCTTCTCTTACATATAATTTACCCGGATTTAACGCCTTAGTAGAGTGAAAAACCGGCCTCGGCAAAAAGATGTATCAGCATCTTTTTCCCGCCGTCACTGGAGCTATTCGGCCATTTTCCAGTCCCCATTGACGGGGGTTCCGGCCTGCATCATAATCTCGGCAATGGGGGCCCTCCGGCGGACGGCGCATCATAAAAACCTCGGGTAAAGGAGAAGCAAATGAATCGTTATTTCGTAAATCCCGGATTTATCTTTTCTGCCATATCATGCCTGGCCATGGCCGCCGTTATAAGCGCCGTCACTGTTCCGTCGGCATCCGCCGGCGCTCCGGGCGGAACGGCCAAAGGGAAGATACAGTACAAGGATAAAACGGTCGAGCTCAAATACGCTTACATCATCACGGGGCCCGACATGTTCGACCCCGACCAGACCGAAACCACCATAATCCTCTCGCCGACGGACCTCTCCGAAACGATAGCGAAATGCGAATCCCAAAGCTGTGCGGGCGGGCTGACCGAGGGAATGACTTTGTCTACTGAAGACTTCGGCGGCACAGTAAGGGTCGTCTACTGGGTCGTCACGAACAACGGTCTCATGCAGTATTCGGGCAATTCGGATACCTCGGCCCTGACACTTACCACAGACACCCCCGAAAAAAAGGCCGGCAAGATGTCGGTTGACGCCTCGGCAGCCGAGGGGCCGAAGATAGACGTCGAGTTCGACGCCCCGCTCACAAAAGCCTTTAAAGAATAGGGTTTAGAGGAGCGTTCGGGAGGCGGGTGTTCTTACTTTCGGGGGGCCCGGGGGGCGAAAGGGATCCAGCGCAAACCGCAAACGAAGCTTACAGTAAATAAAAAAATAGCTTAGAAACTGCGTCACAATCATGTAATTTTGATTTATTAATAAAACGATACGCCCCGAAACGGGCGTCGAGAAGACGAAGGAGGATTGCCCATGAACCGCACAAATAAAGAGATAACCGGAATTTTCATTCCGGCCCTTTTATTCCTTGCCGTGTCGATACTGCCGCTGGGGCGTTTTTCGCCGACCCCGCCGAGGCGGATACGTTCGACAACAAAGAGAAGATTTATCTAAAAGACATAACGCCGATTCTCTACGAGCTTTCCGAGCTGGGTAAGTCCGTAAGCGCAAACGCCGTCAGCCTCATCCACGGGGCTCCCGACAAATGCTCCTACGAGTTCGGATACTATCAGGGGATAGTCGAATCCCTAAAGACCAGGCTCACGACCATCCCCGCCTCCGAGAATGGGCGAGGTCCACGCGACGGCGCTTCAGGCAATCGGCGATTATTCGAACGGCCTCTCGCAATATGCGACCGCGTGCGTCGAAACCGACAGCAACATTAAATCCGAATACGCCGAGCGCGGGTGGCAGAACCTCGTTTCGGCCGACAACAAGATACGCCAGGTTAACAGCCTCATAACGAGCCCGTCGGCCGCCGCCGCGGCTCCGCTCCGAATACGGTCAAGGAAACTTCCGCCCAGAAGATCGAGCGCATGTGCACCGCGAGCTGGCCGGCCGACCAGCGCATGCAGGAATACTGCATAAAGAACCAGACGGAATCCCTGGCCACGCTCAACCAGATGCTCCAGCAATACCCCGCCGGCTCCCCCGAAAGGAAGATCATTCAGAGCTGCAGCGCCGTCTGGAAAAAGGGCGAGATTTGATTACCGCATGACCGTATTCTGCGTCAACAATCAGCTCGGCACGAATTGAGGTATCCTGTTTACAGGAGAGTGCCATGATTGAAATCATCCCTTTCGATGAAGAGAACATTATAGGTTTCCGCGTCAAGGGAAGGCTCGAGGACAACGAGTTCGACGAGATAGTCGGGATTATGGAGGAGAGGCTAAAGCTCCATAAGAAGCTCAGGGTCTACGCCGAGATGGAGGAATTCAAGGGATGTCCGTAAACTCCTTCATGAAGGACATCCACTACGGCCTCAGATACTGGCGCGAATTCGACAAGGAAGCCGTCGTTTCCGACAAAGGCTGGCTCAGCACGTGGGTCCAGATCGCCGGGAGCATAGTCCCCGGCGTCGAGGTCCGTCACTTCACCTTCGACGAGAAGGAAGAGGCCAAGGAGTGGATAAGGGAGTAATCTCAATCCCTAATCCCCCCGCCGAGAGATCCCCAATGAATAAGAACGGCGCCGTCTACAGAGCCGCCCGGCCCGGTGAAGGAGACAGCCGTCTCGAACCTCGTCGCACGCTCGTTTAACGAATTCATCGCCCCCGGGTTTTCAGAGGAAGGCATAGACGAATTCTTTAAATACGCGAACCCCGCTCACTCGCGAAGCGCTCGGACACTCCACTTCGTCCTCGTCGCCGAAGCCGACGGTGACATAGCCGGCATGATCGAAATCCGGGAGTTAAAGCACATCTCGATGCTCTTCGTCGATAAGGCCCACCACCGTAAAGGCATCAGGAAAGAGCTCTTCAGGCTCGCCCTCGAGCGCATAATCTCGGAAGGATCTCCTCCCAAGAGCGTTACGGTCCACTCCTCCCGCTTCGCCGTCCCCTTTTACGAAAGCCTCGGCTTCACGAAGACCTCCGAAGAGAAGATCATATACGGCGTCATCCACATCCCTATGGCGCTCACGCTGCCTGAGGGTAGAATATTACGGCGTGAACACTCCACAAGGAAAGAAATCGACAGTAGACGAGATAAAAGCACGGTTTGACGCCGACGTCGAAAGGTTCTCGAACCTCGAAACAGGCCAGCAGGCCGTCATGGACGCCCCCATCATGCTGGATCTCATTTCCCGCACTGCGGCGGGTCTAAGGCCCGGCGCCGAAAACATCCTCGACATCGGCTCCGGCGCGGGGAACAACACCATCTCCATACTCCGGCTCCTGCCGGGCCTAAACTGCGACCTCGTAGACCTCAGCCTCCCGATGCTCGGGCGCGCCCGCGAAGGCTGGCCGCCGAGAACGCGGGAGGTCAGGATATTCCACGGGGATTTCCGGGACACCGCCCTTCCCTCTTCGCTACGACATCGTGGTGGCGGCCGCAGTGCTCCATCATTTGCGGGACGACGCCGACTGGGAGGGATGCTTCCGCAAGATCCACGCCCTCATGAAACCGGGCGGCGTATTCCTCGTGAGCGACATGGTATGGAGCTCAAGCCCCGCCCTTCACGCCATTGAATATGAGCGCTATGGAGCCTACCTCGAAAGCCTGGGCGGTGCCGAATACCGGGAGAAAGTCTTCGCGTACATAGACAAGGAAGACACCCCGAGGAGCATTTCCTACCAGCTCGAGCTTATGAAGAAGTGCGGCTTCACTGAAACGGACGTCCTTCACAAGAACGCCTGTTTCGCCGCATACGCCGGAATAAAATAGCGCGGGCACGGCAGTCCCGCGCGGCTGATTTTCGAAGGAGGATTGAATGTCTGACGGAAATCTTTTCAGCCGGAGAGAATTCGTCAGGATAGCGGGCCTGGGCCTGCTTTCCGCCGCGGCCGGGGCCTGCGCCCCCAAAGTCACGAAGCCGCCCGTCCGGCCCTACCGCTACTTTCCCCTGGTAAACGTGTCCGAGGACAGGGTTCTGAGGCAGGTAGTCGGCCTACGGCCCTACAGGCCCTCGGGGTTCGTCGTCCGCCGAGAGCGCATCGGCACAAAAGACGTCGTCCATAATTACGGCCACGGCGGTGGCGGCCTTACCCTCTCCTGGGGAACATCCCACATCGCGGTGAAGGAAGCCGCACCGCTCGGGCACAGATCGTGCGCCGTCCTCGGGTGCGGTGCAGTCGGTCTCTCTGCTGCGAGGCTCCTCCAGATGGAGGGCTATGCAGTCACGATATACGCGAAGGACCTTCCCCCTAATACGACGTCCAATGTCGCCGCCGGCCAATGGTCGCCGTTCACGGTATTCGACGAAGAGATGATAACGCCCGAGTTTTACCAACAGTTCCTACGCGCCGCCCGCCTCTCCTTCGGGTACTACAGGAATATGATCGGCGGCAAATACGGCGTAAGAGTGGCCGACAATTTTTACTTCGGCAACGACCCCGTCACGCTCCCTTCCGTCATCCATGACCTCCCCGAAATATACGGCAAGCCCAAAACCCTGGTCCCGGGCGAGTACCCGTTCGACGAGCCATCGTGTAAAACCGTAAAGACCATGCTCATCGACACCCCGGTATACCTCAACGCCGTGATGGCTGATTTCAGGGCGGCCGGCGGGAGGATAATAGTCAGGGACTTCAAGGACATCGCTGAGCTTATGTCGCTCCCTGAGCCGCTCATTATGAACTGCACCGGCCTCGGGTCCTATTTTCTCTTCAAGGACCGCGAGCTCGAGCCCCTAAAGGGCCAGCTCACCGTCCTCTTGCCCCAGCCCGAGATCGACTACATCACCCTCATGAGGCGTGACGGCCTCTACATGATTCCCCGCACGGACGGCATAATGCTCGGCGGCTCCCACCAGTACGGCGACTGGACCCTCTCTCCCGACCCGGTCGTAACCGGGCACATATTCACGGGCCAGTCCAGGTTCTGGAAAGACCTCCCGGTCGTATGATGTAGAATGCCGCTGGTGTAAAATATAGCCATGACGGACTTCACACAGGTTCTCCTGGGGACCATAGTCGCGCTCCTGCCGATAGTTAACCCCTTCTCCGTCGCCATCACGTTCATATCGCTCTCTAAGGATATGGACGACTCGAAACGAAACCGCGAAGCCCTCCTCGCTTCCGTTTACATGACGATAATCCTCGTCATATTCCTCGTCGCGGGCGTCCTCATAATGAAGTTCTTCGGCATATCCCTCCCGGGCATCCGCATAGCGGGCGGCATAATAATCCTCAGCATAGGATTCAAGATGCTGAACCCGGAATATAAAGACCTCCGCGCCATAAACGCCGAGAACAAAACGGGCAACGCGGACGACATCGCCTTCAGCCCGCTCGCCGTCCCCATGCTGAGCGGCCCCGGCGCCATTGCAGTGACATTGGGCATGGCCACCGCCGCTGGCTCTACGCTCGACTATGCGGCCGAGTCTCTCGGCATAATGGTCGTCGCCGCGGTCACGTATATATGCCTCAGGGTAGCAGGCAGTGTGAAAAACCTCCTCGGCGAATACGGCGTAAACGTCCTCACACGCATACTCGGGTTCATACTCATCTGCGTCGGCGTCCAGTTCATAGTCGTCGGAATCTACGACTTCATACTCAACGAAGAATTCTCGAGGCCGATCCTGCAGATGATAAAAGAGGTATGGAATGAGTGAGACGAGAATCCCTTCACCCGGCGGCCAGGCTTCGCCCCTCCGGCCGGTCAGGCCCCGCCGGACGTCACCATAAGGCGCTACAGGCCCGAAGACGCCGAGGCCATATCCGATCTCTACAGAAATTCCGTCACGGAAATAGGTATCGAGCGCTACTCCCAGGCCGAGGTCGAGGCCTGGGCGTCCTATGCGGACGAAATCGAAGAGCTCCGCCACAGGCTCGCCGAGGGCCTCACGCTCATTGCCGAATGCGGGGGCCGAATGGCGGCGTTCGGGCAGCTTAAGCCCGCAAACCGCGTCGAATTCCTCTACACGCTGAAAGACTTTTCGAGGATGGGTATCGCCACCCTTCTTTACGGGCGTCTCGAAGAAGCGGCGATCGCCTCCGGCTCCAGGGTCCTCCATACCGACGCAAGCAGGATATCGAGGCCCCTTTTCGAGAAGATGGGCTTCTTTCTGGTCGAGGCCGTGGTCGAGGAGCGAAAGGGCGTCAAACTCGAATGCTTCGTCATGAGAAAAGAGCTTCCGAGGTAAATTCCCTCTCCCAACATACAATCCGCTCTAGGTTCTACGTACAAATGGTAATTTTCGACTTTAACCCCGAAATGGGTTGATTATGCCGCCGTTCATTCTATAATACATAGGCTTTCAAGAGGAGACATACTATGAATAAATCAGACCAAAACCTGGGCGCATTCCTTTTCATATCCGCCATAGTTCTTTTTTTCATCCTGGCCATTTATCTCTGGCTCAGCTGAGCCCCATTCCCACTCAGGGCCGCAGTATCCACCACCGCACTAAAACCGGATAATGGGAAACGGGGGTGTGTAATCTTACATGCCCCCTTCCCTGTTCTGTCCAAAAATCTGACAATCGACATATCGTACAATTCCAGTCCCCCGGTATTTACTTGACTGCCGTATGGCACGGTTATTGCACTAATTTTCGGCATAGAGTTGAGATCGAGGCGATGACAAATACATCCGCAGTCAAAGAACGGAACGGAGAAGAACCGGCCGGATATAGGGGCTGCGCCCACTGCGGCGACCCCACCGATACCCGGACGGCCGTCGAAGCGGGCGACCTTCGCTTTTGCTGCGCGGGGTGCCGCGCAGTTTACGAGATACTGAACACCCTCGGTCTCGACGATTACTACAAGATCCGGGCCGCCCAGAACATACCCGGTTCCGCCCCGGCGCAAGACCCCGGCTCCGCCGAGGATTACTCCTACCTCGACCAAAAGAGTTTCATGGACCTCTACACGGCGGAAGAAAGCCCACTCACCATGAACTTCTACGTCGAAGGCATAGAGTGCGCGGCATGCCTCTGGCTCATCGAGAAGATTCCCTCGTGCGCCGATGGCATCGAGTCCGTCTCGCTCAACATGTCCGACAACACGGCGTCCGTCACATTCACGCCGGAAAAGAAATTCTCGTCCTTCCCCGACGCCGTAAAGAGATTCGGCTACAGGGCGCATCCCTTAAAGCCGGGCGAGGACACGGACGACCTCAGGAAAAAGGAGAACAGGCGCTCGCTCATAAGGCTTGCCGTCGCCGCCGTGTGCGCGGGCAACATCATGCTCCTCTCCGCAGCGATTTATGCCGGCGCGGGCGGCGTTTTCGAGAAATATTTCACACTGATCAGCTTCATGCTTTCGATACCCGTCGTAACCTACTGCGCCCTTCCGTTCTACAGGAGCGTCGCCGGGGCGCTCAGGTCCGGGCGCGTAACGGTAGATATACCCGTCGTCTTCGTCATACTGGCCGGATTCGGGCTCAGCGCACACAACTTCTTCGCCGGGAGCAGCGCCGTCTATTTCGATTCTATAACGGCGTTCGTATTCCTGCTCCTGGGCAGCAGATACTTCCTCAAATCCGTAAGGGGGCGGCTCTCCGAAAAAGAGCAGCCGGGCAAGACCTTCTTCTCGCTGAATCGCGTGCTTGTATGGGATGGTAAGGCGCGGCAGTTCTTCTACGAACCGATAGAGAGCCTTAAAACCGGGAGCAGGATAAAGCTCTCCCGGGGCGAGCGTATCCCGGCCGACGGCGAGCTCGTCTCACACACCGCCGAGATAAACCTCGCAGTACTCACGGGCGAGAACATCCCCCGTACTATAGAAAAGGGAGACGACGTCTTCGCGGGCTCGATACTAGAATCGGACGAGGCGGTGCTAAAGGTCTTGAGCACGGGGAAATCGACCCGCATCGGCAAGATACTCGACGACGTCGAGCGCAGCTACGCCGGCAAGATCAGCCTCTCCGGGGGCGGCGACAGATACGCCGCCGTTTTCACCCTCGCCGTCGGCGTGATTTCGATAACCTTCCAGTTTTCCCCCCACTGCCTTTCTGCCTTACGGGATGCAGCAAGGCATAGAAAGGGTAATGGCGTTCATACTCATAGCCTGCCCCTGCGCATTCGTATTCGTCCTCCCGCTCTTTCACAGCATGTCGCTCAAGTCGGCGGCTGGCAGGGGAATCCTTATTAGAGACCCGGGGATATTCGACAAACTCCCGGGGGTAAAAAACGTATTCTTCGACAAAACCGGCACGCTCACGAACGGTGTATTCAGGATTCTCAAGTGGGATACCGGGTCGCTCGACGACCGCGACCTCGGCGCCATTCTGGCCATCGAAAAGAAATCCGACCACCCGATCGCAAGGGCTATAGTAAGCCGCCTCGCGGGAATGGATCTTCCCGTTCCAGAGGTCACGGGCTTCGAACACATATATACGAAAGGCGTTTCCGCCGAAGCCTGGGGAAGCGTCTACACCATAACCTCCGGCGGCGCCTCCGCCCCCGCGGCGAACGAAGTCAACGAGCTTATAACATCGACCATCACTGTCCGGAAGGACGGCGAGCCGATATCCGAGATCATGCTCGGCGACTCCCTCAAGGAAGACGCGAAGTTCGCGGTGCGCGAGCTCGCCGGGGCCGGCTACGGCGTTTTCATCGTATCCGGGGACAAGGGAGAGAACGTAAAGCAGGTGGCCGAAAGGATCAACATCCCCGGGGAGAACATCTTCTTCGGCGAAACGCCCGAAGGCAAGTCCGAAATAATCGCCCGGCACGGCCGCTCCATGATGATAGGGGACGGGCTCAACGACGCCCCCGCCCTGGCCTCGGCCGACGTCGGCGTCGCGATTCAAGGCAGCGTCGGAGAAAGCATGAAGGTATCCGACGCTTATATACTCAACAACGACCTTTTTACTATTCTGGATATTATCGGCCTCGGCACCGCCGCCAGGGCCACGGCGAAACGAAACATCGTGCTCTCGATCTCATACAACTCTATCGCGGGTGCATTCGCTCTGGCAGGGTATATAACCCCCCTGGCGGCGGCCGTTTTGATGCCTGCCGTGTCGCTCCTTCTTCTTGGCTCGGCGCTCATGGGCACGGCCGCCCGCGCCGGGGATAAAAGGAGGGCTGCGGCTTGAACATTATTTTTCTTACACTGGGAGTTTCTATAACGATAGCAATAGTTTTTCTTGCAGCATTCGTATGGGCGACGGGAAAGGGGCAGTACGACGACCTCGAAACCCCGAGCCACAGGATGCTTCTCGACGACTACGAATCCGAAGACTCACACCGGAAACCAAAGGAGGACACCGATAAATGAGCTCTGTAACGGCGGGGAACGCCGCCACGACCGAGAAGATATTTTACGACGACGTCATAGTCAAGAAATTCCTCACGGCCACTATATTCTGGGGAGCGGCTGCCTTTGTTGTAGGCCTTCTGGCCGCGCTCCAGCTTGCCTACTGGCCGGCCAATATGGACCTTTCCTGGCTGACGTTCGGCAGAATACGGCCCCTTCATACGAACGCGGCGATATTCGCGTTCGGGGGGAACATCATATTCGCCGGCATGTACCACTCGACCCAACGGCTGCTTAAGACTCGGATGTATTCCGACGTCCTCAGCAATATTCATTTCTGGGGCTGGCAGCTCATAATCGTAGGCGCGCTAATAACGCTCCCGCTCGGATATTCGCACGGCAAGGAATACGCCGAGCTCGAATGGCCTATAGACATCGCCATAGCAGTAGTCTGGGTTATCTTCGCCGTCAACTACTTCGGCACGATAGCGATAAGGCGCGTGAAGCACCTCTACGTAGCGATATGGTTCTACATCGCGACAATCATAACGGTTGCCGTCCTCCACATCGTGAACTCGATAGAGATACCGGTCGCCCTGTTCAAGAGCTACCCCGTATACGCCGGCGCACAGGACGCGCTGGTTCAATGGTGGTACGGTCACAACGCCGTCGCGTTCTTCCTGACGACGCCGTTCCTCGGGCTCATGTACTACTACGTGCCCAAAGCAGCCAACCGGCCGATATACAGCTACAAGCTCTCGATAATTCACTTCTGGTCCCTGGTGTTCATATACATATGGGCCGGCCCGCACCACCTCCTTAACACGTCGCTGCCCGACTGGGCACAGACGCTCGGCATGGTATTCAGTCTCATGCTCTGGGCGCCGAGCTGGGGCGGTATGATCAACGGTCTTCTGACGTTAAGAGGCGCGTGGGACAAGGTCAGGACGGACCCGATTCTGAAATTCCTGGCCGTAGCCGTCACATTCTACGGTATGTCCACGTTCGAGGGCCCGCTCCTTTCAATTAAATCCGTGAGCTCGCTCGCGCACTACACAGACTGGATCATCGGCCACGTGCACGGCGGGACGCTAGGCTGGAACGGCTTCCTAACGTTCGGCGTCATCTACTATCTCGTGCCGAAGCTCTGGAACAGGGATATGTACAGCGTCCGACTCATGAACTGGCATTTCTGGATAGGCCTCCTCGGCATCCTGCTCTACTACATCTCCATGTGGGCGAGCGGCATCACACAGGGGCTCATGTGGATGGCCATAGGCGAAAACGGGCAGCTCGTCTACCCGGACTTCGTCGAGACGGTGATGCGGATAGTGCCCCTCTACTACGTCAGGTTCCTGGGCGGCGCCCTCTACCTTACGGGCTTCCTGCTCCTCATCTATAACGTGGTGAAGACAGTCAAGACCGCTCCGAAAACCGACAAGGCCGCCGCGGCGGCAATGGTCAATACGATGGACCCGAGCGAAATGGGCAAGGGCCACAGGAAACTCGAAGCCATGAGCGCCATCTTCACCGTGCTCATGTTCATAGCCATAGCGGTCGGCTCGGTAATCGAGATTATCCCCACGCTTTCCATGTACAAATACCTCCCGGCCGCGGAAAAGACCGAGCCCTACACGCCGCTCGAGCTCGCGGGGAGGGATATTTACGTAAGGGAAGGCTGCTACACATGCCACTCCCAGATGATAAGGAAGCTTCCCTTCGACGTCCTCAGGTACGGCGACAGCTCTACCCTCGGCGAATCGATGTACGACAGGCCGTTCCAGTGGGGCTCCAAGCGTACGGGGCCCGACCTCGCCCGCGTGGGAAGTAAATACCCCGACATGTGGCATCTCCGGCACATGATAGACCCGAGGGCTATTACCCCGAAATCCATCATGCCTGCCTACCCGTGGCTCGCATCTAGCAAGCTCGACTACACGATTCTGAGGAAAAAATTCAGCGTCATGAGAATGCTCGGGGTTCCCTACACGGACGATGAAGTAGCTAACGCCGACATCAACGCCGAGAAGCAGGCCGCCGTCATATACGAAGGCCTTCTCGAGCAGGACGATTCGCTCAAGTCCATAAAAGACACCGAGATGATAGCGCTCATAGCTTATCTACAGAGCCTCGGCCAAAAAAGTCCCGAGGGGGTGGCGTCATCAAACAAATAGCCCTTTCACACTTTCAGGATATATGGATTACGGTCGTCGGCCTGGTTATTTTCGTTTCGGTCTTCGCGGCGATCGTATACCGCGCCATGACGACACCCGAGAAAGAAATAGAGGAGATGGAGATGCTGCCCCTCGAAGAGGACAGCATGCTCCAAAAGGAGGACCATAAATGACGGAGAAGGACGATAAACTCATAAAGGACCACGACTACGACGGCATACACGAGCTGGATAACCCGCTGCCCCGCTGGTGGCTCATGACGTTCTACATTACCATCGTGTTCGCGGTCATATACTTCGCTTACTACCAGATTTTCGGCGGGCCTGACTCCGACCAGAGGCTGGCAACCGAAATGAGCCACATACGGGCCGAGCAGAAGGAAGCCGCCGAAGAGGCCGAGGAAAAGATAGCGACAAAGGATTACGCAGCGCTTGTTGGCAATCAGGAAGTTCTCGCCAAAGGCAAGGCCGAGTTCATGCTGAAGTGCATGGCCTGCCACGGTGACAAGGCGCAGGGTCTCATCGGGCCGAACCTCACGGACGACTACTGGCTCCACGGCGACGGCACGGTTCCCGCGATCCTCAAGGTCATGAACGACGGCGTTCCCGACAAGGGTATGCCGCCGTGGAAGGGGCTCATACCCCCCGATGTCCAGGAGGACGTCGCCGTGTACGTCTACAGTCTCTACGGATCTAACCCGCCCGGGGCCAAGGCTCCCCAGGGGGTAGAGATTGAACGCGGCGGAGACAAAGAAGATCACGAAGGAGACGAGGAAGAACACGAATGAAGGTAGTCGATCAAAGAAATCTCCCCCAGGAACGCCCGGCGTCCATGGACGAGACGGGAAAGAGGGTTTTCATATTTCCGGCCCAGGTCGAAGGCATATGGAGACGGAGAAGGACCATAACGGAAATCTTTCTCGTCATTTTTTTCCTCGTCCTTCCGTGGATCAAGATCGGCGGCCATCAGGCGCTCCTGCTCGACATAGCCGAGAGAAGATTCTCCGTATTCGGCCTTACGTTCTGGGCCCACGACGCGCCGCTCATATTCTTTATCCTCGCGTTCCTCACTATCGGGCTTGCGTTCATCACGGCCGTCTGGGGGAGGGTATGGTGCGGCTGGGGTTGCCCGCAAACGGTCTTCATAGACGGGGTATTCAGACGGCTCGAATATCTCATAATCGGAAGCCACATCCAGCAGCGTAACCTCGCCAGGGCGCCGTGGGACGTAAAGAAGTTCTTCAAGCTGGGCCTGCTATGGACGCTCTTTCTCGTAGCCAGCCTCGTAATAGCCCACAGCTTTCTCGCCTATTTTGTCGGCGCCGATAAGCTCGTCGAAATGACGCAGCACAACCCGCACCAAAACTGGACGATATTCGTCATTATGGCGTTCATTACGGCGGTGCTCCTCTTCGACTTCGGCTGGTTCAGAGAGCAGTTCTGCATAATCATGTGCCCCTACGGAAGGTTCCAGTCCACCCTCATGGACGACGACTCCATAACGGTCACATACGACTCCGTTCGCGGCGAGCCCCGCAAGGGCATCACCAAGCCGGGCGAAAGAGAGGGCGACTGCATCAACTGCTACAAGTGCGTCGCCGTCTGCCCGACGGGTATCGACATACGAAACGGCCTTCAGCTCGAATGCATAGGCTGTACCGCCTGTATAGACGCCTGCGACGAGGTAATGGACAAGGTAGAAAAGCCGCGCGGGCTCATAAGATACGACACGGGCAACGCGCTCAAGGGCATTAAGACCCGCTTCTTAAGACCTCGCGTCGCCATCTATTCCATCCTTCTCGTGGCGGTCGTATCTGCGCTCGTATTCTCGGTTTCGAGGCGGCAGGACCTTGCCGTTACGGTACTAAGGGGCAAGGACACGCCCTACCAGGTTATTCAAAATCCGGACGGCTCCGAGCAGATTATAAACCACTTCAAGATGAGCATAAAGAACCAAACATTTAACGGCGTCACGATAAAGACGGCCCTGCCCGAAGACCTCAAGGCGAAGGGGGCCGAAATCGTTACGCAGAGCGACACCATCAACCTCGGGCCGGGCGAAAACCTCACGGTGCACTTCTTCGTCAAGTTCCCAAAGGGCATCATGGGTAAAGGCGGCACAGGAACCGTGCCTCTCGATCTCATTGACCCCGGGAGCGGCGCGGTCAAGGCAACCGAAGAGCTCCACCTCGTCGGGCCGGGCGCAATCTAGGAAGCGTATAGTGGGAATGGGGTTCTGGTACGGTGTAGCTTAAAGCATTTTTCATCGCCGCAGGCCGCGCGAATTTTGCGGCCCATGCGGCGGGCGGCCAAGACCGGATCGGCAGCCTTACCTCGCATCCTGGTTATTCGAGCGAAAAGAGCTTCATCTTCCTGTAAAGAGTGTCCCTCGAAATCCCAAGCATCTCGGCGGCCTTCGACTTGTTTCCGCCCGATTCCCTGAGAGCCTGCTCCAGTGCGAACTTCTCCAGCTTGTCGAGCGAAAGGAGCTGATGCTCCGACGTCCGCGGCTGGCTCCAGAGGAGATGATTCTTGAGATCCTTTTCGGAGATAAGGGTCTTCGAGGGCGGGATTACGGCGACGATGCTCTCTATAAGGTTTTCGAGCTCCCTGATATTGCCGGGGAAGTCATAGGAGTAAAGGGCCGAATACGCATCCTCCGAGAAACCGCCGACATTCTTTCCGTATTTCCTGTTGAACCTCTTTAAAAAATAATCCAGGAGGAGAGGAATATCCGTCTTCCGCTCCCTCAGTGGCGGGAGCTCTATCACTATGACTGCGAGCCTGAAGAAGAGGTCTTCCCTCAGATACTTCGTCTTAAGCTCTTCTATTGAGTGATTGCTTGCCGCAATAACCCTTACGTCGAGCGGTATCTCGTTCGTGTAACCTATGGGCCTTACCTTATACTCCTCCAGGACCCTCAGCATCCTTACCTGAAGGTCCTTCGGCATCTCCCCTATCTCGTCGAGGAATATCGTCCCCTTGTCCGCCGCCAGAAAAAGCCCCTCGTGGTCCCTTACCGCCCCCGTAAAGGCCCCTTTCCTATACCCGAAGAGCTCGGATTCGAGAAGCTCCTTCGGAATAGCGCCGCAGTTGACGGCGATAAACGGCTTATCCGCCCTCTGGCTTTTAAGATGTATGGCCTTCGCCATGAGCTCCTTCCCGGTTCCCGTCTCGCCCACGATGAATACCGGCGCGTTGCTGCCCGCCCCGGCGGAGGCTTTTTCGAAGACGAGCCTCATGGCCCTAGAGCTGCTGACTATGCTGTCGAATCCGTACTTGTCCGAAAGGAGCTCCTTCAGGTTGTCCACCCTGTCTTCGAGCTCGCGCGTTTTCTTAATAGCGTCTATCTTGTTCAGGAGAACGTCCTTGTCGAACGGCTTGGTGACGAAATCCTTCGCCCCAAGCTTTATTGCCTCGACGACGTTCTGCACAGTCCCCTGCCCCGTCACCATAATCACCGGCAGCTCCGGCATGAGCTCCCTTAGTTTTTCGAGGAGGGTATAACCGTCCATGAGCGGCATGACGAGGTCCACGAGGGCAAGATCGATACCCTGCTGCGACTCGTGCACCTTCTCCAGAGCTTCCTTTCCGGAATAAGACGGAAGAACCTCGTACCCGTTCCGTTCCAAAAGCTCTCTCAAAATATCGACGAACTCCGCGTCGTCGTCTACGATCAGCACTTTGAATCTATTCTTGTCCACTATGACTCTATCTCCACATGTATAGGCAGTTTAATAAGAAGCGTAGTCCCCTTCCCTTCCTTACTTTTGATCGAAACCTCTCCGCCGTGATCGGTTATAACGCGTTTCGCAACGGAAAGCCCCAGCCCGGTCCCTACCCCCGTCGGCTTCGTCGTGAAAAACGGGTCGAAGACAAACGGTATAACCTCCCTCGGTATGCCTGTGCCCGTGTCCGCTATCCGCACAACAGCGAACCCGGGGACCTCTTCCCCATTCGCCGTAATAGTAAGCTTCCCGCCCTCGGGCATGGCGTCAACGGCATTCATCGCCGCATCGCTGAAAACGAGGTGAAGGAGATTCGGATCCGACAAGATCACGAGCTCCGGGTCGAGATCCGTTTCCGCGGTTATTCCTTGCTTCCGTAAGAGCGGCCGCACCATATCCAGCGACTCGGTCAGAATCTCCGAGAGATTTTCGGGGGCCTTTTCGCTCTGCGGGTTGCTGACGAACCGGAGAAGCCTCTGTATCACCTTCTGGCCGTAGAGTATCTGCCTCTCTATCGAATCCAGCTTCTCGCCGATTTCCCCGCATTCGGGAATCTCTTTCATGTCGTCTTTAAGCATCTGTACACGGAGCAGCATAGACGCAAGTGGCGTGCCCATGTGATGGGCGAACCCCTCCGCCATCCTGCCGACTATCTGCGCCTTTTCGAGCTCGACTATCTTGTTCCTCATCGCTATCCTGGCGGATATGTCCCTGACGGTTTCGATAAACCTCCCCCCGCCCTGCTCCATGTAGACGAGGCTTATACTCACCGGTACGCGCCCTCCGTCTTTTCTGAGCATCTCCGTTTCCTGATCCACTATAGCCGCGCCTTCCTTAACGCGCTCGAGCTGGAGAGTAAAGCGCTGCCTTCTCTCGGGGGTTATAATTTCCCAGATCTCATTTATCTGGCCGCCCTCGCCTGCAAAGAGGTCGAGCCCAGCCCTGTTTATCGTCTCCACCCTTCCCGAGGCATCGAATACAAGCACCGCGTCTGACGCATTATCCATAACGCGGCGGAACTTCTCGTCCCCTTCCCTCACGAGCTTCTCGATGAGCTTCCTGTCCGTAATATCCACGATCGTGCTGAGTACGACCATTCCAGTTTTCGTCTGTACGGGATTGAGCCCTATCTCTACCGGAAACTCCGTGCCGTCTTTCCTGCAGGCGAAAAGCTCCCTGCCCCTTCCCATCGGGCGTGTGCTCGGCGAGGCCTGGTACGAATACCTGAACTCTGTGTGTATCTTCCTGAAGCGTTCGGGAACGAGTACTTCGATAGTCTCACCTGCCAGCTCCCCCGGCTCGTATCCGAACATCTTGTAGACGAGTGAATTCACGAAAAGAATCTGCCCCCTGTGGTTTGTCATAACTATGCCGCTCGGCACCGATTCCACAATCAGGCTGTAATTCTTTTCCAGGAGCTGCTCGTCGGCCTCGATACTCCAGTCCTCCGGCTGCGCATTCCGTTCCTGCCCCGCCATAGCCGAGTCCGGCTCCTTTTTCACCTTTTTTGCGCCTTCATCCATTGCTTGATGTACTCCACGGCCGATTCCGCACGGAAACAATGGCCGAATTTACAGAATAGCATTTGGCCATTCCGCTTACAATCTCCCCAAATACGATTCGAGGAGGAACAATGCCGTCAGATATATGTATAGTACTCGAATCTCCTCTCCCACGTCTGAAGATCGTAGGACGCAACGACCAGGTCCTTCTGATCCCTGGTGTCCTCATCGACCACATAGTAGTTGAGGACGGATTCCGGCTCGAACCCGTAGTGATTGAGGATTTTAATGAAGCTCATATTATCGTGAAGATACCTCACGATAATATTCTGAAAATGCCTTTTGAGACCTTCGTAAAGGAGGATGTTGAACATGAGCGAGCCGAGCCCTTTGCCCCGGCATTCGGGGTCCACCACGAGCTTCACTTCGGCCGCGTGGGGCCAAAACAGCCCCTCGGTGTTGAGTGTGCCCTTGGCCACGACCTCGCCGTCGCTGATTGCGACCAGGTCCTCGACTTTCTTGTAACTTTGGCTAAGAAACCAGTTTTCGAGAGGCTCGCGCCTGGCGACGTCGTCTTTGTACATAAGCAGGTCCGATTTCGGTATCCTGGAAAAGAGTCTCCTTACGGCGCCTGCGTCCTCCTCCCGGATCTGCCTAACAATGACGGTCGTCTTGTCCCTTAAAACCAGCTCTTTTGGATATCCTTTCATTCCTCCGATTAAGCTTGCAAGACTCGTACCAGTTGGGCTGCATATTACAAAATCAAGTAATCGGTGGAAGTTTAGCGGCAAAGCAAGCGCCGGTCATCAAGGTTTTATATGGAAATAACTAATACCGGCAGATGAAGCGGACTGCAGGAAGATGGGGAGACAAACTATTCAGGCACCGCCGACACACGCCAAATGTCCTAATTTAAGACAAACGACAGAAATCATCCACGGTGCGGCATTAATCGGCCTCTTTATTATTTTCGGTACTCTGGTGAGGCGGTCCCCCGGCATTCTTTCTTGCCGCCTCCGCTCCCTTAAGGTACTCAATGACCTCCTCACTGTTCTCGCCGGCCCATTCCCACTCGAAGATTTCCACCTCGTTTAAGCTTGTGAGATCGTCGCCGAAGAGAAAAACCGTCCTGTATCCGTCCGTCCACCAGGGCTGTTTCATGAAATTCCAGTGCGGGTCGTCTGGCGTGGAAGGCCTTATACCCTTCACGTACCCGAACTTCTTCACGCCGCCTGAAAATAGAAGATCCTGCTCCAGATACGTCCTCGCCTCGTCGAGGTCGGGGTCTATTGCGTGGGCCGAGAGCCATGGAGTCCTGAACGTCATGTAAGACCCAACGTCCCTGCTCACCGAACCCACCCACACGTCCAGGCCCTTGTATCTTATGGGCATGAGCCAGAGCCTTAGATGGTTCCGCTCGTGAATGCTCGAGCGCGCCTTCTGCAGCCCAATGTCTTGCGGACGCTTGAACACAAATATGCTGCTCATGGGGGAAGTCCTGTACCTCTTCCCTGTGAAATATGCCTTGAAGGCCCTCCAGCCGGAGCTTGCGTTTATGGGCTCTGTAACATCCCAGCCGCGCCTTATAAACGACGCCACAATATCGTCGGTATCGCCGACGACGAAAAAGTTAAGCGCGTCGTTCTCGCCCGAGCCGTCCTTTCTCGTCGCGCAGCATGGGAAGCTTTCCAGAGCCTGCCGCAGCTCCTCTTCCGTCTCGTAATTCACGTACTCGTCTTCTTTATAGATTTTCTCCCAGTCAACGCGCTGGTAATCGAGCTTAATCCCGGGAATGACGAAGTAGAACATGAAGTTATGGTAGCGGTTTTCGCCGTAAACATTGACGTCGATGTATTTAATGCCCGGGTCCCACTCGGCGTAGAAAAACCCCGAAATCTCGCCTCCGGGAGGGATTACCCTGACAGTGCTCTGATCGTTGAAATACTCGGTGATGTCCTCATTTGTCGGATTCGCGAACCCGTGATTCGTGTACGCTGCCTCGTTAGGCGAGTAATATTCCGGATCCATAGCCACATAAACCAGAGTAACCGGCTTGTCGGAATCGTTCCGAACTTCGATCCATACCGGCTGAATCCCTTTGCCTCCGAGATTGAGTCCGAAAATCTGCTCGTTCTCCTGATCGCTGGGCACGGCTGCGGTAACTGTGATACCATCCTCGGACTGCGTTTCGCTCCTGGTCATGAACGGCACATCCCCAAGCGGGTCGCTGGAAGGTGAATACGCCTTGCAGCCTTTTGCCGGAGGCGCGCCGAAAGCCGCTTCTTCATCCGACTGCGTGCCGCAATAAGGCGAGCAGCCGGCAATCATCACAGGCAGTAATATCACCAGAATATAAAGTACGGCTCTCATCGCGCTCAATACTCCACCTCTTCCCACGGGAGTATCACCATTTCATCGAGCTGAACCGGCTCGTCGGTGAAGAAGAGCACCGCCCTTCTCCCGTCGGACCACCACGGGAGGCCCGAAAGGTTAGTGTGAGGATTGTCCTCCGTTGCGGATGGAATCCCCTTTACAAATCCCAGCTCGTAGACATTACCGGAAAGAACCATATCCTCTACGATATAATCCCGCGTCTCGTCTATGTTCGGGTCGATTTCCTGGGCGACGAACCAGTATTTCCTGACTCTCAAATCGGAGCCTATGTCGCGGCTTACCGCCCCTGCCCATACCGTCATTCCCTTGTATCGTATGGGGGTGAGCCAAACCCTGAGCGTGCTGCGCTGGCGGTACGTGGAGCCCGATTTCGCCCTCGATTTCTGGAGGCTGACATCCTGCCTCCGCCCATATGCGTAGTGGCTCGACATAGGGAAAGTCCTGTACTTGGCCGTCGAGAACACCTTGTTCAAATCCATGCTGAATTTTTTTCTCTCGACCTCCGCGATGTCCCACCTTTGCTTGATAGTGGCCGCCGTAATATCGCTCGGCTTCCCGACAAAAATAACGTTTATCGGATCGCCCTGCCCTGCCCCGTCCTCGTTGGTGGTGCAGCACGGGAGCGTATCGAGAGCATCCCTTAGCTCTTCCTCCGTCTCCACGTGTATGATCTCGTCGTCCGTGTAGAGGGACGCGAAATCCACGTGTTCGTTGTCCGGCGTCACCCCGGGCACCTCGAAGTAGAAGAAGAAATTCTCCGTATTCTCTACCTCGTAAAGCGTAACGTTGACGAACTTCACTCCCGGGTCGAGGTTTGTATATACGAACCCCTTACGCCTGTGGCCTGGCAGAATGAACTCGAGAGCTATAGCGTTTTCATCGAATACCGCGTCCATTTTCTTGTTCGCCGAGCTGCCGAACCTGAAATGGTTCATCCACGAAACCTCGTTCGGCGAGAAATAATCGGGATCAAGGGCTATCGGCATGAACATGTAAGGCACGTCCGCATTGTTCTCAATATCTATCCATACGGGCTGCACACCACTCGCGGCGAGGTCTACACCGAATATCTCCTCGCTCTCGTCGCGGCTCAATACCGCCGCCGTTACGGTAAGACCGGCCCGGCTCTTCGTCTGCGCCCTTTCGAGGAAAGTCGATGTCTCAAGCGGTTGAGTGTCATACGTGGCGGCGCAGCCGGAAAGCATAAACAGTGCTATACATATGAAGATAAATCGGAAAGTGTTCAGCATGATTAACGGCCAAATTACTGCAACGACAATAAACTCCGCCTCGCCAGATGCGGCCTATTACCACCAGGTTGCAAGGCCGAGGAGGGCCATCTTCCAATCCTTGGAGAGATTTATTCGCCAGTAATTCTATTGCTTCGAGCGGGATTATTCAATACGACAGGGCGGCAAAGATTATCACCCCTTCCCGGGATGCCTATGGAAGTTATTTGCCGCTATGCGGGAGATCATTCATGAGTTTTTCGACTGCGGGATCTTCCGGCGACAGCTCACGGAGCCTTTCGGCATATCTTCTTGCCGCTTCGAGATCGCCCGAATTGGCGCTGAACACAGCGAGGGCATAGAGTATTTCCCTGTCGTTCGGATTTCGCGAATTGGCCTTCTCGAGAACAGTCAGCGCTTCGTCAGGCCTGCCGGTTTCGTTTAGCGCCACCGCATAGACATAGCAGTAGCGGGCATTGTCCGGGCTCAGGTTCACAGCCTCCCCGAGCGCGTTCATCGCCTCGGGCACATTCTTTTGCCTTATCAGGAGCAGCCCCAGCGCATGGTAGGCATCGGCATTCCCCGGCGCAATATCGATCGCTTTCCTGAGGAGCCCCTCCCCTTCTGCGTCGCGGCCCTCCATCCTGTAAAGATCGGCGAGGTTAACGTATGCCGGCGTAAACGATGGAGCAATCCTCATCGCGGTTTTATAGGATTTCTCGGCTTCGGCGAATTGCCCAAGCTCCATATACGCAAGCCCGAGATTTACGTGCGACTCCGGCCGGTCGGCGTTTACCATCTGCGATTTCACGAACTCCCCGAAACCGTCACTCAGCATCCGCACCTGTGCGGGAGTCATGTTCGCCTTGGGGACTCCTGCGAGGACGGATACCGCCTTTAACCTTACGCCGAGCACGGGGTCCTTTAATAAAGGAAGCGCCAGCGTGAGCCTCGTTTCAGGAGGCGCGTGATAAAGCGCATCGAGCGAGGCCTCTCTTAAAAGCGGGTCGCCGCTCTCGAGGCCTTCTTCAAGCGTGGGGAGCGACGAGGGGCTCAGATATCCTCCCAAATCCCTGAGCGCAGTAGCCCGAGCGATCGAAGGGGCGCCTTCATTCCCGGCGAGGGTCATCAGGAGCCCTTCCGCCCCGGCCGCGCCGGTCCTGCCCGCGCTAAGCGCCTCGGCGTACCCCTGGTAGCCCTTGTAATCCCCGCTTTCCCATCCGGATATCTCAGACGCGGCCCATTCCGGGGAGCGGTCCGTATGACACTTGCCGCATGCGTTGGGAACCCCGATTTTAACGGTGAGGTCGGGCCTCGGTATCCTGATGCTGTGATCGCCGCGGCCGTCTATCTGCATATACATAGTCTCGGGCATGTGGCACGCGGCGCAGCTCGCGCCCGCCGACCCCGCCTTGTGATTGTGGTGCACCGGCGTATCGTATTTCTCCGCCGAATGGCACTGCCCGCATAACGCGTTGCCCTCGGCCCTGAGCTCAAGGCTGTGAGGATTATGGCAGTCGCTGCAGGTTACCCCCTGATGATACATCTTGCTCTGGACAAACGAGCCGTATTCGTAATCTTCCGCCTGTATCTGCCCGTCCGGATAGTAGACTCCCTCATCCAGAAGCGAAGGTATATAGCTGTCGAGAAGGCTCTTTCCGTGGAAGTAGTCCTCGGCTATCTCGCTCCTTCTCGAATGGCACTGCGCGCAGACGTCCACTTCCTTATGCCCGCCGATCGGGCGGCTCCTGACAGCTTTCCCCGAGCCTGCGTCGATATTCCAGCTCACGCCCTTTCTTTCGCCGAGGTCAACGACGAGACCGTTCCCAGGCGGAGCGCCCGAATCCTTCGCCTCCGCCCACTTCACGTGCTCCGATCCCGGGCCGTGGCACGCCTCGCATGAAACGTTTATCTCGGACCAGGAGGTTTTATAGGTATTGGTTTCGAGGTCGTAATTCTTCTTGAGGTCGGTGGAATGACAATCGGCGCACATGTGGTTCCAGTTCTGATCTATCCCGGTCCAGTGAAGCGAGTCGGTGTGTACGATTTCCTGATCGGGGTATAGATGAAACCAGCGCTGTCCGCCCTCGCCCGCGGGCCTGCTGTCCCAAGCTATCCCGAGGGCCTGGAGCCGCCCGCCCGGGAATTCGACCAGATCCTGCTGCAGCGGATACACGCCGAACGTGTACTTTATTTCGTACTCGCCGAGCTCTCCGTCCGGCCCGTCCGTCTCGACAAGGAACCTGTCGCCCTGCCTATAGAACCGGGACTTTCGGCCGTAGTAATCGAATTCCGCACCATCGAAATCCCCGAGGACGGTCCCGCCGTCCGCCACCTGCATGGCCAGATCGTGGTGAGATCCGAGCCATTGGTCGTACTCGCTTTGATGACACTTTGCGCAAACCTTGCCGCCGGTAAACTCCGGCTCCGAAACGGGGCTCTTCGTATATACCTGCGAGGCCGCTGGCTGTTTCGCCTCGTCCGGCCCGAAATAAGACGGGCCCTTTACCGCCAGGAAAACAGCGATCAGGACAACAACCAGCACCAGGCCGATAACCAGTTTTGAATTTCTCAACAGGAGCTGTCACTCACGACGAAATTAGTTCTCTTGTATCCGCAACCCTTCGAACAAGAGATATTTATGATGGTCCAAATCCTTTATACCGTCAAGCAGTCTCCTTCCGGCCGGGCTGCTAGCCTTGAGAATCATAGCAACTTTATAAGGCTGTGATTCACTTCTAGTAGGAACAATGCATCATCTAGAACTGAAACGCGACGCCAATCTGCGGGCCGTATATCCACGCATCCCACACGAAGCGGTTATCGCCGCTCCCGTCCTTGTATTTATCGTACAGGGCTCTATAACCGATTATTGGCGTTATCCGGTACCAGGGAAGCTCATAACCTATATACCCTGCGATATTCCATGATATGTCCGAAGAAAAGCCGAGACCGAACCCGCCTATATCGCTCCTCAGCTGGATGAAGAATTTATTCAGGGCGAGATTCACCCGCCCGCCGACTATGAAATCGAACCAGTTCTGACTGTCGCTTACGTTAGGGTCAACGCCGAAAGGCCCTTTTATATCCAGCTCATTTTTGAGATACCAAAAGCGGCCTCCGCCGATAAGGTCCAATGTAAGGGAGCTGTTCGCCTTGCTTTTATAACTCCCTGCCCCACCACCGAGCTGCCATGTTCCCAGCCTGTAGAACCCCCCGAATTCCCCGAGGAAAAATTTCGTTATGAATTTCGCACTCAGGCTATTGTCGAATCTGAGATCGACATTGTCCTTAATAGCTATTTTCGCAAAGCTCGTATCGATGAAAAACCCGTACCTGTCCTTCCACGCCTCGATATGCACCTCGGCTGCAAAATCGAGGTTATCCCATATATCTCCGAAGGAAACATTCAGATTTGAAGTCCGGCCCTTGATCGTGGTTTTGCCGTTTATTCCCATCAGCCAGAGATAGGGGATTATCGAGAACTGCCACTTATCCGAAGGCGCTTCGATGTATGTTGAATCAGTCGTGGTTTCGCCGGCTTGTGCGTATAGCGGTTCGTTCCCGGCTGGATAGCTCTCTGCCGCGCTTAAGAGTCCCTCAGCGGAAACTCCGCGGCCGCCAGCCCGCTCGTGCGCACACAAAGCGCCGCACTGGCTATACGCATCCCCAACACCCAACACCAAATACAAAACGGCCGCACCGGCAATAACGAGGACCCGGCGATAAAGATTTAATCTCGACATATATCCCCCCGATATACTCGTACAATCTCGAAACGCGTGCGATTTTCGAACCGTTTCGGCCATGCATTCTCGAATAGCCCCTTCGTTTACCCGGCGAGACGCACAGCCGAAACGGCGGCAATTCTCTATATGTTTTATCCGCACCTGACTACTGTTGATGCGCAGGCTCGGCAGGATGCGGCGCCGCGCCGTCGCGCGCCTCCGCCTCCGCTTTCTCCAGGTTCTTGATGTCTTCGGGCGAAAGCTGCGGACGATCGATCTTGATCGTAAGCTTGTCGAGCCCGGCCGTCAGCGGGAACGGCGGCTGGTAATCCTCGTCGTTCACGCCCGTGAGCGTGTCAGAACCAATATCGAAGCTCTCGTCCCATTGCAGTATCATCGGCAGCGTGTGCTCCATCTTTATCGTTTGCACTTCCTTGCCGTCCACCTTTAGCGTGCCGGTGCCGGAGCTGCCGACGCCGCTGAAGCTGTTGTACGCGAGCGTGCCGCTGCCGGAGCCGTCATACTTGAAGTCGAATTCGAGCGTGTGTTTGCCCGGCGAGAGAGCTTCGGGCCCTTCCCACTTTATCCGCTTCAGGTCGAGAAGGTTCCAAAGGAACACAGGTTTGCCTTTCAGAAGGTAAAAGCCGTATCCGGCGAATCGTCCGCCCGAGGTCAAAATCATCCCTTCGGCTCCGCCCTCCGGTACGTCGATATCGGCGGTTATGGTGTAGGAGGTATTCAGCAGGAACGGCGAGTCGCCTTGCGGCAAACCTGTCATAGGCCGCGTGTAAACGAACTCCGTACGCCCTGCCGTTATGTTCGGGCGCGGCGCGACGATTCGGGCCGCCACCGACGCATCCAGCGGGAAGACCTGGTATTTCTTCGCTTCCTCGACGAACATCTTCCGCATCTCTTCGACCTTGTCCGGATGTTCCGCGGCTATGTCGTTGGCCTGACTGAAATCCTTGGTCAAATCGTAGAGCTGGAACACCTGGTTATTCAGGGGATCGGGATTCGCCGGGCCGAAAGCCTGCCACGGCGCGCGGTTAACCTGGTGCTTAGGAGCCAGCCGTCGTGGTATAGCGCCCACTGGCCCATCATTTCGAAGTACTGGGTTTGGTGCCTGACGGAGCCTTTGCGTTCTTGGCATCAAAGGTATAGAGGAAGCTCGTGCCCTCGATAGGCGACTGCTTGACTCCATCTACCACCTCCGGCGCCTGTATGCCGGCAGCTTCGAGTATAGTCGGCATGACGTCGATCACGTGAATGAACCGTTCGCGAAGCGCGCCCTTGTCCTTGATCCGCGCCGGCCACGAGACCGCCATATTCTGGTTGATGCCGCCGAGCCTGGATGCGTTCTGCTTGAACCAGTCGAACGGCGTGTCGAACGCCCACGACCACCCGGCGGACATATGGTTGTAGGTCTGCTCCGTACCCCATACGTCAGAACTTCATCTGCTCTTCGACAGGCACGGTGACGCCGTTAAAGAACGCGACTTCGTTCGGCGTGCCGAGCGGCCCTCCTCGGCGCTGGTGCCGTTGTCGCCGTTTATATAGATAATCAGCGTGTTGTCGAGCTGCCCGAGGTCTTGGAAGGCCTGGATAACGCGCCCTATCTCGTAGTCGTTATAGGCTGCGTATGCGGCGAAAACCTCGACCTGACGGATGAAGAGCTTCTTTTCCTCCGGAGTGAGCTCGTCCCATGGCTTGAGGATTTCCTTCGGCCACGGAGTCAGCTCTGCATCCTGAGGAATTACGCCGAGCCGCTTCTGATTCTCGAAGATGCGCTCGCGGAGCTTCTCGTAGCCGTCGTCGAAAAGATGCATCTCGTGTATCTTGTCCACCCACTCCTGTGTCGGATGGTGAGGCGCGTGTGTGGCGCCGGGGCGTATTTGATGAAGATAGGCTTCGAGGGTCGATCTGGTGCATACGCGTCATCCAGTCGATCGCATCGTCAGCCATTGCCGTGATAAGATTCCATGACCCTTCCTGTCCCTTGAAAGGATAGATTTGCGTCCCGTGTTCCTGAAGAGATTCGGTTCCCAGGTTGGCATCCCCGCCGACAAAACCGTAGAAGTATTCGAAGCCCATTCCTGTTGGCCACTGGTCGAACGGCCCCACCTGGCTGGCCTCGAAGGCAGGCGTGTTGTGATCCTTGCCGAACCACGACGTGGAGTAGCCGTTGTCGAGCAGTACGCGCCCGATCGTAGCTTTGTCCGGTTCTATGATGCTGTTGTAGCCGGATACCCCGTGGACTGCTCGGATATAACGCCGAATCCGGCAGAATGATGATTGCGCCCGGTGATGAGCGCGGCGCGCGTCGGCGAGCACAGTGCGGTGGAGAAGACCCTGTTATAGCGGAGGCCCTCATTTGCGACCCTGTCCATCGTGGGCGTCGGTATGACGCCGCCGAATGTGCTCGGCACGCCGAATCCGGCGTCGTCGGTGATTATCAATAGGACGTTCGGCGCGCCATCGGGCGGCGTGATTCGCGGCGCCCACCACGGGGTTGACTGCAGCGCGTCGTCCTTGATTACCCCACCGAACGGCAGCTCTGGGGCTGGCAGCACCTTACCGTCGATCGACATTGTCGCATCGGGCGAGCCCTCCACTCCTGTTATCTCCTGCGCCAGGAGCGAGACAGCCGCCATGACCAAGACACTTAACGCTCCTAAAAAAATAAGTACTGCAGAAACTGTAACCCTCGATTGCATTTTCATAATACCCCCGGATTATTGATCTCCTGAGTCCAGTAACATAAGGAGAGAACAAAGACGCTGTTCTCATCCAGGTCTGGCCCAAGGGAAATACGTATATGGAAAACCCGCTCAACCAGAAACAAACAATATTTTTCTGCTGGCCGGGTTTCATGCTCAATGTGACATTCTGGAAAATTATTCTAAATTTATTTAAAATTCTTCGCTATCCGAATATTGCAACGGGCAGAATTTGTCGCCTTGATAACGCAATACCCGGCAACCCCTATCGATAATCGATGCGGGCTGCCGGGATATTTCTATTCAGCGTCAGACCGCCAAATGGCCGATGCTTGCGCTCGACCATCATTCCTAATTCACTTTTTCCACAACCGGCGGTGTCCAGGTTCCGTTAAGGATCGAAGGATCACCTTCCTTCGGCCAATACATGCGCAGCATAGCAATGAAGCTGCCTTTCGGTGCGGGGAGCCAGTTGGCTTCCTTGTCTTCCCGGAGATTCGTTCTGAAAATACAGCGTGAGCGATCCATCGTCGTTATACTTCAGATCGTTTCGGGACTGACGGTAAATTTGTTGAGCGCATTCGGCAAAACCACCAGCCCTTGTCGATCTCGTACATGGTGATGGACCAGAAACCGTCGACTGAGGCGTCTGTCCCTTGGGGAAGGTCAAAGTGTACTTGTTTGCGCCTGTCAGCGTCGCACCGGAGCTGTCCACCTCCGTGTAGGGATAGACGGCGTCCTTCTCGAGGTTTGCCGGCCAGCCGAAAGCGGCGACCACCGCACGCTTCATGTAGTCGGTGCCGTATTCTCCAAGCCCCTTGGTAATCTGCCATCCTTTAACCATCGTGCCGAGACTGGCGTGGCCGGCCTCTATTTTCTTCAGTGCAGTCTCAGGCAGGTCTTTTAACGTTTCCTGTACGGCGGGATCCAAAGAGCTCATGTCGAACGGTTTGCAAGGCTCGATCCCGATCTTGGCCATATTCGCAAGTATCGACGCATCTTCTTCCGCAGGAGGAGCCGTCTTGCACATAAGATCGGTCATCATATCGAAATAACCCTTCGTGCCCATGTCAATTATTACCTTCTGAGGCTTGTCGGTCATGCTGAAGCCCGGATCGGAGTTTACGGGCGGCGCCTTATACGTATACGGCTTGCCGTAGGCGGAAAGCGGCGTGATCTTATATTGCGCCTGAAGTTCATTAACTACTTTATAGCCGGCGTCCGTACCATCGGCGTACGTCCGGCCAAGAATTACAACGTAACGCGTCGGTGACTTAATCTGCTTCATCCCTTCGGGCACTTCGCCTTGCCAGCCAGGGCCTGTAATCAGATATGTTGCGGCTTTCTCCCCGGTAGTCCGGCTGCCCGGTGAATCTATCACCGGCATCCACAGGCTGTACATCGGGAACAGGTAATAGCGCTTGCCCATATCCGGATGTGAAAAGACCTGGGGCTCTTCACCCAGGTCGATCCAGGCGAGCGAGTACAGTGTGTCGGCGTTCGGAGCCGAGACACCGCGGTAATCAGCCGGCGGATAGCGCTTAACATTGATAAACTGTCCCATGGGAGCACGGAGCTCCTCAACCTTATCCACATTGGTCATCTGCACCCGAGTGACTTCAGTCGTAATAAGCGAATAACCATATATGTAGGCATCTGTCGCGATTTCCAACGCTTCTTCCTTGCCGAGTTTTTCAGCCTTCGCTACATTGTGGGCAGTGAAAGCCATAATCATTATGAACCCCGCCAAAACGAAAGTTATCAATTTTCTCATATGTACACCTCCTTATTTATTTCTTGCTTGTTTCCAGAATATTCCCCACGGCGGCGTATCAGAGACAACTGCATGCGGGAATAACTTTTCAGATGGAGCCGGAATAATGAATTCAAAAAGCCGTCACGTTATTTCGAGTTTTTTCAGTAACTGTTTAAATCGCTGTCGAGCCAGTACTTCGACGCACTGAAATTCGCCCTTAGTGCTATTCCCGATTTAGTAATCTGGTATACCACGACCGCCGCATCCAGAGGAACTTCCCCCGATGCCGATCCACCGGTTCCTTCATACTTTGCAGCAGCATTTCCCTGCCCGCCGAAACTCCAACCTTCCGTTACGAAATTTTTATAAGCACTCTGGTCGTTGAATATAATGACCTCTCGAAAATCCAGCAACGCTACACCGAGACCTACCCCGCCTTCCGCCATTCTCATATAGGTCTTGAACCCGTCTGATGTGTCGGTTACCACACCATATCCGTTACCAGTCCCAAAAAACATTAATTGCGTGTTGATGTTGCTGAAAACGCCGTATCCCACAGAGAGTTCGACCAACGACCTTGCCCCGGGGACTCCTGCATAAAGCTCGGCGAGAGTTTCGGTCGCCATTTGCTGGACAAATTCTCTTTTTTGCTCCGGCGTCTCTCCCTTTGGCCTCGCGCACCCCGCCAGCACAAATAAACATGAAATTAATACTAGGAGTATCGTTTTACTTTTCATAATTCCTCCGTTTTTACCACTTCCGGTAACAGAAATGCCCCCAAGATCGTACACGCCTTTCCTTATTGCCGAACACACATAAATTCGATTATACTTTAGTCACAATTTACCGTCTATCCGAATATTGCAACTCAGAATTTGTCGCTTAGGCAATTCATATGGAAGATCATAATTCGTCGTCAGCAGCCCCTGACTTTCTCATCAGGGTGGAGACGAAAGAACTCGAAGAGCTCTCCCAATACATCAAGGAAGCAGACATAGAGCTGCATCAGGCAGGCGGGACCCTGGCGCCTTCAAACCTTGTGACGCTTGGCCTGGACAACATACATCTCCAGGTCGGCTCATACGGCTCTGCAGTCATATCCCACGCCTCATCCGACAAGGAAAGGTTCGGGCTCCTTTATAAGATCGACAATTTGTTCTACGACAAAGTGCAACGGATACCACATGGATAACGATATGTTCATTGCCTATGGGAACAATTCCGAACATATAGCGTATAATGACGGCCCTTGCAGATGGGCTTACATTACACTCGAGCGTAGTTTCCTGGAAGAACATGTACTCGAGACTGTAAACCGTAAAATAGATACGAATAGTGGCGCCGTCTCCTGTTTTCACTGCAGTGACAGCGCGGCAACCGGATCATTGGTGGATGTCATAAACGAAATAACGGTTCTTGCGAAAAAGAATCCGTCATTCTTCAAGAACGACTATCTGAGAACCGGCATGGAATACTCATTACTCGAGGCCCAGATAGCAGTGCTCAGCCGGACACTCGACGCACCTGCTAACGGGAACGGGAACGGCAGAGGCAAAACTTCACATTCCCTAATTATCAAGCGCTCGACCGATTTTCTAAAAGCGAACTCATATAAACCGATACACGTGACGGACCTATGTTCCGCGCTGGGTGTAAGGATGAGGACCCTGTATTACGCGTTTCAGGAATTTTATGGCATAAGCCCTATTAACTTTCTCAGGCTTCTCAGGCTTACGAAAGCGAGGAAGGATCTTCTCGAAGCCGACCCTAAAAAGACCTCTGTAACCGACGTCGCTGCGAAGTGGCATTTCTGGCATTTCGGAAGGTTCTCGGTCGAATACAAAAACATCTACGGCGAGTCACCTTCCGCAACCCTGGGCAAAGCCCGCCCCTGATTAAAGGCCAGTCCGTTCGAATATAGACCATGTAAAGACGGGAGGTTTCCCTTTTTCTAATCCTCGTCGGCAGGGGGCACAGCGGCTTCTAGCTTAATGGTGACCCCAGATATACCGACGTTAAGATCAACCCCTTCCATAGTCGAATGCAGCTTGAGGAGTACTCCGTTCTCATTTTTCAGCACGACTCCGCCAGCTCCGCCGCCGAGCGCAATGCCGTAATCCCCCGCGACGTAAGTACCCGGGAACTGGCCGAGGTTGGAGAGGTTATAAACCTCTCCGGCGGCGGATATTTTCGCGACGCCCACGCCGCCAACCTTGATTCCGCTCGTCTTGAAGATATACTCGGCGCCCTGATAGTTAAGAATCCCGCTCCCCTCGCTTCCGCCGATTATGAGCCCGAACTGAGTCTCGTCTATAGATATCGTGCCGGAAGGCACTTCGTCGGCAAGCGCCGAACCGGCATAAGCCAGGAATATGGCAACTACAAATATCAAAGTCTTTGGAATCCTCATTTAATACCTCCTGGATATATTTGGACCGTCCCGTACAGGCCCGAAGTTACTACAATAAACGGTCTCGAAGCATTTATCCATCCGAATTCTGCAAATGCCGGCAAGAGCGAAGCACTTCGCCGTCTGCGTGGAAAGCGGCTTAAGTCAGTAGCCACGGAATATTTTAGACATCGCCCGGCATGCTCACTGAACCCGGCTCCACTCTATAGTCTTCGAGAGGAGGCCCGCCTTGGCCTTCATGGTAAACATGCTCGTATCACTCATTTTGATTTCGACGTTGTAGTCCTTTTTCCTTTCGATGGAATAGACCTGCCCTTTCCATACCCCCTTCGAGCCGTCGTATACGAGGTTCTTGAATATCGTCGTTGAAACGCCCTCGGGATGGGAAGGAGATTCCACTACCGCGCCTTCGTAATAAGCGCCCTTATTCTCGATCTGCACCACGGCGTCTTCATCCGGCTCTTTCCACTTTCCAACTATGCTGTCTGCGGTTATGCCCTGATCCGCCGTTGATATAGGACCTCCGAACATTACGAAAGCCAGGACCAATACAGCCGCCGAAAAGCCGTAAAATATTTTCATATAGTCGTCTCCTTACCGCGCTCGGTCTTATACCGGATATTTATAAAGGAAACCACGCTTTTCACAATCCGCAATGGACATCCAAAGGCGATTCGTCGTGGACACTCCACTCAGCGCAGCTGCCGTCTTCGTTAACCTCATCACAGGAACAGAAGCAGCTGTTGAGTCGCGGCACGTCGCCGTCCAGGAGAAGACACGATAAGATGGCCGGGGTGCCTGCAGCGGATCCGACCGGAACATTTTCCTGCACGCCGATAAAGTTAGCGGGGTTCGACGTTTCGCACTGAGCATTGGTCAATCTGGCCGCATCGCATTTAAGACACGCATTCGGGTCGCATCCGTTGACGCCGTCGTATGGACCCCCGATCTGGTGGCCTTCCGGGTTTGCATCCGACCCCTCGCAGTTCGTGGTTATGGGGCACGAGCATACGAGCTCTTTCTTGCCGAGCTTATCCAGGCCCGGGAAGTTCCTGCCCTTCGTGCTCATGAAGCAGAGCCCGCCGTCGCACTGCGCGTACGAGCCGGACGCAGCCGCGACCCCGCCGTATTTATCCTTGTTGAGCTCTCCCGGGCATGTATACAGGGCGTAGTCACCTTCCGGGAACACGCTCCTCTTCGGAACGTTGTAGGTGCTGACCCTGTAGCCGTTTCCCCTGCCGTCCTGGTTTACCGTGCACACATCCTCCCCGTCGCCGAAATCGAAGGGAAGGCTTATGCTGTTTCCTTTGAGCAAGTCGCATCCGCAGTAGGCGACCTGGTTTAAAGTGGTACAGGTCGCATTTGCACAGAGCGCGTATTGCTGGTTTTCCAGAATCAAAAATTCCTCTGCCGGCTCGCACTTATCCGGATTTGCCGCTAACGCCGCCCCGCCCGCGACTGCCATGATCATTAAACCGCTAAAAACAAAGAATATTTTCTTTATGCTCATCGCCCGACACGCTCCTCGACAGATTTTCTCCCGAAACCGTTAGGAATTCATTTGTCCGTAAATATATGTCCTTTTCTGAAATTCTGTGTCTTTAGTCGGAGGTTAATGGAAAATACATATAGGAATGCAGTCAGAAAGCGAAATAACCGGATCGCTACGGCACGCCCGCAAAAATAATCAATAACTGCTTACCGGGTTGAATGCGGCGAGCCGCCCATTAATAAGGAGTTCCGTCCTTATGCACGAATTTCCATTTGCCGTCGATGAGCTCCGCCATAAGATCGTCGTCCGGGTAGCTCCCCTCGTCTCCGGGGGTCCTGTCGCCTATCTCGAGGTAAAGCACATCCTCGCCGGTTTCGTTGACGAGATGGTGGCCGTTCCTGTCGCCGGCCTTGAACCCGGCGCACATTCCCGGAGTTAGAACGGTGCGCCCCTCGTCGGTGTGCAGGGTCGGAGTCCCGCTCAATATGTATACGAACTCGTCCTGCTTTGAATGATAATGCCGGACAGACGATCGCGCCCGGCCCGAGCCGCGTGAGATTGACCCCGAAATTGGCAAGTCCGAAGAGGTCGCCCAGCGGATGCTTCTCCTTCCGGCCATCCTCGAAGCGAACGGCTCGGGATAGTTCGTGGCCTTTTACGCGGCGGCGCCTCATGGGCATTGATTGCAACCGGTTTCTTTTCCTGCGGCATATATTCCTCCGGGGCTGCGATTCGGACGGCAAGAAACGTCCCCCATAGTATCGGACATAAAATATTCCCGTCAAGAAAGCCATGACGGAATCTATTTTTGTCTCTTGCCTTCCTCGATCGTGCTGGCCAGTGCCCTTGTAGACACGGCTACTACGAGACCGGTAAAGATGATCCCGATAAGCCCAATCAGAACGCATAGGATCCTGCCGATCGTGGTGACAGGGGTTACGTCACCGTATCCGATGGTAAATGCTGTTATAAAGGAAAGATAAATCGAATGGCCGAGGCTGATTTTTTCAAATATAGATATCAAGACAGCCCCGGATAAGACAAGAAGGAACAGCGAGAACAATACTTTTCGAACTACCCACAGATAAATGCCGAAATACCGCAGGAAGTAGCGAAACGAGTGTTTATGATTCATCGGTATATATTACAACTTTCGGCGTGAAGTTTCTCTCCAGGGAATAGCCGCCGTAACTGAAGCCTGTGAAATGTTTAAACCCGATGATTTTTCTCGGACATACAAATCGGGAACGCCGCCGGCCGGCAGCGTTCCCGCCCATTTAATTTCGGACTGCTTATTCATCGAAACTGAAAATTTGCTTCCAGTCATTCTTCATGCTTATAACGACCCATCCGTTTTTCTTCGCCTCGTCCATGAGCGCCTGCGTGAAAGCGCCTATGTGCGTGTCCGGGAGGCCGCCGGCGGGGCCATAGGCATACTCGCGCTCCTTATCGTCGTGGTAGACGAGCATCATCAAGCGCTTCCCGTCCCCGGCCTGGGTCCATTCGAGCATCTGCTGGTCGCCGGTCGAGTTGCCGAACGCGGCGTACGGGCGTTTGCCGATGAAAAGGTTGATTCCCACGGGCTTACCGACCTTATCGTCAACGAAGAAAACCTTCGGCTCGCGAAGCAGGACTGGCTTTCCATCCCTGTATTCGTACTTGGTCAGAATACTGGATCCGACGACCTGCTCGGGCGGGATTCCGTAAACGTCCTCGCTATAGACCCTTACGAATTCCTGGCCGCCGCCTGTGACAAAATATGTTCTGAACCCGTTTGCTCGGAAGTAATTCATAACCTCGATCATCGGCTGGTAGACGAGCTCTGTATACGGCTTTTTCCACCTCGGATCTTTGGCGGTGGATATCCATTTTTTGACTATATCCTGAAAGTCCTCTGTGCTCATTCCCGCGTGGGTAGCCGCGAGGAGCTCTTCCCAATCGGCCTCGCTGAATTTCGACATCGCCTCCTTGTCGCCCGCGATTACAGATTTATAAGGGTCCTTGTCCTTCCATTCGGGGTGCTGGGGGGCGAGCTCCTTTACGCGGTCCAGTGTAAACACGGCCTGGGCGTAAATCGGATGCGAAACCCACGTCGTTCCGTCCTGGTCGAACGTGGCGATCCTGTCTTCGAGCGGAACATAATTTGGGCCGCCCTCTTTAGTGACTTCGGTGACGAATTCTATAATGCTCTTCTTAGCCGGCCCGTCATTCCAGGAAGGAAGAGGGTCTTCGGCATTCGATACGGAGCTAAATAATATTATAAAAACCGCAACGAAAAGAATTGTCATTAAACGAAACTGATAAATTCTTTCAAGTAGACGACTGTACATTATTGATTCCTCCAATAACGAGCACCGGGATTGAATATATTTTCTGAATTGAATATTTGCCCGTTTTTGTTCCGTATTGTTTATATAGTGGGCACCATGGTAAGGCGCCCACTATATTTTCTATTCCTATAAGCAGTTAACTCAGTTCCCGGACGGCAACGGCAGGTTTACACCTTCGCTTTTGAGCTTTTCCTGAACTTGCTTAAACTCAAAGTACCGGGACAGCGTTATCGGCCCTGTATACGATTCGCTCTGTAAAGGCCTTGGAGGATACTCTACGTAAGTTTTCATAAGCTTCTGCGTCGCGTCGTTAACTCCGACCATCGTCCACGTGCTCTCGGTAAAGTTGTTCATGAAAATGTCGTAGCGCTCCTGCGGGTCCTGCCACAGATCAAATACTTGGGGTACTGTGGCGACGTACTTTTCCGCCCCTTTCCAACCCAGGTTTGTATCCACAGCGAGACTGCCCGTAGCCTGCCCGTCGTCGCCTCTCATATTGAAAACCGCCTTGAAGTTAAGGACACGCACCGCTCCGGGCGTAAGCTCGTTCTCGGTGAAATAAAACCACGCAGGTCTTTCGGACTTACCGGTTCCGAAGAGTACGGGCGACATGTCGTAGCTGTCGAAGATGATCGGCTTGCCGTCGCGGTCGTTTTTCGGAAGCTCAACGCCCCCGAGGCTCGCGAAGGTCGCCATTAGGTCGAGGCCGCCAAGTATGTCGTGGTTTCTGCTTCCGGGCTTGATCTTTCCTGGCATCATCGCCATCGTCGGCACGAGGTTGCCCCCTTCCCTGACCGTCCCCTTGGTCCCGCGGAAGGGCGTATAACCTGCGTCCGGGTAGACGTCCTGCCATGCGCCGTTATCGACGGTGTAGAATACGAGCGTGTTCTCGTCGAGGCCGAGCTCTTTCAGTTTGTCGAGGAGATGACCTATGCGGGTGTCGAGCTCGACTACCGAGTCGGCGTATTTGCTCTTGGCAAGCGACTTGTGCTCGAACTCAGGAGCCGGCATGTTCGGCTGGTGGTTCTTCATGAAGTTGACGTTGATGAAGAACGGCTTGTCCGGATTCTTTGAGGCCTTCTCCAAGAACTCTATCGCCGCAGCCTCAACGTACTCGTCGAGGAAGGGAATGCCCACCACGCCTTTTTCCGGCGTGTTGACGTACTCGCCGTTTACCTTGAAGTCTTCCTTCGGCTTCTCACCGGCCTTAGCCGACAAGGCACCCTTGGTTACCTTCTGGAACATTTCCCTCAGCTTCTCCGGCATTGCGGGAAACCAGTTCGGATCGCCGTACGTGTAGGCGTTCAGGTGATAAAGGAAGCAGTACTTCATCTCGTCGTAGCCCTGCGCGTTCGGGAGCGCGTAGTCGGACTCGCCGAGATGCCACTTTCCGGTGAAATAAGTCTGGTACCCGCCCTTCTTGAGCACCGACGCCAGCGTCCATTCCGCGGCCGGCAAACCGCCGCCCTGCCCCTGGAATGCTACCGTGGTCATGCCGCTCCTGTTGGGTATACGCCCGGTCTGAATAGCCGCGCGGCCAGGTGTACAGCTCGGCTGACCGTAAAACGGAAGAAGGTCATCCCTTCGTCCGCCATGCAGTCGAGGTTCGGTGTAGTAGGCATTCCCGCGCCCCTCGCCCCCGCCGTAAACGCCGAGGTCGCCCCAGCGGTATCGTCCGAGACGATTAAAAGAATGTTGGGCTTTTTCTCGTCGCCAAACGCCTTTCCCGTCATTACAAAACCGACAGAAACAGCGACAAACAGAAAAAGAATTGATGTATACGCAAATCTATGCACCTGTTTCAAGGTAACACCCCCTTTGAATTTGTTTTTTTCTGCGCATCGAAAGTTATTGATGTTGTATGGATCTCATCCGACTTGCCGGACAGGGAGCCTGCCACCCGGTAACGGATTCCAGATGTCACGGCTTTCCCTGATAACAGCCGGGTCCTTTTCTGAATTTTTTTACTCTATTCAATGGATCCCGCCAGCCATTATGGATCGGCATTAGTTGTGCATAAGCACCTAAGTAGCTCCAGGCGGTATATCGGGAACGATAAAAAATATGTTTGGCTTCTTGTCTGTCACTGTTGTCAGTTCCGACATTTCCAAACCTGTGTGGATAAACCACAAATGACGAAGAAAAACGCTAACCCAAGTTCTGCAAATCCTGTGCTATACAAATCAAAAGCAGAAAAAACTTTAAATAATTACAAGGCACTACGTCAATGGAGAAGTTTAGTTACATAAACCTGTCCATCATTTGCTCTCTCTAGACCTTGATTATACATTTTCCAACTTTAGCGTCTATCCGAATATTGCCAGATGCAATCGTAATGGAAAAATGCCTCGCTTTAACCCATCTGCTCCGAGACTTCCCATCGACACGTCCGTATTGGCCACAACGGCGCTCGCGTTCATAACCATAGCGATGTTAATGGCCTCCACGATCTCTTCCTTAATCACCCCTTCCTGGAGCCCGTCCCTTATACAGCTCCTGATACACCAGGGACATTTTGCCAGCATCGCGCAGGCAAGCCCCATCAGCCCTTTCTTTAGCTTTTTGGGAAGGTGGCGTCTTCGTAGACCAATTCGTGAAAAGCCGAGAACTTCGTGTATTTTTCTTCGCTGATCTTGTGTAATTCCTGTATTTGCGGCGTGATGTTCTTGCTCATGAAATAGCCCTGAAATACGCTGCCCTTGTTCTTCATCAAGTCGTAATTTTCGAGGGCTATACTGCTGAAGGCGGCTGGCCGATTGCGAGCCTCATCGCGATATATACGGATTCGGCTATCTCCTCATCCGTCGCCCCGAGCTCTTTTGCAAGTATCGTCCTCGTCCTGATATCGTGCCTTGATTCCGTTACGTAAGCGCAGGCAAGCCCGATCAGCTGCTTGTCCTTTGCGCTGATTAAACCTTCCTTGAAGACCTCGTCACGAAAGCCCGCCCACCTTTCGTTCAGTTCCGGCACCAGGTTCTCGAATTTTTCCACGTAACTATTAAGTTCGTCCAGTTTTGTGCTCACTGTAGATCCCCCCGTTTTTACAATTTCATGGATTATACTAAAAATGAATCATTTGTGTAAGGTGCAACTTCCGAGAAGAGGTTGAGTAAACATAAAACAGCCCTGCCCGAAAGCCGCGGTGTCAGGTACGACTGGCTGATCACCCCGCAGCTACAGACCGGAAGCGGAAAAGTGTGATTTTGGTATCTACCGCTGGTAAGGTGGGGTGAGTGACGGGATTTGAACCCGCGACCTCTGGGGCCACAACCCAGTGCTCTAACCGGTCTGAGCTACACCCACCACAGATTTAAGAGAACAGAAATATTACCACATATATAAAAGGAGACAATACTACCCCCAAGCCGCTCCGACGTAAAAGAATCTCCCGGCCCGACGGTGAAAATGGGGAACATCCATAAAGGGCATGTTCTATCGAAACCAGCGCGAGAGAACGCCCCTGCCGGTAATCCTCGGCGAATAGATATCCGCCGACGAGTGTCATCGCCACCGCAATCCAGTTAAGGAAGATAATATGCATGTATCCGAATGCGAGGGCAGAGGGCGATGAGTATGCCCTGCCCTCACCAAAAACCGGGGAGTACCTCTTGTATATGAAGACTCTGTATAGAACTTCCTGCGGCCAGACGGAAAAGAAGGGGATAGAGCGCCATCACCAAAAGCCACGTGCGCGGGTTCTCGCGCGGGAGGAAGAGAAGGAAATCCCCGGGCGAGGCGGCCCACACGAAGAATCGTTACCACGGGGGCGATGAAGGCAGACCTCACGAGAACCCGCTTTATCCACGAAATTTCCCGCCAGGAGCCAGCGGGCCGTCCGAAGCCTTCCTGAGATGAACGTAAGCGAGCATGCTCCCGCCCCACAATATCGCGATCATCAGCCAGCGATCCACGCAGAAGAATGAGCGCAGGCACGCCGGCGAACAGCAGCAAGAACTCGAAAAGTAGAAACGACTTTCCACCCGTCCTCAAATGAAGTACCCCCACGGCAGCCGTACCAGGCCGGCTTTGATAATCCATATTTCTCGTACACGAATGCTCCGGCGTCCGGCGCCTCATATTGAACTCCTTCAGAGAAATAACTTATAGCTTATCCGACCAAATGCCCGAACAAACCCGATATATTTTGTAGCTTTTTAACATTCCCGGCTAAAGGCAGCTTTTTAAGAGCATAAACCGCCAAAAAACTCGTCATCTTGGGGGAATTCCGGTTGTGTTGCCCCGGTAATTGGAATAGAATTGTTAAAGGGGATGGAGTGAAATAAAAAGAGGGTATGCTCCAAGTGAGGACGAAAAGATTTTTCTACATTCCGCTTATTGTTTTCTCCCTTTTGCTTTCCCTTCCCGGGGCCGTATTATGGGCACAAACTACGGACGATGAGATAAAGCTGATCAAGCAGCAGATCGAGGTCCTTAGCAGACGGCTCGAAGAGCTAGAAGGTAAAAAGGCAAAGCAAAAACCCGCCGTCGGGTCCGTAACGCGGGATAACGTTGCATTTTATAACACGGCGATAGACAGGAACATGCGGAAGCTGACCCGTCCGGATTCGTCCAGAACCATTCTCAACCTGAGCGGTAACGGTACCTTGAGCCTGATGGGAGAGAACGATCCCAACAGGGTAAACGCTGTCTTGACGCCGATGGTGAATCACAGAATCACCGACAACCTCCGCTTCATATTCAAGCCCGAAGTGAAGCTACTGAACGAAGAAGTGGGGTTCGGCATAAAAATGGGCGAGCTGGATTTTTTCCTGAACGATTACATAACCCTGAGAGGCGGTAAGATTCAGAATGCCGCCCTTTTTTCCCCGTCTGCCCTACCCTCGTGGCTCGGGGACGATCCTATAGCGTATTCCCTCGCGAGACGACAAGAATCACTCGCCTCTCAAGACCTCATTTCAGAGCTCAAGAATATGGGGGTGGGAATAAGCGGAGGCATTCCGCTTAACCTTTTTGATAAAGCGAGCTTAAACTACGGTGTATCGTATATAAACGGTGCCGACGGCAACAGCACTATGAATTTCAGCTTTTCGATTTCGAGGCCGTAACAGGTTACGGGTAAAATCTTCGAGAGATATAAATAAGTCCTCTAGTACATTGGCCTATGCTCTTATTCCTTGCCTGCGCAGCGGCTGAGCTGCTCGGGAAACTTCCCCTCACAATTTTCTCTTCTGTGCCTCGCGAATTCGTATTCCACTCCGCAGGACTCAACCGCCTTTCTCCAGGAACCGAAATGATAGTCGGCAGCGGAAACAAGCGCTGTCATACCGTTCTTTCTCAGGACAGACGGCCTCAGGCTCCCGCCCTCGGCGTTCAGCCGCTTTATTTCCCGTACTATCCTCTGCCTGGTCCACTTCTTGTTGTTCCTGGAGCTCTCGTAATCCACCCCGGAAGCCTCCAGCGCATTCTTCCAAGACCCGAAGACCTTGCATGCCCTCAAGTAAAGAGCAGAATGCTCTTTCGCGATATTCGACGGCTTTTCAGCACCCGGGCTGAATACCTCTTTAATCTCTGTAATGACCCTTTCGGCTCGTCTAGTCATGATACTTATCTTTATTACAATATGTATGCCAAAACATATCCGGCTGTAATTACAGAGAATATTGTCTGACACCGAACCGAAATCGCGTCTTAATATCGTACAGCTTACAACCCACGGATCGGGGGGACTTTTCAGGCAAATTTTTTTGCTTTCCAGCGCGTGCATAGAGCTCTCGAAACCAGCCCCGAGAGAGCCTAGAAATTAAGCATTACTGCGTAAAAAAACCTCAGCTTTTTGCACGGATTTACCAATAAAGCCTGTTTATTTCTTATGACTAAAGTTAACTCTTTAAGCATGCCCTATTCCATGATAAAAATAATAATGGCAAGAGTTTAAAAAGTCGTTCTTAAAGAGAGGGTGCGTATGGACTATAGGGTGAGTTGTATACGTAGGGGTCTTTTCCGCTCTTATTTGTTTCGTGCTTGTGTTTTTTCATTCCTTTTAATATCCATAAGCGGTGGCTGCAGCAGCGGAGGCGGAGGAAGCGTAACGCCCACACCCCCCCTCCCTCAGACGAAAACAAGCTCAACATAGAAATACTCGACGCCTTTATAGGCGACGATAACCGCACGGTCGCTACCATAAAGCTCACGGATGAAAACGGGAGCCCCATAACCAGAGAGGGCGTTTCCATCAGTTTCATAATAGCTAGGATTGTCGAGAGCGGTGAATACATCGACTACATAACCCGCGTTCAGGAAGGGGCTGTCCAGGCAACTTCCGAAAACGGGGGCGATTACCAGCAAGTCGGACCCGGGCTTTACAACTATACATTCGCCACCGAGCTGCCCGCAGGTTACGACAGGAGCCAGACGCACACTGTTGCGCTCTACGCCGAAAAGGTGATAGGGAGCCAGGCCTTCGTTTCCAACGCGACGTTCGACTTTGTTCCGGACGGCGGCACGGTCAGGACCATAAGAGACATAGTCGCGACGCAATCCTGTAACTCCTGCCACGACCCGCTTGCATTACACGGCGGCGTGAGAAGGGATGTAGGCGTCTGTATCACGTGTCACACGAGCAAGATAGTAGACCCGGAGACCGGCGAGACCGTAGACCAGATAGACCCGCAATCCGGAAACAACATCGGCTTTAATATAATGATCCACAAGATTCACATGGGCGAAATGCTTCCGAGCGTCGAAGCCGGGGACCCATATTATATAGTCGGCTTCAACGACTCCATCCATGATTATTCGACCGTGGTGTTCCCCCAGGATAACAGGAACTGCACGAAGTGCCATAACGAATCGGTCGCAGTACAGGCCAACGACTACAAGCTAAAGCCCACAAGGGCATCGTGCGGATCCTGCCACGACGACGTTGACTTCGCAGCGGCGATCAACCACCCGACCGTTCAGCTAAACGACAACAATTGCTCCGGGTGTCACATACCGCAGTCGGGAACAGAATTCGACATTTCGGTCACAGGCTCCCACACCGTTCCACTTAAAGCATCGAGCCTTCCCGGGCTCAATTTTGCCCTCATCGACGTAAGGAGCGCAGAAACTGGCGACACAAGGGTCGGCCCCGGGGAGCATGCCGAGGTGACATTCAGCATTAAAACCAATGCAGGCGCGGTTGTAGACATCGCGGAAATGGGCTCCATATCCCTCGTCATAGCCGGCCCGACGACAGATTACAACATACAGGATTACAGCGGCACAGGCGTCGAGATCCCGGGCGTGAACAACGTCCTCCGCGAGGTCCCGTCAAGCGCCGAAGGGCCAGATGAAAACGGGAACTATATCTACACATTCAATGGGATAATCCCGCCGAACGCCACGGGGACTTACGCCGTCGGCATAGAGGGACGTATACCACGCATGGTGGGCGGAGAGAACCTTATCCTGTTCGAAGAAGTGCAGGAGGCCGGAAGGAACCAGGTCTATTACTTTGCAGTTACAGACCCCGTACCCGTTCCTCGGCGAGTTGTCGTCGATAATAGCACCGAGGATGAGTTCTGTAACGCCTGCCACGGTGTATTCTCGAAAGACTTCAGCATACACGGCAACCTCCGTAACGACACTGAATACTGCGTCCTTTGCCACAATCCGTCGAATGACGATATACTCGTAAGGCCTGTCGAACCGGGGCAAACGGCAATCACCGCCTCGATAGACTTCAGGGAAATGATTCACAAGATACACACTGGCGAGAACCTGACCGTGCAGCCTTACATAATCTACGGCTTCGGCGGCAGCGTTCACGACTTCGGCGAGGTCCTCTACCCGGGCAATACGAGCGACTGCAGCGCGTGTCACCTGCCTAACACGAACATACTCGACCCCGGGAACGGCATACTCGGCCCGGATATACTGGCCACGGTAAACAGGGAATTCACAAAAGTAGACGGTGTAAACGTAGTTCTCCAGACGTTCTCGACGCAGCCGGTGATAACCGTCTGCACATCGTGTCACGATAACGTTGGCGTAACGCCAGACGGCGCGGCGCTTACGGGCGAGAATCATCTTGGAGGGCCACAGCCCGAGTCGGCATGCGTTAACTGCCACGCCGCCGGAGACCCGCTTGGCGCGGCCGAGGTGCATCTGCCTCCGCTCCCGCCGGCGGAGCGTATAAACAGGCCTATGCCTGAATAAATGAAAGGATTGACGTTATATGAAAAAGCTAGTCCTCCCATTTTTACTGCTGCTTCTCGCCTCATGCGTGAGCGAGGATGACAGGGGACAGGACTGGGGGAATATATTCGACGGGGTCGAAGGACTCCAGTTGACGGAGGAAGACCACCCCAACGGCTGGGGAAGGGAGGACTGCTTCGTATGCCACCCTCTCGAAGTGATACACCAGGAGGATCGTTCGGGCCTCGGGGTGCTGCTTCTGGAGGATATCCGCGAATACACGAAACAAGAAGGGCTTGCGAGCTGTCCCGTATGTCACGGAGATAACGGCGTAACAAAACTATTGGAGTAGATTTTCAGATGCCGAAAAAGATCTTCTGTGCTGCAGCCATATTACTCATATCGGCAAGCGGGGGCGCTTTATCTTATGCGCAGACGGAGATCATACGCCCCCGAAGCCTCGGCATGTACGGAAACGCCTCGCTGCTCTTCCAGGCCCCGACTCCTTACCGAAACCTGGATGGCGACAAGAAATACGTCTACCCCTTCTACCAGTACATGGACCTCAGCGCCGCCTACCCGGAGCACAACGTATTCTTCAACACATTCTTCCGGGGGCGGGAAGTGCTCGGCGGCGACCAGGAATCGCTCGACGTCTACAACGCCTTCGTACAATTCTCGAATACGCCCGGCACGTATGAAGTGAGGCTGGGCAGGCAGGCTGTGACGGAAGGGGTCAACTTCGTCCTAATGGACGGCGCCCTCGTGAGGCTTAAGCCCATTCACGGGCTGGAATTAACGGCCTACGGCGGATACCAGGAAAACGACCTCCAGCCCGAGCCCGAAAGGCCCGGGGACAGCTTCGGGCTGTTCGGAGTCAAGCTAAAGACGGACGCCATACTGGGATCGGTCATAACCGTTGGATACGAGCTGTACGCGCCGGATGATTTTTCGTCAAGGCAGTTCGTAAACGCTTCATTTAAAAGGGCCGTCCCATTTACCGACTTTGCGGACGTTTACGCGCTCGCCGAGATAGACGTCGGCGAGGGGAATCTCGCGCTCCTGACGACGGGCGTCGGGATCGTGGTGCTGCGGTCCCTGTATCTGAATCTCGAGTACGACAATTACGAAATGGACAAGGACAGGAACGAGTACAAGCTCGATCCGATATTCGACGTATTCTCCGTGGGGAGGCTCCAGCAGGCCAGGGTCGGCCTGACGTTCGTTCCGACTTCATACCTTGAAGTCAAGGGAAGCTACTCGTATTCGCACTATGACCATGTGGAGGACGAAAGCACGAACGGCAACATCGCGAAGCTCGGATTCAACTTCAACTTCTGGAAGGAGATAGGGCTCCGGGCATTTCAGGGCTTTTATTATATAGACGCAGGAGGAGATACCGATTACGCCATAGGACTCAACACCAGCCTCTATCAGGAGGTGATGACGGGATGGGAGCTGCAGTTTGCGTTTGCTTACGCCTATTACGATAAAATAACGAACCAGAGCGGAAACGCCTTTAGTTATATACTTGGAAGCGACTACGTGATTCTTAAGGACCTCGTACTCAGAACGGCGGTCGAATTCAACACTAATCCTGATTTTCACAGGGATATAAGGGTGGATCTTGGACTCAGCTATTACTTTTCGACGAGCATGTAATGGATAGAAAAACGATACTCATTATTACGGCGGCGATATTCGCGCTCATTGGATGCGGGGCGCAGAACAAAAAGGATGATTCCTCCGGCTCCAAATCGCAGGTGCCGATCGGTGTGAGGATGAACTATTCCCACGAAAAGCACGAAAAGGTGATGAAGAAAGAGGGGTTCGACTGCTACCTCTGTCATCCCATGAACGTCGAGTTCAAGGACGAAAAGAGCGCCGAGGAGATGATCAAGGCGTCGGATAAGGCCTTTTACCCGGGGAAGGAAACGTGCCATTTCTGCCACTTCAACCCTGAAGCGGGGAACATCGCGCCGGGAGAGTGCAGCCTGTGCCATTTCGACATGGCGGCAATAACGCCGAAAAACCACAACTTCAACTGGATGGAGAAGCACGCAATATTCGCCAAGTCGGACCAGGAATCGTGCGAGAACTGCCACTCGCCGAGATTCTGCGAGGACTGTCACAAGAGGCGCGATCTCCCGACAATCATGGTACACGACAGGAATTTCAGATTTATCCACGGCATAGAAGCGCGGGCCAATCCGCGTAAGTGTGGAAGTTGTCACGAAATAACTTTCTGCGAGACTTGCCATACGAAGGGCGCATATGACTATTAGATATTTACTCATAGCCATTTTGGTAATGGCCCTCGTCCCTACCCTACTCTTGTCGGATGAGAGCGAGGAAGAGGAAGAGAACCCGCATACGGCCATGGTGGACGACGATTTCGTGTGCCTTGACTGCCATACGGAGGTTCCAAAGGAAGGCGAGAAGAGCCCGACCTATTTTCTGGTTGATGCCCCTTCGGAGAACTGCCTTGGGTGTCATGACGACGCTACTCACCCGGGTTCGAAAAAACACGTAGGAAAGGAAATAAAGACCGGACTCCCGCTTGACGAAAACGGCAAGATCGCCTGCTTTACGTGCCACGACCCCCACCCTGCCGGCGTCCTGGAGGGCCGCGAGGTTTACGGCGCCGAGCTCGGCGAGAGAACAGCCGAGTTCTTGAGGCTCGTCACATTGCCCGCCCTTAGAAAAGAAATCGGCGGGGAGGTCGAGCTGGATTCGGCCGAAAGCGTATATCTAAGAAAACCGATGAACAATATTTGCAGCACCTGTCACGAAACCATTCAATTCAAGGAGGTCTACACACCATGGTACAGGTATTCAGAAATGTTTACATACTAGCTTTGCTGCTGGCGATTCCCGGGGCGGCCATCGCCCAGGACGGTAGCGTTCAGGAGAAGGGAATAGCCGTCTTCGTAGAAAAGCGCTGCTATACGTGTCACACAGTAAAGGCCGAAGCGGCGCAGGTAGATGCAGCAAAGGCCGCCTTCGCCCAGTCAAAAGGGGTGGAGCTTAAGGAAAGCGACGGCGACAAGGAAGCCAAGGGCGGCGACCTCTCGAATATCGGGGCCGAGAAGGACACCGCGTGGCTGACAGCGTTCCTCAAAGACCCGAAGGACTATTTCCTGGATACACCGGAGTGTAAAAAACTGGCGAAGCAAAAGGACAGGAAAAAGTTTAAAGGCACGGATGCCGAGCTGAACGACCTTACGGCCTGGCTTGTCACGCTCAAATACGGTGACATGCAGGAGCCGGGATTCGAGAACTGTCTGAAAGAAGAATAACAAACGAGGTCTTGAGCATATGAACCCCTTTGAAGAAAGCGTACGGGCGGCGAACTCGGGAGGAATCCCCCTGGTCGCCTGGATCGTGATCGTTCTGTCCATTGTTAGCATAGCGCTCATACTGATCATCCTTGCGAAGAATCCGAAGAATATGTCGGTACCCAGCGGGAAGTGGCTCCTTCTCATCGTCTTCTTTATATTGTCCCCGACCGTGTATCTGCTCAATTTCAGCGTGGCGATCGAGGATTCGAAAAAGGTCGATTTCTGTAATTCCTGCCACGTCATGCATGGGTACGTGAACGACCTCAAGAACCCCGACAGTGAATACCTGGCCTCGGCGCATTATCAATCGCGCTGGATCGCCAATGACCAGTGCTTCACGTGTCATTCGGACTACGGCCTTTTCGGGAATATGAAGGCGAAGATGACGGGGATACGTCACGTATGGGCTTACTACACGGGGTACGAAACCCCGATTAAGCTGTACACGACGTACAACAACAAAATCTGTCTCAGGTGTCACGCCCCGACGCTCGCGTTTCAGGAAGAGGACATGCACATAGAGTACGCCGAAGACATACTGTCGAGCAAGACGTCGTGCATTGGACTCGACTGTCACGTAAGGCCGCACCCCGTGGAGGCATGGAAAGAACAATGAACAATCCAGGCTGGACAAGAAAGCTGGTGTTGATTGCCGGGATATTTAACATCATCGCGCTCCTCACCATTCTACTCTCGATATTCAATTTCACACCACTCACACTCATAATATCGGTGTCGGTGGGCGGCGCGCTGATAGGGCTCTCCGTGCTATTGTATATAATCGTGGTTGTTACGGATCTGAGGGAACGAGGGGTGCTTTAGGTCGGCCTGCACCCCGGGCGTTCGAGATAGCACCAGTATGATCCCCCCGGGAAGACCGTGTCGGCATACCCGGAACGAACGGGTTATAAGTTTTCTTTACCCCGTACAGGAATGTTCCGTTAGAAAGATCTGCTTTCGCCTACGTTTAATAAAGCCTTAATAAATAACGTTTAACATATTCGGCGGCTGTTGGACGTCCGGTGAAATAGAGGTATTTTGTTTTTAGACAATCCACACCGGGGGTGCTGAAATGAATTTGAGTCCACATGCAGGAAAGCCCGTCGAACCTTCGATGCTGGTAGACGTACAGAAGCTCGTAACCGCATACTACAGCGAGATTCCGGATTATTCTGTTCCCGGGCAGAGGGTCTCTTTCGGCACGTCCGGTCATCGCGGCTCCCCTTTCGATAAGACGTTCAACGAACATCATATTCTATCGGTCGCCCAGGCCGTCTGTCTTTACCGTGCTCAGCATGGAATAAACGGGCCGCTCTTCTGGGAATGGACACCCATGCGGTTTCGACGCCAGCCTTCGTCAGCGTGCTCGAAGTACTGGCGGCAAACGGGGCCCAGGTCATGATATCGGAGCGCGACGAATACACGCCGACGCCCGTCATCTCGCACGCGATTTTACAGTACAACAGGGGGCGGACAACAGGCCTTGCCGACGGCATTGTGATAACGCCGTCGCACAACCCGCCCGACGACGGCGGCATAAAGTACAATCCACCGAGCGGCGGACCGGCCGAGCCCGAGGTTACAGCCTGGATCGAATCGAAGGCGAACGAGTTTCTGAAAAATAATCTCGAAGGTATCAAGAGAATTCCTTACGAAAAGGCGCTACATGCGGACACGACGCACCGCCACGACTATCTCGACGCGTACGTAAGCGACCTCGGAAATGTAATCGACATGGACGCCATACGCGGCTCGGGAATAAGCCTCGGCGTCGATCCACTGGGCGGCGCGGGCGTTCATTACTGGCAGCCGATAGCCGAGCGCTACAGGCTCAATCTCAAGGTCGTAAACGAGACGGTGGACCCAACGTTCAGATTCATGACCGTCGATTGGGACGGAAAGATAAGGATGGACCCTTCCTCGCCGTATGCGATGCAAAGCCTCATCAGGCTTAAAGACAGTTTCGAGATAGCCTTCGCCTGCGACACGGACCACGACCGTCACGGTATCGTGACGAAAAGCGTCGGCCTCCTCCCTCCCAATCACTACCTTTCCGTCATGATCTCCTATCTCTTCCAGCACCGGCCGGGATGGGCGAATGGGATGGCAGTAGGAAAAACGGTCGTGAGCAGCAGCATGATAGACCGCGTCACCGCGAGGCTCGGCAGGAAGCTCTACGAGGTCCCGGTCGGATTCAAATGGTTCGTCGAGGGACTCCTGGACGGCTCGCTCGGCTTCGTCGGCGAGGAGAGCGCCGGCGCTTCGTTCCTCCGCAAGGACGGCGCGGTATGGACGACGGACAAGGACGGGATCGTTCCGGCCCTACTCTCGGCCGAAATAACGGCGCGCATGGGGCGCGACCCGGGCGAGATATACCGCGAATTCACACGCGACCTAGGCGAGCCCGTTTACGACAGGATAGAGGCTCCGGCAACCCCCGAGCAGAAGAAAGCGCTCTCAAAACTCTCCCCGGAGCAGGTAAAGTCGACGGAGCTCGCGGGCGAAAAAATAACGGCCGTCCTCACGAAAGCCCCCGGGAACGGGAGCCCCATTGGAGGGCTCAAAATCGCAACCGAGAACGGGTGGTTCGCCGCCCGTCCGTCCGGGACGGAAAGCATATACAAGATTTACGCCGAAAGCTTTAAAGGCGAGGAGCATCTCCGCCGCATAGAGGAAGAAGCGCAGGCGATCGTAGACGGCGCGCTCGGCTCGGCCGGCAAGAAATAACTATCAGGGGAAAACAAATAACCCGGACTCTTCGGGAAAAAGTGAAGGAGGAACCATGAGCGGACAGTCACTTACCGATAACCTGATCAATTCTTTTCTGCCCACGGATATAGAAGGATTCGATTTTCTGGCCGAGCTCGCGCTCGATCTGCGCTGGTCCTGGAATCACTCGGCAGACGAGATGTGGGAGGAGATCGATCCTCATCTCTGGGAGACCACACACAACCCCTGGGTCATATTACAAACCGTTTCACGCAGCAGGATAAAGGAAGTGCTCTCGGACGCTCATTTCCGCGAGCATCTGAAAGAGCTCGTGCAGATAAAACGCCAGGAGGCGGAACAGCCCGCGTGGTTTCAACACGTCCATCCTGATGCCCCGCTCACCTGCGCCGCCTATTTCAGCATGGAATTTATGTTAAGCGAGGCTCTTCCCATATATTCGGGCGGGCTTGGGAACGTAGCAGGCGACCAGCTTAAGGCGGCGAACGACCTCGGCGTGCCCGTGGTCGGCGTCGGGCTTCTCTACCAGCAGGGTTATTTCAGGCAGGTGATCGACATGAACGGGGCACAGGAAGCCCTGTTCCCGTACAACGACCCCGGTCAGCTCCCCATAACCCCACTTCGCGAGGCGAACGGCGAATGGCTCAGGCTCGAGATCCCGCTCCCGGGATATTCGGTTTGGGTGCGCGCCTTCCAGGTCCAGGTCGGGAGGGTAAAGCTTTACCTCCTCGACACCAACGATGCGGCCAACTTCCCGGCGCACAGGGGTATAACGAGTGAACTCTACGGCGGGGGGTCGGAGCTTCGCTTGAAGCAGGAGCTGGTGCTCGCGATAGGGGGCTGGCGCCTCTTGCGTACGCTCGGCATAAAGCCCGAGGTTTGTCACCTTAACGAAGGCCACGCCGCCTTCGCCGTCCTCGAACGGGCGCGATGCTTTATGGAAGAGACCGGATTATCCTTCGAAGCGGCGCTTGCCGTCACCCGGGCCGGGAACCTATTCACCACACATACCCCTGTGGCGGCAGGGTTCGACCGTTTCGATCCTCATCTGATTGAGCTCTATCTGGGAGATTATGCGAAAAACAAACTCGGGATTTCGCTCCACGACCTAATGGCGTTCGGCAGGCAAAACCCGAACGATTCGACCGAGCCTTTCAACATGGCATATCTGGCCATAAAAGGCAGCGGAGCGATAAACGGCGTCAGCCGCCTCCACGGTGTGGTAAGCAGGCGAATTTTCCAGGTCCTTTTCCCTCGCTGGCCGGAAGTGGAAGTGCCGGTCGGACACATTACAAACGGCGTCCACATGCCGACGTGGGATTCCCGGGCGGCGGACGAGCTTTGGACAGGGGCCTGCGGAAAGGACCGCTGGGTGAAGACGACAAAAACACTGGAGCACGATATACGGGCGCTACCAGACGCGAAGCTGTGGAATCTGCGCTCCGAGGCGCGGAAGGAGCTCGTCGAATACGCGAGGGACCGGCTGTCGCGTCAGCTCGTAGCCTCGGGCATGGCGCCGAAGGCAGAGAAGGTGAGGCACATATTCGACCCGAACGTGCTTACGCTGGGCTTTGCCCGCCGCTTCGCTACGTACAAGAGACCGAATCTTCTCCTTCACGACCCCGAGCGGCTCATAAGAATCCTTCGAACCCTGACCGCCCGGCACAGCTTATTCTCGCAGGGAAAGCCATCCCGCAGACAAACCCGGGCAGGCGATGATCCAGGAATGGATACATTTCATCAAGCGGCCCGATGTGCGGGACTGCGTGATGTTCCTCGGCGACTACGATATGCTCCTGGGCGAACGACTGGTGCAGGGGGTGGACGTCTGGATCAACACACCCAGGCGCCCCTGGGAGGCGAGCGGAACGAGCGGAATGAAGGTTCTCGTAAACGGGGGACTCAACCTGTCGATATTGGACGGATGGTGGGCCGAAGCCTATACACCCGAAGTCGGTTGGGCGTTCGGAGACGACAAGGAGCACGGTGACGACCCGGCATGGGACGCTTCCGATGCCGAGGCACTTTACGACCTTCTCGAATATGAAGTTATTCCCGAATTCTACACACGCGACACGAACGATATACCGACCGCATGGGTAACGCGCATCAGGGAAAGCATGGTCCAGCTGACCCCGCGCTTTTCCGCCGACAGGACGGTTCGCCAGTATACAGAAGAGCATTACCTGCCGGCTGCCGCCGCCTACCGTGAGCGCTCGGCGGATAACGGCGCTCCGGGAGTGGAAATAGTAGACTGGGAGGAGGCGCTAAACCAGAAGTGGCCGTCGCTTCGATTCGGGGCAATGAAGATCGAGGAAGACGGAGGCCATCACGTATTCGAAGTGGAGCTCTTTTTAGACGGGCTCGACCCGGACGCTGTGCAGGCGGAGCTCTACGCCGAGGGCGTCGGAGGCGGCGCTCCGGTAAGGCAGCCTATGACCCGTGTGAAGCACCAGGAATCGGAAGAAGCCTGCGTCTATAGCGCCAGGGTGCCCTCCACTCGCCCGGCCTCGGACTACACGCCGCGGCTGATACCGCACCGTCCTGGCGTCTCCGTCCCACTCGAAGCTTCACAAATCCTGTGGCAGCGGTGACGCCGGAGAGCGTTTGACTTATCGGAGCATGGGTTGAATAAGGACCGGAAAATGAATGTGTTCCCGATTCGGATTTTCCGGAGTTCTTGGCGCGCCCGGAGGGATTCGAACCCCCGACCTACGGATTAGAAGTCCGTTGCTCTATCCAACTGAGCTACGGGCGCATGACCGGTTTCAAGGCTGTAGTGCGAAAGGATTCGAGAACAAGCGACGCGTGTCGGCGCCGCATCTTCTAACCCCCGCGCAGAAGGAAGAATATTACCCAAGAGAGGGCCTGTCTTCAACAATTTGATTCTCCTGCTCTGGCGCCGTTCTCAGATAGGCAAGTATGGGATTCAATAAGTCAGACGAAGGCCTGCTCTCGGGCTTATTCCCGGCGCGGGAAAGCCGACGTACTGCTCGTATTCGGCGTTGAGGAGATTTTCGACGGCGAGGAATACGCGAACGTTCGGGCTCGGGGTCCAGGTAGCCGTGAAGTCGAGGCTCGTGTAGGAATCGAGGACGACGTCTCCGGTCGGAATCGACGAATCGTTGACCTTGCCTGTAAACACGGCGTCGAGCACCATCGAGAGGCTCCTGTCCGGGCTGAACTCGACCGAAAAGCCGCCGAACCACTTCGGACGGTTCCTGAGCTCTTCGTCCGTCCCTTCGATGTTGCTGTCAGCGTAGGTTACGCTGCCGCTCACTGTGAGCGGCTCCCACGGGTTTACGTCGCCTATAAGCTCGAAGCCCTTTACGGTCACTTTGGACCTGTTGACGAGAACAGGCGGCGGCCCCTCGTCGAAATCGATGAGGTTCTTGAAGCGGTTGTAGTATAGATTCACCTGCCCCCTGCCCTTCCTCCCCAGACGCGCTGCGAGACGCCGACGTCCAGGCTCTCGCTCTTTTCGGGGACGAGGTCAGGGTTTCCGACTATCGGGCTCGACAGCGAGAAGAAGCTCGGGAGCTTAAAGCCCTTCCCCAGTTGGCCCTGAGCGTCGTGTCCGTTGCCGCTATCCTGTACGTGAGCCCCGCCCTCGGGCTGTACGCGTCGTTAAATCCCTCGGGGAAATCGAGCCTGGCGCCGAGAACGGCGTAGAGATTCTCGACGGCGCTGAACTGGAGCTCGGCGTAGGGCGAGAGGATATACCTCGTAAGCGAGAAGTCCGATGGGACCGGCCCATCGAACATTATCTCGCCGGTGCTCTTCCCGTCCTCTATCTCGGCCTCGAACCCCGCGGCGAGAACGACGCCCTCACGAATCGTGAATGTGTTAACGAAATTGGCGTCGTATCTTTTGAAGTCGCTGTCGGAGCTGTTGGGTGGTATCCCGAACGGGTCTCTTATGCCGGGGGCGACGCCGGGAGACGAGAACTTCTCTTTATTGTTGTAGTATGCGAGCTCGAGCCTGTATTCCCACCATGGCAAAACGTCGTGCGTAAGGTCCACTCCCAGAAGGAGCTGGTCGATGTTTCTCTCGTCGACGGAACGCAGGACGGCGTACTCCGGCCCGCCGCTGTCGTCGGGGAAGCTCGAGCTTTCCACGTGGGAGTATCTGACGGTCGAATTTATTTCGAAGTTCCGGTTGTTGAGAACACCGAGCCTGCCTGTGAACGACGGGCTCTTGAAGCTGCTGCGCTCTCTACCTGCTCGCCGTCGTCGAGCCAGGACCCCGAGAGGGAGTAATTGTAAAAATCACCGGCGCCCGATACACCGCCCAGAAAGCCGTACTGGCCGTATCTTCCATAAGAGCCCTCGGCAAAGGCCGACGGCTTACCCTCCCTTTTTTCGTGACGATATTAATCACGCCGCTGAGCGCGTCCGAGCCGTAGAGGGACGACATCGGGTCGCGCACGATCTCTATCCTTTCTATGTTGTCCGGGCTCAGGGTAGAGAAATCGAATGAGCCGCCCCGGTTGTTCGTGGGGTCGTTCACCTTCACGCCGTCTATCAGAACGAGCGTGAAATTGGGGTCGCCGCCCCTTATGTATACGGACGTAACCCCACCCCGGGACGCAGGCTGGTCAACGTAAAGCCCCGGGACCTGCTGTAATATCTCGGCGACGCTGCTAGGATTGCGCTCTTCGATCTGCTCACGGGTTATGACCGTAACGCTCGCGGGGGTTTGGGAAAGCGAGGCGGGATTCAGAGTTCCCGTGACGACGACGGGCTCGAGCGAGCGCGGAGGCTCGCCTTCTATAGCCTCGTCCTGCGCCTCCGCAAAATGGCCCAATAGCGCAAAGGGACAGAGGAATAATACAGATGCTAATATGCTGCGAACGATATAGTTAACCTGACTACTCCCTGAGTGATTGAATTCTACCGGCTCTTCTTTACACGAGAAACATAAATAGCCGCCAGAATGCCGCATAATGAAAAGCCGACTATGAACGAGTAGACAAGATACCTGAGCCCGGGCTTCCCGGCCGCGTCTTCAAGAGGAGGCGGGGCGGCGGTTTCAGGCGCGGACGCCTTCGCATCGTCCTTGATGAGGTAGTCCGCAAGGAGGGTGGTTTCGTGATCGGTAAGGCCCAGATTGGGCATCTGCGAGTATGGATTGTCGAATCTGGGTTCGAGTAGGCGGAATTTCACCCATGTCCTGACCTTGTCGATACCCTCTTTCTGCAGGACTTCCTGCCTGGCGTGCCTGAATGTTTTGTACGGCTCGATGTCGAGCTCGTCGAGCTTCTTTACCGTCTCCCTGTATTCCGGCGAGTCGAGCCTTTGGAGAATGCTGGCCGGAAGTGTGTCCCTGTTCAGCCTGGGCCCTGCCGTTCCCCAACCGGATTGATCGATGACGTGACATCCGTAGCAGGCGCGCGTATCCAGGAGCCCCTCCGCGGAGACCGCCCTGTCGAGCTTGTTAGGATAGGCATCCGACTCGTCGTAGGTGATTTTATATATGGAGCTGAAGCCGCTCGAATCCGGCAGTATCGGAGCGTAATAGAGCCCGTCCGGCCCTATTCCGACACCCACCAGTATCTGGTTCCCGTCGCCCGTGTATCTCATGAATAGTTTGGGGACGGTAAGCAATTTATCTTCCTTGAAACCGTAATCGAGCATTGCGATGCTCTTGTCCTCTCTTTGTCCGGGGCCGGGCATCGAGAGATTCCCCCCCATGACGAGATAGAACCTGCCCCTGTATTCCTTGGGGAAGATTTCGAGACCCTCGGGATAGTAATCCATTTGTACCGTGCCGACGGAGGGATTGATCACGAAATCCGCATTTACACCGATGCTCCAGTTAGAGCCGTCCCAGAGGTAATCCACACCCTTTCTGGCTTCTAAAAACCTGTCCGAGCTTAGGCCGTTGTCCGCGACGAAAACCCTGCCGTCCACTACCTTCAGGCTGAACGGGTTCCTGAAACCATAGGCCCAGACAAAGTTCCGCGGCTTTTTGATGTCGTCGTCCACGTAGAAGGGATTTGAGGTTACCGGCTTACCGTCCGGAGTCATGCGTAATACTTTTCCGAGTATCGAATCGACGTCCCTGCTCTTTTGAAATCTGTGCCCGTCGCCGAGCGTCACGAAGACCGTGTTGTCGTAGACCTGACAGGGCCCGATCTGGTGAGAAGGCGTCGTCGGCACGTCGACGAAGATATCGGTGAATGGGGTGGCTGACTTTGCTTTCAGGGAGAAGGTGCCGGGCTCGGACTCGAACCTGACGATGTTATTACGGAGGATATTGTTCTCGTCCTGGTAGGCGAACGTGACGAAGACGTACCCGTTTACGGGGTCGAGACATATGCCGGCGAGGCCGGTTTCGCCGCTGAAGGACGGGAGCTCTTCCTCGGGCTTTAGCTTGAAGAAATCCTCGGCGAACGTGTGGACCGTGCGGTCATTTGTGACGACTTTGACCTTGCCCCTTAGCTCCGTGACGAAATAAAGCGGATCGTCCGGCCCGCCCCCGGGATTCGGCACGAAGGCTATGGCGCTCGGAAACTGAAACCCCTCCGCATCGACGCTGACCTTGAAGTTATCGCGGACGGCCCAGTCTTTCATCCACGCTTCCGGATCGTCCGCGTGTATGACGCCGGGGAAGAATAAAAGCGAAACAAGAACAAAAACGATGCTGTTTTTAAGACGATAGAGTCTGTTCGATATTTTCATATGGAATCCATAGTATGAAATTTGTATAACCGACTAATGCGAGCCTGTATCATGCTATTACGCAAATCTTCGAATTAAACTACCCTCCGAAAATCCATTCAATTCTTTTAACATACTTAGCGAATATTCCTATTAAAAGCGAAGCAATAACCGCGCCGAGCGCGAAAGAATAAACGAGGTGCCTGTACTTAAGATCAGGGAATAAACCGGCTCATGACCTTTCGGACTTTCATTCCGATTTCGGCATCCCGATCCGTATCCTGCTTCAATAAATAGTCCGTAATCCGTGGAGCTTCTTTTTCGGTAAGCCCGGTATTCGGCATTTGCGAGACGGGTTGTCGAACTTGGGCTCGAGCAAGTGGTACTTTACCCACATCTTCACACGCTCATCCCCGGCTTTCCGCATTATCACCTCTCTCACTTCTCTGTAACCGGCGTAAGGCTCGGTATCGAGCGCATCGAGACCGGAAAGGGATTCCTCGTAATCCGCCGATGCAAGCCTTTCTGTTATCCTCCGCTCCATTGCAGAGCCGCCCAGCGGAGGGCCGGTATTTCCGAAGCCGTAATCGTAGATAACGTGGCAGGAATAGCACTGATGAGAGTTAAGAAGCGAAACCACATCCTCACCGTCCGGAGACGAATGCGGGCTTACTGCGCCTTCCCTGTAGACGACTTTTAGGACGGCGCTCCGGCCCGTGGGATCCGGCATGACCGGGACGAAGTAAAGCCTGTCGGGCCCCATCGCGAGGCCGGCGATGACCTGCTTCCCCTTGCCCGCATATCTGACGAAATACTGTGGGGCGGTTCGCATTCTGCCAGCCCCGGCGTCATAATCCAGGATCACGATCCCCTGTCCTGGGCCATGCCCTGCCTGTGATTGGGATTCCCGGTGCGTGCAAGAAAGAACCTGTCCGTGTAAGGCTCGGGAAACGCGCCGTCACCGGCCGCGTTATAATCGAGCTGAGCCACACCGTCAGACGGCGTCAGCACCTGAATGGCGTTGGCCCCTATGCTCCATTCGGTCCCGTCCCATAGATAATTCTCGCCGCGCCTGATTTCGAGGAATCTGTCCATGCTGCCGGCCCCGTTGTCGGCGGAGTATATGCGGCCTGAGGCCGCTTTTATACCGAAAGGATTCCTGAGCCCGGCCGCCCAAACGAAGTTCCGGGCCTTTCCCGCGTCGTCGTCAACGTAATAAGGGTTATCCTCTAAAGGCTCGCCGTCAGTCGTCATGCGGATTATCTTCCCCTGAAGTGTTTCTATGTTCTGGCTTCCACCGTATACGTCCTTATCGAGACCGCTCAGGATGTGACCGTCACCGACGCCGACATAGACCAGCCCGTTTTCGACCTGGCAACCCCTATCTGGTGGGATGGACTCGTATATTCATCCGCGAATATTTCAGTGAATGCAGTTTTCGAGAGGGGCTCGAGGGAGAATGTGCCCGGCACTGAATCGAATCTCATTATATTGTTTCGGAGAATCCCTTTTTCGTCTTGATAGGCGAAGGTCACGAAGACGTAGCCCTTGGAGGCGTCGAGGCATATGCCGGCAAGCCCCGCCTCACCGGACTGCGAGGGAGCTCTTCACGCGGCTTCATCGAAAAAGCCTTCGGCGAAAGTGTGAACGGTGCGGTCGTTGGTGACGACTTTAATCTTTCCCCGAGCTCCGTGACGAAATAAAGAGGGTCTTTCGGCCCGCTGCCGGGCTCGGGGACGAAGGCTATGGCAGAAGGCAGATGGTAGCCCTCGTATCTTTTCGATCGCAAAATCGTCGAGGAGAGCCCAGTCATCCTTCCAGTCGACGGCTCCTCCGCTTCCGCGAGAGCGCGTCAGTAGAACGATAAGAAGTATTAGCTTCATGAAGGTCAAGGGATTTATCACACAATTCTACCTACACCGCCGGGGAAATACATTAATTCAGCGAATATGTGAACGTACCGTGAGAACCCTGAAAGTGCCGCCGGCCGGTCTCGACCATAATGGACGGCCCCGACGTATCCGGCTTTACCACAGATGCATATACAATTGTTGAATACGCAAGTTGAATACGTAAAGATTACAGAGCTTTTTTGCAGTTTCGCGCCACATACCGGGCAAACGGGTTTATACTTTACGAGCGGTGAAAACATGGGAGAGAAGAGACAGTCAAGGAGGCTTCCCTATCGTAAACGCATCAGGCTGGGGAAGAACGAGCCTAAGTACATGGGCTACGCCTCCAACATATCGGAAAGCGGCCTGGAGATCGAATCACGGAACCTGTATCCCCCCGGCACCAGAATTGTAATCAGCTTTCAGGAGGACCTGGGCCCGGAGGATAGCTCCTCGCAAGCGAGGATAGAGGGAATAGTAAAGTGGTCCACGAGAACCATAGGAAGCCAGTCCGGCAACATGGGCATAAAGATAGCCCATGATTCCGAGCAGGCTATAAAGCGTATTTATACCGAGCGGATCAAAAGACTCACCAAATAAACGCGGTCGGCAACTCGGGGCAGACCGTCAGTCCCTCGGTGCGTAGGCCATATTCTGCAGCCAGAAATCTATTACGTATTGTATACGCGGCAGAAGAAGCGGCCTGTACTTGTCGAGATCCGGAAGGTGCACCCACCTGCATTCGATGATGCCCTCGGAGTACTGAGGCTCGACATCCGAATCCGCACCACGGTATTGAACGAGATACCAGTTGGTTTTCTTCAGGTATTTTGTCTTGTCGTATCTGGTCGTGTGCCAGGTCGAGACCAGCTTGCCCTTGATTGCGAGCTTGCCCTTGTCTAGGCCCGTCTCTTCGCTGATTTCCCTTAGGGCTGTTTCCACCGGGTCCGAATCAAGCTCGAAGCGCCCCTTCGGGAGATCCCACTTGCCGCGCTTGAATATTAGCAGAATGTGATAATTGTCGTTGTAAACGAGCCCCCCGGCGGATTTTATCCTTGGTAGGTTAAGGGTTTTGGTCAATGTATATTCGTCATTCATTAGTGGGGTTGGTTAAAACCTCCTGTGCCTTTAGTTCGTGTTCGTCCGCCATCTCTTTCAGGACCGAGTACTGGAGCTTGTTGAGACCGCTGAATGCGACTCCGTTTATCTCGATGCTGTGTGTCTCGGTTACATCCTCACCCGTAAGCGGAACGAATTTATTGTTCCCGAAAGTTCGTATCACGTAAAGCATACACGTAAGTCTGGAAGTCTTCCGTGAGTTGGCGTCAATAAGTATCCAGGGGGACTTTTCGGAAGATGTATAGTCGAACATCTGCTCTTTGTATTTAGTGAATGTTTCCCATTTCTTCCGGGCATGGAAATCGTTCTCCGAAAACTTCCAGAACTTGAGCGGATCGGTCAGCCGCTCCTGGAAGCGGTAGAGCTGATGCTCGGGATCGACGGAAAGATAGAATTTAACAAGCAATAGCCCCTCGTCTATGAGGCTATGCTCCCAGTCGAGCACCTTGTGAATAAAGTACTCGTACTGCTTCTGCGTACAGTACCCCATGGTTGGCTCAATGAGAGCCCTGTTGTACCAGGAGCGGTCGAAAAAGACTATCTGGCCGGGCTCCGGGAGATGCTGTTCGTAGCGGTGGAACCAGTACTTCGACTCTTTAGGAGTCGGCACGCCGAGATCGACGATTCTGTAGTATTTCGGCATGAGGTTCTGTGTGAAGCGAAGAATCGTGGAGCCTTTTCCTGCGGCGTCACGTCCGTCAAAGCATATGCATACCCTCTGCCCTTTCTCGGCCACTGCCTGCTGCATGGTCAGAAGCTCGAGCTGAAGACGCCTCTTTTCGATATAATAGTCTTTGAGGCTTATCCCTTCATACGGCGATTCTATTTTGGTAACCTGTTTACCATTAATCTTTTTCATGGAGCGTTACCTCTGAATTCACAGCGTGAAGCGTCTTTGAAGCTTCCCGAATATCGTCATTGGTGCGGCTAATCCGGATAGACCCCCGGGACCTTTTCTTATCCCGTCTGAGTCCTGTCAAAATACATTTCATACATTGTTGAGTTTCACTCGGGCAGGCCAAGTCAATTCGCGATAAGTATATTAAAAGAGGCCGATTTTTTCAATTTGAAAAAGAGCGGTATCAAGCAGTTAACAGTGCAAAAATGCTTTTATGTCTGCAGCTACATGAATCCCCGCAGAGAAATTATCCTTTCATATAAGCTGATTATGCGCTATGATTACTTTAGTATCGGCGCATATTAAGAACGTGTTAAGTCCACAAATTAAGGAAAGCAGCATGACAGGCACATTCAAAAAATTCTTTCTTTACATTGTACTTACGTTCGGTGTATTCCTGTTCGGCGCGGGCCATTCGGGCGCTTTTTCGGGCACCGCGGGTGGAACCGGCCGGATGATTCAGCTCGATCCTGAAACCGAGCAGCTCGACCAGGTCTCGGAGCCCATAGGCGAATTGGCCGAACCCGTAGAGGACGCACCGACGGAGCCGCTCGATGCCGTATCCGAATCCGACGACCAGGCCTCAGAAGAAGTCGGCGAGGATATCGCCCCCACAGAAGATCTGGACCAGGTTTCGGAAACGGACGATATGGCATCCGAAGAAGTGGGCGAAGATTCCGAAACCGCAGCGGAAGCCTCGGAGATTCTCCCGTCCGCCCCCGAGGGCGAAGAATACGGCCTCGAGGAACAATCCCCCGAAGAGCAAATGCCGCTCGGAGACAGGGAAGCCGAAGGCAAAGGGCTCGGTTACTGAGCCCTCGATGGTCTCGCAAGAACCCCATTTTTCTTCATTTTTTCTTCCGCCGCCCGATATATCTCTTGTACTCCGGATGCATACTCCACACTCTGGAATTCTGTAGTTATTACGACGATAAACGCTTAACACTTTTAACTACAGAATAATCATTCCTAAAACTATATGAATGAAAAACCTCATTATTTATAATGGTTCATACCGTGAAAAGAGGGAATTCCAGTTCACGAAAAAAGGAGGTTTGTACAGTAATGAGCTTAATAAAAAGAGTAAATTCATCCAGGTTTTATCTGCCGGCGGTAGTAGCGCTGATAGTGCTTTTTAACTTCGTCAGCATGTCGATGTTAAGCGGCTGCGACGACAATAACAACAAGAAAAGGGGAGAGTCAGAACCGAACAACAGTTTTGAAACGTGTAACCTTTTGAGTCCGAATATTACTATTAATGCGGTCATAGACCCGTCCGGTGATGAAGACTATTTCTGTTTCGACGTCAATGAGGATGGAACTATAATAACGGCCGAAGTCAGCAATGAAACCGTGCTGAGTCCGTTCCTCGAGTTTTACGGCCCCGGACCGAACCACGAGCTTTTAGCTACGGGCTCTAATTTTCTCGAAGACACTGTAAGCCCGCCGCTCGGAAGGCATTTCATAGTTGTGGGTGATACTGGTGGCGACGGCGGCCCGGATTACACATATACCCTGAGGATAACCGCAACAGGCCCGACGCCTCCTCCGACGACCACGCCGACGAATCCTCCAACGAATCCGCCGACAACTCCGCCGACAACTCCGCCGACCGCAACACCGACGGCAACTCCAACGGCCCCGCCGACTTCCACACCAACGCCTGAGCCGGTAATACACACGGTCAGCATGGAAGCACCGAACGTCTTTGTGCCTGCAGATATTACGATTAAGGTTGGAGATACAGTCAAGTGGGTAAATAACGACCCAATCAACACCCATGATGCAAGGAGTGACGATGATGTAACCTTCTCTTCCGCTGCCGAGTTCCCGAGCCCGAATTTCATGGCACCGGGTGACGAGTTCGAGTTCACATTCACTTCAGAAGGTGTTATCCCCTACCACTGCATACTTCATGGAGCGGCTGGTGGAGTTCTAATGTCGGGAACGATAACGGTTGAACCGTAAATATCGGCAAGAAAGCAAACTCAGTTAAAAATATTCCCCCTCTCCGTAGTAATTGCGGAGAGGGGGGATAATTCTTACGAAAGTATCGAATCCTCGAATTAGTATTATCTTACTCTTTCCTCGAATACTGAAACTGACTTTTCAGAATGTTATGAATAAAAAACTTTTTGGAATCCTCTTTATCGCCGTTTTCGCAGCAGCCGGATTGGCCTTTTTTCGTAAAACCCGGCGACAGCAAAGACGCAAGCCCTTACTACGGAATATATTACGGCAAGGACGCCCCGGACTTTACACTTTCAGACCCGGCAGGCAATCCTGTAAGCATTAGTGATTTCGAGGGAGAAGAGGTACTTCTTACATTCGGACACAAACTGCCCCGTCGATATCTGTCCTACTAACCCTGTCGCAATTAAATGCCGTAACCGAGAAACTGGGCCCGGAGGGAAGTAAAGATCTCGAGGTACTGTTCGTGACCATTGACCCGGAGCGCGACACAGGAAAGCGCCTTGGGGAATATAGTCCCCTACTTCAATGAATCATTCATCGGACTTACAGAGCCAGGATGCTATCAAAAAGGCTGCCGACGCCTATTCCGTGTTCTACGAAAGGGAGAAACGCGGAGACTCGGAAGTAGCCTATTTTATGAATCATACGCAAACCCTCTTCCTCATAGACCGGAGCGGGAAGCTGCTTCTTCTCTATCCTTTCGAAAACTTCGACGCGGATAGAATCTGCAGCAGAACATTAAGCTCGCCCGAAAGAAGGACGAAACACCACCGAACTGATTTTTACCACTCCATCGACCACTGCCTCTATTCTGTTCCAGACGGCGACCCGATGTGCCGAATAAGTAGAATGCTATACGGAGCCCGTATCCGCGCAATTTGCGAATAAGAGGGATCGAATTGTTCTGGCAATTACCGCAACAAAGGGTGGTTAGAATGGAGGCGTACAAAGCTCGGTAGCGAGCGTTGCATCGGTGGGGTTCCAGATATAATTTCCCTTTCTGTCTATATAACCCATCTTGTGCTTTTCGTAGATTCTGGCGTATCCGTTCTCGAAATTCGATGCGCCTTCATACTGGGGCTGTATTACAAGCTTTCCTTTCTCATCTATGTAGCCAACCTTGCCGTTGAGCGAAACAAAGGCAAGCCCTTCCGAAAATATGGATGCGCCATCGTATTGGGGCTTAATGACGACATTTCCCTTCGTATCGACATACCCCACCTTGTTGCCCAGGCTGGCTGCGCGCACGGCCGCCAGAGAAGCTCCAGGCCTTATCGTATTCGGGTTCTATGACGAAATCCCCTTTCTTGTCTATATAACCGAACTTGCCGCCCTGCCGGACGAGAGCAAGCCCTTCTGTAAAGTTTTGTGCCTGCTCGAAGACGGGTTTGATCACCACTTCGCCCTTCTTATCGATATAGCCGTGTTTTCTGTCTATTAGAACACTAGCGCCAGCCCCTCCGAGAAGTCGGAAGCGCCGTCGAATGAGGGCTCGATAACCATATCGCCCTTATGGTTTCATGTATCCCCTCTTGCCGCCGACTACCACAAGCGCAAGGCCCTCGGAGAAATTAGATGCTATCTCGTGCACGGGCTCGATAACCATATCGCCCTTCATGTTTATGAAACCGTAGCGTCCGCCTACGCTGCTACCGCGCATATCCTTCCGAAACCCCCACGTGTTGTCAAATTCAATGGTCGTGAACATGTTACCGGTCTTATCGATATAGCCCCTCTTACCGTTATAAACAACAAGAGCTACCCCTTTCGAGAAGTCGGAAGCACTCGTCGAATTTGGGTTCTATAACCATATCACCCTGTTCGTTTATGTAGCCGTACTTAGTCCCAATGAGTATGCGCGCAAGCCCTTCCGAAAAGGATGTTGCGATATCATATTTGGGCAGTATTTCCATCTCGCCCGACGGCTTTATATAGCCGACTTTGCCGTTGAGGACTACGGGAAGGAGCTCACCCTGGTCGCCTACCCTCTCCAAGCGGTTTCGTTTTCGCCGCAGGATAAGGCAGCCAGTAAAAAGAGACACGCTGCTATGAGCGAATTCGTTTTCATCTTAGTTCCTGCCGTAATACAATACTACGCCCGGCAGCATATAAAGGATACCTTGCTGTCCGGGCGTTTCGTACTCTCTGACTGTTAGCTTTACAGAATAGAATAGTTTATCATCATGCCCTGATCCTCGTGTTCAAGGTTATGGCAGTGGAATAGGTATAGCTGCTCACCCTCGAACGGTATCGAGAACTTCACGGCATATCTGACAGTCTCACCAGGCCATACGAGCACGACATCCTTCCAGCCCATGTCCGTGGGCATCCTGCCCGCGCTGTCAATGGCAAGGTCCTTTACCTGCTGCGGGCTGTTCGTCCTCTCCAGTATCTGGAACTGCACTGCATGGATGTGGATTGGATGCGGCATTGCAGCGGGCCCGTTAAAGATACTCCAGATCTCCGTCGAATCCCTGTTCACCGTAATAGGCACCTCTTCCGGGTTGAACCTGAAGTTGTTTATGAACCATACGCCTTCAATCGGGTTAGCCAGGGTAATAAGCCTTTCTCCGGCGCCAGTCGTATCTATCGGCTCTATAGTCGAAAGCGTAGGCGGAATTTGCCTGTCGTAGCTCGTCGAGGCGGCGACATTGAATTTCATGATATAGAACTCTTCACCGTTCATGAGCGTGGACGGCTGGTTGAAATCCATATCCACTGTAAGCGGGTCCATGGGATCGAAAGCCATGCTCTTTAGGAAAACCTCGTCTCCGACCTGCGATCCCCGGAAGTCTATGAGTATGTCCACCCTCTCGGCGAGGCCTATGAACACCTCGGTCGCCTGATACGGCACGTCCAGGAGGCCGCCGTCGTTGCCGATGATGTTGAACGTCATCTTTTCCGAACCTTTAAGGAACGCCAGTTTATAGGTTCGCGAATTGGAGGAGTTCAGGAACCTGAGCCTGTATATCCTGGTATCTACATCGAGGAACGGCTTTATGGTCTGATTTACGAATATCTTATCTCCGAGAACACCGATCGTCTGTATCATCGGATTCATTTCGAATATGAGCTGGCCGGATTCGTCTACGTTCTTGTCCTGGATCAGGAGCGGTATCTCGGTAGAGCCCAGCGAGAGGTCGAGCGCGTTCCTGAGCGCCGTATCGTTTTCGTCTTCTACAATATAAAACCCGCCCAGTCCGAAGTATGCCTGCTTTCCAACCAGCTTATCCGGGTGGGGATGGTACCAGTATGTAGCGCCCCTGTTCAGAATCGGGAAATTGTAGTTATACGATTCCCCGCCTGGAACTGCGTTGTTAGGATGCCCGTCGTTCACTGAATCGATCTCGAGACCATGCCAGTGAATGATGGTCTCTTCGTCGAGCTCGTTCGCCATTGTGGCTTCCATCTGCTGACCCTTTATCAGCCTGAATACCGGATTGTAATACGTGCGGTCCCCGGCTATTGTCTCGTATTGGAAGCCGGCTGCCGGCTTCCCGGGCAGGAATTCCATCTCTACGTTCTTGGGCGATATCAGGAACGGGGCTTCAGGATTAAAAATACCCATTAGGCCCTCTTCGCCGGGCACGTTCAAAGGCTGAACGAACCCTTCAGCGGAGCGAGGGTCGAAATTGGTGGTGCCGCCACCACCGCCGCCGCCTCCGCCACCGCCAGAGCTATCGCACGAGTTGAGGACGAGTCCGCCTCCACCAGCCCCGAGCACCGCCCCGCTCATACCCATTATTCTGAGAAAATCCCTTCTGTTTAACTTGCTTGTCATTCTCACCCCTCCATCATATTTATTTTTATGACCCGGATGCTCATTAATGTAGGCAAACGGGCGAATCCAGATTAAAAATGCTTGGGCCGCCGCGCCCCGAACAGAAATAATGAAATGCGTGCACTAAACGGTCAGCGCCTAACCGCCCTTTTTTGTGTCGGCTTTACCGCCCGCGTCTCCCGTAGTCCCGGCGTCTTTCGAAGGCGCCTCCAGCTCTTCCGGAGTAATGCCGTGGATCGCCGGCGCTGCCTTTATGCGGAGCGGCTCGTCGAGCCCTATCTTATAGAGCTGAAACTGGTTCAGGACATTCGCCCTTGCCACGCCCGATTCATATTCGTTATAAATTACGTTCACGCCCTTGGGCACCTCAAAAGCGCCCTCGGGAATGGATATATTCTCTTTCACTTCAACAGCCTTAAACTCCATTCGCGTATCCCCGTTTTCGACAAGCATCTTGAGAGGAAGCGAGTTGTCTCTCCATATCCAGGTCTTTCTGAGCTCCGGCAGGGGTATCCCGGCTTTGACAGCGCGCTCTATATTTTCTTCGGTGGGATTTTCCCCCGCCTCGTAAACGTCGCACTCATAACCCAGAATTTTTTCTGTCCCGACTTTCTTACCCAAAGGGGGAAGATCGAGGGTCACAACGCCCTTTTCTTTCATATGTTGTTTGAACGCCGATTTGTCCTCCGGGGACAGTTTGTCGTATTGTTCTCTGCCATATTTGCTAGCGTTATCGACCTTGACGCCCTGCATATCGACCATATTTATCACATATGCGAACTCAGGATCGACAATCTGCAAACTATTCACTTCCTTCCCCGGGGTTACTCCTTTTGTCTTTCTGGCCATGGCCCCGTCTTTTATGTAAAGCGTCTCTGTCCATTCGTAGGTCGCTTTATTTGCCTCGGACTTGTAATTATGTTCCGCTTTACCCGTGTACTTTACAAGAACAGTGTCAAATGAATAGGAGCCGATGTAGGGGTTGGCAGTGTTCGTACCCTCGGCACCTTTTTTCAGCAAAAGAAACATGTACGGATAAACCATACAAATTGTTACAAAAATGATTGCGCTCAGATTCTTCATGGGTTCGCTCCTATTATCACCATAGACTTATCACTGGATCCATGCGGCGGGCGGCAGCGGCGAAGACCCGTAAATCCATTACAGCTCCTGGTCGAGTCTTAAAATTGCCGTCCGAATATGATGCGGCGGGGAGATGCGGCCGGCGCTCGCGGTCTTCATACGCATAGAAACCAAAATGGCCGGATTTATTTGAGGATTGAGCTGGATCGCTTCTCACCAAGACTTCCCCCCATCCTCAATTAGTCGTTTCGGGCGAAGGAGAAGCCCCTATTTTGGCTTTCTTTCCGGCTTCAGCCTCTTCGAGAATTTTTTTCCCTTCCGGCGAATCGGCCGGAACCCAGTTCCCCTCGGGAGTAAGCACTTCCTTAGGTCCAGCCTTGAATCTCAGATTCTGGCGAACCCCATACTTGTAAAGCTCGAACCTCGAAAGTGTTTCATTCTTTGCGGACTCGGATGCCCGTTCATCGAAAAATATCTCGGTTCCTTCCGGCAATTCGAATTTGCTGTCAGGGATATCCACATTTTCTTCAATCTTGGTCGCCACGGTTTCCGAGGAGGACCCCATGTCTTGCGTTATCAGCTTAAGCGGTATCCCGGCCTCTCTCCAAACCCAAATTTTCGCATAGCCGGAGGGCGCGTTTCCTCCTTCCACCATACTATTAATAAAGTCCTCATCGTTTGGTTTCTGGCCGCTTTCGTATACATCACACGTCTTTCCAAGAATGGTATCGGTACCGGTCTTGTGTCCGACGCCAAGGAGGTCCATGGATATCACTTTTCTCTTTTCCATTCTTTCGTAAAACTTCTTCTTTCTTCATCCGTGAGTTTTTCAAACTCCACCTTGCCGTATTGCTTTGGATTCTCGATCTCAATCGCCTCTTTTTCATCAATATCAATAACGTATTCTTTCTCAGGCGTTACGATCTTCATACCCTTTATAGTTTGCTTTTCCCCATCTTCGTCGGGCCTTTCTTTTGTAGTAACACGGAGGGTTTTGTCTCCCTTTATATACAGCTCTTCCGTGCCGGTATAGGTTTCGTTGTCTTTGTCACCAATGTGACCGTACTCGACTTCGTTTTTGTACTTTATTATTACGCTTTTGAATGGGTAATTATTTACGTAAGGGTTTTTTAGTTCCGTATCCGCATGTGAATATTGAAAAGCAAGAAATGAAAATGAAAAAACCAAAGCTAAAAGAAATAAACGCATTTGTCCTCCCTGACCGTATCCGAAATTATAGATACCTCTTTCATGCAACTTCCAATCACAACCTGCCCTTTTCAAAAGAAGTCAGGGACCCATTTTCATGAGTCCCTGACCTGATTATCAAATCCTATTACTTGTCATGTCATTAATGAGCAAGCGGATCCGGACGGTACTGAGTATGGAATATGAATCCCTTCTCAATTTCCGTGTGGAGGAGCGGGTCGCTACCGTAGTCAACCCACCAACCTCTTCCTTTCCACCCTGCATTCGGATCGTCGATCCTGCCGTCCTGTCCCCTGTGGTAGAAGCCCATCGGGTAAGGAACGTAGGTCCTGACGAACTCTTCCGTGTCCGGAAGGAACGCTATAGCGGAGTCGGAACCTGTGCCCGTGCAAACAACCGTGTTCGGCCCAAGACCACCGGTATCAAACCAGTCGACCCAGGTGTAGTAGTGGTTGTCCGTTTTCATGTTGGTGCCTTCGAATACCGGACCGGGGATTTCCCAAAGCGTCCAGCCTTCGGGACACTGGTCACCAGTACCCCAAGTCTGTGCGCACTTGTCACGCTCGAACTTGGCAACGTGGAGAACTGCCTGGAGAGACATATCCAGACATCTCCGTTCGTATCAACGTCAAGCCCCTGCCGCCGTTTCCAGGAGCAGGCGGAGTGTAGGTTTCAAATTCTCGGTAGCCGGATCGAACCTACTATACGGCCCGGGAAGCCTGGCTGCGCCGTCCATACGGTACCGTCGAAGATGTTCGGAATGATACCGTAGTTGAACCCTACGATCGGCGTGTCCGCTGTACCGTCGCCGTCAGAGTCGACAACGACTTCCCACCAGTCCTGGGAAGGACCGAGGGTGCTCGGATCGTCCGGATCGAACGTAGCAGGGTTAAACCTGCCGAGAACATAGCTGTCTCCGCTGGTCCAGAGATATCCGTCGGCGTCGAAATGAAGGTGGTGGTTACCATAACAGGTATCTATAAGAACCGTCTCCTGCGTCTGTGTGTCGAAATATCCGAGCTGACGATGGTGCCTTCTCGGGGATTCCGGGGTACCCATGATAGCCGGATCGTCGAGACAGAAATCAGGATAGTCTTCCTGCCACTCCCTTCTTACCTGCGTGGTCAGCCAAACCTTGCCCGTATCGTCGAGCATAGGGTTGTGCGGGTTCGCAGCGTTCGGATAGGCGCCTATATGCGCGGATGTTCCATCCGGCGCCGGGCAACCGAGTGTCATGAACCCGTTCGCACTTGGTTCTGCATCCAGGAAACTCTTGAAGGTCTGTGTACACCACGGCGTATCAAATCCTCCGAGAGTCGGGGTTGGATACCTAGTTGCAATATTGTTAATCGGATCCACCTCAAGCGTGTAGTCCTGGCCTATGTCCACACCATAAACAGGGACCATAGGGGTAAAGGAACGGATTACGCTTGTCGGTAGAAGTCTCGTCGTGAGCGTAGGTGTAGAAATCACCCCATTCCCACATCGTGAGAACCATGTTTCTTTCTTTACCGGACGGCCTCGGGGGTACCTGGCTGCGGATACTCGCCTGCAGATATCCTGGCGCCCCAGTCTCCGAAGGTCGCTACCATAGCCGCTTCCGAGTCCGTTGGCCGTGTTGTTCATCGTTCCCGCTTTCTTCCAGCCGAAGTCGTAAGCCTCGGGGCCGCTAAGCCTCGTGTCAGCTATACCAAGCTGGTGACAGAGCTGGCATCCAAGCTTCGATGAGTTGACGAACTGAGCCTGGCTCTGGAGGTTGGAGACCATCCGTTGCCCTCTGGCCCTGTACCGGGAAGCTCGTCATCGTCCGGAATGTCCAGCATTGCGAACCAGTAGTTTGCAGGATATACGAGGGCGGCTTCCCTGGCGTCCGCCGCTGAAACGGCTTCGAGATCAACCAGATTACCGGGGGTAACCTGAACCGCATCCGAATCTCTTAACCCGTAGCCCCTTACCCAGACATCGTATGTAGCGTCGGGAAGGTCAGGCACAACATATCGCCCCTGTCCGTCGGTTACTACGATTTTCTGGTATATTCCGGCATTGCCGAGGTTCTGATGTACTTGCAAAGTCTCGGCGATGACCCATACACCGGCCTCTGGGACTCCGTTGTTCAGAACGTAGCCGCCGATGTCGTTATCATCTATTACAATACCACCCGGATCTGGGGTGGGTTGAGGACCACCCCCTCCGCCGCCACCGCCGCCGCAGCCGCCGTAGGTCAACGGAAGGGTTAAAGCTAATACCATAACTAAGAGTAAACTCTTAACCCAGTTACGCATATTCTCGTTACCTCCTCCTTTTGGTTATATATGATTTTCTCCGTTCGGGTTATTTTCCGGTTTCCCAAGTGGTCTCTTTAGCCGAATTGTTCACCGAATCGTCGATATATTTTGTTGTAACGTATGTCGATTCTAAAATATCCGGTAATCCATTTCTATCGACATAACAATGATATTCACGTAATAACAATTGCCATCCCCGTGTAATCCGCAGCATTACACCCTTGTAGCGCCGCAAGTGGTTGCCCGAACGGCAATCCGGCACAAGCATTATGCCGCGGCGAACTATATGCATATACATCATACAGAAGGCGTATAGATAAGGTGATTGTGTATAGCATAGTGGATGAGCTCGGCATCGGTTTTCATATTCATTTTCTCCAGGATCCTGGTCCTGTACGTTCTTATGGTCTGTACGCTGAGGTAGAGCTCCTCGGCTATCTGCTTTACGGATTTACCCGACGCTATGAGGCAAATCACCTGATACTCCCGGTTAGAAAGCTTGTGGTGGACAGGCTTTTCGTCCCCCGTGTATATATTAAAGACGAGCTTTTCAGCCAGATGCGGGCTTACGTATCTCCCACCCGTATGTATCTTCCTGACCGCCGTGACGAGCTCGTCCGGGAGCGACCCCTTGATATGAACCCCGAGGCGCCGGCCTTGAGGACCCTTACAGCTATCTGATCCTCGTCTATTATCGTAAACACGAGGACGGGGAGCTCGGGCTGGACTTTTTTTATCTGCCTCAAAATCTCGAGCCCGTTGACGTCCGGGAGGTTCACGTCCAGAATAAGGAGGTCCCACCTCTTTTTCGATATGCTCTCGAACACCTCTTTGGCGTTTTCCGCCTCTCCGAACTGATGTAGTCTGAATCCGTCGGAAAGTATTTGTTTCACACCCTGCCTTACAACAGGATGATCATCAGCGATAAGGACTTTCAGCATTGCGTTTTAACCTCACAAGGTATTTGGACTTTTATACTCGTCCCTATCCCGGGCGCCCCTTTTATCCTGAGGTCGCCGTTAAGCTCATGGACCCTTTCTCTCATTCCCAACAGCCCCATCGCTTCCACACCGAACATCGAGCTTTCCGCTATTCCCTTGCCGTCGTCTTCCACCCCGAGAACGATAAACCCTCCGTCTTTCTCGAGAGTAACGACGACATTCTTCGCCTCCGCATGACGCAGTATATTGGTCAGCGCCTCCTGAAATATGCGGAATATGGCGATGGATATTTTCGGATCGGGCATGAAGTCGCCTATAAAAGATTTGAACTCGAAATTTATGTCGGTCTGCGCCCTGACAGCGTCTATCTGCCATCTTACCGCGGCTTCGATGCCGAGGTCGTCGAGTATTTTCGGCCTTAGCTTGGCGCATATCTTCTTTACCGACTGGAATGCGTTGTCGATAAGGACCGATAGCTTCTCGATTTTATCGAGCACAGTTTCCGCGCCGGGCTGATCGACGATCGCGGGTATCCTCCTCTTGAGCCACGAAATGCTCTATGGCGATACCCGTCAGCAGCTGGGCGAACTCGTCGTGTATTTCCTCGCGACTATAGCCCTCTCCTCTTCCCTGTACTGCTGGAGGTGGGCCGTCAGCTCCGGAGACGCTCGCGTGATTCTTCGAGCTTCATTTCCGCCTTCTTTCTCTCGGTAATGTCCGTAACAGTTCCTTCGTAATAAAGGAAATTGCCGTTCTTGTCGGAAATCGCCCTAACACTTTCTATGACATTTACGATCGAGCCGTCTTTTTTGTACCACGACGACTCCAGCTCCCTCAATTGCGAGCCTTTTTCAGTATGCTCGAGAGTGTCGCTTTCCCGCCCCATCACAAACTCGCTTCTTTTGAGATTCTTCGATGCAAGCTCTTCGAACGAATCGTAGCCCAGCATCTGGAGGAGAGTGGGTTGGCCATCAGTATCCTTCCGTCCTCGGACTTCTGTATATGCCTGCCGGCACGTTTTCGTAAAGCTCCCTGTATTTCTTTTCGCTCTTCTTAAGGGCCTCCGCCATGCCCGCATTGTCTATGGCCGATTCGATCTGCTTCACTACGACATTGAAAAATCCGAGCTCTTTTCCGTCAAATATGTTTTTCTCGAACGATATGACGTTTATTGAACCGATTATGCGTTTCTTGTACCGAACCGGCAGACCGAGATACGAACCGACATATGCACCGGGCTCGAGAAAATCGATCCTCTCGACGCTGTCGGGTGTAATGTCGTTGTAGATCACAGGCTTGCCTTCGTTGAGTATTTTCCATGTCGCCCCATTCATTTCCGGGACGAAAACATCGTAGAACTTTGCGTACACGTCGCTATTCCCGGCATATGCGCTGAACGCGGCTTCGATGCCGTGAGCCATGTAGATAGCAACATTGTTGGCATTATCAATGCTGTGCATTATGGATTCGGAAGCGTTCTGAAGGACGTGTTTTAAATCTATCGACTGGTGAACGCTCCGGGTTATGGAGCTCAGCATCTTCTCGCGTTTGTTTTTCTTGCGAAGCTCTTCGTAGAGCTTGGCTTTCGATATGGCAAGGGATATATGATCGGATATAGACGAGAAGAGGTTTACCTCGCTGTCGTCGAACCTCCTGTTCTTGTAGCTCGCAAAATATATGACGCCTATTACGGTTTTCCCGGCCGTAAGGGGGATACCCAGTATTCCGTGGTGCCCGAGCTTTTTCCCCCCAGGACCAGCTACTTTATCCGTCTGTATGTCTTCAATGTTAAGTGGTTTTCCGGTCTCAATGATCTTCCATGTAAGTCCTATGCCCTTGGGGATCTTGTTGACGTTCGTCGTGTAGCTCTCGGGCACGTTCCTGTGGGTTTCGAGAATAGCGAACTTTCTATCCTCGTCTACCAGATAAGCGAACACCATGTCCACATTATCGAGGGAAATGATGGTATCGAGCGCAATCCTGTAGACTTCCTTCAGATCGAGAGACTGGTGCACGGCCTTGGTGACCGTGTAGAGGATGTTGAGGTCGGTATTCCTGCGGTCGAGGTCCTGGGCGAGGGCCGTAATCCTCTTTTCACTCTCTATTTTTTTACCGCGTGATATCTTCTCAGCCGTCATTGCCATTTTGCGCTGCTTCCCTCGGTTCGTTGCTCCCTACAATTACAAGGTCCCGCTCCGACAGGCGAAGAACCGGCTTCGGGCATAAAGACGAGCGCCGCAGATCAACAGCCGCGTCCGATTAAAACCCACGGCCTGATTCGGCCATGCTCTCCACCGGTCATCGGAACACAAATATCAATAATGATTTTTAGTGGTTAAGTCGATTGTAGAATATGGGATGAGGAATTTCTATCCTAGGAACAATGATATTCCTGTAGTGTTACAGCTCCGTGCACGTAATCCTATTCCACTGTTTGTTGTAATTGTTTCCACTAGGTTTTGACCGGCAAAACGGCACAGGAATCATGCTGCACGCATGTAAGATATTAAAATTATTTGTTCGGATATTTAATGCTCGAATTATCCGGAGCAAGGCTCCACGGTATTTGAAGTTCTTAAATATTGGGAGGGTGTATTAGTCCGTGCTGAATTGCGTAATGTATGAGCTCGGCGTCCGTATTCATTTCCATCTTTTCGAGAATGCGGGTCCGGTATGTTCTGATGGTCTGGATGCTTAGGTAGAGCTCCTCGGCTATCTGCTTTACGGATTTCCCCGCCGCGATGAGGCAGATTACCTGGTATTCCCTGTTTGAGAGTTTATGGTGTACGGGTTTTTCGTCCTCGGCATATATATTGAAGACGAGCTTTTCCGCGAGGGACGGGCTGACGTACTTCCCGCCTGAATGTATCTTTTTCACCGCCGAGATAAGCTCGTTCGGCATGGTCTCCTTCGTCACGAAGCCCGATGCACCGGCTTTGAGAACCCTAATGGCTATTTGGTCTTCGTCGAAAACAGTAAGGACAAGGACCGGAAGATCAGGATGCACCTTTTTGAGTTGGCGTAGTATTTCGAGCCCGTTCATGTCAGGGAGATTGATGTCGAGAATCAGAATGTCCCATTTTTTCTTGGAAACGTTCTCCAGGACTTCCCTGGCATTCCGCGCTTCACCGAACTGCTTGAGCTGAAGCTCCTCGGCGAGAATCTGTTTAACCCCCTGCCTTACAACAGGGTGGTCGTCAGCGATAAGAACTTTCAGCATGTCGCTCTTTGTTTGGCCGGTATCCTGACGCGTATGCTGGTTCCCTTACCGGCAACTCCTTTAATCCTTACCTCGCCCCCGAGCTCGTGGGCGCGTTCCCTTATACCCAGAAGCCCCATGGAGCCGGGCCTGAGCTTTGAGCTCTCCGGTATGCCTTTTCCGTTGTCCTTGATGTCCAGAACTATGGTGTCATCCTTTTTCTGCATTCTAATCGACACCTTAGTAGCGCCCGAGTGCCTTATAATGTTCGTGAGCGATTCCTGGAATATACGGAAAAGCGCGGTCGTTATTTTCGGGTCCGTCGCAGAGAACTCTTCCGAGAATTTAAAGTCGAAATCGATGTTCGTTTGCGCTTTCACGGTGTCTATCTGCCATTTTATAGCGGCTATTATGCCGAGCTCGTCGAGCACCCTCGGACGGAGCTGGGCACATATCTTTTTCACAGCATCGAAAGCACTGCTGAGAAGGGTCGAGAAGTTATCGAGCTTCTCGAAAACCGCGTTGTCGGTGTTATGCTCGAGATATTTAGGCAGACGCTGCTTTAGCCATGCCAAGTCTATGGACATACCCGTGAGAAGCTGCGCGAATTCGTCGTGAATCTCCCTGGCGATAAGGGTGCGCTCTTCTTCACGGAACTGCTGAAGGTATGACGTCAGCTTCCTCAGCCGGGCCCTGGAGTTCCTGATCTTCCTCTCGAACATTTTCCTTTCGGTTATGTCGGTAACAGTCCCCTCGTAATAAAGCACCCGCCCGCTTGCGTTCGTGATGGACCTAACACTCTCGATCACTTCTATGACAGAGCCGTCTTTTTTAATCCACGAAGATTCGAACTCGGTTATCATGGACTGTTTTTTGGATACTCTGGCGGACATTTCCGCACGGCTTTTTTCCTTGACGAAAGCGCTGCGCTTGCGGTTGAGTACCGCCATTTCCTCGAAATTCTCGTAGCCCAGCATCTGAATCAGCGTCGGATTGGCCATGATTATCCTGCCGTTATACGATTTACAGTAAATTCCGGCAGGAACGTTCTCGTAAAGGTCTCTATACTTCTTTTCGCTCGTTTTGAGCGCCTCGGCCATCCAGGCGTTATCTATGGCCGATTCGATTTGCTTTGTGACTATCCTTAAAAATCCGAGCTCGTTAATGTCGAATTTGTTTTCCTCTTCCGAGGTTATGTGAATAGAGCCGATGATGCGCTTCTTATACCTGAGAGGTATACCGACAAAGGACTTTACGGCCGATCCGGGCTCGACGAAATCGATCTGGCTCTCCTCGTCGATATCGTTGTTCACAATGGGTTTTCCGGTATTGAAAAGCTTCCATGTCGCGCTTTCGACCGCCGGGACGAACACTCGTAAAATTTGATCTGCGAATTACCGCAGCTAAGGGCTGTTAGCGCAGCTTCGTTTCCGTTGACCGTATACACAGCGACGCAGTCGGCCCCTTCGATGTTTCTTTTAATAGAATCCGCCGCGTTCTGTACTACATTTTTAAGATCGATGGACCTGTGGACGCTTCTTGTGACGGCGCTTATTATCCTTTCGCGCTTGTTCTTTTGCGAAGCTCCTCGTAGAGCTTAGCCTTGGCGATGGCAACCGATATGTGCTCGGATATGGAGGAGAAAAGGCTCACTTCACTCGGGCTGAATTTGTAATTCTTATATGTAGTAAAGTACAAAGCCCCTATGACCCTGCCGTTTATCGTAAGCGGGACGCCGAGCAAACCGTGGTGGCCAAGCTCTTTTCCAGCCGGCCCTATATGTTTGTCTGTCTGAACATCCTCGGCGTTATAAAGCTCGCCGCTCTCCAGAATCTTCCAGGTAATACCCCTGCCTCTCGGAATCCTGGTTACCCTGCGTACATAGCTTTCCGGCACGTTCCTGTAATCTTCGAGAACTGCCTCGTTCTTAACGTCGTCGATGAGATATACGAATGCCATATCGACGTTATCGAGCTCTATTATCATATCGAGCGCGATCTTGTAGAGATCCTTGAGATCCAGAGACTCGTGTACAGCCTTGGTAATTTTATAAATTATGTTGAGATCCGTAATCCTTCTGTCGAGGTCCATGGCCAGATCGCTAAGCTCGGGCTCGCTGCCGCCGGGAGACGATACTGGAACAGCCACATCCTTGGACTTTTAAGGAGAAGCATCAGATGCGGGTCGCTCGATGAGTTTCTGAACGGCCTTATCGTACATTCGACGGGCCTCCACTTACTTTCACCAGCCTTGATTCTGAAAGTGCAGATTTCCTTTGAGAATGTTCTAAGAGTGCAGGATATCTTGGATTTCATGCCAGCTACGTCGTCGGAATGAACGAAAGAGAGCAGCTCTCTGCCTTTGAGATCAAGAGGGCCGTATGGAATGAGCTGTCCCGTGTTTGGGCTCACGTATACGAATCTTCCATCTCGCCCCTACCTCGCAGACGACGCCTTCTGTCATGTCGAGGAGTGCATTGAGCTTGTTTTCGCTGTCTATGAGGCCGTCTTTATAGAAGTTCCGTATGCTGATTTCCTGCACGGTGCCGGCAAAAAGCGTAGGGTTTGCCATCAGCGTCTCTGAGACATATGCTGTTGACTATGACCGGGGTTATCTTCCCGTCCTTACATATAAATTCTTTTCGTAGCATATCGTGCGTTCACTTGCCAAGAGCTCGCTTACGATATCTGTCTCTAAATCGAAGTACGCGCTGGGGGTAATATCTCTAAAAGTCTTCTCGTGTATTATTTCTTCTCTCTGGTATATTTAGTTATTTTTAAAAATGCTTCATTAACATCGATAAAGACTCCATCCAGATCGACGGAACCCATTGCGATCTCGGAAGTGCCAAAGAGCTTGTTAAATACAGCTCGCGTTAACTCACCCATGATTGAAAGACCGGGGACCCCCCTAGTCTGCTCCCTATGAATATCAATTAGCACATGCAACTACATAAATCAAGAGATAATTACCACAGATGACTGCCTAGATGCGTTACGCACTCGTAATATTGAGTCGGTGAGAGTAGAGTTTATTGATACATGCGTAAGACGCTAGCCTAACGTCTTATCGCAATTCCGCTTGACTGTATGAATCGCTGCAATCGAGACTGGACATCTTGCTTTAAATGGTCGGGGTGAGAGGGCTCGAACCTCCGACTTCGGCGTCCCAAGCGCCGCGCGCTACCAGACTGCGCTACACCCCGACCGGGATGGAGAAGTATACCTATGGGAAGAAAAACAACAAGGCCGGAGGCCACTTCCGGCGGTGTTATATTTGCTCAATTACAATGAAGCGCCTGCAAGTGAGCCCCTGCGCTATTTATTGTCCGATCAAACAAATGAACCAGCCGCCCCGAGAGAAAGATCCTACTTCATACCTTTCATATGCTGTATGTATCCTTCCCTTCCGGAGCCTACCTTGTAGGTCGAATATCCTATCGGGTTCTTCTCGTAATACTTCTGGTGATAATCCTCTGCGGGGTAGAACGCCATTGCGGGCCTTATGGTCGTAACTATGGGCGCCTTGTATCTTCCCGACTCTTCCAGCTTCCTTATGGATTCCTCTGCGGTCTTTTTCTGCCCTTCGTCGTGGTAGAAAATAGCCGTTTTGTAGTGCCCGCCCCTGTCAACGAACTGCCCGCCGGCGTCTGTCGGGTCTATATTAAGCCAAAAGACGTCGAGAAGCTGCTCGTAAGAGACCTTGTCCGGGTCGTATACGACTTCAATGGATTCAAGGTGATCCGTCCTGCCGTAACAGACGTCATGATAGCTCGGGTTTTTCTCCTTCCCGCCGGTATAGCCGACCGTGGTCGAGACAACGCCCGGGAGGTTGTCGAACGGGGGCTGCATACACCAGAAACAGCTGCCCGAAAAAGTAGCCATTTTGTACTTTCCGCTTTTCTCTTCCATACTAGCCCCCAAGTAAAACGATTTATTTATTTAAAGTATAGTGACCGCGACAAAAGAGACAACAAGCCCACGATGAATTTATATATAGATTTACGAGATAAAGATTCGAGATACGTTTTTTCGGGTTACAGACCGGGCACTGTCCGGGGCTTGCCCGAGCCGGCCCTGTCTTCGTAGACGGGACGCTGAAGCTTCTTCGGGGGGTTATTTTCCAGGAGCTCCAGGGCAACGCCTATGGCCTTTTCGAGTTGGGGGTCAGGAGAATCCTTTATGTTCTCGGGCAGGTCCTCGATTGGGTAGTCGGGCTCGACGCCGTAGCCTTCGATCTCCCATTTTCCGTTCGAGTTCCAAAATGCGTAGCTCGGCGCAGTAACGAACCCGCCATCTATGAGCCCGGGATTTCCCCCTATGCCTATGAGGCCGCCGAGCGTACGTGTCCCGACAAGCGGTCCGAGTCCGGTCTTCCTGAAGTAGTAGGGAAACGCGTCGCCGCCGGAGCCCGCCCAGCCGTTTATTATCATCACCTTAGGCCCGGCGTTGGAAAGGCCGGGGGTCTTCCAGTCCTTAAAATCCCGCGTTGCCCAGTAATTCAGCACAGGTCTGTTAAGTAGCTCGATGAAGCGGTCGGGGACCTGCCCGCCGCCGTTGAATCTTTCGTCTATTATGAGGGCTTCCTTCCCGGCCTGGGGCACGAACTGCCTTACGAGCTCGTTCTGCCCTTGCCATCCCGTGTCCGGAACGTATACATACCCCACCCTGCCCTTCGTCTCCCTATCAACCGTGTCGAGGTTCGATTCGATCCATTCGAGATACCGGAGCCTCCGGTCGTCGGATGTCGAGATGAGCTTAACATTAACGTCGCGGGCGTCCTTACCGTTCGGGTTCTTTGCGATTGTAAGCGTTACAACGTCGCCGGTGGGTGTGGTAAACGCCTCCCACGGGTCTTTGGTTACATCCGGCGCAACGCCGTTTACGGCGATAAGGTAATCCCCCTCTTCTACGCCGAGGCCCGGCTGCCCCAGGGGAGAATACGCGTCCGGATTCAGCTTGCCGCCTGTATATATCTTTTTAATCTTAAACGCCTTGCCGCCGGAATCGAGCTCGAATTCCGCGCCAGGAAGACCGAAAGGCAGCTCCTCGGCTTCGTCTATATCGCCGCCGCCGACGTAGGTGTGCGAAGAGTTGAGCTCGCCGACCATCTCGCCTATGACGTAATTGAGGTCGTTTCTGTCGGTGACAAATGGAAGGAGCTTTTCGTACCTTTGCCTGACGGAGTTCCAATCAACCCCGTGCATACCGGGATCGTAGAAGAAGTCCCTCTGTATCCGCCACGCGTCGGTGAATATTTGCTTCCACTCCTCCCTGGGGTCGATATTCGCCTTAAGCCCCGAGAGGCTAAGCTGACCGTCGCCGGGCTTGCTCCCTTCGGCGAGATTCACGATTCCGTACGTGTCGCCCGACCGGTAAATAACCTTGGACCCGTCAGCCGAGAGGTCGTAGTCGGAGATGTTCTGCATGACTGTCTTTTCTCTACGGTCCCCGAGGTCGAAATACTGGAGCGTGCCGCCGGGGCTGTCATACCCCGCGCTTCCGGCCGCAGGAAAACGCAAGTAGACGATTTTTCCGTTGGCCGCCGTTACGCGTCCGAAATTCCCGGCGGAGACCGGTATCTTAACAGCGCGCGACTGTATGCCGCCGAAATCTATCTCGCCCTTTTCGGGGGCTTTTTTCTCTTTTCCGGGCGGAACGTACTCCTCGTCGTTTACAGGGGCGAGCGGCGAAGCTGTGCCGTCCGCGAGCGTTATCGCGTAGAGCTGGGTCGAGTTAGGATAGATCCACGTGTCGTCCATGTCGCCGTAAACCGGTGTGAAGGACGTGTCCGAAAAGTAGTAGAGGTACTTACCCTCGGGATCGAAAACGGGCGAATTGTCGTTATAAAATCCGTTCGTCACTTTATGCCGCCTTCCCGCGGCCAGGTCGTAAACGTATATCGACTTAATATCGCTCGATTCGCTCTTCGTATAAGCGACGTGCTTTCCGTCGGGCGACCACGAATAAGTGCTTATAGTGCCGAATTTATCCCTGTCTAACTCCTTTGGCTTTCCGTCGCCGATATCGACCGTGAACAGCCGGCCGGTCTTGTCGGTGAAGGCGATTTTTTTGCTGTCGGGGGACCAGACAGGCTTATATCGAAAGACGGCGCCGTCCTCCGTCACCCTCGTCTCGCCGCCGTCCCCGTTACTGAGCCTGTAGTAGAGCTCGTATTCGCCGGATTTGTCCGAGAAGTAGGCTATGTATTTACCGTCGGGCGACCACACGGGGAAGCGCTCGGCAATCCCGGAAGTGTTCGTCAGGTTCTTCACCCTCCCCTGCCCCGCGGGCACGGTCAGGACCTCGCCCCTTGCACCGAAGAGCGCACGCTTTCCGGTGGGGGAGATCGAGAAGTCGCTGATATTCTGCGAAAGGTCCTTCAGGCTCGGGCGGAGCTCGGGCAGATCGTTCGGCACCTGGACGGCTATCTCGCTTACGCTCTCAGCGGGGAGGCTCAAGAGATAGAGCCTTCCGCCGTTTTCGAAGACGATGTCGTCCGGGCCGAGGCTCGGCCATTTTACGTCGAAGTCTTTAAAGTCGGTGACACGGCGCGTTTCGTGCGTTTCGGTATCGAAAGCCCATATGTTGATACGCTTCCCGCCGCCCCTGTCCGAGACGAAGTAGATTTCTTTCCCGTGCCACATCGGCACCGAGTCGGTGCCCGGATAGTCGGTGATTTTTTCTATGGAGCCGGTCTCGAAATCGTATATCCAGATGTCGTTGGCCATACCGCCCCTGTACCCTCTCCAGGCGCCGCGCATGGGGGCCATGTATTCGAACGCCATCTTCTTGCCGTCGGGGCTCAGGCTGCCGAGCTCACCATAGGGAAGAGGGAGCGGCTCGGGGAGGCCGCCATTTGCCGAGAGCTTAAAGAGCCTGTCGTAGCGCTGGCTCGGGCTCAGCATGTTCGAGCGAAAGAGGATGTTCTTGCCGCCCGGGTACCAGCCGACGACCATGTCGTCGTCCGGGTGGTGGGTGAGCCTCTCGGGTATCCCGCCCGTACGGGGGATCGTGTATATGTCTACGTTGCCGTCGTAATTGCCGCTGAATGCTATCGTCTCGCCGTCCGGGGAAAATTTTGGCAGTATCTCGTTCCCCTTGGCGGAGGTAAGACGCGAGGCGAGGCCCCCGGATTTGGGAACCACCCATATATCCCCGGCGTAGACGAAGGTTATCGAATCCCCGCTTACGTCCGGATAGCGGAGCATGAGGGCGTCGGGGGTTTCCTCGACGGGCTCCGGCTCAATTTCCGGCTTTGAAAACGCGGAGCCGAGCAATAGCGCTGCCATGATTACAAAGATAGAAACGATCGGGATGCGGGGCTTCATTCTGACAGAGGGCTGTTCCTTATTTTATCGTGCCCGAGTGTGGGCACGTATGATATAAACTATACATCCATACTCGCCGAATGTCCCCGGATTTTACGGCGCGGCGCACAGCCGGCTCAAATCTCGTCCCTGAAGTCGGTCTTGAATGCCTTTTGCGAGGCTGAGCGTTCGAGCGCGAGCTCTATCAACCTGCTTACGAGGTCTTTGAAGCTGAGCCCGCTCTCCTCCCAGAGCCGTGGGTACATGCTTATATTCGTAAACCCGGGGATCGTGTTTATCTCGCTTATGTAAATCGCCCCGGTCCCTTCTTCTATGAGGAAATCGACCCTCCCGAGGCCGCTGCAGTCGAGGGCCTTGAAGGTCCGTATGGCGTAATCCTGGAGGAGGGCAGTGAGCTCGCCGCCGAGCTCCGCCGGGGCTATGAGACCCGTTCCCTCTTCGAGGTATTTAGCCTTGTAGTCGTAAAATTCCCTGTGCGGGATGACCTCGCCCGCGCACGAAGCCACGGGCTCTTCGTTCCCGAGGACGCTTATCTCGATTTCGCGCGGCTTCTCGACAGCCTTTTCGACGATGATGCGACTGGAGAACTTGCAGGCGTAGTCGATGGCCTTTTCGAGCTCGTCACCGTTTTTCGCCTTGGTTACGCCCACCGAAGAGCCGAGGTTGGCGGCCTTGACGAAGCACGGCATCCCGAGGAGGTTCATTGTGAGTATGGCGACGCCGTTCCTGTCGGCCTCCCACTCGTGTTTGTAGAATCCGACGAACTCAGGGACCGGGAGGCCGGAATCCTTGAGCACAGCCTTCATCATTATCTTGTCCATACCGACGGAAGACCCGAGAACGCCAGCGCCGACGAAGGGAACCCCCATGAGCTCGAAGAGCCCCTGGACAGTGCCGTCCTCGCCGAATGTGCCGTGAAGCACGGGAAAAATGACGTCTATCTTGTGCTTTGCAGCGGGCTTGCCTTCAGCGATTTCATAAAGGAGCGGCTCGCCCGAGCCGAGAGAAGGCGTGAGGAACGAGCCCGTTTCGACATCGAGCTCCCCGCCGCCGAGCCAGGCGTCTATGGACGCCCTCCGCCATATCCCCTCTTTATCTATGAATATAGGAAATACTTCGTATTTATCTTTATCTGTATTCGATATCACGGATTTCGCGGAGACGAGCGAGACCTCGTGCTCTACAGACCTGCCCCGAAAACGACTCCGACTGTTAATTTTGCCAAGATGCCCCCTTTTTCGTTTGTGACAAGTTGAATCCCGCCAAGCCGCGGCGGCATCTAACGGGTTACCCAAACCGCTATCCCTTGTCAAGACGGAGGGGACTCCGTTCACTTGCAAATGGAAAGTCTTAATGTAAAATCCACTCAGCGGATTGGCAGTCAACCTAAACAAGGAGGCGATTCATATGCAGAAAGTAGTTCTGAGCGAACCGTTAAGGACTGCAATCGGGGCATTCGGCGGAACGTTGAAAGATACGAACTCCGCGAAGCTGGGCGCCACGGTTGTAAAGGAGATACTGGACAGGACGGGAATCGACCCGAAAGAGATCGACGATTGCATTATGGGTAATATACTCGGCGCGGGTCAGGGAATGAACGTATCCAGGCAGATATCCATCGAAGCTGGGCTGCCTGTGGAAACGCCGGCGGTAACGATTAATCGCGTCTGCGGCTCAGGAGTACAGTCCATAGCGCTCGCAGCACAGGCGATAAAGGCGGGGGATGCGGAAGCCATAATCGCGGGCGGCACGGAAAACATGAACCTCGCCCCCTTTTACCTCCCCAAGGCGCGTTACGGATACAGGATGGGAATGCCCAAAGACGAGATAGTAGACGGCATGGTATACGACGGCCTCTGGGACATATTCAACGATTATCACATGGGAGTCACCGCGGAGAATCTCGCGGAATCCTATAACATCTCGAAAGACGAGCAGGACGAATTCGCCTACAAGAGCCAGCAGAAGTGCAAGGCTGCCCAAGACGAGGGCAGGTTCAAGGACGAGATCGTGCCGGTGCTCATCCCGCAGAGAAGGGGCGACCCCCTGGCTTTCGACAGGGACGAGCACCCGAAGGGCGACACGACGCTCGAAGCGCTTAAGAGCCTCCGCCCAGTGTTTAAGGTGGGCGGCACCGTAACGGCGGGTAATGCCTCGGGCATAAACGACGGCGCCGCCGCGATCCTCGTCTCCTCGGAGAAAAAGGCCAAGGACCTCGGGCTTAAGCCTGTTGCCTCGATAGTGTCCTACGCCGTCGGCGGCGTGGACCCGTCCATCATGGGCATTGGGCCGGTTCCGGCGATACAGAAGGCGCTCGATAAGGCAAAGCTCTCGCTCGACGACATCGACTTATTCGAGTTAAACGAGGCCTTCGCCGCGCAGTCGCTCGCGGTGCTGAGAGACCTCCCGATACCCGAAGACAAGATTAACGTGAACGGCGGAGCAATAGCCCTCGGACACCCGATAGGGGCTTCCGGAACGAGGATTCTCGTTACGCTCCTTCACGAAATGGGCAAGCGCAAGAAGGTAAAGCGCGGCCTCGCAGCCCTTTGCATCGGCGGCGGAATGGGTATCGCGATTATCGTCGAGAAAGAAAAGAATTAAAACTCAGGATTGAAACTTCCGGGGAGGGTTTTCGAGCCCTCCCCTTTTTTTATTCTCTTCAGCATAATTCCGGAACAACACTCCATAGAAAGCTGCTTCACTTCCCACCGGAAGATGTACCTGATTGGATCTCGAAGAGGTATTCCTCCGGCTCGAATTGGCTTTTGAATTTCTCGGGCACAGGCGCGACCGTCCTTTCGGCGTAGTTCATGAACACGATGCCGGTCTTGGCTGTGGCAACCTCCTTACCGGTCTCCATGTTGCTGACCCTGTACACGAGGTCGCAACCATACTTCGTAAAATCGCATACCGCTATATCTATGACGACAACATCTCCGTAAAATCCCTCGGACTTGTACACGATAGCGACGTCCGAGAGTATTATCCCCGGACCGTCCACGTCTAGCTCGGAAAAGCCGAGGCTCCTGAAAAACCTGACGCGCGCCTCGTGCGTCAGCGACAGTATGGAGTCGTGCCCGAGGTGCCCCCCGTAGTTTATGTCGCTTATACGAAGCGATATTTCGGTCGAGAAAACGTGCTTCTCCGGAAATTCCATTTTTATTCTGGCCATTCTGTATCCTTTTTAAGTCGAATTATCCCGCGTGCGCCGCCAAGCCGCGCCGGGTCATGTTAGGCGGCGCATACTGAAAATCGAGTTGACACACCGCCGGGTCATTTGCTAAAGTTTGTATTATACTTAGGTAGAGTAATTCACGCGAATTTGCCATGACCCGAGATAAGATAGACACCGTATCCATAAGGTCATACTTCAGCAACCTCGTAAACCTGAGCTTCTTTGACCTCGGGAAAGAAAAGGACAGGGAAGCAGCCGAATACCTCACCGAAATGCTGACCGAGTTCGCCCGGTCGGAGAGCCTCTACAAACTCACCGATGACACCGGGAAGAAGATGAGCACGATAGTCGATATGCTTATAGAGAGCAGGAAGGTCCCGGCCGAGAACAGCGGCTACCAGAGAGAGGTAAGGAAATACATGGGGGACTTCTCGCTCTTCATGAGCGGCATATTCCGGGACTACGTAAATCGGGGCTCGTATCTTTCGTATTACATGAGCGAAGGTATGAAGTCCTACTCGGTCGTATCCATTTTGGATCTCGAAAGAGGCGAGGGAAATCCGATAATGTTCAGCAGGCTGTCACGCGAGTTCGAATTCTACTCGGGCGCGCTCGACTATATGCGTAAGGTTTACTTCGGCCCGGATATGTCGGCCGATCCGTTTTCGAACATTGCGCTCCAGATTTCGCGCATGGAGCATTGACAGGCGCCCGCCTATCCCCTGAAATAACCCGCTATATCCTTCGAAAGGACAGTGAACGATTTCTCTTTGTCCGGGCTGAAGTCCCTGAAGATGAAATGCTCAACGCCAGCATCGACGTACTCTTCGAGCCTCTTTATGACGTCAGCCTTCGAGCCCGCGGCGACGAAGTCGAGCACTATGTCGCGCGAGTAATACTTCTCGCCCATCTCCCTGAATTTCCTCAGCATGTCCTGGTCGCCCGGCATTATCTTCGTATACTCGAGCCCCTGGTACTCCTCGTCGATCTTGATGTCGTACCCGGCCTGGGAGAGGAGCTCGGGCCATATGAGGGCGTGCTTTACGGGCTCCAAGGACTTGTACGCTTCGTCGACGTTCCCGGCAATGGAGGTGAACATGTAGATGGTCTTTTCTATGTCCCCGAGGCCTGGGGCACGATTCGCCGCGCCTTCGAGGACTGCCTCTAGCTTGCGTGCGAAAAGGGACGGCGGCATCGCGTTCGTCACCCATCCGTCGCCGTACTCGCCGGCTACCTTGAGCGCGCGCGGGCCGGTCGCCGCGACGTATATCGGGATCCGGTTGTCACGAACGGGCTGTATGCGGAGCTCGGCCTGGCTCATGCTGTAAAGCTCCCCGTCGAAATCGACGGGCTCGCCCTTCCAGAGCGCGCGCATGATCTTTATGGACTCCACGACCCTCGTGAGGGGCTTGTTCCATTTGATGCCGTAGGGGTCGAGATTCATCTTCTCGCCGTAGCCGACGCAGACGAAAATCCTGCCGTTCGAAACGTGATCGACCGTTGCGAGACGATGCGCGAACACAGCGGGATGCATGCGGTGGGAATCGCCGACCGTGCCCATGATCACGCTGCTGGTTTTCATCGACGCGGCAGTTATAACGGACCACACTTCGGGCGTCAGACGCTTCGCCATGAAGACGACGTGATCGGGAAACCATACCGTGTCGAAACCCGCATCTTCTGCATCTGCGGCGAATTTTACGAGCCCTTCGACCGATTCACCGGGAACCGGTGCAGTGATGCCGAATTTGATTTTCTTACCCATCTCTTTACCTCCGCGAACGTTAATCGGATTCACTGAATTATACACAATTCATTTTGATTGATTTCTTGATTTTTAGAAATCAAAGGGTTATTATTTCGTACCCAACACGATCCAAAATTCAATTCAACCACACAAGTTGAAAGAGGCGGAGGTATTCAGGAAATGGAGAGACTTGAAAGACTTGATAAACTCGAAAAAGAACATACCAGCAAACACGTAGACATCGAATCCAAAAGATTTTTCTTCGACGTAAAAGAAAATCACAAAGGTAAATATCTCAGAATCACCGAGCTCAGCGGCGGCAGATCCTGCATAGTTATTCCTCTCGGGGGAATCAGTCTTTTTAAGGAAAGACTCGGGGAAGTAATCGAAGAAGCGGAGAAGCTGATCGAATCACCCGGCGCAATTTCCTGAGCGCTTACGGATTGTGAGTAAACCATTGCCCGCAACAGTGGGCGCACACAGTAAAACATAAGCGAAGAATATAGAACGCCCGTTACAAGCGGGCGTTCCCGAACCCTGCAAGCGAGTTATCAGCCTGCCTGACGAAGTTATATACTCGTTCAATAGAAGGGAATAAAACGGTATAGACTGCGTTCAGCCGATTTCCGCCTTGAGCAGGTCGTCGTACGTTTCGCGTTTTCTGACTACGCTGAACGAGTCGCCGTTCACCAGCACCTCGGCTGCGCGCGGGCGCGTGTTGTAGTTAGAAGACATTACGAAGCCGTATGCGCCTGCGCTCATGACCGCAAGGAGGTCGCCCATTTCGACGGCGGGAAACGGCCTGTCCTTCGCAAGAAAGTCGCCCGACTCGCATATCGGCCCGACCACGTCCACCGGCCCTTCCGGCGCGCCCGATTCTTTTACGGTAAGTATCTCGTGATAGGAATCGTAGAACGCGGGGCGTATGAGGTCGTTCATCGCGGCGTCGACTATGACGAACTTTTTCGCGGTCCCTTCCTTGAGGTATATCACCTTCGTCATGAGAAGGCCGGAGTTCCCCATGAGCGACCTTCCCGGCTCGAGGACGAGCTTGTAGGGTTTGCCCGCGAGGACGGATCTTATTACGCTCGCATATTCGCCCGGCTTCGGAGGGGTCTCGCCCTTCTCGTAGCTGATGCCGAGGCCGCCGCCGATGTCGATGTATTCGATATCGATCCCCGAGGTCGAAAGGTCGTCCGCAAGGGCGACGAGCTTCTTGAGTGAATCGGTGAACGGGGACAGATCGAAAATCTGGGAGCCTATGTGCGCGTCGATGGCAACGACTTCGATACCCTTCATGGCGCCGGCTTCCCTGTAGACTTCGGCGGCCCTTCCTATCTCGATGCCGAACTTGCTCTTCTTAAAGCCTGTCGAGATGTAGGGATGGGTCTTGGCGTCGATGTCGGGGTTTACGCGAAGGGCGACCGGGGCCTTTTTACCGAGCCCCGAGGCGACTTCGTTAAGAAGCCCCAGCTCTTCGACAGACTCGACGTTGAAAAAGAGTATCCCCGCTTCGAGCGCAGCCTTCATCTCCTCGGCTGTCTTCCCGACGCCCGAGAAGACGACCTTCGATGTGTCTCCCCCTGCCCTCTTCACACGTATAAGCTCTCCGAGGGATACTATGTCGAATCCCGAGCCGAGGTCGGCGAAAGACTTGAGTATGGCGAGGTTCGAGTTGGCCTTTACCGAGTAGCAAATCAGCGTTGCAATGTCGGAGAACGCGTTCCTGTAGCCCGTAAACGCGTTCTTGAGGGCCGCGTAGCTGTAGACGTAGCACGGCGTGCCGACGGATTCCGCAATCCTGGAAAGTGGTACTTCCTCGGCGTAAAATTCGCCGTCTTTATAATGGAACGCCTCGCTCATAAAAAGGATTCTCCCAAACTTTTGTTGGAAACAATTTACACGAAATTACCTAAATGAAAACAGAAACGGCCTTCGTGGGCGCGAGCCCTAGCCGGGGGATCAGAGCTGCCCCTTGAGGTATTTATCGAGATAATCGAGCCTGTCGTTTCCCCAGAACATCTTGTCGTCCACGAACACCGTAGGCGCCCCGAAGGCCCCGCGCGAAGCCGCCAGGGACGTTTCTTCCTTCAGCCTGTCCTTTATTTCCTGCTCGACGATCCTGGCCATGAACCAGCCAGGGTCGATCCCGACTTCCTCTACCGCCGCGCTCAGGATATCGTCCTGGCTGAGGTCCTTTCCCTCGGTCCAGTAGAGCCTGAAGAGGTGATGGTTGTACGGAACGAGGAGGTCTTTTTCGGAGGCTGCGAAAGCCCCGCGCATCGGCTTTACGCTAATAAGCGGAAAGTGCTCGGGGAATTTGAACTCGATTCCGTAATAACGGGCAGTATCGACGAGGTCCTTTTTAAGGTAAGCGAACTTGTTATCGATCTGGAGCGCGGGCTTGACCCCGGTTTCATTGAAAACCCCGCCGAGAAGAAACGGCTTCCATTCGAGCTCGGCTCCGTTATCCTCGCAGACCTTTTCGATTCTTGTAGAGGCGATGTATGTGTAGGGGCTGCTGAAATCGTAGTAGAATTCGACCTTTTTCGACATTTGGCTTCTCCCGGGAGATGTTTCTCAGGTGGATTATAAAAAATGACGCGCTCCTTATCAAGCTTGCGGCACGGGAAGCGCGTCTCCGCCGCCCTGCCCGATTGACCCGTCACCCCCTTGTGATAAACTCACATATATAATTATAACCAGCCAATATGACCAGCAATTTTAGATTCAACGGCCTACGGGTCACAGCGTTTGAAAGCCGGCGCGCAAAGGAAATAGAGAAGCTGATTCTCTATCATGGCGGCGTCCCTCGCATAGCCCCGTCGATGCGCGAAGTCCCGCTGTCTGAATCTAGCGACGCGCTTAAATTTGCGAAGAAGCTCATAGAGGGAAAGTTCGACATTGTAATCCTGATGACGGGCGTTGGCACGAGGGCCCTGACCGAAGCGGTCGTGACGAAGCACCCCCGGCATGAATTCATAGACGCGCTCAAGAAGACTACAGTAGTCGCGCGCGGGCCGAAGCCCGTGGCTGCCCTTCGCGAGATGGACGTCACCCCGGCCATAACCGTCCCCGAGCCCAACACCTGGCGGGACGTCCTTAACACGCTCGACGGCGAGATCGAGCTTAAGGGGAAAAGGATAGCGGTTCAGGAATACGGCATATCGAACGACGAATTTCTCGAAGCGCTCAGGGACAGAGGGGCCAAGGTGACCCCGGTGCCGGTCTACAGGTGGGACCTCCCCGAGGACACCACACCGCTTCGCGAGGCAATAAAGGCCATAACGGAAAAGAAGGAAGACATATCGCTCTTCACGAGTTCGCAGCAGATTTATAACCTCTTCAAAGTGGCCGACAACGAAGGGCTGACGGATGGCCTCAGGGAAGGCTTCAGGAACGTCGCGATAGGCTCCATAGGGCCGACGACGACCGAGGCGCTCACGAGGTTCGGCCTTTCGGCGGATTACGAGCCCGACAGCCCGAAGATGGGGAACCTGATTCGCGAAATGGCGAGGACGGGCGGCGAGCTCCTTAGAAAAAAGAGGATCGCATACAAGAACGGCGTAGATACCAGCAAATGGCACCGCGTCGAAATGGTGTGGGAAAAAGATTTCGAAAAGCTCCGTAAAGAGACGATCAAGAATTCCGTATTCATGAAAGCCTGCAGGCGGGAGAAGACGGACTACACGCCCGTATGGCTGATGCGCCAGGCCGGGAGATTCATGCGGGAGTATAGGGAGCTCCGCGCAAGGGTTTCGTTCCTCGAGCTGTGCAAGACGCCCGAGCTCGCGGCCGAGGTGACGCTGAGCGCCGTTGACCGCCTCGGGGTGGACGCGGCGATAATATTCTCGGACATCCTGGTGATACTGGAGCCGCTCGGCGTGGGGCTCGAGTTTTCGAAGGGCGACGGACCGAAGATATTAAAGCCCGTACGCTCCGGAAAGGCCGTAGACGGGCTTTTGGATTTCGACGCTGAAAGCCTCGGGTTCGTGTACGAAGCCATTTCGACGACGCGGCGCGCACTCGACCCCGAAAAGGCGCTTATCGGATTTGCAGGAGCGCCGTTCACCATCGCGTCCTACGCGATAGAGGGCGGCGGGTCGCGGAATTATGAGAACACGAAGGGCCTCATGTACAAAGACGCGGGCGCGTGGCACACGCTCATGGAGAAGCTCACGGCGGCGACGGCGGCGCACCTCAACGCACAGATAAAGGCCGGGGCCGACGCCGTTCAGCTCTTCGACAGCTGGGTCGGATGCCTGTCCAAGGACGATTACAAGGACTTCGTCCTCCCGCATATGAAAAAGCTCATTCGTTCCATAACGAAAAATGTGCCCGTCATACACTTCGGAACGGGTACGGGCGCGCTCCTCGAACTTATGAAGGAATCCGGGAGCAGCGTGATAGGATTCGACTGGAGGGTGGACCTGGGCGAGACCTGGAAGAGGGTCGGATACGACTCCGCGGTGCAGGGGAATCTCGACCCGGTGGTCCTGTTCGCCCCGCCTGCGGAGATAAGAAAGAGGGCGAAGATTATTCTCGACAAGGCCGGGGGAAGGCCCGGTCATATTTTCAATCTCGGCCACGGCATACTGCCGCGGACGCCTGTAGATAATGTTCTCGCGCTGGTAGACGCCGTGCACGAATATTCGTCCGGAAAATAAATTTCCGGCGCCCTCCAAATCAAGGGAGAAACTTATGAACCACGATTTCGACGCTGTACTTCTCATAGGATACGGCGGCCCCGAGGCCCCGGAAGAGATAAGACCGTTCCTGAGGCGGGTAGCCGAGGGGAGGCCGATACCCAAAGAACGCCTGGAAGAAGTAGCCCACCATTACGAGCTTATCGGCGGCAGGTCGCCGCTCAACAAATACACGTACAAGCAGGCCCGTGCATTAGAGGCCGAGCTTGCCGGAAAGGGCCACGCCCTACCCGTTTACGTAGGGATGAGGAACTGGAATCCGTTCCTGATCGACGCCGTTAAAGAGATGTCGGAGAAAGGAGTCAAGAAGGCCGTCGGGATGATTATGGCCGCCCATCAATGCGACGCGAGCTGGGAGAGATACCAGAGGGACGTCGAGGAAGCGCTAGCCTCGGCGGGAGCGGGCATAGAATTCGCCTACACCCCTCCCCTGTTCGATCACCCGCTTTTCATTGAAGACTCGGCAGACAGGGTTGCGGAATGCCTAGCGGCAATACCGGAAGCAGAGAGGGACGAAACGATGATACTCTATTCGGCGCACAGCATCCCGACCCCGATGGCCGAGAGCTCGCCGTACGTAGAGCAGCTGACCGAGACGGCGAGGCTTATATCGGAGCGGCTCGGGTATGACAAGTGGAGGCTCGTCTACCAGAGCCGGAGCGGCCGCCCGCAGGACCCCTGGCTCGAGCCCGACGTTTGCGACGTGATACACGAGCTTGCCAAGGAAGGCGTAAAGAATGTAATCGTCCAGCCGATCGGATTTCTCTGCGATCACGTCGAAGTCATGTTCGACATAGGCATCGAGGCCAAAGAGGCGGCGGAGGAGGCCGGAATAAATCTACTTCGCGCTAACACGGTAAACGACGACCCGAAATTCATCAGCGCTTTGACCGAAGCCGTGGAGGGTGTTTTAAACGGCCGCGATTAATGCCCCCGGAACGCGAATACAAATTCGTTACGGTTTGGAAAACCGACGCACCGCTCGAAAAGGTGTGGAACGAGATTTACCATTCCGAGCGGTGGCCGGAATGGTGGCGCGGGGTCGAGGAGGTTGTCGAGCTCAGGAAAGGGGATGAGCTCGGCGTCGGCAGCATCAGGCGCTATACGTGGAAAAGCGCCCTCCCCTACAGGCTCTCGTTCGAAAGCGAGACGGTGAGGGTGGAGCCAATGACCCTACTCGAAGGAATAGCGAGCGGGGAGCTCGACGGGCGGGGCGTGTGGAAGCTTCATTCGGAGGGCGGGCATACGACTGTTGTGTACGACTGGCGCGTAAAAACGTCCAAGGCGTGGATGAACTTCTTGGCCCCCATAGCGGAGCCGTTATTCAAATGGAATCACGACGTCGTGATGGGCTGGGGCGCAAAGGGCCTCGCACACCGCCTCGGCACGGCGGTAACCGAAGGGCGCTAATAATCAGGCGCGGCCCGGAGACATTTCAATGAACTGCGTTCAAAAAGAATTTACGCTCGAGCCGAAGAGAAGGGGTTTTCACCTGGTGACTAGGGAGATCGCGGGGCATATTCCGGAGCTCGCCGAATTCGCCGTCGGCGTCGCGCACGTATTCATCTGCCACACGTCGGCCTCCCTCACAATTAACGAGAACGCCTCCCCGGACGTGAGGGTGGATTTCGAATCACACTTCAATGAATACGTTCCTGAAAATGCTCCTTATTACAAACACACCCTGGAAGGACCGGACGATATGCCGGCCCATATTAAAGCGTCGCTGCTGGGAAGCTCGGTTTCGATCCCGGTGAAGGACGGAAGGTTCAACATGGGCACGTGGCAGGGTATATATCTCTGCGAGCACAGAGACCATGGCGGACCGCGGAAAATAATCGTCACGATCTTCGGGGAGAGGAAATCGAAGTAGAGGACCCCTCACCTCCTCCCGATCAGGTACCCCGCTATAAACCCGAGCGCCAGAATCCCGGCAAGCTTTTTCCCGCTGTGTATCGGAACGTAGCGGGTCCCCTCTTCGCTCACTTCTATGACGCCGATGGGCTTCGCGGCGGCCCCGCCTCCCGCGCCGCCTTCGTCTTTAGCTGGCTCTCCGCCGCCGGTGTCCTTCTTCCCGAATCCGCCGCCGAATCCGTAGGCGACCTTTGCGACCGGAATAATCGTTTTCCCGTGCGCCTCGACGGGATCGCCGTAAACGGCTCTGACATTCGCGCCCGATTGAAGCTTTTCGGCGATCGGCTCCAGAATTTCTTTAAGCCCCATGATATTCACCTCCCGGTCATGCTCTATTACTAAGGATACTCAATTTTCCGGCCGGTTGGCCCGTATTACCTGAAGTCATTGTCTGATACTGGCCCTTTGTTACCGGGCCTCGAGGAAGTATATTATTTCCCGGCACTATAATTACAAAATGGAGGGATAGACATGGCTGAACTTAGTCGCGGCAAGACTGGGGTAAAGGGGTTTTCGAGCAAAGAGATGGACTTTCAGCTCATGCGTCAGCTCGGCTCATCTTCCTACGGCGGAGCCTCGGCGGGCGAATCCCTCGCCACGGCCTCGCGGATCGTGGAGGGCGACCCGGCGAGCTGGGCGGCCGAGTTCTCGAGCCTCGGCGAATGGCAGCAAAAGGATGCCCACAAGCGCGATTCCAAGGGGTATACCATAAGCGCGCGTGATCAGTTCCTTAAGGCCTGTAACTCCTTCAGGGCGGCAGAGTATTACACCCCCCCTCTCGACCCCGTCCACAGGGAGCTCGGCCTCAAGTCGCGATACTGTTTCGGGCAGGCGATGAATCACGTTTGGCATACGTTCGAAGAGGCGATGGTGACGTATAAAAGCGTGGAGCTCCCGGTTTACATTATGACCCCGAGCCCGGAGCCCATAAAGAGAAAGACCCTTCTTATAGTGAGCGGATTCGACGGCACGCTGGAGGAGGAATACATAATGCGCGGCTGCGCGGCGCTGGAGCGCGGTTACAACGTGATCCATTTCGCGGGGCCCGGCCAGATGGATATGTACCGGTTTTTCTCGAATACACACTTCGAGCCAGACTTCGAGAATGTGACCGGAACCGTCATCGATTACATAAAGGACAGGCCCGAGGTGGACATGGAAAGGCTGGCGCTCATGGGAATCAGCTTCGGGGGGTATTTCGCCACGCGCTCGGCGGCACATGAGCCCAGGATCAAGGCGCTCATAGCCAACTCCCCGATCATCGACCTCCACGCATACCTCATTGGGTTTACAGGTATGGACCCTGCGGAGCTGCCGGACGATGAGAACTTCACCATAGCCGACATACCCAACATCCCGGACGACGTATTCCCCAGGGAGAAGAAGGTCATGGCTGAAAGCCTCATTACGAGATACGGCCAGCCGTCGTTCAGGGATGCATTCATATACATAAAGGAATTCAAGGTACGCGAGGCTATAAAGAATATAAAGTGCCCTTCGCTGGCGCTCGTTGGAATGGGCGAAGGCAGAGAGCCGGAGACCCAGTACAAGACATTTATCGAGAGCGTATCCGGGCCCGTGTCGAAATACGAGTTTACGGAATTCGAAGGTGCGGACACGCACTGCCAGGTAGGGAATCCTTCGTTCGCCGCGGCTGTGGCGTACGATTGGCTGGACGAGGTTTTCGGATGACGAACCGTACACTAAAATCCCGTCTGCCGCTCCAGAGACCGGCGGTTATACTATAGAGACAATCTGCTGCGGCAATAATCACGTGATATAAATATCTACGCAAAACGGAACTCGAATGAGAAACCAAACATACAGTTACATAGGAAATTTCTTTTTATTGGTGATGCTTGTAGCCCTGCCGTTATTTCAGACCTCTAGCGCCAAGGAAGTGAAACCGAGATAATAAAGCTCGGGAAATGGACCGAGCCCGGACTCGAAGCGCTGATGACGGAATCCGCCTCAGCGGGCGGCACGGGAGAGCGCATCGGGTTCATATCGGCGGAATTCCTTGGGACGCCCTACGTCGCCGACACACTCACGGGCAACGCGAGCACGCCCGAGGTCTTCACGATAGACCTACAAGGTATGGACTGCTTTACGTACGTGGATTATGTCGAGGCCCTCAGCCTTTCGGATTCGTTCCCTGACTTCGAAGAGAATCTAAGGAAGATCCGATACAAGGATGGGATCGTGGCGTTTCAGAACCGTAATCACTTTTTCTCGGACTGGCCGGTAAACAACTCCGATAAGGTGAAAGACGTAACACGGGCTGTCGGCGGGGACAAGACGATGTCCTCTTCGAAATCACTCAATCAAAAGAAAGACGGCGGCCTCTTCCTTCCGGGGATACCGGTCAAGAACCGGACGATCTATTACATACCTTCGCCTGAGATAGACGGCGAAGTGATCGCGAACCTCCAAACGGGGGACTACGCCGGCATCTTTACAGAGATAGACGGCCTCGACGTCTCGCACACGGGCATAATCGTAAAGAAGGGTAATACGGCATACCTGAGAAACGCATCGTCGAAGAAAAGCAATATGAAGGTCGTGGACCAGAACCTCATCGAATACATGCAAAACAAACCGGGACTGGTCATTTACAGGCCGGTCGGGCAAGGCGCGAATTGAATCCCGAAGACTACGTACTAAAAGCTGTAGACCACTACTACAACGGCGAATTCGATCTGGCTATCGAGGCCCTGGGCAAGGCTGTCGAGCTCAAGCCGGATTTCGCAGAGGCCTGGTATAACAAAGGGATCACCTACTCGGTCATGGGCCGGGCCGACGAGGAGCTCGACGCCTATGAAAAGGCGCTCGGGATAAATCCGAAATACGCCGAGGCGTGGAACAACAAGGCCTCCGTCCTCGGGAAGCTCGGCAGGCTGGAGGAGTCGCTCGCGGCGGCCGACAAGGCGATTGCGCTAAAGCCCGATTTCGCCGTTGCATGGTGCAACAAGGGGGCGGCGCTGAGCAGGCTCGATAAGGACCTCGAAGCCGTTACGGCGTACGACAAGGCGATCGCGCTCCAGGGAAATTACGTAGAGGCCTGGTACAACAAAGCCGTATCGCTCCATAATCTCGCAAAACCGAACGGCGCGCTCAAGGCGTATAACAAAACGCTCGAGCTCAAGCCCGACTACGCCGAAGCCCTTTACAACCGGGCGGGACTTTTCGCCGGATCGGGAGAGACCGCCAAAGCCGCCGCCGACCTAGCGCGCGCCGTCGAGCTCGACCCAGCGCTCAGGGACAAGGCCCTCTCGGATCCGGACCTCAGCGCCCTCGTGTCTTGACCGGATGAAAAAATTTCGAATAAATGCTACTCTTATAACTGCCCATAAGTGATCGTAAAGGAGGCCGTACATGACCGACCAACCAACCGACAAGGTAAAAGAATTAACAGACCTTTCGAAAGAGAGCATGAAAGCGAGGGCAAACCTCGACAGGATTCTCGATTTCGTAGACCTCATAAATAAGAGGGCCGAGGAAATTGAAGGCGACGTTGCCGCCCCCGGCGACGGCATAAAGGAGCTCTCGGACAAGATGGGAGAATATATAGAACAGATTAAATCCCGCGTCGACGCCGAGCTCGATAAGATCCCCGTCGACCCGGACGTGACCAAAGAAGCCGCCGAGAAGCTGCTCCTGTATCACGGGAACCTGCCGCAGGTCATAGCATGGGCCGACACCCAAAAGAGCGGACACAAGCAAAACTCTTACTGGTGGAGATACTGGGTAAGCGTGCTCGAGAACGTCATGCAGCTCGAAATCGCCAAGGGATCGCCGGAGGTAAAACCCGTATCAAAGGCCGACGTCAGTCAGCCCTGAAACCGGGCATTATCTCTTCCGCCGCTGTTTCCATAATGCTGTAGTATTCGTCCAGATCGCCCGCGTCGGGATCGAAAAGGATATGAGATACGCCGCCCTCGATATATCCCGCGACGTAATCGCGCACGCGTGAGACGCTGCCCGTAAGCGTAAACGCGGGCGCACCGATTCCGGGCTTCGGTTCTTCCGCATCGTCCGTGAACCTGAGCCTGTTCCTTAAAGAAAACGTGAAGCCATCGAGCCCGCGCCCAGCTTCCGCCGCGATTCTCATTAACTCGCCCATACCAGCGCGTACGTCCCCGGGGCTCACCGCCGTCGGCTGCCAGCCGTCGCCGAGAAGCGCCGCCCTCCTAACCGCGTGCCGGCTCGCCCCGGCAACCCATACCGGAGGGCCTGGCGTCTGAACAGGCTTGGGATAAAACCCGACATTGGAGAATTTCACGAACTCACCGTGGAACTCGGGCCGCTCGGATCGCCAGAGCTCCTTATCACTTTTATATACTCGTCCGTCATCCTGCCGCGCGACCCGAACGGCACGCCGAGGGCCTCGAATTCCTCCCTCATCCACCCCGGCCCTACCCCGAATACGAGCCTGCCGCCGGACAGGACGTCGAGCGTCGCCGCCATCTTGGCCGTCACGAGAGGATTCCTGTAGGGAAGTATTATGACGCTCGTGCCGACAATAATCCGCGAGGTCCCGGCGGCGATGGAGGATAGGAGCATGAACGGGTCGTGAAACTCGTCGGTGAACATCCCCGCGCGCTTTTCCGGGATGACGACGTGGTCGCTCACCCATACCGAATCGTACCCGAGCTCCTCGGCCCTTTTGGCTATACGGACGTTGGCCCCGGCGTCGGCGTCGAGGCGTATTGGAAGGCAGATTCCGAATTTCAAATCGTGTTTCTGTGCTTTCGTAGTAGTCCTGGTATTTAAATCCCCCGTGCGATTTCGAGCACTTCCCCGGCGCATCCCCACGAGAGCGTAAAGCCGCCTCCGCCGTGGCCGTAGTTGTGTATTACGGGATGACCGTCGGAAGTCTCGCCCTTTTCGAGCCTGACCTCCGTCCTCCCCGGCCTGAGCCCTACGCTGTGCCCGAGCACCTCGGCGTCCTTTATGCGCGGCTCAAGTATCGCGCACTTTCTCAGTATCTCCGCCGCCGTTTCGGGATCGACGTCGAGGCTCCAGTTATTCTCCTCAGCCGTGCCGCCGAGTATGCAGTCTTTGTAGCGCGGGACTATGTAAGACAGGCCGAGCGGCCCGGACTCGTCGCTGAGGCATTTTGTCAGGCCCGGATTTGAAACCCTCACGAGCTGCCCCCTTATCGGGTAGACATTTTCGTCGCCGCAGAGCTTCCGCGAGCCGAGCCCCGTGCAGTTGACGAGGATTTCGTCTTCCGCCGCGAGGCCGTCGAGCGATTCGAGCTCCGCTTCGAGCTTTTCCATGCGGCCGCCCGATTCCTTAAACCTCCCGACGAGATATCTCATGTAGACAGGCGTTTCTATGCGCGGGACCTCCACCACGAAGCCGTCCTTGTATCCCTCAGGGAGCTCGTCGGGTCGGGCGTGGCGGTAGGACTTTACGGCGGGCTTCCAGAAAGGCTCCTCGGCCGCCTTGTCGAAAAGCTTCAGCAGCTCGAACGCATCGATGCCGCTTTCGGGAACGCGTCTCAAATCGGTATAGGTCTTGTAGGAAACCGTGGCCCACGCGAGAACCCTGTCCTCGGGAAAGACCCTGTAGGGGTACCAGTATGCGGGGGCGACGTTGGATGTCGTATCCGGCGGGAGCGAGGCTGCGATTATCCTCACCGTAAATCCATCTTCGAGGAGCCTGATGCCGGACGTGAGCCCGACTACGCCAGCCCCGACGACGAGAGCCTTATTCATGCGCCGCCCCATCCTGCCCGCGGGCGTCCTTCACCATATCGACCAGGACCTTCCTTGCGTCTTCGGGGGTCCGGGCCTCTCTCAAGAATCCGATACGCCTGCTCATCACATCCGCGCCGGATTTGATCCGGACCTGAAACCCGAGCCTGTCTACGGACGTCATGAGGGCCTCGTCCACCGCGATGCCAGCGTACTTCGACGCGAGCAACACGAGCGCGTCGGCGTGGTCGTCGTTCATGTGTTTTATGATGCCCCGGGCCGAATCGGAAAGCGGGTCGGGCTCTGCGGAGTAGTAGTCCTCTACGGTTACCCACCCCATGGCCCCGAAACCGCCGACGAAATAGATGTCTTCGATTTCTAGCCTGTAAAAAGAGAAATCGTCGAAATCGACCCAGTACGAGGCGTTATTATACCGCGCCAGGTAGCGCTCCCTTACGCCTTCGAGCTCGGCATCGGGGACCTTGTTTACGATGCCCATGAGTGTCACGCGGGACGCGTTTAGCGGCTCGCCGCCGGCGTCCGTCTGGGACACGAAGAGGCTCGCCTTCGGGTCGCCTGAGACATTGTGCGTGTGGACGGCCATCGTGCTTATTAGAAACGTCGGCCTCCCCTTCTCGTCAAGCCCGTAGGGCATTAACGAGCCGAACGGCACGCCTGGATGCTTCTTCGAAACGGTGGACAGCGTACCGGTGAGGTTCCTGTAGACGAGGGTTCTCACGCGCTCGGCGAAAGAAGGCTCCGGAACCGGCGGCCTTCCGTCGGACGGCGCGCCGTCCCCGTGCTGTCTTGAAGACTTTGTCATGATAGCACCGTCCGGACTTTATTATTCGAATTCGATTCTATGGGCACTTCCAATCTCCTCGAAAAGACAATATTAACAGTCCCAACCTCATTAAATGTACATCCTCCCGTGAAATACTCTAACTGAACCTCAAGCTCCTTGGTATTGCCACCCGGCGGTGTAAAATATTATCCCCATGGTCAAATTCATAGACGAGGCAAAGATTTACGTGAAATCCGGCGCGGGCGGCAACGGGTGCGTCAGCTTTAGGAGGGAGAAATACGTTCCGCGCGGAGGGCCGAACGGCGGCGACGGCGGCAACGGCGGCGACGTCTATATAATCGCCAACGAGAACATGGCCTCTCTCCTCGACCACCGATACAGGCAGCACTACAGGGCAAAGCGGGGCGAGCACGGCAAGGGCAAGGACATGCACGGGAAGAACGGCGAGGACCTATTCGTTCCAGTACCGCCGGGCACGATAATCAGGGATTTCGATACGGGCGACGTAATAGGCGACCTCACGGAAAACGCCGAGACGCTCCTCGTCGCAAAGGGCGGGCGGGGCGGCAAGGGAAACGCCCGGTTCGCCACCTCGACCAACCAGGCCCCGAGGAACGCCGAGCCCGGCGGCGAGCCGGAAGAGAGAACGCTACTCCTGGAGTTAAAGCTCCTGGCCGACGTTGGCATAATAGGATTCCCGAACGCCGGGAAATCGACGCTCATTTCGAGGATATCCGCCGCGCGCCCGAAGGTGGCCGACTACCCCTTCACGACCCTAGTCCCCAACCTCGGCGTCGTGAGCTATGTGGACGGGAAGACGTTCGTCGTAGCCGACATCCCGGGCATAATCGAGGGAGCGCACGAGGGCGCGGGGCTCGGGCTGCAGTTCCTCCGGCACGTCGAGAGGACGAAGCTGCTCGTACACGTGCTCGACCTTTCCCCCATGACCGGGAGGGACCCGATAGACGACTTCGAAACGCTGAACATGGAGCTGAAATCCTACAGCCCGGAGCTATACGAAAAGCCCCAGATCGTAGCGCCGAACAAGGTAGACATCACCGAGTCGAGGGAAAAGCTCGAAGAGATAAGGGGATACTTCGAAAAGAGGGGAATCCCTATATTCCCGATATCCGGAGCGACGGGCGAAGGATTAAAGGAGCTCGTACGCGAGACCGGAAAGAGGCTCGAAGAGTTGAAGCTCGAAGAAGCGCCCGAGATCGAGAACGAAGAATGGCCGGAGATTGAATAACCCCCGGCCGTCGGCTCTTATTCCGCTTCCGGAGGACACGTCCCCGGCAGACACGCCTGGAAAACGGCCATCATGCCGTTATCCTCGTGCTCGCCGATGTGGCAGTGATAAACGGCCTTGCCCTCGATTACCGGATTCCTGAAATCAATCACGATAACCGCTTCACCGGGACCTTCGAAATCAGGGTCCTGCCCTCGTAAGGGATGTTGATAGTATCCTGGCTGCCGATGAACGGCTGCGGAACGCCGTTTATCTCGCATACCTGAAAGTCCGTAAGGTGGATGTGGAACACGTGGAGCTCGCCGGAGGTGTTCTGAACCCTCCACCTTTCGAGGCCGCCGATCTCTACGACCGTATCGACGCGGCTCGGGTCGAATTCCTTACCGTTGATGAAGAACGTATTACCGTCGGCCGTTTCGGAGAATACGATATCTCTATCCCTTTGAACGGGCATCTCGCAGAGGTTCTCTACGACAGGGAATTCCGCTTCGGGAATCGGGAGCTCTATAGGGTCAAGCACGGGATCGCCTTCGACGATCATCGTCAAGAGCGTGGCGCCGCCGTAGTTGTCGCCCTGGGGGCCGGTGTTGAACTTCTTGGCACGAAGCCTGTATACGCCCGGCTCGCCGCCCTGCACCAGAACCCCCGCGCGGGAGCTCGTCGGCAGGAGCATATCTTCGTACTCGACCGTCTGGTTCCGCCTGTTGCCGTCCCTCTCGATCTCGTAGAAGGTATGTCCTTCGAGCTCGAGGTCGTAATAAAGATCGGCCCCTATGTTCATGAGCGTCCAGAACTGGGTCTCGCCGGGGCGTATCCTGAGGACGGGGTTGGTCTGCCCGTTTACCGTGAAGTTTGTCGGCCCGCTCGGGTCGATGTCCCCTTCCGCCGGGACCTCGCCGTTCTTAATCTGCACGTCTTTCAGATACATGACCTGCTCGGTGATGCCGGCCAACTGGGGGAAAGGGTCGAGTATGCCCTCGACGATCAGCCCGCCCGAAAGCCCGCCCATTATCTGGTACTCGGTCAGGCCGAACAGATGGGAGTGGTAGTAGAACATGCCCTGCGGATGGTCGTCCGGGATGTTGACAGTGTAATCGAAGCTGCTCGACGGGGTTATCATGATGAATATATCGTCCGAAGGGCTCAGCGGGCTTATGTTCATGCCGTGATAATGCACGTTCGTCATCTGGTCTACTGAATTGTTTACGCGGAGGTGTATGGTGTCGCCCCTCTTTACGCTTAGAACCGGGGGAACGTAGGTGCCATTATAGGTAGCGCTGACGAAGCTTTTGCCGTTTACCTCGTTTTCAGAGAAGATGACGTCGAATACTTCGTCTATGACACCGTCCTGGCTGTGAATGATAACGGGATTGAGGAATTCTTCCCTGTCGGGCTTCTTCTTGTTATCGCTGCATCCACCAGTAGACAGAACCGAAACCAGAACCACAAGCGAAATCCCGGCGATAATTCGAGACAGTGCCTTCATGAATCCTCCCTCCAAGCGGCGTACAGATTACATGCATTGTAGATTCATTTTCATGCTACTGCAATAGTTTTTTAATATCGGATGTAATACCCGGCGCGTCCAGTTTGTAGTGCGGATACGTAAGGCGGAGATTGCCGTCCTTGTCCACGAGATATACGGTATTCGTATGGGTCATGAGGTAGCGGTCCCAAGTGTCGTGCTCGCCCCTCCCGTAGACGGCAGGGTGCTTTACGATGGTGACGCCATAATCCGAAGCGACCTTGTCTATATCGGCCCTCGTCCCCGTGACGCCGATAAATTTCTTGTTGAAAAAGGGGACGTAGGACTTTAGCCTCTCGGGCGTGTCCCTTTCGGGATCGACCGTCACGAACAGCACTTGGACGTTGCCCGCGTCCTCCCCCAGCCCGTCCATCACCCCTGACAGCATGGCGAGGGTCGTGGGGCAGACGTCCGGGCAGTTGGTATAACCCCACGCGATGAGAACGATTTTGTCCCGGAACCTGTCGAGGCCGATTTTATCCCCGTTGTGATCGACGAGTGAAAAGCCTGGCGCGGGCCTGTGGTAAACCTTCCCGAAATACTGCCCGGAACCGCCGTGCTTCGTGTAATGGTATGCGAAGAGCCCCCATCCCGAGGCGGCGGCCAGAAGCAGCATAGCTATCAAGAGATTTTTCTTCATCGAATGCGCGTCGTCGCGAGATAATTATAACAGCGAATGGAGTCATATACGGAGTGCGATTTAACAGTGGTACCCGGAGGGCTTTTATATTAAACTTATCTTTATGAAGCGTTTAAGTGTTGGAGTCTTTACGGCCCTGTTGCTGGTATCGGCATTTTGTTACACGGAGCGGAGCGCCTATTCCCAGGACGCATTCGAATATAACAGCAATCAGGTTCTTCACCCCGAGTGGTTCATCAAGGTCACCGACTGGTCTTCTATACGGCCGCGCGCGTGGCGATATTGAGCTCGGTGACTCATAGAAAACACTTCCGACGTTACGTACAAAGACGTACAGGTAAAGCTCCTTTACACGTCCTACCCCGCCCCGGTGGCTGGGATAATCGCGACCAGCACGGCGACGCTTCCCGTAACCCTTCCGCCCAAGAGCACGGCGACGTACCTTAAGGGCGGCATGACGGTCGGCGCCGGCGAGCAGAGCTATAAATTGAGCGACGTAGTGGTTATATCGGCGACCGCCGTAAAGGACTGAGACCGGGCGGGTTAGAGCCCTTCCAAATGGAGAAAGATATGAAAACGACGACTACATTCACTGCATTACTTATTCTCATGGCCCTCGCGCTGACAGTGCCTGCGGGCAGGGACGGAACTTCGGCGGCAATGGACCGGCAGACTTCGGAATATTACGAGACGGTGCAGTACGACCCCGAGGACATTGCCCCGCCCCCGGTGCCTGACACCCCGGAGGCACCCGGACCCGGGGATATACAGGACGACGCCCTTTCGCCGGATAGTGTGATCGACGACCCGGATCCCCCGATAGACGAGACCGAGCCCTACATGATGGACCCCTACGAAGAAGGGGAGGATGAAGGCCAGTACTATCCGGACGCTGGATGGGACGAATATGACGAGGAGAGCTATTACACCGACGACTCCCTTTTGCTAGTCGAGCAGGAAGACCCGCTCGTTGACAGGGAGTATCCGCTCGTCGAAAGCCCGGAATATCCGCTACAGCACCCCTACCCTCTGGTAGCCCAGGAACGGCCGCTCGTAGACATGCCGGACCCTCTGGTCGCGCAGGAATATCCGCTCGTGAGGCAGCCGGCGCCGCTCGTGGCGCGGCCGAACCCGCTCGTCAACAAACCCTACCCTCTCGTACAGAGGCCGGCGCCTGTCGTGCCGCAGCAGAACCCGGTCGTAAGGATGCCGAGCCCCGTCGTGAGGATGCCCGAGCCGCTGGCCAGATAGTGCGCGCGCCAACAAGCTCCCGACGGATTTTCACACTGCCAAATACAAGGAAGCCGAATGCATAAGGACCGAATAATAAAATCCCTTTTCCACGTTTTACTTCTTGTGATTTTCACCGGTGCCGTGGGTATGCCCGCCCAGCCTTCTCTGGCGGGAGAAAGGCCGCTCGTTCAGTACGACGATACCGACATTGCGCCCCCGATGCCGGACTCGGGCGACCCCGATCCGCTCTTCGAAGATCCCGACCCCGGGGCCGAGATCACGGACCCGTACGACGACGGCCTGGGCCCCGACGCTTCGGAGCCGATAGACGCGCCGTCCGAGGAAATCCCGGACGATTATCCCGCGGCGGAATGACCCCCGATGCCGGGATTAGAATGTTCAATTAAAACGTGTTAAATTCTCCCTTACACAACAAACCGCACAAGGAGGCATGGGTTCATGCTATTCGACAGACAAATCGACTTTACGGACGATAAAAAGCAGGAATGGGAGCTCCTCAGATCCAAGGTGGGCTCCGGCATGGAGCTTCCCCTCCCGGATTCCGAACGCTGGTTCCTGACCATGGTAGACGGAGACGAGCTCGTAATTGAAAGCGCGAGAGCCAACGTACGCCCGATCATGATTTACGATCCGATCAAGGTAACTTTCGAGGAATTCCACATAGTCGCGACGCACTACAACAACTTCCTCGAGCTTCAGGTGCGCACAATGAGCGACACTCATGAAGTCAGGGACAAGGTCAAGAACCTGAAATATATCTTCATGCTTATTTATCACCTGCTGTAAACCCCGGCAGCCGGCCCAGTCGTTACGGGCGGGAATTTCGTTTCGGATTTCAAAGGAGGCGCCCCTTGTTTCCCCGGAATTACTACGAGCTTATGGCCGAATATAACAAATGGATGGACGGCAAGATATATGAAAAAATGCGCCGCCATCCCCGACTGCGACAGGAAAAAGGACATGGGGGCTTTCTTCAAATCGATTCACAGTACGCTTAACCACATCTATTACGGTGACGTCGCCTGGCTCGAAAGACTCAAGGACGGCACATTCACACCGCGCCAGATAGGCACCGACGCCTTCGACGATTTCGGCGAGCTTAGGGCCGCGCAGGAGAAGCTGGACGACGAGATACTGGAATGGGCCCGCACGCTTACGCCCGAATACCTCGGCGCTGAATACTCATACGTAAGCACCGTCGATCGGAAGGAAAGGAGTCTCCCAAGGTGGACGCTCGCGGTACATTTTTTCAATCATCAGACGCACCACAGGGGGCAGATAACGACGCTCATGAAACAGCTCGGAGTAGACCCGGGAATAACGGACATCCCGTGGCTCCCCTGCCTTGAGGACAAATGACGCAAATCGCTTTTTAACATCCGCTTAACGGCTTCTTAACTTTTTTATAATAAGTTAACGGGTCATAAAAGATGTCAGGAGTGCACATGAAACGTCCGCTGAAGATTATTATCCCCGCAGTCCTCATAATATTCGCAGCAGTGCTTACGGCAAAGGCGCAAACTGAGGGGTTTAACGTAAAGACCACCGTTCAAAAAATATCCGACAGCGCATCCGACTTTTTAAACGGCATAATGGCCGAAGCCAAATCGCATCCTGCGAAATCCATCTCGAAAGAGCTCGTTTGCGAGGCGGACTGTTATTTAGTCGTCCCGTCGATAGCGCCTGTATCCGGCAGGAACGATTTCGCCGGAACGGGACTCCTGACTTGCAAGGCTCAGGGAACAGGCAGACCGGCGCCGCCGCTTTTCTATCACCTGACAAACATCGAAACATTCGACGAAAGCGGGGGCGGAGTCGTCGTATTCATAATGGACAAGGCGGGGATGAAGTCGGTTCTCGGTGACCAGTTTCAGTTGACCGCCGCCAACTCCGGCGCGGGCGGTGTGGGAGAAAAAAGCTCCGGGAAGAATAAATCCTTTGTCGGGTTCATGATGCCCTCGGGCGGGGCTGTGCAGGGGTTCGATCCCTCGGGGAGCACGCTCGTTTACGCGAGCGGGGACACCTTCAACGCCTATCAGCAGGACATAGACCCTGTGGACGTAATGCTGTTCGGGATAGACATACCCCCGGCCCTAAGGGGATTCACCGCTTCGGTTGACGAGCTCTTAAAGGGATGCAAGTAGCCGGCGGCCGGTATCCAGACTAAATTCCGGCGGCGAGCTCGCGCATCCGCCCCGCGCTCATTCGAAATAACAGGTTCCCATGCCGTCCTCTTCCTCGTAAGTCGGCTGGCAGTAACAGACGCCTATCTCACCGCAGTCGTAGGACGTATTGCACTTCTTCCCCTTGTTGCAGTCATCGCACACGACGGGTTTGGTCCCGAAATAGAGCCCCGCGGAACCAAGCGCCGCTGCGATAATCAGAGCTAACAGTATCTTCCTCATCTGAAACCTCCCGTATTAATGCCGGCTTGTCTTAACACGAAATCTCCTTAAAAGCATAGCAGCCATAATGAGCCCCGGGATCAGGAGATAGAGCGAGAAGTCGGCCTTTGCGCCCGGCCCTGCCATAGCGCATCCAGAGCCGCCGCTGCCTGTTCCCCTGCTCTCCCCGCAGAGCGTTCCGTTCACGTCGCACTGCGGCGTGATGCCGAGGTCCCTTTGCCGCTGATTGATATCGAAGACCGCGTGCTCGGTTTCGGCATTGGCATCGCAGCCGCATATCTGGCTTGCGCAGCAGCTACAGCCGACCTCTTCTTCAAGCTTTACTATTTCGGATATTTCGCATCCGCTGAGCCCCGAGCACGCATCCCCGACGAGTCCACTGTCGTTACACTGTGATGTGCAGAGTGTCGCGTCGCACGAGTAGCCGACCTCGACGCCGTTCGCCCCGCGGCAGCTCTGGTACTCGCTGCAAACCTCGGAGCAGTCGATATTCGGGGGAGGCTCAGGTATGTCGGAGGAAATAAGCGGGCATCCTCCGAGCGACTCCGGTGCGTCCGGGATGCATCCCCCGGACGGCGGGACGGGGATAGTCCCCGTAATGTTCGGATTATACGCCGCGGACCACACAAGATTGTCGTCGAGCGTACAGGCCTGGTTGTTCAGCCCCACCTGGAACGGGCCGTCGTATGTCGGGCAGAGGCAGTCCACTATTCCGTCCTCACCCGTCCTGGTACAGGGGGCCGTCATGCAGCCCGCATAGGGCGACTGCCCGCAGTTCGTTTGCCCTATGCCCTCTTCGGGCACGCAGTCGAAGCTGAAGGTCGAGATCATGTCGGTATTCGGAAAAAAAGTGCCCGTATTGATGTAGCCGCAAACGGGGGCGGAGTTAGTCGTCTGGCATCCGCTTCCGTCCTCGCCGCATGCGGCGATGGTTTCGAAATAGACATCCACATTCTGGATCGCGTTAATATCGACGAAGTATTTCCCGTAAGGAAGCTCGAAACATTTGCAGTTGGCGAATTGGCCATCCTCGGTCGTCTCGCACGTGAACGGCCCGGGGCCGGAATAGTAACAGAGGGCATACGGCCCGCCTTCGCAGGGGAGAAAGTTCGCCGGCTCGAGAAGGATATCGGCATATGCAGGCCCGAACGGCGTCGTCATCAAATCGTTCGGCACGAAGTTGAACCCGGCGTAAGATGTACCGGAGAATCCACCTATTGAGATCAAGACCGTTGCGAGAAATAGGGTAAGACGTTTCATCATAATGCCTCCTTGAATGCCGGATGTCGTGTCGAGTTTTCTACTACAGAGCCGTGTGGATATTCCCTAGTATCTGACTGTTTTACGGTCGAGTCAATATATTAATTAGCGCCGATCGTTAGCTATCCGACGAAAGCACTGAAAACGCGGCCCATAAGGCCATCGGCAGGAGATTAAAAAGAATTCCGGGAGATTAAATTTCCGTGTTCTATAAGCCCGGCTTTCTCTTTTTCCTGAGAGCGGCGATTATTTCCTTAAGCGTGCCGTCCCTTGCGATCTGAATAAAGGCCGGCAGGAGCGAAACGATAATAATTGCGGCGATTATCGGCAGGAGATATTTGTCTATGCTCGGGATAGCCGAGCCCAGATAATAGCCGAGGGCCGTGAGACCTATTGCCCAGAGGACCGCACCGACTACGTTATAGGCGACGAAAGTCCTGTAGTGCATCCGGCCCACGCCCGCCAGTATGGGGGCGAACGTGCGGACGACGGGTATGAAACGGGCCATTATTATCGTCTTGCCGCCGTACTTGGCGTAGTATTCCTCTGCACGGGCGAGATGTTTTTTGTGAAAAAAGAGGGAGTCCTCTTTTTTGAAAATCGCCGGACCCACCCTCTTTCCGAAAAGGTAGCCGAAGTTGTCGCCTAGGACGGCCGCCGCGAAGCACAGAACTATCAAGACGGCTATGTTGAAATATCCCTGGGACGCCAGAAACCCGGACGTGAAGAGAAGCGAATCGCCCGGCAGGAAGAAGCCGACGAAAAGCCCCGATTCGGCGAATATGATAGCGAAGAGGCCGATGTACCCCGCCGTTTTGATCAACGTGACCAGACTGATATCGAGAAATGGCATATGCCCTGCTATCAGGTTATAACAGATTTATCCGAATAGTACATCATATTCATATGAATGGGCAATAACCCGCCCGGCTCGCGAGACGGCGTGAGAAAAGCGCGTGGATGAGGCGGACCCGGGAACCGTCCGTGAGGCTCGTGCCGTTTTCCGCGGAATATGTTATATTCCAGAGTTAAGGGGGGTTATACCGACATTGTTACCGACCAGCCCATACATAAAAGGAGGGAAATCTATGAGCAAATACCTAAATCCGGCGGTTTTCCGGCCACACGTTCGTGGGAGGAGGGCATTCTTCAACATCGTCATGCTCGCTGTTATTCTCGTTTCCGGCCTCGGCGTACAGACGGCCTCCGCCCAGTACGAGACCAGCCCCAATATAGATTCCGAATCCGCCGCGGTTTTGCAGTCGATGAGCAACTATCTCGGCAGCCGCTCGGATTATTCGTTTAAGGCCGACATCATGTACGACGAGGTGTTAAGCTCGGGACAGAAGGTTCAATACGGCGCCGAAGCCGTGGCTTATCTTACAAAGCCGAACAAGTTCGCCATAAGCTACATCACGGAAAGGGGCGGATACAAGCTCTGGTACACCGCCGGGCAGGCGACTATACTGGAAGTCCCCGAGAACGACTACGCCACGGCCACACTGCCCGGAACCGTGGACCAGGCCCTTAACAAGCTATCCGACGAATACGCCTTCGACCCCGTGCTGAGCGAGTTCCTGTTCATAAATACGTTCAAGGCGCTCACGAAGAGCGTGACCAGCGGACGAAGCCTCGGGCCAAGCCCGTGTCGGGCGCGATGTGCCGCCATCTTATATTCCAGGGGAACGACATAGACTGGCAGATATGGATCGAGGACGGAAATCGTCCGGTTCCACGAAAGCTTGTTATAACCTACAAGAACCGCCCGGAATCGCCCCAGTTCATAGCCCTCATAAAGGACTGGGTGTCAGACAAGACCATACGCGACGCAGCGTACAAGCCCGATATCCCTAAAATGAGCAGCCAGGGCGAGTTCCTGCAAATAACAGGCAGGCCCGAATTTGCGGGAATTAGCATAAGGGCGTTTCAATAGAAGTTTCTTTTAAAAGCCGGGAATAAGAAGGAAGGAATCAAAAAGGCAAAAAAAAAGCGGCGCACCGGGAACCCGATGCGCCGCAGTTGTTTTCATTGTCGTTAGGCTAGTACTACATCCTGAGCCTGCGGGCCTTTCTGCCCGTTCACGACTGTGAACTCTACACGCTGGCCTTCTTCGAGTGAACGAAAGCCGGTCGCTTTGATTTCGCTGTAGTGAACGAAAACGTCTTTCTCGTTTTCAAGCTCAATAAAGCCGAAACCCTTAGTAGAATTGAACCACTTTACAGTGCCAATTTTACGTTCTGACATGTCTGGCTACCTCCTGTTTTAAATTGGGTTGTGCTAGTGGTTCAAAATCACTTTCAGGTAAAGATTAAAGATCCTAAGAATAGACAAGAACTGCTACTGCAACCTAACAATAGTTTAGCGTTTAAATAGCGGCGTCAACCTGCATTAGTAAATTATAAAATCGCATAAATGCCCTATATAGATAGACTTATATACAGGCGTGACGGCCGCCCGAGCCTGCCGGACGGGCGCCCAATTACGAAGCGTTAAAAGCGCCCTGCCCCCTTACATGTCCCGTTATTACAGCACGGGGCGAAGAGCAGGGAAAAGGAGCGCCGTTACGACGTACAATTGCGGAAACCCGCTTCACTCGCAATTCGAAAGGAATTCCTCTATGCTCACATCCACACCGGGAAGGTTCTGCCAGCATTCCTCGTCGGGCGTGCATTCGAGCATATAGGCCCAATGCGCTATCTGTGTCGTCGAGGCTCCCGACGTCATCTGCATGAGGAACGTCCACTCGCCTTCCTTGAACGCCATCTTCCCCGTGCCGGTAGTCAGCGAGGAGACCCGATAGGAGGAGACGTGAGCGGATTGAAAGCGATATAGACGCCGCCGTCTGAGTGACCGACCCTATGAGATACTGGCATGTCGGGGAACCCGTGCCGAACTGTGCCACTACAGTCCCGAAGAAGTAGCCGTCGGCATAACTCTCCACGTGCCAGACGGTCTGGTCGCTTACGGGGAAATAATTTGTCGGGTCTGTCGAATCCCATTGTACGGCGGGCAGGTTGAAGGAGGAACGTACCAGTACGTCCCCTCACCTTCGCCGGAGCCAGCTCCACCTTGCCCGGAGTGAGGCCGGGGAACTGCTGGATGTTGCCGAGATCGACTTCGTTCTCGTTCCTCAAGCACTTGTCGGGCCTTATCTTCAGATCCCCCGTTCTCTTATTGGCGCAAATCACCTCTGCCTTTCGAGTAATCCGCGCCGAGCACAGTCATAGCCGTCAATAAAACAATCAAGACCAATGAATCTTCGAGCTCTCACTTCTGGAATTCCTCCTGATTTTTATGCCCCGATATATCCACCGCGTTTCAAATTATAGTGCTTTTAATTATTTAGTGTAGCTTGAAAATTTCTGTTAGGCAAAACTGCATGTAAATTTCAGAGACGAGCTCCCAGGAACCCTCTCTTGCAAGCTAATCTTTCCCCGAAGCTGTATATACAAGCGATTTTTCATCTCACAGAAGGCAAAGATTCTGAATATTGTAATTATGTTAACGGGTTAAGGACGATCGTCACTCTTTAGTATCTGTTATTGGTTGCTGATTAATCCGGCATATAGTCGGTTATACACGCTTTCAGAATATTCACGTGTGGATTTAACATGCAAATACGATATAGATTATCATCTCATTATCATAATCTATAACCTTTTATGAACAATTAGGTAGGATTTCCCCGGAAAAGAGACAAGAATCGGGGAAATATCACACATACAGAACCCGGTCAAATCCATTATAATCTATTAGGAGAGGTACATTAATGAAACAGCCAGGAACCGTTTAACGACATTTTTAGGTGTGGCCGCTATCCTAGTTCTCGGCGGATGCGCGGCAACCAAAACCACGACATCTTCTCCCCACCCTACCCAAGCGCCCGGCCGCATCTTCGTTGGCGCCCCATCCAGGATACACATTCGGCTGGTCTTTTGCCGATGAAGAATCCATGAAGCCCAGAGGGGGCGTAACGACCGGGCCGGCGGTAACGCTCCAGACGACCCAACGCGGGTTGGCTCGCGATCCAGGAGGACCGGGATCGACAAGTTCGAAAAAGGACCGAAGGGCGATACTCGCCATGCAGGGCGTCTACAGGGTGACGTTCGATTTCATCGAGACCGTGCCGCTGAGGGCGGATACAGCCCCGCGAGACCGTATCAGGTCCTGGGCGACGGAGTTCGTCGAAGTGATCGAGGACAGCGGCGACTTCATAAGCCTCCAGCACGTGCTGGTCATGTACTTCGTGGACGAGAACGGAAGCGTTCAGGGCCCCGGAGAGTCGTAAAGCACTGGAGGCAGGACTGGAAGTACGAAGATACGGAGCTTCTCGAATACCAGGGCAACAACACCTGGAAGACCGTGACGGTCCCGGCATCGGAGGCCACCGGCAAGTGGTCTCAGCCGTATATCAGGGTAGACGACATGCCGAGGTATGAAGGGCTCGGGGAATGGACATACGACGGGAACTATTACGAATGGACGAGCAACACCACATGAGACCGCTACCGAGAAGGGAATTTACGGCAAGGAGACGACTACAATGTGCTTTCCGGAGTTAACGCGTCAATGATAAACCCCGAAGGATGGGTGCACGAGCAGGACAACATCAAGGTTGTCGTGGACGCCTCTGGGGAAGCCGCTGGCCAAAGACCCTTACATAGTAAAAGAGACCGGCCTTACAAGTTACGAGCTTATAGAGGGATTAGACTATCAGGCGGGCCTCGACTACTGGAACCGCACCGCCGTTCTGGGCGGACGTGAGGAAGTTTGGGCCGAGGAGATCGAAAACCAGCCGCTCAAGCTCAAGAACAAATACGAAGATAAGAAGGTGTATGAATATCTGTTCGAGTATGCGGACAACATAACGTCGGAATCTGCATACAACAGCGACGAGGGCAGGAAGTACGCAAAATCCGTCATAGAGAATTTTGTGATCACAACCGGCCAGCCGACAGAAACCAGGCGTTTATTAACGAGTCCCCGGGCGAGGTTCCGCCGGTCCGCGCCGGAGACCATTGACACGGGCCGTGTGTACTAGGCACTATATCTAAGAGGTCGATTGGAGAAATTGTTCGAAAGCATCCGGTAGTTTCTTTAACAAAACCAAGAATACAAACCCGAAGTTCAAGATGCAGTCTTTATAGAAGGGCCGCATTCACGGCTGAGTGAGCTCTTTTTCCTGTTCAGGGTAATGAGAGAGTTCCTTCGCGGATTCCGGATCCTCCATTTCGCCGGCCCAGCCGTAACGGTGTTCGGCTCGGCAAGGACCAAGGAGGGGCATCCCGCATATGAGGTCGCGAGGGAGATAGGCGGCGAGCTCGCCAAAATGGGATTTTCAGTCATGACGGGCGGGGGCGGAGGCATCATGGAGGCCGCGAACAGGGGCGCCAAGGAAGCTGGCGGCACATCCATCGGCTGCAACATCCTCCTCCCCATGGAGCAGCGACCGAATCCTACCCCTCGACATAATGATAAATTCCCTCAAATACTTCTTCGTAAGGAAGCTGATGCTCCTGAAATACTCCTACGCCTTCGTGGTTTTGCCGGGGCGGCGCGGGAACCATGGACGAGCTATTCGAAACCCCCTACGCTCATTCAGACCAAGAAGATTTATTAACTTCCCCATAATCCTCCTCTGGAAGGATTACTTCAAGCCTCTCATGGATTTTCTCGACTCATGATCATAGAAAGAACCATCGACGAGGACGACCTCGGGTATCTGGTAGTCACGGATTCAGTGGACGAGGCTATCGACTACATACGTACGCATATCGTAGATAAGTACGGAATAAAGCTGAAGAAGGTTCCAAAACCGTCGAAGATCCTACTCGAAAAGAAGGTCTGAGGGTACCCGGAAGCGAGCCGCCCTGCCCTTCCCGGCCGCCACATCGACTAATTTGCAGCTACAACTCCAGGAATCATTCGGCATACTATATGTGTATCCCGAAAAATGCCGTATAGTGAAAGCGGCCGGGATCGGAGAAACGAAAAATGCAAGAAGAATCCTCTATCAGAATTTTCCTTATGGCCATACTTCTCGCTGCCGGAATTTCAGTGCCGTCTTATTCCGCTCCGGAAGGAAGCGGCCAGCCCAAGGCGGCCGATACCAACGCCGAAGAGGTCAGCGTGAAGAATCCAGCCGCGGGCGAATACAAGAAGCCCTCGGACGCAGAGCTCAAGAAGACGCTTACCCCTCTTCAATATAAAGTGACTCAGAAGGAAGGGACCGAGAGGCCGTTCTCGAACGAGTACTGGGACAATAAGAAAGAAGGCATATATGTTGACGTTGTGTCCGGCGAGCCGCTTTTCAGCTCGCGCGAAAAGTTCGACTCCGGGACCGGGTGGCCGAGCTTCTGGCAGCCCCTCGAAGGGGCGAACGTGGTGGAGGTCGAGGACAACAGCCTCTTCATGACCCGGACGGAGGTCAGGAGCAAAAACGGCGACTCTCACCTCGGCCACGTCTTTAACGACGGCCCGAACCCGACCGGACTCAGGTATTGTATAAACTCGGCATCCCTCAGGTTCATCCCGAAAGAAGATCTGGAAAAAGAAGGCTACGGCCAGTACTTGATTCTCTTCGAAGAAACGTCCGCTAACGCCGGCGCCCATCCGTAAGAGCCCTATTATCTCAACTCCGATTTTAAGGTAAAGTGTGATATTGACCGTGCGCCTGGCGATTAAGCCGGGCGCACGTATCACAACCAGAAGCCCGGAGAGTTCGCTTGCCGTTTAGATTCGGAAGAGGGATATGCTGCGTTGAGGAACCGGCCGAAACGCGCGAATGGCTCGTCACCAACGGCAGGGGGAGCTATGCCTCGGGGACCGTCGCCGGGATGCTCACGAGAAGATATCACGGCCTTCTGGTAGCCGCCCTTAACCCTCCCGTGGGGAGATACCTCCTCGTCGCAAAGCTCGACGAAACAGCGAAATACGGAGACGAATCCGTAGCGCTCTCCTCCAACAGGTGGGCGGACGGCACGGTAGACCCGAAGGGCTACGTCAACATCGAGAGCTTTTATCTCGACGGCGGTATACCGGTATGGAATTACGCCGTCGCGGACGCCGTTTTAGAAAAGCGCGTCTGGATGGAGCAGGGAGCCGACACCACTTTCATACGTTACAAGCTTTTGAGAGGGTCCGGTCCGCTCGACCTTAACCTGAAGATATTCGTCAACTACAGGGACTATCACAGCTCGACGAGCGCCGGGGGCTGGAAGATGGACGTCGGCCCCATCGAGTACGGCATCGCCGTCAAGGCATTCGAAGGAGCGGTTCCCTATTACGTCCTCGCCGACAAGGCCGACGTCGAGATACGTAACCAATGGAATTACGGGTTCGGCCTCTCGCTCGAAGCGTACAGGGGCTGGACTCGTCCGAAGACCACCTTCTTGCCGCCGAGATGAGCCGCACTCTAAATGAAGGCGAGTCGCTCACGGTCGTCGCCTCGACTGCCGTCCCGGATAAAATCGACGGGGACGCAAGCCTCACCGAAAGAAAGGCCTACGAGGAAAGCATCCTTCGGAAATTCAGGAACAAGACCGCTATCCGTAACGGCGCTGACTCCACGCAAATAGAGCACCTGGCGCTCGCGGCGGATCAGTTCATAGTCGCGAGGCCCTCTCAGGGAGAAAAACCCGGAAGCACCGTCATAGCCGGATACCACTGGTTCGGCGACTGGGGAAGGACACGATGGTGAGCCTGTCTGGCCTCACCCTTACGACCGGCCGTCCGGAGGTGGCGAGGGACATAATAGAAACCTTCGCCGGATTCATAAGCGAGGGGATGCTGCCCAACCGCTTCCCCGAAGCCGGACAGGCGCCGGAATACAACACTGTGGACGCGGCGCTATGGTACTTCGAGGCTGTGCGCACATACTTCGACGACACGGGCGACAAGAAATTCCTATCCGCAATATTCCCCGCCCTCAAAGGGATAATCGATTCCTACACGAAGGGCACGCGTTACGGCATCAAGGCCGACCCTGAGGACGGCCTCCTCCACGCAGGGGAGGAAGGCGTTCAGCTCACGTGGATGGACGCGAAGGTCGGGGACTGGGTCGTAACCCCCGCATTGGAAAGCCGGTGGAAGTAAACGCTCTCTGGTACAACGCCCTCCGCTCGATGTCCGCCTTCGCCCGTATTATCGGGAAGCCCTCGGCCGAGTTCGACGCGGCCGCGGAGCTCGCCCTGTCGGGGTTCGAGCGTTTCTGGAACCCCGATAAAGGATACTGCTTCGACGTCGTGGACGGCCCCCATGGGAACGACCCAGCGCTCAGGCCCAACCAGATATTCGCCGTATCCCTTCCGGCGAGCCCGCTGGACCAGGGACGGCAGAAGAAGATCGTCGATGCCTGCGCAGGGAAGCTCCTTACGTCCCACGGCCTCCGGAGCCTGTCGCCCGAGAGCCCCGGCTATAAGGGCGTTTACGGCGGGGACCAGTCGAGCCGCGACGGCGCGTATCATCAGGGGACTGTTTGGGGCTGGCTCATCGGCCCGTTCGCTGGCGCATATGAAGGCATACGGAGACGCCGAAAAGGCGCAGGGATTCTGAGGCCTACGCTCGACCACATGAGGGCCGCAGGCATCGGAACCATGAGCGAGATTTTCGACGGCGACCCCGATGACACCACGGGGCTGCATAGCGCAGGCGTGGACCGTTGCCGAGGTCCTGAGGGCCTTCGACGAAATAGATAAACTTTCCCGCGGCAAAAAATAAATCCTCCGCCCGGAAGTCGGCATACCGCAAACTCGCATCTATTTTGTTTCGCCGACGCCCTTGAAATCCGTATATGCGCGTATACAATTCCCCGGTGACTCACCGACGCCGCGCCAAAGCGCGCAAGACGGTTACCGTAAGCGCACGGACGGCCCCCACACCCTCTCCGGAGCCCGGCACACGGTCACGACAGTTTGTTTCCCTGAAGCCCAAATCGATTAACCGGTAAGCGTATGGGAAATCTTTCAGCCGACAATATCACAGCCATGTTCCTCGCGCTCGGAATATTGCTCGGCACCGCGCGCCTTCTGGGCGAGCTCGCACAGAAGGCTTCATCAGCCCTCCGTACTCGGAGAGCTACTTGCGGGCGTCCTCCTCGGGCCGACAGTGCTCGGCACGATCGCCCCGGACATATTCGCATTCATCTTCCCGGCCACAGGGCCGAACGCCATAGCCTTAAGCGCCATTGCGCTACTCTCCGTCGTCCTCTTCCTTCTGGTGGCGGGGCTCGAGGTTGACCTGTCGATCATCGGCAGGCAGGGAAAGATCGCCCCGTGGGTCAGCATATCCGGAATCGTGCTCCCGTTTGTAATAGGTTTTATCGCTGCCTGGATCGCGCCCGAGATGCTTGGCGCCACGAAGGGCAAGCCCGCTCATTTTTGCCCTTTTTCTTGCAACTGCGCTCGCGATATCCGCCCTCCCCGTGATAGCGAAGACGCTTATGGACCTCGACCTCTACCGGACCGACTTTGGGATGATAATCGTAAGCGCGGCGGTATTTGACGACCTCACAGGATGGATCATATTCGCAATAATAATCGGCCTCATGGGGATCGCCTCGGAACATTCGAACAACATATTTCTGACGATTCTCCTGACGCTTACATTCGCCGGGTTCATGTTGACGGTGGGGAGGTTTCTCATACACAGGTCCCTGCCCTTCCTCCAGGCCTACAGCAAACGTCCCGGAGGGGTGCTCAGCTTCGCCCTCGCGCTGGCGCTACTGGCGGCGGCGTTTACCGAATGGATAGGGGTTCACGCGATCTTCGGCGCGTTCCTGGTCGGGGTCGCCGTAGGCGCATCGCCACACCTGAGGGAACATACGAGGTCGGTGCTCGACAAGTTCGTGTCGTCCATTTTCGCGCCACTCTTCTTCGGAAGCATAGGGCTCAGCGTTAATTTCATAAAGCATTTCGACATCGTACTTGTCACGACGATCATCCTCATTGCGTGCCTCTGCAAGCTCGCGGGCGGCACGCTTGGTGCACGTCTCGGGGGATTACCGGCAAGGGACTCGCTTGCCGTGGGATTCGCCATGAACGCCCGGGGAGCGATGGAGATAGTGCTCGGCATTCTCGCGCTTCAGGCCGGCATCATCAACGACAGGCTCTTCGTCGCGCTCGTCATAATGGCCATAGTCACGTCCATGATAAGCGGGCCGATGATACGAGTCCTGCTCCAGCTCGGAAAGAAGAAAAGGCTCATCGACGCCGTGTCATCGAAGACGTTCATAAGAAATCTGAAGTCCTTTTCGCGGGAGGGCGTTATAACGGAGCTCTCGGAGGCCGCCGCGGGCGCGGCCGGCCTTGAAATGAAAACGGTATACGATGCCGTGTGGGAAAGGGAATCGGCCCTCCCGACGGGCATCGGCAAGGGCGTCGCCCTACCCCACGCTCGCCTCGCGGGTATATCGAAGCCGGTTGTCGCGATAGGAATTTCAGAGGGGGTGTGGACTTCGACGCCCCGGACGGCGAGCCGTCTCACGTCATATTCCTTATACTCACGAGTGAGGACAACCCGGGCACACAGCTCGAAATCTCGTCCGAGATAGCGCACCTCTTCAGGGAGCACAACCTGACCGCCCCCATACTGAGGACCAGAACATTCACGGAGTTCCTGGCGCTCCTTAAAAATACCCTCATCGAGAACAAGGCCGCTTCGTAGAACAACCAAAAGTCCGTCCGGAGTCGCCACCAGCCAAGCCGCATCGGCCGGGCCGCCCATTGACATCGCCTCCAAATTATATTTTGATTTAATCGAGCTTTCGTGCCGCTCGCGAGCACCCGATGAAAAAAGCCCTGATAACCGGAATAACTGGACAGGACGGCTCGTATCTTGCCGAATTCCTGCTGTCGAAAGGATACGAGGTCCATGGGCTCATCAGGAGGTCGAGCAGCTTTAACACCGGGCGCATCGATCATATCTACATCGACCCCCACGACAGGGACGCGAAGCTCTACCTTCACTATGGAGACCTCGGCGATTCGAGCCGTTTGACGAGCCTCGTCTACGACATAAAGCCCGACGAGATCTATAACCTGGCTGCCCAGAGCCATGTAAAGGTGAGCTTCGATATGCCCGAGTACAGCACGAACGTAACGGGACTCGGCAGCATAAGGCTCCTCGAATCCATACGCAGGAGCGGAATCGAGTGCCGGTTCTACCAGGCGTCGAGCAGCGAGATGTTCGGCTCCTCTCCGCCGCCACAGAACGAAGATACCGCATTTCACCCCAGGAGCCCCTACGCCGCCGCCAAGCTCATGGCGCACTTTACGACGGTGAATTACAGGGACGGTTACGGCATCTTCGCAGTGGCCGGAATACTCTTTAACCACGAGTCTCCGAGGCGCGGCGAGACGTTCGTCACGAGGAAGATAACCAACGCCGTAGCGAGCATACTATCCGGAAGGCAGGATTACCTCTACCTGGGCAGCCTCGAGCCCGAGAGGGACTGGGGATACGCCCCCGAGTACGTGGAGATAATGTGGCGTATGCTGCAGGGAGAGAAACCGCTCGACCTCGTAATAGGCACCGGCGAGGCGCATTCTGTAAGAGAGTTCGTCGAAGAAGCCTTTTCCTACGCCGGGCTAGATTGGAAGGAGCACGTAAAAATCGACCCCGGCTACTACAGGCCGACCGAGGCCGACAGCCTGAGGGCCGACACCCGGAAGGCGGAAAGCGTGCTCGGATGGAGGCCGCGCGTAAGGTTCGGCGAGCTTGTTAGGATAATGGTGGACGCCGACATGAGGGCTTCGGGACTCACGCCCATAGGAGAGGGAGATCACATTCTCAAAGAAAAATTTCCTGAAAGATGGTGGAAAAAAGATTAACCTCTTATGGAGAGGTCTTAATTTGACTTGCGCGTGGGACGTACGGACATGGCCATGGACCTAAGCCAAAAACGGATACTGCTTACCGGCGGAAGCGGTTTTCTGGGGAGGTACGTTTTCGAAGAGCTGTTGTCGAGGGGTGTACCCGACCGGAGCATTTTCACGCCTGGGAGCAGTGAGTTCGACCTCAGGAGATGGGAGAGCTGTGTCGAGGCCGTAAAGGATGCCGACCTAGTGATCCACCTCGCCGCAAGGGTCGGCGGAATCGGCTTTAATCTCAAATACCCGGGCGAGCTATTCTACGATAACGCAGTAATGGGCATTCAGCTCATGGAAGCGGCTAGGCAGGCAGGGATCGAAAAATTCGTATGCGTCGGGACGGTATGCTCCTACCCGCGCCTGACGCCCGTGCCTTTCAGGGAAGGCGACCTCTGGAACGGATATCCCGAAGAGACCAACGCACCTTACGGAATAGCGAAGAAGGCTCTACTCGTCCAGGCCCAGTCGTACAGGAAGCAGTACGGCTTTAACGCCGTCTACCTGCTTCCGGTAAACCTACGGCCCCGGCGACCACTTCAACGCCGAAGACGCGCACGTAATCCCGGCCCTCATACTGAAGTTCTTCGAGGCAAAGCTGAAAGGACTTCCCGAAGTCACGGCGTGGGGGACGGGGAATGCATCGAGGGAGTTCCTATTCGTAAGGGACGCCGCGAGGGGGATAGTAGACGCAGCCGAGAGGTACGACAAGGGCGAGCCCGTGAACCTTGGCTCGGGCAGGGAAATAAGAATCAGGGACCTCGCCGGGATGATAAAAGAGATGACGGGATACGAAGGCGAGATAGCCTGGGACACGTCGCGCCCCGACGGCCAGCCAGAAAGAAGGCTCGACGTCTCGAGGGCCAAGGCCGAATTCGGATTCAGGGCCACGACTACCTTCGAAGAGGGCCTGGCCGCCACGGTAACGTGGTACAGGGAAACGATGCTCGGCTGACGCCGCCGGATCATGAGTGGCGTCATTCCGAATTCTGTCAGGGAACGATGGAAGACAAAACAATCATACTTTTCTACAATTCCATGTGGGGCCAGCCGCTCGATTATCCGAAGCAGGAGATACCCGAGCCGTTTGTGATTACCGAAGACCGGAGCCTTTACGACAAGGCCGCGGCGGTCGTATTCCATGTACCTTCGCTCGGCTTCGATTTCGTCGTGGGAAGAGGCCCCATCAAGCGGAAGGGGCAGATATGGGTAGCCTGGTCGATGGAATCCGCCGCCCATCACCCGATATTGTCGATGGAGCTCGTCATGCGCCGGTTCGACCTCACGATGACACACCGCCGGGATTCGGATATCTGGTGCCCGTATATCCTTCCCTCCCACCGGGATGAGCTGAGAAAAGCCCCCATAAAAAAACCGGCGGCCTTTGAATGCGTTCATATCGAGCGCGTACGACACAAACGGGCGGACGGAATATCTTGGGGAAATGATGAAGCACATCGAGGTGCATTCGTACGGGAAGCTTTTCAGGAATGCCCCCAGCCGAAGGGGCGCGGGACGGGAATTCAAGCTCGAAACGATGGCGCGGCACACATTCTCGATTGCGTTCGAAAATGCCTCGGAGGCCGACTACGTGACGGAGAAATTCTACGATCCTCTTATCGAGGGCTCCGTTCCGGTTTACCTGGGCGCTCCCAACATAGAGGAATTCGCCCCGGGGAGAAGTGCTTCATAGACGTCTCCGATTTCGACGGGCCGGAATCATTGTCACGCTTCCTGATGGATTTATCACGGGATGAAACGCGATATTTGGAATACTTCGAATGGAAGAAGAGGCCGTTCCTCCGCAGCTTCGAGGAGCTTCTTCAGGCGGCACACGAACCCATGCTGGTTAGGTTGTGCAGGAAAGTCGGCGATACTCTGAAGACGCGCGCGTGAGCGGCTTCCACGCATAGCACGGGTCCATAGCTCAGGACTTAATCCACCGGCCCGGAATCCCCGCCATCGGCGGCGGGCGTATTGATACGGATCAGGACCTTGTCTATCCTGCGTCCGTCCATATCGACGACCTCGAAGTGTACGTTGTCGTAATCGAAGCCCTCCCCCGGCTGCGGTATACGTCCCAGGTTCTGGAGGACGAACCCCGCCACGGTATTGACCTCTTCCTCGGATTCGATGCCCGTCATTTTCTCGATTATGTCCATCGGAAGCATGCCGTCAACGAGCCATGAGCCATCTTCCCTCTGCACTATTCCCGGCTCGAAATCCTCGTCGAGCTCGGGGAAATCCCCGGCTATCGATTCCAGCACGTCCGTGATCGTGACGAGCCCTTCCGTCGCCCCGTATTCGTTAACGACGACGGCAATGTGGACCTTCTCCTTCTTGAACATGTTGAGGAGCTTGAGGACTGGAGTGCTTTCCGGAACGAAAAGTATGGGAGTCATTAAATCCAGAAGGTTTCCCTTGTTCCCGCGAAAGGCCTCGGGAAGAAGATCCTTCGTATGGACGGTGCCGAGCGGGTGGTCCACGCTCCCGTCGCACACGAGGAGGCGCGAAAAATGGTTCGATTCTATTACGTTCAGGATCGTATCCTCGTCCGCATTGACTTCAATCCAGACGATTAGGGAGCGCGGCGTCATTATGACCCTGACGGGCCTGTCGGCGAGCCTTAGGACGCCCTCTATCATTTCCTGCACCTGCGGAACGAAGACGCCCGCCTGCGTGCCCTCGGCAATGAGCGATTTGACTTCATCCTCGGTGACGGTCGATTCCCGTTTGCCCGACAATCCCAGGACGCCGAGGACGCTTTCGGTCGAAACGTGAAGGAGCCATACCGCCGGCGCCGCAATGACCGAGAGCAGCTTCATCGGCCCCGCGACGAGAGACGCTATACGCTCGGGCCGAGAGAGCGCGATCCGTTTTGGCACGAGCTCGCCCAGGACCAGCGAGAGGTATGTAATAGCAATGACTGTAACGCTTATCCCGATGGCGAAACCGTGATGCGAAAACAAAGGGAACGTGTCGAGCCAGGAGCCCAGCCTTTGCCCGAGGGTCGCGCCGCTGAATGCGCCGGCGATTATGCCGACGAGCGTGATGCCTATCTGCACTGTCGAGAGAAAGCGGCTCGGGTCTTCGGCCAGACGCACCGCCGCGGCCGCGCCCCTGCTGCCGTCGCTCGCCAATTGCTTCAAGAGGCTCTTCCGCGACGAGACTATGGCGAGCTCGGACATCGCGAGGAGGCCATTTATAAGCGTCAACAGAATGACGGCCAGAATTTCTACATAGACCATGGCCAGTCCTTCCGGAAATAGCGCGATGAAATGATAGGAGAAGCGGGAAGCGGAACTGCGCTTCCATGCGGATCAAAGGCGGGCGACGACACACACCATCGATTGTCGCCCTGGTCGTCCTCGTTTGTCTTGTCAGTCATCATTCTAGAAGCGCGTGAAGCCGGGCAGGCCGATAAATCCCTACACCTTACAGGCTGTTCGGTTATCGTTTTCCCATCATCCCCGGATTCGAATTTAGAAACCCCGTCAATGAATTTTCAACACTTCTTCTCGGCGCCGGATGAGTTCGACACCACACCATAGAGCAAGCTCGGCTAGTAAACCGTGCCAGCCCTACCCAAGAACTTCGCATATCCCTGATTACGGCAGAGAATAAATATATATTACAGATGTTTACAACAAATACATAATACCATACAGGAGCCCCGACAGGCAATCATTTTCCCAATACACAATCCCGCCCGGATAGCGCCGTAATACCCAAACCTATTACTTAAATGCATTTTAATTCGAATTGTAAACAAAATAATGAGAGAAAGGGTGCAAAAATGATGAGACTTGGCTCCGGCGGAGGGATTCGAACCCCCGACCTAGTGATTAACAGTCACCCGCTCTGCCAGCTGAGCTACGCCGGAACCGATTTGTAAGGGGTTAAAACTAAAGCGAATAAACTTATACAGTGGAACCCTATCCGTCAAGAGAGCATCGTCAAATAGGCGTTAAAATTTATGAAAAATCCCCTCTACAGGAGGCTCTGCGCTATATTTTGCCGGTTGCTTAGACGCCCTTCGAAACGTATACTAATTACCAAACTTCAATTCACAGTACTGTATCCTACCCATGCCCGAAGAAGAAGATAAAATCCACGTCGATCCTCCCCCGCAAAGTGCGCTCCTTCCGGCGCATACTACGTCTCTACAGAGATATCTGGCGGAAATAAGCAACTATCCTGTCCTGAGCCGCGAGGAAGAGTACAAGCTCGCCATGAAGTATAAGAACGAGGGCGACGTCGAGGCCGCGAGAAAGCTCGTCACCGCCAACCTCAAGTTCGTAGTCCGCGTCGCCAACGAATACAAGAACTACGGACTCAACACCATGGATCTGATTCAGGAAGGAAACGTCGGGCTCATGCACGCCGTAAAGGGATTCGACCCGACCAAGGGTTATCGGCTGATTTCCTATGCCGTATGGTGGATAAGGGCATACATACAGAACTATATAATAAAGAGCTGGAGCCTCGTTAAGGTCGGCACGACCCAGGCGCAGAGAAAGCTCTTCTACAAGCTTCGTTCGGCCAAGAACGAGCTCGAAATGGGCGGCGATAATCTGAGCGCCGAAGACTACCACGAGCTTGCCGACAAGCTCGAAGTCTCGGACGAAGCCGTCATGGAGATGGACCAGCGAATGACCGGGAAAGACCTTTCGCTCGACGCCGAGATCAAGAGCGAGCACGACGTTTCGCACCTCGACTTTCTTGCCGACGACGACGAGAACCAGGAAGATATCCTTACCAAGGCCGAGGAAGAAAAAAAGGTCAGGAGCGGGATGGACGTCGCTTTAAAAACGCTTAAGGACCGCGAGCGTTACATCATCGAAAAGCGCGTTCTCTCGGACAACCCGCTTACGCTGGAAGAGCTCGGCACGAAGTTCAACATCTCACGCGAGCGCGTAAGGCAAATAGAAAGCGCCGCCCTAAAGAAAATCAGAAGCGCCCTCGAAGACGAAGGCATTAGTAAGTAGAGGCACGCTTAGCCGGCTTCGACAAGCTCGAAAACCTTATCAAGGGCTTTGGGCAGATTCTCGGGGATGCTCCCGCCCGCCTGCGCCATGTCCGGGCGGCCGCCGCCCTTCCCACCTATGAGAGGCGCGAGCTCCTTTGCGATATTTCCTGAATGGTATTTCTTCTTGAGGTCGTCGGTTACGCCGACGAGTATGTAGGCCTTGCCGTCGCCCCTGCTTCCGAGAACGGCCACGCCCGATTTGAGCTTGCCCCTTACGCCGTCCCACACCTGCCTTAGCTGGCCGGGGTCGGCGTCCGGTATCTCGACGGAGAGCACGCTCACGCCGTTGAGCTCCTTTGCCGTTCTGGAGGAGGTCGCCCGTTTTTTCCGTTAGCACCTTGCTCTTAAAGCCTTCGAGCTCTTTTTCAAAGCCCTCGTTCTCTTCGATGAGCTTCGTCAGCCTCGGAATGAGATCCGACTCGGGGACCCGCAAAACCCTGGCGGCCTCGGTGAGTTTATCTTCCTTGCCGCGGAGGTAATTCCACGCGGACTCGCCGGCAAGCGCCTCGATACGCCTTACGCCCGCGGAAGATGCCGTCTCGGAAACTATCTTTAACAATCCGGCCTCGCCCGCGCTTTCGAGGTGCGTTCCGCCGCATAGCTCACGGCTGTAATCGCCAATGGTCACAACCCGCACCTTGTCCCCGTACTTCTCCTCGAAAAAGGCCATTGCCCCTCTTTTAATCGCCTCGTCGTAAGGGACATCGGGCTCGGTGACCACGGTGTCGTCCCACCTTATCCTCTCGTTTATTATCTCCTCCATTTTCCTTATATCCTTGTCGTCGATGGAGGAATGATGAGTGAAGTCGAACCTGAGCCTCCCCGGGGCGACGAGCGAACCCGCCTGCCCGACGTGCGTCCCGAGCACTTCCCGGAGGACGGCGTGGAGGATGTGTGTAGTAGTGTGGTGCGTTTCTGCGCCGTATCTCAATTTTTCGTTGACGCGGAGATCGACCGTATCGCCCACCCACAGCGTGCCCTTCTTGACCGTCGCCTGATGCACTATCAGCGTCGGGAGCGGCTTTCTGGTATCCGTGACGTCGGCGATGCCGCCCTCGGCTTCGATCGTACCCTTGTCGCCGACCTGGCCCCCGGACTCGCCGTAAAAGGGCGTCTTGTCCGTTATTATATCGACGCTCTCGCCCTCCCCTGCGCTGTCCACGAGCGCGCCGTCTTTTATGATCGCGGTTATGCGCCCCGTGTCCTTGGTCCTGTCGTATCCGGTGAAGTTAACCAGCATTCCGCCCGAGACGAAGTCCCTGTAAAGGGGCTGGAGCGAGCCTTCGCCGCCGCCCTTCCAGGCCTTACGCGACTTCTCGCGCTGCTTTTCCATCTCGGCCTCGAAGCCGGCAAAGTCGATCACGAGCCCGCGCTCGCGGGCGATGTCCTGCGTGAGATCGACGGGGAACCCGAAGGTGTCGTAGAGCTTGAACACGACGTCCCCGGGGATGGTCTTCTTATCCCCCATTTTTTCGATCTCGGTGTTAAGGAGCTCGAGCCCCCTGTCTATCGTTTCGAAAAATCTCTCTTCTTCGTTTTTGACCACTTCCTCGACGAAGCCGATGCGCTCTTCGAGCTCGGGGCAGGCATCGGACATTATGTCCTTGACCCTCGCCGCTATCCTGTAGAGACACGGCTCCTCGATCCCGAGCATTTTCGCATGGCGGACGGCGCGCCTGAGGATTCGCCTTAGCACGTAGCCCTGCCCTCGTTGGACGGGAACACCCCGTCCGAGATGAGGAACGTTACGGCGCGCCCGTGGTCGGCGATGACCCTCATCGATACGTCTGCGGAGCTATCCTCGCCGTAGGTCTTACCGGATATTTCCTCGACCTTCGTAATGATCCCGCGGAGTAGGTCCGTCTCGTAATTGCTCTTTACCCCCTGGAGCACCGCGGTGATTCTTTCGAGCCCCATGCCGGTGTCTATGCTCGGGTTCGGGAGCGGGCTGAAGCGCCCCGGAGCTGTCCCTTTCGAACTGCATGAAGACGAGGTTCCATAGTTCGAGATAGCGGTCGCAGTCGCACCCGACGGCGCATTCCGGCTTCCCGCATCCGAATTCCTCGCCCTGGTCTATAGAGTATTTCCGAGCACGGCCCGCAAGGACCCGTGTCGCCCATGGCCCAGAAGTTATCCTTCTCTCCAAGCCTGACGACCCTGCCCGGGAGAAGGCCTTCGGCCTCCTGCCAGAGCTTTTTCGGCCTCGTCGTCGTCCTCGAATACCGTCACCCAGAGCTTTTCCTTGGGGAGTTTGTAGACATCCGTTATGAGCTCCCATCCAAACTGTATCGCCTCTTTTTGAAGTAATCCCCGAAAGAAAAATTGCCGAGCATCTCGAAGAAGGTATGGTGCCTCGACGTGTAGCCGACGTTTTCGAGGTCGTTATGCTTACCCCCGGCGCGGACGCACTTCTGGGACGATGTCGCCCTTTTGTAGTCGCGCGTGTCGAGCCCTAGGAAAACGTCCTTGAACTGGACCATACCGGCGTTCGTGAAAAGAAGCGTCGGGTCGTTTTTCGGGATGAGGGAGGAGCTCTTTACGATCGTGTGCCCCTTCTCCTCGAAATATTTGAGGAATAGATTTCTTATTTCAGAGCCTGTCATTTTATTCTTCGTCATTTCCGTATTCGTATTATATAGCGGCCTCCGCCGCCTTTCCGCCGGTGGTTTTCCTGGCCGGATACGCCGCAGCGAGCTGGCCGCATGCCCCGAGTATATCCCTTCCCCGGTTCTTTCGTATCCTGACGTTAATCCCGAACGAGATCACTATCTCCTGGAATCGCAGGACACGTTCCATAGAGGGCGACTTGTAGGGAAGCGGCCGCGCCTCGTTAAAGGGGATGAGGTTTAACTTGCAGTTTATCCCGGCGAGGAGATTGCCGAGGTCGTATGCGTCCTTGTCGGAATCGTTCACGCCGCTCAGCATAACGTATTCGAACATGAGAGCTTTACGAGGCGGTACCGGGAAGTTGACGCTCGCCTTTAGGAGCTCCTTTATCGGATAGCGCTTATTGATGGGCATGATTTCGTTCCGTATCTCGTCCGTGGGTGCGTTGAGCGACACAGCAAGGTTGACGGATACACGCTCGCCGAGCTCTTTAATCTTCGGCACTATTCCCGAGGTGGATACCGTTATACGCTTTGGAGAAAGCGCGAGGCCGTTACGGTCCATCAGGTTTTCGAGAGCCCGGACGAGATTGTCCAGATTGTCGAGCGGCTCGCCCATGCCCATGAAAACTATGTTTGTTACAGAGTCGTATGTGAGCCTGTTAACTATCAGATACTGGTCTATTATCTCGGACGGCTTGAGGTTGCGGATTTTCCCAACGGTTCCGGTGAGACAGAATGTGCAGCCGAGGGCGCACCCCGCCTGCGAGGATACGCAGAGGGTGTTCCTCTTTTTGTCGGGTATGAGGACGCTTTCGATCTGGTTACCGTCCGAAAGCTTGAAGAGATACTTCCTCGTCCCGTCCTTCGAAACCTGCTCTCCCGCAAGCTCTATCGAATCGCCGATGGTAAAGGCGGACTTGAGGGTTTCTCTCAGGTCCTTGGACAGGTCGGTCATCTCGTCGAAAGACGACGCCCCCCTCACATAAATCCATTTACCTATCTGGCGGGCCCGGTAGGGTTGAATCCCCTTCCCAGATACGAATTCTCCGAGCTCGGCAGGGCTTAAATCCTTGATGTTCATATTGTCGCCGGATTACGTATTAATTTTATACGCTATCCGAGTAAGGATACAGGGGGTAGTGAGGTTATACAATAGCCGGAAGGCCCCTCAATTACAGTCAATAAGTGGGAATCAGGGGCTTTGCGAGGGCGCTCGAAAGGACGCCGCACACGGGGCCCCGAACATCAGCCGGCCTGCCCCGGAGGCTCGGGCTCTCCGGTGACCGTCCCCAGGAGCTCCGAGAATTTCGCGAGCTCGGCCCTTATCTCCATTATCTCCCTCATGAGGACGACCCGCCGCCTGGAGCCTGCCTTTTCGTAGGACGATTTTCTCATGGCAAGGCGGCTTACGAGCGTAAGGTACTTGTCCTTGTTGAGGTATTTCGGGAACCAGCCGTTCTTCTTCATGGCGCCGTACGACATCAGTATCTTCCTGTATTTCTGCGGAAGGACGCCCAGGTCGAATTCCTCGGCGAGCTGTATCTCACGCTGCCGCCGCTCGGTCAGGATCGACTTCACATACATTATGAATATGAATACGATGTAGGAGAACAATATGAGAACCGCCAGCGTCCAGTGGGCCTCGCTCCGGGAAGTGACGAGGAAGTTCCACGTCGAGTGGAGGAACACGGCGAGGAAATAATAGAGGCCGACCGACACGAGGGCGTCCCGGCCCCCGTCCTTGAGCTTGCTGATGCCCGCACCGAACGTGGCGCTCGCAGCGCAGTGCATGTTGGCCGTCATCATGCTCCGGAGGAAAAGGAGGTTCAGCCACTCGTACCCGGGGGCGTAGCTCGCGTACTGGGCGAAGTAGAGGAAGTTCTCCGTCATGCCGAAGCCGAGCCCAGAGGCAGCGCCGTAGAGGAGGCCGTCGGTCATGTTGTCGAAGTGCCGGAGCCTCAGGAAAAAGAGCACGATGAGTCCCTTCATCAGCTCTTCTATCGCGGGGGCGACGAGGACCGCAGTGGTGTCGAAATGCGGGCTGTAAATCGCCCCGCCGAGGAGCCTTATGCTCGCCTCCGTGCCGAGGATAGAGAGGATGACGGCCCCGAACCCACCCCAGAGAAAAGCGCCGAAAACGTACTTAAGCGGCTCCCTGTCGTAACGGTCTATCCACCACACGAAGAGGAGTCCCGCCAGCACAGGGGCAACAGCCATGACGAGGGAGACGAAAACTATTACGTGGTCCATGAATTATTCATGATATTATGCTCTATCGGAGCCAATTACAACAAGCCTTTCGGCACAAGGGCGGCAAAGCCCTCCACGACACTACGCAGCCACCGGGGAGCAACCTGTGTTTAACGAAGATTCGAGGGCTTGATATTTCCTTCCGTTCGAAGATAATATCGCCCGAAACGAATGCCTAAACGCCGATATACTGGTATATTAATCGCTGAGGGAACAATCTGAACATGTCCAGCCTGAAAACCGCCCTTGAACACGGGCTCACGGAAGAGGAATATAATAAAATCACGGGCGCTTTGGGCAGGGAGCCCAACCTTACGGAGATAGGCATACTCGGCGCTATGTGGTCCGAGCACTGCTCGTACAAAAGCTCCAGAATCTACCTTCGGAAGCTTCCCACGACGGGCGAGAGGGTCATACAGGGCCCGGGCGAAAACGCCGGCGTCGTCGATATAGGCGACGGCCTCTGCGTCGTCTTCAAGATGGAGAGCCACAACCACCCCTCGTTCATCGAGCCGTACCAGGGCGCGGCGACGGGCGTGGGCGGCATACTTAGGGACATATTCACGATGGGTGCAAGGCCCATTGCGATACTCGACTCGCTTAGATTCGGCAACCCTTCCCTCCCCAAAACGAAATACGTCGCGGGCGGCGTCGTCTCCGGCATAGCCGGGTACGGGAACTGCATCGGCATCCCGACTGTTGGCGGCGAGGTTTATTTCGACCCCTGCTACGACGGCAATCCGCTTGTAAACGTATTCGCGCTTGGAGTCACCAGGGCCGACGAAATATTCAAAGCGCGCCGAGGGCGTCGGGAACCCCGTCATATATGTAGGCTCCAAGACCGGACGCGACGGCATACACGGCGCTGTGATGGCGTCCGAAACCTTCACGAAAGAGGCCGAGGAGAAGCGCCCCGCCGTCCAGGTCGGCGACCCGTTTACGGAAAAGCTGGTTCCTGGAAGCGTGCCTCGAGCTTCTTCAAGACTGGCGTCGTGGTCGGCATACAGGATATGGGGGCCGCCGGGCCACGTCGTCCTCGACCGAAATGGCCGAGCGCGCAGGAACGGGCATAAGGATAGACATCGAGAAGGTCCCGCGAAGGGAAGAAGGCATGACGCCGTACGAGGTCATGTTTCGAATCGCAGGAGCGGATGCTTATAGTGCTCGAAAAGGGCAAGGAAGAAGTTGCGGAGAATATATTCAAAAAGTGGGGACTCGACTCAGTCATCGGCGAGGTGACCGACAGCCACAGCATCGTCATCGCCGAGAACGGAGAGACCGTAGCCGACATACCGCTCAGCCTCGTATCCGAGGAGGCCCCGGCGTACGACAGGCCGGTGAAAGAGCCTTCGAACCTCGCGGAGCTCGGGCGGCTCGACCTTTCGACACGCCGGGCGACCTCGGAAGGGTTTTACTGACGCTCCTCTCTTCGCCGACGCTAGCCAACAAACACTGGATCTACGAGCAGTACGACTACATGGTGAGGACGAACCTTACAACCCTCCCGGCTCTGACGCGGCCGTAGTAAGGATAAAAGGAACGCCCAAAGCCGTCGCCATGACGGTCAACTGTAATTCGAGATACTGCTACCCCGACCCCTACACAGGCCGCGATAGCAGTCGCCGAGAGCGCGAGGAACCTCGCATGCTCCGGCGCCCTGCCCCTCGCCATCACCGACTGCCTCAATTTCGGCAGCCCCGAAACGCCCGAGGTAATGTGGCAGTTCAAGCGGGCGCTCGAAGGCATGGTCGAGGCCGCCATTGCCCTCGACACACCGATAGTAAGCGGCAATGTGAGCTTTTATAACCAGACCGAGTGACAAATATATTCCCGACGCCTACCGTCGGCATGGTCGGACTAATCGACGACGCCGGGCGGCATCTAACACAGTGGTTCGAAAACGAAGGCGACGTAGTGGCGATCCTCGGCGAGACAAAAGAGGAGCTTCGGAGGGACGGAATACTCTCTCGCAAATACACGGAAAAACGGCCGGCCTACCTCTGTCCGTGGACCTCGAACGCGAGAAAACCTGATATCCGCCTTACTAAAAGCCTCTGGAGAAGGTATACTTAATTCTGCACACGATCTTTCCGAGGGGGGTTTCGCAGTAGCACTGGCGGAGTGCTGTTTCAATCCGAACAGCCCTTTAGGCGTCAGGGTAGACATTCCTGCTGAAATCAGACCGGATGCCCTCTTATTTTCAGAAACCCAGGCAAGAGCAATCATTTCACTCGACGAGAAGAACATCAAAAAGGCTGAAGAAATTTCCCAGGAATTCCGGAGTGCCTTTGGATATCATAGGCAGAGTGGAGGGTTCTCGAATATATGTCCGGGAATTGCTGGACGTTCCCGTATCCGAGGCTTTAAGGGCATGGAACACGGGTTTCGAGAACAACCTTAAAAGCTATGGCTAAGCTCAAAGAAGAATGCGGTGTGTTCGGTATTTTCGGTAACGCCGAAGCGTCCAACCTGACATACCTCGGCCTTCACGCTCCTTCAGCACAGGGGCCAGGAAAGCGCCGGTATAGTTACGTCGGACGGCGTGAACCTTCACAACCACCGCCAGATGGGCCTCGTTTCCGATATTTTCACCGAAGATATATTGTCGCGCCTGCCGGGCACGAACGCCATAGGGCATGTGCGCTATTCGACCACCGGGTCTAGCCAGGACAAGAACATGCAGCCCATCGTGATCAACTATTTCCGCGGTGCCCTGGCCATAGCGCATAACGGCAACCTCACCAACGCCAGGACGCTCAGGGAAGAGCTCGAAGGCGAAGGGGCGATATTCCAGTCTACGACCGACACCGAGGTCATAGTCCATCTCATAGCGAAATCGAAAGAAGAAAAGCTCGTCCAGAGGATCATCGAACCTCATAAGATGTAAGGGCGCCTACTCGCTCATGTTCCTCACCCCCGAGGCGATGATAGCGGCGAGGGACCCGTACGGGTTCAGGCCCCTGGTAATGGGGAAGCTCGGCGACTCACCTGTGCCCGCATCGGAGATGGCAGCTTCGACTTCATAGAGGCCGATTATATAAGGGAGGTAGAGCCCCGGCGAGATCATCGTCGTAACGCAGGACGGCATAGAATCCTTCAAGCCCTTCGGCGAGATGCCGCACTCGCACTGCGTCTTCGAATACATATACTTTGCACGGCCCGACAGCTTCCTTACGGGGAGGAACGTTTACCAGGTAAGGAAAGAGCTCGGAAAGCAGCTCGCAAGAGAGCACCCGGCAGAGGCAGACATCGTCGTCGCCGTGCCGGATTCGGGCGTGCCCGCAGCCATAGGGTTTTCGGAGCAGCTCGGCCTACCGCTTGAGCTTGGGCTCCTCCGGAGCCACTACGTCGGGAGGACGTTCATCGAGCCCCAGCAGTCTATCCGTAACTTCGGCGTAAGGCTCAAGCTGAACGCTATAAGGGAAGTGCTGAACGGGAAACGAGTAGTCATCATAGACGACTCTATAGTAAGGGGCACGACGTCGCGAAAGATAGTGAAGATGATTCGCGCCGCCGGGGCGACGGAGGTGCACATGAGGATAAGCTCGCCCCCGACGAAGTTCTCGTGCTACTACGGAATCGACACCCCTCTTAAAGAAGAGCTCATCGCCAACTCGCTCGAAATAGACGAAATAAGAAAGTACATAACCTCGGACTCACTCGGCTACCTCAGCCTCGAAGGTGTTATGAAAGCGGTGAACGAGACGAAAAAGATCGAAGGTAAAGAAAACTTCTGCAGCGCCTGCTTCTCCGGCAGGTACCCGGTAGAGCTTACAGACCTCAAGAAGGTCAAGCACAAGCAGCTTGGGCTTTTCGGGGGGTAACCGTCTTTTTATCCCAACAACAGTTGACATCATGAAATTATCATGATACTTTCATGATATGGCTATTATACAGGTCAAGAACGTTCCCGAACCATTGTACAAACGGCTCAAAAGACACGCAAAAAAAGCGGATAAAACCTTGAGCGACATTATACTCGAGGCGATCGAGAAAGAGCTGAAAAGGAATGAATGGCGGGAGCGGTTCACGACGCGGCCCTCTTCCGAACTCGGCGTCTCGGCGGCTTCGCTACTCGAAGAAGAGAGACAGGAAAGAGATAACGAGCTTCCGAAATGAGGTTCGTAATCGATGCTTCGGCTGCGGCCGAATACCTCCTCCGCACAAGTCTGGGCCTGAAAGTATCGGAGCTTATTGAGGGGGCCGAGTTAGCCGCCCCCGAGCTGCTCGACGTCGAGATTCTTTCGGTACTGAGGCGTGCAGTCCTCAAGAAAATGCTCCCGGAGAAACGAGCCTTATCGGCAATCGAGGATCTGATCGGTTGGGATGTCGAGCGCATTTCTCATACCGCTCTCATCCACGACGCGTGGCAGTACAGGCACAACATAAGCGCCTACGATGCGTTCTACGTCTCGGCCGCGCGTATGTACGACGCGCCGTTACTCACAGCGGATGGCCCATTATCAAAAGCTCCCGGTCTGGGAATAGTGGTTCAGAATATCAGGCTGGCGTAAGAAAAGGTATTACCCAATCTCGCTCAGCTTGCCGAGTACGTCTTCCATCTTCTTTATCTGAAATGAAAGCTCTTCGAATATATCGCGCTCTTTCTGGATTATTTCTTCCGGCGCGCGGCTGAGGAAATCGGGGTTTGACAGCTTTTTTTGGGTGCGTTCGAGGTCTTTTGACATCTTGCCGATTTCTTTCTTGATCCTCTCGGTTTCTTTGGAAACGTCTATGAGTCCTTCGACGGGGAGGAATATCTCGACCCCGGGAATGACCTGCGCGACGGCCTTTGCGGGCTTGTCGCCTTCGGTTATTTCCATTCCGGTCAGGGTCGCGAGGCTCATGACGAAGCCCTTGTTATTTTCGATCTGCTTACGGATTTTCTCGTTTTCCGGAAGGAGAACCACGCTCACCTTCTCGGACGGATGAAGCCCCAGCACGGCACGAAGGTTACGGATGCCGACTACAATCCCCTTCATGAGCTCGACCTCGTCGTGCTCAGCCCTGAAAATCTGCTCGGGGCTGTATTCGGGGAACGCGCTCAGCATTATGCTCTCCGCCGTACTGCCGCGCACCCGCCGAGCTCGACGCCGAATTCCCGGAGCCTCTGGTAAAGCTCCTCCGTGACGAACGGAGCCATCGGATGCAGGAGCTGGAGGGCTGTTTTGAGCACCCTCACGAGGACGCCCTGGGCCTGATGTTTCTTTTCGGGGTCGCCGCCGTAGAGAGCAGGCTTTACGGACTCAATGTACCAGTCGCAATATTCCGACCAGAAGAACTGGTACACGGCGCTGGCGGCCTTGTCGAACTCGTAATTGTCGAGCGAGGTCTCGACCTCTTTCACCGTTTCGTTAAGCTTCGTGAGTATCCATTTGTCGTACGTCGAAAGCTCGCCGTCGGGGAGCTTCGCCCCGGCGTCGTAGTCTTCGAGGTTCATGATCAGAAAAGCGCGAGGCGTTCCATATCTTGTTTATAAAATTCCTGTACCCTGCATGACGGGCATGGAGAGCTTTATGTCCCTCCCCTGCGTCGCGAGGGCCGTAAGGCTGAACCTGAGCGCGTCGGCGCCGTTTTCCTCAATGACAGTCGAGGATCAATGACGTTCCCCCGAGTCTTACCATCTTCTGGCCCCTTCTCGTCCCTTGCGAGCCCGTGGATGTAAACGTCCTTAAACGGCACGTCGCCCATGAAATGAATGCCCTGCATAATCATCCTCGCAACCCAGAAGAAGATGATGTCGAACCCCGTGACGAGAACGCTCGTCGGGTAGTAGTGCTTAAGCTCGGGCGCGGCGTCCGGCCAGCCGAGTGTCGAGAACGGCCAGAGCCCCGACGAGAACCACGTATCGAGGACGTCCGGGTCGCGCTCGAGGACGGGTTCCTCGCCGTAGTGTTTCCGCGCCGCCTCGCGGGCCTCGTCTTCGGACGCAGCGACGAAGATTTTCCCCGTCGGGCCCGTACCAGGCCGGTATCTGGTGCCCCCACCAGAGCTGCCTCGATATGCACCACGGCTCTATGTTCCGGAGCCATTCGAAGTACGTATTCTCCCAGAACTTGGGCACGAACCTGACCCTCCCCTCCTCGACGGCCGCGAGTGCCGGCTCGGCGAGCTTCTTGGCATCGACGTACCACTGCTCGGTAAGCCATGGCTCTATAACTACGCCGGACCTGTCGCCGTAGGGACGGTATGGTTGGCCCCCATCTTATCCAGGAGTTCGAGCGCCTCAAGATCCTCGACAACGCGCTTTCTGGCCTCGAACCTGTCGAGGCTGCGGTACTTCTTGGGCGCGTTTTCGTTAAGGTGCGCCGTAGAGTCGAAGATGTTGACCATCGAGATAGGTCTCCGCCCGACTTCAAAGTCGTTGAAGTCGTGCGCAGGCGTAATCTTCACCGCGCCGGTCCCTTTTTCGGGGTCGCTGTACTCGTCGGCGACTATCGGAATCTTGCGGCCGACCAGAGGCAGAATGACGTTCTTCCCGACGAGGTGCTTATAGCGCTCGTCGTCCGGATGGACCGCGACGGCGGTGTCGCCTAGCATCGTCTCGGGCCTGGTCGTGGCGACGGTTATGAACTCGCCCTCACTCCTCGACGGGATATTTGAAGTGCCAGAAATGCCCCCTGACCTCACGCTGCTCGACCTCGAGATCGCTTATTGCGGTCGTCAGCTTCGGGTCCCAGTTTACGAGCCTCTTGTCCTGTAAATGAGCTTCGCTTAAAGATCGACGAATACCTTCCTCACCGCGCGTGAGAGGTTCTCGTCGAGGGTGAAGCGCTCCTTGTCCCAGTCGGGCATGGCGCCGAGACGCCTTAGCTGTGTCCCTATCGTGCCGCCGGATTCTTCCTTCCATTTCCAGACGCGCTCGATGAACACTTCCCGGCCCATCTCGGTCCTGCTGGTGCCTTCCTTTGACCTGCCTCTCGACCATCATCTGCGTCGCGATACCGGCGTGGTCCGTCCTGGCACCCAGAGCGCATCGAACCCCTTCATGCGCTTGTAGCGTATGAGAATATCCTGGAGCGTGTTGTTGAGCGCGTGGCCTATGAAGAGCCCGTAACGTTGGGCGGGGGGATGACTATGGTGAAAGGCGGGAGCCCGGATTCGGGCGAGGCTTTATGATAGCCCCTGCCATCCACTCGGCGTACCATTTCTCTTCAACCTTTTTAGGATCGTAAACCTTATCCATCTGGGTTTTATCGTTTTCTGACATGGCAGCCGTTTGTATAATGAAGGATTAAAAAAAGGGGCGGGTAACGGGATTTCCGTCGCCTGCCCCCGGAATTTCAAAGTTTGATTTTATTCGTCAGCCGAAGCCGCGGCCGGCACCGGAACCTCGAGAACGGGAACCTCGACGTCGATGTTCCTGTATATCGGGAGCCCAGTACCCGCGGGTATGAGCCTGCCCATGATAACGTTCTCCTTGAGTCCGCGGAGGTTGTCGGCCTTGCCTTCGCAGGCAGCCTTGTAAGAACCCTCGTCGTCTCCTGGAACGAAGCGGCCGAAAGCCAGCTGTCCGTGCTGAGAGACGCCCTCGTTATGCCGAGGAGCAGCGGTTCCGCCGACGCGGGCCTTCCGCCCTGTTCGAGCACCCTTTCGTTCTCTTCGAAGAAGATGTGCTTCTCGACGGCCTCTCCAACGAGGAGGATCGTGTCTCCGGGGTCCTTGATCCTGACGCGCTTTAGCATCTGCCTGACTATGGCCTCGATGTGCTTGTCGTTGATCTTGACGCCCTGAGCCTGTAGACCTCCTGGATCTCGTCCACGAGGTATCTCGTAAGCGCGCGTTCGCCCCTTATGCGGAGGATGTCGTGCGGGTTAACGGAACCGTCGACGAGCTGGTCGCCCCGACGTGACGATTTCCCCTTCCCTCACGAGCACGTGCTTACCCCTGGGTACGAGGTATTCCTTGGGCTCCCCGACCTCGGGCGTTACTACGACCCTTCTCTTACCCTTGAGGTCCTTGCCGTAGCTTACGATACCGTCGATCTCGGTTACAACCGCCGGGTCCTTCGGTATCCTCGCCTCGAAGAGCTCCGCAACCCTCGGGAGACCGCCCGTTATGTCCTTGGTCTTCGCCGTAGCACGGGCGATCTTGGCCACGATGTCTCCTGCGCTTACAGGATCGCCTTCGTTAGTCTCGATAATAGCCCCTATGGGAAGCGAGTACTGGATGCTCTTCCCCTCGTTCGTGTGTATCACGAGGCCGGGGTGAACGTCCAGGCTCTTGGATTCTATAACAACCTTTTTGTAAATACCGGTGACTTCATCAACCTGCTCCTTCAGGGTTATACCCTGCTCCAGATCGACAAACCCGACCGTCCCGTCGAATTCAGATATAATCGGAGTGGTGTACGGGTCCCATTCCGCGAGTAGCTGTCCTTCTTTAACCTTCTGCTCGTCGGCTATCTTGAGCTTCGCACCGAGGGCCAGCGGATAGCGCTCCCTTTCGTAACCTTTATCGTCCTGGATGATAAGCGTCCCGGTTCGGTTGATTACGACGAAGCTTCCGTCCTTCGTTTCGACGGTCCTTACGCTCTGGAACTTGACCGTCCCCTCGTGGGTGGCCTCGAGCGTGCTCTCGGCAGCCCTCTGGCTGGCCGCACCGCCGATGTGGAACGTTCTCATGGTGAGCTGCGTTCCGGGCTCGCCGATGGACTGGGCCGCTATGATACCGACGGCCTCGCCTATGTTTACCAGCTTGCCGGTGGCGAGGTTCCTGCCGTAGCAGAGCGCACAAACACCGATGCGGGTCTCGCACGTAAGTACGGACCTTATCCTGACCTCTGTAACGCTCCCGGCCTCGTCTATCTTGGCCGCCGCCTGCTCGTCGATTTCCTGATTTGTCCTGACTATCATCTCGCCGCTTACGGGATCGACTATGTCCTCGAGCGTAACCCTTCCGAGAACCCTGTCGCCGACGCGCTCTATTATCTCGCCGCCTTCGACGAGGTCGCTCACGGTTATACCCTCGACCGTTCCGCAGTCGTATTCCTTGATCATTACGTCCTGCGCGACGTCGATGAGCCTCCTGGTCAGGTAACCCGCGTTCGCCGTTTTCAGCGCCGTGTCCGCGAGACCTTTTCTCGCGCCGTGCGTCGAGATGAAGTACTGGAGAACCGTCAGCCCTTCCCTGAAGTTGGACGTGATCGGGGTCTCGATGATTTCACCCGACGGCTTGGCCATAAGGCCCCTCATACCGGCGAGCTGACGGACCTGGGTCTGGCTTCCCCTCGCACCCGAATCGATCATCATGTATATCGGGTTCGAGCTCGCGCCCCTCTTTACGGTGCCGTCTTCGTCGACGATCTCTTCGTATGAAATATCTCTCATCATTTCCTGGGCGACGTCGTCGCTCGTCCTCGCCCAGATGTCGATTACCTTGTTATACCTCTCACCGTCCGTGATAAGACCGTGGGAGTACTGATTCTGTACCTTTACAACCTCGTCCTGGGCCTTCTGGAGGAGGTCTTTCTTCCTCTCCGGAATGCTCATGTCGCCTATCGATATCGATATCCCGGCCCTGGTCGAATACTTGAACCCGAGCGTTCTCATGCGGTCCGCGAGGATTACGGTGCTCTTGCCGCCCGCCATCCTGAAGCAGGTATCGACGAGCTCTTCGATGGCCCTCTTGGTCATTACCCTGTTGACGAGCTCGAACGGTATGCCGTCCGGCATGATGTTGTAGAGGATCACGCGCCCGGCCGTCGTTTCGTAGAGCTTTCCGTTGACGCGGACCTTGATCTTCGCGTGTATTCCTATCTCGCCCGAGTCGTACGCCATGTGCACTTCGTCGATGCTCGAGAATATCTTGCCGTCACCCTTGTCGGTGGCCATGTCCCTCGTCATGTAGTAGATGCCGAGGACGATGTCCTGCGTCGGGAGAATGATCGGCTTTCCGTGCGCCGGCGAGAGAATGTTGTTCGTGGACATGACGAGCGCCCTGCATTCCGTCTGCGCCTCGATAGAAAGGGGCACGTGTACGGCCATCTGGTCGCCGTCGAAGTCCGCGTTATACGCCGGGCAAACGAGCGGGTGAATCTGAATCGCCTTGTCCTCGATCAGTATCGGCTCGAAGGCCTGGATGCTGAGACGGTGGAGCGTAGGCGCACGGTTCAGAAGCACCGGATGTTCTTTAATGACTTCGTCGAGGGCGTCCCAAACGATCGGGGCCTCCTGCTCGACGAGTTTCTTTGCAATTTTAATGGTGGCGGCGGCCCCCCAGAGTTCGAGCTTCTGGTAGATGAACGGCCTGAAAAGCTCGAGCCCCATCTGCTTCGGTATGCCGCACTGGTGGAGCTTGAGCTCGGGGCCCACGGTGATAACCGAACGGCCCGAATAGTCCACCCTTTTTCCGAGGAGGTTCTGCCTGAACCTTCCCTGTTTTCCCTTGATTATGTCGCTTAAGCTCTTGAGCGGCCTGTGGTTGTGCCCGAGAACCGGCCTTCCCCTTCTTCCGTTTTCGAGAAGGGCGTCGACCGACTCCTGTAGCATCCTCTTTTCGTTCCTGACGATGATGTCGGGAGCGCCGAGCTCGAGGAGCTTCTTAAGCCTGTTGTTTCTGTTTATAACTCGCCTGTAGAGGTCGTTAAGGTCAGAAGTCGCGAACCTTCCGCCGTCCAGCGGAACGAGCGGCCGGAGGTCGGGCGGAAGAACCGGAATCCTCGTAAGGATCATCCACTCGGGGCGGTTCTTCGACTTCCTGAAGGCCTCGCATATACGGAGCCTCTTGGCGATCCTCGCCCTCTTTATCGGGGAGGATGTATTTTTCATTTCGTGCCTGAGCTGCTCTGAGAGCTCGACGAGGTCGATCTTCTTAAGCATCTCCCTTATCGTCTCGGCGCCCATGCCGACCTTGAAGCTGTGACCGTAATCCTCGACGGCCTTTCGGTATCTGTCCTCGCTTAGAACCTCGGCGAACTTAAGGCTGGTGTTCCCCGGGTCGAGGACGACGTAAGACTCGTAATAGAGGGTCTTTTCGAGGTCCTTCAAGGTCATGTCGAGCAGCATCCCTATGCGGGACGGTATGCTCCTCAGGAACCATATGTGCGCTACGGGCGAGGAAAGCTCAATGTGGGCCATTCTCTCCCTTCTTACCTTGGAGGAGATGACCTCGACGCCGCACTTCTCGCACGTGATTCCCCTGTGTTTAAGCCTCTTGTATTTACCGCAAGTACATTCGTAGTCCTTCACCGGACCGAAGATCTTGGCGCAGAAAAGCCCGCTCCTTTCCGGTTTGAAGGTCCTGTAGTTTATCGTCTCGGGCTTTCTTACCTCGCCGTGAGACCATTCCTTTATCTTTTCGGGAGAAGCTATCGAAATCTTGACAGCCGAATACTCCGATGGGTTCTTCGGCTTTTCAAATAGTGTATCTACGTCCACGTTGTCTCCCTCCCTTTATTTGATTTATTCCCTTCCGAGCTCTTCTTCCTCGAGAAGGTCAATATCGAGCGCAAGCGCCTGGAGCTCTTTCTGCAGGACTTTGAACGATTCCGGCAGTCCGGGCTCGAAGTTCATATCGCCCTTCACTATCGAATCGAAAATCCTCGTCCTTCCTATTACGTCGTCCGATTTCACGGTTAGGAATTCCTGGAGCGTGTACGACGCGCCATACGCTTCGAGTGCCCACACCTCCATTTCCCCGAGCCTCTGTCCGCCGAAGTGGGCCTTTCCGCCGAGGGGCTGCTGGGTAACGAGCGAATACGGCCCGATTGCCCTTGCGTGAATCTTCTCCTCGACAAGGTGATGGAGCTTCAGCATGTACATGACGCCGACCGTGACCTTCTGGTCGAAGGGCTCTCCGGTCTGGCCGTCAAAGAGTATGGTCTTTCCGTCCTCGGGAAGACCCGTATCCTTGAGCATGTTCTTGATCTCTTCCTCGGACGCGCCGTCGAACACAGGAGACTTCACCGGTACACCGTGGCGGAGCCTCTTTGCGACCATCAGGACCTCGTCGTCGTCGAGATTGTCAATAAGTTTCGTGACTTCATTCGATTTGTTATATATTTCCTTCAGCTTGCCCTTGAGAGCCTCGGGGCTGTATTCCCTTTCGAGTATCTCGTTGAGCTGATTCCCGAGCGCCTTCGCCCCCCAGCCGAGATGCGTTTCGAGCACCTGGCCTACGTTCATTCGGGAAGGTACGCCGAGGGGGTTCAGTATCATGTCCACCGGAGCCCCGTCCGGAAGATACGGCATGTCCTCTTCCGCGAGGATCTTCGATATGACGCCCTTGTTGCCGTGGCGTCCGGCCATCTTGTCGCCGACCTGGAGCTTCCTCTTGACGGCTATATCGACCTTGACAACCTTGAGCACCCCGGGCGGAAGCTCGTCGGGCTTCGTAAGCTTGGATATGCGCTGCTCGTAGACTACGTTTGTAAGGTCTATCTGCTCGAGCGTCCTTTCGACTATGCGCTTTATCTCGGCCTCTATCTCGTCGCCCTTTTCGACCGTTATGTCGGCGAACTTTTCAAAAGGCACGGTGCCCAGAATCTCTTCCGTTATCTTGTCGCCTTTTTTGAGCACGGTCTTTCTCGAAACCGTGAGCTTGGCCGAAGACACCTTGCCGACGACTAGGGACTTTACCCTCTCGAAGGCGTCGTCCTTTAATATCTTGACCTCGTCTTCCCTGTCCTGCTTTAAGCGGGTGACCTCGAAGTCTTCGATGCTCTTTGCCCTTTCGTCCTTATCGACGACGCGGGATATTAGCATCTTCACATCTATAACGGTGCCGTAAATACCTGGCGAGGCCCTTAGCGAAGTGTCCTTAACATCGCCGGCCTTGTCCCCGAATATGGCCCGAAGGAGCCTTTCCTCTGGGGAAAGCTGGGTTTCGCCCTTGGGCGAAATCTTGCCGACGATAATGTCGCCGGGCTTTACCTCGGCCCCTACCCTTATGATACCGCTCTCGTCAAGGTTACGGAGGGCGTCTTCGCTGACGTTCGGAATGTCGCGCGTTATTTCTTCGCGCCCGAGCTTCGTTTCACGCGCTATACACTCGACTTCTTCGATGTGTATGGACGTGAAGCTGTCTTCCTTGGCGAGCCTTTCACTCATTAGAATTGCGTCTTCAAAGTTGTATCCGCCCCACGGCATGAATGCCACGAGGACGTTCTGCCCGAGGGCAAGCTCGCCGAAATCGGTCGAAGGACCGTCGGCTATGACCTGCCCCGCCCTTACGGGCTGGCCTTTCTTTACTATCGGCTGCTGGTTCCAACAAGTACTCTGATTGGACTTCTGGAACTTGAGCAGGTTGTACATGTCCACGCCCGCCTCGGTACCGGATGTTTCGCCCGTCGCGCTTATGACGATCCTTGCGGAATCGACGTACTCGACGATGCCGTCCCTCTTCGCGAGGACGGCGACACCCGAGTCCTTGGCCACCGTGCTTTCGAAACCGGTGCCGACCAGTGGGGTGCTCGTGCGTATGAGCGGGACGGCCTGGCGCTGCATGTTAGAGCCCATGAGCGCGCGGTTGGCGTCGTCGTGCTCGAGGAACGGAATCAGCGAAGCCGAGACCGAAACGAGCTGGGAAGGGAAACGTCCATGAGCTCCACCTTCTCGCGCTCCACCATCATGAACTCGCCGCCGTGCCTTGCCGAAATGAATTCGGAGGTAAAATTGCCGTCCTTGTCCAGCGGGGCGTTGGCCTGGGCGATGATGTACTTTTCCTCTGCGAGTGTATTCATATAGACGATTTCGTCCGATACCCGGGCGTCCTTGACGACCCTGTACGGCGTCTGTATGAAGCCGAACTCGTTTATTTTTCCGTATGTGCTGAGGCTCGAGATAAGACCGATGTTCGGCCCCTCAGGGGTCTCGATCGGGCATATCCTGCCGTAGTGGGAGGAGTGCACGTCCCTAACCTCGAAGCCTGCCCTTTCCCTGGTAAGACCGCCAGGCCCGAGGGCGCTCAGCCTTCTTTTGTGCGTTATTTCCGAAAGCGGGTTCGTCTGGTCCATGAACTGCGAAAGCTGGCCCGTGGCGAAGAACTCCTTCACCACCGCGATGACCGTTTTCGGGATCAGAAGCTCGCTCGGCATCAGGTTTTCGACCGCCTGGTAACCCATCTTTTCCTTGACGGAGCGGGCCAGCCTTTCGAGGCCGTGATAGAAGCGGTCTTCTATCAGCTCGCCTACCGTACGGACCCTTCTGTTTCCAAGATGGTCGATGTCGTCCGTCGTTCCCCTGCCGCCCCTGAGATCGAGGAGATACCTTACGGTCTCCATTATGTCTTCGGTGGTCAGAGTGGACACGTCGTCCGGTATGCCGTGGTTGAGCTTGTAGTTGATCTTAAGACGCCCGACCTGCGATAGCCTGTAGGTGTCGGGGTTGAAAAACATGTTGTCAAAGAACGACTCCGCCACGCTCAGCGTCGGCGGGTCGGTCGGCCTGAATTTTTTGTATATCTCGGTTATCGCGTCTTCGCGGGTCTTTACCTTGTCCGCAAGAACGGTATTCCTGAGCGACGCGACCACCGATATGTTGTCGATGTAGAATATGTCGAATTCGCTTACTTCGGCGCTTTTTATCTCATCGAGTTTCTGGTCGGTTATCGTTTCGTTAAAGTTGACAATGACCTCTCCCGTCTTTTTATCGACGATGTCGGTCGCCGAGATCCTGTCCAGGAGCTCGGACTCGTCTATGGAAACGATGTCAATGTTGGCGCGCTTAAGCTTCTCGACAATGTTCCTTACGAACCTTCTGCCCTTCTTTACGACGACTTCGCCCGTCTCGGGGTCGGTGATGTCGGCGCTCGCCCTCTGGGAGGAAAGAACGTCGTGGTTCACCTTCTTCGTGATCCCGTCAGGGCCGAGGTAGATCGTCTCGACCGGGTAGAAGTACTTCATTATCTGCCTGTCGTCGTAGCCGAGAGCCTTCAGAAGGACGCTAACGAGGAACTTCTTCTTCCTATCTATACGTACGTGAAGCAGGTCCTTGGAATCGAATTCGAAATCTATCCACCTGCCGTCGTGGGGAACGATCCTCGCCGAAAACGAAGACCTTCCCGATCCGGTGTCCTTGTTCCTTACCTGGTCGAAGAACACGCCCGGGGAGCGGTGGAGCTGGTTTACGATAACCCTCTCCGTTCCGTTCACGATGAAAGAACCGTTGGGCGTCATGAGCGGAATCTCTCCGAAATAGACCTCCTGCTCCTTGACGTCCCTTATGGTGCGCTCCTCACCGGATTCCGTATCCCATATGACGAGCCTGAACGTGACGTAGAGAGGGGCCACATAGGTATAACCCTTGAGCCTGCACTCCTGCGCCTCGTACTTCGGCCTGTCGAACCTGTAGTTTATATACTCCAGAGAGGCTTTTTCGTTATAGTCCTCTATCGGGAAAACGGTTTTAAATGCATTGTGAAGCCCCACGTCCAGACGCTCATCCGGCTTTACTTCAGCCTGGAGAAACTCGTGGTAGGACTTTACTTGCACTTCCAGTAGGTGAGGTATCTCGAGGATAGATGGTAATTTCGAAAAACTCTTTCTCAGTTTATAGGATTCCAAACCATCAAGGCTCAACGTTACTTACCCCCCATTTGTGTATTTAACACCTGCTTCCTTAGTTTGCTGTTAAATTCTCTCGGCAAAAAAGGTATAGCTCCGCATAGACCGCTTAGAAAGCGTTCGCCCGCGACAAAACCGATAATCTATCCGAGAATGGATGCATAGATTATTAGTAGATGTAAGGTCGGAAATTAGGTATATATAAATATCAGTAGCCACTTCGACACAATTACTGATACTATAGTATACCGGCTTTCCTGAAAAAAACCTAATTGACTTCTACTTCGGCGCCGGATTCTTCGAGCTTCTTCTTTACATTCTCGGCTTCCTGCTTGTCTACACCTTCTTTTACCGCCTTGGGGGCGCCCTCTACGAGCTCCTTGGCTTCCTTGAGGCCGAGCGAGGTTACTTCTCTTACGGCCTTAATAACCTGGATCTTGTTTGCTCCCGCAGCCTTGAGGATAACGTTGAACTCGGTCTTTTCAGCCTGTTCAGCGGCAGCCTCTCCGCCCGCAGCGCCAGGAGCAGCCGCAACCGCTACCTGAGGGGCAGCAGCCTTAACGTCGAACTTGTCTTCGATTTCCTTTATCAACTCCGAAATTTCGAGCATGCTAGCCTTGCCGAGATATTCGATGACGTCACTTCTCGTAATGTCAGCCATTGTCTAAAAACCTCCTTGGAATATATAAAAGTATGACTTAAACTGCTTGAAACAATTAATTTTCTTCTTTTTCCTTCTTTTCCTTTACGGCGTCCAGTGCATAGAGCACCTTGCTCTGCATCTGGGTGATCGTGCCCAGGAGGTTCGACATCGGGGCAGCCAGAAGCCCTACGAACTGGGCTATGAGCTCCTGTCTCGTTGGCAGCTTGGAAATATTGGTAATTCCGCTCTCATCGACTACAGTGCCCTCGACTATACCGCCCTTGAGCTTGAGATTCGGAATCTTCTTCGCAGAATCGACAAACACCTTCGCGGCCGTCGCTGGATCGCTTTCGCAAATCGCCACCGCCGTCGGGCCCACGAACAATTCCCCGATGCGCTCAATTTCGGTGTCCTTTGCGGCTATCCGCAAAAGGGTGTTCTTCACTACTTTAAGGTCCGTCCCCGCCTTCTTGAGGTCACCACGGAGTCCTTCGAGCTCCTTTACGGACAGGCCCTTGTACTCGACGACCATAACCGAAGGGTTAGCCTTAAAGACAGCGCTGTATTTTTCCACCAGTTCGTTTTTTGCAGCTTTACTCAGCATTGAAGTACTCCTTAATCACTCACGATTTCCCGATTCACCCGCAATACCCGATTGGGCACTCCAGTCTTATGCCGCCACCCGTGACCCTTTGAGCTCGTCACGTACGTTAACGAAATCGACCTTGATACCCGGCCCCATCGTATTGGCGACAGTAATCCTTCTGACGAATGTGCCCTTGGAAGTAGCCGGCTTCATTTTAATCAGCGTATCCATGAAGACGAGGAAGTTGTCCTTGAGCTTTTCCGGGCCGAATGAAACCTTGCCGATAGGGGCGTGTACCACGCCGCCCTTATCGTTCTTCACCTCGATACGGCCGGCCTTGGCTTCCTTCACGGCCTGGGCAATGTCGAACGTTACGGTTCCGACCTTCGGGCTTGGCATAAGCCCCCTCGGGCCGAGCACCTTACCCAGCTTCGCCACTATGTTCATCACGTCCGGCGTCGCTATAGAAACGTCGAACTCGAGCCAGCCCTGGCCCGATATTTTTTCTATAAGGTCGTCGAGACCAACATGGTCGGCGCCAGCATCGGCGGCCTCTTTCTGTTTCTCGTCCTTTGCGAATACCGCAACCCTTATGTCCTTGCCGATACCGTGCGGGAGCACCATACCAGCCCTTATCTGCTGGTTGGCCTGTCTCGGGTCTATCCCCAGCTTGACCGCAACCTCGACCGTCTCGTCGAACTTGGCCGTCTTCGTCTCTTCCAGGAGCTTCATAGCCTGGTCGAGCTCGTAGGTCGCCTTCGTATCGACCGACTGTTTTACTTCGTCGTATTTTTTACCGTGCTTTGGCATAACTCAATCTCCTCGAATACCTTGACCCCTTTTACATAACGGCCCCGTCCGGAAGCATTGCTCGAAACGGACGGCCCCGTACGACATTAACAAGGTTTAGACGACTTCTATACCCATACTCCTCGCAGTTCCGGAAACGATATTCATTGCTGCGTCGAGGTTATCGGTGTTAAGGTCCGGCATCTTCGTCTTCGCGATTTCTTCAACCTGCGCCCTGGTCACCCTGCCGGCCTTTTTCTTCGGGGCCTCGCCTGAACCCTTTTGAACCTTGGCCATCTTCTTAAGAAGATACGACACCGGCGGCGACTTCACCTCGAACGAAAAGGATTTGTCCGCGTAGACCGTTACAACGACCGGGAGCACCCCTTCCATCTTCTGCGTCTTGGCGTTAAAGGCCTTGCAGAACTCCATAATATTGACGCCCCTCTGACCGAGAGCAGGCCCCACCGGGGGCGACGGGTTCGCCTTTCCAGCCTCGACCAGGAGCTTAATGTATCCGTCTATCTTTTTCATTTTAGATCTTCTCCACCTGATTAAAATCCAATTCTATAGGCGTCGTTCTTCCGAAAATAGTCACAAGCACCTGAACCTTCGCCTTGTCCGGCCTTACCTCTTCGATAACACCCGAGAAGTTTGCGAACGGCCCTTCCACCACTTTGACTGTTTCGCCCCTGTCGAAAGACACTTTAGGCTTCGGCTTGAGCGTCCCCTCTTCGATTTGCTGTTTTATCTTCAGCACTTCGTCTTCCTGTATGTCGGGCACGGAATCCGGATCGATCCTTCCGTCCTTGACCTTGCCGCCGACAAAACCTATCACTTTAGGTATATTGCGGACGAAGTGCCAGCTCCTGTCGCTGAGCTCCATTTTTACCAATATGTAACCCGGAAAGAACTTTCTGACCGAGGTCTTTTTCTTGCCGCCCTTGACCGGCTCGACAATGGTTTCCGTCGGGACCAGGACTTCGATAACCTCGTCGTCGAGCCCCTCCTGCTTGGCCCTGTCTTCAATATAGGACTTAACCCTGTCCTCAAAGCCGGTATTGGTATGAACTACGTACCATCTTTTAGGCATAGAAAATCCCTGTCTCCCTCTCCGTCCTAGCTGAGCAGCGTCCTTACGCCGACCGAGAACAGATAATCCACGAGGCCCAAAAACGCCGCGAATATGCCCGATATGGCCACAACGGCCAGCGTCGATTTGACGGCTTCCTGCCTCGAAGGCCACGTTATACGCCTCGCCTCGCTTTCTATATCGGAGGCAAACTGCGTAACGCTCGTGCTTATATTCTTTATCTTATCCATTCGGGTGTCCTGTGCAGGGCAGGAGGGAATCGAACCCCCAACCGCTGGATTTGGAGTCCAGTGCTCTCCCTAATTGAGCTACTGCCCTATCCACAATTTTTTATAAACCTCTACTTGGTTTCCTTATGATCGACGTGTTTCTTGCACCACTTGCAATACTTTTTCAGCTCGATCTTTTCTCTGTGAACCTGTTTATTCTTTGTCGTAGAATAGTTTCTTCTCTTGCATTCGCTGCAGGCAAGAGCTATCACAATTACATTATCGCCCATTGTATCTCACGTCACTCCACGATTTTGGTAACGACTCCGGCGCCCACTGTTCTGCCGCCTTCCCTGATTGCAAAACGCAGCTGCTCCTCAAGCGCTACTGGCGCTATAAGCTCCACGTCCATGTTTATGTTATCTCCGGGCATTACCATCTCTACGCCCTCGGGAAGTACTATCGAACCTGTAACGTCCGTCGTCCTTAAATAAAACTGCGGCCTGTACCCCGGGAAGAACGGCGTATGCCTCCCTCCCTCTTCCTTCTTAAGCACGTACACCTCGGCCTTAAACTTCTTATGCGGCGTTATGCTCCCCGGCTTCGCAAGAACCTGTCCCCTCTCTACCTCGTCCTTGCCTACACCGCGGAGAAGAACACCTACGTTATCCCCCGCCTGAGCGTCGTCCAGTATCTTCCTGAACATCTCAAGGCTCGTTGCCACCGTCTTCTTCGTAGCCCCAAACCCTACTATTTCCACCTCGTCCCCGGCTACTATCTTGCCTCTCTCTACCCTGCCCGTCGTTACCGTGCCCCTTCCCGATATCGTAAACACGTCCTCTACCGCCATAATGAACGGCTTGTCCATGTCCCTTACAGGCTCGGGTATGTACTCGTCCACCGCCTTCATGAGATCGAGTATCTGCTGCTCGGCTGCGGGGTCGCCCTCAAGGGCCTTAAGTCCGCTTACCCTTACTACGGGAACGTCGTCCCCGGGGAAGCCGTACTGGCTTAAAAGCTCTCTTACCTCTAGCTCTACGAGGTCTAAAAGCTCCTCGTCGTCCATCATATCTACTTTGTTAAGGGCTACTACTATATAAGGAACGCCCACCTGCCTTGCCAAAAGGATGTGCTCCCTTGTCTGTGGCATAGGTCCGTCAGGAGCGCTTACTACTAGTATCGCTCCGTCCATCTGGGCTGCTCCCGTGATCATGTTCTTTACATAGTCTGCGTGTCCGGGGCAATCTACGTGTGCGTAGTGGCGCGTCGCCGTCTCGTACTCTACGTGCGCTATGTTGATAGTTATACCGCGCTCCCTCTCTTCAGGCGCCTTGTCTATATCAGAAAACTCCACGTACTTCGCACCGCCCGTGTTGCTCAATACCTTCGTTATTGCCGCCGTGAGCGTAGTCTTCCCGTGGTCCACGTGTCCTACCGTCCCTATGTTCAAATGCGGCTTCTTCCGCGCAAATTTCTCCTTCGACATCGATACTACCTCCTTAACGTGAATTCACGGCTGGCGTTTTATACAGCCTTTACATCCGACTGAAGACCTTCGACAAGAGCCTGTGGTAACGGCGAATAGTGAGAGAATTCCATGGTGAAGGAACCCCTTCCTTCAGTCATCGACCGAAGCTCGGTCGCATAACCAAACATCTCCGAGAGCGGAACTTCGGCCCTGATGGCCTGCATAGCGCCCCTGAGCTCAGTACCCATTATCTTGCCACGTCTCGAGCTCAAGTTACCCATAACCGAACCCATAAAATCTTCCGGCACCACCACTTCCACCTTCATAAGAGGCTCGAGAATTATTGGCTTGGCCTTATGAACGGCATCCTTAAAAGCCATGGAACCCGCTATTTTAAAGGCCATTTCCGAACTGTCTACCTCGTGGTAGGAGCCGTCGTACAGCTTCACGACCACGTCGATAACCGGATAACCGGCGACGACGCCCGTGTCCGCTGCTTCCCTTATACCCTTTTCAACGGCGGGGATATATTCCCTTGGAACAGTCCCGCCCTTTATTTCATCTATGAATGAAATTCCGGAACCCTCTTCTCCGGGCTCCATCTTTATCTTTACGTGGCCATACTGACCGCGGCCACCAGTCTGTCTTATGAATTTCGACTCGACGTCCGATTCCCTGGTTATGGTCTCCCTGTATGCAACCTGCGGCCTTCCGACATTGGCATCGACGTTGAATTCCCTCTTCAGGCGGTCGACGATGATTTCAAGGTGAAGCTCACCCATGCCGGATATGATCGTCTGGCCGGTCTCGTCGTCGAATTTCACCTTAAAAGTCGGGTCTTCGAGGGATATCTTGTTGAGCGACAGGCCGAGTTTTTCCTGGTCGGACTTCGTCTTGGGCTCGATCGCGATGGATATAACCGGCTCCGCAAAATAGAGGCTTTCGAGTATTATCGGCTTGGATTCGTCACAGAGCGTGTCGCCCGTCGTGCTGGACTTAAGGCCCACAGCTGCGACGATGCCTCCCGCGCCTATCTCCTTTATATCCTCACGCTTGTTGGAATGCATCCTTACGAGCCTTCCGATCTTCTCCCTCTTATCCTTCGTGGAGTTGTAAACCGTCGTGCCCGAAGTGAGCTTCCCGGAATAAACCCTGAGATACGTAAGCTGCCCGACAAAGGGGTCGGTCATAATCTTGAATGCAAGCGCCGAGAACGGCTCGGAATCATCCGGACGCCTTACGTCAACCTCATCCTTACCGGGGATAACCCCTTCCACCGGCGGAAGGTCGAGCGGAGAAGGCAGATAATCGACCACAGCATCCAGAAGGAGCTGAACGCCCTTGTTCTTAAATGCTGTTCCCAGAATAACCGGCACTATCTCGAGCGCGATCGTCGATTTCCTGATGCCTTTCATCAGCTCTTCTTCGGAAATCTCCTGACCTTCGAGATACTTCTCCATTATACCTTCATTAAAATCGGCCACTGACTCCACAAGGGCTTCCCTTGCCGCAACGGCCTCATCCTTTATGCTGTCGGGTATATCCGTGAGCTCGTACTTGAGCCCGAAAGACTCTTCGTCCCAAACAGCGAGTTTCATTTTTACGAGATCTACTATTGCTTTGAAGTTGTCACCTTCGAAGTAAGGAAGGTGAAGGGGAACAGGGTTTGAGTTCAGCCTGTCTTTAATCTGGGAAACGACTTTCGCGAAATCGGCGCCCACTTTATCCATCTTGTTTACGAAGGCCATTCTGGGCACCCTGTATCTGTCGGCCTGCCTCCAAACCGTCTCCGACTGGGGCTCAACGCCGCCCACCGAATCGAAAACGACAGCCGCGCCGTCCAGAACCTTGAGCGACCTTTCAACCTCTACGGTAAAGTCTACGTGCCCAGGGGTATCGATAAGATTAATCCTGTGATCTCTCCAGAAACAGGTGGTCGTTGCGGAGGTGATAGTGATCCCGCGCTCCCTCTCCTGCTCCATCCAGTCCATCGTGGCCATGCCTTCGTGGACCTCGCCTATTTTATAGGTTATTCCCGTATAAAAAAGAATGCGTTCAGAGGTAGTAGTCTTCCCGGCGTCGATGTGCGCGACGATTCCAAGGTTTCTGACTTTATTTACCGGTATTGCCTTTTCCACAACAAATCTCCCTGAGTATTACCACCTGTAATGCGCAAACGCCCTGTTAGCGTCCGCCATCTTATGGGTGTCTTCCCTCTTCTTTATAGAACCACCCCTGCCTTCGGAGGCGTCGATAAGCTCTCCCGCAAGCTTGTCGATCATCGACTTGCCGTCCCTCTTCCTCGTCGAGGAGAGTATCCACCTTATCGCGAGCGACTGGCGGCGGAACGAGCTGACTTCCATCGGGACCTGATACGTCGCACCGCCGACCCTGCGCGGCCTGACTTCGATACCCGGCTTTACATTATCCATAGCGGCATTGAAGACCTCTATCGGATTCTTCCCGGTCTTCGCTTCCATGACTTCGAGCGCGCCGTAAAATATCTTTTCGGCCTTGCTCTTCTTGCCGTCGAACATGAGCGAGTTTATAAACTTCGTAACCGTCAAATCACCATGCTTGGGATCGACGGGAATCTTTCTCTTTGGTACTGATCCCTTTCTAGGCATATCGTTTATCCCTTAGAATTATTTAGGCTTTTTGGCCCCGTACTTGGAACGGCCCTGTCTTCTGTTGGCTACGCCGGTTGAGTCGAGAGTACCTCTAACTATGTGGTACCTTACCCCCGGCAGGTCTTTTACCCTGCCGCCCCTTACCAGGATAACGGAGTGCTCCTGAAGCGTATGCCCCTCTCCAGGTATGTAACCCGTGACCTCGATCCCGTTCGTAAGCCTGATACGAGCGACCTTTCTGAGCGCCGAATTAGGCTTCTTCGGGGTGGTCGTATAAACCCTCACGCACACTCCGCGTCTCTGCGGACAGTTCTGAAGTGCGGGGGCTTTACTCTTCTTCTGGGCCTTTTCCCTTCCATGTTTTACAAGCTGACTAATAGTAGGCACGAATACTTATCTCCATAAAAAAGGTAATCCAATTAATATATCCAGACTTCGGCTCCGGTGTCAAGACAAAATGACCTGTTATTTGGGTTTTTTTCTAACATTTTTTTCAAACCCGACAATAGTGAGCGCCGACCTGTACCACCCCGGCTTCCACCCTTTGTCCCCGGCCCCCGAAATGTCGTCTTCATTCGCCTTGAGCATAACGTATATATATCCGCTGTCATCGACCAGCGGATTCCCGGTCTTAAGATCCGGTATTGCATCGGGCGGGGATTCCCACTTGTCCGGCGTCACGCCGAGCAGTTCCACACACGCGTCGAACGGCGCTGTGTGTCTGGGCTCGAGACCTTCCAGGGTTTGTGTACCGATGCCAAGGTACCATATTTCCGCCATGTTAGCACCTCCTTCATGCGATTATCGTGAAAATTATAGACAATTACGAATAATATCTATAGGTGCTGAAGCGCCTTGCGTCCGATGTCCGTCCTGTAGCAAAGCTGCTCGCAGTCTATTTTCCCGACCGCCTTGTAGGCAAGCCTTATAGCGTCCTGTATGTTTTCCCCGAGTGCCGTAACCCCGAGCACCCTTCCTCCCTCCGTTACTATCTGTCCGCCTTCGAGCGCCGTGCCCGAATGAAATGCGACGACGCCGTCCATATCGCGTAATTCGTCGAGCCCGCCTATCGGGGCGCCCTTTTTATAATCTCCGGGGTAGCCCTTCGACGCCATCACGACACAAACCGCAGCATCGTCTTTCCACTCCACGGTCTCCCGCGATATCCCCTTTCCGGCAACCGCGCGAAGAATCGGCACGATGTCCGACTTAAGCCTCATCATCAGCGGCTGGGTCTCCGGGTCGCCGAACCTGCAGTTAAACTCGAGCACCTTGGGATTCCCGTCCTCTATCATGAGCCCGGCGTACAAGACGCCTTTATACTCCCGGCCCTCTTCCCTCATCGCCTTTACCGTCGGCAGCATGATCTTCGACATGGCGAGCTCGGCTATCTTTGGGGTCACGACAGGCGCCGGGGTGTATGCCCCCATGCCGCCGGTATTCGGCCCCTGATCGCCGTCGAGGAGCGGCTTATGGTCCTGCGATGCTTCGAGCGGCACGACGTTCACGCCATCGGTAATGGCAAAGAACGATGCCTCCTCGCCGCGGAGAAACTCCTCTATAACAACCTGGTCGCCCGAGTCGCCGAATATCTTCTTCTGCATAACGTCATCGAGGGCCTGTATCGCTTCCTTTTCGGTATGGCATACGAAAACCCCTTTTCCGGCGGCCAGCCCGTCTGCCTTTATGACGAGCGGAGGCTTCACTTCCCTCACCCAAGCGACGGCCTCTTCGTAATCGCTGAAGGCCGAAAAAAACGCCGTCGGTATGTCGTACTTCTTCATCAGGTTTTTCGAAAACGCCTTACTCGTCTCGATTTCCGCGGCCGCTTTCGTGGGCCCGAAAATATGAAGCCCCTCATCGTTGAAGCTGTCTACGATTCCGAGCGACAGCGGAAATTCAGGTCCTACGACCGTCAGGTCTATTTCGTTCGACTTCGCGAACCTCACAAAACCGTCGATATCGTGCGTCTTTATATCGACGCACTTCGCATTCTTCGCAATCCCCGGGTTACCCGGCGCGCAGTAAAGCGTCGTAACGAGTGGGCTCTGACTGATTTTCCAGCACAATGCGTGCTCTCTGCCGCCGCCTCCGACGACAAGTACTTTCATCGTAATAGGACCTCTTGGGCTTGGGTAGTTACTGCAAGAAGCCCAATAATCTACCTGATTATTTTCTCTTTGGAAGCGTAAAAGTGAAATCGAAAATATGAGTGTGGTTTAAGAACGCAAAACCGGTCAGCAATAAGGGTTTTTCGAGGTTATTCGACGTTAACGACCTTGGCGAGGTTCCTCGGCTGGTCTACGTCCGTCCCTTTGAAATTCGCTATGTGATAGGCGAGAAGCTGGAGCGGGATAACCGATATTATGGGGCTCAGGAGATTGCTGCTCTCGGGGATTATGATGACCCTGTCGGCTGCGTCACGGAGCTCTTCGGCGGCGCCGCTCGAAGTCACGAATATGACCTTCCCCCGGCGCGCCCTTATTTCCTGGAGGTTCCCAAGTATCTTCTTGAACGTTATGCCGTCGTTGGGGGCTATCAGAACGACCGGCATGTCCTCGTCTATGAGCGCGATCGGGCCGTGCTTCATCTCGCCGGCGGCATATCCCTCGGCGTGAATGTAGGACACTTCTTTTAATTTGAGCGCCCCTTCGTAGGCCACCGGATGGCTGATGCCCCTTCCGAGGTAAAGAAAATTCCTGTACTGGAAGAAGTCCTGCGCGAGCTCTTTAACCGAGTCGTCGAGCCCGAGCGTTATCTGAATAAGCTGAGGTATCCTTATCGCGTCCTTAAGAAGCTCGCGGGACTCTGCCTCGCCTATCGTCTTCTTTATCTGCCCGAGATAAAGCGCCAGGAAATAGAACACTATAAGCTGCGTCGTAAAGGCCTTCGTCGAGGCGACGCCGATCTCGGGCCCGGCGTGGGTGTAAATAACGCCGTCCGCGTCCCGCGCTATCTTGCTCATGAGCACATTCGTTATGGCGAGCGTCTCCGCGCCCTTGGTCTTCGCCTCGGTGAGCGCTTCTGACGTATCCGCCGTCTCGCCCGACTGCGACACCGCAATAGCCAGCGTATCGTTGTCTATTATCGGGTTTCGGTATCTGAACTCGAAGCTATCTCCACCTGCACCGGTATGTGCGCTACGGTCTCTATCATGTACTTCCCGATTAGAGACGCGTGGAATGATGTACCGCACGCGAGTATAACTATCCGCTCTATATTTTTATAATTCGAGCTGTCGAGCCCGTCGAAATATATCTCGCCGGTATCCTCGGAGAACCTTCCGCGCATCGTGTCGAGGACGGCCTGGGGCTGCTCGTGGATCTCTTTCAGCATGTAATGGCGGAAGCCGCACTTCTCGACGGAGACCGGGTCCCAGTTTATCCTGTCTATCTTCCTGTCTACCGCCCCGCCCTGAAGGTCCGTAACCGCTATCGAGTCCTTCCCGAGCACGACCACGTCCCCGTCTTCGAGGAATATCACGTCCTTACAGAACGGCAGCACGGCCGGACGTCGGACGCAATGAAGTTCTCATGCTCTCCGCAGCCCACTATTAACGGGGAGAACTTTCTCGTGGCGATCACCTTGTCCGGCTCGCTTTCCGAAATTGCGGCCACGGCGTAGGATCCCTCGATCCTCATGAACGCCGCCCTGAACGCCTCTTCGAAGGTTAGCCCCTGACGCGAAAAATCCTCTATCAGATGGGCTATGATTTCGGTATCCGTATCGGAAGTGAACTCATACCCCTTTGCCGTAAGCTCTTCCTTGAGCTCCGAGTAATTTTCTATGATTCCATTGTGAACGACGGACGTGCCGCCCGACGTGTGGGGGTGTGCGTTATTTTCAGTAGCGCCGCCGTGCGTTGCCCATCTCGTGTGGCCTATGCCCAGCATGCCGTGTAGATCGTGGCTTTCCAGCTTCTTTTTTAAGTTTTCGAGCTTTCCCGTGCTCCTGAAAACCCTCGGATGGCCGTTCTCCATGAGGGCTATTCCCGCCGAATCGTACCCCCTGTACTCGAGCCGCGATAGCCCCTCCATGAGCACATTAACCGTCTTCCCTTCGTCCCCTACGTATCCGACTATTCCGCACATATTATTTCTTCTTCTTTTCCTTGGGCTTTCTGTCCCAGTTGTCGATTACCGTCTGCCTCGCGCGCCCTATGGCGAGCGCCCCTTCCGGCACGTCCTTCGTAATCGTCGAGCCCGCGCCGGTAGTCGCCCCTTTCCCGACCTTCACAGGCGCAACCAGCATCGTATCGCTCCCTATAAATACATTATCCCCTATAATCGTCTCATATTTTTTAAATCCGTCATAATTGCACGTTATAGTGCCGGCGCCGATGTTAACGCCGCTCCCGAGGACGGCGTCGCCTACGTAGGAGAGATGAGGCACTTTCGACCCTGGCCCGATGGTGGACTTCTTTATCTCGACGAAATTCCCTATCTTCGCGCCGTCCATTATCTTCGCCCCAGGCCTTAGATGCGCGAACGGGCCGACCGACACACCGTCTTCGACCTCCGCCTCGGTGATGTAACAGGACATTTTGACCGTAACGCCGGCGCCGATTCTGGAGTCTTCAATCCAGACCCCCGGCCCTATGAAAGTGCCCTCGCCGATTACAGTATGGCCGTAAATATATGTCCCCGGGTAGATCACCGTATCCCGGCCTATCTTTACTCCGGGCGATATGTACGTATTGGCCGGATCGATCATCGTCACGCCGCCCGCCACAAGCTCCCCGTTTATCCTGTCCCTTAAAAGCCCTTCGGCGTAGGCGAGCTGCGCCCTGTCGTTGACGCCCAGGACCTCGTTCGGGTCTTTTACGGGTACGCCGGACACTCCGAGCGATTTGCTCTTGGCGATGCCTACGATGTCGGTCAGATAATATTCCCCCTGGCTGTTCTGTGGTGTCAGGGCGGAAAGGGCCTTCCAGAGAAAATCGGACTTTACACAATAAGTCCCCGAGTTTATTTCGTTTATCTTTTTTTCGTCAGCCGACGCGTCTTTTTCCTCGACAATGCGGTCTACGTTCCCGCCTCCGTTACGCGCGATCCTGCCGTAGCCGTACGGGTCGCCGACGAACGCCGTCAGAATCGACACATCCGCGCCGTCCTTTTGGTGCTTTTTTACGAATGATTTTAGCGTCTTGCCGGTAATGAGCGGATAATCGCCATTCACTATTAGCACATCGCCCTTAAATCCCTTAAGTGCCCCACGGGCGCAGTTGGCTGCGTGCCCCGTGCCGAGCTGCTCTTCCTGCAGGGCGTACGACACGCCCGTGCCGTTGCCCGCGGCTTTGGCGACGTCGTCGCCGCCGTTTCCGATTACGATGACCGTCTTTTCAGGGGAAAGCCCGGCAACAGCGTCCAGAACATTCGCTAGCATGGGCTGCCCGAGGACCGGATGAAGCACCTTCGGCAGGCGAGACTTCATCCTTTTTCCCATTCCGGCTGCGAGTACGACCACTGCTAAAGCCATTTCGTTTCCTTAAACCCTTCCGTATCTGTCTTCAAGTCTTACCACGTCTTCGACCTCGGGGGTCGAAACCTCAATAACCTCGCAATCCTCTATCGCCGTCATCCTGTGCTTCGTATATGGAGTAATCCGGAGCGATTCCCCAGGCGTCAGTGTCAATACTTCTTTAGAACCCCCCGGCTCTTCTATTTCGAGCGCCATCTTTCCGCTGTAAAGAAGGAGCGATTCATCCTTCACCTCGTGATATTGGTAGCTCAGGCTCTGCCCCTTGTTAATATGAAGTATCTTGCCGACGTACCTGTCGGTCAGCGCCCACCAGAGCTCGTATCCCCAAGGTTTTTCGACCCTCTTTATCTCGGTCAGTTTCATGTTTATTTAAATGCGGACGCCTCTGCCTTTTTAAGGTCCCCAGGCGGGTTTTGTTGCCTGTTTGCAGCCTGATTCAGAACGGTATATCGTCGTCAGAGCCGAAGGAATCTTCATCGATGTCGAAATCGTCCGGCATGCGATCGTCTCGTCCGCCGCCCTCACGCTCCTGCCTACCGCCCGCCGGGCTCAGCATCTGCATCTCCCGGGCCATGATTTCCGTGGTCCATCTGGTCTTGCCTTCCTTATCTTCCCAGGAGCGGGTCCTCAAGGTCCCCTCTATGTATACCATTTTCCCCTTGTTGAGGTACTCTCCGCATATCTCGGCCAGCCTTCCCCACGCGACAACCCTGTGCCACTCCGTGGCCTCCTGCCTCTCGCCGCTCTTGGTCTTGTACGACTCGGTCGTGGCCACCGTAAAATTGGCCACAGCCTGCCCGCCCGTCGTGTATCTTATCTCCGGGTCGCGGCCCAAATTTCCTATTAAAATTACTTTATTTACACCCCTCATTTCAGCTCCCTTTAATTATAATGCTTTTCCGTAAATTCTATCACCCGGGGTAGTGAAAATCCAGAAATTTAACAAATCTGGGCAGTTATGGACAGAAAACTGTGCACAATCCGGCCCGTCATCCCCCAAATCAGGTACGGTCCGTAATTATATGCGTAATCTTCGATCAGCCTGCCGTCCCGCTCCCTCAGCCTGATCTTAAAATTCCTCTCGTCCTTGAGGTGCTCCATAGGCACCCAAACCGCCTCCTCAACCTCCCTCCTGTCGAGCTCGAGCGGGACTTCCTTCGTCAGGAAGGACAGATACGGCGTCACGATATACCCTCTTGCCCTGGGATTGTTAGGATTCACGTCGTCGAGCTCCCCCAGAATCCTCCCGTAAGCGCCGATGTCCACCCCTATCTCCTCCTCGGTCTCCCTGATGGCAGTTTCGAGCTTGCTCTCATCCCCCTCCCTCATCCTTCCGCCCGGGAACGCCATATGGCCCGAGAACGGGTCCCACTCGGATTCGGGACGCTTGATGAAGAGCATAGAGAACTCCTCTTCCGTTTCCTTTAATATCATCATGACGGCTGCGTGCACGAAGCCCGCCTCTCCGCCGATCTTTGCCGGGTTTCTTTCTTTCAGTAGCCGCTCGAGCGCGGCGATTTTCTCACTGTCGCTCACTATTCCCATTCCAGTCCTGCTTACGTCACTTATGTCCGAGGCGCTCTTCGAGCGCCGCCCCGAACACCCTCTCGCCCTCCTCGTCGAATAGGACGAAGTAAACCCTTTCGAGGGGCGGGGGCGTATTCGGCGGCGCGGTCTATGACGGCATCCAGCATGATATCCGCACACTCCCCAACGGGAATCCTCCGACTCCCGTGCCTATCGCCGGGAAGGCAATGGTCTTTATACCGGCCTCGCCCGCCCTTTTGAGGCTGTTAAGTGCGGCGTTCCGGAGGGATTCGGCGCTCACGCTGCCGCCGAGATGCATGGCCGCCGCGTGAATCACTGCCGCGCCTTAAGGTCGCCTCCGCCGGTTATGGCAGCCTCGCCCAGAGGCACCGGCGACTTCGCGTCGCACTCCTCCTGTATCGCGGGGCCGCCCTTCCGGCGTATAGCCCCGCAACGCCAGAGCCGAGGATAAGGTCCGTATTCGCGGCGTTGACGACGGCGTCCGCGTCAACGTCGGTTATGTCGCCTCTCAGTATGATTATTTCGGGGATTCTCATAATAACGCTCTTCAGCTTGACTTTTCGGGCGCAAAATTACTAATGTAATCTATATCGCCCGAAGTAACAACGAAGATGGATATACGAACCCCCGCGCTCAAAGCCGCATACAAACTCTTCCCCTTTTCGCTTAAGGGCGACGCCGATGTCGGCGACGCGCGGCCCGGGTGCGAAGTCTCCTGCGTCATTAACTTTTACAAGCGGACGGACCTCCTCCGCGTAATACTCGCCTGCCTTTCCGCGCAGGACCTCGGCCGTGATAGGTTCGAAGTGGTGCTGGTGGAGGACAGGGGCGGAACGGCGGAAGGAAAGGCGGCGGCGGACGAGTTCTCGGGCTCTCTCGATATAAGCTACCACACGCTCGAAGACAACTTCGGCGTAATGGGACATTCCCGGAACTTCGGCCTCTCGAAAACCTCGGGCAGGTACGTCCTCCTTTTAGACGACGATACTGTCATACTGGACAGGGGGTTTCTATCGACGCTCATCAGAGAATTCGAAGCGACGCGTGCAGACGCCATAATGCCGCGCGGGAGCGCGAGCTACTCGATAATCGAGGGAAGGTACAGCTTCCACGACCCCTATTTCCCGACCAACCGCTGCATGGCGTACACGAGAGAAACCCTCAGCGATCTCGGGGGCTTCGTCTCCGGGATCATAGGGCAGGAGGACGTCGAATTCGCCGTAAGGCTGGCCGCCTCGGGAAAGAACGTCGTAAGATCAGAGAGGCTTTCCTACATGCACCCTCCGCTTGTCACAACGGGCACCGGCAAGGCCGCCGCAGTCGGCCTCTCGTTCGCCGGGCTCCGAAAGAGATACCCGCTCCCGGTCTGGCTTATGCTCCTCGCGAACGGCTCCCGCTATCTCCCGCTTCTCGTCCTGCCCGGCACAAGGTGCAAAATGCAGGGCGCGTTCAGCCTCGGCTTCCTGAAAGGCGTCTGGTACTCGTTTACCGGAAAGAAAATGGACTATAATTAATATTCGCCCGTTCAGAACTGGGCATAATCATATGCTAAAACGCATTCTACCCTATAAAGACCTGTTCTCGTTTACGTCTGGCGCGAGTTCAGCATCCGCTACCGCCAGTCGGTGATAGGGTCCTCTGGGCCGTCGTCCAGCCGCTCAGCATGATGCTCCTCTTCACATTTATCTTCACGTACATATTCAACGTCCCGATCTCGGACTCCCCGAGGCCGATATTTTTCTACGCCGGGCTCCTGCCGTGGACGTTCTTCTGCCTCCTCGGCAAACTATTCGCTGACAAGCCTCACCGGGAACTACACCCTCATAACCAAGATATATTTCCCCCGTGAGATACTTCCCCTGGCGGGCGTCGCGCTCGCCTTCGCGGATTACATCATCGCATCCGTCATATTCTTCATCATGCTCGCGGCCTACGGCATCGGACTCACGTTAAACGCCCTGTGGATATTCCCGCTTCTCGCGCTCCTCTTCGTCTTCACGACCTCAGTCTGCCTCGTGCTTTCCAGCCTGAACGTCTACTACCGCGACGTCAAGCTCGCGACCGGGTTTTTCATACAGCTCCTCTTCTTTGCATCCCCGGTCATATATTCGATCGACAAGTTGTCCACGAAGCTAAAGCTCGTCCTTTTCTTAAATCCGCTCACGTTCATTATCGAGAACATGAGAAGATGCCTCATAGAAGGCCGTGGGGTAGTGCTCTGGCAGTTCATTCTCGTCGGCGTAATCGTCGCCGCGTTCTACTATCTAGCGTACAGATTCTTCATCAAAACCGAGAGGGACTTCGCCGATGTCATCTGACGCCATGATACGGCTTTCGGGCGTGTGGAAGAAGTACTCGACCAAGGACATCTTCCACAAGTCGCTCCGCGAAGAGCTCTCGCAGGCCTTCAAGAGAAGAGACGCCGGAGAGCTCGGCGAAAGCGAGTTCTGGGCGCTAAGGGGCGTGGATATAGAGATCGCGAGGGGCGAATGCGTCGGGCTTTTCGGGCATAACGGTGCGGGCAAGACGACCATTCTCAAACTCATCGCATCTGTCACGTATCCCAACCTCGGCACGGTAGATGTGAACGGCAGGGTCGCCCCGCTTATATCCGTCGGCGCGGGATTTCACCCGGACCTCACAGGCAGGGAGAATATATACACCAACGGCACCATAATCGGCATGACGATAAGAGAGGTGAGGGAGAACATCGAAAGAATAATCGAATTCTCCGATATAGAGAGGAAGTTCCTCGACATGCCGGTCAAGAAATACTCGGACGGCATGAGCGCCAGGCTCGGGTTCTCGATAGCGGTCCACAGCAGCGCCGACATAATACTCATAGACGAGATACTCGCGGTCGGCGACGAGGCGTTTCAGGAAAAGTGCCTCTCGAAAATAAAAGAGCTCTCCTCCGGCGGCAAAACGGTGCTGGTAGTCTCCCACAACCGCCCCCGTATGGAAGAGCTGACGGACAGAATTATCTACGTTAGAAGTGGAGAGATATATACTACATAAACAGAACCGACGAACTATTATCAATTAGGGATTGAAAACATGAATAAAAATAAAGGGAATGACCCGAAAGTCGCGATAATCATACTTACCTGGAACAAGAAAAGTTACGTCATAAATCTGCTTACAACCATTGAGAAGATCACGTATCGAAACTATGAAATCATAGTAGTAGATAATGCGTCAACCGATGGCACATGCGAAGCAATTGAAGAAGTGTTTCCAACCGTTCAGCTTATAGTGTTGACAGGAATCGATATAACAGATTCTCAATCCAGTCTCTAGGGGACGATGCCGGGCGGACGGTTCGTTACACTGGACATTTCAAGCGGCAGCTTATACGATCAAATTGTAGAGGAGAGGCGGTTCGACATAATTAACGTGTTTAACGTTCTGTATCACATAGTGGACGATGACAAACTGAGAAAAGCAGTTGAAAATCTTACTGCCTGTATCCGGCGGATATTCATCACAGATTATCTCGGCCAGAAGGATTATTTGGGCAGAGCGTACGATTCAGTGGTGTCCAGAAATACAGGCTTCTTTTTCAAAACAAGTAGAGATTGTCGAACCGCCCATCTATCACTTTATGAACGAAGATAGGTTCTATTTCACTCGGACCAACAATTTCTGTCGTTCCCCTGCTGTTGCTCTCGATACCGCACTCAACAGATCAGGAGTGAATTTCATAGTAACATGAAGTTATTGGTTGGAAGGAAAACTGATATTAAATTGAATTCTAGCACCTCATCACGTACAGGGATTTAACGATAGGTTAAGAAAAGCCGGAAAGATGAGAGTCCTTTATGTTTTAAATAGTTTTCAAAGTTATCGGAAACATTCATTCTGAACGAAATTATCGAGTTAAAGAATAGAAATATCGACGTTAATACTCGCGCTCAAAAATCCCAGGAAAGCGTAATTAACAAGGATATTCTGGATCATGGACTCTTGGAAAAACCCGGTATTTCCTCAAGCCCTCTCGCACTGCGGTGATTTATCATAGCTGCCTCTCGTCGCATTTTATAGGGAATATTGTTCAACACGTACAAAGAATATGGATCATCCTCGATATAAAACACATAGTGAACTCGTACCATTCGATCAGGTACGAAGGCATAGACCTCATACACGCTCATTTCGCCTACAATGCGGCTGTCACAGGTATGCAAATCAGCAGGATCCTTAAAAGCCTTTTACATTCTGCTCACGCATATGAAATATTTAATAAAGCCTTCACTCACGGGACAGATTAAAGACGCTGTCGAAACAGCAGATAGAATATTTACACCCTCGGCGTTCAACAAAAAGTACATCGTCGGTGAAACAGGGTTCCGGAAAAGATCGGGTTATCAGGGCCACGATTGCTTATGACAAATTCAACAGACGACGTTCGAATCTCTCTCTCGATAAAATAAAAATTATCAGTATCGGCAGATTGGTGGGGAAAGGGCTTCAGTCACCTCATCAAATCGTTGAAAATCGTCAAGAAAAGCTGCTCGATAGAGCTTGTTTTAATCGGGAGGGCCTCTCAAAGACGAGCTGGTCAGCCTTTTTGAAAACCTGGGTCTCGATAACAACATAAAATTTTAGGCGGCAGATCGAACGAAGAGTGCATCAAAGAGATTAGCGAGTCCGATATAGCCGTGCTGCCTTGCGTAGTCGCATCCAACGGCGACGTGGATGCTTCTCTGGCGCTCAGGAGGCTATAGCTGGGAATTTCGGCCATATCGTCTCGTATCGGTGGCATGGCAGAAATAATAGAGGACGGCAAGGAGAATTCTGGTCCGGAAAGAGACGAGCGGGCCTTGCAGATGCTATCCTGCAGCTAATCGAAAATCCGGCAATGAGAAACGAGATGGGGAGGAACGGAAGGGATAAAGATAGCGCGAGAATTCAATCAAATCGTCCAGGCGGACAAGCTCATCGGGCACTGGCGGGAGATTCTCGATAGAAGGCCACAAATTAACGATCGATCCGAAGACAAATGAAGGAAAAATATATATGACAGAATGTAGTTTTCTTATCCGTTGACCCATGGAAGGAGGCGATGGGCCAGGAAGCAAATGCTTGCGTGGCTCTTGTCATACAGATTTAAAAACGTGGTCTACTACGTCGCCCCCGGCTCTTCCGAACGAGCCTGCGCACCTAAGGCGTATTAAAGCAACCTCTATCTCGTTGATGTGCGTGCATACCTAAATTCTTCAAGGCTCCGCGCTTTCCAAGCTCGGCGTGCTGATACCAGTTCAGTTCTCTGTTTTCTTCTGTTGCTCTTGGGATCAAAGAGCCGATATTCGTGACTTACCATTCAACGAACTTCATTTACAAAAAAAACAGCTTCCATTTTCGGAAAATCACTCATATGCTACGACCTTACAGACGACTGGTCGATTTCAAATACCGGAAGGAGCGTAAAAAACAAAATAAAACAAGCAGGAGAAAGCTGTCAAAGAGAGCCGACGTCGTATTCGCGGTATCTAAAAAGCTATACGAAGCCGCCCGAAAGATAAATCCGAAGACATATTATCTTCCCAACGCAACAGATGTCGACAGCTTCCGAAGAACCACCACGGACATCCCGGTATCGCCGAAATCATGAGGATACCGGGGCCGAGGATCAGGTACATAGGCAAAGTTGCGCTATGGAAAACAGATTTCGATCTTCTGGAAAATCTGGCAAGGACGAGACGACTGGTCTCTGGTCTTCCTGGGACCTGTAGTCAGGGAAGCGAATCTCCCGGCAGACAAACTTTCAGAGCGCGTGTGCACTTTTGGGCCCAGGAACTACAATTCGCTGCCCGAATACATAAAAGGGTTCGACGTGTACATATTGCACTCATGTGGTCGACCCCCTGACTAACAGCATGGACCCTATAAAACTCTACGACTACCTTGCCACAGGAAAACAAATCGTTATCTACACCGTCGCCGAGGCAATCAAGTTCAAAGGGGTGATCAGGATAGCTTATAGCAACGACGAATTCGTTAAGCAGATAGGAGAGGCAATACAGCATTCAAGAGACTATAATCCGCCGGGCAGCTGGAGATTGCCGGGCAGCATTCCTGGGAAAGCCGGGCGGTGGAACTGGCCCGGATAATCGGGAATAATATTAGCAAATGAGTATCAGATCGACGCAGCAGCTTTCGGCAGCATGGGTACAAACCCTGGAATGCAGCCCGTGCTCAGGCCGTTCTTGTGCAGGCTTTCCGCCCAGCAGCATCCTTGTCATTTCATATACGGGACGTAGCGTAGAATCAAAAAAATGATTACGATTTTGAATTTATGATCAACTCTTCCGAATGTTTTCAACTCCCTACCACGCAGCATCTGTACATACTGACAACAGGCGGGATCATATCAAAAGGACTTTCCCGACACAGCTTCATTTATTATTCCTACATCCAACTGCCCCCGAATAAGTCTTCTCGTTTTATTGATCAGCTACGCGAAAACGGTTCGCCTGGCCGGGTGCATCACCCTATATTTTCGTCATAACAAGTCTTGGACCCTTTGTCGTAGACCCCTGTTTCCCCATTCGCAGTCGCCGGCGGATTTCAACTCCGGATTGAATAAACCGACTTTCCCGAATACTTCTTTTGGAACGAACAGATTGGCCGTAAGTCCGAAATGCATACTTTCGACGAACATCTCGGCATCGTAATTGTTCAGCATTTCCCACAATTCAGGACCCGTTAAATTATCGTCCCTGGAAAGAAAATCAGATACCGGCCACAAATCCCGATATTATCTTTAGCCAAAAACGACAACAACCCCTTTTCCAGCCAATCTTCATTCGGAATACAGTCCAGATCCAATAGCGCAAGAATATCCCCTTTTGAGCTTAGTATTCCTTGTTCCTGGCTGCATAGGCCAACTATGTTCCGAAACCAGACGGACCGTGGGACGAGAACCTAGCCTGGATTCGGAATCCGGTCGAACCGTTATCAACTACGATAATTTCATACTGGATTTATCGAGGGTTTGTCTTTCAAGCGCATCCAGAGCAGCGCATTAGATTCAGCCCATCATTATAAACCGGTATGATAACCGATAGGAATGATTCATTTCAAACCGTTACGCTCACTAATCTGAATGATATATAACGGTTATATATTATAGTCCGGCATTAGTAGGTATTGTTCATTTATTACCGATTTATTATGATAATATCAGCAATGGAATGCGAATCCACAAAACAGCCATAGTCATTGTTAATTGGAATGAAAACAGACACCCTTAACCTGCTAAATTCTTTAAAAACTCTAATTCAACAATTACAAGGTCCTGGTTGTGGACAACTCGTCCAGCGACGGATCGTCGAGGCGATAAAGAATCCAATTCCCCCAAGCTGAGCTTCTTGTGAATTCCGAAAACCTAGGAGGGACTGGGGGCTTTAATTCCGGCATTCGCCATGTCTTGAAGGAGGCCGAAATACAGTATATACTGGATAACGTGCGAAGTCGGGGACAATAGTCTCAACGAATTGGTAATAGCGATGGAGCATGACGATTATCGGCCTGGCCGGTTCAAGAATCGTAGATTCCCGCAGAAGAGACATAACAGTCGAAGCAGGGCGCTGATCGAATCGGACATGTCGGGTAAAGCCCCTGTATGAAACGTCCCGAACTTGAAGCTGGACACACAGACCGCCGACGTTGATTATGTTGCCGTTGCTCCGCGATTGTCAGGACATCGGCACTGAAAGGTCAGGTTAATGGACGAAAGATACTTTATATTTTGGGATGACATGGACTGGGGACTCATATTCAAAAGAAGTGGATTTAAAGTAGTATGTGCCGTGAATTCGGTTGTCTATCATGAAGCATTCACAGAAAAACGGGGAAACGCTCGATTATTACTACGGGAACAGGAACTCGCTTCTGACATACTCGAAGCATACAGGATTATGGAAAAGGATCCCTCTTTTTACAAGTACTTACGGCGAAATGTACTGGCCTGGCGCTTCTTGGCTTCAACAGGGACCCAGGCCTTATGGCCCTCGGGTTCAGTGGAATATTCGATTTTATTCTCGGAAGCTGGGGAAGAAAGGATGCGCCCAGCGTCAACCGGCGGCTGAAAATCCCCGGAACCCTGCCAGGTAGAGCGGGCAATCCTGATTCTGCATGACGGAAGCAGGGACGAAATTTACAGCGCGTTAAACAACAAGACAAAGTACCCGGGGCGTATTTTACAATCTGATTAACAAAGACAGGAAGGAATATTTTCAAAACCATTTCGACAACCTGATCGAGATAGATGCCGGAAGACCTTATAGCCTGATCCTACCAGATTAGCGTTTTCTCAAATCTGCTAAGAAATAATTTCACGATCTCTGTTGGCTTCAAGAACACTGCTCCACTATCCTACGCGACCCAAAGAGCTATATTCGATTCCGGCACAGGAGATTTCTACGAAACCGGCAACAATATCCGGAATATATGGAAGAGCAATGTCTAATTGCTCGGAGAAATAATGAGCTTATTATTATTGTGATCTGTACTTCACAGTTTAAGTACAGGAGCAGCTAAGCAATGGACGACATGATTCATACCAGAATAAACAATGTACTGAACAATTGTCCGGTTCTATTACACACCGATCACGGTCCACCCCGGGTGGGGGAGATTGTACTCTCTTGCAAGAAATCTGAAACCGAGGACCGTCGTTGAGTTGGCTGCTTCATCAGGTGTTCAAGCATTTGCTTTGCACAGGCTATGAGACAATGACCAGAACAATGGCGCTGTCTACGGCATTGATCTATTAAGCCGCATATCAAAAATCCGCTTTTCCTTAAGAGAATATCGATAATCCCCTACAGCTTGCCGAAAACAACGTAAAAAAAGCGGGCCTGGAACACAGGATCACCTTTATAAAGGGGGCTTCGAGCCTGCTGGCGAAAATTTTCTAAACAAGATAGAGAATATAGATATTCTGTTTATAGACGGAACCATAGCTATAAAGAGCGTCATCGACGACTATAACCTGTACCATCCTAAAGTAAGAAAGGGGATTAATAGTTTTTTCGATATTTTCCCAAAGAAATGCGGATGGTGGGGGCCTAGAATCTGATTGATATCTCAAGTGGAAACGTTACGAAATATTGAAGTCGACACGCTTGACGGATTCGGCCTTGCCATATGCCGGAAATTATTCTCCGGTGCAAGCAACGTAAGAACGAATGTTCTCATGAAAATTTCAGAAAGGTATCTCGTATTACAAAGAAGGCGGGAACTTTAATGAGTGGTATCGGCTACAGACTGAAAAAGAATTGGTTCAACCATAAGCCCCGCTCACAATCACCCAAACGCTCCGCCGGCGAAGAAGCCGTCCTGAATCGACTCCGCTATCCCTGGAACGTCCACCTTCCGTAGCGGCCTATCTGGTAGATACCCGCTTTTCGAGTCGCGCATCGCCGTCTCCTTCCACTTCGGAGCCCGGCGCCGACCACGTGTACGCAACGTCTATCCGCACGTCGGGTCCACCGTTTCGGCCTTGCCTATAAAGCCCCACGATTTGAGCTCCTTCACGACAGAATCGGCATACGCGGCTATCTCCTTATCCCCAGGCTTCTTGCCGTTGGCGTACGCCTTTTCGACGTAGATGCTGACCCGCCCCTTTTCCTTCCGCGAGGACTTGGGCATGAACGACGCATCAACGTTGCTGTAAAACCCGACCCTGTGAAAGCGCGACTCGCTGTCCGGTATGTAGAGCCAATGGTCGTCCGGGCATTTCTTCCCGCGCGTCGCCCCAATGTTGAGCACGAGGACCGACGTATAATCCGACGGCTTCTCGTCGATGCGGATGCCCGCCATTTGAATAGCCTTATTCAAGGGAAGCGTCGAAACCAGGTTCTCGTACTTCGCCCCCGAGCCGTCCGAGAACTGAATTTCCTTCTTGTCCGCCTTTATCCTCGCGGCCCGCTTTCCGTAATTCACACCGCACCTTTCGGCCATCTTCAACGAAAGCACATTAAGGCCTTTTCTGGGATAGACGTATGTCACGTTGTACCCGACTGCAGGCGGCGTTTTATCTACCGCTCCCTTCACGGCGATTGAGAGATTAACAGGGGATTTATACGCATCCTGCGGCGCTATCTTCGTCCAGAGCCCAGCTGTGTACAGGTCATGGAATGGCGCGAAGAACATCTCGGTCAGGGTCCTCCCGAAGCTCATTTCTATCCACTCGGCCATCGTCCGAGGCGTCCCGGAAGGAGCGTTTATTATCTCGCTTATCGCTTTCGCGGCTATGTCTTTGCCGAGATAGCTGAGGTTATTCTGAATCGGATAAGGAACGTAAAGACCGGTCTTGCTGAAAAAGACGGAGGACTTTCTCTTGTAGGATTTCACCGGGCCGAGGGATTCGATGAATCTGAGCACCATCGGGTCCCCGCCGAATATCCAGTGCCCGCCCCCGATCTCGAACCTGTACGCCTCGCCGTCCTCGGGCGCTTCGAACCGGCGCCTGCCGCTGCCCGGGGCGAGGTAATACGAAGAGCATATGCCGCCCGGCACGCTCTCGGCCTCGTACACCGGGAGGCCCGAAGTAATACCCGCGGCAAGCCCCGTTACGCCCCCGCCAATGACCAGATTGCCCGATTTCCCCATTTTGAGCATCGCTCCGTGAACATGATGACCTATGTTTACTTCTTTTTAATTGCCAAGTCAACATGCATCGGATTAAACAGTCGCCAGAATGTTACCCCGCTTATCGACCTCGCATTTAAAGCCTGGGGCTACGTATAGCGTAGACGTCTCCTCGAAGATAATCGCCGGGCCCGGGAACCTGAAGCCGGGATAGAAATCCTCCCTCGTGTAAGCCCTGGCCTTCGCCTCCCGCCCGTCTATGATCACGCTCTCCTTAGAGGCCCTGACCGTCTTTCTGGCGGCTCCGAGATCGGGAGGGGTAAGCTTTTTTCTCCTTCGTATGGCCCTTAACCGCAGCGTCACGACCTCCACCTCATCCCCCGGCATCGAATAACCGTATAGCTTCTTGTGGGTATCGTTAAACCGCTTCACGAAATTCCTGCCGTAAGGAATCGTAATCTCGTGCGCCTGTCTCTTGTAGCGGGCATCGACGTATCTTTCGTACCTGACCCCGTTCTCCCCGAAATCGGCCTTCGATTTTTTTACGAGGGCTTCGAACCCCTCTTCTATTTCCCCGGCGGCCGTCTTCCCCGCCGCGACGAATACTGTCGCGCTGTAGTCCTTGAACATGTCGGCCATGAGCATCCCGGAGAGCGGACAGCACCCCGGGCTCCCTCGGGAATATGACGGTGCTTATCTCCATCCCCGCGCGCGAGCTCGCACGCGTGGAGCCCGCCAGCCCCGCCGAAGGACAGGAGAGCGAATTCGCGTGGGTCATACCCCTTGCCTATGGATATCACCCTGAGCGCCCTTTCATGTTCGAGTTGGCGACACGGATGATCCCCTCGGCGAGCTCCTCGACCGAAACGCCGAGCTTCCGCGCCAGCTTTTCGAGCGCAGCCAGCGACTTCTCGGGATATATCTTCATACGCCCCCGAGGAACCTTTCGGGGTCTATTCGCCTGAGGGCGACGTTCGCATCCGTCACGGTCGGCACAGTCCCCTTCCCGTAGCACGCCGGGCCCGGGTCGGCGCCCGCGCTTTCAGGAGCCGACTTTCAGCGCGCCGCCAGTGTCGATGTACGCTATCGAGCCCCGCCCGCGCCGATGGTCGTCACATCTATCATCGGCACCTTAGCGGTATTCCATCTATGTTAGTTTCAGTCGTGAACTTCGGCCCGCCGTCGCATAGGGCGACGTCCGTAGACGTGCCGCCCATATCGTAAGTGAGCACCTTCTCGTATCCCGCCGAGCTCGCGACCCCGTACGCCCCCACGACGCCGCCCGCAGGGCCCGAAAGGACTATACGGACAGGCTCGCTGCCGGCCTCGTCCGGGGATATGACGCCCCCGCTCGACTGCATTATCGAAATCCCGTCGCCTCCTCCGTTACGGGAGGAGATATTCTCCGAGAGGGATTTCATGTACGAGCGCACCTTCGGGACGAGATACGCATTGGCGACGACCGTCGAGGTCCTCTCATACTCCCTGAACTCGGGGAGTATCCTCGACGAGACCGAAACGGCGACGCCGAGTTTTTCAAGAAAATCGGCGACCTTCTCTTCGTTCACAGGATTTTTATAGGAATGTAAAGGAAATCGCGACGCCTTCGGGCTTCAGCCTCTTCAAGCGCGCGAGGAGTTTTTTCAAATCGCCGGGGCCTATCTTCCCGAGCACCTTCCCTTCGAAAGACACTCTCTCCGGAACGCCGAGGCGCATATCCCGTCCGACGAGCGGACGCGGGGCTTCCCAGAAGATATCGTAGAGGCTCCCCCTGTTCTGTCTCCCTATCTCTATCACGTCTTCGAAACCTGCGGTCGTGACGAGCGCAACCCTCGCCCCCTTCCTTTCGAGTAGGGCGTTCGTGGCCACAGTCGTCCCGTGGACTATCTCGACGTTATGGAATTTGTCCCCGAGAACGTGCTCCAGTCCGGATATTATCGATCGGGATGGGTCGTCCGGGGTCGATGGGGTTTTGTAGGAGTAAATCCTCTCGCCGTCGTAAAAGACGAAATCGGTGAAGGTGCCCCCGGTGTCTATGCCGGCCCGAATCATTCCCCGCACACCTTTTCTGAGAATATATTCGGCTGCATGGTTCAAGCCCGTCTTAAAGCCTTATCCGGGGTGTGCCGTGAGCCCTAAGGCCCCGAAACGGCAATTCCCGGCGCCGTCCGGCGGCCCGGGATTTGAAAGGAGGGAATAAGCCTAGTACTCGTCCTGACCGACCGGGTAGACAACTTTTACCTTGTCTTCCGCGATCTCCCTGAGGGCGGTCACAACGTCTTTGTTATCGGTCTCTTCGGAAAGCGGGTGGGCTCCCTTGACGAGCATCCTGGCCCTCTTCATCGCCGCTACCGAAAGCGCAAACCTGTTTACAACTTTTTCAAGGCAATCTTCTATAGTTACTCTTGCCATATATTCGCCCCCTTGTTATGAAAACCGGTTCAGAGCTATAAATATAAGGGATGAAGACGGTTATGTAAAGCGGCCCGGCCCGCCACTCGGCAAGAGGCTCCCCTTTAGTTAATATTATTGTTTCCGGAGGAAACGATATGGATCTCGATCAGGTTAAGTACGACGACAAAGGGCTGGTTTCGGTCATAGTGCAGGACTTCCAGAACGGGCAGGTGCTGATGTTCGCCTTCGCCAACCGGGAGGCGCTCGAAAAGACCCTCCAAACCGGGCGGACGCATTTCTGGAGCAGGTCCCGCGGACGGCTCTGGATGAAGGGCGAGGAATCGGGGAACGTTCAGGACGTGAAGGAGATATACTTCGACTGCGACATGGACGCCGTCCTCGTGCTAGTGGACCAGAAAGGGGTCGCCTGCCACACCGGGCAGAGGACCTGCTTCTTCACGCCGCTCCACGGCGACACACGCACAGCCCCCGCCTTTGGCGATGGCGAGGGCGCCGACGACAAACCCTCCGGGACGTATGGAACGTCGTCGACGACAGAAAGCGTAATCCACGCGAGGGCTCCTACGTGAGCGGACTCTTCGAAAAAGGGATCGACAAGATACTTAAGAAGATCTCCGAGGAGGCGGGAGAGGTAGTCATTGCGTCCAAGAACGAAAGCCGGGAGGAGGTCATATACGAAACGGCCGACCTCTGGTTCCATTCACTCATAGCGCTTTCTTATTTCGATATAACGCCCGAGGATATCTTCGAGGAGCTCGGCAGGCGGTTCGGAAAGCCTAGCGAGGCTTACAGGAATAGCGACGGATAGGTGCGCCTCAATGGCAGAAAGCGCTTCATCGGCCTGCCCCCGCACCCATGCGGGAGCAGCCGGCAGGTTCGTGATCTAATCAACGGTTTTTCTTCGGACGGTCCTTCTCTTCTATGTACTCACCGAGAAAGGTCCTGTTCCTGACGGACGGCGGGAGGTTCCCGAGGTCGGGCTTCGGCATATTCGTCGAGAGGTCGCTGGTAAAGGCAAAGCTCGAAACCACCTTCTCCACCTTCTTCGTATTACAGAACGGGCAGGCGACCTTCTTCTCGTCTTCGTCCACGTATATGAGCTCCGAGAAACGGTAGTTCTTCGGAAGGTTTACGAAAACGAGGATCGTCCCTTCGTTCAGATAGAAGTTCAGATCGACAGCGTTCTTGTCGCGCTTTCCGGCCTCGGCCAGCACCTTTTCGTTATCGAGGTCGAGCACGCCGATGTGGTTGATGTTGTCGTGTTTTTTAACGAGATCGGCCACGAGCTTCTTCGTGACCTTCTGCCCGAGTTGTTTTAGAGAATCTTCGACGTTCTTTCTGCATGGGATGCATTCGTATTCAAAAAGCGGCATTTCTACCCCCTGTATTTAATGGTATTACCTGTTGAAATACTGGTTCAGGTGTTCCTGCCCAACCCAGTCGTTCTTCATTTCCTCGTCCTTCTGCTGCTTGTTCTCGAGGTGCCACCTGAGCTCGTCCTTCGGCCCCGGGGCCCTCTTGCTCTTGTCGTCGAATATTGCCTTGAACGTCGAGAAAACCCTCGTAACGTCCTTGTCCCCGCAGATCGGGCACTCGAGGTCCTTCTCGTCCCCCTCTTCATATATAAGGTGGCTGAACCTGAAGTTCTTGAGCTCGATGTAGAGCACTTTGTTCTTAATCGTGAAGCGGAAACGCCTCGGCCCCCTGTTGGTCGCCTTCTCGCCGAGCGCGAAAATCTCCTTGCCCGTCTCGGCGTCCGTAACCTCTATATACAGGAACCCCGGATTCTGCTTCATTATCTTGGCCGCATTGGTCTTGTTTAGCTTCGGCACAAGCGCGTCTATATCGCTGTTGTATTTGTTGTAGCACTTATCGCACTCATATTCGAAAAGAGGCATCGTGTCACTCTCCTGGCTTTATGGAGTACTAAAGATAACCAATAAATCCGGATTGCTCCAGTTGGGGAACAGGTCCGGCGGCCCGATTTGACAAAGCCCGTGTGCCGGACGATTATTCTTCCGATTATATTTAGTATAATACGGAAATCCAGATGACCGAAACCCGGGAGCTCCTCGTAAACGAAAGCGGGGCCGTCTGCACGCTAACTATAAACACCCCCCAAAAGCGGAATGTGGTCACGCCGTCCATGCTTCTCGAGATCGAGGAAGCCTTCGGCAGGCTCGCCCGGGAAGACAAAATAAGGTGCGTCGTCATACGCGGCTCCGGGGGAAGCGCCTTCTCGTCCGGATACGACATAGCGGCCATACGCGAAGACGACATGATACGGAACTTTGAGGGCGATAACCCGCTCCCGAGGGCCATCTACGCTATTGAGACGTTCCCCTACCCTGTGATTGCGATGATAAACGGCCACGCCTTCGGCGCGGGGCTCGAAATCGCAGCCACCTGCGACATAAGAATCTCGGTTGATGGCTGCCTCTTCGGAATGCCTCCGGCCAAGCTCGGCGTCGTCTATTCCTACAGGGGCGTAAGGAGGTTCCTAAACCTCATCGGCCCCGGCTACACGAAAGAGCTCTTTCTCACCGGAAGGCCGGTAAACCCCGAAAGGGCGGCGGCTATGGGGCTAGTCAATTTCGTCGTCAAACCGGAGGAGCTCGAAGAATTCACCTACACCCTCGCGAGGGAAATAGCCGATAACGCGCCCCTTTCCATGAAGGCGATGAAGGAGATGACGAACGTCTGGCAGAGGAGCCTTGTCATGAGCCCCGAGGACGAGGCGCTTTTAAGGGAGCTCACGCTCGGGGTGCAGGAAAGCGCCGACTATAAGGAAGGTCAGAAGGCCTTTGCCGAGAAGAGAAAACCCGTATTCAAGGGCAAATAAAACCCTGCTGGCGTTTACTCCCGCTTCTTTCTAAGCCTGAAGAGATCGACCCTTTTATACCGGCTCTCGGATATAAAATCGTATTCCGGCGAGAGGCCCTCTACGGTTCTCAGCCTGTTCGTGGTATGCGCCTGCATTATGAACCACACGTCGTGCGTCCGCATACCGGGAAATGACGGGAACCTGCCCCCGACCGGCACCAACTCCAGGTCATCCCGCTTGAGATAATATTTAACCGTAACGTCCTCGAAGTGCGGGTAGACGAGTACGTAATCCCCGCTGTGGGCATTGGACTCTATTTCCTGTATCGCCTCCCGCCACTGATGCTTCTCTACTCCTCCGTAGTATATGTACAATTTCGCGGCCGAGAGCAATATAACCACCGCAGTTACCGCATAAAGAACCGGCCTTTTATTTATCGCGCTCATGCCCGCGGAGGAAAGGAGATATAACCCCACCGAGGCTACAATCGCATACCTGGACACCATAATAGGGGTGAAGGTTAAAGAGATTATGAACGGCACCATCACCGGAACGGCAAGCCACAGCAGAAGAAAATAAACCTTCTCGCCATACGTGATATCCCCGACCGGCGCGGCTTCGTCCGCCGGGGCGATCAGCGCCTTGAGTCCTCTAATGCCCCTCAGCTTTTCGGAATTCGCTGTTGCCAGTAGAGCAAACCCGGCAAGGAGGGCCAGCATATAGACCGAGCCCGCGTAATTCTTGAAATAATAATAGATGTACCAATAGCGAGGCGCCGGGATCCAGAAAGATTCCCTTACGGACGCGAACCGTCCGGCAAGGAGAATGAATCCGGGTATGTAGAGGACCCCCAATATAACCTGCACGAGTATCCACCGGGTAAACCCGAGCCCTCCCGCGCGGCCCCGCCTCAGGAATAGAGTGAAGCAGAAGATATTCTGCGCCAGGATTGTAAATAGTCCGAAGTAATGGGTGTAACACAGAAGAGCGCTCGACAGAATGTAGGCCACTGCCCAGCGCCGCTTCCACCCCGAAATCATCCTCAGGAGCGAATAACAGGAGATAAGCGCGAGGAAAACCATAAGCGTATAGCCCCTGGCCTCCTGCGAAAACCTTATCTGAAAGAACGAGACGGCCATTATAAGCGCCGCGAAGAGACCCGCCCTTTTACCGAAAGGCCTGCCGATTGAATAAGTGAATATTATGGAAAGGACGCCGAATATCACGGACGGCAATCTGGAAAGGATTTCCGAATCCCCGAAGAAGGGGACCCACAGATGAAGCACCATGTAGTAAAACGGGGGTTACCTTCTTTGCTCTGTCCGGCGACCCACTTTATCTGCTCAATAAAGTCGAGCTTCGATACGTATATAGACACCGCCTCGTCGAACCAGACGCTCTCGCCGGCGAGGTCGTAGATCCTGAGCGCAAGCCCCAGGAGCACTATGAGAAGAAGGAGATAATCGTCTTTAAGAATCTGAATGAGACTTCTTTCAGGCATGTCGTCGTCCCGACCGATTATGAGCTTCGGCTTACGCGCCGATGCTACCGCCCTCTACTTATACGCCGCCGATACCGGAAGCACTGTCAGCTCCCGTATCCGAAATCCCTTATCAGGTTTTCCCTGTCAGTCCAGTTCTCGCTCACCTTGACCCAGAGCTCTAAAAATACCTTGGAGCCGAGGATCCTCTCTATATCCGCCCTTGCCAGGCTGCCGATCTCCTTCAGCATCTCCCCGCCCTTCCCGATGATTATCCCCTTATGGTTCATCCTCTCTACGTATATAACGGCCGATATATGGACGATCTTCTTTTCGGGAATGTCCTTGAACTCTTCTATCGACACAGCAGTCTTGTAGGGGATCTCCTGCTGGGTAAGGTTGAATATCTTCTCCCTTATGAGCTCGGCCGCGAGGAACCTCTCGGGCTGATCCGTTATCATATCATCCGGGAAATACTTCGGCCCCTCGGGGAGGCGGTTCCTTATGGCTGTCAGGAGCTCCGGAATACCGTCGGCCGTGGCGGCGGAAATAGGGATGATTTCGAGGAACTTGCTCTCGAACTTCCGCGCCTGGTTCAGGATAGGAAGCAGCTCGCCCTTTTTTATCTTGTCGATTTTGTTGACGAGCAGTATCGCAGGCTTCGGAAGGCTCTCTATTATAAAGGTGTCCCCTTTCCCGAACGGCTCTTTCACCTCGACCATCATGAGTATCACGTCGGCTTCCCTGACGGCCGACATCGCCGTCTGCACCATAGCCTTTCCGAGCTTCCCGCGCGCCTTGTGTATGCCCGGGGTGTCGAGGAATATGAACTGCGCGTCGGGGAGGTTCCTTATGCCGAGTATTCTGTTCCTCGTGGTGTTGGGTTTGTCCGAGACGGCGGCGATCTTCTCGCCGACGACGGCGTTTACGAGCGTCGATTTCCCGACGTTCGGCCTCCCGACAATCGATATAAACCCCGAGCGAAAATCCGTTTCATCATTCATGGCAATGCTTCCTTCCTCTATAAAATATCTTTCCGTGATCTACACTTACCGGTTTACTTCCCTGAATTGATAGATATGGAGCCCCTTGTACTCCTTTTCGGCTACGAAACTGAACCGGGACGCCATTTTGATCTTTACCACGTTCTTCTCGAGCCCTCTATGGCTCGATACGACCAGCCAGATATTATTGTCACCGAAGCCCTTATACGAATAGATATCATCCGAGTATTTCGCCACCTTTACGTCGCCCCTCTTCATGTAATACGCCGCCGGCTCCACTTCGAAACTCGGATAGGTGACTACGAAATCCCCCGGCACGGCTTCTTCCTGTATGTACTTCATAGCCTCGCGCCAATCGTACTTTTCCGCTTCAACATAGTATCTTTTAAGGCCCGGGAAGGAAAGCCCCGCCATAAGAGCCACTATAAGCACAATGGCGACATTCACCCTTAGGCCGCTGATTCCCCGCGCCGTCAGGATATAAAACGCCGGGGCCGACGCTATCGTGTACCTGTAGATCAATATCGGCGACGATATGTGTGATATTACCAAAGGCACGAACACGACCGCGATAATCCATGCAACTAAAAGATATATCCTCCAGCCGTAGGGGATTCGGGACTCCTCGGGGTTGTAATCTCCCCGCCGAAAAACCTTTCCGGTATTTTCACACGCTTTGCCAGACGAGGTCCGACGATTGAAAGAAATATGAAGAACAAAGACAACCACAGGAGAAAATACGTCCCCGCGTAGAGCCTGAAATAACCGACTATATCCCGGAATCCCGGCTCCGATATCCAGAACCCTTCTGTATGGCGGCCGTGTTCCTGATAAGCAGATACGAGCACGGAAGGAAAAGAAGGGCGACAACGACCTGAAGAAAGATCCATTTCGAAAGCCTGAGCGCCCCCGCCCTCCTCTTAAATAAGAGCATCGTAAAAAACCAGATGTTCTGCCCGATAAGCACGAATATACCGTAGTAGTGCGAATAGACGAGGCAAACGCTCGAAACGACGTATGCAGCGGCGTATATGCGCTTGTCCGACATAGTCATCCGAACGAGGTAGTAAAAGGACAGTAGCGCGAGAAAGGCCATAAGGCTATAGGCCCGGGCCTCTTGCGAAAACATTATATTAAAAATGGAGACGGCTAGAATTGCCGCCGCCACGAGCCCCGTTTTTTTATCGAACAGGAGCTTACCGAGGGCGTAAATCACGAGAATCGAGAGCGAGCCGAATATGGCCGAAGGCATCCTCACCGAGGCCTCGGAATCCCCGAAAACCTGAACCCACAGATGGAGAAACGTGTAATAAAGGGGCGGGTTGTTGTCATCGACCTCGGTTATCCAGCGAAGATGCTCTACGAATCCGAGCTTCGCGACGGCGACTGATATAGCCTCGTCATACCATATGCTTTCCGAGCCTATGGTATAAAGCCTGAGCGCAAAACCGGCAACGAAAATCAGGAGAATGAGATAGTTCCCCTTTATAAAGTCGGATACTCGCAGATTTTCCAAAGTCGTCTTCGTATTCACCATGAGGCCGAGCCGGGCCGTTCAGGCCCGTAATTCTTACCATGATACTCGCCGGCACGGCCAATTTCCATCTGTTCGTCATCCTTAAATATTTTCATCTTCCCAAAGTGTTTGCCCAAAGGACAGTCAGAAATTGTTACACCGCCGGGACGGTCATATTGCCAAATCGAAATCAAAGGTTAAGATTTTCGCTTCTGTGGGATAATTAGACACAAAGGAGCCTAACGAACATGCTTGAACATCTGGGAGACTGGACCAGGACCGATTACTGTGGGGATTTACGTGCAGAGGACATCGGCCGCGACGTCGTGCTTATGGGATGGGTGCAGTCGAACAGAGACCACGGCGGCGTGATATTCATAGACCTCAGGGACAGGGAAGGCCTCGTCCAGGTCGTATTCAGCCCGCAGGTAAGCGGGGACGTTCACGAAAAGGCAGGCGCGCTCAGGGACGAATGGGTCCTGGCCGTCCGCGGCAAGGTTACGAACCGCTCCCCGGAAACCGTAAACAAGAACCTCCCGAGCGGCGAGGTAGAGGTCGTTGCCGAGGAAGTCAGAATACTCAATACGTCGAAGGTTATCCCATTTCTCATCGAAGACGACATTAATGTAGATGAGCTCCTCAGGCTAAGGCACAGATACCTCGACCTCAGGCGCCCCTTCATGAGGGACAACATCATAACGCGCCACAAGACAGTCTCCGCGACGAGGAATTTCCTTAACGCCGCAGGATTCTTGGAAATCGAAACGCCGTACCTCACGCGCTCCACTCCCGAGGGCGCAGGGACTTTCTCGTTCCGAGCAGGCTCAACCCCGGCGAGTTCTATGCGCTCCCCAGTCGCCTCAGCTCCTGAAACAGACCCTCATGGTCTCGGGCTTCGACCGCTACTACCAGATAGTGCGCTGTTTCCGCGACGAAGACCTCCGGGCCGACCGCCAGCCCGAATTCACGCAGATAGACCTTGAAATGTCGTTCGTTAGGGAAGGCGACATAATGAACGTCGTCGAGGGAATACTGAAGTCCATATTCTCCGAAGCTGCCGGCATCGAAATCGAAACCCCGTTCCCGAGGATGAAATACGACGAGGCTATGCTCAGGTACGGCTCCGACAAGCCGGACACGAGATTCGGCCTCGAGCTCGAAGACATATCTGCGATATTCAAGGACTCCGAGTTCCAGGTATTCAGCGGCGCCCTAAAAAGGGCGGCATTATCAAGGCGCTCAACCTTAAGGGAAGGGCCGGGGACCTTCGAGAAAGGAAATCGACGACCTCGGCGAGACGGCAAAGTCCCTCGGGGCCAAGGGCCTCGCGTGGATCCGCGTCTCCGGCGAAGAATGGCAGTCCCCCATCATAAAATTCTTCAGCGACAAGGAAAAAGAAGACCTTAAAAACGCGCTTCAGCTGGGCGACGGCGACATCGTATTTTTCGCCGCCGACACCCCGCACATAGTCAACATGGTGCTCTCGCACATAAGGCTCGAGCTCGGAGAGAAGCTGGGTCTCATCGACCACGGGAAGTTTAACTTCCTCTGGGTCGAGGAGTTCCCGCTCCTCGATTACGACCCCGTGGAAAAACGCTACGTCGCAATGCATCATCCGTTCACCTCGCCAAAGGAAGAAGACATTCATCTCCTGGACGAGTCCGACAAGGGCGGCATCCGTTCGAGGGCGTACGACGTTGTCCTAAACGGCGTCGAAATAGGCGGCGGAAGCATAAGGATCTACCGTAAGGACGTACAGGAGAAGCTCTTTAAAGCCATAGGCCTTACGGACGAAGAGGCGCGGGGGAAATTCGGGTTCCTCCTCGAAGCGCTCGAATTCGGCGCGCCTCCCCACGGCGGCATCGCGCTCGGCCTCGACAGGATAGTGATGCTCATCTCCGGGGCTGATTCCATAAGGGACGTTATCGCGTTCCCGAAAACGCAGAAGGGCGCGTGCCCGCTGACGGAAGCCCCCTCCCCCGTCGATACGGCGCAGCTCTTAGAGCTCGGAATAAAGCTCGACGTAAAGGAAAAAAAGAAGTAGGAAAGCCCGCTGGCCGGCGCGTTACTTGGGGGGCTTCAACACAGCTATCTGATCGAGATTCTTGGGCAGTGTCCCGAAGTGCTCCTTGGGGACGGCATAGACGGCCTCCCCTTCCGAAGTCATGACGTAAAAATTATCCTCGTCCATCCTCTTTCCGAAGAAGACAGTCTCAGATACCCCTTCTCCGAAAAACCCGGCCTCCGCCACTGGCTGTTCGAGGCCGTATTCCGAGAGATCCCCGGGCTCGTCCGCAACGAATTCCGAGGCCTTTAGCTTCGTAAAAGAATTGAGTAGCTCGGCTACCTTCTTCTGGTCTACAGGCTTCGGCGATTCCGCGCCCGACTGCACCCAAATACCACCCTCCTTTCTGAGCTCGACGCTGAACGCCCCCGCCCTCACCACTATCCTGTCCACGGCGCTGCTGTCGAAGCCGGTGACCGCCCTGTCCCTGAAACCGTCGGGGCTCCCGTTCAAAATCCCCCACAGGTAATGGTCCTTTACGAGTATTACCCGACCCTCACCCAGGTCGTAGATGTAAATGCCCGATCCTACCGGGCTCTTCTCGCCTATTATGACCGGGTAATCGAACTCTTTCGTCACCACGGTGAATTCCCTTTTGGATTTGATGAAGCCGAATTCGTCGAGGTCGGTCTCGTCGGTCGATACCACCCTGTCGGCCTCCATTTCGGTCAGGTCTTTTACGATGTCCTGAACCATGTCGGCATCGGCCCCGCGCCTCTTTCCGTCATGTACTACGTACCACTCCCCGTCCGCTTTTTCTAAAGAGAGCTTTTCCTCGGGATAGACTATTTTTATAGCTTGAATATCGTCGGGCTTTACGCCGGGGAAGACCCTTTCAGGGGGCGGCGCTTCCGACGCCTTTTTTTGAGAGTCGTAGTAGAGGACGCCTCCCAGGAGTATCGCGAATATTACGAGGGCAACCAGAGTGCCCGAAAATTTTCTTAAATACTTTCCCAATTTGACCCTTTCGTTACCGTAATTTCCCCGGGCCGAAGAGACCTCCCCTCCGCTAAAGCCTCTTTCTCTTCCACCATATCGCTATACCGGAAAAGAATATAACAGCCGGAATCATAATTACAGTGAAAAAGAATATTACGTTCGTCTGCTTGTTCGTTATGGCGAGCTTGCCGACCTGACCCGACTTGGGTCTTATGGATATCAGGTTCTCGTCCCCGGAAACCCAGTTCACGGTGTTTAGGAAGAGGTCCCTGTTTCCCGAAAAGTCGATGAATATGTTCGATACGAAATCCACGCTCCCGAAGACCGCCACGCGGGACTTGTTCTCTTCGTTCTCCACCACTGCAGCCACGCCCAGCGGCCCCGCCATGTCGTTATCCTCCTGCTGGGCAACGCCCTGGTCGAAGAGCTCGAAATTCGTCTCGGACCAGCTGTACTCTCCCGTGTTAGCCAGAACCGCTGTATCGATGTCTTCTTCGGCTACGTCTATGCTTCGTGAGTACGGGAATATAGTAGCGAACCGAAACCCCTCCGTAATGTCGTGGTGGGCGTACTGCGCGACTATAGGCGCTATGTCGCCCCCGCCTTCGAGCTTCGAGCTCGGGTCGACGATTATATCGTCCCTTATCTTGAAACCGTATCCTTTAAGGAGCCCCGCTATCTCCGAGCCGCAGCTCTATCAGGAATATCGCCTTACCGCCTTTGTCGAGATAACCCTTCAGAATGCCGATTTCCTTAATGAAAAGGACTGCTTCGGCGCGGCAACGAGAAGAACTGAATTGTCCTCCGGGATTCCATCCCGCGAAGGAGCATGAACTCCTTCACTTTATATCCTTCGTCCTCGAGCGCCTTTCTCAAACGCCGAGCCCCTCGGGCTCTATGTCGTCGTTTACGTCGCGCTCGCCGGCCCGGTCATGAAATAAACTGTTTTGTCTACCTTCCTGTTGAGCTTGAATATTGCGTTCGTTATGTCTTCTCGGAGCTTTTCAGAATGCCGCCCGAGATGTGATCCGCAAGCCTTAATTTTATGGTCTGCTCTTCGTCGGCCATGACGACGGTGCCGTATTCTTTAATGTCATACTTCTTGGCTATTCCGGGCTCCTTATCGGGATTCACGGACCTCACATTTATCTTCCCCGACCGCCTGGTGTATTCCTTTATAAGATCCTGAAACTCGCCCTTATCGACCCCGACGTCCTTGAAAAACGCTATGACCTCTATGTCGCCGTCAATATTGTCTATGACGGCAGTCGTATGCTCGGAGACGGTATACAGCTTGGAATCCGTCATGTCGATTCTGATATCGGTCCTGAAGAAGATGTAGTTTACAGTAGTAGTATTCCGCAGACGCTCAGTATCGAGAGCTGCGCGTTCGTTCCATAGATGAGGCGCCTTCTCTTCATCTCCACCTCTCCGATTCGGAGGGCAGAGTACGTGAGAAAAGGCCTAGGAAGATAAGCGATATATAGTAGACGACGTCCTTAAGTCGATTATTCCCTTCCCGGAAATCTTCAAAGTGGTTGATTACGGAAAGGTACCGAGAATGCTGCTCTCGGCGTCGGACAGCGCGCCTACGAGCCAGAGCACGAGAAGAACGCCGAAGCTGATTACGGCGGCGATCAGCTGATTGTCCGTAAGCGACGACGCGAATATTCCAATGGAAAGGAACGACGCCCCCAAAAGGAATAGCCCGATGTAACCCGAAAGCACGGCCCCCAGGTCCGGATTCCCGTGGACCATGAGCACGAACACGTTTATCGACGAAGGACCAGCATCATTATTAGAAGTATGAGAGCCGCGGCGAATTTCCCGAGCACTCATCGTTCTTAGGTGTAGGGCGAGGTGAAGAGAAGCTCCGCAGTGTAGTTTTTCTTCTCGTCCGCGATCAGACGCATCGTAATAAGCGGCACTATGAGCAAAAGGACGATGCTGATTGTCCCGAAGTAAGGGAGTATCACGAGGTTATTGAGGTTAAGGTCCCCCGTCTGGAGCTGATAGCTCGGATCGAGCTGAAACTGCAAAAATCCCTGGAGATACAGGAAAAAGAACTTTGCCGAAATGACCTGAAAGACCACGAGTATGATATATGCCAGCGGGGACGCGAAATACGACCTCAGCTCCTTTTTAGTACGGGGTAAAATGCACTCATTTAATTCCCTTCAGACGATATGACTTTTAGAAACACCTCTTCCAGCGTGTTGACGACAGGCCGAAGCTCCAAAAGCCCCCAGTCGTTCTCGACCGCGAGCCTCGATATCTCTTCCCTTACCTCGGCCCCTTTTCTCGGGACGATTATATACTCCCCGGCCGCTCCCGGTTTTACGCTCGACACGTTCCCGAGCGCGTAGATCTTTTCCACCACTCCCTCCCCGTTCTGCCTGGTCCTGAGTAGTATGCTCTCGGCGTTCCTCATATCCTCGGAGAGCCTCTGGAGGGATTCTTCCAAAACTATTTTCCCGTGGTTGATGATAATCACCTTGCTGCATATCATGGTCACTTCGGGCAGAATGGGTGCTTAATATAACGGTCCTGTCGCCGGAAAGGCTCTTGATGAGATCCCTTATCTCTATTATCTGCCTCGGGTCGAGCCCGATAGTGGGCTCGTCCAGTATAAGAACCGAGGGGTTATTCACCAAAGCCTGCGCTATGCCGACGCGCTGCCTGTATCCCTTCGAAAGGTGGCCGATTATTCTCCGCCTGACATCCGAAAGCCCTGCAGCTTTCCATCACGTAAATAATCCGGCTCTTCTTTTCCTTCCGGCCGACCTTCTTTATATCGGCGACGAAGGATAGATATTCCATCACGGTCATGTCGTTATAGAGCGGGGGATTCTCGGGCAGATATCCGATCACGCGCTTTGCCTGGAGCGGCTCGTCGAAGATGTCGATGCCATCTATGTGGACCGTCCCCTTCGTTGGCGGCATGTATCCCGTAATGATGCGCATGGTCGTCGTCTTGCCCGCGCCGTTCGGGCCGAGAAAACCAGCACGTCCCCCCCCTTCGAGCTGAAAGGAAAGATTCTCCACAGCGGTCAGGTTGCCATACCTCTTGGTTAGATTGTGGACGTAAACCATATGGGTCGAAATTCCGGGCCCCCGCCGTATTCAAGGGGCGCACGCTCCATTACGGAAACTACTAGAATAACCGCCGCCGAATCCTATTCCAAACTCAAATTCATGCCTTCCGGCTCTACACTCATAATACTGCCGGCGGCGCCGAATGAGTGTTATTTTTCAAAACCGGCATTCTTCGTCTTCTACTTGCCGGAGAGCAGTATATACTTAAAGATTATCGGCGGAGATGGCTACGCCCGGGGCCTTATATCGGGCGCTTGGACAAGAGGCAAAAGAGCGGGATTTTCCACTTCCCCTATCCAAATTGGCGGGGGACGTTACAAAGTTCTGTGCCGTGGCGTCCGAATGCAACACAAAAGCTTAAAATTGCTATAATTTTAGGCACGGCTGGATTGCGGCATTTGCATTAATATGCTAATATACTATCCGAAATTTGAGGCATTTAAGCCAATCCGTTTAGAAATAAACACTATTGATTGAATAGGGAAATATATGGATATTTCGCACATTTTTCACGGACCCAACTCGGGTTACGTACTTGACCTCTACGAGCGTTATCTTAAGGATCCGGATTCAGTCGATTCAACCACGAGAACAATTTTTGACAAAATGCGTCCGGAGGTAGGCGACGGCCGTCAGTCCGCAGCCGCGGGCCACGACATTCAGAAGATTGTCGGTGCGGTCAACCTTGCCCAGGCGATAAGGGTTTTCGGCCATCTCGCGGCTAAAATCGACCCGCTCGGGAGCACCCCTACGGGCGACCCGGCACTCGATACGGCGACCCATGGTGTAACGGAGGATGACCTCCGCAGCCTGCCGGCGAGCATCATCGACAGCCCTATAGCAGACAGGGCCGCAAACGCGCTCGAGGCGATACAGGGCCTTCGCTCGGTATATTCCTCGACGATAGGATTCGATTATTACCACATTAATTCTCTCGAAGAGAGAAGGTGGCTGAGGGAAGTGGCCGAGTCGGGCTCGTTAAGGCCCCCGAAGGATCCTATTAACGAAAAACAGCTCCTCGAAAGCCTGACGCAGGTCGAGGTTCTCGAGCGTTTCCTCCACCGTATATTTCCGGGCAAGTTCCGCTTCTCGATCGAAGGCGTGGACATGCTCGTACCAATACTGAACGAAATAGTCGGTCTCTCGGCCGAATCGGGCATTCACAACATCCTCCTCGGCATGGCCCACAGGGGCAGGCTCAACGTTATGCACCACGTGCTCAACAAGAGCTATAGAGGAACCCTTATAAAATTCAGGGACCCGATACTCCAGAGGGACTTCCGCGACTTCATGGGATGGACGGGAGACGTAAAATACCACGAAGGCGCGCGTCACGCTGTGAAAAACGGCAGGGCCATAGATATGCAGATAATACTGTCGCCGAACCCGAGCCACCTGGAATCGGTAAACCCGGTGGTCGAGGGCATGGCGAGGGCGGCGGGTACGTCCGTAAACAAACCCGGAAAGCCCGAGTTCGACCCGAACGCTTCGCTCCCGATACTCGTGCACGGCGACGCCGCGTTCCCCGGCCAGGGCATCGTATCAGAGACGCTTAACCTCTGCGGCCTCGAGGGATACCACACCGGCGGCACCATACACGTGATAACGAACAACCAGCTCGGTTATACCGCGCTCCCAGAGAACAGCAGGAGCACGATATACGCGAGCGACCTAGCAAAGGGCTTCGATATTCCGGTAGTCCACGTTAACGCCGACGACCCCGAGGCGTGCATCGAATGCGCGCGTCTCGCTTTCGCCTACAAGGCCCGTTTCCACAAGGACTTCCTGATAGACCTTGTCGGATACAGGCGCCACGGGCACAACGAGGCGGACGAGCCGGCATTCACACAGCCCCAGATGTACAAGATAATAGACAATCATCCGACGGTCAGAGAGGTCTGGGCGTCCAAGCTTGTAGAAAGGAAAATCTTAACCGCGGACGAGGCAGAGGAGATTGTAACCAGGTACAACGAAGCGCTTCACAGCGATTTCGAGTCCCTCACGCCCGAAGACATACCCGAAGAGATGCTCGCAGAGAAGCCCCCGGCAGGCGCGGCCCAGAAGATAAAAACGGCCGTTCCCATGGAAGAGCTAAGGAGCATAAACTCGGCTCTCATGAGCCTCCCCGAGGATTTTACGATCAATTCGAAGCTCAGAAAAGCCAGGGAAAGAAGGGAAGCTGCCCTCGAGAACATAGACGAAAAGACCATTGACTGGGCGGCGGCCGAAGATCTTGCCCTCGCGACGATACTCGCGGACGGCACATCCATACGCTTCACCGGCCAGGACAGCGAGCGCGGGACGTTCAGCCACAGGCACGCGGTCCTTTACGATTTCGAAAAGGGCACGTCCTACACACCGCTTCAAAGTTTTCCGCAAGCCAAAGCGGCATTCGAAATATATAACAGCCCTCTTACCGAAAACGCATGCATAGGTTTTGAATACGGC